>JAYRWE010000047.1:0-25522 GCA_041918175.1 bacterium
GAATCATCAGGCTAGGAGATGCAAGCCAACTAAAGTTGGCTACCACCCTACGGGTGATCAGCGATCTTTAGATCGCTTCCACCTTTTAGCCTGATGCTTCAGCATCAGGCGGAGGTTGGCGATTTCACCAATGCAAAATTCCGGTACTACGCTTCCAGCTTGGGAAGGCTGTGAACACAACCCGTTTTGAAAAGATCAGTTTGGTGGCGCGAGGCCATCGCTTTTAAGTCAGCTCGCTTGCAAAGGCCACCGCGGTAAACAAGCGGAGAAGAAAAGCAACAACGCGCAGCGACAAGCCATAAAAAAAATCCCAACGGAGCAAACCGGAAAGCATGTGCAAGAAAATTTTTGCTTGACTGTGTCTTGGCCTCTGAATAGTATGAGGCGTGTTGCAATTCGTTTTCAGGAGGATTGCGAATACAAACCACTTCTGGAGCAAACAGGTTGACCCGAAAAAAGCGGGGTTCAACATGGAAAACTTTCTCAAACTACTGGGCGGGGGAATTATTATTTGGCTGGTGTTTGGGGGTAAGGGGATGTTGGATAAAAATAGCACGAAGCCCTCGCGTCCGATTATTGTTCCCGCCGACAGTGTTGCTGCGCCTTCTCCGCCACCGCGTACGCTTGCCTCCACACCCACTCTTTCTCCCGCTGAACCTCTCGCGCTCAACTCGCGCAAAGCGCCTGCGTTTGAAATTCACTCGCTCGATTTTCTCAACTCGCTCAACGATCGGCCATTGGTTTTGGAACAAGTGCAGGTGACCTATTACTTGCGCGAGGCGAGCGCACGCTGTCATGTCGATTCCGTGCCGGTCTGTTTGCAGGAACGCGTATTCGAGCAGGAGTTGAATGCGCGGGATTTTCAATACACGTACTTTTTTGATCGCGTGCTCGATTCGGGCACGGGCGTGTTGCTGTGGGAGATGCGCGAGTATTTGGTGCGTTATGAGACGCTGCGGAAATATGGTTGGACGAGCGGCAAGCGCAATTTCACGAATGATTATCGTTGCGGCTCGTTTTCTTATCGCAGCAAAAAAGGTGTGGAGTTCATTCAGGATAATTTGCTGAATCGCGAGTTGTTTGTGCCGTTGGAAACGCTGAACTATCCCAATGGGCAAACGGCTTCGGGCGAGGCCGCGGTGGATTGGCAGACGTTGGCGGTGAATCTCGCGGACATTCCGCTGTCTGTGCCGGAGGCGAAACGCCGCGCGAGTTGGACGAAGCGCGCGGGTGCGAATGGCAAACGGCCGCCGCGCGCGCGGGTGTTTGTGGTGCTGGAATTTCCGAACGGGCGCAAGTATTTGACGGAGGCCTCGGACACGGGCAGCGGTTTGAAGTCGCACACGGTGGATTGGCGCATCGGCAACACTTCCAGCGAGATTGCATTTTTTCACGCGCTCGGCAACACGGCAAAGGCGACGGCGTTTATGTTTGATGACGCGAAGATCACGTTTGCGCAGGTATTGGAGCGCTCGCGGCGCGTGCAGTGAGCGTGAAAGTTTCATCTTACTGCAAAAGATTCATTCACCTGAGTTGAATTTACTCGAACAAGCAATGTCCCTTCTTTCTAATTCCCAGCCGTGGCGCAAATGGTGGCGCACGAAACTGCGGCCGTTTTGGTCGCAGTATCAATGGCTCGTGGTTTGGGCTATGGCCATTGCGGCGATGATCTTGGGCTATTTCGGTTTTGCGCAACATGCAGCCGCCCTGCGGGAGCCGCTCTCGGCCTCGAGTCTTTTTTATCGTGTGCTGCAGTTGTTCGTGCTCGAATCGGGCGCAGTGCTTGGGCATGTGCCGTGGCAATTGGAAGTGGCGCGCTATCTTGCGCCCTCGGTTTCGGCATACACGGCAACGATGGCGTTGGCCTTAATCTTCAAAGAGCAGTTGCAGCGTTTGCATTTGCGCATGCGGCGGGAGCACGTGGTGATTTGCGGTTTGGGCCGCAAAGGTTTGGCCTTCGCGAAAACGTTTCAAGCGCGCGGCGACAAAGTCGTGGTGGTGGAAAACAACGCCGAACATCCCTTGCTCGTGCGCTGTCGCGAGTTGGGCGCGACGACGTATATCGGCGACGCCGCGGACCGCGAGACCTTGCGCGCGGTGAACGTCGCGCAGGCGCGTTATCTCATTGCCGTGTGCCGCGAAGACGGCGTGAATGCCGAGGTGGCGGTGAATGCGCGCGAATTATTTTATGCGCAACAGGGCAAAGTGCTCACGTGTTGGGCGCACATCGTTGATACGCATCTCTGCAAACTGCTGCGCGAGCACGAACTTTCGCTGCGCCCGGAAGAAGCGTTTCGCTTGGAATTTTTTAATGTGTACGAACGCGGCGCGCGCGCCATGCTCGCGCAGTTTCCCCCGCCGCAATCCGACGCGCCGCATATTGCAGTGTTGGGCATGGGCCGCTTGGGCGAAAACATTGTGCTGCGCCTCGCCAAAGCATGGTACGATCAACCGCTGCCCGCTTCCGCACGGCGACCACGTATCACCGTAATGGATCGCGAAGCCGAGCGCAAAGTAGCGGCGCTGCGCACGCTTTATCCTAAACTCGAAAGCCGTTGCGACGTAGCCCCCGTGCAGATCGAATTTAACACGCCGGAGTTTGAGCGCGGCGATTTCATCGCACACGCCCAGCCGCCGATCACGGCGTTCTATGTTTGCTTGGACAACGATGCGCGCGGCCTTTCCACTGCCCTCACGCTGCTCGCATTGGCGCGCGGAAAAAAAACGCCCATCATCGTGCGCATGGTGCAAAGCACAGGCTTGGCCACTTTGATTGCCGATGACGGCGACAAAGGCAGTTTTGAAAAGCTCTCCGCCTTCGGCATGCTCACGCAAACCTGCACGCCCGCGCTGCTCATGAGCGGTACGCGCGAGCTTTTGGCGCGCGCGATTCATGCAGATTATTTGCGGCATCAATCTGCCGCCAAACTCACGCAAGCAACCAATCCTTCATTGGCGCCTTGGGAGCAATTGCCCGAACCCCTCAAAGAATCGAATCGCAGCCACGCGGCACACCTCGGCGTCAAGCTGCACGCGATTCAATGCGGCATGACGCCCGCGCGCGACTGGGCCTTGCCCGAGTTTCAGTTCACCCCACAAGAAATTGAAAAGCTCGCACTGATGGAGCATGAGCGTTGGTGCGCCGAACGCCGCCGCGAAGGTTGGCGCTTCGCACAGCGCGCGAAAGATCTTACCAAGAAAACCACGCCCTATCTGGTGCGCTGGGAAAATTTGCCCGAGGAAATTCGCGAATTGGATCGCCACTTCGTGCGGCGTTTGCCGGCGATACTGGCAGGTGTGGGGTTTGAAATTTATCGGATGGAATGAGTGTTCGAGTAGTGCGCTATGAGTTTTGACTTTCAAAATCGGTAATCCCTCCACGAGTTGTCATTCAGAAGGAATCTTTTTACTCGCTGGCGATACTACCCAGTGCTTAAAAAGATTCCTCTTGAATGACAGGATACGGGGGCACGTGCTTGATTACCGATTTTGATCGTCAAATTTCATTAGGCGCAACGCGCCGCAGGAAGCCGCATCACCAATATCTTTTCTTATGGCTTGTCGCTGCGCGTTGTTGCGTGTCATCTCCGCTTGTTTACCGCGGTGGCCTTTGCAAGCGAGCTGACTTACAGCGCTTCGCGGACAGGTAAAAGCAAAGCGCCCACCTAGGCGCGCGCCAAGGCTTTGCGCAAGAGCACGATTTGCCCCGCATGATACAAATCGTGTTGAATCACACCGTGGAGCAAAACATAAACAGAATGCTCATTCTCCTCCCCGCGCATGAGACGATTCAAATCCTCCTCTTGCAAACGAGCCGTCGCCTCGCATAAATTTTTATGCTGTTGCCGCAATTCCCGCAGAGCATTCTTCCACGCAACTTCAGAAGCCTCCCGCACGGGCGGCCAATCTTCTTCCTCGGCAATTGCAACCACCTCCTCCCCTGCCAATCTTCGCATCACAAACTTATGCCACGCGCTTATATGCAAAACGATTTCCCAGATGCTGTGCGCTCTCGCAATCGGCTTGGCCGCAGCCTGCTTCGCGTTGAGATGAGCCAATGCTTCTTGCACTGCCGGGCCGTGCCATGCTTTGCCTTGAAACGCAAGCTGCATCTGCTCGACAATGCGCGTGATTTCAGACATGGGTGCTCCGCGTGATTTGAATGAGAGTCGGTCGCGGCAATTGCTCTGCCGGTGTTGTCGTGTTGCAGCCGGAGCATTTCGAACAAGCAGACTGTTGCGCAGAAGAGCGCGCGCCGAATTGTTTGATAAAGACGCGGCTCAAGTATGCCGCGGCGACGATGACGAGGAAGAAAGCTGAAGGTTCTTGCCAGTTCATGAGTCAATTTCGGTTTCTGCCACGTTACACGTTACACGTTTTGCATAAAGTGACAACTTCTGCTCTTTTAGCCCCACCCCAAAAGCTGCCCGCCTTGATAAACCGCGAACGCACAGAGATAAGCGAGCGCGTTCATATAAACAATCATCGCAATCGGCCAGCGCCACGTATTCGTTTCGCGGCGCACCACGGCCACGGTTGACATACACTGGCAAGCGAGCACGAAGAACACGAGCAGTGAAAGCGCGACGAGCGGCGTGTAAATCAATTCGCCCGTCACCGGATCGCGATCTTCCTGCAACGCGCGCTGCAGATCCACGGAAGTTTCATCCGCGTTTTCGACGCTGTAGATCGTCGCGAGCGTGCCGACCATGACTTCGCGCGCGGCAAACGCCGAAATCAAACCAATGCCGATTTTCCAATCAAACCCGAGCGGCGCGATCGCCGGCTCGATCGTCTTGCCCAAACGGCCCGCGTAGCTTTGCAAAATCGGCGGCGTAGCGTGTGTGTTCTGCGGCTCCGTGTTCCGGCTCGGTTCCACTTTCGGATAGCTCGCCAGAAACCAGAGCACAATCGAAATCGCGAGAATGACCTTGCCGGCGTTGAGCACGAAAAGCTTCGCACGCTCATACATTTGCCAAAGAATTGTGCGCCACGCCGGCAAACGATACGCGGGCAATTCCATGATAAACGTTTGTGAAGTGCCTTTGATCACAAAACGTTTCAGCACATAAGCGGCGCCCATTGCCATCACGATGCCGAGCAGATAAAGCCCGAGCAAGGTGAGGCCCTGCAGAGAAAAGAGACCCGCCACACGCAAATCCGGAATGAATGCGCTGATCATCAACGCATAAACCGGTAAACGCGCGCTGCAACTCATGAGCGGCGCGATCATGATCGTAATCAAGCGGTCTTTGGGATTTTTAATCGTGCGTGCCGCCATGATGCCGGGGATGGCGCAGGCAAACGAACTCAACAACGGAATCACGGAATAACCGCGCAGGCCCAGCTTGGCCATGAAGCGATCCAGCATAAACGCGGCGCGCGCCAGATAACCCGAGTCTTCAAGGAGCGTCAGAAAAAAGAAGAGCGCGAGAATTTGCGGCAGGAACACGACAACGGCGCCGACTCCGGCGAGCACTCCGTTGACCAGAAGATCGGCGAACGCGCCCGCGGGCATATTCGCGGCGACCTGCCCGCCGAGCCACGCGAAGAAACCTTCAATGGCGTTCATCGGCGCCTCGGCCCAAGCAAAGATCGTCTGAAAAATGACGGCTAAAACCAGCACAAGAATGATCGGCCCGCCAAAACGATGGGTGAGCACGCGATCGATCTTTTCGCTGCGAGAGAGCATATGCGCGCCGCCGTGTTGCACGTGCTGCGCGAGCAAGCGATCGATGCGCGCGTAACGCAGGCGCGTTTCCGCTTGGCGCCAAGACCATTCGCGCTGCGCCAGTTGTTCGCGCACGGAACGCACGCGATCATGCAGGATTGGATACTGCGCATGCGCCACCCATTTGGTGAGCGCGGCTTCATCGGAAACAAGGCGCAAGGCTTCCGCCGCCGCCGCGCGCTCGTGCGCATAGCCATGCGCGAGCAGCCAATTTTTGATCGGAGTAAAAAGCGTCTCCACTTCAGAAGAGGTTTCGTAATGGGCCATGCCGTTGGTCGGCGCGTGCAGCAGCGCGGCAAACATCTGCTCGCGCAGCGCCTCCAAGCCGAGGCCGCGCTTAGCGGAAAGCGGCGCCACGGGAATTCCCAAACTACGCGCGAGGCCCGCGGCATCAATGCGAATCTTGCAGCGCTCGGCTTCATCTATCATATTGAGCGCGAGCAGCGCGGGCACGCCAAGATCGAGAATTTGGAGACAGAGATAGAGATTGCGTTCAAGATTGGTAGCGTCGGCAACGATGACGATCAAATCTGCGGCGTGCTGTGGCACAAACTCAGATCTTGTCCCGAGAATTTCGTCAACGGCGATTTGTTCATCGAGGGATTGTGGAAGGAGGCTATAGACCCCGGGGAGATCATGCAACTCAATTTTGCAGCCGTTTGCGTCTTCGAGGACGCCGACTTTTTTTTCGACGGTGACGCCCGGGTAATTGCCGACCTTTTGATGCAAACCCGTGAGCGCATTGAAAAGCGTCGTCTTGCCGGAATTGGGATTGCCGACAAGGAGCACGCGCGCCGTCGAAAGCATATTGTTCGCGCGGGGGGGCGTTTCTATTTCGGTATTCGCAAGACGCACGGCCATCGGCATTCAAAAAGAGGTGTGTCGTTCACATTACACATTACACGTTACACGAAACTCGCGTAACGTGTTCAATGTGCATTGGATTGAGAATCGACCAAAATCGCTTGCGCCGCTTTTTTGCTCAAGGTGAGATGAAAGCCGCGCACGCGCAATTGAATGGGATCGCCGAACGGTGCGGTTTTGACCATATGCACGGGCGTGCCGACGATCAAACCCATTTCGCCCAATCGCGTCTCTTCCGTGAGATCATCATGATAACCGGCAATGACCGCGGCCTCGCCCGGGCGCAACACCGCGAGCGTTTTGGCGCGAGTGGAAAACTCAAACGACTTCTTTGTCGTAGCAGCTAGGGCACTTGTCATGGTTGCTTCCTGAGTTGAAATCAATGCACAGAAATAGGGCGCGGGGATTCATTGAGTAAACATTCGGTTTCGCAAACGGCGCACAAGCCGGTGTCTTGGCACACGCCTTTATAATTCATAAAAGCTTTGATGAAGTCCGTGGCGCGTTCATCGCCCGAGAGCAGGAATTTCAGAAACGACAGCAGATGCTCGCCCGTCTCCGCGCTGATGAGGTGCTCCACTTTGCACGCGTCGATCTCCGCCTGTTCTTCAGAAACGTGCAACACGTCTTTCAAAAACTTTTTGAGCACGATGCGCTTGGATTCGATGCGCAAAGTGAGCGAAACGCCCTCTTTGGAAAGATGCAAAAACTTGTTTTCATCCTCGCGCACGAGGCCTTTCTCTTTCAATGCCTTCAGCGTAATCGAGGCGCTGCCGCGCGTGATCGCCAGCGACTTGGCCACGTCGGTCACGCGCGCATAGCCGTTCTTGCGAATCAATCCGTCAATTGCCATCAAATGATGCGCGGCACTATGGCTGATGATGTTCTGATCGAACTCCTTCCACACTGACGTATTCACAAGTAACCTCTTTGATTATGCGCTCGGGGCTTCCAAATTCTCATTCAGCCCAACCTGTTTGATGCTTCAATCATCGGTTCGAACATAAGCAATCAATTAGATTCCCACAAGTTGTTTTTCTATTAGGCAAATTTTTGTTGCACGGCCTAACTTGTAGGTTTATATTGCAGCCATACGTTCTAGTCCTAGAACAACAAATCGCGCAAAAATAAAACACCTTTGTTAAGCCAAATTTCTGGAGTTCACGATATGTTTGACAAAAAAGGCCTTCTTGCCAGCGCGACTGCGCTGATTTGCCTCACTCACCCCCTATTTTCGCAAACTGCTACACACTCAGATACGCTCGCGGAGTTGAGCCGTCGAATTGAGATTCTTGCAGAAGAAATTGAGAAGACCAAACTGGGTGAAGTGGCCGAGCGCAAATATGAAAGCAAGTTTGGAATGGGGCCGGCAGCTTCGCAGATTTATCATCTCAAAAAGGCAGGTGTGTCGCTCGCTGGATACGGCGAGGTCATTTATCAAAACTTCAACGCAAACGACGAAAGCGGCAAGGCCTCCGGCAAAACCGATGAGTGGGATTATCTACGCCAAATCGTGTACACCGGCTTTCGTTTCAACGACAAGCTTTTGTTCAACGCGGAAATCGAGTTTGAGCACGGCAGCACCGGCAGCGGGAAACCTGGCGAAGTGTCGGTCGAGTTTGGTTATGTCGAGGCGGCGCTCGCTTCCAGCCTCAACTTTCGCGCGGGCATGTTGCTCCTGCCCCTCGGCATCGTGAACGAGCAGCATGAGCCGCCGACATACTTAGGCGCGCTGCGCCCAGAAACTGAGAGCCAAGTCATTCCGAGCACGTGGCGCGGCAACGGCGCGGGCTTCGTGGGTGCGAGCAAAAGTGGCGTCGGTTTTAAATTGTATGTGGTCGAAAGTCTCAACGCGAAAAATTTCTCCGCGAGTGGCATTCGCAGCGGCAGGCAAAGCGGCACGAAAGCCATTGCAGAAGATTTAGCGCTCACCGGACGTTTGGATTATTCCGGCATCGCGGGCGTAATCGTGGGCGCGTCGTTCTTCCTGGGCAACACCGGCCAAGGCTTGCTTGACGGAGCGAGCAATGCCATTGACGCACGTGTGACGCTCTATGCCGCGCACGCTACGCTTTCATACAGAGGCTTCGAAGCGCGCGGCCTCTATGCGCGCTCAACGATTGGCGACGCGGACACCCTCAATCGCGTGCTCAAACTCACGGGCAACAAATCGCTTGGCACGAGCCAGGAAGGTTTTTATTTCACGCTCGGCTACGATGTGATGCCCTTGTTCAAAAAGACCGCAAAGGTTGCGCTCTTGCCGTTTGTGCAATATGAAAGACTCAATACGCAGAAAGAAGTGCCGCGAGGCTTTAGTCTCGATGCTTCCAAAGCGCGCACGAATTTGAGTTATGGCTTCAGCTACAAGCCGCATCCCAACGTTGCGTTCAAGGTTGATTATATCACTCGCAAAAACGACGCGGCCACCGCCGTGGATCAATTCAACTTCGGCGTGACGTACTTGTACTGATTGCGCGCATAAAAAGCTTTGCCTTGCAAACAAGCTGTCAAGCAGAGCTTTTGCGATGCAGCAAAAAAAATCTCTGAACTCGCCGAAAGAATTTTGACCGGATGATGGATCGGCAGAATTATTTCAATGTGGCCTGTCGTTCAATCATCTGCCATATACTTTCCAGGCTGAGGTTGATTAATACTCTCCGCAGAACAAGTTTTGGGCGCTATTTTGTTTTTGATCACAACACCACCGAAATCATTTGGCTCGTCATGTTTAGAATTCACGCCTCCGCGCTGCTCTTCGCACTCGCTCTGCTTACGGTTACAACGACGCACGCACAAGTTTTCTGCACGCAAGCCGAAGCCCTCGCTCGCGCATTCCCCAATGCGCAGAAAATCCAACGCCGCACTTTGTTTCTCTCCCAAGAGCAAACGCAAACCATTGCCAAACTCGCACAGACGCAGGTCGAATCAAAGCTTGTGACTTATTATATCGATTCCACTGCCACTGGGCCGACCGGCTTCGCATTTTTCGAGAAAGGTGTGGTGCGCACGAAAGAAGAAGTTCTGATGATCGTGCTCAATCCCGACGGTTCCGTGCGCACAGTTGAAATGCTCGCGTTTTATGAACCGCTCGATTATTTGCCGCCGCCGCGCTGGCTCAAACTTTTCCAAATGAAATTTCTCAACGACAATCTCTGGCCCAATCGCGATATTCACGCGATCACCGGAGCCACGCTCAGCGTGCGCGCAGCAACGTTTAGTGTGCGCAAAATTTTGGCGACTTATCAAACGGCAATCGTGCCAGCGAGCAAAACGATGCTATCAAGCACGCCACGCGAGAAGCAATAACCCCGCGCTTGCCGCACACGCTTGCGAACGCACTTTGCATTTCATGAGGCTCCCCATGCTCGTCTATCTCAACGGCAAATTTCTTTCGCGCGAAGAAGCCACGATTCCCGTGTATGATCGCGGCTTTCTCTTCGGCGACAGCTTGTATGAAGTCATTCGCAGCTATCGCGGCCTGCTCTTCGAAGCCCAAGCACATTTGCAAAGATTGCAAAACGGCTTGCACGCGTTGCGTCTGCGTGTGGAGGAGTTTGATCGCCTGCTTGAAATTTCGCAACAACTGCTCGCCGCGAATGATTTATCAAAAGAAGAAGCGACGATCTATTTTCAAATCACGCGCGGCGCGGCGTTTCCACGCACGCATGCCTTCCCTCCTGCGGCAACCTCGCCCACGGTTTTTATCGCAGCACATAAGCACGCGTTCCCCCCAACCTACCTCGAAAACGGCGTCGCCGTCATCACCGTGCCGGATGTGCGCTGGAGCCGATGCGATCTCAAAACCACGAATCTGCTCGCCAACATTTTGGCGAATCAACAAGCGCACGAGGCCGAGGCCTATGAAGCGCTCTTTGTGCGCGAAGGCATTGTCACCGAAGCGAGTCACAGCAATTTCTTCGCGGTCATGGACGGCAAAATTTTCACGCATCCGCTCGGTCCAGCGATTCTGCCCGGCATCACACGGCAAGTTGTGCTCAAACTTTGTGAGCAACTCGGACTCCAAGTTGAAGAGCGCCCGCTTGCAGCACCGCAATGGCATGAAGTCAATGAAGCGTTTTTATCGCTCACTTCCGCGGAAGTATTGCCTGTGATTAAAGTGGATGATAAAAAAATCGGCGAGGGAAAACCGGGAGAGCTTACGCGCCGTTTGCAGCGCGCGTTTCGGGAGTATGTGGAATCGTTACGCTGAAAATGCCGCCAACCGCCGCCTACGGTTGAAACCGTAGGCTAGGAGATGAAAGTCCCGTGAACGGGACTAACCACCCATTAGGTGATAGCGCCGTTCACGGCGCTTACATCTCCTAGCCCGATGCTTTCAGCATCGGGTGATGGTTCGCACGGGCACGATGCAAAATTCAGGTAGAATCGTTACGCTAAAAACCTTGCGAAGGTTTTGCACCTTCGCAAGGTGATTGGCCTCAAGGCTTGCTTCCCACCAACGTAATATTCGCGCCCACCTGATACTTCTCATGCGAATCGGGGTTTTCGATTTTGCCGTTCGCATAAAACCCCACCGAGCCGGAAGAAAAATGTTTGCTTGTCGCGGTGAGCGTGCCCCACACCTTGCCGTCGGGCGATTTCAACTCCACGATCAGCAGATTCGGGGCATTCGGATCGGTCTTCTTGGGTTGCGGTGCGTCTGCCATGTGCAACTTTCCTTTCGTTTTATTTTGTGCTCTTTCTTTGCCAGCGTTGCGCGCGATGCACGAGATAACGCTGATGCAAACTTCTCAACTTGGAACTGCGCGACAACGCCAGCCAATTCAGGAACTGCTCTTCATCTTTGAACAAAAATCTTTCCGCGGCGGCCTCGTTATAGCGCGGGCACTCCGCTTGTTTGTAATCTTGACAAAGCAATGTCTCAAACATTTCGTTGAGATGCAAGTTTGAAGATGAGGATAGAGCCTCAAATTTTGCCATACAACCAATCCGTCCAAGCCATATTCTTCCCCGGAGCGCATGGTGTTGTCGCAGGAAAATTTATTTTATAGAAATGATTGACCACATGCACCTGCCACGCATCATCTCCGCGCGCAGGAAATTTCGCTTCATCATACAGCCACGCAAACGCGCGCAGCAAAGCGCGGTCGCCCCATTCCCACACGTTGTACCCCGCACGATGGAGCACCACCGCTTGCGCGAGCGCGCCTTGTAGCGCTTCGTAAACATAATTCTCGTGCGGCGGCGGCCATGCAAACTTTCCTGCGCGCCGCATTTCTTCCGCTAACACTCCGTCAAGTGAATGTCCCTCGCGGCGCGCGCCTTTGGGGTTGATCGCAACCGGCTGCGTGGAGTCCGCCTGCCACGCGAGTTTGCCGAACTTGAAATTTGAATACGCTTCGCGCTCGCCTAACCATCCGCGAAACACTTGCGCGCAACGTTGCAACTCATCCGCTTCGTTAAGATAAGCCGCAATCGCAACGCGACTCGCGCCCGCGTGCGTGCCCCAATTGTTCGGGCGCTGCTCGTGCGTGGAAATCAGTGTGCGCTCTTTGAATGGCGTCGAGCGCAACGCTTTGAGCTTCGCGCGAAATTGTTCATCGAGCGCGGGCGCGTGATGGTGCAAATCAATCAAATCTGCCGCGATCACATACGCTAGCAACTCGCGCCCCAGCGCAAGCGTGCGCGCTTCGGACGAAGCTTGCGTTGCAAGCACTGCGCGTAATGCTGCCATGACTTCATCGCGATACTTCTCTTCTTTGAGCCGCGCAAACACCAATGCCTTCGCAAGCACGTGTACGTTGGTCGGATCGTTTTGCTCAAAGAGGTTTGGCGCGTTCGTCGGTTGCTGCGCCGCGCCCAGAAGATTTTCCCATGCCGCCCCGGAAGTTGGAAGCTTCGCAATTTCTTCCGCGCTGATCCAAATGCCCGTGAAAATTCCCCCCTTGAGGGGGGTGTCTTCGAAGATAGCGAGGCTCGCGACTCGTCCTACATTGCCTAGCAAAAGAGCTTGAACCGATTCATGCTGCGGTACAACACCTCCCTGGCCCCCCTCAAGGGGGGAATCAGTAATAACAAATTGAAGAGCGGCCGCTTCGCATAGAGTCGAGCACACGAGCATGCAAATGAGTATCATGTGAGTCATGACGCGAGTGCGGAAGTTTTGCGGTGAGAGATTTCGCGTGAGAATGAAGAAGTTTTAATCGCGGCGGCATTGTGCTTTTGCTCGGCAATGATCCATTCCAAAAGCTGTCGCGAGTTCGCTTTGAGATTGTACTCGTGCAAGACTTTTTCGCGGCCCGCCAAGCCCATGCGCTGCCGCAACTCCGGCTCGTTGTGCAAACGTTGGAGTGCATTTGCCAAGGCCTGCGCATCTCCAGGCTGCAAGAGAATGCCCGTGCGTTCATGTTCTACCAATTCCGGAATGCCGGAAAGCTTGCTCGAAATCACCGGCAGCGCGCAGGCCATGGCTTCCATCAAGACCACGGGCACACCTTCGCGTTTGCCCTCGGCCGTGGGAACGCTCGCGAGTACTTTCACATCAGCTTGCGTGAGCATATTCACAACGTCGCGGCGTTGCATGCTGCCATGCACAATGACATGATCTTCCAAATGCCCGGCTTTGATTTGCTCCGTCACTGCGGCGCGCTGCGGGCCGTCGCCGATCAAATCGCACACGAACGCAAGGCCGCGTTCCCGCAAGAGCCGGCACGCTTCCACGAGATGCTTGTGGCCTTTCACTTCTTCGAATGAAGCAACGCAAACAATCCGCAGCTTGCCCGCGCTCGCGGTTTTCTTTTTGGGAAGGAAAATTTCGGGATCGATCCCGCAATGCAGAATGCGCGTCTTCTTCCGCTCCGGAGCTTCACAAGCGCTGTGCATGACTTCCAAATTAAACCGCGATACCGTGAGCGCAAATGAAGAACTCGCGACTTTCTTGCCGAGCATCGTGCGGTTCTTGTGCAGGTCCGAGCCATGCGCGATAAAGCTATATGGAATGCCGGTGAGACGATGAATGATAAACGCCACAAGTGTGGGATGATTGCAAAAGTGCGCGTGCATGTGCGCAATGCCTTGTTGCTTCATTCTAAACGCAAAAGCCACGGCTTTGGGCCAATAAGCCAATGCGCCGAACAAAAAATTCCGATGCGGCATCGTGCCGAATAAAACTTCGATGAGTGTGGCCCAATAACGCAACGGCCTCGTGAGCATGAAATAAAAATTCGCGCGCACAATGAACCACGAAACGAACGGCATGAAATGCGCACGCGCACAGATCTTCTCCGCCTCAGGATGCATCACCGGTTGGCGTTCGCGCAGGAGCGGGTAAACTTCCACGCTCGCGCCGAGCTTCTCCATTTCCAAAATTTCGAAGAGAATAAACGTCTCCGAAATTTTGGGGAAACGCGACATGAGATAGGCAAGCTTGGGCGGTTGGTGCATCGTGGGTTGAGTTTTATTTTTCGCGGTGCTCATGGGAACAAGATTTTTTGTATGACTTACGATTTTTTTGTTGCGTCGCTGCTCCATCAACGTGTCATCTTTGCTTGTTTACCTCACTTTTATTTTTGCAAGCTAGCTGACTTCAAAGCGATTGCATCCCGCCGCCGAGAGGATATTTCCAAAAGAGGTGTGTGCATACGCGTTGCGTTCGTAAGAGCGCGTCTTAAAATTACTTCCCGAAATTACCATAGTGCCGCCCCCTTGTGGGGCGTTGATGGAACACAGAAAATTCATTGTTCCACCACGAGCATGCGTTTAACGATGCCGCCACGCATCAACCTGTGCGGCCCATTTCATCAACCGAATGCGCAGCAACATGGGCGTGGTGCGGCGGGTGATATTCGTGCGGCGCAAACGCAGCGGATCGACGCGGCGCAAATCATTCTGGCCGTCCAGCGTCGTGAACGCCAATTGAAAATTCTCTTCGCGCAAGAGCGCCACCACTGCGTCATCGTGGCCGCCGCTGGGATAGCAAAATATCGGCAACGTTGCGCCGATCTCACGTTGCAAATCTTGCTGCGACTGTGTGATCTCTAACCGTACACGCTCGTGCGAAAGCCGAGTCATGAGCGGATGCGAAACCGTGTGCGCGCCAAGAGTCACGCCTTCGCGATGCAATGCACGCAGTTCATTCCAGCTCAAAACGCTCTTTTGCGGCGCCAGGCGGCCGTCAATGCGTAGACAAACCGTGTCGATGAATTGCAGCGCTTCGTCGTGCGGCAACGTTTTCACATAGTTCTGCGTGCGCTTCAAACTTTCATGCAGCGTCTGCGGCGATTGCAAATCCAACTCGCCGAGCGGAGCCAGTTCGATCTTCTTCGACGCGGATTGACAAAATGCCCGATGCAAACGGTCCCACCAAAACGCGCGTTCGGGATGACCGGGAAAACCCGTGGGCACAAAAAGCGTCGCCGGCAATTTTTCGCGGCGCAGGATCGGCCATGCAATTTCACCGAAATCGCAATAAGCATCGTCAAACGTCAGCAACACCGCGCGTGCGGGCAAACTTTTTTTGGCCGAGAGCGTGTGTAGGACTTCTTCCATGCTCACGACACGATACTTGCGTGCGAGCAAACGCATCTGCGCAGCAAACACCTCCGGCGTCGCGCTAATCATGCGCGGGTTCAGTGCAGGCGTGTCGTGCGGGTCTGCAATACGATGATAGGTTAAGATGCGCAGCATATTTTAGATCGAACTCAGCTTTCGCCAGTGCATAAGGGCAGATCGCCACAAAGTGTAATAGCGATTGTGGCGTAACCATTTTAGGGTGTCGTGGTCGAGATGAAAAACCGTCTCGTTTTGCTCGTGCAGCCGTGTGACTAGACCGATCAGATAACGCGTCCAACTTAACACAAAGAGTGCAGGCAGTGCCCGCGCCGGCACTTGCAAACTCTCAGCGTAGCGCACAATGTATTCTTTCGCCCACGCCTGCGTTCCGAAAAAAGCTTCTTCAAAGGCCATGAGATATTCCGCATTTTTGCGTGCGCCGCGCCGGGCAAAAGCGATGTACGTTAAGAAGAAAAATAGATCGAGCGCGGGCAAGCCATGCGGTTCCGCCAATTCCCAATCCACCACTTGCGCGCGATCGGCTGCGGTCAACAAAATATTCGGATGGCTCAAGTCTTCATGCGAAAGCACGAGCGGCAAAGTTTGCCCGCGCAGCCCTTCCGCCAACGCCAACACTTCCTCCAACCAACCTAATTCTTCAGCCATGGGCGGCAACAGGCTTTGAAAATGGCGAATGGGTTGTTCGATCAAAAGCGCAAACCAGTCGTGCACGGTTGCATTTGCGTGCGCGGTTGCGCCGTGAAAATCGATCAACCATGCCATGCCGGCTTCGAGACATTGCTTGGGACGGCGCTGCACGAGCGCGGGTTTCATGGGCGCGCCGTGGAGCGCGGTTTCAATCAACAACATGTGTTGATGGAATGCTTCATACGCAATCACGCGCGGAATCGCCTCGCAGTCGTTCGGCTTTGCTGCGCTGGCCGCGCGGAGGTTGCTCGCTTCACGGTCCAAGCGCGCATGATCGCCGGGCAAACGCGGCACTTTGGCAACGAGTATCGGCGCGGTGTTGTTTTTTTCCAAAACAAAAAAAATGACGTGACTCGAGGCGCGAAAGCGCGGCGTGGCAAGCACACACGCAAGCTGCTCCGGCGCCGCGAATTGATCCAACGCCAACCGTTGCCAATTTTGCGCGAGATAGTTGAGGAGGGTATTCATAAGAGAAAACGCGATTCCATCGCATGATTCAATCAAACTGATTCCGGTTTGCGCGCCACGATGCTCACGCATTGCAGCAAGCGCGCCAGCCAGGGGCGATTCATCAACGCGCGGCCCGTGGTGAATTTGAGTTGGCTGACCAAACTTTCCGAACGGTGGTTGAACACAAAATCCATGGCCGTGGGGTCCTCCAGCGGAATGATTTGCACCGCCTGCTCGAAAGTGGGGCGATGCCAGTGCGCGGCGTTATTCACAAAACCCAAACGCGCCAGCTCCGTTTGCCACTCCGTGATTTTGGGCAAGTGCAACGCCTGTGTCGGCAGCTTCCGCTCGTTTCGCCAAATCCATGCGTGTTGCACTTCGGCATAAAGATAACCGCCCGGCGCGAGCAGTTTCATGGCGGCTTCCAACAGTGCAAACGAAGGTTGCGCGAGAACGACGATATCAAAACTTTCTTCCTGCAAACCGGCGCCGGAAGAATCGAAGATCGTCAATTCTTCGCTGAAGTGCCGCAGCGCTTGCGCGAGCGTAGTTTGTTGCGCATCAAACAACGCCACGCGGCGCAAGCGCGGCTCTGGCAAAAGAAAACGCCAGTCCAAACGACGCGAGAGTTGCAGCGTGCTATCGGAACGCGGAAGCAGCTTCATGCCTCTAGCCTCCGGCCTTGCGCCTCGGCTTGCATCAACTGCACGACGCATTTGCGAAAGAAACGCTGCAACAGTTTACGCCGCAGCTTCGTTACGCGCGCTTGCAGGCCCGACTCCGGCTGCTGCATGCGATGCAAGTTGGCGGACCATTTGAGCAGGAGAATTTTGATTTTGAACAACCGAATCGTTTCCCACGGAATTGGCTCGCGCGCAAAATAGCCGGAGAGAAATTCTTGCTCATATTGCAGCAGCGCGGTTTGACTGAAAGCCAGGCCTTGACTAAGCACTTGCGGCCAAGTCGTCCGCAAGCCGACGAGAAAGTACGCGAGGTCTTCATAAATCGGCATGAGCCATTTGGCTTGCGTGTCAATGGCGCGGATGCGACAGTTGGGGCCGATCAACAAATTGCGCAGCGCATAGTCGCCGTGCGTGAGGCCAACAGGCAAATGTTCGGGGAGAATGCCGCGCGCGGAGCCATTTACAGTGCGCATTAACTCTTCAAAAAAATCCGGCTCGCACAAAGAACCCGCGAGAAAGGTTGAAAACTTTTCGATTGCCGAAAAAAAATCTTGCGCGAGCACATCGCGTGGAGTGGCGTGCTCGCTGCGCGGCATGGCATGAAAGGCGCGCAACCAACTGCCGGCGTGATGAAAACAGCGGGCCAGGTTTTGTCCGCCAGCCAGCGGGTGCAGCCGACTTGCCTGCGCGAACAACCAACGCAGACTCGGTTCTTGCACGGCCTCCATCACAATGGCGCACTGTGGCGCGATAAAATCTAATGGGCGAATCGCGGCAAAGCGCGCGTCTTGCAGCGCGTTAAAATAGTCATGAATCGCAACGAGCGCTTCGTATTCGATGCGAAACTTGAGGGCAGGCGCGGTGATTTCGGAAATTTGCGCCGGCGCTTCTCTGAGCGGCAGGGTTTTTATGACCACGCGCCGCAAGCTTTTGTCGACTTTAAGATCGAAATGATAAAGCGTTGAAGAGCGATGCGGCGCGACTTTGGCGAGTCGCACGCGCGGCTCCGTTTGCGCCCAATCGAGGTAGTAATGCGGTGCGTGGTTTCGCAAATGTGTTTGCAGCGCAAGCGCGCGATCATCCATCATGGCTTACGCTTCGTTCATGAAATTTTCCGCTGCGACTTCGCTTTCCGGCGCGGGCGGTGTAGCGGGCTCGGGCGTTGCAACTGCGCTCGAAGTTTCTACCGCAGCTCTTTGCAAAACTTGCAGCGCGGCGCCGGCGAGCGCGAGCAGAAACCAATAGTAGCGTTGATAGGACAGATGCAAAAAGATCGCGGTGGTGAGATAACAGACAATGCTCAAGCCGAAAGTCGTGGCTAGGTTCGTGAGCCTCACGGAACGTGTGCGAAAAAATTGCCGCGCGCGCCACAATCGCCAAAGAACAAAAAACACGATGCCCATGAATGCGAAGAAGCCAATCAAGCCCGTGTTCGCGGCCTGTTCGAGATACATGTTATGCGCGCGCCGTTCGCCCCGCAATCTTTTGGTGCCGACTTCGTTGCCATATTTCAAAACATAGAATTTCGAAAAGTGCGCGGGGCCGACGCCGACAAGCGGATGATCGGCGAAGACATAAAGTGCGGCAAGGTTCTGCGCAAAGCGTCCGCGTAATGAGCCATCGAGAGAGCGCGTTTCGCTGCTTGCGGTTTGCAGTTTGGCGATGTCGATCAAACCGGCGACGCGTGTGATATAATCGGGCAGCGCGATTGCGACCACAAGCACGAGCGCTAGCCCTCCGCCCAAAGCGTGCCGCGGACGAATATAGCCGAGGCATATCATCAAAAAGAAAACGAAGCCTAGCGCGAGAAAAGTGCCGCGTGAGAACGTGAGCAACACGCCCGCAAACGTGAGGCCGGTTCCAATCAACGCGAGCCACTTGCGGCGCGGCGTGCGTTCGGTCACAAAGAGGTACAGCCCAATCGGCAGGATCACGACCATGAGTTGCGCGTAACGATTCTGCTCGCCCACCGGACCTTCCGCGCGTTTCGCGCCGGAGTATTCTTCATAATTCAACTCCTCGAAGTCAATCGTCTTCTTGCGTTGTGCAAACCCCCAATAGCTTTTGTCGTACGTATTCGTCAACTCTTGAAAGATGGTGAGCGCGCCGAGCAAACTGCACACAAACACAAGCGCCCAAAACACGCGCTGCAATGTGGTGAGAGTGCGAATTACATTGAGCACGAGAAAATAGAGCACAATGCCTTCGAGAAAGTAGTTGCCGATTTCGTTCAAGCCGAGCAACACATCTTTCGCAGCCAGCGTGGCGAGCACGAGCGTCAGCAAGTAAATGAACATGAAGAGCAATACGCGATCAAGCACAATGCCGGCGCGGCGCACGAAGACATAATAGGCCAGCGGCAAACCGAGCAGCAGCGGCACCGCGGCCGCAACGATCTGCGGCACGCCGTGAAATTGATACGCAAGCACCGCGGCGTTGCTATAGAACACAAACACAAAGACCAGCGTCGCCAGCTCCGGCTTTTTGTATAAATAAATTCCGCCGGCCAACGCGAGCACGCCGCCGATGACGAGAATGATTTGCTCTTGCCAAGCCGCGGCAAGCGTAATCGCGAAGAGCAAGAGCGCGCCGGCGATTAGAGGAATTTTTTTAGTGTCGATTGGTGAAGAGGACATGTGACCTCCTAAAAAATGCGCTTGTAGTAACGCCTTCAGGCGTTCGTAGCCGATGAGGGCAGAATGCCTAATGAAATTTGACGATCAAATTCGGTAACGAGGCCTCCTGGGTCATGTCATTTAGGAGGAATCTTTTTAAGCACTGGAATAAGTCTCCAGCGAGTAAAAAGATTCCTTCTGAATGACAGTTTTTGAGGGCGACTACCGAATTTGAAAATCAAAACTCATAAGGCAAGACTACGAACTTTCTCACCCCAACAACGCTTGCAACGCCGGCGTTTTGTTTTCGGCGATGCAGAGTTTGAGCAAGTTGAAATAATGTCCGCGCTCCAATTCCGCGCCGGACAAGCGCGTGGATTCTTTCAAGGCGCGATGCATCCAACACGTATAAAGCAGCGGGCCGGCCAAATGCCGCTCCAAACCGATGCGCCGGCAATAATCATCAACCGTCTCAATCAACAACGCGCCGACTTCGGAAGGCTCACAAAAGTTTTTCGTAAAAGCCGCGAGGGTATCGCGCACGCCGGTTTTGCGTGCGCACCAATTGCCGAAGGAACGCATGAAATAAAACATATCCCACAGCGGAACGCCATGCGGCTCGCCCGCTTCCCAATCAATCACAATCAACCGGCCTTCCGGCGAGACCAGCATATTCCATGTGCCGGGATCGCCGTGTTGAAACACGAGCGGAAAAGCTTGCTTGCTTGCGGCGAGCAGGTTGATTTGCTCCGCTAAAAATGCGGCTTCTCTTTGCGCAAAGGGATAATTCGCAATGAAGCGTTGCCACAGAGCATCGAGACTTGCACGGGTTTGTGGTGGCGCAATTTTATGCGCCGAGTTTGCGCCGAGTTGCGTCATCCACGTGAGCGCTTGCTGTGCGAGCGGACATTGCGCATGTGCCTGCGTGCGGCTGCGAAACGGTTCGCCATGCACGGCCTTTTGCCCAACAACAACAAGGCCCGCGTGCATGCCGAAGAAGAGCGGCTGCGGAAACGAATCGCGTGCGACGTGACGTTCGTGTTCAAGCTGGGCGAGGACGCGGTATTCGTTTTCCAAACGCGCGTTGAACTCCGGCGCGCGCGTCATTTTAATCACGATTTCAGGTTTGGCCTGCTTCGGTGCGAACGCATAGAAGATCGTCTTATTCGAATTGTATTTGCCGCGCGCGGAAAGCCCGAAACGATACGATTGCAGTGCAAGGCCCGCGCTGTGCGCAAGCGCTTGGATAAAATTCGGCGCGGAACTTACCTGCTCTTTCGTGGCCGAGCGCTGCAACATGACCGCGCGGCGCGGCATGACGCGCGAAAATATTCCCGAGCGGCTCAACCATGTTCCCACACGACTCGCAGCGCGCTTTTTCAAAGATTGCCCAAAAAGCACATGCGTAAGCAAGTATTGCGTCATTTGTTCATCGCGCAATGGAAACGCCGTGCGCATTTCGCCTTGCAGCGGCGTGATCCAAAAGCAGCGGGCGCGTTTGAAACCATCATCGCGCAATTTTTTAAGAATACGACGCACGCGGAGGCGTGCCGTGAGCGCATGGCTTTCGAAATAAACCGTGCCTTGGGGCGTGAGCAAACGATCAAACTCGGCGTGCAAGCTCGGACTGCGATGCACCAATGCCAGACCGTTCTTTCCGGCGAGCAGAATCAAATCGACGGTTTTATCCTCGACGGGCAAGCGTTTGAAATCATGCACGTGAATCATGCGCAGATGCGAATCGCCGTGGCGCTGCAATTTTTGCCGCACGTTTTCGAGCTTGCCGGCATTGGTGGAAATGACCGTGAGAGTTTTGCAATGCTGCGAGAGCACATTGAGCGTGGCGATCGCAGGCGTTTCCAAACACAAAATACTCTCCAGCTCCAAACTGGGCAGCAAGAAACGCCACGCGGCAGAAGCCAGCCCGCCCGTGAGATTCGTGCCCGGCACAAAATCGGTTTTGAGTGTGGTTTCGAGCATCACTTTAAAAATTTCCCCACGAGTGGCAATTTCAACAGCTCCGGAAAATTTTCTTTCACGTTCAATTTGGTTTTGCTCACCCACAGCACGTACAGTGAAACCGCAAGGCATAACGCGACGGCGAGATAGAGCGGCACGGCAAAGATTTCCTGCACGACAAACAGGCCGATCGAGCTGCCGGCGAGGAGCGCATAAAAAGAAAGATACTTTTTATCGAACAGACTCAGGCCGGAAGCGAAACGCAGGCCGGTTTGTTTGAAAATGTTGTGAATGATCATCGTGCCCGCCGTGCCTATGCCTGCGCCGATTGCGCCGTATTTGGGAATCAAGATTAGGTTGAGCAACACATTCGCAGCAGCGGCTGCAATGTTGATGTTTACTATGAAGCGCAGTTTGCCGATAACTTTCAACGTGAGGCCGTTGAATCCGAGCGCGGCGCTGAAGTAGTAACCGAGCGAGAGCAGCGCGAGAATCAAGCCGGAGCGTGCATACCGTTCGCCATAAAGAAAAACGGTGAGCGGGTCGGCGATGGAAAACGTGAGCACGAACACCGGAAACGAAAGCACGGCAAGCCACACGGCAGTGCGCCAATACAGCTCATTGATGCCCGCGAAATCTTTTTGCGCAAATAAGCGCGAGGCCGTGGGCGTGAAGAGCATCGAAAAGCTCGTCATCACAATGCTGTTCAGTTTTGCCGCGGGCAATACCACGCGATAGAACGCCACCTCCTCCGGCCCGTGAAAATAGCCGAGCAGCAGCGCATCCGCGGAGTGAATGACGATGGAAACCAAATCCGAAGTCATCATCGGAATCGTGAAAGAGAAAATCTCACGAAACGGCACATCCAACTGGCCCTCGCGAAATTTTGCGAGCAAACCTTCGCGATAGAGCAAGCGCACGAAGAGCCAAACATACAGGAGCACACCGAGCACGCTCGAAGCGAGATAGCCGTAGGCGAGAAACACCGCATTGCTATTGAACAGAATCAAAAGCCACACAACCGAAAATTTAAGCAGCGGTCCGAGCACATGCTTGCGAAAAAAGATCGCTTTGGGATTGGCGAAGCTCGCGAAAAGACCCACCATTAAACCGTCGAACGCTTCCACCGGCATAAGAAAGATGAGAATGTAGAGCAGCACGAAAGAATCGCTCGTGCCTTCGGCCATGAGCTTCGCGAGCAATTCCGGCGCGGCGAAAAACGCGCCGATGATGAGCAAGCTTGTGAACGCGATCGAACCGAACACTAACAGAATCGTGCCAAAGAGTTTTGCATAATCTTCGTTCTCATGATAAATCGGGATGAAACGCGTGATGGCGCGATCCAAACCGAGCACGGCAAAACCCTGACAAAATGAAACCACGGAGAGTGCGTAAGCCCACGCGCCGAAGTCGGTCGTGGAGAGATGGCGCACGAGCAATACCTGCGCGGCGAAATTGATGCCTACGGAGAGCATGCGTCCGCCGAGCAAAAGACTCGACCCACGCAATTGTTTGCGCGTCGGATCTTTCGACTTGGCTTTCTTCGGTTTGCTATTTTCGGTGACGGTGGTTTCCATAGATCGTGCGAAGTCGGACTTGCGCAGAAGATTTCTTTGCGCTCCAAAAACTCGTTGGCGCAAGTCCGACTTCCCTGACTCTTATTGTTTATTGATTCTTCCTCGTAAAGCTTTCCCAAATCAACGCAAGCACCTCGCGCTGCACTTCTTCGGCGCTCATCGTTGCGTCGACGGCATACATTTGCGGCACATGCTCGCGCAACGCGAGATAGGCTTGCCGCTGTTGCTCCAGCCATTCCGGTGAATGCTCGCCTTTGCGGCGGAACAACAACTCACCGGGCGCGTCGAGCAAAATTACCACATGCGGCGTGGGCCAGCCCGCTTCTAAAAATTTTCGCCGCATGCGCTTCGCCCACGTGGTCGCAGGTTTGGCAATCCAGGAGTCGTACACGTAACGATCGAATACGACAAACTTGCCGCGCAGCCGTTGCGTATGCGCATACGCGATGCGATACCACAAATCCAAAATGCGGTTGCAATAATTCACCGGCTTGAGCGCAAGCTTGAGGAGCTTGGGCGCGCGCGATTTCTTGAGCACGCGATGCAACCACTTGGTGCTCGGCAAGCTGATATTGAGCGCGGCGATGTTCGTGCCCATGTAGATGAGCTGTGCTTTCAACCCGAAATCTTTTTGCAAAGCATGTGCGAGGGTTGATTTGCCGGCGCCATCAGGCGCAAGCAATGCGATGAACAAACCGCGTTGCCGCAAAGCGAAGAGCAATGGGCGCAAGCGACGGCTCACATTCACATGTACTCTTCTGAACCACACGTGGAAACGCTGCCCGATTGTTAAGCGCGCGGAAACCGCTTTGTGCTTTTTGAGCAAGACCGGCCAATCAGTTTGCGCCAGAGCCGTTTGTAGCTCCTCCCACGTGAGCGCGGGCGCGAGATATTTTTCAACCAGGGCGTGGCAACGTTCCTGCAGACGGCGCTCGCGTTGAATCACTTCGAACAATTCGAGCAAACGCGCGCGGCGTTCTTCGCGGAAATTTTTCTTATCCAGCAGGCAATGCAGAAAGAGCGTGAGGAATTCATGCTCCGGCGCGAGCACATAAGTCGGCTCGCGGCGCTCGCGCTGCTGCAAACAAGCTCCTGCTAAATCCACATGCAGAGCGCGCACCGGCGCGCCATAACACAGCTCGGTGACGACATCGAGCTTGAGCCAACTCCCGCGCTGGCGATCAAACCCGAGAAAGAAATGATGCGGGGCATGGCCCCAGTTGGGAAGCGCAACAAAGTTTTTGCGTGCGACAACTTCCGCGAACCGCGCCAAATCATTTGCGGCGACGAGCAAGTCCACTTCAAGATACGTTTGCGCAGCGTGCAACTCGTCATAGCCGCGCAGCAAGGCGTAGGTGATTTCGGCCTGCTCCAGCGCGGCGAAAATCTCGGTGAGAAACTCGAAAAGCGAGCTTTCTCTCCGCGCGCCGAGGGCATGCGTGTGTTCTGTGATCAGCGTATGCGCTGTGGTGACGGCATTCATCATAGTTATAAAAAAGCCACGGTCAAACCGTGGCTGAACATTGCTGGGCGTGCTTCTGCAAGCTCATGCGCGGCCATTGCCGCGTCGGTGTTGATAGAATTGGGTCAAGTGTCGGATGACTTCCGCATACACTTGATCCGCGGATTGTGTGGCGTCCACACGAATAAAATTGCGCGTGACTTGACCTTGCCGCAAGAAAGCTTGGCGGCGAGATTCGAGATACTCCACGGTTGCTTCGCCTTTGCGCGCGAACAAGACCTCCGCAGGCGCATCGAGATAAAAAACCACATCGGGCTGCGGATAAAACTTCGCCAAACACCAGCGATGAATTTTATCGGTCATGCGCATTTTTTCACCGCTTCCCCTTCCCTGCTCCAATTCAAAATCAAATCTGAAGTGGCGATCATAAACCACAATCTGTCCCGCGCGTTGAATTTTCCACGAGAGATATTGGCGATACCATTCTTCCGCCAGGCGATTGCACAAACGAATCGCGGCCCAAACCGGGTTGGTCTTCTTGCGTTTGCCGGGCGCGCGATGATGCAACGAAGTGCTCGCAGGTTTCGGCGCGCCCGAGTTTTTCCGCCGCTTGCGTTTGAGCCATTCAATAAAACGCGACGTGGGCAACGCGACGTTGCTCGATTCGATGTTGATGCCCATGTAAAGATACTTGATGGGCAAACTGTTTGATTGTTCGAGCCGGCGCGCGATGGTGGTTTTACCCGCGCCATCCGGGCCGATGACTGCGACAGAGAGCATGCTGGTTGCTGGTTACTCGTTGCTGTTCACTGATAACTGTTCACTGATAACTGTTCACTGATAACTGATCACTGATTACTGATCACTGATTACTGATCACTGATTACTGATCACTGATTACTGATCACTGATTACTGATCACTGATTACTGATCACTGATTACTGATCACTGATTACTGATC
>JAYRWE010000048.1:0-74043 GCA_041918175.1 bacterium
CGGATTGGGACAAAAGTGAAGCGCAGAATCCATGACTTGTGCTCCTGAAAAGAGTGTCGCGTTCTTTCCCTAAAAATGCACAAGAAATCGCAGGAGCGCAAAGTAAATCAGGACTCCACGATTGAATGCAGAGCTACCGTTTCTTCTCTTCGTGAGAATCTTTTTTTTGATTCCGGCTGGTCCGGGTAGTGTTGAACGATTAAAAATGCACTAAGGGAATCCATGTCCTACGACGCTCTCATCATCGGCGGCGGCCACAACGGACTCGTCGCTGCGGCAACGCTGGCGCAAGCGGACAAACGTGTGCTTGTGCTCGAACGCCGCCACACGCTCGGCGGTGCGGCCGCGACCGAAGAAATTTTTCCGGGTTTTAAATTCAACACCGGCGCGCACGATGCGGGACTCTTGCGCGCGGAGGTCATTGCCGCTCTGCAATTGGAGCAGCACGGCCTGCAATTGATGAAGAGTCACGTCGCCGCATTCGCGCCGCAACCCCATGGCGCTGCGCTCACCCTGTGGCGCGATGAGCAAAAAAATCTCGCGGAGATCGCGCGCCTCTCACCCGCTGATGCCGAAAAATTTCCCGCGTTCATTCGCTTAATGAGCAAGCTCACCGAAGGTTTGCGCAGCCTCATTTTGCTCACGCCGCCGCATGTCGCGCAAAACAATTGGAACGAATTGCTCGCATGGGCCGCTGCCGGGCTTAAAATTAAAAATCTCGGCAAACATGAGATGATGGAATTTCTGCGCGTGCTGCCCATGACCGCAACAGAATTTTTAAACGAGTGGTTTGAAAACGAAACGCTCAAAGGTTTGCTCGGCGCCACGAGCGTGGCGGGAAGCATGCAAGGTCCGCAAGCTTCGGGCACTGCGTTCATGCTGCTCTATCATTATCTTGGCGAAGCCAATGGCGGATTTCGCGCGAGCAGTTTTGTGCGCGGCGGCATGGGGCAACTTGCGGCCGCTTTGGCAAATGCCGCGCAAGCACATGGCGCAGAGATTCGCACAAACGCCGAGGTCGTGCAGATCATTCATAAAGAAGAAAAAGCCGTTGGTGTGTTATTAAAAACCGGCGAGGAAATTTCTGCCCGCGCGATTCTTTCGAATGCCGATCCGCGGCGCACATTCTTCGAGCTTGTCGGTGCGCCGAATCTCGCGCCGACGTTCGTGCGCCGTGTGCGCAACATTCGCTATCGCGGCACGAGCGCGAAAGTCAATCTTGCGCTCAACGGCTTGCCGCGTTTTAATGGCGCAGAAAACGAAGCGCAACTCAGCGGCCACATCCTCATTTGCCCGAGTTTGGAATATCTCGAACGCGCCTATGACGATGCGAAGTACGGCCGTTATTCACAACAACCGTATCTTGACGTCGTCATTCCCACGATACTCGACACTTCGCTCGCGCCAAGCGGCAAGCACGTGATGTCGATTACGATGCAATATGCGCCGTACAAACTGCGCGAAGGCAATTGGGAAGAGCAACGCGAAGCGCTCGGCGATCACATCATTAACACGCTCGCGCAATACGCGCCGAACGTGCGCGATCTCATTCTCCATCGTCAAACCCTCACCCCGCTCGATTGGGAGCGCGACTACGCGCTCACCGAAGGCGGCGAGTTTCACGGGCAAATGGGCCTTGATCAACTCCTCTTCATGCGACCCGTCGCAGGCTTTGGTCAATATCGCACGCCGCTCGCGAATCTCTATCTCTGCAGCGCGGGCACACATCCTGGCGGCGGCGTCACCGGCGCGCCCGGCTACAATGCCGCGCGTGAAGTGCTGAAGGATTTGCGGCGAACGTAGCTCCTGAATTTTGCACGGATAATCGCGCTCACCATCGCCGTGAAGCATCGAGCGAGAAGATGTCAGCCCCATGAACGGGGCTGACACCCAATCGGTATGAACCCCGCTTGCGGGGTTTCCACGATAAAGCCACATGCTTTTTCTGCGTGCGCTGTTGCTCCGTGTGGAGTCAAAAAACTTTCAGAGTAATCCCCGCGCCCCTTGTGGGCGAATGGTGGAACAATGAAATTTCTGTGTTCCATCAACGCCTCACAAGGGGGGCGGGACTACGGCGATTTCGGGAAGTAGAGACTCAATCACCTCTCCGCCCTTCCATGCTTTGCTGTGTTGAAAACTATCCTGCGTTCAGCCTCATTTCAGATACCTCGCTTATTTTTTTGCTCACCGTTTAAACGAAGGCGCGACTAAAGCATGCGAATTCTCGTCATTGAAGATGAAAAAGACGTCGCCGATTTGGTGCGACGTGCGCTGCTCGAAGAGGCGCACGCGGTTGATTGCGCCGAAGAAGGGCGGCAAGGCGAAGCGTTGGCTTTGTCTGAAGCCTATGATCTCATCATTCTCGATGTCATGCTGCCCAATAAAGATGGCCTCGCCGTGTTAAAAACTTTGCGCCGTGAAGGGATGGCGACTCCTGTGCTGTTGCTCACGGCGCGCGATGAAGTGGCCGACCGCGTATCCGGATTGGACGCGGGCGCGGATGATTATCTCGGCAAGCCTTTCGCCGTGGCGGAATTGCGTGCGCGTGTGCGCGCGTTGCTGCGCCGCCATTCCGCCACGAAAGACAATTTGCTCACGGTCGCCGATCTCATATTGGATACGGCAGCACACGAAGTGCGTTTGCGCGAAAGCCGTGTCGAGCTGACCAGCCGCGAATATGCGATCTTGGAATATCTGCTGCGCAACAAAGGCCGCCTCGTCACCAAAGGCATGATTGCCGAGCATGTGTGGGATTATCACTTCGCCAGCGACTACAATCTCATCGAAGTCTATGTGCGTCGTTTGCGACAAAAGATCGAACTGCCCGGCGAGCCGCGCGTGTTGCATACGGTGCGCAACGGCGGCTATCTTATGCGGGAGCCGGAGGCATGAAGCTGACGATTCGCGTTCGACTTACGATGTGGTATGCGCTCGCCTTTTTTGCGGTGCTCGCGCTCGTCTTGGGCGTGCTGGCTTATGAGTTGGAGCGACAGCTTAATGATGAAACTCGCAGAGCGCTGCGCACGGAAGAGCGTTGGCTCACGACGCTGTTTGAAGCGGAGTTTTTGCCGCTGCTCACGACGGAGGAACAAGAATATGAAGCGCTCGCGCTTGAATTGCATGAAGAGTTGGAGGAGCGTTATGGCTTGAAGCGGCAATTTGCTTTGCTGGCAATAAAACGCGGAAGCGGCGACGCATCGTTTAGCGGCGGTTTAAAAAACATTGAGCAGTTGTTGCCCATTGATTTCCTCGAACGCAGCACCGGCAGTTATAGCATTATGATTGGGTCGCATCGTTATCGCGTGCGCGTGTTTCATCGCACATGGGGCGCGGTTGCGGTCGGTGTGGAAAATGAAATGATCTTCAAGGTGACGAAAGAGGCCGGGGAAATTCTCATTTGGATTGTGCCGCTGGCAATGCTGCTTGCCATTGCCGGCGGTTGGCTCTTGGCCAGGCTTGCGTTGCGGCCCGTGGTCAATGCCGCGCATAGTGCAGAATCAATTTCGCTGACGAACCTTCATGAGCGCCTGCCTGCTTATTCCGGCACGGATGAATTTGGCGCGCTCGTTTCTACGCTCAATCGCATGATCGCGCGCTTGGAAGAAGGTGTCAAACGTTTGCAGCAATTCACGCAAGACGCGGCGCATGAGCTGCGCACTCCGCTCACCATTTTGCGCGGCGATTTGGAATTGGCTTATCAAGACGAAAAGGCTTCCGACGAAACGCGCGGGCTGTTGCAAAAAACTTTGGATCGCGTGCTCGCGCTGGGACAAATCACCGAAAGCCTCATGCTGCTGGCCCGCTCCGACAGCGGCGATTATCCCATCAACAAAAAACTGTTTCGGCTTGATCTCGTGGTGCAGGAAATTTTCGAAGACGTGACGATTCTCGCCGAAGGACGCGGCCTTGCCGTAAATTTGCCGGAGTGCACTCCCGTCGAGTTTTGGGGTGATGAAGCGCTTGTGCGGCGGTTGCTCATGAATCTGTGCGACAATGCTTTGAAATATACTTTGCACGGCGCGTTGGAATTGCGCCTGCGCAAAACCGAGCACGCCGTGGAGTTGGCGCTTACGGATACCGGCGTCGGCATTCCCTCGGAAGAACTGCCGCATATTTTTGATCGTTTCTATCGTGTGGATAAATCACGCACGAGCAGCACCGGCGGCAGCGGCCTCGGCTTGGCGATTTGCAAATGGATTGTTGCCGCGCATGGCGGCGAATTGGTCATTGCTAGCGCCGTCGGTGTTGGAACAACCGTGCGCGTGCATTTGCCTGTTTCTTAAGAAAAGTTGTTTATCAAAACTCTGAAAGGCGTTTATGCTCAAACTGCAAGCTCGCGCTCTCGTCATTTTATCGGCCCTCCTCACGCACACTGCCGTCTTCGCGCAAGACGCCGGCAACGCGCGCAAGGACAACCCTATTGTGTGTGCGATCAAAACCGTGAGCAGCGACGTCGGTTATGTCATCACTTCGCCCGCACGACTTTCATCGAAAGGTGGCTTCAAACTTCTCGCTTTTTCCGCACTCTCCATCGGATTTGTTTTTCGCGCCGACAACAAGATCGACGAAGAGTTGGCGCTTGAAGGTTACGAGTTTTCTTCGCGCCCTTTCACGGAGTTTGCCAAGCTCGGCCAAGTTTACGACGATATCGGGCCGGTGAATACCGCCATCGGATTGTCCGCCGCGAGCTTGGCGGGCGGATTGATTCTACGCGACAAAAAGCTTTTGCAAACCTCCCGCTTGCTCGTCGAAGCCTCGATACTCACGCAACTGTTTACGACCGGCAGCAAAGGGCTCTTGGGCCGCGCTCGGCCTTATGTCGATCATGGCCCGCGTGATTTTAATCTTTTCAAATTCAGCCGCGCGGAAGAATTTAAGTCCATGCCCTCCGGCCATGTGAGCAGCGCGTTCGCGCTCATGACCGTGATTGCGAAACAGTATGATCATTGGTATGTGGAAATTCCGGCGTACACGTTTGCGGTGTCTGTCGCGTTTCAGCGCATGACCACGCGCAATCATTGGGCTTCGGATACGATGATTGGCGGCGCGCTCGGCTATTGGATCGGCGGCACCCTCGTGCGCAAGCAGCGCCAAGCGCCGACCAACTGCGCCGTGCGGCCCTACTTCATCGGCAATCGTTTCGGCGCGATGATGAATTTCTAATGCGCGTTCAGCCTCGCTTCAGCTTGCCTGCGTATTTTTGCCGGTGATAAAATCAACCTCGCACTCGACGAGTCTCGTTGCCATGCCGCCCAAACAAGGAGAAATGCAATGAAGCAACACGCGTTTTTGCGCTTCGGCCTGCTGCTCTTTTGCGCCGGCTTCACGGAATCGCAGGACGGCTTTGCTCAGGAAGATTTGCCGTCTTACTTGCGTGATCGCGGCCCCGGCATTCGCACTTCGATCTTCGGCACGTACGTGCGCCGCGGTGAGTTGCTCGTTTCGCCGTTCTTCGAGCACTATCGCAACAATGATTTCGAGTACAAACCTGCGGAGCTGGGCTTCGGAGTGGAAGAAGATTATCGCGGAAAGTTTCGCGCGAATGAGGGCTTGCTGTTCGTGAGCTACGGCGTGACGGATTGGTTGGCGATTGAGTTGGAAGCAGCGACGATCAAAGCGTCGTTATACAAATCGCCGCTCGATCCTTCGGCCATGCCTATGAAGCTGACGGAGTCGGGACTGGGCGACCGGCAAATCCAATTCGACCTGCGTGTGCTCAAGGAAAATGTTCGACGGCCCGAAGTGTTCAGCTACTTCGAGATTGTCTTTCCTTCAAACAAAGAGAAGCTGTTGATCGGCACGAGCGACTACGAATTTAAATTGGGAGCGGGCTTGTTGCGCGGTTTTAAATGGGGCACATTGAGCGCGCGCGCCGGAGTCGAGCATGCAAAGGCCGGAGGTGCAACCGATCTCGGCGAGTTTGCCGTTGAATATCTCAAGCGCGTCTCTCCCGCGTGGCACATTTACTTGGGCGTGGAAGGCACGCAAGACGAAGTGGAGTTTATCACCGAAGCGCAATGGCGTTTGAGCCGCAAGGTTTATCTCCGGCTCAACAATGCCTTCGGGCTGACTTCCAAAGCGACCGACTGGGCGCCGGATGTCGGCATCATGTTCGCATTGCCGGTGCGTTAAGACGCTTATGCGTTATTTTGAAGAGGAAGAATGAAGATGAAAAAGATCGTTACTAACATGATTCTCGCGTTTTCCATCTTGAGCTTGCAAGCTTGCGGCTCGGAAGAATACGAAAGAAAGGTCGAAGAAAAAGACGTTCCACCCGCGGTGCTGCAAGCCTTCAAAGCCGCGTACCCCAACGCAGAAGTGCGCGGCTATAGCGAAGAAGCCGAGGGCAAAGAAAAGCTCTACGAAATTTCTTTTGTGAACGAAGGCAAGCAAATCGACATTGCCTATGCGAGCGAGGGCAAACTGCTTGAAGTGGAAGAGACGATAGCACAGGCCGATTTGCCCGAAGCCGTGCGCGCGGAACTGGCGCGCGCTTTTCCACAAGCCGAAATTCAGCGCGTCGAAAGCATTCGCAAAGGCGAAAAGCTTCTTTATGAAATAAAACTCAACGTGCAAGCGCAGGGTGAAACCAAACGCTACGAGCTTGTGTTTGAGGCGAGCGGCAAACTCCTGCAAGAGGAAATCGAAGGCGAAGAAAAGGAATGATGAACAAATGCGTCGGTGGCTTGTTGCTCTTGCTACTCCTCGGTTGCGCTTCGTACTTGCCGCGCGACCGTTCCGACATTTCCCAAGCGCTGCGCGAACGCATTGGGCATGAACTCAATCCTATTGCGCAAAGCGATTCCGCGCGCATTCCGCAGGGCGTTGCGCTGGCGGATGGATTGACGGAAGATGAAGCCGTTGCGCTCGCGCTCTGGAACAATGCGCAATTTCGAACGGACCTCACCGAGCTTGGTTTCGCGCGCGCGGATTTGATTGAAGCGGGTTTGTTGCGCAATCCCGTGTTGTCGCTGCTCTTTCCGCTTGGGCCGAAACAGTTGGAGTATACGCTCACGTTGCCGTTCGAAGCGTTGTGGCAACGCCCAAAGCGCGTTGCCGCGGCAAAGCTTGATGCCGAACGTGTCGCAGAAAATTTGGTGCAGCACGGACTCGATCTCGCGCGCGACGCAATGATCGCGCATGCCGATCTTGCGCTCGCGGAGGAACGCCAAAATCTCGGCGAGCAAAATGCCGCAGCACAACAAGCGATTGCCGATATTGCCGCGGCCCGTTTGCGTGCCGGTGACATAAGCGAACTCGAAGAATCCGCCTCGCGCCTCGAAGCGTTGCGCGCGCAGGAAATTGCCGTGCGTCGCAAGCAAGAAATCGACAACGCGAAAGCGCGATTCACGACGCTACTTGGCCTCGATGTTCGCGACACGACACTCGCCCTCGTTTCATCAACTATGACCGACTTGCCTTCGCGCTCATTTGCGGAGTTGAAGACCGCGGCAATGGCTTCGCGACCGGACTTGCGCGCCGCGGAACTCGCAATTGAAGCCGCGGGCAAACGCCTCGGCTGGGAGCGTACGAAAATTTTAAATCTCACCGGCGTGCTCGATGCAAACGGTTCCGGCAAAGAAGGTTTTGAAATGGGGCCAGGCGCGCAAATTGAAGTTCCGCTCTTCAATTGGAACAACGGCAAAACCGCGCGTGCGCATGCGCAAATCGAGCAAGCCGCGGCGCAATATCTCGTGGTGCAGCGCCGCATTGCATTGGAAGTGAGCCAAGTGCGCACGGATTATCTCGCCGCGCAACAAACGCTCGCTCTCTGCCGCGAGCAATGGGTTCCAATTGCAATCGCAGCCGCGCAGCGCGCGCAAAAAGCTTATGCTGTCGGTGAAGTTGCCTACCTCTTCGTGCTGGAAATCAATCGGCAACTGCTCGACGCGCGTTTGCGCGAAGCCGAAGCCGCCGCGGATTTGCAGCGCGCGCACGCGCGACTCAAACATAGCGTGGGGTTTGCAAAATTATGAAAGTCCAATTGCCGCCCATCCGCGCCATGCTGCGTTTCGGCCTGTTGTCTTGCAGCACGCTGTTGAGCGGCTTGTTGCTCGTCTGTCTTGTGATTCGTTTTGTGATCAAAGACACGCTTGCAGAACTCGCGTTTGCATATTATGCCGCGCCGCTTCCGATTCTGGCTTGCATGGCTTTGCTACTCGGCGTGCTCTGGTGGTTCAGTCGGCGAACTCGCTTCGCGCAATTTTGTTTTGTCTTTGCCCTCGGCGCGCTTTGCGTTTGGTCCTATGAAAGCTTTTCGCTGAATGCCAAGCGCGCGACACCGGACAATGTGAAAGTGCTGTTTTGGAATGCGGCCAGCAATCGCGAAACAACGGAGATCGCCCACTATGTTTCCGGCTTTGATGCGGACTTGATCGGCATGGTGGAAGCCGGCGTTCGCAGCAAAAACGTGAGCACATGGCAAAATATTTTTCCCAACCAGCGTGTGGAAAAATTGGGCGGCAACATGGCTTTGATCACCAAAGGAAGAATCATTTCGAAAGAGACCGGCTCGCTCGGCGGTCGTGGCCGCTTTAATCTACTTGAGGTCGAAATACGGCGCGAGCGCGTTTATGTGTTGCTCGTGGATTTCGACAGCGATCCGTTTCGTTCGCGCTCGCCCGCGTTTGCGCCTTTGCTGAAAATGATTCACGCGTATGCGCATACCAACCTCGTCGTCATGGGCGACTTCAATACCCCGCTTGACTCCATTTTCTTCGAAGCCTTTCATCCCCATCTCAATCACGCGTTCGAAAGCGCCGGCAACGGCTTTGCCGAATCATGGCCGCTGCCGCTTCCGATGTTGATGATTGATCATATCTGGGTGAGCAAAAAGATTGCGGTCGTGAACTGTAATCTGAATTGGTCGCGTTATTCCGATCATCGTCCGGTGGTGGCGAATCTCGCGCTGCCGGTGCATACATTTAGTGAAAAGTTGATAAAATGAACTTGAACCCAAATCGCAACAAACGTTTTGCGCTGGTGCTTGCGCTTGCGGCTCTTGCCGCGTGGAGTTGCGCGCGCGAATCCAAACCATTGATTAGTTCCGCGCCTCCAGCCAAGCTTGAGAACGTTGTGAAAGAATCCGAATTGGCAACGGTCACGCTTTCGCCCGAAGCGGAACAACGTCTCGGCGTTGCAACCAAAGCCGTCGAACTCCGCAAGCTGCCGCATGTGACAAAACGCGGCGGCGAAATCGTTGCGCCGCCCGGAAAACGTATCGTGATCACCGCGCCCGTTGCCGGAGTGGTGCTCGCGCCGCTTGGAGCATTGCCGCAAACCGGCGCGTTCGTGCGCAAAGGTCAAACGATTTTTCGTTTGCTGCCCTTGCCCTCGAACGCCGACCTGCTCGGCACGCGCGATGAAGTGGCGCTCAAGAAAATGCAATTCGAAGTCGCGCAAGCCAAAGCGCAACGCGCCGCGCAATTGTTGTTGGATAAAGCCGGCAGCGTGAAAGCAAAAGAAGAGACCGAAGCGGAAATGCTCGCTGCGGAGGCCGCATACAAAGCCGCGGAAGCGCGCGTGCAACTCACCAACAACACCGCGCCGGATTCTTCCGCGCTCGCATTGGCAACGATGCCGCTTGCTGCGCCCTTCGATGGCGTGATTCAACAAATCGACATTACGCCGCGACAAACCGTTTCCGCGGGCGCGGCTTTGTTTGAAGTCGCGAACCAAAATCCTGTTTGGGTGCGCGTGCCGGTTTATGTCGGCGACCTTGCGAAGATTGACGCCTCGCAGCCCGCGCAAGTCACGCTGCTGGGCGAAACGAACGGCGCTTCGCATGAAGCGCGGCCCGTGCAAGGCCCGCCGCAGAGCAACGCCCATGCGGCTTCCGCCGATCTTTTTTATGAAATAACAAATGACGCGCGGCAATTTCGCCTCGGCCAAAAAATGGAAGTAACGCTCGCGCAAAAATCCGAGACGGAAAGTTTGGTCGTGCCGTTCTCCGCGATTCTCTATGACATTCACGGCGGCGAATGGGTGTATGAACAAATCGCGCCGCAAAAATTCGCGCGCCGCCGCGTAGAGATGCGCAGCGTGATCAACGGCAACGCCCTGCTCGCGCGCGGCCCCAAGCCCGGCACACAAGTGGTAATTGCAGGCGCAGCGGAAATATTTGGGACGGAGTTCGGAGGGGGAAAGTGAAGCGTGATTTGTTAGCTCGCCAATAGATGTTGATTGACTTCTTTGATCACATCATTGAGCGAAGGCTTCATGATAGCAACGACACGATCCGGAAGATGTTTGTGATTCGGGAAAGTGGCAAGATCGGGGAAATGAGGCGTGTTGTCGTATCGAAAAATGAGGGTGTTGTTTTTATCCTGAAAATGATAACGATAAGAAAGATGCGCAATATCGCCTGATACAATCGTCACAGCTTCATTGGCTTCCAATAGATGGCCTGTTGCAAATCGGGCACGAACACGTAAATTGGCGCGTTCGGTGCCGAGTATTTCCTCAACGTACTTCTCATAGTGACAAGCCTTGAGAGTTTGAAAGCCGGCTTCGATCTCAGCTAGATAATCGGAGAGCAGATTATGCTGCATAGCTCAAGCGCTCTTCCACTTCGGCCTTGAGGGCTCGGAGGTTCTCATAATCATTCGCCCATTCGACGAAGTCAATTGAATCGTCGAGCTGGCCTTTGTGGAATTGATCAAAAAAATCTTCCGAGGAAAGCTGATACCGCTTTTCATAAAGATTGAGGCGCTTGGCTAACGCGATAATCGCGTCCACGCGCGAGTAATAAATCGTTGTTTGCTTCTGCATGATTTTGCCTTTGAGAAAAATTTGAAAACCTGAGAAAAGATAATCCGCACATGCACAAGAAACAAGTTTCCTTTTCGGCCTTGCACACCAGCTTCCAGTTACAGAAAACCATTCAGCGCGGAGGCGGCAAATGATGCAATGGCTCGTTGCCACCTCTTTGCGATTGCGCGTTGCTGTGGTTGTGCTCGCGTTCGCGTTTATGATCGCGGGTACGCGCATCATCAGCGGCACTGCGTTCGACGTGTTCCCCGAGTTTGCGCCGCCGCTCGTCGAAATTCAAACCGAAGCGCCCGGCCTTTCCACTTCCGAAGTGGAAGCGCTTGTCACCGTGCCGATTGAAAACGCGCTCAACGGAACTTCGTGGCTCAAGACCGTGCGCTCGAAATCCGTTCTCGGACTTTCCTCCGTCGTGTTGATCTTTCAAGAAGGCACGGACTTGTTGCAAGCACGCCAACTTGTGCAGGAACGTCTCACGGCTCTCACCGCGCAATTGCCTGCGGTTGCCGAGCCGCCGGTCATTCTCTCCCCCCTTTCTTCTTTGAGTCGCTTGATGAAAATCGGCGTCTCCTCCAAAAAACTTTCGCAGATGGAAATGACCACCATCGCGAAGTGGACCATTCGCCCGCGCCTCATGGCGATTCCCGGCGTGGCGAATGTTGCGATTTGGGGCCAGCGCGATCGACAAATCCAAGTGCTCGTTGATCCGCAAAAGCTGCGCACGCACGAAGTCAGTTTGAACGACGTGCTGCGCGCGACGCGCGATGCGACCGAGATTGGCGGCGGCGGTTTTATCGACACGCCCAATCAACGCCTCGCTGTGGCGCATGTCGCGCCGATTCATTCGCCGCAAGATTTGGCGCACATTCCCGTGGCTTTGCGCAACGGCTCGCCGCTCACGCTCGGCGATGTCGCGGATTTGCAAGAGGGTTTTCCGCCGCCGATTGGCGACGCCATTATCAACGACGGGCCTGGCCTTTTGCTCATTGTGGAAAAACAGCCGTGGGGCAACACGCTTGAAGTCACGCACAAAGTCGAAGCCGCGCTCGCGGCGTTGCGGCCCGGCCTCACGGATCTTGAAATCGATGCGACAATTTTTCGACCGGCTACGTTCATCGAGATGTCGCTCGCGAATCTCAATCGCGCCATGCTCATCGGCTGCGTGCTCGTGATTTTGGTGCTCGCGTTTTTTCTGAATGATTGGCGCACGGCCTTCATCAGCGTGCTCGCGATTCCGACTTCGCTGCTCGCCGCGGCTTTGATTCTGCACTATCGCGGCGGCACGATCAACACGATGGTGCTCGCGGGCCTCGTCATCGCGCTCGGCGAAGTGGTGGACGACGCCATCATCGACGTTGAAAACATCATGCGCCGCTTGCGCCTCAATCGCATGGCGGGCAATCCGCAATCATCATTTCACGTCGTGCTCAACGCTTCGCTCGAAGTGCGCAGCGCGGTTGTGTACGGCAGCTTGATCGTCGGCCTCGTGCTGTTGCCGGTGTTCATGCTCGAAGGTTTGTCCGGCTCGTTCTTTCGTCCGCTCGCGCTTTCTTATGTGCTCGCGATTGGCGCATCGTTGTTCATCGCGCTCACGCTCACGCCTGCGCTGGCGTTGATGCTCTTGCCGCAATCTACTCATCAAAAAGAAGACGCGCCGCTCGTGCGTTGGTTGAAACGGCATTACGCGGCGCTCTTGCCCAAACTCATCCGTCGCCCGCAAGCCGTTACGCGCTTTGTTGTTGGCGCATTGCTCCTCGCCGCGATCACATTTCCTTTTCTCGGTGAAGAATTTCTGCCGCATTTTAAAGAGTACGATTTTTTGATGCACTGGGTGGAGAAGCCCGGCACTTCGCTCGAAGCCATGGATCGCATCACCGTGCGCGCGAGTCAAGAGCTGCGCGCGATTCCCGGTGTGCGCAATTTCGGCTCGCACATTGGCCGCGCCGAAGTCGCCGATGAAGTTGTCGGCCCCAACTTCACAGAGTTGTGGATCAGCCTCGATCCAAATGTTGATTATGAACCCACAGTCGCGAAGATTCAAAAAGTCGTGGATGGTTATCCCGGCCTTTATCGTGATCTGCTCACGTATTTGCGCGAGCGCATCAAAGAAGTGCTCACCGGCGCGAGCGCAACGTTGGTCGTGCGCATCTATGGTGAGAATCTTGACGTGCTGCGCACGAAGGCGGAAGAAGTGCGCGTCGCGATTGCGGGCGTCGAGGGCATTGCTGATTTGAAAGTGCAGCCGCAAATTCTTGTGCCGCAAATCGAAGTGCATTTCAAGCCCGAAGCCGCGGCGCAATTCGGGCTCACGCCCGGCGAAGTGCGACGCGCGGCCACGACTTTGATCAAAGGCACAAAGGTGGGCGAGTTTTATGAAGAACAAAAAGTTTTCGATGTAGTGGTCTGGGGCGCGCCGCATGTACGCAGCCAAATTGAAGACGTGCGCGATTTGAGAATAACCACGCCTTCCGGTGCGATGATTCCACTGCGCGAAGTCGCGGAAATTTTCATCGCGCCTACGCCCAATCAAATCACGCGCGAGGCGGCCTCGCGTTATATCGACGTGACCTGCAACGTGCGCGACCGCAGCCTCGGCAATGTCGCGCGCGATATCGAAAACAAAGTACAAAACGTGCCGTTTGAACGCGGCTATCATCCCGAGTTCTTGGGCGAATACGCGGCGCAGCAAGCTTCGAAGAATCGTTTGCTCGCCGTGTCGCTGCTCGCCATTGTCGGCATCCTGCTCATTCTGCACGCGGACTTTGGCTCTGCGCGACTCGCGCTGCTCGTGTTTTTGAGTTTGCCGTTCGCGCTCGTCGGCAGTGTGCTCAGCGTGATTCTCACGGGCGGCGTGCTCTCGCTCGGCTCGCTCGTGGGCTTCGTCACGGTGCTCGGCATCGCGGGCCGCAACGGCATCATGCTCATCAGTCACTATCGCCATTTGGAAAAAGAAGAAGGCATGCTTTTCGGTTTGGAGTTGATTCAACGCGGCGCGATGGAGCGCCTCGCGCCGATTTTAATGACCGCGCTCGCAGCCGCGCTGGCATTGCTTCCCATCGTGCTCGGCGGCAATCGCCCCGGCCATGAAATTGAGCATCCGATGGCCGTCGTCATTCTCGGCGGCTTGATCACTTCCACCGCGCTCAATCTTTTTTTCATGCCGGTGTTGTATTTGAAGTTTGGGCGGAAACAATGGCAATAGAAATTCGCGGCAGTTTTTTCTCCGTGGCTTTTGCATCAAGATTCTGCGTTGGCGGATTTAAATCGTGCTCTTAAAAAATTCTTCTCAAGTTTGTTCCTCGTCGCGATCACTTCTTAAGGAAACACCTCCATGACAATACCGCACCAATTTTCGCTCTAAACCTTCTCCGTCATCACCCCGTCTAACCCAATGCTTTGACAGAGCAACGTCGTTCATTCATCCCCAACCGAAAGCCGGCCTTCTGCAACACGAGCTTGACAATGAGCGCGAGATCATTCAACGCTTGCAAGCGGGTGATGTGCGCGCTTATGAAATCATTTATCGCCGTTTCGAGCAAACACTATTGCGCGTTGGCCTGCGTATGCTCGGCAACAAAGAAGAAGCGGAAGATGCGGTACAAATTACGTTTCTCAAATTATATCGCAGCCGCGGGCAGTTTCAATTCGGCGCGCGTTTCAGCACGTATTTATTTCGCATCATGATGAATGTGTGCTTCGACCGTCTCCGCCAACGCAAAGGTGAGCACGCGCAAAAACTACCGGAGCGCGAATTGTCTTACACGCCAAGCGTTGAATTGCGCGTGCAACTGGAAGAGGCCATTGCCACGCTGCCGGAGCGCATGCGCGCGTGCTTCGTCATGTTCGCGCTCGAAGAAATGAAACAAGAAGACATTGCCGCAGCGCTCGAGTTAAGCCTCGGCACGGTGAAGGCGCAGATTTTTCATGCAAAACAAAAGCTGCGCGCACTGCTGAAGGAAGCGCCGGCCAATTCCCCCCTTGAGGGGGGTTAGGGGGTGTTCTTGAAGCGAGAATCATCCTGCAATTTTTCAAAAAATAATTTGAACGGTACATGATTCCGAGCGACACCCCCTGGCCCCCTCTAAGGGGGGAATCTTTCACAAACCCCAACGAGCCTCGCATGACCTGCGACTTCTATCGCCAACACGAACTCGGTGAACTCACCGCCGACGCATTTGCACAGCACGCGCGCGAGTGCGCCGATTGCCAAAAACTGTGCGCGCAAGATCAGCAGCTTATGCAAACGGCCCGCGCGCTCGCAACGTCTTCAGCTTCGCCTTTCTTGTGGGCAAAAATTGCGAACACGCTACGCGCAGAGCAACAACGCGAAACGCGCTTGCAGACGCGCTTTGCGAAAGCACAAAAATTCGTTGCTTATGCCCTTGCTGCAAGTTTGCTCCTCGGCCTGAGCGTGAGCGCGCTCTTCATGCGTTCCAACGACGACGCCGTTGGCAAAGGTGTGCTCGCGGCCGCCGCATTGCAGCAAGTGGTGCAAAAGGAAAGAGAGTATGAATCTGCGATTGCCGCGCTCGAACGCGCCACCACGCCGCAGCTTGCGCAATTGCCCAGGGATTTGATGCTGCTCTACCGCGATCGCCTCGCCACGATCGATACACAAATCGCGCGCTGCCGCGAAGCGCTTGCGGAGAATCCCGGCAACGGGCATTTGCGACGCTATATGCTCATGGCCCTGCAAGATAAAAAGGAAACGTTGCAAGAACTCGCCACACAACGTGAAGGTTAGTTTGTAGTGCACTGTGACCATGGTTTTTTGTAGCTCCGGCCCATTGTGGCCGCTCTTCACTCGCATAAATTTTCGGTGCGATAAGCTTCCGGAGCCGAAGGCCTGAGCTGTTGCAACGCATGCCGGTCGAACTCGAAATCATCCAACGTCATCTTCTCACGAGGTAAACATGAATACGATTAAGCGACTTCTGTGCCTCCTCGCGCTTCTACTTTTTACCACAGGCTTGCGCGCCGAAAAAGGCGCAGAGACGCGCACCACCGCAAGTCGTACCTACACGGCTCGCATTGCCGCCGCGTCGGGCAAGACGCTCTTTGTGGATAAAATGCAAGCTGAGATTGAAATCACGGGCACGATGGGCAATGACATCTCAGCCGAAGCCACAGTCGAAGTCAGCGATCTGGCCGCGCAAGAGATTGAAGATTTTTTTAGCAAACTGCGCTTTGTGTTCGAACCGTATCGCGAAGGCGTTCGCTTGCGACTCGATTTGCCCACGGAGACGGTGCGGCGCAGATCATACACCGGCCTGCAAAGCTTGTTGCGCGAATGGTTCGGCATGAAGGTGAATGAAGAGATTTCCAGTTCCGTCGTGCTCCATTTGCGCGTGCCGCAGCAGCAAAATTTGCAAATTGAAAACGCGTATGGCGACCTGAAGGTCAACAGCGTGAGCGGCGATTTGCGTTTGGAAAATAATTCAGGCGAAGTGCAGGTGGAAAATTGCGGCGGGCAATTGCTTTTGAACAATGATTATGCGGCGGTATCCGTGCGTGATTTTGCCGGCGCCGTGCAAATCTCCAATGGCAGCGGCGAAGTTTTTCTCTCCAACATCAGCGGCGCGGCGCAGATCGAGAGCAGCTACAAATCCGTCAACTTCGCAAACATTGGCGGCACATTGACGATTGCCGCGCCGAGCAGCGACGTCATCGGCAAAAACGTGCGCGGCGATTGCGCCATCACGAGTTCTTATAAAATCATCGACGTTGCGCATATCGCCGGAAGTTTGACGCTCGACGCGCCAAGCAGCACCGTTTCCGTGTTGGATGTGCGCAAAAATGCGCTCCTGCAATCGAGCTACAAACCGATTCGCGTGGATAGCGTGGGCGGCAATTTAACGCTGCGCGGCGAATCGAGCGCGGTGGACGCGCGCGTGATTGGCGGCGATGCGGATATCACGACGTCATATCAAATCGTGCGTGTGGAGCAAGTGGGCGGCGGGTTGCGTCTCGACGGCAGTTCGTGCGAGGTCACAGTGCTCGAGGTGCAGCGCGACGTGACGCTCGTCTCTTCATATAAAGATATTCGCGTGAGCAAAATCCGCGGCAATTTGGATATTGACGGCAATTCTTCGAATGTGCTCGTGCGCGACGTCAGCGGCAATGTCAATATTGTGAGTTCATACAAAACGATTGAAGTGGAGCAAGTGCGCGGCGCGCTCAAAGTGAACGGCGCCTCGTGTAGCGTGAGCGCGAAGAACATCGGCGGCGAGGTTGATATTACCAACTCGTACAAGTATGTCATCGTGCAAGGCACTTCAAGCTCGATACTCGTGCGCGGGGATAGCAGCCCCATCGAAGTTTTGCGCGTGGAAAAATTGCCGCCCGGCAGCCGGATTGAGTTGCTCACTTCGTACAAGCCGGTGAGCGTTGCGCTGCCCGCGGCTGCGGAATTGCGCGGCACGCTCTCTTCGCAATACGGCAAAGTCCGTTCGGACTTTCCGGTGCTGTTGACCGGAGACGACACACAAAACGCGCGCATAGAAATCGGCGGCGGCAACGTCGGCTTGCTTATTGAGACGAGCGGGGATATTGTTTTGCGGAAGGAATGACGTAAGGCGCTTAGCCACGGCTTAGCCGTGGCTTATGTTTTATCAAAACGCCATGGCACGTTGATTTCGTTCTGCGACTCAATACTCATAACCAAACGCGCGCAGCCGGCTATTCTTCCTTGCGTTGCCGAGCCAACCATAAACCACGCGCAGTGTGATCGTGTTGCCGGAAAGATCGCTGCCGCCGTTGCTCGCGTAGTTCACAAAATTGTAGCGCCCTTCCACGCCGATATAGCCCGACTCATAAGGCTTGAGAAAGCGCCGCACTCCCAGGCCCAAATTGAGATTGAGCGAGTTGATGGTCTTGGCCGTTTCATTCTTTTTGCTCGTGAGCGCATCAAAGCCGTCCCAACCAATGCCAGCCAGCGCGTCGATTTCACTCCTTTGACTTCGCCATAATTCTTTTCCTCCTTCCAGCCCAATGAAACCGCCGAAAAAATGTTTGGTCGCGACCAACTCGCCTTCGTGCCGCACGGTATAAGACTGCCGCGCATTGAGAAAGCTGAATTGCACCGCAAAGCCATAAAGCCAGCCATCGTTTTTCAAGCCGAGCTGAAAGCCGAGCAGAGGATGATTGCCCAAAATCCGATTCGCACCGCGCGGACTCCAATAGCCCGCCCACACCGACAGATGGCCTTCCCCCATTTGCAGCGTGTTCGCAAGCTTGCGGCCGTAATACTCTCGCAGTCGCGTGTTCGCGAACGCCGGCGCTTCGAGTTTGAGGAACAGCGAATCGACGTTGCCGGCATACGCTTCGGCAAAGTAGTGCGTCAGGCCGCGAGTGTTTTTTTCCAAAAGAATATTCCGCGCGAGCGTGCCGGTGAAGGCGTTGAACTCCTCGTCTCCCGGAAAATCGAAGAGCGGAAGATGGGCGCGCCTCGGCGCGGCGCGAATGCTTTCCACCGTGCGCAGATAGAATTGCTCATACAGCAGCGACTCAATGATCTGATCATCATACAGTGATTCATTGAACTCGCCTTGATGGATCGCGACCAACAGTTTGGTTTTGAGTAGCGCCTGGTTGAGGCCGCAGCGTTGCTCCCAATAATCCAGCAGCACGGCCACGGAGTCGTATCTCTGCTCGCTGAAGTAACGCGGAATGAGCAGCGAACAATTGAAGTAGATGTCGTTACAATTTAGCGAGCGCCGGGTCATGAGCTTGTCAAGCTCGATCGGCTCCTGCGCCAAAAGCGCCGCAGCGAAAAACAAGAGAAGCGTAAAAGTGAGTTTTAGTCCTTGCATAGTGTTTTCCTTATGGTACAGTTTTATAGCGAGGCTTGAGAGGCAATTCCAAGCCACTTTCGTGCGTTCTCCCCCAGCAATCTTCTCTTCGTCGCGTCATTCAGCTCTGTCATCGATTCGATCAATTTCCCCGGCTCTTCTTCGCCGAGCGGAAACGGATAATCCGAGCCGAGCGCGATGCTGTGCTCACCGAGCACGTCGATGAGATAACGCAGCGCATGCGCGTCATGCACGAGCGAGTCGACGTAAAATTTTCCAACATACGCGCGCGGGTTGACGGCATTGTCAACCGCGCAAAGATCGGGGCGTGCTTCGAAGCCATGCGCGATGCGGCCAAGAGTCGCGGGAAACGCGCCGCCGCCGTGCGCAAACGCAACGCGAAGTTTGGGCAAACGTTCGAGCACGCCGCCGAAGATCATGCTGCAAATCGCGAGGCACGTTTCCGCGGGCATGCCCACGAGCCACGGCAGCCAATACTTTTTCATGCGCTCCGCGCCGAGCATGTCCCACGGATGCACAAACACTGCAGCGCCAAACTCCTCCGCGGCTTGGAAAAATTCGAACAACTCCGGCGCATCGAGGTTCCACGCATTCACATGCGAGCCGATTTGCACGCCGGGCATCTGCAATTCGCGCACGCAGCGTTCGAGTTCTTTAATCGCCAACGCGGGCGCTTGCAATGGCACGGTTCCCAATCCCATGAAACGTAGCGGATACTCTTGCACCACGCTCGCAATGTGATCATTGAGCAGCCTCGACAAATCCCATGTGTGCTCCGGCTTGGCCCAATAGCTGAACATTACGGGCACGGTGGAGAGCACTTGCACATCGACGCCGCAGCGATCGCAATCACGCAGCCGCGCTTGCGGCGACCACGTATTCTCTCCCACCTCGCGAAAAAATTTTCCGTCAATCATCATACGCGCACAGCCGGGGCCATGCGGAGCAAGCTGCACGAAACCGCCATAGCCATACTTCTCTTGTAAATTCGGCCAGCTTGGAGGGAGGATATGCGTGTGAATGTCGATTTTGAAGAATGAAGGCATGCTCTTGTTCTGCTTGATAAAGATCGGCGTTTGATTCTTCTTATTCTTTCTTGTTCCCAAACTCTGTTTGGGAACAAACTTGCTTGAGAAACTCTGTTTCTCTTTTGCATCTCTGCAGTGCTATCGGTCAACAAGAATTTCTTCTTGTTCCCAAACTCCGTTTGGGAACACACTTGCTGAAGAAACTCCGTTTCTTTTTTGCACCTCCGCATTGCTGTTGATCAACAAGAATCTGAAACGGAGTTTGAGAACGAGAGAAATGCTTTGCTTTAAGTCTTTTTGAAGTCCGCGAAGCGCTTTAAGTCAGCTCGGTCAGTTAGCCACCGCGGTAAACAAGCGGAGATGACACGCAAGAACGCGCAGCGACAAGCCATGCAAGGAATCTTCTTGTTCCCAAACTCCGTTTTGGAACGAGAGGAAAAAAGCCTCTCACTTTCGTGAGAGTTCTATTTTCGCGGGAGAAAGTTTTAAGGGCTTGCGGCCGTTTGCCTATTTGAAGCTCGACGCCTGAAGGCGTTACTACAAACGAGCGTTAACTACGCACGCATTATGTGAAAATAAAACCTGCCTTGCAACTGCAAATCTTTTGCGGCCGGTGGCTTGCTTTTGCGAAAGCACGTGGCTATCTTGAATGCAGAAAGGCTTCATCATTTTCCTGCGCGCGCCGTCTATTTCTCGTGAGAGCAACTTTCACGCACATATACAAACCCTCTTCCCTCAATTCTTTGGAGGACTCATTTCATGGCATTCACTCAACGCGTTGGATCCGCGCTGGCCGTTGCGGCGTTGTCATTGGCATTGGCGCAGCCTGTTTGTGCGCAGCCGACGGCCACGCAAAACTATTGGCAGCAGTTCGTGCATTACACCATGGATGTCACGCTCGATCCCGCCGCGCACATGCTCGCGGGCACCTCGCACATTCGCTATCGCAACAACTCGCCGGACAAGCTCGACCGCATTTACATGTATCTTTATCCCAACGGCTTCAAAGACAACAACACAATTCGCGCGCAAGAGGCGGCGAAATTTTATGTGAAGAACCTGGCGCAAGAGGAAGACGCGGGTTGGCTCAAGATCAACGAGTTTCGCTTCCTTCCCAAAAACAAAACCGCGAGCGCAGAGCAAGCCACTTCCGCATTTCAAGTGAATGATACGATTTTGGAAGCGGCACTGCCGGAGCCGCTCTTGCCCGGCGAAGAGATTGCGTTCGAACTGAGCTTCACCTCCAAAGTGCGCAAGTTTCAAGATCGCGCGGGCTATCGCGGCGAGCAATATGACTTCGCGCAATGGTATCCCAAGCTGTGCGTGTACGATGAAGAAGGTTGGCACGCGGAGCCGTTGCATTTCACCGGCGAGTTTTACGGCGAGTTCGGCACGTTTGATATGAAGATCAACGTGCCGTTCGAGTACATCGTGGGCGCGACCGGCGAAGTGACCGCGGGCGATCCGGGTTGGTCAGTGGTCTCGGTGGATACGACGCTCGACAACGCTGCGTGGCAGAAGAAGCACGAAGAGATGAAAGCCGAGATCAAAAAACAGAGCGCGGACACGAAAATGCGCAGCGTTTCATTTCATGCGGAGAACGTGCATGATTTCGCGTGGATCACGAGTTCGGATTTTCTTTACGAGCGCGGCGCATATGACGGCATTCCGATTCACGTGCTCTATCGCAGCTATGCGAAGCCGAGTTGGACGAAAGTGGTGACGGAGCGCGGTCGGCGCAGTCTCGAATGGCTCTCCACGAAGTTTGGTCGCTATCCCTATCCACAACTCACGATCACGCACGGGTTGCTCGGCGGCGGCATGGAATATCCCATGCTCGTGATGAACAGTTCCGAAGACGAGGGCCTCATCCTTCATGAAGTCGGCCACATTTATTTCTTCGGCATCTTCGGCAACAACGAGCAGAAAGAAGCATGGCTTGATGAAGGCTTCACCTCTTTTCAAACGCGCTGGTATTTTGAAACGCGCTATGGGCCGTTGGGTTATGATGTTGCCAACGAGCTTAAAGACGCAACCTGGCTCGCGCGGCATCGGCCGTTCATGAGCGCTCGCGCCTCGAATCGCGATTGGGCGATGACTTACATGAAGAGCGGATTGAATGAGCCGATCTCCAAACTCGCGTATCAATACACGAGCGACATGGGCTACGGCGTGAATGCTTACACCAAAGGCTCAATCTTTTATGAGATGTTGCGCTACGTTGTCGGCGAGGAAAATTTCGCGCGCATTTGTCATGAGTATTTCAACCGCTGGGCATTGAAGCACGTGAATGAAGCGCGCTTTCGGCAAGTGTGTGAAGACGTGAGCGGCATGGATTTGGGTTGGTTCTTTCAACAATGGCTGCACGAGGCGGAACTGGTCGATTATAGTTTGGGCAACGTGCGGAGCGAGCAAGCGGCAAATGGCAATTGGCAAACGACGGTAGAAATCAAACGCAATGATGAAGGCATCATGCCTGCGGAAGTGGAGTTGACGTTTGCCGACGGCTCGAAAGCAACGCAACGCTGGAGCGGAAAAGAGCGCAGCGGCACGCTCACGTTTAACACGGCAAGCAAACCCGCGCGTGTGGTGCTCGATCCGAGTGATCAAATCATGGACAAGAGCCGCCTCGGTCACGGCAACTTGCGCGTCGAGTTGCTGCCCGAATATCCGCGCATGTGGAATTACAATCCCAACGATGCGTATGTGATCACGTGGAAGCCGAGCGCTTGGTATAATGACGTGGACGGCGCGCGCGTGGGGGTGAAATTCAAAGGCCGCTATCTCGACACGCGCAATTTGGAAGTGGGCGCATGGTATGGCGTGAAATCTTCGGCGCTCGATGGCAGCTTTAAATTTTCGAACAAGCTCGCGAGTCGCACGAATTATCATCTCGCTGCGGCGAAGCTCGAAGGCCGCTATCACGGCGACGTGAGCGTGACGACTTCCTTTAGCAAGATGTTGTTCACGCCGCCGCAGTGGAATTTTCGGTTCGGTTTTAATTATTTCGAATTGCCCTTTGACAAAGCGGAGTATGCGGCAACAAAGATTGAAGTCGAAGGCGACGCGGTTGTGCTTCCGAACTGGTCGCCCGGCAAAGTCAATCGCGCGTATTTAAATTTTAATGTGAATCCGCGCGGCATGAGTTGGCGGAGTTTTATTCGCGGCCAAATTGCGCATGCAAATGAAAGCTTCGGCAGCGACGCGACGTACACGCGCCTCGAAGGCGAGCTGCGTTTTTGGATTCCCGCGGCGAACGGCGACGGGCTTTATGTGCGCGGCTTTGCCGGCGGTTTTCTGCGCGAGAAAGATGACAAGCCTTGGCAGGATTTATTCTCCGCTTTCGGAGCGAGCACGCGTGAACAGTTCGAGCAGTTTTATACACGCAGCCGCGGCGCGTTGCCCGCGGAGCTGCATTATCATTTGCCCGGCGGCGGAAATCTGCGCGGCTATTATGACCAACCTCGCGTTTTGCTCGGCAAGAATTTGATCGCGGGCAATGTCGAATTGCGCAAAGCCGCGACGCTGCCTGTGCTCGGAAAAATTTTGCGCCGCGTGTTAGGCCGTTCGACGTTCAGCGTCTTCTTTGATTATGGCCGTCTTGCTTCGCCGTTTACCGATGAGAAAAACAATCTCGCGGATGCGGGCGTGGGCGTGGTTTTTCAAAAGACCGTGCCGGACAATTGGTACTCGTTCATTCTCGGCACGAACTACACGCTGCGCGTGGATTTCCCGATTTGGGTAAATGAGCCACGCATGTTGATCGACGCGAGCGCGGATGACGAAATAAAATTCCGCTATGTGTTCAGCTTGCAGCGAGCGTTGTGACATGACCGATCGCGCTTGGTTCATCACCGCCATTGGCGGCCTGCTCGCACTCGCGTTGTTGCTTGGCATTTGGTGGCGCATGTATCGCCGCATTCGCCACGCACGCGATACCGAGTTGGGCAAGGCCACGCGGCAAGAGTTTCACCGTTAGAGAAGCTTTCTAAACTTTTCAAGTATGTAAAGCTCGTGAGCGAGAAGGAGCAAACATGCGTCAAGTTTTCATCACGCGCCATGGCGGGCCGGATACGCTGCACGTGCGCGAAGCAGCGGATCCTTTGCCGCAAGCGAACGAGGTCGCGATTCGCGTGCACGCTGCCGGCATCAACTTCGCGGATATCATGGCGCGCAAAGGGTTGTATCCCGATGCGCCCAAACCGCCGTGTGTCGTCGGCTATGAAATCGCCGGCGAGATTGTCGCGCTCGGCGCGAACGTGAAAAATTTCTCGCTCGGCCACCCCGTGCTCGCGATGACGCGCTTCGGCGGTTATAGCGATTATGTGCGCGTGCCTGCGGTGCAAGTTTTTCGCAAACCCGAGGCGTTGAGCATGATTGAAGCCGCGTCGGTGTTGGTGACTTACGTTACGGCGTATCAACTCATCGTGGTGATGGGTTCGTTACGAGCGGGCGAAACGGTGCTCATTCACAACGCGGGCAGCGGTGTGGGACTCGCGGAGTTTGATCTCGCAAAAAAGATCGGCGCGCGAACCATTGGCACCGCGAGCGCGAGCAAGCATGCGTTCTTGCGCGAACGCGGCTTTGATCATGTGATTGATTATCGCAATGACGATTGGCTCAAGGCCGTGCTCGAACTCACCCACGGCCGCGGCGTCGAACTCGTGCTCGATCCGATTGGCGGCGCGCATTGGAAAAAAAGTTATCGTGCGCTGCGCGCCACGGGTCGTCTCGGATTGTCGGGCGTTTCCACTGCGAGCACGACAGGGAGCAATTCAAAGCTCGGCCTGCTCAAAATGGTTTTGCAAATGCCGTGGTTCACGCCCGTGGGTTTGATGAACAACAACAAAGGCGTGTTCGGCGTGAATCTCGGGCATTTGTGGGAAGAAGAAGAAAAAGCGCTCGGCTGGATTCGCGCAGTGCTGCGTGGCGTTGATGAAGGCTGGGTGCGGCCGCATGTCGATCGCACCTTCACGTTCGCAGAAGTCGGCGCAGCGCACGCGTATATCGAAGCGCGCAAGAATATCGGCAAAGTCGTGCTCGTGCCGTGAAGCGCGAATTCGATATTGCCAAAGAGCGGGAAAGATTTTATTTTGGAAAATAGAATTTCAACGGCTCCAATATGAAATACCACGCGGAGGCCTTCTTATATAAAAGTAACGGCTGCAAAAGATCGGCAGAATGCTTCTGGGCAGGATGATGTGATCACTATTCTGCCGCAAATCATCCTGCCTTTCTTTTTTCGATTTTTGCGTTGTGGAAATTTTTGCCATCATCCTCACGCAATTTTTTATTTGCACAACATATAAACCAATTGGGTTCGGCTAGTGAGATAAAGGAGTCCCGCCATGTCTATTTCCGTGAAGCTCAATGATCTCGTGGATGCCATGGAAACCTACGGCCCCGAGAAACGGCATTACCTCAACCTGCAAACGGGCGCGGTGCATGCGCTCACCGAGGAAGATTTCCGCGCGGCAGAAGCTGATATTCCACTAGAAAAATATCCCGAGTGGCAACGCGCCAAAGTCGCCGTCGCGCGCGAAGTGCTGCACTCAAAAGATTATGTTTCGATTCTCGAGCGCTTTGAAATCAACGAGTATCGCATGATGGAAGATTTTTGTATGGCGCTCAGCGATCAACAATTGCGCGACGCGATGACCTATGCGATTCAAGGCACCGGCGCATTCCGAAGATTCAAAGATCGCCTGCATCATTATGGCATTGCAGATAAGTGGTATGAATATCGCGAAGAACGATACTTCGAGCTGGCGGAGAAATGGTGCGTGGAGCATGAGATTCCTTTTATCAAGGGCAGTTCCATGTCCGCGCGACGCGCGAAGCATATTCCCGCAAAATCTTTTGTTGAGCCGCCGCCTGTGCCCAAACTGGTGCGCGCGGAAAAAGCGCAGCGCGTGTTGACAAGTTACACGCGACTGCTGCCGCAACTGGGCCTGACCGAGCTTTTAGCCGCGCTGGTGCAGGCGCCAAGCCACCCCGGCATTGCGCGACAGGAAGCGCAGGTCGTGCAAGTGCTCGCGAACTATTTTAAGCAACACGGCGTTGCATTTGAATTAAACGAAGTGCGCGAGGGCCGCCCGAATCTTATTGCGCAGGTGCGCAGCGCAAATGCGGGCAAGCGTCTCGTGCTCTGCGGCCACACTGATACCGTCCCGCCGAATGCCATCACAACCATGCAGCCGTTTGCCGCGGAGATACGCGAGGGCCGCATGTACGGTCGCGGCACCGTGGATATGAAAGGCGCACTCGCGGCCATGGCCGCGACGCTCGTTGCGCTCAAAGAATTAAAACTGCTCGCGCGCGGCGAAGTATTGCTTGCTGCAGTGATTGATGAAGAAATGGAGAGCCTCGGCGCGGAGGCCTTGCTGCGCTCCGGCTTTCATGCTGAGGGCGCAATCATCGGTGAGCCGACGAGCAATCGCGTTGCCGTTGGCCATAAAGGCCTTGAATGGTTGGAAGTGGAATTTCTCGGCAAGGCCACGCACGGCGCAACGCCGGAGAACGGTTGCAGCGCGGTCTCTGCTGCAGCGCGTTTTATTCGCGCCGTGGAAAAAGACCTCGTGCCGCGTTTTTATAAACGTCGCCATCCGCTGCTCGGCGCGCCCACGATCAACTTCGGCACGATTCACGGCGGCGATCAACCGAGCACGGTGGCGGAGCGTTGCGTCGTGCAGCTCGATCGTCGTTGGGTGCCTTCAGAAAGTGTTGAATTGATTTTCGCAGAGTTGGAAGATTTGCTCAATCATTTGCGCCGCGGCATGCCGGGCCTACGCACGCAAGTGCGTCGCATGCCCGGCGGCATGGCTACGATGGTGCATGGGCCTTTGGAAATTGCGCATGATCATGCGCTCGCGCGCGCCGCGCAAACTGCATGGCAAGATTTTTATCAAAAGCCTTGCGAGTTGACCGCGTTTCCTGCGTGGACTGATGCGGCTTTGTTTAGCCGCGAAGCAAAAATTCCAAGCCTCGTGTGCGGCCCCGGCGATCTTGCGCTCGCGCATTCCGCGGAAGAAGCAATTGCGCTTGCAGAAGTTGAAGAAGCCGCGCACATGTATGCGCTCATGGCAGTGAATTTTCTGGAAGAGCGCTGAACCTCCGCTCTTGCAATTCGAATCCCCCACACGATCACAGATGAATCCGCTGGAGTGGATGAATATGTCAGAGCGCAGTCATTTCTCGCACGAAAGAAGATTACCATCTTTCGTGACAGCCCCATTCTCGTGCGACTTGGCCTCGCGCTCGTGACGCCCACCAATCATGTCAAACGCACCCTCTCTCGCCGCGCTCATTCATGAAGTTGCGGCCGCGATCGCTGCCGGCAATGCCGCCGCGCTCACGTCTCTGCTTGCCGCGCATCCACAGCGATGAAGTTGAGAATGCTCCCACGAAATCAAACCGCTGTTTTCGTGGCAGTTCTATTTTCGTGGGAGAAAATCTAGCCTTTGATGCAACTCTACCCCTTTGTATTGGAGCACACATGCCGCAATCCGCTTTCACCTTCGAACCCGATCTCGCCCGCGCCGCAACCATTCCTGCAAGTTGGTATACCGACCCCCTCCGCCTGCAACTTGAGCAGCAAAAAATTTTTAAGAGCACATGGCAATTCGCGCTCTCGCTCGAACATTTGCGCTGGCCCGGTAACTATGCCGCGATTGAAGTGGCCGGTGTTCCGCTCGTGCTCACGCGCGATCTCGAAGGCAAGCTGCGCGCGTTTTATAATGTCTGTCGCCATCGCGCCGGTGAAGTGGCGAAAGGCATGGGCAATCGCAAAACCTTGCAATGCTCGTATCACGGCTGGCTCTATGGTTTGGATGGCTGCTTGCGCAACACGCCGGAGTTCGAAGGCGTGGAAAATTTTGACAAACAAAATTTCGGACTCCTGCCCGTGCGCATCGAAACCTGGGGGCCGTTTGCGTTTGTGAACATGAATCCCAACGCGCCCTCGTTGCTCGAAACGCTGGGCAACATTCCAACCGAGACCGCGGCGTTCAATTTCGAAAACATGCGCCTTGTGGAGCGCCGCGATTATTACGTGAACGCGAATTGGAAAGTGTACGTCGACAACTATCTCGAAGGCTATCACGTGCCCGTCGCGCATCCGGGTTTGTATCGCGAGTTGGATTATGACAACTATCGCGTGGATACGTTTCGCTATTACTCTTCGCAATACGCGCCCATTCGTCCGATGCATGTCGAAGACGAAAGCGGCCGCGTGTATAAAACGCTGGCGGGCGATGAGAAAGCGTTTTACTACTGGCTCTTTCCGAATTTCATGCTCAACATCTATCTCGGCATGTTGCAGATTAACGTCATCGTGCCGCTCAGCCACGAGCGCACGCTCACGATTTTCGAATGGTACTTCAGCGACCCCGGCACGCCCGAAGTGTGGAAAATTTTGCAAGACTCCATTGCGTTCAGCGACGAGATTCAACAGGAAGACCTTGCCATTTGCGAGCAAGTTTGGCGCGGCTTGAACAGCGGCGTCTACGATCGCGGCCGCTATTGCACGAAACGCGAAAACGGCGTGCATCATTTTCACGGATTGTTGAGCGAGTTTTTGAATGCAGCAACATAACGAATGCTTACGCCGTTGTTGTAGTCTCGCCCCCTTGTGGGGCGCTGTTGCAAGCACTAAATCTATTTTTAATATATTGCCCACAAGAGGCATAGATGTCAAGCTAAGAGCCCGATCCTAGAAATTTCCCCCTTGAAGGGGTGTTGCTCGGCATATGAAGAAATAAAACACGGATTGAAATCACTCTTTGCCCTCAAGCACACCCCCCTGGCCCCCCTCAAGGGGGGAATTGTCGGTGCATGTTTCCTTGACTTGACACCTATGCCTCCCACAAGAGGGCAAGGCTACGAACACCGCACTCACTAGAATATGAAAACCCCAATCACCGCTTCGCAGATTTCCGCTTTTCGTTTGCAACGCCATCATTTGTTAGATACACCAACCGCGCGCCTCGAAACCATTTGCCGCGAGGTGTGCGGCATGCAGGCGCAAGTCATGTCCGCCGCGGAAATGGCATGGTGGGCGCGCAATCATGCGCTCACACGCGCGCAGATTCAAACCGCGCTTTGGAACAAGCGGGCATTGATCAAAACCTATGCGCTGCGCGGCACGCTGCATATTCTCACCGCAAAAGATTTTCCGGTTTATGTGAGCGCGTTGCGCAGAAGTCATGTCGAGAGCGCGCGCAAAGTCAGAATACGCGTCGGCCTCTCCATGAAAGAGATTGAGGCGCTTGACACCCTCGCGCTAAACGCGCTGCAAGGCGGGCCTTTGACGAAAGGCGCGCTGGCCGAGGAAGTCAAAACGAAAGTCGGGAAAAAAGTGGCCGCGGTCATGGAAGGATTTTGGAACATCTTTCGCCCGTTGTTCGCCGCGGGTTTGATTTGTTACGGGCCTCCGCAAGGGCAAGAGGTCACGTTCATCCGCGTGGCGCAGTGGCTGCCTGCTTATAAAGAAATTGCAGAAGACGAGGCGCGGCAAATTTTATTGCGCCGCTATTTGTGCGCCTATGGCCCGGCCACGCCACAAGACTTCGCGCGCTGGACTGGCATTGCCATGACGGAAGTGAAAACCGTGTTCGCGGCGCTTGCAGAGGAACTGCGCGAAGTTGAAAGCGCGCAGACAAAGAGCTTCATTCTCCGCAAAGATTACGAACCACTCTGCGCGAGCACCACGCCCGAAACCACTCTCCGCCTCTTGCCGAGTTTCGATCCTTACATGCTTGGTCAGGTTGATAAAAGCCTTTTGGTGGATGAAAAAAACTATAAGCGCGTGTATCGCAATCAAGGCTGGCTCTCGCATGTGATCTTGTTGAACGGCAGAGTTATCGGCGTGTGGAAGTATGAGCGTCGCGGCACGCTATGGGAGTTTGCAGTCGAGCCGTTTGAAAAATTTTCGAACGCGCTGCGCGCGCAAATCCTCGCCGAAGCCGAAGACCTCGGAAAGTTTTTGGGGATTGCGTGGGAAAAGATTTATTGTTCGTAGTAGCTCCTGCAGGAGTCGGTTGTGCTGTGAAGTCTGCGCCTAATGGGTTTTGACCTTCAAAACCGGTAGTCACCTCCACGAATTGTCATTCAGAAGGAATCTTTTTACTCGCTAGAGACTCTTTCCAGTGCTCAAAAAGATTCCTTACTGAATGACAGGATATAAGTGGTGTGCTTCGTTACCGAACTTGATCGTCAAAACTCATAAGTCGCTACTACGAACTTTTTTTTAACCTTTTTCCGCCCTTCGCAGTATATAATGCAGAACCAGCAATGAGGCCAAAATCGCGTGCATGCGCCGTCTGATAATTTGCTCATGGAACAAGTTCGAGAAGGCGAGGTGAATAAGCTCGGTGTGTTGTTCGAGCGGCATCATCTCATGCTTTTCAATTTCTTTCTGCGTTCGTGCAGCGACCGCGCGGCGAGCGAGGATTTGGTGCAGGAAGTTTTTCTGCGCATCCTGCGCTATCGCCACACGTTTCGCGGGGAGAGCAAGTTTACAGTGTGGATGTACAGCATTGCGCGCAACACGTTCGCGGATCATTATCGCAAGCGCCAACGCGAGCAGCCGCTCACGGAGGAGCAACTCGATCGCGCACATCCTGATCCGCTCGCTTCCGATGCGCTGGCAGAGCGGCATGAACATGCGCTCTTGCACAAAGCGCTCGCGCGACTCTCGCCGGAGAAACGCGAAGTGCTCGTGCTCAGCCGCTTTCAAGAGTTGAAATACGAAGACATCGCGGAGATGTTGAACTGCCCAGTGGGCACGATTAAAGCGCGCGTGCATTGGGCGCTGAAAGATCTGCGCGAAAATTTTTTAGAGCTGACGCAATGAGAAGCGCTCGTAGTAACGCCTTCAGGCGTTCGAGGCTTATAAACAAAAAATGCCTGAAGGCATCACGACGAACGTTCTTTTGCATTCTTCCCGAATAACAGTTGGCTCGATTTAAAAATAAACATCACAAACAAAAAACATGAACTGCTCAGAACTTCACGAACTCATTCCGGATTATCTCACTGGAAGTTTGGCGCGCGCTGCGCAAGATGAAGCCGCGGCGCATCTCGTGACGTGCGCAAGCTGCCAACAAGAAGTGGCGAGCCTCAGCGGCATGTGGATGCAACTCGGGCGTTTGCCGCAAGAGCAACCCTCTCCTGTCATGCGGCCGCGTTTTTATGCCATGCTCGAGGCTTACGAACAAGGCTTGCAACGCGAGCAGCTTTTGCCTTCTGCGCGCGAGCGTTTCAACGTGTGGCTCGCGCAATGGTGGCCGAAACAACCGGCGTTGCAGCTTGGTTTTGCCGCGGCGTTTCTGTTGCTCGGAATTTTCCTGGGCCAACGTTTCGCGCGCACGAGTGCAGACACCAGCGAGATCGCGGTATTGCGCAGCGAGGTGCAAAGCATGCAGCAAAGAGTCGCGCTCTCGCTCTTGCAACAGCCTTCGCCGAGCGACCGTTTGGCCGGCGTGAGTTGGGTTAATCAAATGCAAGCGCCCGATCAAGACGTGTTGAATCTTCTGCTCCGCACTTTGACCGAAGACCCGAATATCAACGTGCGCTTGGCCGCGGCCGAAGCTTTGAGCGTTTACGGCAATGAGGATTTGGTGCGACAAGGCATCGTGGCCGCGCTGCCGCGCCAAACTTCGCCGCTGGTGCAGATTCGTTTGATCAAGCTGCTCATTGAACTGCGCGAGAAAAACGCGCACACGGCGTTGCAGCAGCTTATGCAAAACGAACGGCTCAACCAAGAAGTACGCAAACAGGCGGAGATTGGGTTGAAGGAATTGTATTAACGTTCGTAGTAGCGCCTTATGAAATTTGACGATCAAATTCGGTAACGAGGCACATCACCCGTATCATGTCATTCAGAAGGAATCCTTTTGAGCACTGGCGTAAGTCTCCAGCGAGTAAAAAGATTCCTTCTGAATGACACCCTATAGGAGAATTTCTCATGTTCACAAACCTGATGCTCATATGCCTCCTTATGCTCAGTTCTTCAGATTTCAAATTCGAAGAACGCGAGGACATTAAACAAACGCTGCGCTTTTCAAATCCCGCGCAGGCCAAACATGTGATTGTCGATAATATCAACGGCGCGATCACGGTCACGGGCTATGGCGGCGCCGAAGTGCAACTCGTCGCGCAGCGGCTTTCGCGCGGTCGCACGCAAGAAAAACTCGCGCTCGCCAAGCAGGAAGTGACATTGGATATTTCCGAAAAGAGCAACGTCATCAAGCTATTCGTGGACGGCCCGTTTCGCCGCAAAGACGGTGAGACGAATTATCGCGGCAGCCGGTATTATGGCTACGAAGTGGCGTTCGAGTTCACGTTGCAAGTGCCGTATCAAACTGATCTCACGCTCAAGACCGTGAATGAGGGCGATATTAAAGTGGAAAATGTCAAAGGCGAGTTTGACGTGGATAATATCAACGGCGGCGTGACCATGCTCAGCGTGGGCGGCGGCGGGCATGTCTATGCGCTCAACGAGGACGTTGAGGTGCGGTTCAAAACGAGTCCGGATCGCGGCTCATACTTCGGCTCGCTCAATGGCGACGTGCGCGTGAGCGTGCCCGAGGATTTCGGCGCGATTGCGCGATTCAAAACTTTCAACGGCGAAATTTACACCGACTTTCCGGCAACGTATCTTGCAAGCAGTGTTGCCGAGCGGGAGCGTAAAAACGGCATGCTAGTGTATCGCGCGGATCGCGCCACGAGCGTGCGCCTCGGCAAAGGCGGGCCGGAGCTTGAATTTGAAGGCTTCAATGGCGATATTTTTATCCTGAAAAACGAACGTTAGCGCATTATTGTGCAAATGATCATTCCAACCTAAACGAGGACTGCTACATGAAACAACTTTCAAAATATTTGCTCATGGCTTGCGTTGTCATGAGCGTGCAACTCTCGGCGCAAACACCGGAGCGCGGCTCGGATCGTTTGACGATTCCATTGAGCAATCCGGAGCGCCCGGCCATTCTCAAAGCGGGCTTGATGAACGGCGGCATCACGGTGAAGGCCTATCCCGGCAAGGAAATTATTGTCGAAGCGAAAGTGCGCACGGCGCGCTATTCCAAAGATAAGCACAAAGACAAAGATAAAGATTACGACCGCGAAGACGAAAACGAGCGTCCGAGCCGCGAGAGTAAAAGAGCCGGCATGCGTCGTTTGGAAATTAATACCACCGGGCTTGCGGTGGAGGAAGACAACAACGTTGTGGAAGTCGAGGCGGGCTCGATGAGCCGCACGATTGATCTCACCATACAAGTGCCGGTGCGCACCTCGGTGGAATTGAGCTGCTTGAATGACGGCGACATTGTGATCGAAGGCGTGATCGGCGAAATTGAAGTGAGCAACACCAATGGCGCAGTGACGATCACCAATGTAAGCGGCTCCGCGGTGGCGCATGCATTGAATGACGACGTGCGCGTCACCTTTGCGAAGGTCGATCCGAACAAGGCCATGTCGTTCAGTTCGCTCAATGGCGATATCGATGTGACGTTCCCGCCGGACGTGAAGGTGACGGTGAGCATGAAATCCGACAACGGCGAGATCTTTAGCGACTTCGATATAGATTTGAAACCAACGGAACGCCGTTTGGAAGAGGACAGCCGCAGCGAAGGCGGCAAGTATCGCATTCGCGTGGAAAAGGCGATGATCGGCACGATCAACGGCGGCGGCCCGGAGATTCAGTTCTCGACGTTTAATGGGGACGTTTATATAAGGAGCCAAAAGAGATAAGGAGGCAAGGAGCGGAGACGAGGAGGAAAATGGGGGCGTTTAAAACATATAGCGTAGCGCTTCTTCGAGAATGTCAATAAGTTTGGGGGCTTCTTCTAAAATAACGAGGTCTTGCTGAGGAACGTGCTTGTGATGAAACGGCGGGCGCAAGCCGGGATGGTTGGGATAGTTGTCGTAGCGAAAGACCTCGGCTTGGTTCTTCACATATTGATAGCTGTAACGACGTTTGCCAATACTTTTAGAAGAAATTAAAATTTCTTCGAAGAAATCAATAAAAGAGTCGTCAAGCAGAATGACCGTTCCCGTTAAAGTACCTTGTTGCTCGTCGCGCTCCTTCACCGTTACCTGCGCGGTAGCGATGGCCCAATGCCTCACAAGTGTGCTATCGACGATTTGAGCATACCCCTCAAATGTCATGCAGCACTCCCATTCATCATGTCTTTATAAGTTTCAGCATGCCCCAGCCACATGATGAAATCTTTTGACTCCTCCAATTCCCCGCTCCAAACTTTTTGCACGAAGGCCTCAGTGGTCATGCCGTATTTTTTTTCAAACGCAGCGAGGTCATCTTTCAAGCCGGCGAGGCCGACGCGTTGAAAGGTGATGCGTTGCCATTTCTTGGGCGTGGGGGTAGTTTTCGTAGGCATCGTGATCGCTCCTTTATGTTTGAACTGACGGCTTGATATACTCATCTCGTTTATTAAATGCAAGATGACGATGACAAAAAACTCACTTGCGTTTGCCTCGAACCGAGCCTACTTTGGCTCCACAAAGAGCGTGAGCACAAAACCCTGTGCTCATCTTAAACTTGTCGTGCGCGAATCTAACAAGGAGAGTGCTCATGCCCACCGTCCAACTGAATTTCGGCTCGCAAGATTACAACTCGCACCAGTGCCAATCCTTTCGCGACGGCGATTGGATCATCTTCCGCTGTGAGCAGTGCCCGGATTATGAACGTCGCTTGAATTGGCGCACGGGCGATATGCGCTCACGCAATACAAGTGCTGAGATTCAACATCAGGGCTTTCACACTCCGCCGCAATATCAAGAACTTCTTCAAAATCTCAACTGAGCTTTTTCTCCCCTGAAACTTTCGGTAAGCGGATTGTTCAAAGCAAGCGGATAGAGCAAGGCTTTATCCGCTTCATTTTTTCAATCCGCTTACCATGCTGCTCCACTTTCCGTTTCAATAAACCTGAATCAGTTTATGCGCCGTGAGCGCATTTGCATTGGCCGTTGCGGCGGCATGCACATTCACCAACGCTTCCAGGCGATAGGTTCCGCGCGGCAAGCGCAATCCTTTCACGCGCAGTGGGAAAGCTTCCGCAGCGCTGGAGATTTCCTGCTTGGCAGCGCCAATGTTTTGCCGAACGCCGCCGTCGAGGCGTTTTGCAAATAACGCCACATTGCACTGCTTACTCCCCGCCTCGGCTTCCTTAAAATCAAACTTCAGTTCGACGTCAAAACTTTGATCATCACGTATCATGCTTGTGCGTGTGGAAGTTCCGGAGAGCATGACTTCCATCTCGCGCACGCTTGCCGCTAAGTGCGTTGTTGCCCGCGAGCGTTCGTTCGAAGCTGTAGGCAAAGCCGGCGCAGTGTGCTCCTCTTGCTTTTGCAGGGTGAGCAATTTTTGTAACTCTTCCGTTTTTGTTTCCAGCTCGGGCAAGTGCGCGGTGATGAATGCGCCAATTGCCGCGGGATCAACGCCGCTGAAGGCGCGTTTGTCGTGCGTGAGCATGTGTTCGATCTTGCCCTGAAACTGCCCTTGATGCGGATAAAGATCGATACGAAACGTTGCTTTGTTCGCGGAGAAATCTTCCCCGTTCGTGTTCTGGGGCGAAGCCGTTGCAGCGCGCTGATTGAGTTCCTTAACGCGGCTCTCGTAATGCAAGCGCTGCCGCTCGTTCTCGCGTTTTTCGCGCTCAAGCGCTTTGACGTGTTTATCCATTTCTTGTTCTGCCTCCTGCAATTTTTTCTTCAGAGCATCCTTCTCTTTGCGCTCGTGTTGTAGCGCGTGGATTTCATCTTCCAAATTCGCGGCCAGGCGGCGCGCTTCCGTTCGTACGCGCTCCAACTCTTGCTGCAAATCAACAGAAACTTCCGATACCGGCATACTTTGCAAAATTTGATTGTCATCCGGGTTTTGCATTTCCAAACCAGTTTCGCTTTCAGGTTGCGGCTCGACTTCAGCCTCAAGCTCGTCGCTTCGCGCGGCGCGCTCTTTTTCCAACGAGGTATTCTTCAATGCCTGTTGGCGTTGCGCGTATTCTCGTTTGCGCTGTTTATTCATGTTCTATTCCTTTCCAAAAATAAAAATGGCCTATCGAAAATTCGACAGGCCATGATTGTTCGACCTGATCATGCTTGGCGCTGATCCACGTCTTCTTTTCCCCTGTTTATACTGTTGCGCTCCGCTTTGGGCTAGAAACAAGCGAGCATCCTCGGAGCTAGTGTGCAGTCGCCAAGCACGAGCAAAAAACGCAGTTCGAATTAGGGCAACAACGGGCTGCTGATCGGGCCGCCATCATAGAACTGCAGCATGTCGCCTTCGCCGAAACCCGCGATGGGGCCGGGAACATTGCTCGGGCCGACCATCGTGATGGTCGCGACGAGTTTATACACGCCGGGCCTCACCACGTTGGCGGGAATGTGCATGAGATAACTATACGCATTCGGCGCGGAAACGAAATTGACCACCGCTTGCGAATATTGCGCGGGCAAACCGGTTTCACCGACGCCCATCTCTTCGAGCAACACGCGCAGGTGCCACTTGCCGCCCATGATGTAATTCAGCGCGCCCGTGGTGTTCCATTTGAAATACACGTCCCAAGCTTGATCTTTGCGGATGATTTGCGCGGGAACGGTGGGAAGCCCCGGAGAATTGTGCTCCAACGCCTCGCATGTGCCGTTCATCGCAAAGAGCGGCAACAGTTCTTCGAACTTCATTGGTACTGCCATGGTAAAACCTCCTTGTTGGAAAATTATACAGCCTGTATGGATTGATGATAAGCACAGCAACACGAATGATTCGATTGAGTTTGTCGGGAAAACATTCGAATACTTCGCTTCTGTGTTCATCCTTTTACTATGAGTAAAACGCTTTGCTTCTATTCATACCGCGGCACAGAATCGACCAGTTTCAACTCCTAGCTGAACGTTTCTAGGCATTCTAATCAAGCGGCAATGTGTACGGGAGTGCCATCGAACTTGTTGAATCGGAACACGGTTGCGCCGGAGGTATACTCTGCGTAGCTCCGAGCGTATACTTTGAGCAAATCGATAGCAACTTGTTCGCCTAGCTGAAGCGAATAGGTGCCGTCCGAACGCCAGTGTACGCCAGCGATATTGCGCCCCAGTGCGATATTGGATGCGAGTTTATTTAATTCACCTTCAATCGTTAAGGGTTGACTGTATGGCACAAAACGCTCATTGCCAGCACTATCGACTAGAACCTCGACGGGGCTTGGAAAAATTTCATCGCCCTTGAAGAGTGCTTTAAGAATCGTTACGCAGGCCCCGGCAACAGTAGCATGGCCAGCACCATATGCTGGGTGCATAGGTGATCCCTCTGGAAACGCCATGGGCAACAGTGCGGAACCATAGCGAGCCAACGTCGTCGTAACTGCGTTCGAACCTAATAACGTTGCAGGTAAATTGAATAGGCCGGGGTTGCGGCGTTCATAGTCGATCCGACCAGCATAAACTTCAGGTCTCAAGCGGAGATGCACGAACCACTTTTGAAACCAAACTGCTTTGAGCGCGAGCGCTGCAACTTCACACATCATGCCAATATTTCCGGGATCGCCTAAGGTACCAAATCCCTGTTGCAAGTTAGCACTTTCATAGCGGTTACTGGTTGAGCGAAGTGAGCCAATTCCGCCTCCAAACGATGAAGGGGTGCCAGCGCCTTGCAACAATTGCAAACAGGCGTTGAAGTATCCCTGAAACAACACATCAATATGCACCCATTGTGAAAGATCACGCCCATTACGCAGATAATGCAAGTCCCCATCAAAATGACTAGGAATGAAATCTCGCGGCGCACCATTTTGCACGGCTACCCACTCCGGCCATTGTGTTATGAAATCCTGACCAGCACGCAAGGTTCGATTACGTTGTTCAAAACCTTGTGCACCAAAAGGAACGGGGTGCAGCAAAAATTGCGAAATGTAGGGACCGACACGATCGCCCGCAGTTAGCCCGCGGAAGAGCAAGCTTGGGGTGACAGTATCCGTCATATCTGCCGGTGCCAACTCTGCACTCGGAAGGCCATTGACCGCACGTTCTGTACGCGCTGCGTTGCGAAAACTCGTCAACTCCACCGCGGCTTGGATTGCAAGGGCATTGGTTTCATATTGACTAAAGGGTACGTCACGGAGCAGTGCCATCCAGTAGTTTTCAACAATTTCAAAACTTAATTCTTCACTGCCAAAACTTGGCGCAGGAGGCATCGCGTATTGTTGCGGATCGCCAGCCACCACAGAAAAGGCACGCCCACCTACCGGATTGACCCATTTTCGTGTCGCTAAACCAGCACCAACATGCGGCGTAAGCCCTTCAATCGCAGAAAAAATACTATTCTGCGGCTGAGCGAGCGCCGCGGCAAATGCTGCAAATGCGGAAGCGTCGACGCGGCCTGAAACCGAATCATGTCTCAAACCTTTGGTAAAAGTGCCACGTTTATCCGCATGCGTCGCCATATCGCCGTTGTCCGGTTGGGGTGGACGAAAATTGGGGATGATCTGCTGCGAAACTGCAATGCGCTGTGGTTCTGCGCTCTCTCCTGCTGTCGCTACAGGATCAAAACGATTTGTGTCTACAGTTATGACTGCCATTGGATACTCCATCTTATATACACGATTAAAAACAAGAATTGCGGCCAAAAGCTTGGCTTTGATAAAAACTAAATCGGTATAACGAAACCAATCTTCATCCTCGTGCTTGTCCACACGCTCGTTAAAAATCCTTTTCTGTGCGCCACTCCACTTGCTTCGGCGCGAAGGCGAGCATGGACAAGCACGCATGCTTTCGCTGAAACTTCAAGGCTGCAACGGAAAGCTGATCGGGCCGCCATTGAAAAATTGCAGCATCTCACCTTCGCCGAAACCCGCGATCGGGCCGGGAACATTGCTCGGACCGACCATCGTAATCGTGGCGACGAGTTTGTACACGCCCGGACGAACGATGCCCGCGGGGATATGCAAAATGCGCTCGTAGTTACTCGGCGCGGAAACAAAATTGACTTCGGCAGTCGAATACGCCGGAGGCAAATTCGTTTCGCCGACGCCGATCTCTTCCAACAACACGCGCAGTTGGAACTTGCCGGCCAACACGTAATTGAGCGCGCCTTGCGTCGCCCAACGAAAACGCACGTCCCATGCTTGATCGGTGCGGATGATTTGCGTCGGGGCGCCGCCGGGCAGCGTGTGTTCCAGCGCTTCGCAAGTGCCGCTCAAACCAAACAGCGGCAACAACTCTTCAAACTTCATAGGCAAAGCTGCCATGGTAAAACCTCCTTGTTAAAAACTTCCTACAGCCACATCATGAATTAGATTGTATCTGCAACAACGTTGTGATTGTCGTGTGCTCACTTCGTTGTGTGCTTCCAATATAACACTCACATTTATTGGCGAATTAAAGCGCACTTAATTTTTGCTAAATCTTTTTCTCACTCTCGTAGTCGCGTTGCTTTTTGATAAAGCTTCAACTTCGCTCGCGGCTGTGCTTCACTTCGTTGTCTGAGCCTAATATAACATTCGCATTTATTGCAGAATTAAATCGCGCTTAATTTGCGCTAAACTTCTTTCTTCTTGCCGCTGTTGCCGTTTTTGATTTTTTCAAACAGCTCCAACGTCGCACGCGTAGGCTTCACTTCCAACTCCGTGAGCAAAATCTCTTCGCACTTTTTGAATTGTTTGAGCGCTTTGTCGCGCTTGCCGAGGCGATAATAACACAACATCAAGCGGCGATGAATGTCCTCGCGGCAGTTGTCGCGCGCCAGAATATTTTCGCACAAACCCACGGCGCGGTCCGGCTTGCCGTTGAGGCTATACACTTTGCTGATGCGGTCCAACATTACCAAATAAATCTCTTTATAATGCTCGCGCTGCGAAGATGCCCAGCCGTCATAGGCTTCCTCTTCCATGAAATCGCCATGATAGAGATTTGCCGCGGCTTCAAACTCCGGCACTGCAGCTTCGCGCCCATGATCACGCTCCCGGCATTGCGCCCGCTGCCAATGCTGCTTGAATGCTTCCACATCGAGCGACACTTCGAGCGCCGGATTCAGAAAGTAGCACTCGTCTTTGAACATGATGAAGTCAAACGCAGGACAAGTTTCCTGCAACGCGCGCCGTACTTGATGCAAAGCAACATTCAACGAGTTCCGTGCCGCTTCCGGCTCTGCCGCGGGCCAAAAGGTCTCCATCAGCACTTCGCGGCTAATGCGCCGCTTGTGATTTATTGCCAAATACGCAAACAACAATTTGGCTTTGCGCCCCTGCCAATGCGTTGCAGAGAGGTCATTCACTACCACGCGAAACTCGCCCAAGAAACTCACTTGCAAACGCGGCGCAACGCACTCCAGCGCGTGAAGCGCAGGGATATTTTGTTCTGCCGCGCTTTTAGGTGTTGAAAAAAGCAGCTTCAAGCGCGTGGACACTTCATGCAGTGCATTGGTGTGCTGTGGAGCAAAGAGCGGCAGCATGCGCTGCACACATTGCGTAACCTCCGCTGCGCAGAGCGGCTTTTGCAACACATCGTTGCAGCCCGCGCGCAACGCGGCCAGCATCAACTCGCCGTCAAGGTTCGTCACCATGAACACCAACGGGAGGTTGGGCCATCGCGTTTTCAACACGGCGGATAATTCCAGACCTTGTGCATCGGGCAACTGTTCCGAGAAAAGGGCGAGCGCTGGGGCTTGCTGTTCCAACGCAGCCAGAGCCTCTGCGCCTGTAAGGGCGGGAACGACTTCATAGGTTTGATCTAAAACCTGGCGAATCGTGGCAAACGTTTCTTGGTCCTGATCAACAACTAAAATCTTCCTACGTGATAATTGCGCCAACGAACTCTTCCTTTCTCTGCGCTTTCGTTTTTTTTCTGTACTCAAAGATGCGAAGACGCCGTTACTTCTCTCGTATTCTTTTGAAATAAAATTGCGGATGTCATTCTGGTGGGCGTTTTGTTCTCCCCCCAAAGAGCCTCCACGGCTATTCCCTAAAATGAAACTGCCACGATATGATGTGCTCATATCGTGGCAGTGTAAGAGATGCAGCCTGGTGCCTTTGAAGGTTCTGCAGCACCGCATCTATTTTGTTCGTGGTAGGTAGAACCGGAATTTTGCAGTGAAGTCCATCGAATCCGCGACGGGCATAGGTCTGATCGCGAGGCCAATTCCCCTTTCTGCTGTCGCGTGGCCGGGCGCGACTTCACACGTAATTGGGGCAATTACTGCGGGCTTGGTGCAAAGCCCCCGCTTGCTTTCAGCCACTGCGCACGCTATCTTGCAACAACAACAACCCTTCGAGGAGGAGCATGAAATATCTAGAGCGTGTTCGCCGATTGTGCGCGGCCTTGCCGGGAAACGAAGAAAAACTTTCACACGGCGAGCCGACTTTCTTCGTCGGCAAAAAAGTGTTTTGTATGTTTGCCAACAATCATCACAACGATGGACGCATTGCGGTATGGTTGCCCGCGCCCGCCGGCGTACAGGAAATGCTGCTTGCGAATGCGCCGGAGAAATATTTCAAGCCGCCCTATGTCGGCGTGCGCGGCTGGATCGGCGTCGAACTACGAAAAGTGCGCACGCAAGAATTGGCGTTTCATATCACCGAAGCGTGGCGCTTGATTGCTCCGCGAAAACAACAAATGAGCGTCGCAGCATCGCGGAGCAAGTCAAAGAAGGCCAGTTAAAAATCGAGCCGCTTCAGCGACTTGGCTCCCTCCCCTTTATCCCAACCTCTGCGGCAATTCGCGCAGGGCGGTTTCAAACCTCTGCAAGAAATCATCGACCACTTTTTCGTCAATGATCAAAGGCGGCTCCAAGCGAATGATTTCAGGGGTTGAAAGAATCGAAGCCACGAGCACGCCTTGTTCCAGTAACAATTCATACAACAGATCGCCGACCTTTCCGTTTACGAATTCCATTCCCACGAACAGCCCAAGCCCGCGCACGTCTTGTAAAAACTCGCCATGCTTGCTCTGCATTTTTTTCAAACCTTCAATCAAATATGCGCCGACCCGTGCCGCGCGTGCGGGAAGCTGCTCTTCTTCGATCACCGCGAGCGCGGCAAGCCCGACGCTACATGCGAGCGGATTGCCGCCAAACGTGCTCGTATGAATCGTGGGCCAATCATTCAACGGCGCCCAAACTTTTTCCGTGCCGATGAAAGCACCGAGCGGCAACACGCCGCCGCCCAGCGCTTTGGCGCTGCACATAATATCGGGCACAACTTGCTCATGCTCGCAGCCCCACATCTTGCCCGTGCGTCCCAGCCCGCATTGAATCTCATCAAGAATCAGCAACACATTTTTGCGATCACAAAGCTCGCGCACTTGTTTGAGATAGCCTTGGGGCGGAATGCGAATGCCGCCCTCGCCTTGAAAGGGTTCAAGCAACACGGCCGCGGTTTTGTCCGTGATCGCCGCTTCAATCGCCGCAGCATTGCCAAAAGGCACATGCTGAAAGCCCGGCACCAGCGGCGCAAACGGATCGCGAAATTTTTTGCGATACGTTGCGCTTAACGCACCGAGCGTCTTGCCGTGATAGCAATTCTCCGCGCAGACGAAATCCGTCTTCTTTGTATAAAGCCGCGCGAGTTTGATTGCGCCTTCGACCGCCTCCGTGCCGCTATTACAAAAGAACGAATATTTCAAATCGCCCGGCGTAATTTGCGCGAGCTTCTTCGCAAGCCAGCCTCCTTGCGGGTGCAACAGCTCTTTGGAGCCGAGCGGCATGCGGCCAAGCTGATCAATCACGGCTTGCACGATCTTCGGATGCCGATGCCCCGCGGCAAAAATTCCATAGCCGCCGAGAAAGTCGAGATACTCGCGGCCTTTCGTGTCGGTTATGGTATAACCCTGCGCGCTCCATTCCATCGCATGATATTTCGCCGACACGGTGCGCGTGCCATACACGCGATTGAGATGCTGCGTCCAATTGTCAAGCAGGCCGTCGATCGCGGCGTCGGAAGAGAAGTTGTTCATGGTTTCCTCGCATAATTTTTCTTTGATCGGCTCGTTGCGGCAGACTGCGCCTACGCCGTCGTTATCCAGAAAGCATCCCTGAAACGGCGCTCTCATCTTCATTTTGTCGATTCAAAAATCCACTAGTACACTGTTACCTTAATTCTTATAGGGTTTTCAGCCAATGAAATCGCGGCTGCAAAGGTGCATCAAAAAAAGATACGTAAAAAAATTAAGGTAACAGTGTACTAGCCGGAAGGAACGGCATGCGTCTTCACCGCTCCGGCAATAACTCATTTCCCTCCCACACCAAGCCTTCATGATTGATGCGCCACACTGCTTTGCCATCAACGCTCGGCAATTGCGCTTCAAACATATTCCACGTGGTCTTCAGCTCCGGCGGCCAGCGATACCCAACCACACGCGCCTCGGGCAATCCAAGCATGAAAACATTTTCCGCAAACTTTCCGTGTTGATTAAAAAACGAGCGCTGCTTGTAATAGAGCTGCCGTAGCGCCCATTTCGCTTGCTCATGCGCCGCCACGCGCGCCGAATCACTTCCACTGCCCACCTCCTGCTCTGTAAACTGTACGAACCCCCACATCTCGGGATAGTGCATGTTGATCAAGCCTTGCGGCGACCACACCCAATTGTCCTCCGGCAACGGCTTGCCCGTTTGCGCGTTCTTCACTTTCACATACGCCCCCTCGATCACCTCGGTTTGCCATTCCACCCGCGAGAAGTTGACGCGCCATTGCTGCCCCTCTTGCGGCGGTGCGCCGGCGGGTGAGCACTCTCGCAACACCTCCCACGGTATCGCAATCTCCACGCTCCAGCCGTGATCAATATCGCTCGCGTGATTGCGCGTGCCCTCAATGTGCGTGCGCGTTTGCAAGCCTGGAATATCCCACGCATGCAAAGCCGGGCCGCCATCGCGATAGGGCTTCACCAAAAACAAATCCCACTCCGTCGCAAATGCATTCACTTCCAACTCATAATAACGATGCGTGTCGCCGTCCGGATCAATGAAGACTTCGAAATCGTTGTCGTAAAAAATGATCGCATCGCGCTTCGTTAAAGTCGCCCACACCTGCGGCTCTTCGAGTTCTGCGGCCACATAAAAATTCTTTTCATCCCACAACATCTTCGCGCGCGTGCGATAGCGCGGTTTGGGTTTCAGCTCGCCTTCGATGTCTACGAAATCCTCCGTCCACGCCGCGCGCTGCCATGCTGCATCATCAAGTTTGCCGTCGAGCACAAGCGGCGCGGCAACGCGATAGCACATATAACTTTTCGGCGCAAACGCAAGCCGAGGTTCCGGAAAAATTTGTACGCTCGCTGCCCGGTCTTGCGCCGTGCGCTCAGGCGTAACTTGATCGCATGCCGGCATCGCAATCGCCAGCAAGCACCAACCAAAATACTTTTTCAAAACGCACTCTCCGCTCACACGGTTTGATCTTTGTTTTATGTCTTGTCGCTGCGCGTTCTTGCGTGTCATCTCCGTTTGTTTACCGAGGTGGCCTTTGCAAACAAGCTGACTCAAAGCGCTTCGCGGACTGGGAAAAGCCAAAGCCTGGCATCCAAAACGACGCACATAAAGTCGCGAGCCACTGTTCTTTTGCGCCTAGCCCGGGCGTTGCCGCTAATCTGGGCAGCGCAGTTTCGCGTTGAAGTCCCTCCACCTCACGCCAACACGCGCAAAATTTCATCGCGCGCGAATTGCGGCAAGGGCTGCCTTTCTTCGTCTTCGAGCAGCCAATGTCCCTCGCCTTGCGGCAAAACCCGCCCGATGATTGCCGCAGAAATATCAGCGGCATGGTACTTCTGCAACAGTTCTTCACACGCCGCGGCATGCCCAATGACCAACAACGCGCCCGAAGCGATCAAGCCCAGCGGATCGAGCGCAAAGTGCTCGCACAAAAGTTTCGTTTCGGGGAAAAGCATAACGTGCGCGCCGAATATTTCCACGCCGAGCTTGTTTTCTTCCAACAATTCATGAATCGCATTCGCCAAGCCGCCCTCGGTGGGGTCATGTAACGCGTGAATGCCCGACACGTCCCACGCGAGCTTTGCTTCCGGCACAACGCTGATGCCGGGGTGCGTAAAAAAGTTTTGGCAATGCGTGGCAAACTCTGTTTCGAAAACTTCCGCCAGCGCCGCGGCTTTGCGTTTACCGATAATCGCCGTGGCTTCCACGGCCAGGCCCTTCGTGAGCAAAAGCTGATCGCCGGGTTGAATATATGCCGGTGCATATCGGCGCGTGAGCGGCGCTTCGCCCAACATCATGCCGACCACCACGGGCTGCGTCACGGCCGCGGTAATTTCAGTATGTCCGCCGCACCATGCAATCGCCAATGACTCGCACGCGTGTTTGATTTGCTGAAAAATTTCTTCAACGTGCGCGGCTTCGGTTTTGTGCTCCGGCATGAGCAATGTGGCCATAAACCATTTCGGCTCACCGCCCATGCAGGCCACGTCATTCGCATTGATCTGCACCGCATAGGAGCCTAAGTCTTCCGTTACGAATGTAATCGGGTCGGTCTTCGCAATGAGCAGACGATCTTCCAACTGAATCACCGCGGCATCGCGTCCAAGGCCCGCGCCGAGTTCAACGTTTGCATTCGTTTGAACATACTCCGCTAAAAGGCGCTGCAACAATGCCATGGGCAATTTGCCCGAAGGCAGATTTGCTTGCGACGCGAGGTTTTCTATTTCCGGAAGAAGCGACATAAACTCTCTCATGCTGGCGCATTCAGATGAAGCGCTGCTTTTACAAATTACAGAATCAAATGTAGATCAAAATTTTAAAAATTTTTTCTCGGCGACACTCGGTGACTTCGGCGTATTTCGGTGGAAAAGCTATGCCGCCGAGTGACACCGAAGTCACCGAGTGTCGCCGAATAAAGAAATAGCAGCCCATCAGTTCATACTTGCGTGGCGCGAGTATAACGAATGCTCGCAACAACAGCAAGCGCGGAGCAAAAAAGAAAGCCTCGCCGCAAATTTCGATTTGCAACGAGGCTTTGAATTTTTCAAAAAGCGCACGGGCGCTACGCGACCATCTCGCCTCTCAGATTTTTGATTTTCACCGGCGCGGCGTGGCCGTTCGTTTCGCCAAAGCTCAACGTATCCATCGGGCACACGGTGACGCAAATGCCGCAGCCGATGCACGAGCTCGTTTCATTATCGAGCACTTGTTGCTTCAGCGCGTAGCTCATTACGTCAATGCCCACTTGGCAATTGCGCGAGCACTCATAGCAGCCGATGCACTTGTCGTTCGCCACGATTTTAAATTTGCCGACTTTGAGTTTGGCGAAGAACGCGGATTGCAAGTGCATGAGCTTCGCAAGCGGGCACCAATAGCGGCACCACACTTTGCCTCCGAGAAACGGATACAGCGTCACCGGCAAAATGCCCACGAGCCACACGTCCGCATAAATGCGATACGCAGTGATGCCCCACTCCGCAGTGCCCGCGAGCGCGCTATACACATCTTTCGCGAGCATGAGCACGGTCACAATCGCCGCGAAGATGAGCACTGCGAAATTCATCCACTCCCACTTGATCGAAGTTTTGCCCTTAGGCGCGAGATGGCGCCAACGGTCGCCGAAAGTTTCCGCGAGGCCGCCGCAACCGCAAATCCACGAGCAATAACGCTTGCCGTGAAAGAGCACGAAGATCGGAATAAGCACGAACGTGAGCAGCACGCCCCACACGACCCACACTTGATGCGGGCTATAAAAAAACGTGTAGAAAAAGAGCGGCCACGCATAGATCAAACCGTAGCTGCGCCACGCCTGCTCCGTAAAAGTCGGATCGCTCGCGAGCTTCTCGCCGACCCATTGATATTGCACCGCGGTTTGAAATAGAAATTCGGGAATGAGAAAAAAGAAGATCCATTGAAAGCTGATGAGGCTGATGTAGCGCCAGATTTGAAACTTGTCCTTGCGATCAAGGCCCCAACGTTTGAGTGCTTGCAAGCCGAAAAGCGTCATCAAGCTGGTGTAAAGCACGGTATACCAAAACGACCACGGCCGGTCAAAGAACGAGAGAAATTGGTAGCCCCAATCTTTGTACGGCCAAAACTCTTCGCCCTTGCCCACCTTCGCGCCATAGATCGTATACCACACGAAGAACGAAACCCCGAGCCACGCGAAGCGATCGCCGCGCACGCCGAATGTGATAAGGCCCGCAAGCGTGGCGAGAAAGAGCAACACGCCGCTCCAACTCGGAGCGAACGAGAGTTCGAGGCCGAGAAAATTTGCATGCCCACCCACGCTTGCGCCGAAAATCGAAAGTCCGATAAAGCCGAGCACGCTGAGTATAATCGTGCGCACGAGGCTGCCCTCCCACTCGTTCTCCATTTTTAAACCGAGCGACTTGAGAAAGTCGCGCGGCACATCGGCGCCGATGAGGACGAATGCATGATCGTATGGAATCGTGCGCACTTCATCAGAGCCGCCGCGATTGATTTTCAGCGTGGCCTCATGCTCGCCAAACTCTGTGATCTGTGAATTGAGCAACGGCTCGATGCGCTTCGCAGCAATCGCTTCGTTCAGCTTACGCTCATTGTCTTTGAAGATGCGGCTAAACTCGCCGCCGCGATAGGAGAGATAAACTTTGTTCCGCTCGCTAAGGGTGATGGCCGCTTCGATCGCACTGTTGCCGCCGCCCACCACGATGATGCTCTCCTCGTGATATTTGCGCGGCGAGTAGAGCCGATGATAAACATGCTCGCGCTCTTCGCCTTTCACTTTCAGCTTGCGCGGGTTGCCGCGTTGGCCGGTCGCAAGCACGATGCGCTTGCTGCGATAACTCGCCTTCGGGGTTTTGATAAAAAAAACGCCGTCCTTCTTTTCAATGCCGGTCACGCCCTCCATCGTGTGTACTTGCAAACGATTCTCCTGAATCATGTCGTGCCAGCGCTGCGTCAGCTCTTCTTTCGTCGCGCCGTCGAGCCAGAGTTTGCCTTTGGCAGGCTGCGTGTCCGGCTCGGCATAGACCCATTTGCCTTCGGGAAAATTTTCAATCGTATTCGCGATCTGCTCTTTTTCAAGCACGAGATAACGCAGGCCGCGTGTTTGCGCCTGCAACGCCGCGTTCAACCCCGCTGCGCCCGCGCCGATGATGATCACATCGTGCAGGTTCGCATCGCTGCCGCCAATCGCCTGCGGCAAACCCGCAATGTGCTCGATGACTTCATAGCCGTGCGCCATCGCATATTTGATCACGGGCGCGCCGGCAAGATCGCCGATCACGTACAAGCCCGCGATGTTGCTCTCGTTGTTCTTCCGCAAAAACGGCCGCTCGTTTTGGCTGCTACCGGAGTGGAGAATATCGACGAGGGCTTGTTTGATTTTATTTCCAAGGGAAAGAATTTTGGGGGACATGTTTCTCGCCTGATTGTTTGGTTAATGAGGCTGAGGGGCATTTGGAGGTTTGGTTTTTTCGCAATAAACGATACTTTATTCAATTCCCCAATCACCCTCGCCTCTCCACTTCCGAGGCCACGATCGGCTGCAACCTGGCACCGCAGCCGGAACATGCTTTCGCCGCGGGATGATTGGTGTGGCCGCATTGCCCGCACGCAACCGGTTCATGCGTGGTGTGAACTTTCACGAGTCCGCTCGGCACTTCCGCGGATTGCGCCGCGCGTGGGCGCGTGAGCACGTAGAGATACCCGAGCGCGCTGAAAATCAAACCAATAAAAAAATGTGGAATGGGATTCAGACCTTTCGTTACCGCGGTGTAGCCGCTCAAGCCGCTGCAAAGCAACGCGACCAGAACATATAACCCAAACAGAAACCAACTGAGGTCTATTCCCTTTGCTTGCGCCGTGTGCTCATGAAAGAGCGCGCTCTTGGGTTTGATGCGCGCCAAATAACGGCTCGAATCCGCAACAAAAGCCACGACATGCTCCAACTTGATCGGCACGCGCCGGCCGCGAATGAGATAAACAACATCATCTCGCGACAACGGTTGCCCAGAAATAAAACATCTCTCGCCCACTTCAACCGCAACACGCGCATACGGCAAATCCGGCATGGAATCTTGCGCCCAACTCGCGAGCGCGTAACTCAAGCCGCACGCAAAAATCAGAATGACGTGTCTTCGTATAAAAAGCATATTGCTCTCCTCGCGGGTTTGGCGTGACGCTATCTGGAAGTTGCCACTTTGGGGTAACGAAGTGTAACGGATGGATTTGAATTTCGCAATGGAGAAAAAAGAAGATGCTTTGTTAAGCAGTACGACGCAACCGCGAAAACAGATTGCTCCCAAGCGGCCTGTTATAAAATTACCGTTGGTATTGGGAGGCGTCTGATCGAACTCTTTCATTTTTTTGCTTGTGGATACGATCCCAGGGTGCGCTTCGCGCTACCCTGGACTTTCTTATGAAGCGCCTTCGGCGCTATCCATTTCTTGCTTCACACACAAAACGACAAAGAACAAGAAATCAAGACCGACCGGCCACACCCATGTTCACTCACAACATATCGCGCAGAAATATTTTTGTTCACACCATATTTACTAAAATTAGTGCTTGACAATCGCAGGTTCGGCGATTATATTGCCGCCGTTTTGCGCTGAAATTTTGGGTAGAAAAATACCGCGCGGATGTGCGCCGCGGAGGACAAGGACGCGACTTCCTCTTCGGCGGCTTCAGGTAGTTTTGCGATAGGGATGATTGGTTAGCACCATTGGCAGGTTTAATCCACGACGCACGAGCTTGGAAAGAGCGCTCGCAGGCAGCTATTCCATTGCATGCGAGGCATTACTTTTTTCAACTCGAAGCAATCCCTGAACCTCGCAGACGATCCGCGCTGAGAAGTTTCTCGTTGTTTGAATACAGCGGCAACTTCTGAGATTGGCTCGCCTGCCACCTCCCGGAGGAAGAACATGGCCGCGAAAGCCACGGTATTAGAGCAACTCAACATCCGCACACAAATGTTGGTAATGCCCTCCGTTACTTTCCCACCACGGTCGCGGTCGAACAACAATTTAATAAACAACGAGATTTTTCGTAAGCACGCCAAAGTTTAATTTCGCCTTCTTCAAGATGGCGAATCAGGATCTCTGCGTTTGTGGGTCTCTCGGACAAACAACTTACTACCCTTTGATCTACTCACGGACAAACTAAACTAAGGAGATTTTTTATGAACAAGAATCAACACGTTGTTTATCGTGATGGAAGATGGGCAATTCGAGGCGAAGGCAATCAACGCGACACGTCTGTGCATGATACACAGCGCGATGCTATCGAGGCTGGAAGAGCTATCGCACAGAACCAACAAAGCGAGTTGATTATTCACGGCCGAGATGGCAAAATTCGAGAGCGTGATAGTTATGGTAACGATCCTCATCCTCCAAGAGGGTGAATTTTTTATTGTCGGAGTTTAACTTAAAGGAGGTTTTGTCATGCAATACAGCTACCCGTTCAATAACACTGATGATAGCACCAAACGTCAAGTTTGGCAAAAGGGTGTGATCATTGAAGGCTATAACGCAAACGTCTGGCGGCGAGACATATATGGTTTTGCCATGAAATTTGAAGAGCATGGAAATACCAACTCGCAGTACGGATGGGAAATTGATCACATTAAGCCCAAAGCTAAAGGTGGAGAAACCACATGGGATAATCTTCAGCCACTTCAGTGGGAAAACAATCGTAAGAAGGGCGATAATTATCCCTGGAATCCGCGTGGATTTTAGAAAGCTGTAGGAGCTACCTACTTACTTTAGTTTGGTAAATCAGTAGGTAGCTTTCCTTTGCTTTCAGCAGCAGGTTGTAATGGTAATGGGGTAGCATCCATGTTTTTACAACCTCAATTTTCAATCTAACAACTCAGCCGACACGAAGGAGGAGGCACATGGCCGCGAAAGCCACGGTATTAGAAGCTCCCGAGATCCGCACCAAAGAGAATGGCAAGGCCCACCACGAGCGGCCCACCGCGCTCTCCGTTACGCGCTATTTCACCGACGGGCGCACACATCCCTACGACGAAGTCAAATGGGAAAAACGCTCCGCCCTCATCACCAATGAAAAGGGCGAGGCCGTCTTCCGCCAAGACGACATCGAAGTGCCCACCACGTGGTCGCAAACCGCGACCAATGTTGTCGTCAGCAAATATTTCAACGGCAAAATTGGAACGCCCAAACGCGAGAGCAGCGTGCGTCGTTTGATCGAGCGCGTGGCCGCGACCATTCGCGATTGGGGTCTCTCCGGAAAATATTTTTCTTCCTCCGAAGACGCGAATGTCTTCTATGAAGAGCTGGCGCACTTGCTTGTGCAGCAAAAACTCGCCTTCAACAGTCCCGTTTGGTTTAACTGTGGAATTGAGCCGAAGCCGCAATGCTCCGCGTGCTTCATCAATTCCGTTGAAGACCGCATGGAGTCGATTTTGGAATTGGCCAAGACCGAAGGCATGCTCTTCAAATGGGGTTCGGGCACGGGTTCGAATCTTTCCACGCTGCGTTCTTCCAAAGAAAAACTTTCCGGCGGCGGCGTGGCCAGCGGCCCGGTGAGTTTCATGCGCGGCTTTGATGCATTTGCCGGTGTGATTAAAAGCGGCGGCAAAACCCGACGCGCCGCGAAGATGGTCATTCTCAACATTGATCATCCCGACATCGAAGAGTTTATTGACAGCAAAGCGGGCGAAGAGAAGAAAGCGTGGGCATTGATCGACGCGGGTTATGACGGCTCGTTCAACGGCGAGGCGTACAACTCGATCTTCTTTCAAAACGCCAACCACAGCGTGCGCGTGAATGATGCGTTCATGCAAGCCGCGCAAGCTGATCGTGAGTGGCAAACCCGTGCGGTGACGACGGGCGAAGTGGTCGATACTTATCGCAGCCGCGATTTGATGAAGAAGATTGCCGAAGCCGCGTGGCTCTGCGGCGATCCCGGCATGCAGTTCGATACCACGATCAACGATTGGCACACCTGCGCGAACACGGATAAAATTTATGCGAGCAATCCGTGCAGCGAATATATGTTTCTGAACGACACAGCCTGCAATCTCGCCTCGCTCAACTTGATGAAGTTCCGCAAAGAAGATGGCGGCTTTGATGCCGAGGCATTCAAACATGCGGTGCATATCACTATTCTCGCGCAAGAAATCATTGTCGATAACGCGAGCTATCCCACGCCGAGGATCGAAGCGAACAGCCACGAGTTTCGCCCACTCGGTTTGGGCTATGCGAATCTCGGCGCGCTGCTCATGGCTTCGGGTCTGCCATATGACAGCGAGGGCGGTCGCGCGTATTCCGCCATGATCACCGCGCTCATGCACGGCCAAGCGTATAAAACCTCCGCGCTCATTGCCAGCAAGCTCGGCCCGTTTCATTCGTTTGAAAAAAATCGCGAGCCGATGTTGCGCGTCATCAAGAAGCACGCGGCGCATGTGGATAAAATCGATGCGAGCCACGTCCCTCCCTCACTTCTTTCATCCACCAAAAAAGTTTGGGATGAAGTCATCACCTTTGGCAGCGAATATGGCTTCAAAAATTCGCAAGTCACCGTGCTTGCGCCCACGGGCACCATTGGCTTCATGATGGATTGCGACACAACGGGAGTTGAGCCGGATATCGCGCTGGTGAAATACAAAAAGCTCGTGGGCGGCGGCGTGATCAAAATCGTTAATCAAACCGTGCCCGAAGCGTTGCGCAATCTTGGCTACAGCGCCGCGGAGCAAAAAGCGATTCTCGATTACATCGATAAGAACGACACGATCGAAGGCGCGCCCGGTTTGCAAGATGAGCATTTGCCAGTGTTCGATTGCGCGTTCCAACCCGCGAAAGGCAAGCGTTCGATTCACTACATGGGCCACGTGAAAATGATGGCCGCGGTGCAGCCCTTCCTCTCCGGCGCAATTTCGAAAACCGTGAATATGCCCAACGACGTGACCGCGGACGACATTGCAGACACGTATCTCGAAGCGTGGAAGATGGGCTTGAAAGCCATCGCAATCTATCGCGACGGCTGCAAACGCGTGCAACCGCTCAACACGAAGATGGATGCCGTAGAAACGAAGCAGTCGAGTGCGCCAGTGGGTGAGATGCCCAAACCTGTGCGTCGTCGTTTACCGGATGAGAGAAAATCCATCACGCACAAATTCAGCATTGCAGGACACGAAGGTTATTTGACCGTGGGCATGTATGAAGACGGCTCCCCCGGCGAAATTTTTGTGGTGATGGCAAAAGAAGGTTCGGTGGTTTCGGGTTTGATGGATTCGTTCGCGACCATGGTTTCGCTCGCGTTGCAATATGGCGTGCCGCTGCACGTGCTCGTGCGCAAGTTTCAGCACGCGCGCTTCGAGCCGGCCGGCTTCACCATCAATCCACAAATTCCGATTGCGAAGTCCATCACGGATTACATCTTCCGCTGGCTCGCGCTGAAATTTTTGCCGAAGGAAGAGCTGGGCTTGAGCAACGGCAACGGCCACAACGAAACCGAATCAGAGTTCGGCGAGAGCGTTGCGCCAGTGCATGCAAACGGCGCCTCGCAATCAACTCATGCGAACAATTCCGCAAGCGCAACGAAGTCTGCGCAAGCCGAGTCGTTGGAGAATCGTATCTTCCAAAGTCAATCCGACGCGCCGCCCTGCCACGAGTGCGGCAGCGTGATGGTCCGCAGCGGGAGTTGCTACAAATGTTTTAACTGTGGAGCAACGAGCGGGTGTTCGTGAGGAACTCTTCGAAATAGAAACCACTCCAAAGCAACGAATTGATTGCAACATAATCAAATATAGACCCCTCTTTGTTTTGAGGGGTCATTTACCAAATGGAGAAAGGCCATGGCTCGATTTAGAATATCCGAACTGAAAAGGAAGGCTCGGGCGAAGCTAGGGGATAGCCGAAATGCTGAGGAGGCTCTATTAGAAGAAAATACGCGACTCCGGCCTTCATATGATATATTTATTTCACATAGCTTTCGTGATGCTGAAGCAATCTACGGCATCAAGGTGACGATTGAAGAGATGGGATATAAAGTGTATGTTGATTGGATCAATGACTCTCATTTGGATCGAAATAATGTCACAAAAGATACTGCTGAACTTCTCAAAGATCGAATGAGGTCGAGTCACTGTTTATTTTATGTTACTTCGGAGAACGCTAACAACTCCAGATGGATGCCTTGGGAATTAGGCTATTTTGATGGCCTTAAGGCCAAGGTTGCGATACTTCCTATCCGAGAAGATGAGAGCGTCACGGATACATATAAGGGGCCAGCATATTTAGGACTCTATCCGTATGTTACAAAAGCTCCTTCAGGAAAAGAGTTGAGGATACATAATTCGGAGTTTGATTGTAGCGATTTCGAAGAATGGTTGGGCTCAGGTAAGTATATTCTAATAGAGGGCGATGAAGAAGATTCAATAGAAATAGTCTAAAAAATAAAACAATACACTTAGAGTCTGTCATTGCAGAATGCGCAAAATTCGAATCGTGCTTTTGGTTTCTTGATAAAAAATAATATGGCTTCCGGCGGGATAACTGAATGGAGCCCCTTTGATTTCAGAACGTTTTCTTCCAGAAACAATGCCCGCTGCAATAGCGCGGCACTTCCCCATGATTTGGTTGAAGTATTTTTCCGATTGGCTTTCGCCCCACATTTGCTCGGTGTAGTCGACGATCTCTCGCAGGTCAATACGAGCTTTGAGCGTGAGCGCCAACTTTTTTGTCGGTTTCATCGCATCTTCCTAGCCTCGTTCAGAAGATCACCAAACTTAATTTCATCGGCATCAATTACCTCTCCTCGTTTCGCCTGCTCTAAACCGATCCCAATCTCAAAGTTCAAGCGTTCGAGTTTCAAACGATAGTAATTACCCAACGCTTCATTGATGTATTCTTCAGCGCTTTTATATCCTCCCGCTCGCACGGCGTCATACACGGCTTTTTGAATTTCCGGTGCGATTTGAAGTTCCATAGCTTTGCCTCTCATCTCAGCTTTCGTTTTGCTGTTTGCATGATACCACTCCACTGGCTCAGGTTTTGTCTTGCGTCATGGCACGAGCAGCATAACGACTTTTTACAAATTCAACAAGCGCTTTTTCGCTTGAACCGACCGTCGCTTTTCATTTAATCAAAACCACTCTGCGGCTAAAGCGGTGCGTGCCGGCATCCAATTCCACAAAATACACGCCCGTGCCGACCAGGCGCCTTGCTTCATCCCTCCCCTCCCACGCCACGCGCTTCATACCTGCGGATTGCAACTCGTGCACGAGCGTGCGCACCAATTGCCCTTGCTGATTGTATATGCGGAGATGCACATGTGCCGCTTCGGGCAGCGCATATGCGATGACCGTGCTCGCATTGAATGGGTTGGGATAATTTTGATAAAGCGCATACTCCGTGGGCAGATTCTCAGCGAAAACGATTTTTGCAGCATGCGGGTCAGGTTGCACGCTCACTGCTTGCGGCATAATTTCCAGCGCGACCATCGCCCAATCCGTGCTGCCGCTGAACGTGCCTTTGACAAGCGCACTCGAGATCGAAGTGATGCGACGATCTTGCACCGCAAGCGAAGCCATGCTGTTTGAGACGCCGTGCTTCGCCTCGATGCGCTCCAGATAGCCAGGCCCAGGCGTGTGCGTGCGATTGCGCATCGTGGCCGCGCAAAAGAGCATCACGTTCGCGGCGCTCGTGCTCATGTTGAAAGCATAATAGTTCGTGTCCACGCCGCTGCTGCACAGACCGTTCGCACCGTTGGTGTTGACGCTCATCTTTTTGCCCAATGGATTTGCAAGCGCGACACCGGAATAACGCGAGACCGTGATGACGGCGTTGCTCGGCGAACCTGCGAGCGTGGCAGTTACGACGCCGCTCGCCGCGGGCGTGCCTTGCGCCATCCACACTTCCACGCCGGTCATGTTGCGGCCGGCACATTGTCGCTTCACCAACGTCCATTGCAATCCCAAACCCGAAACGGCATTTACCAATTTGCGCGGTCGTGTGGCAATCGCGGCGAGATAAAGCTCGCTCGTGGCAGCAACGAGATTCGCGCTCGTCGCAACCGTGGTGAGATTGCTCGAACCTCCGCTCTGCGTTTCTTCATGCTTCACCATGCCGCTGGTGATCTCGATAAACGTCGCGGTGATGGTCTTGTTCGAATTCATCGTGATTGTGATCGGGTTGGCGACGCTATTGCTCGCGCCGCTCCAATTCACAAACTCCCAGTTCGGTGCCGGCACAGCGGTGAGCTGCACTTTGGTGTCCGGCTCATACACATTGCCCGGCGGTGAAAGTGTGACCGTGCCGGAGCCGACGATATTCACATTCAGCTTGTAATATTTGCCGTGCGTCCAATTCATCCACGCGACGTTCTTGCCGGGGCGCGTCGGTGGCGGCGTGGCAAAGCTCGTTTTATAAAAATGATTCATGAGATAAAGCAAGCCGCGATCTTCCGGCTCTGCTTGGTAGTTCGCCTGTTGATAGAGCCATTCAAACGCGCGACGCAACGCGGCATTTTCCCAATTCCACACATCATACCCCGCGCGATAGAGTAGCACGGCTTGCGCGAGCGCGCCTTGCAATGCTTCATAGACATAATTCTCATGCGGCGGCGGCCACGCAAACGGTCCGCTGCGGCGTTGATCATCGGGCAACACGCCATCAACTGAATGGCCATTCATTTTCGCGCCAAGCGGATTGATCCCCACCGGCGCCGCGCTGTCCGCTTGCCACCACGCTTCGCCATAACTGAAATCCGCATACAAGATGCGATTGCCCAACCAGCCGCGAAACACCAGCGCCGTGCGGCCGAGTTCGTTTTTATCATTTAAGTATGCCGCGATTGCCGCGCGACTTGCGCCGCAATGAGTGCCCCAATTGTTCGCACGCTCTTCATGCGCCAGTTGCAGCGAACGATTGTCTTGCAAGGTATCGCGCAGCACGCTTTGCAGCCACGCACGAAACGTCGCGTCTTCTTCCGGCGACAAGCCGACCAAATCCGCGGCAATCACATAAGCGAGCAACTCGCGACCGAGCGCGAGCGTTTCGCCGCTCTGCTCCGTGCCAATGGCTGCCATGCACGCTTGCCGCACTTGCTCGCGATAGTGCGCCAGGCCGGTGCGCGCATAGACCATCGCCTTCGCGAGCACGCGCACATTTAGCGAGTCATTTTGGTTTGCTAAGTTTGGCGCGGCTGCCGGCAAGTCCGCCTCCGCCTTCATCTCCGTCCAACTTGTGCCGGTTGTCGGAAGCGCGCTCAGTTCCGCTGCATTCACCCAAATACCGGAAGCAAATCTTTTGGCAGGAATTTTTGTGAACAGCGCTTTGACTTGCTTATTCGCACTCATCGTGATGGAAGCAGGACTCGCCCATCCTTGCAATGCGCCTTGCCAGCCGCTGAACACATAGCCCGAATCCGGCTGCGGCGTGAGCGTTACAATCTCGCCGTGATAATATGCTCCGCCCAAAGGATTCAACAATACCTTGCCGGAGCCTAAGGTGTCAATCGTCAACGTGTATTGCGTGAGCGCAGTAAAGTTTGCGATCACATTTTTATCGCCGCTCATCAACAGCGTTTGCGTTGTCATCGGCCCATCCAACGCGCCGTCCCAATCCTGAAACTTCCAACCCGTTGCCGGTATCGCGCTCACCGTCACATTCGTGTCTTGGTCATAAACATTGCCGAGCGGATCAAGCGTCACGCTGCCCATGCCAACCACATTGCTCGTGAGCGTATATTGTCGCACAAATTGCTTCGCGCTCACGCCCGTGCCCGCGGAATTGCTCACATTGATTTTGCCCGTGGTTGCATTTGCCGGAACGATCACGCGCAAACTCGAATCTGAGTCGAGCGTGAATGACGCAGCCGCGCCGTTAAAAGTTATTTGAGTGATAGCGACAAAGTTTTTGCCTTGAAGCAAAATCTCCGCGCCCTTTTGCGCATGCTCCGGCGCGAAAGAGTTGATCACCGGCTTCTGCGTTACGATGAAATCATTCACGCTCGTTGCATTGCCGTCGGGATTGGCCACGACAATCTTTCCGGAAGTTGCTTGCGGCGGAACGATCGCGCGCGCTTGTGTGTTCGAATCAATCGTGAAGCTCGCGGCAATATTATTAAACCAAACACTCGTGAGCGTAGCGAGATGATTGCCAATGATCGTCACTTCCGCTCCGGCCGGACCATTCGTCGGCGAAAAAGTAGAAATCGTTGGCGGCGCGGTTAAGGTGAAATCGCTCGCGCTCGCAGCCATGTCAATCGCATTCGTGACGCGAATCTTGCCTTGCCCCGCACCGGGTGGCACGATTGCGCGCAATTGCGTGTTGGATTCAATGGTGAAGCTCGTGGCAGCGATGCCGTTGAAGGTCACGCTCGTGGTCGTGTTGAAATTCTGTCCGAAGATCGCTATCTCAGAATTGGCCGGCGCAGCCGTGGGCGAGAAAGAATTGATCGAGGGTTTATCGGCAACGAAGTCGACATAGTTGTGCAAGTAGTAGCGATTCACTTTATCCGCCGCGAGCACGAGCAAACCCGTGCCGTTGTTCACGCATTGTTTGGTCGCAGTCGGATTTTGAATTTCCAAATCCAGCGCGTTGGTGATAAACGCTGCGCCAAGCCCCACGGGAAACTGCAAATCCGCGAGGCTCGCGCTTTTGAGATAGATTGCGCTCGCGCCGGTTTCCGTGCTGCGCGTGATGACGTACAAACGTTGGTTGTCGTGATTGATGAGCGCAATCGGCTTCGTGTGCTCGAAATTGGCCGTGGCGAAAACATGTTTTGTCCAGGCACCGGCGACGTTGCGTTTGAGCACGTAAATGCCCGCGGCGCTCGCGCCCGTGAGATTGGTCTTCACTGCCGCGAAAAGATTGCCCGAGTTATCACACGCTGCGCGCAAGTGCAATTGATCATCAATAATCTTGCCGACGCTCATGCCGTGTAGCGCTTCTTCGCGCGGTTGCCAAATGTTGTCCGGCTCGCCATCGTGGTGTGCGGCAAAATAAAGCGTTGAGTCTTTTTGATTGGACCACAACACGCCGAGTTTGCCATCAAACGCCACGAGCGTGGCAATGTCATCCGCATCCGTATCATTGCTCTGCACAGGAAGCACGAATGGCGCGCCCCAAGTGAGATCATCGCCCATGCTGCGATTCATCATCACCTTGCCGCCCTCTGCCCATGTGACCCAAAGCTTGCCGCTCGAATCTTTATCTAACACCAACGCTTCGGATTTTGAGCTGTTGATCGTAATCGGAAAACCAAAGTCGCGGGTATAAGCTTGGGTCGCAGCATCGTAGCTGAAGCGATAGAGCCGCGCCGAATTGCTCGTTGTGGTTGCGCCCGGATTGACCGTGTAAATATGCGAGGCGAGATAGAGGTGCTGCCCATCCCACAACGCATCCCCGCGACTGCTGCTGCGCGTGTCGAGCGCAGTGTTCGTCGTGCTCCAACTTTGCGTCGCCACATCGAAGCGATGAATTTCATAACGATTCGTGTTCGGATTCCACAGACTGCCCCACCACAGCCCGTCGTTCCACCACAATTTACTCTGCGGCTTTTCGGAAGTCGGCTCCGCGCTTGCCGTCGCGCCAAAATGAAAATCGCGATAGCCGGCCTCGGTTTGTGCCTGCGCGGAAAAATGCGTCAGCGCGAGCACGAGTGCAACGCGACTATAAGAGAGCACATGTGAAATTTTGCAGATTGGCATGACTGCGCTCAAACGCATGAGCGGCTCCCGTTTTTGGTGATGAAGGCCACAGCCGTTTGCGAATTCGGAATCAGGTCCAATGCCGTTTGCATCGGAAATGTTGCGGAACGAGAGGTTTGAACTCGGGAAGAGGTATGCCCCGCCTTGTCCCTAGCGGAAAGAAAAAAACTTCTGGTTGTGAGAACTCACAGAACAACCCACGGCGAGAGCCGTTTACAACGGGTCATATATAGCGGCAATGGCGCGCGAGTGCGTGCTAAAACTTCAAGAAAGAGTTTGCCGCAAACTCCGCAGTTTCCTCCCTTCTGCCGTATGTCATGTACAAATCCCCTGGCAGATTGAAAGCAAACCAGGCTTTGCCGAACGTGACCACGAGCAATAAATCGCTTTTCCTTTTTCTCACCAACGTTGCATCGTTGACCGCAGTCCTGAGCTTTTGGAACGCGCACGGCGTCATCGCGACGCCGTGGGATGAGCCTGCGTTAGCCTTGCTACACAATCTATTTTCGCTCAATGCAGAAGTGCTCGCGCCGGCGCAACCGTGGTCGCAAAAACAACTTCACGGTTTGTTCGTGTTCTTCAGCTTCATGCTCGGGGTTTCAGCAATGCCTCGCGGCAAATGGCAGGCGTATGTCATGGCAGGCGTTCTCGCTTGTGGTGTCATCGCATTGGCCAGCGCAGAATCGCAACGGCAACAGTTCTTCCCGCTGGCCAGCATGCTGCTTAGTTTGAGTTTCATGTTCTGTGGCATGTTAGTATGCCTGCATTACCTGAAGCAAAAAGCAGAGCTGCACCTGCGCGCCACTTTGGGGGGACGGCTCTCCGAAGCTTCTTTGCGTTGCTTGCTGGCGCAGCGCGATGCGCTGCAACTCGACGGTGAAGAGCGGGAAGTATCGCTGCTCTATTTGCAAATACACGAGCACACGCCGTGCACGAATCAAATTTCAGCGCAAGCTCGAATCAAACTCCTGCGCGAGTTTTGCGGCGAAGTAACTGCGATCAGCATAAAAGCCGGCGGGTGTATACTGCGAAACAGCGGCGCGAACCTTTCGGTCGTGTTCGGCGCTCCGCTGTCTACGCCAAATCATGCGGCGCAGGCGGTCAATGCCGCGCTGCAAATTCAACGTCGATTACTGGAGCTTGGCAAACAGTGGGAACGTGTGGGATTTCCGCCGCAGCGATGTCACTTCGCGATTCACACGGGCGCGGTTTTACTCGGCACATTTCAGACGAGCACGCGCAGCGAATATTCCGTGCTCGGCGAAAGTGTTGCGTTCGTCACACGGCTGTGCAACGCAAACGAAACCTACGGCACCTCGCTGCTGGTCTCGGCTGCGACGTTTGCACAACTGCCGCCGCAGGAATATCGCACCCGCTGGCTGGATATTTGGGAGGAGATAAAAATTTTCGAAGTGTATGGTGATCTCGCGACGTATCGCAGTCCGATCGCAGCGGCGTATTATCAAAACTATGAGCATGCCCTTGCCGCTTATCACGCGCAGGATTTCGAACATGCCCGCCTTCATCTCGACGCCGCGCAGCGCCTTCTGTCTCATGATCCTGCCGCCCATTTATTGCGCCAAAAAATGCCGTGAAGCGCGCAGCCTCGATTCATGCATGCGCTTCACAGTAAGATTTAAGACGCTCGCCGTTTGCCTCAATGCTTTGCAACACCATCGCATAAACTTCCGGCGGCAACTCTTGCCCTTTTTCTGCGCCGAGTTGAATGGCAAAATGCGTCCGCCGCTCGTCTTTTTTTCTCAACGCATAATTGTAGTACCACTTCAAACCCATCGCGGGCACGTGCGACAACTCGAGGTAGTGAATGTTATCCTCCTGCACCTCCGTATGCACCGGCGTGAGCTCCGAAGTCATCTCCTCGAAGACGCAACGATGCTGCACGCCGACGCGGTCAATCGGTCGGTCGCCCTCGCTGCGCCGCACGTCGATAACCCACTCGACGCGATTCTCCAAACTGATGATGAGTTGATAAACGGTTTGCATTGGCGCGGCAATCTCAACTTCATAAAGGTCTTCATTAAAAATCAAGTTGGGCGTTTCGCGCGCCGGCGCCGCGGGAATGGCGCGCTTGATTTCTTCAAGCAGCGCATAGTTGAAATCAACTTTGCCGATCGCCGGATATTCTTCAAACGTCGGTTGCCAATTCAGCCTGGCCGCGGGCGCGTGGCCGTTGCTGCGCTCCAGATACGCGCGCGTGGCGAGAATATATTCGTCCGAGTTGATTTTGTTCTTCAACAAACGATGCGCAATGATCATGTCCAGCCCCGACGCCTTGACGAAGTTCGCGACTTTGATCTCTTTGATCGCGCCGTAATGCACGATGAATTTGAGCGTCAAGTTGGAGGCGGTCTGGCACGCGCCGCACTGGCAAATCGAATCGCGCTCGATCACGCGCAGCAGCGTGTGGAAGCGCTGAAACATCTCAACGCATTGCGCCGTGATTTCAGCCAGCGGCACCGGCTCGCCTTTGCGATAGAACAACAACGCATCGCCCTCGACTTCCGCGAGCGTGCAGTTCGTTTGATTCGATTCCACCAACAACTCGAGCAGTTCGTTGATAATGTGCGAGCTGTGATCCAACTCCGTCTTCGAAAGGAAATTCGTATACCCGCTGATGTCGGGAATGAAGATCGTCGCGTTTTCGGTCATCGCTTCTTCCTTTGCATTTTTTTGTTTTGTCGCTGCTCCATCGAGACGTCATCTTTATCTGTTTATCTCGCCTTTATCTTTTCAAGCGAGCCGACACGATGCGGACGAGCCGCAACCCAAAAGCTTCTTGTAATCGGATTCTTCGAATATAGCGGATAAAGCAAAGGGTTTTATCCGCTATATCCGTTCAATCCGCTTACAGAAATTTTTGCTTTTAAAGCAAAGATTGCACTCGTAACTGATTAAAGCGCTTCGCAGACTTTAAAAAGCAAAAGCAGAAGACGGAAAAATGCCGGACAGAAATATAAAGCAACATCTCGAAGAATGGTGTTGAGCGACGTTTCCTGCACTCGCTCGATCCCAGGCTTTATTTTTCCGCCCTAGATTTTTCTGTCTTAAGCTTTTCAAATTTTCACGGCCTCGTCACGAGCGGCAACTCCACAAAGCTCGCTTGTTGCGGCGCATGATAAACCCGCTGCGTCGCCTTTTGATAATCCTCCGGCTTCGCCCAAAAAATATTCGGCACAAACTTCTGCGGATTGCGATCATACAGCGGAAACCAACTCGATTGCACCTGCACCATGATACGATGCCCTGGCCGAAAAACGTGGTTCGCCGTGGGCAATGCGAAACGATACGGCAGCGGCTTGTCGGGCACGAGCGCCTTCGGCGTTTCCAAACTCTCGCGATAACGCCCACGAAAAATATCCGCAGCCACCATCAATTGATAGCCGCCCATCTCCGGCTGCGCCGAAACTTCGTCGGGATACACGTCGATCAACTTCACCACCCAGTCCGCATCCGTGCCGCTCGTCGAAGCCACAAGATTCACCATCGGCTGTCCGCTGATTTTCACCGGAGCCGTTAATACTTCCGACACAAACACGAGCACATCGGTGCGACCCGAAGCCTCACGTTGATCATCCACCAACCATTGCGGCCATGTCAATCCAATGTCGTAATAACCAATCGGCTCAATCGGGCGCTTGCGAAACGGCACCGGTTTCGCGGGATCAGAAACATATTCAGCGAACGCGGTCTCGCCTGCTTTCGGCGCGGTGAAACTCAACTTCAAACCGGAAGAAAGATACAGCGGCGTCGGCTTCACCGTGCAACCGCTCTCGCAGCCCGCGGGCCATGCCGACAAATGCCGCCACGCATTCGTTCCCGTTTCATACGCGGAGACCGGTGCGATCTCCGCTTTCGGCGCGTCGTCTTTCAGATATTGCGCAAGAAACGGCCGCAAAATTTCCTGCCGAAAATGGAGCGCGGTGTTGCTGTTGAACTTCAACGCACCGAGCGCGCTGCCGTCTTCAATCGCTTGCCCGTGATACCATGGCCCCATCACCAAAAACACTTTGTCGTTGTTCGTATCCTTCGGCTCGAGCGCGGCATAAACCGCGGGCGCGCCGTAAACGTCCTCTTGATCCCACAAACTATGCACGATCATCACCGGCACTTTGAGCGGCTGCGCGCCGAGAATTTTATCCACCGCCTGCTCGCGCCAAAACGCGTCATAACTCGGATGCGCCAGCAGCTTCTTCCAAAAACCGATTTGCTCCATGCCGCGCCGCCGTCCCAACTCGCCCGCGGAGCCGGCAGACATGTACGTGTCGTAGTCATCAAAATGACTCGACCACCACGTCGCCTCCACGCGGCGCGTGCCTCCTTGTTGATAAATGAACGGCATCATCTGTTGCCGAAACGCGCCGTTGTGAAACCAATCATCGCCGATCCAACAATCAACCATCGGATTCATCGGCACGGCAACTTTGAGCGCGGGATGCGGATTCACCAATGCCATCAATGTGAGAAAGCCGTTATAAGAAATGCCGTGAATGCCCACTTTGCCGTTGCTCTCCGAAATATTTTTCACCAGCCAATCAATCGTGTCGTAAGTGTCCGTCGCATGATCCACCGGCGTAGGATTTTGCGGCCCGGCCAGCGGGCGATTGATGACGTAATCACCCTCCGAGCCGTGCTTGCCGCGAACGTCTTGCACCACGCGAATGTACCCGTCTGCGACCACGATGTCGCTCGCATGATCATAGCCCTGCAAAATGCTGCTGAGATGTTTGCTCGCCGCGTGGCTCGTCAGCGCAGCCGCATTATAAGGCGTGCGCGTCAGCAAAATCGGCGCGCCCTTCGCGCCCTTCGGCACGATGATGACCGTGTTCAGCTTCACGCCATCGCGCATCGGAATCATCACGCTGTGTTTGACGTACTCGAACGAGTCGGTGACTTCGTTAAGCTGCGCCGGCGTTTCACTCGGAAAATTCGGGTACTGCGGCTGCTGCGCGAATAAGTGCGCTACGAACATCAACACGAGCAAAATGCCTACATGCCCTTGCATTCGCGCAACACGAGGCTTTGCTTCAAACTTGCTTCCCGCAATCATTCGATAAAGAATGTCGCTCATGAAATTCTCCATTCTGGTCATGATTGAGAAACGCGTCGCCAGTTTTTTTTACCAAAGCCGGCTTTTTTTGTTTTGTCGCTGCTTCACCGAGGTGTCATCTTTGCTTGTTTACCTCACCTTTATCTTTTCAAGCGAGGTGACTTAACGCGGACGAGCCGCAATCCAAAGGAAAAACTTTCCTCTCGTTCCCAAACTCCGTTTGGGAACGCACATGCCCGCGAAACCCTGTTTCGCATTTCATATTGCGAGTAATTGAAACGGAGTTTCGAAAGCAAGCCCGTTCCCAAACGGAGTTTGGGAACGAGAAAAGACTTTCATCTTGTTCCCAAACTCCGTTTGGGAACACACTTGCAAACGAAACTTAGTTTCGCCTTTCATTCAAACATTTGAAACAGAGTTTGGGAACGAGAGGCGTGCATACCTCAATCTCTTTTCCCTGCCCCAAACAAAACTTCTCCCGCACGCGCGCCCGTGTGTTTGCCTTCTTCAATCACCAACTCGCCATTCACCAACACATAACGAAAGCCCTCCGCAAACGCATGTGGCCGCTCAAACGTCGCGCGATCTTTCACGCGCTGCGGGTCGAACACGACAATATCCGCGGCCATGCCTGCGCGCAACAATCCACGCTCGCGCAAACCGAAACGCTGTGCCGGCAGCGAGGTCATTTTGCGAATCGCTTCCTCCAAGCGCAAGATTTTTTTCTCGCGCACATAACGCCCGAGCACGCGCGCGTTCGTGCCATACGCGCGCGGATGCGGCGCGCCGCGCCCAAACTCCGCCACGCCCGCATCCGAAGCGATCATCGCATTCGGATATTGCATGATGCGCACCACGTCGTCTTCGAACATCGAATGATAAATCATCGCCGCGCCGCCGTTGAGCATCATGTCGAGCACGGTTTGAATCTCGCTGTCGAGATTCGCCTTGCGCCGCATACGCTGATTGATCTCCGCAATGCTCTTCCCTTCCATCGTCGAATCCCAACGACAGCGCGCCACGATCGCATAGTCGAGCCGATTGCGGCCCGCGCGCTCGCGAATGAAATGCTTCATCTCCTGCGCTATCTGTTTGCGCGTCATCGGATTGCTCAAACGCGCTTTGACCGCCGAGTCGCCGTCGGCCAATGCCCACGAAGGCAAGAGCACGCCGAGATTCGTGCTCGAAGCCGTGTAGGGATATTGATCGACACAAACATCGAGGCCCTCCGCGCGCGCTTGCTCAATGAGGCCGAGCGTTTCCTCGCTGTGATCCCACAACCGCTTGCTCGAAATTTTGAAATGCGAAATCTCCACCGGCATGTTCGCCTCGCGGCCAATGTGAATCGCCTCGCGAATCGCAAAGAGCACAGAGTCGCCCTCATTGCGAATGTGCGACGCATACACGCCGCCGAATTGCGCCGCGACTTTCGCGAGCGCGACGACTTCAGGCGTTTTCGCATACGTGCCCGGAATATAAATGAGTCCGGTGGAGAAACCCACCGCGCCCTCTTGCATGGCGCGTGCGACGAGCGCTTCCATCTTCATCAACTCTGTTGGAGAAGGATCGCGCTTCGCCGTGTTCATCACCGCGCGGCGCACGCTGTTGTGGCCGATGAGCGTGGCGAGATTGAGCGCGATGCCGTTCGCGCGCAGTTCCTCGAAAAATTTCGGGAGATCCGTTTCCGAACTGCCGCAATTGCCGGTGATGATCGTGGTTACGCCGTCGAACAGAAAATTTTCCGCAGTGGGTCGCTTGCGAATGCCGTCTTCCGCGTGCGTATGCACATCAATGAAGCCCGGCGCAACCACAAGCCCGCTCGCATCGAGCACGCGCTGCGCTGCATTCGCGTCGAGTGTGCCCATCGCCGCAATCTTGCCGTCACGAATGCCGACATCGCCGCGATACCACGGATTGCCGCTGCCGTCAACGATGCGGCCGTTTTGAATGAGAAGGTCGAATTGTGGTTGGGAAAAAGATGAAGAAGAGAAAAGAAGACAGGTGAGAAGAATCCCAGCGGTGCGCGATTTCAATTAACTTTCTCCGAGGCAAAGGTTGTTCATAAAAAAGCATTGGCTAAAAATATTTCGCCCACGAAAATGGACCCCGCGAAAGTGATTCTTGCTCTCGTTCCCAAACTCTGTTTCGCACTTCATGCTGCAGGCAATTGAAACGGAGTTTCGAAAGCAAGCCCGTTCCCAAACGGAGTTTGGGAACGAGAAGACAACTTTCCTCTTGTTCCCAAACTCCGTTTGGGAACACACTTGCAAACGAAACTCTGTTTCGCTTTTCATTCAAACACTTGAAACAGAGTTTCAAGACCAAGCCCGTTCCCAAACGGAGTTTGGGAACGAGACAATCGAGTAAAAATCTACTCACGCCAAAATCTCTTCCACCACCCTCCCGCTCACATCCGTCAAACGGAAATCGCGCCCTTGAAATTGATACGTGAGCTTCGTGTGCTCCAGCCCGAGTTGATGCAAGATCGTCGCTTGCAGATCGTGAATATGCACGCGATCCTTCACGCCGTAATAGCCGATGTCGTCCGTCTCGCCGAAAGAGAAGCCTTGCTTCACGCCGCCGCCCGCCATCCAAATCGTGAACGCTTCGGTGTGATGATCGCGCCCCTCGTATTGCATCACCTTTCCGTCGCGATTTTCGCGCATCGGCGTGCGGCCAAACTCGCCGCCCCAAACCACCAACGTATCTTCGAGCAAGCCGCGCTGCTTCAAATCAATCAACAACGCGCTCATGGCTTGATCCACCTCGCGGCACCGATCTTTGAAACCGTAATTCAGCGCTTCCTCTTTGCCCGCGCCGTGCGCATCCCAGCCCCAATGAAACAGTTGAATGAAACGCACGCCGCGCTCCGCCAATCGCCGCGCGAGCAAACAATTATTCGCAAACGTCGCCTCGCCCGGCTGCGTGCCGTAGAGCTGATGCATCGCCGCCGGCTCTTGCAAAATATCCATCGCCTCCGGCACCGACATTTGCATGCGAAACGCCATTTCATATTGCGCCACGCGCGTGAGAATTTCCGGATCGCCCACCGCCTCATACTGCTGCCGATTGATCTCATTAATCGCCGCAATCGAACGCGCGCGCAGATCGCGATTCATGCCCGGCGGATTCGTCGTGTACAACACCGGCTCGCCTTTCGAGCGGCATTGCACGCCTTGATAAACCGAAGGCAGAAAACCGCTGCCCCACACACTTTTGCCCGCGCTCGGAACTTTGCCGCCCGACACCAGCACCACAAAACCCGGCAAATTTTCATTCTCCGAACCCAAACCATACGTCACCCACGCGCCCATGCTCGGCCGGCCCAAACGCGCCGCGCCCGTGTATAACAAAAGCTGCGCAGGCGCGTGATTGAACTCATCCGTGTGCATCGCCTTGAGCAGCGTCACTTCATCGATCACCTTGCTGAAGTGCGGCAGATGTTGCGAAACAAACGCGCCGCTTTCGCCGTGCTGCGCAAACGTCGCGCGCGGCCCCAGCATCTTCGGCACACCTTGAATGAACGCGAAGCGCCGGCCCGCAAGCAACGATTGCGGACAATCCTGCCCGTCGAGTTTATAGAGCGCAGGTTTGTAATCGAACAACTCCAACTGCGAAGGCGCGCCCTCCATATGCAGATAGATGACGCGCTTCGCCTTCGGTACAAAATGCGCAGGCCGCGCCGCTTGCGGATGGTTCGCCGACGCGCGCGTCGCTTGCGAAGGCCCGCATCCCAGCAACGAATTGAGCGCAAGCCATCCCAAGCCGGAGGAGCACGTCTTCAAAAAATGCCGCCGTGTGAGCGATTGCAAATACTCTTGTTCGGCCTCAGCGAGGAGTTTCATAAGCATTCTCGGTTAATCGTTCGAAGTTCGTAGTAGCGCCTTTCGGCGCAAAACGCACATCTCTCCACAATGTCATGCAGCAGGAATCCTTTTGCGCGCCGGCATCAATGTCATGCGATGATTTTTTTATTTTGTCGCTGCGCGTTCTTGCGTGTCTTCTCCGCTTGTTTACCGCGGTGGCCTTTGCAAGCGAGCGGACTTCAAAGCGATGGCATCCCGCCGCCTGAGACTGATTTTCAAAATCGGCTGCCTCCTCCACGAGCTGTCATTCAGAAGGAATCTTTTTACTCGCTGGAGACTCTTTCCAGTGCTCAAAAAGATTCTTCCTGAATGACAGGGCACTGGGGCGCGCACTTGATTACCGAATTTGATCGTCAAATTTCATAAGGCATCACTACGAACCCTCAATCCTTCACAATAAACTCATCCAAATTCATCACCGCGTTCGCCACCACAGTGAGCGCCGCAAGCTCCACTGCCTCGGGCGAAGTCGTATTCGACATTTGCCCCGCGGCATTGCTGTCGTGTGCATAATGTTGTTTCGTGTCTTCATAAAGACGCACGAGCGTATTGAGCGTTGCCGCATTTGGCGCGCGACAGAGCGCTGCTTCATAACATGCTCGCACACGCGCTTGCGTTTCGCGCGCGTTGTTTTGATAAACGCGCGCCGCCAATGCCTGTGCCGCTTCCACATAAACCGGATCGTTCAACGTCACCAACGCTTGCAGCGGCGTGTTCGTGCGAATGCGGCGCGACACACAAAACTCGCGCGTCGGGCTATCAAAAGAAAGAAACGCGGGATAGGGCGCAGTGCGCCGCCAAAACGTATACAAGCCGCGACGATAACGATCTTCGCCCGCGCTCGTCTTCCACTCCGCATCGTTATAGATCACCTGCCACACGCCCGGCGGTTGCGGCGGCATCACACTCGGGCCAAACATTTTTTTGCTCAACAAGCCGCTCACCGCCAGCGCTTGATCGCGCACTTGCTCGCTCGAAAGACGCACACGCGGCCCGCGCGCGAGCAAACGATTATACGGATCGCGCGCGAGCAACTCCTCGCGCACCTCCGAAGCTTGCCGATACGTTGCCGACATCACCATGAGTTTGAGCAAATGCTTCACGCTCCATTGCTGCTCATTCATAAAACGCAGCGCAAGCCAATCCAACAACTCCGGATGCGAAGGCGGCGTGCCCTGCGTACCGAAATCTTCCACGGTCTCGACCATGCCCGCGCCGAAAATTTGCTCCCACAAACGATTCACCATCACGCGCGCGGTGAGCGGATGCTCCGCGCTCACCAGCCATTGCGCCAATCCCAAACGATTGCGCGGCGCATTTGCGGGCAGTGGCGGCATCACGCCCGGCATTCCGCGTTCAACCTCTTTGCCGCGATTCAAAAAATTGCCGCGCACGAGCACAAATGTTTTGCGCGCCGAGTCCGGCGGCAATTCGCGCATGATGGGAATCTTCGCCGGCGCAATGGCTTGCAATGAATCTTGCGCCTGTTTGAGCAAACGCTTTGTCGCCGAGGCTTGCTGCAACGAGTCAATCACTGCTTGCCAGCGCGCGCGGCGTTGCTCTTTTTCCAAAGTATAAAACGGCAGCGTCGGCGCTTCATCCGGGCGATCCGCATCCGCGGTGTTGTTGAAAAAAGCAAAGAAGCGATAATACTCTTCCTGCCGAAACGGATCATACGGATGCGTGTGACATTGCGCGCACGCCATGGTCGTGCCCATCCACACTTCCCATGTGGTGTTCACGCGATCGACCACCTCTGCGATGCGAAACTCTTCATCGTCTGTGCCGCCTTCATCATTGTTCATGGTGTTGCGATGAAACGCCGTGGGCAGAATTTGCTCCGGCGTAGCAGCGGGCGCGAGATCGCCCGCGAGTTGTGCAATCGTGAATTGATCGAACGGCATGTCGTCATTGAAAGCCGCAATCACCCAATCGCGATATTTCCAAATCTCGCGATTGCCGTCGGACTCGTAGCCTTTCGTGTCCGCATAACGCGCGAGATCGAGCCACATCGCAGCCCAACGCTCGCCGAACGCAGGCGCAGCGAGCAAAGCGTCAATCGCGCGCTCATACGCGAGCGCCGAAGAATCGCGCTGAAACGCAGCGAGCAATTCGCGCGAAGGCGGCAAGCCCGTGAGATCCAAACTCACGCGGCGCAGGAGTTTTGCGGCTGCGGCTTCGAGTGAAGGCGATAAATTTTCCGCTTCGATTTTGGCGAGAATAAAATGGTCAATCTCATTGCGCGGCCAGTTCGCGCGTCGCACTTCGGGCACGCGCTGCGGCCGCGGCTTCACATACGCCCAATGCTCTTGCCATTCCGCGCCCTCTGCAATCCATCGTCGAAAGAGCGCAATCTGTTCTTTCGTGAGTGGATCGCCCACCGCGGGCATGCGCACGTTCGGATCGTGATGCGTGATGCGCCGCATGAGTTCGCTCTCCTCCGGCTTGCCCGGCACAATCGCGCGCAAGCCGCTCTGCGCCGGCGCGAGTGCTTCTGCGCGAAAGAGAAAACTCAATCCCGCCTGTTGCCGCACGCCGCCGTGACAACGCAAACAATTTTTGTTTAATATCGGCCGCAGATCGCGATTGAATTGTACCGGAGGAGGAAACCAATGAGGGAGGATCACACGCACGCAGAAAATGATGAGAGCGAGAATTGCAAGAAGACCAGCGAGTCGTGTGCGAGTCATGCGCGCTCAAACTAGGGCAAGAGATTTACGTGCTCCGCGTTAAATTGGGGAAGGTTCCTGCTTCCTAATGAAATTTGCCGATCAAGTTCGATAACGAGGCTCCCCCCGCATCATGTCATTCAGCAGGAATCCTTTTTAGGACGTGACACTGCTTGAGTCGCCGCCATAGCTTTAAAGAAAAAGCTTAAGACAGAAAAATGTTGGACAGAAAAATAAAGCCCGGGTTCAGACGAGTGAAATTGTGTCGCCACCAAAAAAACTGCAAACATTTTTCTGTCTATTAAACGCTTTTAGAAAGCGGATTCAACTTGACGTTGTAGTACTAGGGCCAAGTCCTAGTTGAGCGGATACGCAACTTCCCCAAACAAAGCCACGGCCAAGCCGTGGCTGAACAGATACATTAAATTTTCAATTGAAAATTTAAAATGCTTCTACTTCTCGCTCGAGGGCGTCGCCATCGCTGCCTGCTTTTTCTTTGACCTTCTAAAAAATTTGCGCAGCAGCCAAATCGTAACGAAGCCGAGCACGAACACGGGCAGGCCCGCGATCACAAACGTAATGCACGCACTCGTCACTTCCGCGAAGCCTTGCACGCCGTTTTCAAAGCCGCGTTTGACTTGCGCCATGAAACTGTTGCTGCCCTGCGCCATCATCGGATACGGCTCGTGCAAGTTAATCGTGATCGTGGACATGGCGGCTTGATCGCTGAGATAACGCTTCCGCCCTTCCATGCGCTCGATCTCTTCGCGCACATTGGCGAGCGCTTGCTCGACTTCCAAAATATCTTTGACGCTCTTGGCGGATTTCAAAATGTCTTGATAGCGCGCTTCGGCTCGCTTCTTGTTTTCCAAACGCGCGGTGAGATCATAAAACTCTTCGGTGATGTCATTGCCCGAGAGGCTTTCATTCTCCACCTTCTCCGCGAATTTCTTTAGCTCCGCGAGCACAGTTTCGAATTGACTCGCGGGCACACGCACCGTGACGCTGCCGGCTTTGACTTTGTCATCGCGAAGCTGCGCGTTCGAACTTGTGACAAAGCCGCCGGCGCCTTCCGCGAGTTTTTGAATCTGCGCGAGCACAATGTCGTAGCTGGCAACTTCGAAACTGAGCGAGGCGTTTTTAATGAGAATGCGCGCCGCGGGGAGATTGGTTTGTTGGCTCGCGGGCTCGGGCGCAGCGACATTGATGATGCCCGCGCCGCGCGCTTCGTCCGACGCGGTGAGTGCTTGCTCCAGCGGAAGAGCCGCTTCGGAGTATTGCATCATACGCGCCGAACTTGCTTCGGGCGTGGAATCAAACGAGCCGCAGCCGAGGAGCAGGCTCGTTACAATGATTGCGAAAAGAGATTTGCGGGTTGTCATTTTTTAGGCTCGTGTTTCTGGTTGCTCAACCACGGCTTGGCCGTGGTTTGCAATTGCTTACGATTGAAAGGCATGCCACGGCCAAGCCGTGGCGGAGCATTGTTTCTAATTCGGCAGAATTGCGAGTTGTCATTTTTGAGGCTCGTGTTTCTGGTTGCTCAACCACGGCTTGGCCGGGGTTTGCAGTTGATTACGATTGAAAGGCATGCCACGACCCAGCCGTGGCGGAGCATTGTTTCCAATTCGGCAGAGAATTGCGGGTTGTCATTTTTGAGGCTCGTGTTTCTGTTTGCTCAACCACGGCTTGGCCGTGGTTTGCAATTGCTGACGATTGAAATGCATGCCACGGCCAAGCCGTGGCGGAGCATTGTTTCTGATTCGCCACCGTTGTTTGGCTCGAACTTCAAACTCGACTTCGTGCGTTTGCTCCCAGTAGTCGTCCAAGCTGTGTGTGTCCCCCAATACGCCGATCTCTTCAGGCGTGCGCGCTTTCGAGATGCTCGTGCGTTTTTCGTTTTCGTTCATGGGGAAGCGGAGTTTTGCGTTGTTCATTCATTTATTCGGAGCCGCCGCGCCGCGTTTAGCCCACTCCGTCAAGAGTGAAATGTTTATAGACAACGACGCATTCGGATAGCCCTTAACTCCGTTAGGAGTGGCATGTAGATTTGATTGCATCGGTGCGGGCGTGCGAAGCAAACATGTCACTCCTGACGGAGTTTGAAACACAAGGGAGGGTTGCAGCTATAAACATTTCATCCCTAACGGGATTGATGGTTCATTAAAAAATAACTTCCCACGCCATTGTAGTCCCGCTCCCTTGTGGAGCGCTGTTGAAACTAATGAATTCGCGGATCGAATCAATGCCCCACAAGGGGGCAAGGCTACGGCGCTTGGCCGAGGAGCACTTCGCGCAGATACCAGTTCTGCCGAATGTGTACCCAATCTGTGTGGCGCTCAAGCTCGTTGGACAATTTTTCTTTTAAAATGGGGTCGTATTTGAACGCAATTTCCAGGTTCTCCAACGCGGGCAGCAGGCGCTTTTGCAAAGACTGGCAGCGTGCTCGCGCGAATTGAAAGGCGGCCATTTTTAAGCTGTCGCTGTGTGAAACGCGATTTAGTCCCTCATCTGAATAATCTTTGTGCAGACGGTCATAAGCCTGAGAATAAGTCTCTTCCGCTGCTGTATAATTCTGCGCTTTGAACAACGAATCCGCCTTTGAAGAGATGGAATCGGCTTGTACGCGTGCAAGGGAATCGGCGCGAGCTTGTTGGCGGCGTTGTTGGATACGCTCGTAAGCCTCCCAAGCAGCCAGGCGGGTCCAGGGTTCCGGCGCGGTATCGCGTTTTTGTTTGACGGCCTGCTCCAGTTCAGCGGAAATCGTGTCTTGCGCGGCAATGGCCTCAACCGCTGCGATGCGGTAGCCGGATTGATGATGCTCGAATAATTTCAAAAGACTTGTCTCGGACGAAGTTTTATAAAGCGATCCCAAAGCAGATGCCGCGCTAGACCGCACATTCTCATTTTGATCTTTAAGCGCCGCCACCAGCACCGCGATCACCCGATCATCGCTTTTCCCCAGCGATCCCAAAGCAGACGCCGCGCGAGACCGCACATACTCACCCTGATCTTTAAGCGCCACCACCAATGCGGCAATAACCGTCGCATCGCTTTGCCCCAGCGATTCCAAAGAATACGCCGCGTCAGACCGCACATTCATATACTCATCTTTGAGCGCCGCCACCAATGCTGCAATCACCGTCGCATCGCTTTGCCCCAGCGATCCCAAAGCAGACGCCGCGCGAGACCGCACATATCTATCCTGATCTTTGAGCGCCGCCACCAATGCGGTAATCACCGTCGCATC
>JAYRWE010000049.1:0-12565 GCA_041918175.1 bacterium
TATCTCAAAGATGTTCTCGCGCGAATCCACGATCATCCCCACCACAAGCTCGCCGAACTGCTCCCGCAGAATTGGGCGCCTGAATCTACAAAGTAAAAACTTCCTCCGCCATCTCCGATATGGGTTCACCGAGGGGATACATGTTATAAACATGTCATCCCTTCGGGATTGAAAGAGCATCCGCGCTCAACCACGGCTTGGCTGTGGTTTGTATTCCTCACCAATGCCACGGCCCAGCCGTGGCAGAGCAATGAACGAGGAAGTCCAACCTGGGCGCGAGCAGTTTAGCGTTTTGCAAAGCTCTTTTGCCCAAGTCGGACTTTATAAAGCTCATGGCTGAATCGCATCCCACGGTCCAAGCTAGGTGAAGAACCACTATCTCGGTTTGAAAATTTTAGAGAGGGTGTCATGGCCGAATCGGACTCGTTGCTCCCCAAACACGGCGGCTATCGCAAGCTAAAAAGCTTCCAACTCGCGCAGTTGGTTTATGATGTGACCGTGCGCTTCTGCGACCGCTACATCGACAAGCGCAGCCGCACGCACGACCAAATGGTGCAAGCCGCGCGCAGTGGCGTGCAAAACATTGCTGAGGGGAGCCAAGTGTCCGGCACTTCGAAGAAAATGGAAATGAAACTGACCAACGTGGCTCGCGCCAGCCTCGAAGAGCTGCGGTTGGATTATGAGGATTATTTGAGGCAGAGGGATTTGGAGCAGTGGGCGCCGAACGATCCACGTCGTCAAAAACTGATTGATCGGCGCTGTAGCACTGCTGATGAGGTTGCTGTTTGGGTGAAAGAAATTTATGGACTGTGTGGACAAGATGGACAGTCCATGAAGTCCAAAGAGTCCACCAAAACAGCATATTCAGAAATTGCAGCAAACGCTGCTTTAGTTCTGATTGGCGTTGCGGTTTCTCTTCTAAACCGCCAACTCGCCGCACAAGCCGCGGCCTTTGAAAAAGACGGCGGATTCACTGAGCGCCTCTATCAGAGCCGCAAAAGCAGCCGAAAGCAATAAACCGAGCCTCGCAGCACACGCAAACACCAACAAAGCAACCAAACGCATGAAACCCGACTTGGGCGCGAGCAATTTAGAGTTTTGCCAAGCTTTGTTGCCCAATTCGGATTTCACCGAGCTTAGTCGAACGAAGGCTTTGTGCTCCACGGATAAGGCAATCACATGCCATGTCCCAGCCGTGCACAACCTAAAGCTATTTCCACGCCTCCACTCTTTCTTCCCCTTTCCTCCAAAACGGTGCCCACGCGAGCGCGAACAAACGCACGGAGATGTTCGTTTTCTTCGGGCGAATCGCGATGGTTTCGAGCGTTTCGTTCATCGCTTCGCTCTTCGCGGCATAAGCCTCGGTCTCGGCTTTGAACTCGGCTTCGAGAGCGGCGAGTTGTTGTTGCAATGCTTCGAGACTCTCTTCCGCTAAATCGACTTCTTTGCCTTCGCGCATCGCTCGGCTCGCGCTGCGCACCGCGGTCGAAGCTTTGCTCACGGTCGCGCGGCTCACGGCTTTGCGGCCCAAGAACGCGCCCAAGATCGTTGCGCCCACGGAGATCGCGGTTTGCAATTTCTGCTGCTGTGCCTGTTGTTGCTCACGCTGCACGCGCTCTTCCGCGCGGCGAATGCGGTCTTCGATGATCTCCATCTTCTTCGCATACTTCTCGCGCAGCTTCTCGGTCCATTCGTCGCGTTGCTCGCGGCCAAGCTGCGAAATGCGCACGCGAAAGTCGCGCTCGCTTTCATGCACTTGCGATAACTCCCCTGTGCTCGGACTTTTAAACAACTCGAGCTTTTGATTGCGATAAATCTCCTCGCCGAACTCTTTCTTCCACGCGCTATAACTCTTTGCTTGCCCTGCGGCTTTCGGCAATTCACCGAAGAGCGCGTTCGTCTCGCTATCTTTCACCAAATCGGCTTCATCAATCTCCGCTTCGAAAGCTTGCTCCCACTTCACCATCACGGCTTCATTGGTAATGGGAATGAGTTGATTGCAGTCCGCGTCGAGATTGATGTTCTTCTTCACATCATCATAATGCACCTTTGCCATGCCCAACAAGAAGGGGTGATAAACAAGCTGCGCACCCTCTTCGCCGCGACCGCGCACGGGTAGAAATACTTGCGGCACTTCGTTGGGCAATGCCGGACGTTGCGAAGCAGTTGCAGCAACAGAGGCAGTTGCAGTCTTCGCCGGCGCTGCTCCTGTTGATTGCGGACTTCTGCGCGTGTCCATCAATGCTTTGATCTGCATACGCGTGAGCGGGCCGCAGAGATAGGACATGGCCCAGCGCGTTTCAAAAACTACGGGCGCGTCTTCGTGCACATTGTGCAAAAGAAAAACGCGATTACCCAATGCCGCGAGCGTTTGCTCCATTTCAAAGCGCTGAAATTTTCCGCCGCCGCTTGCCGCTGCGCCTTCCAAACCTTCGAGCACGCGCGCTTTGTCGCGCTCAGTTTGCAAGCGCCCGAGAAACCACGTGCCGATATTCGAAAGACCTTTGTAATCCAAATCCACCGGGTTCTGCGTGGCGAGCACAATGCCGAGGCCGAACGCGCGCGCTTGTTTGAGCAAGGTGAGCAACGGCGCTTTCGAAGGCGGATTCGCAATCGGCGGCATGTAGCCGAAGATTTCATCCATGTACAAAATCGCGCGCAAGCTCGTCGTTCCGGGCTGCGCGCGCACCCACGCGAGCGTTTGATTGAAGAGCAGCGAGACGAAGAACATGCGCTCCGCATCGGAGAGATGTGCAATCGAGAAGATCGCGTGGCGCGGCTTGCCCGTGCTCGTGTACAGCATGCGCTGAATGTCGAGCGCTTCGCCTTCGAGCCAGCCTTGAAAGCCCGGTGCAGCAAGCAGATTGTTGATCGCCATCGCCAACTCGAAGCGCTCTTTCGCGGGATAGAACGAATCCATTTCAAATACGCCGATCTTATTCATCGGCGGATTTTGAATCGCTTGAATCAAGCCGCCGAGATCCAAGTCTTTGCCCTGCGTCCAAAAATAATTGAGCACGTTCGAAATCAAAATATGCTCGCGACTTTTGATGGGGTCCGCGTCAATGCCGAGCAAACCGAGCAAGCTCGTGGTTGTGCTCGCCACGCGCTCGCGCATCGCATCCGCGTCGTTGATAATGGCTTGCGTGGGCGCGGAGAATGATTGCAGAATGGAGAGCGGCAGCCCGGCAGTGCTGCCGGGCGTGTAAACCGCGACTTCAGCCGCGTCGCGCAAACGTTGAATGCGAGCACCGTCCTGTCCCCATTTTGCCAAACCGTTTTTCCAAAGCTCGGCTTGTTGCTGCGCGAAGTCATCCGCGCTCAAATTTTTCTTGCGCGCTTCATCTTCATTCACCCACGGGCGAAAATCTTCGGGCCGCAACTCGGGAAACGTGAGCATGAGATTGCCGAGATCGCCTTTGGGATCGATGATGAGCGCAGGAATGCCGTCGATGGCCGCTTCTTCCAACAGCGCGAGGCACAAACCGGTTTTGCCGCTGCCCGTCATGCCCACGCACATCGCATGCGTGGTCAAGTCTTTCGAGTCATACAAGATCAAAGACTCTTCCGACTTTTTCGTTTTGAGATCGTGCTTGCGACCGAGATAAAATACGCCGAGCTTTTCGAAGTCTGACATGGGAAAGATTCCTGCTTGGGGTTATTTAAACGGATGCTGGATGCTGGTTCCTGGATGCTGGTCGCTAATAACTTAGTCCAACAACGAGCAACGAGCGACCAGCATCCAGCATCAAGCAACCAGCATCACGCAACCGTCGACGTGCAATGTCCGCAACGTTTCGCGTTGAGCGGAATCGTCATCATACATTGCGGGCATTCTTTGGTGGTGGGCGCGGGAGCAGGTGCGGCTTCCTTGCTGCGTTGGAGTTTGTTCATGCCGCGAATGACCATGAACAGCGCGAAAGCCACGATGATGAAGTTGATGATGGCATTGATGAACACGCCGTAGTTGATCGCAACCAGCGGGTCGTTTTGCAGTGGAATGTTGAGCGCTTTGAAATCCAGGCCGCCGGTGAGCAAGCCGATGGGGGGCATGAGAATGTCATTCACCAACGACGAAACGATGGTGCCAAACGCGCCGCCAATGATGATGCCGACCGCGAGATCGACCACGTTGCCGCGCATCGCAAATTCTTTGAACTCTTTGAACATGTTGCTTCCTCCTCACTTGCAGGTTAAACATCTACAAACTGTCATTCCGCAGGAATCTTTTCTAGTGCTCAGAGCAATGTTTGTTATGGGCCTGGTGTCGAGCGCAAGGGAAGTTTCTTTCAGAATGACAGAATAGTTGGGAAACACTATATCACAACCATCTCTATTTGTCGCGCGTTGAATCACTTTTCCAAATCTTAATGCGCATGACCGGCGCGCGATCTCTTAACTCTTTCCGCTTTTGGCAAAGGTTTGAACTCGGCTTTGAGGCCATGCCGATCAACCAGCGGGTACTGCTCCGGCGAAGTAATTGAAGCCAACTCCAAATCCACGTCGAGCTTGGGCCAAAAGAGATGGTGCGGCTGCGGCAATTGCACATCGAGTATAGCGTCGAGATTGGCCTGGCGAAACCAGGGGAAATTTTCAAACGCCAAGAAGTATTCCTGCTCATGGAGCAAAAGCCAAAAGCCGTGCGGTGAGATGTTCAGCACCTCAACCGCCGCAGTGCTTGCGCAATTCTTTTTTCTTTTCATAAACAAAAAAACGCCACCAATGCAATATGCACAATTAGTGGCGTTTTTCTCATACTTTGTTTTCCAACCTTACTTCGACGGATTCGGCAGCTTTAGCTTCTGGCCGACTTTGATCAAATCCGGATTCTTCAGAATGTCGGTGTTGAGATTGAAGATATCCATATAGCGATTCGCGTTACCGAAAAGCTGCTTCGCAATCTTCGAGAGCGTATCGCCGGACTTCACAGTATACACGCCGTAAATGTCCGTCTTCTCCACTTTGATGTCCGCGACGATTTCGTTTTCCCAGTTGGAATGCGTCTTGATTTTATCCCACAACAAATCTTTGTCGAGCGCATACGTCGTCGTGCCTTTCACGTGCAGCTTGCCGCCTTCTTCTTTCACGTCGCCGTTTTTCACGTCGAGTTGTTTGCCGAGTTCGAGCACGTCGTTATACTTTTCTTTTAACATGAACCGCCTCCTTTGCGGGAATATGAAGATGAACTGTTGATTGATTGCTCATTGCTAAAATGATAACAGCCGCGCTCATGAAAAGCAACAGGCTTTTATTGCAGCTTCGCCAGTTTCTTGCGCGCCTCTTCCGCCTTCTTATGCTCGGGGAATTTGCTGATCACGAGATTATAGTAGTCCGCGGCTCTTTTGGTGTCTTTGAGTTTTTCTTCGCACAGGCTCGCGGCTTTGAGGAGCATGTCGGGCGCTTTTTCATAAAGCGGATAAAGCTCCGCGATCCTCGCATAATACTCCGCGGCTTTGTTGAAATCGCCGGCTTTGTCTTTGAGCAACTCTGCGGCTTTCTCCAGCGCCTCGCTGCCGCGTTTGTCGGCTTTATGTTTGGCCACGATTTCATCATAAGCCGCAAGCGCCGTAGTGTAATCCTTCAATTCATTCGCGTTGATCGCGGCCATGGCAAAGAGCGCGGCCACAACGTGCTCGCTCGTGGGATAAGTATCGACGAGCTTGCGATATTCCACGAGCGCGCCGCGCGGGTCTTTCGTTTTCTCTCTTTTAATCTCGCCCAACATGAATTGCGCCGAAGGAGCATATTCACTTTGCGCATGCGTCGTGACCACTTGCACGAACACATCGAGCGCGGCTTTGTGATCGCCCAATTCTTTGGTGAGAATCACGCCGCGGCTATAACGCGCATATGGCAACAACGCGCTTTCGGGATGGAGATACTCAAAGCGCAAATAGCTCAACGCCGCTTCGCGAGGTTTCTCTGCTTTGGCAAACGCCTCAGCGCGCCAACGCGCGACCACATCCGAGCGCGCATCGTTCGGAAAGCTCGCATGAAACTCCGCGGCTTGTTGCGCGATTTCGAGTTGCAGCTTGTTGCTCTCCAGGCTCACGAGCACTTCGAGGTAATTATAAAACCCTTGCGTGGCGCTGTCGGGCATCGCTGTTTTGGCGAGTTGGGCATTCCACTGCTCCGGCTGTTTCTTGTAGGGTTCTTCTTCCAGCAAGATTTTCCGCGCCGCGGTGCTGCTTTCTTGCGCCCAATTGTTTTGTTGATAAAGAAAAGCGGTTTTTAAAAATGCGGCGAGCGCCACATGTTTCTCGCCTTTCTCTTCATAAACTTTGGCCATGAGAAACTGCGCCTCCGCAGCCTGCGCCGCCTCGGGATTCATGTCGAGAAATTGCTCCAACTCGACGAGCAGGTATTCGCTCAAATTTTTGTCGTGGCGATTGTACGCGTCGCGGATAAAGCTTAGATGTTTGGCGGAATCGTATTGGGCAAAAGCGCGAGTGCCCAACATAAATAGAACCGTGGCCACCACGGCAATACTGCAAACTCGTGCAGAAGTCATTTCATGCTCCTTTGTTGCGAAAATCTTCCGGCAGAACGAATAAGGCGGGGTGATTTACAAACGACTTCGTTCTTTATCAAAAACTCTTTGTTCAAAATTCAAACCAACGGCAAGAGCGCAACTCTTGTTTGACAAATTAAGAGATCGCTTGCGTTGCCGTCAGCGCTTTGTGCGAAATCACCCAACAGCATGCACGCAGCGGGGGATTTGCCGCGTGGGCAATATCCAAAATCTCGACCGCGGTGTCATCCCGCGATCTTCATGAGCACATGCCACATGCGCCAATTCGCGCGTCGCACAACGTCCGGCCAGCTCTTGCGCGGCAAAGTATTGGGCATCATCGTCGCGTCTGGTTGATCCCAACTGTTGTCATAACCGCTCAAATCCCACAGCAAATCTGCGCCTTTGAAGCCAAGCGCTTTGATCATGCCTTCGGGGCGCGTGCCGTTATTGCTCATGTTGTTCGCATGAATCCAGCAGCGCTCCGGCGTTGGCTCGACATCATAGGCGGAGCCGGCGCCGAAAACCATATCCAAGCCGAGCACAGCCACGCCGAACGTGTTGTTGTCGCGAATTTCGTTTTGCGTCACTTCCACTTCATCGCCGGCCATAATCAAAATGCCGCTGCCCGAAGGCACGCGACTCACAATCGCAGTCGGGTCGCCGAAGTTCACGTGATTATTTTCATACACACGATTGTTCACAACTTTGCAATTGCGCGAGAGCTTTGAAGGATTGTTCGGCAAGAGAAACACGAGGATCCCGCCCGCGTTGTCATACGCTTCGCAATTTTCCACCACGGCATTCACCGAGTTTTCGATTTCAATGCCGCACACGTTTGCAAAGGCTTTGCTGTCGCGCACAACAATGTCTTGCGATTGCCCGACGTAAATGCCCGCGTCGCGCGCGCCGGTCACGCTGCACCGTTCGATCAACACGTTCAAACATTCGACGGGATACAGGCCATACAAACCCGGATTGTCGCAATGAATCTCGCGAAAGGTCACGCCGTTGCCGCGATTGATCATCAAACCGTTCGCGGTGTAGTTGCGCACTTCGAAATTGCGCATCTCGAACTTGCTGCATGAGCCGACCAAGCCATCGGAGAGCATGTTGCGCCCATCGAGCACTGGGCGCGCGCCGTTTGCGCTCACGCCGAGCAACGTGATGCCCGACAAGTCGAGCGTCAATGCTTCGTGATACACGCCTGCATGCACGAGCACAGTATCGCCTGCTTGCGCGGCATCGAGTCCGTCTTGAATCGACTCGCCGGCCTTGACGATGATGCGTTGCCCTTGCCGCTCGACACGCACAGTTTTTTTATCCAACAAAGCAGGCTGGAATGCTTTCAACTCCGGCGATTGATTCGCGAGCCTGGGCACAACCGGCAAATCCGAAGGCACGCGCGCCGGAATCTCCGGCTTCGCAGATTCATCGGTGAGCGCGTGCAGGAATGCAATCAAATCTTGCTTCTCGCTCGCGCTCCACTCGAACTTGCGAATCTTGTCATCGACATTCGGCACGCTCATGCCGCGTCCAGGCCCGCCGCCATTCGCGTAGAAGTCGAGCACTTCTTCAAGCGTGTTGAAAATGCCATTGTGCATGTAAGGCGCAGTGAGCGCAACGTTGCGCAGCGTCGGCACTTTGAAGGCACGCTCATAACCCGCGCCTGCAACTTCGGCGCGGCCCAAATCCGGCTTCATGTTGGGAAGATCGGGCACGCCGATGACTTTGAAATCCGGATTGGCAAACGTGGGCAGATTGTGACATTCGAAGCAGCGCGTTTTTAATGAACGAAAAACATTGAAGCCGCGCCGCTCGCTCGCCGTAAGCGCATGCACCTCGCCGTTCGCATAACGATCAAACGCGGAGTTATGTGAAAGCAGTGTGCGCTCGAAAGCGGCAATCGCATACGTCACTTTTTGAAACATAATCGTCGCCCCGTTGCTCGCGCCAAACGCGGTTGCGAAGAGACGCACATACTCGGACACGGCTTGCAGTTCTTGCACGAGTGCAGTTGTGTCTTGCGCCATTTCATTTTGATCTTGAATCGGATTGCGCGCTTGCTCTTCGAGATCGCGGCTGCGGCCGTCCCAAAACTGGCGATGATTATACGCCGCGTTCCAAATCGTGGGCGAGCCGCGTCGCAACACGGCACCATCAACGCGCGCGTTGCCGAGGCCCGTGCCGCCTTTACCCATCGAGAGACCGCGATTGTCGGAGAAACCGAGATCGGGATGATGGCAATGCGCGCACGAAATGTCGTTATCCGCGGAGAGCAACGGATCGAAATAAAGCAAGCGCCCCAATTCGATTTTCTCTTTTGTCGAAGGGTTATCCGGCCGCACAGGCATTTCCGGAAACGGGCGTTTGAGATTGTCGCTCAAAGCGAGAATGCGAAAATGTTCTTCCCCGCGTGTGTCAGCGCTTGCAACGTTCGCGTTCAGTTTCTTCCACTCCAACGAGCGCGCGTGCGGCGCTTCCAAACCGGGAATGGGAAGATACGCAAAGCCGACGAACGCAAGCACAACAACGGCAAGCAGCCACAGCAGTTTTTTGAAGAGAGCAGATTTCATCGCGTCTCCGAGGTAAGATTAACTTTGGTGTTGGCTTTGAGCAAGATTTTTCTATACTCCACGTGAAGTCGCGCGGGCCTGTGGTTGTCATTCAGATGAAATCTCGTTACTACTGCCCCGCGCTTGAAAAGATGCTCGCAATGGCTGTCCCCCATGAGCCGTTTTTTTGTTTTGTCGCTGCTTCACCGAGGGTTCCTCTCCGCTTGTTTACCGCGGTGGCCTTTGCAAGCGAGGTGACTTCAAAGCGAGGGCATCCCATCGCCACTCGATCTGCCACAAATTATTTTCAAAATCAGAGAGCGCTTCCACACCCCCATGTCTTCTTTCCATTTCCCGAAAAATTTCCCCAAACGTTCGCTCGTGTGTCTCCTGGGCGCGCCGCTGCTCGCTGCGTTGCTCGGGCGCTTTCCTAATTTCGTCGAGCGCGTTTATACCCACGGCTTCTATACTCTGCTCACGCGCGGCTTCACGGCGTTCACAAATCTCTTCTCTTTCTCAATCTCCGAAGTGATGCTGTATCTGTTTGTGCTCGCCGTTTTCGTGCTGCTCTTCGATGCCGTGCGCCGCCGCGAGTGGAAACGCAATCTCGCCCTGCTGGTGCGCATGCTCGCGCTCGGAGTCGTATGGTTTTATCTAAGCTGGGGCTTGAACTATACCCGCTTGCCGATTGACGAGCAATTGCGTTTGCCCGAAACTCCGACCGATAGTTTGCGTTTGCGCGCGAACGTGTTGTGGAGTTTGCAAAATACGAATGCGCTGTGGCGGCCCGTGCCCGAATGGAATTTAGAAAAACTCGACGCGGAAATTGAGCGTTGCTATCGTCGCGCGTATGAAGAGCTGCCGCTCGAACTCATGCCCGGAGCGCGACGTCCGAAATTTCTGCTCGTGCCGGCGTTGTTTCATTACACACAAACTTCCGGCATGTTTGGCCCGTTCTTTCATGAAGTGCATCTCAACTCGGAGTTGCTGCCGCTGGAATTGCCGTTTGTCCTGGCGCATGAAAAGGCGCATCAAATGGGCTTCGCGCGCGAATCGGAAGCAAATTTTCTCGCCGTGCTGGTGTGTTTGACGAGCGCGGACTCGGCGATCAATTACTCCGCGCACTTTGCATTGGTAGGAAAATTCGCCCGGCTTGCACTGCAATTTGCCGACGGCGATACGTTGCTCAAAGCTTTGCGCCCGGAAGTGAAGGCCGATTTCAAAGCCGTGCGCGCGCGTTATCAAAAATATGCCGGGCCGATTTCAGAGTTGTCTGCGGCAACATATGATGCTTATTTGAAAGCGAATCAAATCAAAACCGGCGTCGCGAATTATGGCGAGGTCGTGGAGTTGGTGATGCGTTGGCGCAGGAGAAGCGGGGAAGATAAGCTTTGAAATCACGCGCGGCGCAACGACTCCGCTTCACACGTTCCAAAATTTTAGATCCTCGCCCGTGCGCATTTTGGTAAGATAGATAATCTGTCCGGTGTGATAAGAAAAATGCTCGACCACATGAAAGATCGCACTGAGCACAGTTTGGTCGAAGCCTTGAATTTGGCGCGGCTGCGCCAACTCTTCCGCGCTCACGCGTTGCAAGACGACATCGACCTCCGCTAATGTCGCCTCCAATTTCGCGAGCAACTCTGCCTTGGGAATGGGGCCTTGCTCCGCAAACTCGGCTTTGCGCTGCCGCACATCCTCCGCGCCACCCACGCCGTGAATCACCCATTGCCGAATATTTCCGCACAGATGCAAAATGAGATTGCCCGCGCTGTTGCTCTGCGCATTGGGTCGCCACCACACGTTGTCTTCGGATAATTTTTCCAAACACGCGCGCAGCCACGGCAAGTATTGTTGCATGAGATGAAAGCGGGCTTCGGTGAGAAAAAGTTGATCGGTCGTGGGCATAAGAGAAAATTTAAATAACGGCGTTATTCGTTGCTTTGTTTGGGAGGATGTTTGCCAATTGAATAGAGCAAACTTCTGATATTCAGCAGGCCGGGACGATTCAGTTGCAAAGTCTCAATCGTCGCACGGCCGACAGCGGTCAAACCGATGATGCGTGTATAATCGTCACTCCAACTAAAGTGAGATTGCCATTTGTCTTGGCGAGGATTAAAGAGCGGAACAACTTTGCCATCAACCGGGTCAAGCGCCTCCATCTTGTTGTACTTGTGCCCATTGCAACCTGAACACGAGAAAGCCAAATTATCTGCTTCACTGGTTCCATGTCTACTGCGAGGGATGATGTGCTCAATGGCAAAAGGTTCAGTGGCGTAATCGACCATGCTCAAGCAATACTCACAACGATTTTCCGCCCGCGCAATAACCACGCGCTGCTTTTCGAGCGGGATATAGGCTCTAGTACACTGTTACCTTAATTTTTATATGCTTCTTCATAATGGCGATGCAGCTTCGTGCGAGCTTGGGTTGTTGTAAAACGCCAATTGATGGTTGCGTGTACCCGATTTCGTTCTTTCTCAAAGGCCTTGACTTCTTTTGCTAGTTTGGCCATGCTCGCAATACGACGATCCAAGCATTGTTTGCTCAAAATAGAAAGCTCAATCTCTACCATGTTGAGCCAACTGGCCTTCTTCGGAGTATAGTGATATTCAAATTTATTTTTGAGAGCATGCGCCGTTTCGGCGTCAAACGTTTCATAGAACGCACCCGCAGAGTGGGTGTTGAGATTGTCTTGCACCAGGCAAATGCTGTCAGCGTTGGGGTAATGTTTTTCAACAAGAGTTTTCATGAATTGGGCATAATCGCGTTTTGTGCGGTGTGAACGCACCTGGATGATGCGACGTCCAGTTAAAGGTTCGAACGCAATGAGGATACAACAAGTGCCTTCGCGTTTGTAGTGATAGTCCTCTTTGCGTACACGCCCGGGCTTCATCGGCAGCGGCGCGATGAGGTCGCCCAACAATTGACAGGGGCGTTCATCAAAACAAATGACGGGATGTCTGGAATCATAGGGTCGTTCGTACAAATCCAGAACATCCTCCATGCGCGCCAGATATTCGCCATCTATGTGCGTGAGACACCACTGCTGCTTCTGCCAAGGTTTGAGGTCGTTTTTTTTAAAACCTGGCCAACGGTTTTGTGGGAAATGGTATCAACCACTTCCAAGCGCACAAGCTCATCAGCCAACAACCGAAAAGACCAGCGTGCGCGACCCCGAGGCGGAGTTGAGCAGGCGATGGCGGTCAAACGCGCCTCCGCTTTTCCGTCTAGTTTGCACGGCTGCCCAGAGCGCGGTTGCTCATATAAAAGAGCGAGCCCTTCCGTTTGAAAGCGACGCCGGATGTTATGACTTATCGTTCGCTTATTTTCATACGGCGCATTTGAATTTTGCTTCGAATCTGCGTTTATTATTCTGAACCAAACCGGAGGACACGACCGCAGAAACGAATACCTTTTCCCCGACCTCCGAGCGGTGCGATGATGTGCCGCTCATTTTGTACTGGCTCTTGCAGATGAACGTAGCCGAAGTGATCGA
>JAYRWE010000050.1:0-2397 GCA_041918175.1 bacterium
AACGTTTCTGGCAGCAAAAAAATTTTCAGCTGTCGTCTGTGCAAAGCGACATGCAAAAAGTCCCACGTATTTTACTCCGTCGCATGACCGACGCGCTTTGTTACACCGCTTGACAAAGAACTCTTTGGATAAAGTCCAGCTCAGTTAATAGTGGAGAACGTAGCGCAGACCTCTTGTCAAATGTCACTAACCTTTAAATAAGGCAAAGCGATAAGAGGCAAAACTATTTAAAAGCCATGACAGAAAAATGTAGGACAGAAATATGGGCATTGTGTTTTATAAAAAAGCACCTACAGTTAGGCGCCAATAAAAACCAAAACCATAAATATTTTTCTGTCCTGCATTTTTCTGTCATACTTTTTTGAAAAGGTAGTGCCATTGGACCTCTTGTCTGCAGACGGAATGCCTGCGCTACCGCACGTAACTGAGGCCTTACGGCGCGGTGGTGTTTTTCATCAGCGGCTAAAGCTTCGAGCAACTCAACCGTTTGTAGCGCGCGGAGTTGATTCGAAATGATGAACGATATTTTGTGGAAGAGGTGAAACTATGAAGCACCGTTTCTATATCGTTGACGTCTTTGCGGAACGGCCTTATACCGGAAATCAATTGGCCGTTGTTGTCAGCGCTGAAGCTTTGCCCGACGCGACGATGCAACAACTCGCGGCGGAGATGAATTTTTCGGAGACGACGTTCGTCATCTCGACGCCGGAGCCGGACGGCGCATATCGCGCGCGCTTCTTCACGCCGGCGCGAGAGATGACGTTTGGCGGTCATCCGATTTTGGGCACGGCGTACGTCATTCGCCACTATCTCGAACCGAAGGCTTCCGGCGATTTGCGCCTTAACCTCGCGATGGGAAAAGTCTCGGTTACATTCGAAGCTTCTGCCGAGGGCCGTGAAGAGTTGTGGTTTCATGCGCCACGGATTTCGCTCGGACCTGTTTGCGCGCGCGAGCGCATTGCCGCAGCAGTTGGAATATCTCCAGCAGACATTGACAACAACAGCCCGGTGCAGCAACTCTCCGCCGGGCTCTCGGCTTTGATCGTTCCGCTGCGCAGCCTTGACGCGCTGCGGCGCAGCATGCTCCATCTCGAAAAGTTTGCTCCTCTGGCGCGCGAAGGTTTTCCACCTTTGGTGTATTTGTTCTGTCGCGAAACCTATCACAGGGAGAACGATCTGTGCGCCAGATTTTTTTTCGAGGCCCATGGCGTGCGCGAAGATCCGGCCACGGGCAATGGCGCGGCATTTCTCGGCGCATATCTTTTAGAGCATCGCTTATTCGGCGACTCCGAGCTGGCGTTACGCATTGAGCAAGGTTATGAAATTAGACGGCCTTCGTTGGTTCGGTTGCATGCACGGAAAATAAACGGAGCGAGCGAGATTCGCGTGGGCGGACGCGTCGTTGCGGTTGCGCAAGGCGAGTTGTTGTGAGATGAGTAACGCTGCGCATATTGCGGTTCGCAGAATATTGTTTGCGAGGCGGAACAGGGTTTTTGCACATTGTGGCTGTAAGCAGGCAAGGGTTGCAAAGTGGCTCTCGGCAAGCAACGCACCCTCACAAGTGAATTTTTCATTTAAAAGAAAACACCCATGATTGACCGTCTCCTCGAACTCGCACTGAATGAAAGCAAATGGCTCACCACAGCCATGCTGCTTGCTCTGCTCGCGGTTAGCGCTATGCTCTTCCGGCAACGCAGGCAAAGCCTGGCGCTGCGCGCCCAAATTCTCGCTGCAATGAATTTATACTTCGGCATCATGATCGGCGTCATGGCATTGGGGCATCTGCTGGGCGTGACGATTAAGCTCACGCAAGGCACGCTCAAAGGCTCGTGGTGGTTACTGTATGCGCTCGGCCTCGTGCTCGCAGTGCCCGCATGGTGGCTTGCAATACGCGCAGTGCAGTTTTCGAAGGAAACGGAGCGCGGAACGAAAGAACGCATTGCGTTGAATGTGTGGTTAGGCCTCAGTTTGCTCGGGCTGGGATTGCACAACTTGCCGTTGACCGCGCCCGTGGCTTGGAATCTCGCGTATCAATTCCATTCCAAACGCGCTGTAGGATGGGCCATCGTGAGTGTGGCGATCATTGCCATGCTCGCCTTGTTCACGGGATCTTTATTGTTCTTTATCAGCGGTCAAAGTTTCGAACAGTTCAAAGGCATGTAGTCGTGTCAAAGCATGCAAAGTTTTAGCTTCGCGCTCTGAATCGTTAATCAAGAAACCGTGAGGCTAAAACTCACGGCGCTGCTTCTCTTTTTGTGTATCCCCTCGGTGAACCCATATCGGAGATGGCGGAGGAAGTTTTTACTTTGTAGATTCAGGCGCCCAATTCTGCGGGAGCAGTTCGGCGAGCTTGTGGTGGGGATGATCGTGGATTCGCGCGAGAACATCTTTGAGATA
>JAYRWE010000051.1:0-67992 GCA_041918175.1 bacterium
CCTCACGACGCGTCAATGGACTCTCATAGAGTTGTTACGCTGTCGCCGCTTGACGTCAAAACCAGAACACGCGGAGCAACCCTTGAAAACCTTTCCCCTGCTTCAAATAACATAGTCCACGATTAAGTGGAGAGCTACCTGACTTCGACGTCAGCGCAAATATTGAAAAAAGGCTGCTCATAGCTTTTGAAAAAGTGGAAAAGCTCCCGACGATTCCACGTTTGAATATCAAGGTAATGCGCCATTTCAGATGAAGGAGAGAATTAAAAAGCCGCTTCATATAATTTTAAAAAGTCTGCTGCCTGCAGTGGTCGCGGATTGAATGTGCCCGTCCACTCTTGCTCCGCGGCCTGCGCTAACTCGAGCAGTGCTTCTCTTTCTACACGACATTGCTGTAAACGTGAAGGTAAGCCCGCGCTCTGAACGAACTGCGCAATGTGTTCGCTCAAATTGTTTGCGTGCCCGCTAACGCGCTGCAGCTCTGCATACTCGCAACGAGCAGCTTCTTGGTTATAGTCTATCACGTGCGGGAGCATCAAACCAACAGCAAGGCCGTGCGCGATTCCGTATTTCGCGGTCAACGGATTCGCGCACGCATGCGCAGCACCAAGCATGGCATTTTCAATCGCCAGACCGGCGAGATGCGCGCCGAGCAGCATGGCGCCTTGGGCTTCTAAATTTTCCGGCGTGCGCAATATGACTTCAAAATTCTTCTCAAGCAAGCGCCAAGCTTCGCGGCTGAACATTTGGGAAATTGCGTTGCGCTTCGTGCAGACATAGCTCTCAATCGCATGTGCAATCGCATCAATGCCCGTCATCGCTGCAACCCGTTGTGGAACGGAAGTGAGCAAAGTGGGATCGAGAATGACGACACGAAAGCGTGCTTTGAGATCGCCGCATGCCATTTTGCGATGTGTGTGCTCTTGCGTGATGAGCGCGTAAGATTGCGCCTCGCTGCCCGTGCCTGCGGTGGTGGGAATGCCAATCGAAGGCAACATGGGCTTACGCGCCTTGCCCATGCCCCAATAATCCTCCATCTTGCCGCGGTTTGTGAGCAAAAAGTTGATGCCCTTCGCGCAATCCATCACGCTGCCCCCGCCGAGCGCGACAATCAAATCGATGGGCTGATGTTCTTGCGCGAAATGCACGCCGTTCTCCACCGTGCGCGTGGTGGGATTTTCCTCCACCTCAGTGAAGAGAAAAACCTCAAGCCTTTCTTTTTGCAGAGAAGCAAGCGCGCGTGCAACATGCCCGGCACGTGCGAGTCCCGCATCACTCACCAGTAAAATGCGTTGGCCATTAAGCTCTTTCGCCAAGCTGCCGAGCGCATCAATTTTATTCTCGCCAAACAGCGTGCGGGTTGTGGGATAAAAATCAAATGACACAAGTGATCCCTTTATTCGAAACGCGCGCTCATGAAAGTGTTAGTTCGCGGTCAAGTCATTCACGACCACGGCGATGCGATCGCCTTTGGGACTGACTGCAATACGCGTGATGTTCTTCAAATCTAACTTTGCAAAATTTGCCAGTTCGAGCCATTCTCTTTTGCCTTGAGGCGCCTGTTGGTAAAGTCTCGAACCGTTGCCCATAAGCAGCAAGCCCTCCGGCGTCCACGCCACATCTTCACTGCCTGGAAGCGTATTGAGCAAGATTTTCGTTTCGCGTGTTTTCAGATCGAATAATTTAACGAGCCATTGGTCTTCATGCGGTTTATGCACAAAGCTGAATGCATTGCGCTGCGGCACTTTATGCAATGAGCGACCGATGTTTCCGCCGACAGTTTTGATCTCCCCGGTGCGCACATCGGCAATTTGCAAAATGTTCGGCTTGCCCAAAACAAAGAGCACCAGCGTATACGCATCCAGCCATGCGTGATAGCCCACGGGCTTCACCTTTTCCAACACCAAACTCGGCGCGCCACCTGCAAGCGGAAACTTCCAAAGACGTTGCGAAGAGTCTTTTTCTACGCGCACGACGGAAAAATGTTTGTTATCCGGCATGGCTACGGGCGAATACTCACTTTCAGGCGTGCGTGTGACTTGCGAAAGCGCATAATCATCTTTAAAGCTGCATTTGTAAGTATCCGCCTGTCCGTCCGCACCGATGACGGTAAAGAGCAAGCCTTCGCCGCGCGGCAAGAAACTCGGTTGATTATCGTAGCCCACGCGATTCGTAATGTTGCGCAACACGCCGAATTGCATGCGGCCGTCTTTCATCTTATAATCGATAAGATAAACGTCTGTGCCGTAGACTTGCGCCTGCGCCACGCATGGAAAGATCAGAAAAGCGAGAAACGACAACATGAAGACATTTTTCATACACACTCCGTTTAATATTTTTCAGAAAACTTCGTATTATAGCATGAAAATCGCGCCATGAACAATAGCACAAAGCGAGTAGCACAGCTTGAAACCTTTCGTTCAATTTATGAAGCCGGCTTTAGCCTTTACCGAGCGCGACCTGGCTGAGTTGATCAAGCAACAACAACGGCCATTGCTCAGCCTGGCTCTGCGCCTCGTGGGAAATCTGGAAGAGGCGAAAGATTTGGTGCAAACGGCATTCGTCAAACTGTGGCAGCAACGCCAACGTTTGCAAAGTGATCGACCGGTGCATTTTTACCTGCGCCGCACACTGATGAATTTGTGTATCGATTATTTGCGGCGCACGGCAAAGCAGCATCTGCGGCTGGCATTTGAAGAGCAATGGTTCACTCCCGCGGCGCTTGATCCCGAGCAACAGTTGGAAGCCCAGGAAACGCAATCACAGTTGCGGCTTTGCCTCCATGCGCTTCCGGCCAAGCAAAAAGCCGTTTTGCTGTTGCGCGATATTGAAGGCCACACGGTTGCGGAAACCGCGGCGTTGCTCTCGTGCTCGCAAAATACCGTGCTCGTCAATTTGCATTTGGCGCGAAAGAAGATCAAGGAGAAAATGCAGCAATGGTTGCAGACGACGGAGCCCGCGCCCTGTTGAAAGGAAATTATGCCGACATGTAGAAAATTTCAGTCGCTGCTTGCGCTTTATGCCAATGGCGACTTGCACCCGAAGCAAAGTGCTCGCGTGGCGACTCATGTGTCGCAATGCACAAGCTGCCGCGCGGAAGTCGAGGCGTATCGCAATCTCGCATTTCGCCTGCATGAATTGCCGGAGCCTCATGTGCCGGACCATGTGCTGCACGGCTTCGCAAACGCGATTATGGAGCAGATCGCGCCGCAGCCTTCTCGCACAGCAGTCAGTTGGCGCGCGGGCTTGGCGTCGCTCTTCGGCTCACAATGGCGTTATGCTTGGGCCTCAGCGGCAATCATCGCGGTTGTGCTCGGGCTTGGGCTTTGGTATGCGCCGTTTGAACGAGAGCATCAAGCGGTGCAGCAGCTTCCACAACTTTTGCAAGCGCGTGCGTGGGATAAAATCTATTACGGCTTGTTGGAAAAAGATTCGCGTGCCGCATTTATGCATGAGCCGGTACCGGCGCACTTGCTCAAAACCGCAATGGCGGAGTTGCTCAAAAAGGGCGAGCGCGATCTGCGTGTGCGCATGGGCACGCAAAGACTCGTGCGTGCGCTCACTGGGCGTGCCGCAACCCGCCGTGATGATTTTCCTTTAGCGAAGATTATGGGCGTGGTTACCGCGCGTGGTTATGTCTCGCAAGTGGGGAGCGATGATCGCGAGGAAACTGCCAGTACATTTTTTCGCGATCTGCAAAGCTTGCCGGATCAGTCCCAAGTCACGCTGGCTGAGATTGTAAAAAAAGATAAATAAGCGCTCGTTCAATCGTCATGGCCGAGGTCTCAATCGGGCGTCCCATGTGCGTAGCAAGACCGGAGGCCCGTGAAAGCACACGAATATGGCGGTTGGATGAGTTCTCTAACCCGAGCATTGCAAACCTGGAGATCATATGAAATACTTAAAGTATACTCTCGCCGCGCTGCTGTTGTTGAGCGCAAGTGGATGCTTATTCCCGGAAAAGATCGAGACGCGCATACGTTTCGGTGAGAAGGCCAAGTTTACGGGAGAGGCGGTGAAAGCGCAGATCACGATTGTCTATCACAACATTTCGAGCGACGCGAAAGATGAAAAGGACTTTGAAGAAGATTTCAAAGAATTGTTAAAGATCAATGTCAAGGTGGGTGAGAAAGGTGAAACACAGGACGGCATCATCGTCAAAGAACGAAGCCTCGAGATTGTGAACGGCAAAATCAATGCTCGTAGCTCTGGCGTGCCGGAGAATGATCGTCTGGAAGGTATTGTCGCAAACGGCGAACGTATTCTCGTCGTCGAAGGCGATGAGAAGGAAGGCAATGCTATCGAGGCAACGAACGGCAAAGTGCTCAACACGGGTAAGAACTATATCATCGTGTGGCCTTCTGATTTGGAAGAGATTTATTGGGTGCAACGCCTCACCCCGGAGAATGACGAAGACCAAGCCGCCCTCGCGCGCAATCAGCCGAGGCTTCTGAAGAAATTGGAGGAGCATTTGAGGTAATGATGGCATACCTCACCTTAAATCATTGATGCTCGGTATAGCGACTTGCGAGAGCAAGATAATGCTTGCTCTCGCATTCCTTTTTTCACATATTTTGGGTGGGATATGAGGAAGGCACTTCCTCACGCACTTCATCCAAACCTCCCCTACCCGTTCTAATTCCAATGCTGTGGTATTTTACCTTTATTCTCTCGGAGGAACTATGCGTACCTCGCGCCTTTCCGCGATTGGGCTAGGGTTTGCCATTATGCTTGGCCTCTCATGTAATCATGAAGTCCCGGTAACTGCATCCATGCATGGCATTTCCGGCGTGATTGCCCGCGCCGGAGATTTTGAGCAGGTAGCGTTTCAGGTGCAAGTTGACTCGACTCAAAAAAAAGAATTACGCGGGCAAGACACTTTATTTTGCACAACAAAAACCTACAAAACATCCGAAGGATTCGAAGATTTTCCGATTTACGATACGAAGGCAGCGCTCATATTTCCCGGAAATCTACTGCAGGGCAAATCGCTTGGCACGCCGAACCCCGAGCAGATTACGGTTAAACGCGCGGGTGGTCGAATCGTAGTTGTGTTGTTTAACGGCTCGCAGCGTGTGAGCAGACATGTTCCCGAAGTAACGCTTGATGAAGTGGTGAGTGCGGAGAATCAGATTTTGGCGGAAATTGACACCACGCTGCCCGCAAATTTTATATTTAACTATACACAAGTCAATTCCAAAAGCGAGATGGGACGTTTCTTAAAGATCAATGCCAGCGCCTTCTTTGGCGATTTAGATGCGCAACTCAGCTTTAGTTCCGAGCGGGAATACAATCGTTATTTGGTATCCTTGACCCAAGTGTATTATACCATGGCCTACGTGCCGCCAACTTCTTATACAGAAGTGTTTGCGCCCGAAGTAACGCCGGAGCAGTTGTCGCGATACATGGGGCCGGGAAATCCAGCAGCCTACATCGTTTCTGTAACGTATGGCCGTGTCTTTCACATGTTGATCGAGTCCACGGAATCAAAGCAGGCAATGGATGCCTCGCTCAACGCGACCTTCAAAGCCGGCTTGACTAACGGCACACTAAATGGCTCGACGAAATACATCAATGATCTCGACGATCGAAAGATTAAAGTATTCGCGCTCGGCGGCGATGCCAACAAAGCGCTCGCCTCGGTGTTTGGCGGGTTTGAAGCGTTGAAGAACTTTTTGCAGGATGGAGGAAATTTCAAAACCGGCGTGCCACTTTCGTATGACGTGTGGAGTTTGAATTCGCACCAGCGCGTGGCGAACAAAGTGACCTCGGAATACAGCGTGAAAGATTGCGTGCCGAGCACGCAAAGCGACGTCAAGCCGTTGTTTTGGTATCGGGCGGATTCTTTGATCACCCCGGAAAATGGGCAAGGCATTACGAAATGGGGAAATTCTTTTAAACAAGGAAAGAACGATGCGGTAGCGTTAAGAACCAGTGAAAGTGAGTCATATCCACTCCGCGTCAATGGTCTTATTAACGGTAAACCCGCCATTGTACTTCAGGCAAAATACAAAACTCCGAATGGAAATCCTGATCCGAATCAGTTTTTCGAATTTGATGGCGGTGTTCTCGCTGGCACCGACTATACACTGTTTCTTTTGGTAGCCCTGAAGCCTCCCTCCGACTATTACGACAATTATTTCAGCTTTATATATGGCAATTCAACGGAGCGGCGGCACTTCCTGAATATTGGCTACTTAACAAAAGATACTTTCGCCATAGGCTATGACACCCTTCAAACGCCGGAAGCGCAGCTGTGGGCAACGGTGGCGCATCTTAAACAATTTCACTTGTACACGATCCGTTTCAGTAGCACCGAAGGAATGTCATTATATGTCGATGGCGTATTGCGGCGCAACAAGCCTTCACTCTTCGAGCCGTTACTGTTCTATCGTCTTGCCAGAATCGGAATCTCTGTCAATCCCAGCGATAAAGAATTTCCTAATGATGCCGTAATAGAACTAAAAATCGCCGAAATCAAAGCCTATAGCGGCGCAATGAGTGAGACGCTGCGCAAAGCGGAAGAAGTGGCCCTGATGAACAAATATAACTTGCCCAAGCGCAGATTGCCGTAGGCAATTCATTCCCTGAAATAAAAAAGTCCCACGGCAAAATCGATGTAGCTCTTTGCCCTGGGACTTTTTATCTGCTTACGCCGAGCAATCGCTCACTACTTCCCCGTCTGCCTCGGCCCGTAATACACCGTATCCGCAATCGTCTTTTCCAAATAGATGATGCGATAAACCGGCTTGAGCACTTCGCGATTCTCCACCGGCGGCGGCGTGTACTTGAGCAGGCGCGGATCATAGTCCCACATTTCAATTGCGGTCACGCCGTCGCTTTGTTCGAGCGCAAGTTTTATGGGCATGCCGTGGTAGTTGCGTCGCACGCTGCGCAATAGTCCAGCGAAGATACCGCCGAGCGCGCGCACGGAATCCGGTGCATTCTCAAACTGCTCCGGAGAATCCGCAGCGTTGGCCGTAAACTTGAGGTTCGCGCCGAAGCGCCAATTGTTCATGAGCGCTTGCGCTTTCTTGCCCGGTGCAATCATATAAATCTTCCCGCCCGGAAACGTGCGCGCTTGATCGCCTTCGCCGAAACCGTCGCCCACCAAATCATAAATGATCAAGCGCTCCACGTTCGTTTCCGTGATTAAAAAATCCTCCACGAAAAATTTTACCAACTTAGGATCGCGCACCACGGCGTAGCGCACGAGTTCTTGATCAATCTCCACGCTGGGTTGGGCTTGCGCGAACAGACTGGCCACGATTATGGCCTGCAAACCAAGCGCGACCAAACCGCATTTAGTTTTCTGCATGTTGCTCTCCTTGACATTTTTTCCAATCCTCGAATAAGGCTCGGGCTTCATCAAATTGTCCGGCGCTTTTATACGCTTTGATCAACATCGACATGAGCTGGCAATTCTCTTTCGGCGTAAGCCCGGTGTTCGCAGCGAGCGCGAGCTTGCCATATTTTATTGCTTCCTCCGGCGCATTCCACACGAGCGGCAACAACTCTAAACCGGCGCGCGCTGAATTTTCCCATTTAAAAGACATCGCTTTGGTGAAGTATGCGAGGCTCAACTTTTTTTGATCCTGCTTGCGAGCTTCCACGCCTAAACGATAGAGCATTGCGCCGTAAGTGTTCAAGTAAGATTTCGTTTCTTCCGCGCGCGGCGCTTCTCTTTCTGTTGCAGGCAGAGTTTCGAAGAGTTGTTGCATGCGCTCGACTGCAATGCTCTGCTGGTTGAGGTATTCAAATTCCAACACTGCGAGTTTGTGCGCGACGGCCGAGCGCGCTTTCGGTGTTTTTAAAACAGGCAAGAGCTTTTGACAAGCTGCGGCAGCCTTGGCGAATTGCTTCTCCCCCTCCATCTCTAAAATTTTATCCCACTGCTCTGTCGCGCGCGTGTTGCCGCCGTCCCAATTTACCCACGCGAGATAGCGCTCCAAATCTTGTTTGTCTTGTGTGCTCTTGGCAAAGGGCCGCGCCGCTTCGAATGCTTTGAGCGCGTTCGGGCCTTCGTGCAAGCGCGCGAGCGCATCGCCTTGTCCGAAATTATAATAAAAGAGCAGTGCGGTATCGGGCGGAGACATGAACGCAAGTTTGCGCATGACTTCCTCGGCGCGGCGATAATTCGCAAGCGCAAGTTGATAGTCGTTGAGCGCCGAATAATTTTCCGCGAGCAGACGGTAGACGGCGTGCTCGCCTTTTTCCAAACGCACCAAGCGCTCTAAAACTTCGACGGCCTTGACGTAGTTCTTTTCTTCGCCAAAGAAGCGTTGCAAATGAAAATAGGTCGTGGCGAGCAACAGCCGCGCATTGCGCTCAAAGGGATTGAGGCGCAGCGCGTCTTCCAAAAAACGCTGAGCGGCGAGACACGAAGCCTTGGCCGCAGCTTGCGTGGTTGCCGCGGGCGGCGTGTTCATCGCCGTCTGCGCGGCATTGAGATTGTCCGAGCCGGCTTTAAGCGCGCGCGCAAAATCCGCTTGTTGGGCCGGCGTGAGCGCTGTGCCGCGCGTCTCTGCTTTCTCCAACTCTGCGAGAAACGCATCGACTTTTTGTATGCGCGCTTGCCCGAGATGCGCTGCGCGCGCGGCTTTTTGGGCGCGTTTGGTGGAAACAAAATTTTGCTCGCCAAATTTGTTTGCGCGTGCGACCGTAGCGCTATCCAAGCCGGGCGGAAGCGTTCGCGTCGTTGTGCGCGTACTTTTCTTCGCGCCGCCGCAAGCGAAAAAGGCGAAGGCGAGAAACAAATTGAGGATGAAGATCACGTTGCGTTGCATGTCGCACCTTTACTGCTCACTGAGCAATAGCTCATTTATGAATTTTGAATCGCGCACTCGTACTGGAAAACACCCCCCTAACCCCCCTCAAGGGGGGAATTGTTGGGTGCTCGGACTTTTCAAATACCCTGCCCACAGCTCACTGATCACTGATCACTGCTTCTCCCCTCCCACCATTGCCAAAAAATGCGATAGAACTGCTGCGCGGCTTGGCCGGGCGCTTGGCGCGAAGTGATGAGGGATTGAATGTTTGTGCCCGCGCGCACGACTTCGCCGGTTGCGAGATAATTGCTCGCTTCTTTGATGCCGTGATCTTTGAGCATGGTAAACTGCTCGCCTTGAATCAGGCAGATGCGCAGCAGCATATCGGCTTCATTGCACGAGAGAAATAGCTCATACTTTTTGCCCTGCGCTTGAAATGAAACCGCGGCCGCAAGATCGCCGCGATGATGCTCCATGTCATATTGCAAAAGCTTGGGCAGCGTGCTCGGATGCGCTTTCATCCACGCAATGAGATCGTGCAGATTCACTTCTTGCTCGGCGCTCGTGCGCGCGAGAGCAATGCCCAGTTCCGTGCCATTGCCGAGTCCGCTGCCATGGCCGTTGCCGGCGCCGCGGCCAAAGCGCCTGCCATACCCTCCGCCACCGAGTGTTGCGCCGCCGCCAATGTCTCCCAATAAACCGCCTGGCCCTTCTGCGTTTACTCCGCCGCCACTGCCTTTTCCGAGATCAATGCCAGTGCCGGATTCTTTTTTGCCAAGACCATTCGAGGAGCGATTGCGAAACGAATTGGTTGCGACGAGCGCGTTGGAAGTGAGATCGCCCAACGCAGCGAGCGTTTCGTCCATCGCTTCGAAATTGCGTTGCATGGCGATTTGCCCCTGCTCCGCATTTGCGCCCGCACTGGAACGACTTCCAACGCCACGTGCGCGTGGGCGTTCGGCATTGAGCGCGCCTATCATGCCCGGCAAATCGAGTTTGGTATTTTCAGATAAGCTTGTGCCGCCAGCCTCAGGCGAGGTTTGTTGCGCCTCGATCTCGTGCGCGGGTTGCGCAGAATGGTTTTTATCTTCATGCTCCATTGCTTCCGCTCTTCGCAGGATTGGTGGGGCCGAAAAAATTTCTCGCGGCATATGCGAGGTTTCATCCGTGTTGCTCGCTGCGGTTTCGTCTTCGAATTGAATTTGCGTGAGGACTTCCGGCGTTTGCTTTTGCTGCGGATCGCGGAGCGCAAAGAAGGACAGCAGCGCAACATGCGCGAGCAGTGCGAGACTCAGTGCGATACGAATGCGCGGCCACGCGCGTTTGGGCATGGGCGAGTCAAGCACAATCGTTTGCACCTCCGTGCGTCGCTTGGGCCGAAAGACGGGAAGATTGGGCTCAGTGTGGGGAGAGGTGTTTTGAGCAAAGGTCGTATGCGATGCGAGATCAGTCTCCGTCCGTGGAGCAGGCTTCATGCCTTAGGCCTCGTTTGGGTTTTGCTTTTTGAAGTCCGCGAAGCGCTTTAAGTCACCGCGGTGCACTAGCCACCTCGGTAAACAAGCGAAGAAGAAAAGCAATAACGCGCAGCGACAAAACATGAAAAGCGCAAATGGATTAGTAGCCGAATTCCGGTTGCGGAACATGCTCCGCGTTGCCAAACATCACGCTTTCGGAGGTGCGCCGCGTGCGCGCGCGGAACTCGCTCGCTTCGCCGCGGCGAGGCAACATGAGATAGACTTGCACCATTTTGATTGCGGCTTCGATTTCAACCATGAGCGTGGCGATGCGGCGTTGAAAATAGTTATATGCGACCACGGAAGGAATCGCAACGATCAAACCGGCGGCGGTGGTGATCAAGGCTTCGGCGATGCCGGCGGCAACGACGGAAGGCCCGCCAGTGCTCGCGGCGGCGAGGTCTTGAAACGCGCGAATGATGCCGATCACAGTTCCGAGCAAGCCGATGAAGGGCGCGATGTTGCCCATGGTGCCGAGGATGTTGAGATATTTTTCGAACTTCAATTTTTCTTTCATCGCGGTGGCTTCCATCAATTCGATGCGGCCTTTTTCACCAAGCTTGGCGTTTTGCATGCCGCTGCGCACGACGGTGACGACGGGCGCCTCATACGTTTTGCACAGCTCCACGGCGCGCCGCAGGCCGGATTCGCGCAAGGCGTCATACAATGAGGACATGAAGCCATCGCTGTCAAAGCGCGTGTGGCGAAAGAAAATGAAACGCTCAATGATAAAAGTGAGCGACACCAGCGAACAGAGAAAGATGATAAGAAAAGAAGGACTCGTGCGTATCGTTTCCCAGAAATTCAATTCCATCGGTTTTGTTCCTTTGCAGAGACTGCGCTCTTGTTCTTTTATCGCACTACAGAGATTTTTTGCGTGGCTTGATAGGCGCGTCCGCTTTCGCCCGCGGCTTCGATTTTTATTAAATAGAGGCCGCTGCTGACCGAGTTGCCCATGTCGTTGCGGCCTTCCCAAGAAAGATAACGGCGCCCGCCTTTATCCAACACGGCAGAGAGCAAGCGCACGCGTTGGCCGGTGGTGTTGTAAATAGCGACGCTGACCGCGGCATTTTCCGGAAGATCGTATTGAATCTTCATGCCTTTTTGCACGGTCGCGGCGTCATCGAGGCGGAATGGGTTGGGATATGCCGGATGCAAAACCAATTCGCGCGGGATGAAGCTCTTGCGTTCGAAATTTTCCGTTTGTACTTCAAGTTCGCGCAGTTCGCCGTTGGGCGAGAGCACCACAAATTCGTTGAACATGAAATTCTCCTGAAGCGGCGGTTGCGCCGCAGTGATAATAATTTCTGCCAGCGTTCCTTCGCTGGCTCTTGTAATCTCTCCCGCGGGAATGATCGCACTCACTGCCAGGGTTTGCGCGTCACGAGCGTTTTGTTGAAAAAGCAGCGGTGTGCTTCCCCAAGCCGCGCCAGCACGCACTTCGTCGATCTTGCAGTTGGCCGCGGCATATTGCAAACGAAACGACATGCCGGCCAACTCGGCGTGGTTGACGTTTTGAAAATTTATTTGCACACGATGTTGCTGCGGCGCAAGCTCGGCAATCGTGAGTTGCACGCGGCCTTCGGGCGCGGCAGAATTTTTAGTTTTCGGCACGGCCTCCGAGCTGCGTGTCTTGCGCCAGTTCAAGCCGATGGGAAACAGATCGCGTTCGTCGATTTTGCCGCTGCCGTTGGCATCGACAAAAGTTGCTTGCGTGCGTGAGAACTTTTTTGCGGCGTGTGATTGCCACGCGGTTTGATTTTCGAGGCCGAGCCTTTTCGGCCCGTTGACTTCCCAATGCAACCCGAGCGCAGTGACATCGGCCAATCCCACGACGCCGTCATTGTTCGTGTCGCCCGGCCAAACCGCAACGCCGCCGCTCTGCACGCGCAAATTTTCGGCTCGTATCGCTACGGGGCGATTGTGTTGATCGCGCGCGCTGAGATTGGTCAAATAGAAATTCAAACCTGCGCTATCGGGCACAGCAAACAATGTTTGAAAATTGATTTGTACTAAGCCGCCGTGCGCTTGCGCGGGCGAGGCCGCGGCATTGCGTTTAAATCGAAAAAAGATTCTGCTGTTGAACGAATCCACCTCGGCTGAAAAAAAAAATCCGTGGGCATGCCGAAGAAACTGAGCGCCAACACATTGGCCTGCGCGGGCGATTTGAGGCGCACATAGCGGGAGTCATAAACAAATGCGAATTGCAATTCAGCAAGGTTGGAGGCCGCGGGGCTGGTCGTTGGAATTGCCACGCTCACACTGAGATCATCGCCGGGTTCGGGCGTTTGCAATGCAATGGGCACGATCGTGGGAATATGCTCCGGTGCGCGATAGGTGTTGGTCGCAAACGCGCTCGCCGTGCGTGTGTTTACTTCCATGCGCACGTTTCGTGTGGTGCCGTCCGTCATGGGATTGTGCGTTGTGTATGTGATGCGATAAGAATGGTGGAGCCGCGCGGCAATCGCTTGGTAAATTTCAACAAGCTGTTTTGAAGTCGGGCTAAAATAATAGCTGCCTCCACTGCTTTCGGCTAACGTGCTCAAGTTGCTTGCTGAAACTTCCGTGCCGAGGCCGATCGTGAAAATCGCAATGCCGGAGCCGGCGAAGCGTTGCAGCACTTGGTCAAAAGTGGATTGGCTGTCTTTGTCAAGACCATCCGTCATGAGAATGACGGCGCGACGGCCCGAAACATTTTGCAGCAGGTCCGCACAATAAAGCGCGGCATCATTGATTGCCGTGCCGCCTTGGGCCGTGAGGGCGCGAATCGCAGAAAGCAGTTGCGTGGTATCCGCGGTGAAGGCTTGGTCGGTGCGCACATTATCCGCGAAAGAGACGAGCGCGGCCTGATCCTGCGCGCGCATCAAACGCACAAAAGCTTGCGCGGCAATTTGCGCATCCGGCATTTCCTCTTCCATACTGCCGCTGCGATCAATGGCGAGCGCAACCGTGACTGCCGCGTTGCTAGTGCCGATTTCTTCCACGAGCAACGGCGTTTCGAGTGTGCCGTCTTCGCGCGCGCTGAAATGCTCCGCGCGCAAACCGCCGACACTCGCGCCGCTGCTGTCAGTAACGTTTACGTAGGAGATGATGGTGGGAAATTGCGTCGCGTCGATTTGCGGGTATTGCAACTTCACGGGCGCGTTGCCCGGCGTTTGACCATGCGCCATCGCAACGAGAGTTAAAGCAAGGAACGTTGCAATCGCAACGCTGAACAGAACCATTAAGAATGAAACCAGGCGGGACTCGCGAGTTGGATACACTCGCGTGATGGTAGTTTGAGTTTTTCGCATTCGGCATCACTTCCTGTGATAACGGTTGATAAAATACGCCGTGTTATTTTTATGCTTTAACGCAGTAAGCCGAGGGCACCGCGTTTAACAATTTCATCGCCGTTTCGGATGAGATAGAAATATACACCGGGCAGTAGCTCGCGGTTTTGCTCATCTCGCCCATTCCATTGCGCCTCGCCGTTTCTTAGCTTGCGAATCGTGTGCCCATCGCGATCGCAAATTGTGATTTCCCAGCTCGCCGGAATTCCGCCTTCGCGTTGAAATACAATTTGATCATTTTTGCCATCGTCGTTGGGCGTGAATGGATTCGGCACGGCCGCAACCGGAAGCTCAGTCACTCGCAAACACAAGGCTGAACCCGCAACAACCGGCAGCACAGCGCCGAGGGAATCATTGGCGATTACATTTTCTAACGTAAAACAAAACTCCGCACCGACCGGCGCTTCCGGTGCAACTTGAAAAGAGTACACGAGCACTTCGCCAAAACCGCTTTTCCCGGAAGCGCCGAGCTTGCGACTGATTGCAAGTGCGACGCTGTTGCGCGTCGGTTCGTAACGCGCGAAGCTGTACGTATTCGGCTCCAAAAACGCACCGACCAGAACTTGATCGGGCGTGACGGGCTGCACAATCTGCGCGGAAGAGTATTTCAATTCAAAACTAAGTCCGAACAGCCCGTTGACCGGCTGCGTCTGTGAACCGATAAAAAACGACAAGCGCACAATATCGCCAGCAAGCACTCGGCCAGAGGGCTTTTGAATTGAGAGCACAGCCGGCGCACTGGTTTGCGCGACGAGTGCAGCAACTTGAACCAGACTTAGCAGCGCACCCAAGCGAGCACAACCGCGTTTGAATCGAGGCAAAATCGGATTTGTGATTCGTACTGTAAGCATCATCTCGCCTATCTCGCACTCGCTTCCGTGCGTTCCTCACGCAATTCAAAACGCGTTGGCGCTTGTTTCAAATGCACAGTCATTCGGCGGCGAGTATGCGTGACCATAACTTCGGAGGTTGCGGCATACTTCTTACCCGCGCCGCTTGTCAACGTGAGTTTGCAGCGATATTCTCCCGCGGGCACAAGCGCGTCGCTGATGTCGCGCCAATTCCAAGAAAGAGTAGATGGCAAACGATGCGTACCGGAAAAGTTTTTGACTACTGTCGTATTAGGCGCGAGGATTTCCAGCCGCCACTCTTGCACGTAGCGCCGTTGCCCCGGCACCACTAAATTGATCAGCAAATTTTCATGAGACAAAATCGGTACATGGCTTGAGGGCATGCCGGAGCGGAACGAAGCAAGTGAAACCGCATCGTGTTTTTTTTGAAAGCTCGACATGATGCGCACTTCTTTTCCGTCCAAGTCTTGACGCAATCTCTTTTCAAAAGACCGCGCGCTCATACGCGCTCCGGGTGCAATGCGTAACACAACTTCGCGCAAGCCATGCGCTTCCATTGCAACCGCAGCGCTGCGGCTCAATTCGCGCTGGGCTGCTTCGGAATCATCCAGCCCCATCAAGGGCACGATTGCAAGATTGCCCAGTTGGGTTTGTGGAGCGAGATATTCCTCAGCCATGAGGTGCGATTCTTCGAGGGCATTGCGTGCGACGCCCGGTGCAACAACATATTGGGAGGTTGTATGCGTGATGTTCATGCGCTGAGTTGAAAGTACAAGCACCGGCGCGCCGATCTCTGGCTCCCGACTGAGCACGTGTTCATAAATCAATTCGTGCGTGCCGCTCGAAGCCGCGCCAATTGCGCCCGAGGGCAGGTTGACGCCATAAGCGAGTTTCGCATTGCGCTGCAACTGCAATTGCGTTTCGAACCGAATCGGGCCGGAGCGCTCGTAACTCAGACGCGCTAATGCCATTGGCGAAATTTGCGCAGCGACCTCGAACCCAAATCGGCGGCGCACGCCGTCATGATTCCATGTCACACTCGGCGCAATTATTCCCAGATCATAATTCAAACCGAGCGCAAAAAAACGTGGCTGAGTTGCCTTTTCAGCAAAGCCGAGATTGGGTCGGTTAAGATAATCAACGTTGGCAGCGGCAGTCAGAGCTTTTATCCTCCATCTCAAGCTCGCGCTGAGGAGCGGACTCGTGCGGCGCTGATTTTTCCCTTGCAGCAGCGGATCGCTTAAATCGACTTGTTGAAACTGGCCGCGATCAAACGCTCGACTCGTATAACCAAGCTTGATGCCAAGCGCGAGTTGCCGAAAAATCTTTTTGCTGAAAAGAAGACTGCTCTCTAGCTCGGAATAGATTTGCGCGTGAAACGCACGCAGTGCGAAGCCGAAAGCGAAGTCATACGGAAGTGCGTAAGGGAAAGTAAGCAGCAAGCGATGCTCATTCACGCCGAGCGCGCGCTCGGGCAAAAATCCCGCATGCAAAATTTCTGAGCCAATAACCAGGCGACCCTCTTGAAACGACATCGCTGCCGGGCTTAATCCACTTAGCCAAAGGCTGGTGGGCGCCGCGGGATTGAGCAGAGTCTGCCGTTGCGCGAACGCCCCGTGCTCTGCAAAGGGAATGAGAGAAATGAAGAATGCGACGCAAAGCCTGAGCGGCTTCATCCGTGAAGTTCGCCGAGTAGCAACAGGCATCAGGGAAATCCGTTTCAGTGTGGTGAAGAAATAATTCCTGCGCTTTTATTCAAGCAACAGTAGTCATGGCAAGAACGATACCACTTAGGCGAGCACGCATCAGGAGAGCGGCCGCTCTTGAAAAGCTTAAACCAACGCAGTTGTAAATAACACAAAGTTTGCACGATTGCCGAAAGTGTCGCACGCGCATAGCAAAATTGAAAGCCGCACTTACGAAAATGGAAATCCTTGCAATCGGGCGGGAGTTTTTTATCTTCTCATTAACAAACGTGACGGCGAACACTCTGCTAGCGTGCGAAAAAATTTCGCCGCCGCGGAAAAGTTTTCACAGGACAAAGCTCCTCATCTTCCAACAAAATTTCCTCCCATGCCGCTCTTTCATCTTCCCTCCCAGGCGCCTTATCACCTCAATGAGCCGGAGCGCATTGCAACGCCGCGCCTGCTCGTGTTCGAAGATCGTCTTGCGCGTAACATTGCCCACATGCGGCAACACCTCGACGCGCTCGCGCCCGACACCGGCTTTCGCCATTTGTGCCCGCACATCAAAACCAACAAATCAACTTGGATCACGCGCAAGCTCGTGGAAGCCGGAATTACTGCGGTCAAAACCACGATGCGCGAAGTCGAAGTTGCCATCAACGCCGGAGCCAAAAGCGTTTTTGTCGCCTATCCCCTGCTTGAGCACGAGGCGCGCGCGCTTGCGCGTTTGATCAAAAAAAATCCGGCCATCAACTTTCAAGTGCAGATCGGCGCGCTCGCGCATGCGAAGACTCTCGAACGTGTGGCGGAGCGCGAAAAAATTTCGTGGAATTACTTTCTCGACGTGGACGTGGGCATGCACCGCACCGGCGCGTTGCCGGAGCACGCGCTCAAAATTTTCGAGGAGATTTCGCTCGCGCGTTGCTTCAAGTTTGTGGGCCTGCATGGCTACGACGGTCACAATCACGCTCACGATTTGCAGGCGCGCAAAGCGGAGAGCGAAAAAGCAATGGCGCAACTCGTCGAGTTGTTGCAAGCGTTTCGTAGCCGCAAGATCGAAGTCGAGCGCCTCATTGCCGCAGGCTCGCCCACGTTTCAACTCGATCTCGAATTTCTTTTGCAGGAGATTCAAGACGGGCCGCTTGTGCAAGTCTCGCCGGGCACGTGGATTTTGTGGGATTCGAATTACGAGAAGATGATGCCGGGCAATTTTGAGATCGCCGCGTTGATACTCGCGCAAGTGATGGACGTGAGCAGCGAGGCGCGCATCACGCTGAACCTCGGCCATAAACGCTGGGCCGCGGAGAGCGGAAAGGTCGAGCTGTTCAGCCGTCCTAGTTTGAAAGTGATTTCTTTGAGCGAAGAGCACACGGTGTTGGTGCACGCGGAAGAGGAGCCATTCGAAATCGGCGACTATGTTTTGATCTCCCCGCGCCACGTTTGCCCGACCGTGAATTTATATGAAGAGTTCACAGTGATTGACGGCGCCGGCGCGATTGCGCAAATGGCCTCGCCTGTGGATGGGAGGAACCGATGAGCCGAATTATCTTCAATGGATTGGCGCTTGTTTTCTTGATCGCCGCAAGCTTCTTCTTTCCTTTGTTCGCGCCACATGCGCAGCAAAACGCGCTGCTCGGGTTTGCGTGGCTCTATTACTTCGTCGTGCGATATTCTTATCGCAAATTCGGGCCTTCGCCTGCGAGTTCGACCTCGCTCACGCCCGCTAAACTCGGAAAAGAAATTTCCGGCGACTTGCGCGAAATTGCTCTGTACGAATATGAGTACGTGCGCGAGACCATGGCCCAGGCCATGAATGATCGTCACACGCTCGTGAATTATTTTTTGCTCGCCACCGGCGTGGTGATGGCTACCATCGGCGCCATCTTCAGCAAAGAGGGTCTGGTGGACTCGCCGTACAAGCCGCAACTCACCATTGCCATCCTGCTCGTCTTTAGTTTGGTCGCGTGGATTTATTTCCTCAAGATCGTGCGCCTGCGGCAAGCATGGTGTGAAAGCTGCGCCGCGATGAATCGCATCAAACAATTTTTTTTGGTGAATGAAGCGCATATGCTCCAAGATGGGCAAAGCCCTTTTTTATGGAAGAGCCATACGATCCCACCCGCGGCAAAAAAAGGCAATCTCTTTCATTTGGAGGCGCTGTTGATCAACTTCATTTCCGCATTGGCGCTCGGCGCCGTGAGCGTGCTTTTGCTGCCGCAAGACAACGTGCTTGCGCTCATTTGGGCGCCCGTCCTCTTCTTCGTGTTCGCCTTCTTCTTGCAGCTTTCAGCATACACGGTCTTTCTCGAAGAAAAGCCCAGCAAAAAAAAGCCGCAAACTTCGGGGCGCGAGTTGCAGGCATGGGATTGCAAGCAACAACCCCGCAAAGTCGTTCTGCATGAAGAGCGGCTCGTGTTGGACGATTTCTTTAAAGTAAAAAAAGCCTCACTGCAGTTTGAAAAGTTTGACGGCAATTTAGGAGAGAAAGTCGATCAACTCGCTTTCATTCGCGGGCACGCCACGGCCATTTTGCTTTATGATGAAGCCAAACACGAATTCATCTTCATCGAGCAATTCCGCTATCCCTATTTCGAGCACGAGCGTGAGCGCGGCTGGATGATCGAAATCGTTGCGGGCATGGTTGATCAAAACGAAACGCCGCTCGCCGCGGCAAAACGAGAGACCATCGAAGAGATCGGCTATGAATGCGAAGAGGTCAAGCCGCTCGCGGAGTTTTATGTTTCGCCGGGCAGTTCGTCGGAGCGCATTTCAGTTTTCTGGGGAAAGTTGGGGAAGCAAGTTGCGGAAGGCGGCGGCAAAAAAAGCGAGAACGAAAACATCCGCCTCGTGCGCATGCCCGTAGCCGAGGCCTATCAACGCTTGGAGGAAGGTAAGTTTCAAGATGCGAAGACGATTATTGCGCTGCTTATGGTCAAGCCGCTGCTGCGGAGTTTGTGAGCTCCTTGCGCGAATTACGAATAGCTCACGTCATGTTGCGCGCTCGCTTTCTTCTCGAAACGCGCTGCCCCAATCGCGCAGGCGTTTGATGATCGGAATCACGCTGCGTCCTTTCTTCGTGAGCGCGTATTCCACTTTCGGCGGGATCTCTGCGTAAACTTTGCGCGCAACCAAACCGTCGCGCTCCAACTCGCGCAATTGCTGCGTGAGGATTTTGTGCGTCACTCGTCCCAAGCTGCGCTTCAACTCTCCGTATCTCCATTTTCGCTCTTGCAATCGCCAAAGAATTGGCATCTTCCACTTTCCCCCCACCACGTCGAGCGCCAACTCCACGGGATTGTTGTAAGATTTTCCGCGAAACTCGAATCTCGGCATTGTTGCCTCTACTTTCCTGCAGGATAGTAGCGCACTTTATTGTGCCTACTTGACGAAAGTAGAAATGAAGCTTAGATTGTGCAAGAAATTTTTCCAGCCATTCATCACCACAAAGGAGTCTCATATGAGCGCCACAATTGATGTCCTCAACCCCGACAAACCCAAGCGCGTGTTGCTCGTGGTTGCCAATCCTTCCGTTTCGCAAACCACGGGTTGGCCCATCGGTTTTTGGGCCGCGGAGATGACGCATCCATATCATGAGTTCACGGAGAAAGGCTATCAAGTCGAAATCGTCAGCCCCAAAGGCGGCAAACTCGCGCTCGACTCCTTCAGCGATCCGCGCGACGCGAGCGGCTATTCCGCGCATGACTTAATCAGCATGGGCTTTTTGAGCACGCCCAAGCTCGCGGCGTTGCTGGAGAACACGAAGAGTATTGCCGACGTGAAGATCGCGGATTACGATGCGCTCTTTCTCGCCGGCGGGCAATCGCCGATGGTCACATTCATCAACGATGCGAACCTGCATAAGTTCGTCGCGGATTTTTACGAAGCTGGCAAAGTCGTCGCAATTGTTTGCCACGGCACGTGCGTTTTGTTGAAAGTAAAACTTTCCGACGGCAAATTATTGGTTGAAGGAAAAACCTGGACGGGCTTTGCCAACTCCGAAGAGCAATTCGCGGACTCGTTTGTGGGCAAACGCATTCAGCCGTTTTGGATTGAAGACGAAGCGCGCAAATTGCCGAACACAAACTTTATCGTCAATGGCCGTTTCAAACCGTTTGCAGTGCGCGACGGCAGATTGATCACGGGCCAACAACAAAACTCTGGCGCAGCCGCAGCCCGATTAGTGATTGAAGCGCTCGGTGTATAAAGCGCTCGTAGTAGCGCTTTCAGGCGCACGATCGTGATTTGAAGAGAGCGCCTGAAGGCGCTACTACAAACTTTTATCATCGAAAGGAGTCGTCATGAAAATCGCCATCATCGGCGCCGGCAATGTCGGCGGCGCGCTCGCACAGGGTTGGGCGCGGGCCGGTCATGAAGTTATTTTAGGCGCGCGAAATCCCGCTGATAGTGAGATCAAAGCGCTCATCGCAACGAGCAAGAATATCAGCGCCACGACAGTGAGCGAAGCGGCGCAGCGAGCGGACGCCATTTTGATCTCCGTGCCGGTCGCGGCGATCAAAGACGTAGCGCAATCGCTCGGCGAGATGAAAAACAAAATCATCATCGACGCGACCAACTCCGTATTTCAAAAGCCAGAGCCGTTCGCGCACGGCGTGGAAGCGTTCAAAGCGATCACCAAATGCGAAGACGTCGTGAAGTGTTTCAACTCCACTGGTTTTGAGAACATGGCGAACCCGAAGTACGGCGAAGTTGGTATCGACATGTTCGTCGCGGGCAGCAGCGCAAAGGGAAAAGCGGTGGCGAAGCAGCTTGCACATGATCTCGGCTTTGCCGAGTGCTACGATTTGGGCGGCGATGATAAAATCGCTTTGCTCGAACAATTCGCGTTGAGTTGGATCAATCTCGCCATCATGCAAAAACATGGGCGCGGCATGGCGTTTAAAATCTTGAAGAGGTAGCATGAAAATATTCCGCACTGGAAATCTGCACAAAGGCCGCATCGAAGCGTTCAGCGACGGTGTGTTTGCCATCATCATCACGCTGCTCGTGTTGGAGCTTAAAGTGCCGCACATTGCAAACGGGCATGATTCCGCGGCGTTGGCCGCCGCGTTGCTCGCATTGCTTCCCAAGTTCATGAGTTGGGTGATGAGCTTCGCTATCGTGAGCATCTTTTGGGTAAATCATCACCGCTTCTTCAATCTGCTCAAGCACGTGGACAATGGCTTGTTGTGGTTGAATTGTCTCTTTCTCATGTTGCTCTCGTTCATTCCCTTCCCCTCCGCGCTTATGGGCGAGTATCATCGCGAGCCGGTTGCGGTGATCGTATTCGGCGCGGTAATGGCGTTGGCGAGTTTGGTGTTTGCGTGGATGCGTTGGTACGCGTCGCTGTATGCGCAGATCGTGCAGGAAGATTTGAGTTTGGCGTATCTCAAGAGGAGTGTGCGGCAATCATTCCTGCTGGGGCCGGTTTTGTATTCCGCGGCGACGCTCACGGCGTTTCTGCACGTGAATGTTGCCATAGCTCTGTATGCGCTGATTCCATTATACTTCATTTTGCCGAGAGGCGTGGAAGATAAAGAGTGAGAGCGTTTTTATAAAAGAAAAAGCCTCGATAAAATTCGAGGCTACGAGAAAAGCACAAAGAATAAGAAGCATGGATCTTTTCAAGCCGCGGCCTTTGCCGTTTTGGAGAACTTAGTTCTTTTCGTTCTTGCAACCGAAGCTTTCCGGCGTGGCTTGGACACACGCACCAACTCGCTGTACCATCGCGGCTCGCCATTGATGAAAATCACATCGCCCTCGCCAAACATCACGTTGGCTTTGTTCGGGATGCGGTCTGCGATCTCGGGGTGCTTGATGATGCGCTCCATCAAATCCGCCCAGCGATCAATGTGCTCTTGAATTTTCTTGTCTGCTTTAGATAATCTCTTCGCCATGACTTTTAAAGAGCTGATAAGGGAACAAGATTCTCATTATCCACACAATGCCCGTTGCGTCCATCGAATTTTGAATGAATTTTTTCCCACATTCTCTTCATTACTTGCTCATGCGTTGACCAACGGCCTTGCTTGATATCGTCTTCCGCCTCCGTCAGCTTGGCGCGCACGTAAACTTCATAGAGCAGTTTATCCAAATCGATGTTTTTGGGTCGAACTTCGATAAGTTCCGTCAGCCTACGAGCATAGTCAGATGTTGTCATAAACACCTCTTGTTACTTTCACGGGCGTTGCTTTTTTCTTCATCATCTACCTTCTCCTGTCTCTTCGCCGACTCGAAGATAGCAGCACGACCAAAACAAGCAAGCGGTTTTTATGCACAAAATAAAAAGCCGCAGAAGATTATCTCCTGCGGCCTTGTTGCTTCAATCGTAGCGTCTAAAAGTCAAAACCGCGGCTCATCGCTTGCGCTATTAAAGCGAGTCACACCATCCACGACCTACGATCCACAATCTACGATCTTCCTCACGTCTTCTTCTTCCCCACCATCAACGCCAACACCTGTTTCCACCATTCGCGCAGATCGTCAAAGTAAGTATACGCGAGTGGCACGACGAGCAGCGTGAGCGCGGTCGCGGAGATCATGCCGCCCATCATGGTGCGGCCCATGGGCGCATAGGAAATGCCGATGACTTTCGCGGTGCCGAGCGCCATGGGCAAAAGCCCGACGATGGTCGTCAATGCCGTCATCATAATCGGGCGGAAACGATGGCGGCCCGCTTCCATGATCGCATCATAGCGGCTGTGGCCTTGCAAACGCAGTTGATTGATGAGGTCCACGAGCACGATGGCGTTATTCACAACCACGCCGATCAAGATGAACAAGCCGATCATGGCCATAAGATCAATCGGCGTGCGCGTGAGGAACAACGTCCAACCGACTCCGACAAAAGCAAATGGCACGCACACGATCACGGAAAGCGGCAGAATGACGGATTCGAACAACACGCCCATCAACAACAACACGAAAGTGGCCGCGAGCCACAAGCCCGCGTTGCTCGATTCCTGCGTTTCCATCATGCGGCTGAAGCGCTGGCCTTTGCTCCATGCATAACCGCGCGGCATTTGAAAGCCGGCCATGACTTGATCAACTTTTTCATACAGCGCTTCGAGATTTTCATTGGTGGTGGTGGCTTGCACCGCGAGCATGGTTTTGCCGTTCTCGCGCTCGATGCGGCCATAGCCGCGTTGCACGGAAACGTTGGCCAGATGCGCGAGCGGAATTTCGTCGCCGCCTTGTTGCCGCAAGCGCAGATTCATGAGCTGATGCAACGTCTCGCGATCTTCTTTGCGCATTTGAATGCGAATGTCAACTTCGCGATCTTCGGTGCGGTAGTCCGGCAAATCCACGCCGCGCAACGCATAGCCGATGGTGCCTGCCACGGTGCGCGCATCGACGCCGGATTTCGCGGCTTGTTCGCGATCGAGGCGCACACGAATTTCGTCGACACCTTGTTCGAGATCGGTATTCACGCTGAGAAAATCGGGAATGGAGCGCAAGCGGCGCTCGACTTCTTCGGCCAGCTCGGTGAGGCGGCTCGTATCATCGCCATACAATGAAACTGTAACCGTGCCTTGTTGATTCGCGCCCGCTTGCCGCCAACTCGTGCGCATCTCCACGCCGGGGCGTTTGGGCGATTTCTCTTTAATGTCTTCCAACACTTCTTCACGCGACATCGGCCCTTTGTCAACGAAACCGACGGCGCGCCCGATGCCGAGACCGACGACTTGCCACCAATCGTGCGAGGGCGGCGGATTGAGATAAGCATTCATGCGGCCCCAGTTGGAGCGGAAGCGCACGTCGACCATGCGCAGGTTATACTTTTCTTTATTCTCATAAAGAAAATTTTCCATCTCTCTGAAATAATTGTCCGCGTCTTCAATGGTATAATTCGCGGGCAGTTCGAACGCAAACCAAATGTCGTTGATGTTGCCGCGCGTCTCGTCGGTTTGCGGCACGGCTTTCATGATCGCGAAGCCGCTGATCATCATCAGCGTAAAAAGAATCGCCGCGTCCACGCGATGGGCAAGCGTGCGTTGGAGCAAACGCTCGTAGACGCCGATCATCCAATTGATGCTCTTCGACTCTTTCGGCTCTTGCGCCGATTCGAGCATAAGCGTGGCGAGCGGAATGAAAACGAGCGCGACGATCAAACTCGCCAACAACGCGGCGATGACGGGCACGCCCATGCGGAGCATGTAGAAACTCATGCCTGGGTTGTCGCCCATCAACATGAGCGGGAGAAACACTACGACGGTGGTGAGCGTGGCGAGTGTGATGGGCATCGCGACTTCGCTCGCGCCTTGCAACGCAGCCTCGCGTGGCGACATGCCGTCTTTGCGCAGGCGGTAGATATTTTCGACGACCACGATGGAATTATCCACGACCATGCCGACACAAATCATCATGCCCATGAGCGTCATGATGTTGAGCGTCCAACCGATGAAGTAAATGACGATGATCGTGGCGAGGAGCGAAAGCGGAATCGCGAAATTGATGATAAACGTCATGCGCACGCGGCGCAGGAAATAGTAGATCACGATAAAAGAAAAAATGCCGCCCCACATGCCCGAACTGAGTAGATTGTTGATCGACTCTTTGACGTACGTGCCTTGATCAAAAATCTTCTCGAACTTCATGCCGGCGAGTTGCGGGTTGGGAAGAATTTTTTCATCTAATGTCGCGTCGATCTTCTTGCAGACCTCCACGGTGTTCGCTTGCGACTCTTTATAAATTTCCACCCACACGGCTTTTTTGCGATCAATGCGCTGCACCCATTGGCGCTCTTCAGCCACGTCGAATCTGATTTCGGCGATGTCCTTCAAGCGCAGATTGGTGTTTTTGATGCGCAGGTTTTGAATCTCATCCACCGTATTGTATTTGCCGAGCGAGCGCACGTAGAATTTTTTCTCGCCGTCTTTCACGTGGCCGCTCGCGAGCACGAAATTGTCGCGCTGTAGCTCCTGCACGAGTTGATAAAGGTTGATGCGATGCGCGTCGACTTTGGCTTGATCCACGCGAATCTGCACGGCCTTGCGGTCCGCGCCCCACAGTTCGACATTGGCCACGCCGTCGATGCGGCTGAAGACTTTGCGAATGTGCGTGTCCATCAGTGTATAAGCGTCTTCCAGTTCGCGGTCGATGGCAATGGCATAAACCGCAATCGACTCGTCGTCGTCGCTGAACTTGCGCGGATAGATGCGCTCGATATCCGTGGGCAAATCCGGCTTCACGCGATCCATGCGGTCGCGGATGTCGGCATAGGCCACGTCCATATCAGTGTTGTTCGCGAACTCGATCCAAAACCACGCGCCGTTTTCGCGGCTGCTGGAGTTGATGCGTCGCACGCCGCCGATGGTTTGAATGATCTCTTCCACGGGCCGCGCGATCTGCTCTTCGATTTCGCTCGGGTTCGCGTTGTTGTATGGAATCCACACGCCGAGCGCGGGAAACACGAAGCCTTTAGGGAAAAGCTCCTGCGGCACGTCAAAGTAAGCAACGAAGCCGACCACGAGCATGGCGATCAAAAGCATCGTCACGGTCACAGGCCGCTTGACGGAGAGTTGCGCGAGGGCAGATTGGCGAGTCATAGGCTTTTAAAAAAGAGTTTGGAAATCGGTTCGAGGCTGGCTACTTTTTACTAAAAGAGATGACATTTATGAGAAGCTATTCCGAGACGTTGTCTTTAGTCACGCTTTGCCGAGGGTTTGAAGGGGCGCTTCGGCGAGCACATCGTAAAGGTTTTGCTCAATGAAAAATAATGACCTCATTCGCAGACGAATAGCCGTTGCGCAACGTCGGCTCGCTGCGGCGCGGTTGCTTCTCGATAAAAATTTTCTTAACGAGGTTTTAGCAACAGCATATTTCGCGGTGTTCTCGGCAACGCAAGCTCTCTTGGCGAGTAAGGAGCTGCAATCAAAAGAGCATTCCGGTGTGATTGCACTGTTCAATCTGCACCTTGTAAAGACGGGGTTGATCGACAAACAGTTCAACAAAATTTTGAGCCAAGCAAGAGAAGCGCGCGAGTTCAGCGACTACGGCGATTTCTATGAAACGACCGAGCAAGAATGCCGCAGCCAGCTTCAATCCGTCGAGCAGTTCGTCGAGATGGCGATAAATTTTCTGCGCGTGCAAGGTTTCGAATCTTATTCTTCAAATTAACTGCGGAACATCTCTTGATCTGTGAAAACCGAAAACGAGAATCAAATATGAATGAACAACTGAAAGAGATCCTTGAAGACCTGCACGCCGCCGAAAACAAATGCCAGCAATTCGAGAAACGCTACGGCCTCCTTTCGGAGTATTTTTTTGATGCTTATTCCAACGGCTCGCTTGAGGATGACGGCAACTTGGATTTCGCTGAATGGGCCGGATTTTTTAAGAGCAAACAAGATCGCTTGCGGCGTTATCGTGCTTTCATGTTGCAAGAATCTCCCGTTATCAAGGGGTTGAAGATTTATGAAGCCGTCGCGTGAACAATACGAGGCGGCAGTTTATCGTATCAACGAGCTTTCGCCTCATATTCAGTATTCCGATTTGGTGCTCATTCCCGCAGGCCGCAAGCTTGCGACATTGGTTGGGAGCATTCGCTTTTCGAATAACATCAGACTCGATATTCGCGAGGCGCTCGACTTCGACTTAGAAGATTGGATCACGGCTTATGGCTATGTCGTCTACAAGGAATCAGAGCGACAATACTGGTACGACTCGCAAGAACATCCGAACGATCCAACCTTGGCCTCAACTCATCCTCACCACAAACACATTCCTCCCGATATAAAGCATCATCGCATTCCCGCGCCGCATCTTTCCTTTCGAGCCTCGAACCTCCCTTTTCTCATTCAAGAGATTGAGCGCGAATTTTTTAGTTGATGCCTTGCTCTTGCCTCGGAATAACCACTACCGTTTCAAAATCACGCACGATCAAATCTGGCTCTTTGCCGAGCGTTTGCACCACCAAACGAATCATGCGCGGAATGCCGCTGCCGAGGCTCGTAACGTAGCCGAGCTTGGCGAAGTGGCTCATGAGCATGGGATTGCGCGGCACGTGCGCGCCCAAGCGCATGGTCTCGAGCGCAACGGAGTTCGGCGGCTTGCCTGGGCTATGGATTTCGATGCGATCTTTGAAAACGAGCAAACGAATCGGGCCGCGAATGGTGTAATCGCGGTGTACGAGCGCATTCACCAGAGCTTCGCGCAAGGCTTCTTCGGGCAGTTCGGGAAAACGTTCCGGCTCAATGCCGTTGATCTTGTGCTGCACGCGCAAATGAATCTTCAGAAATCGCATCGCACCCTCAAGTTGATCTGCCAGCTTGCCCGTGAGGTCTTTACGATCCGAAGGCGCATCTACGAGGTCGAGGCCGTCAAATTGCGCTGCGTTAATTTGAGCAAATGGCAGAAACGTTTGCGGCTCGCGCCCCAAGAGCAATAACCCTGCAAGGGTGGGGCGGTCATCTTTCACAAGGCGCAAATTAGAAAGCAGTTGTTCCTTGCCCACCTGAAAATCTTCGAGCCTCTTGCCGTAAGCTTGCATCAAAAAATATTCGAAGTAGGAATAATCCAAGGCCGTCAAATCCGCTTGCGCAATCGCTTGCTCGTCGTAATACAAACTTTGTGCGGCTTGAAAAATTCGCAGCAACTCCTCGCGTGAGGCTTGCCGTCTTCCTGAAAAGGTGCGAACGTAATGCACGCCGCGATTCGTGCTATACGGACGCTCCGCTCCTACCGGCACATGAACAACGAGCAACGCCTTTTCTTCTATCGTCAGCTTTTCGGGAAGGATCGTTAACGGCGGCAGGCATTTGTCGCGTGAAACGTTGTCGAGCAATTTTCCGAGCTTGTCGATCTCTTCGACGCCGATAATTTCTCCTGCGTCGCTCACGCCAAAGATGATGACGCCGCCGGAAGTATTCGCAAAAGCAACAAGTTCCGCGGCAAGATCATCAGGATGAATCGCCGTGACTTTAAATTCAGTGGTCAAGTTTTCGCCGTCTCGAATGCGACGGAGTAATTCTTCGAGGTTCATACGCAGAATCCATGAGCAAAGTACGATCAACCTTTTGCTCTGAATCTAAAAACAAAAACCTCCAATAGCCACTTATAGATTCACTGTTCATCTACACAACAGAGCAAGCCACGGCCAAGCCGTGGCTGAACCACTAAGCGCCACGCCCTCCGCTCCAAGCCCTCCGCCCTCACTTCGTCCGATCCATCATCGCATACATCACGGGTATCACGATCAACGTGAGCATGGTCGAACTGATCAAACCGGCAATTACCGTAATTGCCATGGGCGTGCGAATCTCCGCGCCTTCGCCGAAGCCGAGCGCCATTGGCAACAAGCCGAGCACGGTGGTTCCGGTGGTGATCAAGATCGGGCGCAAGCGCGTGCTGCCGGCTTTAACGAGCGCTTCGATTTTTTCCATGCCTTCGCGACGCAGCGTATTGACGTAGTCGATGAGCACGATGGCATTGTTCACGACCACGCCCGCGAGCAGGATCATGCCAATGAAGACCACGACGCTCAACGGAATTTGCAATGCGAAGAGCGTGAGCACCACGCCGATCAACGCCATCGGAATCGTGAACATAATCACGAACGGATGCAGCAGCGATTCGAACTGCGAAGCCATGACGACATAGATCAGAAAGATCGCCAGCGCGAGCGCGAGCCACAGGCTGTTGATCGAAGTTTCCATTTCCGCGTTTTGGCCGGTGACGACGAACGAGAACTCACTCGGCATATCCATCTCCGCGAGTGTGGTGTGGATTTGCGTGGCTGCGGTTTTCAAATCTACGCCGCTGATATTGGCCGTAATCAACGCGGCGCGCTGTTGCTCAATGCGACGAATTTCGCTCGGGCCTTCGCGCACTTGAATATTCGCCACCGCGGCGAGCGGAATAGGCACGGCTTGATTGGGATTGACCACGAGACGCTGCAATTCTTCAACGCCCGCCTTGTCTTCTTCATCTAACTTCACGCGAATATCGATGCGCCGATCGGCCTCACGAAACTCGGTGAGCACCACGCCCTGCACTTTATTGCGCACGAGCGAAGCGACTTCGTTGATGTTGAGATTGTAGTACGCGAGCCGGTCGCGATCATAAACGATTTGCACTTCGGGATTGCCGGTTTGAATGTTCGAGCGCACGTCTTTGATGCCGGCAATGCGCGCCATGCGCGTTTCGGCCTCGCGGCTTAATTCTTTCAGCTTGAGCAGATTGTAGCCTTTGATTTCGACTTCAATCGGCGTTTTGAAACTGAAAAGCGCGGGGCGCGAGACTTTCGTTTCCACGTCGGGGATGTTGCTAAACTGTTGGCGCAAGTCGTTGATGAGCACTTCTTCGCGGCGCGCGAAATCACCGTTGCCTTTGAGCGCGACCGTCATCTTCGCGGTGTTCTCGCCTTCGTCGGATTGCGATTGCGAAGTGATCTCCGTGCCCGCGGCAGAAACGACTTTGGCGACTTCGGAATGTCGGCTCGCGATTTCAACAAAAGGCTTCACTTTTTCGTCGGTGTTCTCGACCGGCGTGCCCACGGGAAAACGCGCTTCGATATTGAACTCGCCTTGATGCACTTCGGGAATCAACACGACGCCGAGGCGCGGCGCGAGAATGAAGAGGCAGAGCGCGAGCAAGCCGGTGGAAACACCGAGCACCATCCCACGATTGACGAGCGCCCAACGAATCGCATTGGGATAAGCTTTATATGACCATTCCAAAATGGGATTGACGAAGAACATCATCACGCCGAAAGCGAGGCCGAGCGGCAAGGCGAGCACCACGAGCGCGACGAGGGCGAGAAACGCGAAACCGAAGATCGCGCTCATGATCACTTTCCACATGCTGCCAAACACTTGATGCACCACAAAGCGGAGCACAGAGTACGCAGCATAAATCGGCGAAGCAATTCCGAGCATAATTTTTTTGACGAGCGTCGCGGCTTGGAATTTTTCCGCGAAAGCCTTCCACCCTTGCACGAACAACTCGAGCGAAGTGAATTTGAAGAGCGTGTCCCACACGCGCGTGTGAACGTCGAGCTTGCCGAGATTGGGTTGCGCGCCCCAGGTTGAGATGCGATGCGCGTATTGGCGCAATGCGGGGATCCAACCGAGGAGAAGAGTGGGGACGAAAGCCAATAACAGCGCAATGCTTTTCATCAAAACAAAAAAAACAGAGCCGAGAAGCACGACGAAGCCGAGGCCGGTCTCTTTGGCAAAGCGCAGCAAAGCGCCTCCGGCGAACGCAAAAATGGAGCGGCCTTGTGCGCGCTGCGATTGAAACTGCTTCAGATCCTCCAAAATTGAAAGATGCAGCAGGTGTTTATTCGAAAATCGCCCGCGAATGTCCGCGAGGTAATCTTCCTTGATCGCGCGCGAAGCGAGCATCGGCACCATAAACAATGCGACACCGAGCGAAGCGAGCAACGAGAACACGACAGTCAAAGCCATGTCGCCGAAAATTTGTCCGGCAATGCCTTTGACGAAAACAATGGGAAAGAACACTGCGACCGTGGTGAGCGTAGAAGAAATCACCGCGGAGCCGACTTCGCTCGTGCCGCGAATGGCGGAGGTGATGAGATCGTGGCCTTCTTCACGCCAGCGATGAATGCTTTCGAGCACAACGATGGCGTTATCCACGAGCATGCCGATGCCGAGCGCGAGTCCGCCGAGCGACATGATGTTGAGCGTCACATCGAACATGAGCATGGGGCCGAACGTAGCGATGACGGAGATCGGAATCGCGAGCGCGACGATCACGGTATTCCACACACGGCGCAAGAAAATGTAGAGCACGACGATGGCGAGAATGCCGCCGATAAAGGCTGTGCCTTTCACTTCGTCAAGCGCGCTTTTGATGAAGGTGGACTGATCGGAGAGCAACTCAATGCCGGAGTTCGCGGGAAGCGTGTAGGCAAGAAAGTTGGTCATGCGTTTCGCGAGCATTGCGCGCGCGGCAGCTTCGCCTCCGCCTTCCCCTTTTTGCCCGTCTTTCTTTTCGCCGGATTGCGGCTTGCCGTTTTTCGTTTGCTCGGTGGCGGCCTTTTTCATGTTCGCAACAAAGGCTTGCTGCTCCGACGTACCGAGGATGCGATCTTTCACCGCTGCGGCGACGGTGACGATGTTGGCGTCGGCTTCTTTATAGATTTCGATTTCGACGCTTTCTTTGCCGTTGATGCGCGTGATGACTTCGCGCTCTTTGTGCGTGCGCGTGGCCATGCCAACGTCTTTGACGCGAATGTCAACGCCTTCACGGCGGCCAATGACCAGATTGTTAATCTCGTTCACGTCGCGAAACTCGTTAAGCGTGCGCACGAGATATTCGGTCTGACCTTCTTTCAAATTTCCGCCCGCGAGATTGATGTTCTCCTGCGCGAGGCGCTGATTGACTTGTTGAAGATCCAAGCCGAGCAGCGTCAACTCGCGCTCATCAAACTCCACGCGAATTTCTTCTTCGAGACCGCCGCGCACTTTCACCGCAGCCACGCCGTCGAGAGTTTCCAAATCGCGTTTGATTTCTTCTTCGGCAATATAGCGCAGGGCAAAGAGCGATTGCTCACCGTAGAGGCCCATACGCAAAATCGGATCGAGCGTGGGATCATAACGCAGAATGAGCGGGCGCTTGGCCTCAAGCGGGAGAAAAACTTGATCGAGCTTTTCACGCACGTCCTGAATCGCCTCGTTCATGTCCGTGTCCCACGTGAACTCCAAAATGATGTCGGAGAATCCGGCTTTGGAGATCGAACTGATGCTCACGAGTTTGCCGACCACGCCGAGCTGCTGCTCCAGCGGACGTGAAATGGTCGTCTCGATTTCTTCCGGCGCAGTGCCGGGATATTCCGTGCGCACCGTGAGCGAGGGATAAGAAATATCCGGCATCAAGTTCAGCGCAAGCTGATCGAACGAGACGATGCCGAACACGCACACGGCCACGATGATCATAAAGATGGCCACGGGCCGCGTGGTCGTGAAGCGGTAAAATTCGGATTGATGCTGTTGGGTTTCGGGGGTCATGGGAGGACTTTGGGTAAGAAAGTTTGCTTGATTTCAAATCGGGGTTTGATTATGTTGAACGCGCTTGATTGAAAGGGAGCGCATGAAAGAGTTTATTCAAGACAGGTATGGCTACGTTATTTATCTCACGGATGAGCGGTGGGGGCATATCATCGAGCGCCATCCGGTTTTGAAAGATCATAAAGTGAAAGTCTTGAGCACGGTGCGTTCCGGCAGTCGATCACGCGACGATTTTGAATGGAACGTTTTTTATTATCGAAAGGCCTTTTCAGGGATTTCGCCGGTTCATACCCACATTGAAGTCGCGATTATTTTTGAAACAAAGCTTGGCAAACCGAACAATTTTGTTGTGACCGCTTATTTAATAAAAAAATCTTGAAGCTTATGCGAATACTTTACGATGAAGAAGGTGATGTGTTAGACATCATTTTTAATGACGAGGAGCATAAGCGCGCGCAAGCGGGCTATGAACTGCGTCGCGGTGTCGTTGTTTACGTCACTCCGAATTTTTCCCTCGTGCAACTTACGGCAGTCAACTTCCGCCGCCTTACTCAACTTCCGGTTGTGCCATTCGATCTTTTGAGGAAACAACCGGCCAAGATTCGTCGCAACCTTTTGCAGCTCGTGGGCTCTTCCCCGCTCTCTTCCTTCTTACGCATCGATCCGACCACCTTCTATGGTCACGTCACCAGCCCCACGATTTTAGAAGCTTACGCCAAAGCCGCATAATCTCTCATTGGAGTAGTGGAGTGTTGGATTGATGGAGTGCTGGGTAACCAAAACTCCATCAATCCATCAATCCAAAACTCCAACCGCTCAGATCTTCATCTCTGCGATCTTCACCCTTGTGCTGTCCTTCATGGCATTGTGGCCCACGACAATAATCGTATCGCCGATGCCCACGCCAGAGAGTGCTTCAATACGGTCACGATCAGAATAGCCGGGCTTGAGCGAAACTTTAAGCGCCAGAGTGTCTTGCCGCACGATGAAGACGAATTGCTGGTTGTCGTCATAAACCACGGCCTTCTTCGGAATCAGCACCGCATTCTTCTTCGTATCGGTGATCAAATGTACGTTCACAAACATGCCGGGCTTCAGCATTCTTTGTTTGTCGTGAATCCGTAGCGTCACTTTCACCATGCCGCTTTGCGGATCAACCACCGGGCTGATGCGATCGACATTGCCGGCGAACTCATGTTCCGGTAAAGCATCGGACATAATCTTCGCGGTTTGCCCGGCCTTCGTGCGCAGCGCGTCTTTTTCAGTGAGATGAATTTTGGCGAGGAGTAAATCAGGATTGACGATGGAATAAACTTTCGTGGAGGTCAGCAAGCGGTCGCCGATTTTAACCGTGCGCTCCGAAACGATGCCCGAGATCGGCGCTTTGACATTGCAATAGTCGAGCGTGAGCTTGGCTTGCTCCCATTCGATGCGCGCTTGCTCCAAATTCAAGTTCGCGACTTCGAACTCCTCTTTGCTCATGAGGCTCTTGTCGAACATGCTCTTCGCGCGGTCGTGGCTGTTCTTTTGGCGCTCATAATTCACGCGCGCGCCGTCTTCGCGCAGCTTATATTCGCGATCATCAATTTCCAACAACGGCTCGCCGCGACGCACGAAACGGCCTTCTTCGGTGAGCAGCTTGAGCACGATGCCGGTGACTTGCGGAAATACATCGACGGCTTCTTCGGTTTCAAGCGAGGCGTTCGACAAGACGTAAGCGGAAATTTCGCCCGCGCTGATCGTGGAAACCTCGACCGGCACGGCTTTCAAATCAGCTTCTTTTTCCTTGTCTTTATCTTTCGCAACGCCGTTCGCGGCTTCCTTTTTTTCGCCGTCTTTTTTATTGGCATCTTCGGCTTCGGATTTTGAACAAGCGACCAACGCCGGCAGCACGAGTAAACACAGGAGCAACAGTCCAGATCGTAACGCTTTCATGGTCTTTTGACCTCCTCAATAACAAAAAAAATGATAATTGGCCTAATGGTGGGGAAATGGCTCGGTATCATACAGAATTTCACCTAAAAAGTTTCAGAGCTTTCCAAAAGTTATGCACCAGAGACTATCGCGCCAGCAGCATTTTCTTTGTTTGTGTGAAGCTCCCCACTCGCAGCTTGTAGAAATACACGCCGCTCGCGAGATGATGCGCATTGAACGTCACGCGATGCTCGCCCGCGACTTGAAACTGGTTGAGCAATTCCTTCACGACTCTCCCCTCCACATCATAAACCGTCAAACGCACCATGCCGTTCTTTGGAAGCGAGTATGCGATCTCCGTGGTGGGATTGAAGGGATTGGGATAATTTTGCGACAACTCAAATTTCTTCGGCGCGGTTTCATTTTCCGCCACAGCACTGACCGCTCCCGTATAGTAGATATAAAACAAAAATTGCATTTCATCCGTGCTCAACGGGCCGAAGCGAATGGTTTGGTTCGTCGTGTTATTATAGGTCGTCGAAATTTTCAAACGCTCGCTGGCATTGATCGTGAGCGGCGGATCGAGTTCGAGCGTGGGCGGGTGCGCCCAATCATTCGTCCAATACAGCAACTCGCCGTCGCGCGCGCCGCCCACGCGCGTCACGCTAAACTCGGTCATGCGCTCGTGCGCGTGTGAGAACATTTGAATGATGTGCCGCGTCTCGCCGAACGTGAAAGTTTTGCTGATCGTCGTGACGCGGTTCGGCGGGAGCGTGATGTCGTTGTTGCCAAGATTGTCGTAATCGGCAACGTATTTCACTTGGCTGCGATCAACCATGTAAAGGTTGATATACGCCTCTCCCTTCTGCGTTTGGCCGGTGCGATTCACGGAGTGCGAATTGAGATCAAAGCCATAACCCGCGGGCAGGCGCAACGCCACGTCTTTCGGCAAATAGTAATTCACATACGGCACTTGCGTGCCGACATAAAATTGAAACGGAAAGAGGCTGTTCAATTCAAACGCGACGCTGAAATTGATATTGCCCGAGGAGTTTCTCAAATCGCGATACGTGCGCGCCGCGGGCGGCACTTTGCCGTTGGGATAATTGAACACGATGAGATGATGGCTGCCGGGTCGCATGGAAATTTCATAACGTGAGATGAACTTGTCTTCGGTCGTTTGATACGGCTCAAAATATAAAAACTCACGGTCATGCACTTGCGCGGGCCACACGTCAAACGGACCGAGATGAAACTGCATGCCGCTCGCCGGCGGATTGAGCACTTTGAAATCCGGCGGCGTATAGCGCGTTTGATCGTTGAGCAGATTCGTATTCGCCACAACTCCGCCCGAGGGCGCGCCCGCTTCAATCCACACTTTGATGAACGCCAACTCGCCGTTGGTGAGATAGGGCGAGCCGAGCGGCATAATTTGGCCGTAGTTGGGATGATCGTTATAAAAATGATTTTGCTCCGCAGCGTTGATCTTTTCCCACAAAAAGCTTTGCTGCAAACCCGCGAAGCCGCCAACTTTACTCACGCGAATGAGCGCATCCGCTTTCGCCGCGGTATTGTGCGGCGGCGCTCCCACCAAATTATCATACGCGACATTCGCCGTGAGCACCAGCCCCGATTGCCGCGCGAACGACGAGCCTTCGACGTGACACGAAACACAATTGCGATTGAAAATATTTTCTTGAATCGTGGCCCAAGTGGAAGCGGGTTGGGTGTGAACGAGGGCGGGCAATGAGCAGCACAAGAACAGCAAAGTCAAACCGCGTTTCATGCAAAGCTCCGGTTTAGTGAATGAAGCGAGTTTTAAAATGACTTGGTTAGAAGACGATAAAGAGGTGATGGCGTTGCAAGGCGTTACTCTCCCCTTTGCGCAAACGTGTGTGGCGGGAGGAATCACGAGGATTGCTTTGGGGCCTCGCTCAAAATGGCGGCGAGCACTTCGCTCTCGTCCGGCAATTCTTCCGCGAACAGCCAATCGACGCGCAGCCAAAAGCCGGGGACAATCGCGGAGTGCATGATATTCATTTCGTCGACCGGCAAGTCTTCCCAAAGGCCGTGGTTGTTTCTCCAAAAGTAGGCGACTTGGTGGAACGGATCGATCACCCAATATTCCGGAATTCCAAAACGCGCATACAATTCTTTCTTCTTTTGCAAATCAAGCCAGCGGCTGCTTGGCGAAACGATTTCGACCACCAAATCCGCGGCGCCGAGCAAAGCCTTGCCCTTCGCTTTCGGAAGCTTGGCTTTGCTGATGAACATAAGATCGGGCTCCGGCGCATCCTCATCGGAAAGCAGCATGGCCGCACGCGAGCCGAGCACTGTGCCCAAACCTTTGCGACGAACATAGCTGCGCAGAATTGTGAATAAGAAACCGAATTGGTCTTCATGCTCGAGCGTGGGAGGAGTTGCCATGTGAATGATCCCGTCAATTAAGTCGGCCTTCTGATCTTCATGCACCATATCACAAAACTCGTCAAAGTTGACGAGTTCCTTGGGCGGCGCTTTGCGCGGCAAAGGTTGCGAGACGAGGTCGATAATCATGCTTCAATCTCCACCGTGAACTTCTTGCGTGAAGTTACTTCGCCAATTTGCCGCGCATCTTCCGACTCCTCGCCGAGGTGATCAAAAAATTCTCGCACGCGCTCGCGCGGCATGCTGATCAACAATCCGCCCGCGGTTTGTGGGTCTTTAAAGATGCTCATGAGCAAAGGATCGACTTGCGATGCGACGTGCAAATGCTCCTGCACAAACTCACCATTGCGACGTTCGCCCGCGGTGAGACATCCTTCTTGCGCAAAACGCAAAGCCTCGGGCAGAATCGGCACTTCGGCTGCGGCAATGCGAAACGTGACATGACTCGCGTGTGCCAATTCATGCGCGTGTCCCACCAATCCAAAGCCGGTAATGTCCGTCGCGGCATGCGCGCCAATTGCAACCATGGCCTCACTCGCGCGGCGATTCAAGCGCGTCATGGTTTGCACAAGCTGCTTCGTTTGCGCTTCATCGAGCTTGCCGAACTTGAGCGCAGTGCTCAGAATACCCGTGCCCAAGCCTTTCGTGAGCACGAGCGCATCGCCCACTCTCGCGGTGTGATTATGAATAATCTTTTGCGGATGCACTGTGCCCGTCACTGCGAGGCCGTATTTGATCTCCTCATCTTCCACCGTATGTCCGCCGATAATTGCGACACCCGCTTGCGCAGCTTGATCAACACCGCCATTGAGAATCGCCACGAGCCAATCGGGATTGCCGTCTTTCGGAAAGCATGCAATGTTCAACGCCGTGATCGGCTGCCCTCCCATCACATACACGTCGCTCAACGAATTGGTCGCGGCAATACGGCCATAGTCATACGGGTCATCCACAATCGGCGTGAAGAAATCCACGGTCTGCACGAGCGCGAGATCATCGCGCAGTTGAAAAATGCCGGCGTCCGCGCCGCCTTCCAAACCCACGAGCACATTGGGAAATGCCGGCTTCTTCACTTGACTCAATACTTGCCACAACAACGTTGGGCTGAGTTTGGAAGCTCAACCCGCGCAACGCACAGTATGCGTGAGGCGGGCGATTTCTTCTTTGGTGTGATTCATTCGCTCTGTTTAGTCAAATGCCCACGAAAGACACTGAATACGCTTAAAAAGATTTCGCGTGTTTCGTGGGCAGGTAATAGACCGGTTCATGAAAAGCTAGTTCAAACTCATAATGCCAAACGCATCTTTGTCTTTCTCCAGCGCGTCTTTCAAAGCACGGCCGCAGCTTTCGCTGCAAATGAGAAAGTAGAGATCATTGCCTTCGCGCTTGGCTTGCGAGTCGTGCGGCACCACGAGCGCGGGCACGGTGCGATGCGAGAGCGCCAAATAAAGCGGCAGCGTCTCGCCTTCTTTCGCGCTCAAATCAATGCCCGGAATCGTGCGCGCGCCGCAGCCGAATACTTCGGTTTCGGAGTCGATTATTTTGTTGCACCATGCGCAGCGCTGCCACGCGGGTGGTGTTTGGGGATAATTTTTTTTCATGTTCGACTGAGATTAGGCAGCTTGGGCATAAGTAGGCAATGCCATTTCAAACTGCAGCTTTTGCCCCAGAATCTCTGCGGCATCCAAGACTTCCAAGCCAATGAGCTTTTGGTTTGCATCAAAGTCAGCATGAACGCCGGGGGAAACCGTAAGGGTTTGCGCTGCTTTTGAGCCGATAGCCGCAAACCAAATATACAGCAAGTCTCTTTTGGAATCATATTCGATTTTCATAGGGTCCACTCTCTTGGAAAATTTTGTCCGTATCGGGCTTTGATTGTCAAAGGAAGAAGTCCGTCGCTTATGATCTTGTAATAGACGGTGACTTCTTTTTGTTGATAAAACTTGTTCTCCCACTGTGCCCCAAATTCGAAAACCATGATTTTCCCAAACGTACCGGCTTTGGCGTCTTGCGCCGCCCAGCCGTCATTTAACGTTCGTTCAATCTCTTCAAGAGAAACGCCGCGCTGTGCCATGCGCTGTTTTAAATGTCGTGGAGGTTTTCTTCTCTGATATGAACCATCACTCAACCTCCCGACCCAACACGCGCACGTCTCCGCGCCGCTCCGTCACGCCGCTCGCGTCGAAGTATTGCACGAGCGGCATCGCAAATTTCCGGCTCGCGTTGCCGAGGAGTTCTTTGAATTGGCTGACGGTAATTTCGTGATGCGTGTTCAAATAATCAATCACTCTTTTGCGCGCTTCGGCGAGACGTTGCGCGTGCAGCCAAATGTCTTCTTCCAACCGAACCACCTCGCGCAGCAAGAGCATCACGTTCAAAAGCTCCGACACTTCAGCGAGCGCAACGCCGAGCTTTTGCGCCAACTCTGTCGGGCTGGAAGTGGCAAAGCCCTCAGCATATAAAATCTCCGCGAGCTTTTGGCGCAACGCTTCTTGTTTATCCGAAAGCCTAAGCTCGTGCTCATGCAAAGCCAAGTGCGCGTCGATCTCTTTCAATTTACCCGCGGCTTTATAATGCGCGAGCAGCAAATTCATCACACCGGCGTCGGCCAGCGCCGCAATCGACGCGCTCACCTCCGCTTTGCGCATGCCGAGCTGCATGGGATTTTTTTCATGATGCCGCGCGAGCATGGCTTCGAGTTGATGCCAAAGATTTTCTGCTCTTTGCTTATGAATAAAGCCGCGCTTGCCCACGGTGAAAATCACGTTTTGCTGCAAGAGCGCTTGCAGCAGCTTTTGCAAATCGTCTTTGTTATGCCCGGTTTCGCCCGCAAGCTGATCGAGCGTGACCGCATAACGATTGGGCAAAAGGAACTGCGCGATCAGCAACTCGTTAGGATCTTCTTTTTCCAAGCTGCGCAACTTGGCAATAACGCCGGCCTCGCGACGACGAAACGGTTGCGCTTCTGCATCAAGCACAACGCCGCCGCCAATCGTTTTCGGCGGCGAATAGCGGCGAAGCACGAGTGCATCCAAACGCCGCGCGGCGACGGGTTTCTCAAACTTGAGTTGCGCATAACCACTCTTGCCCGGCGCGATCTCCTTGCCCTCCAGCGGAATCACACGGGCCATAATTTCCGCGGTGCCGAGATGCACCCGCACGCGCGTACGTTCTTTCAACGGCGTGCCCGCGCTCGCCAAAAGCTGCACGCGGCAATTCATGCGCGTGGTCGCATGAAAATAATTCGGCGCAGTGAGCACTTGCCCGCGCGTCACTTCTTCAATGCTCACGCCCTGCAAATTGATCGCGGCGCGATCGCCGGTTTGCACTTGCTTCACACTCGCGCCGTGGCGTTGCAAGCCGCGAATGCGCACGCGTTTGTGCTCCGGCAAAATTTCAAGCTCCTCCCCCACTGCGATTTGGCCCGACAAAACCGAGCCGGTCGCGACTGTGCCGAAACCTTTCATCGTGAAAGTGCGATCGACCGGCAACCAAAACACGCCGCGATCCGGCCGCGGCGGCAACTCTTGCATCGCACGCTCGATCAGCGCGCGCAGTTGCGTGATGCCTTCGCGTGTCACCGTTGCAACCGGAGCAATCGGCGCTTGTTGCAAGAACGTGCCTTTGAAAAGTTGGCGCAAATCTTCTTTCACTAACTCAACCCAATCGGCCTCCACGAGATCGATCTTCGTGAGTACGACGATGCCGCGCCGGAGATTGAGCAATTGGCAAATCTCAAGATGCTCGCGCGTTTGCGGCATAATGCCGTCGTCCGCGGCAATGACAAAGAGCACGAGGTCAATCGTGCTCACGCCTGCAACCATGTTCTTCACGAACTTCTCGTGGCCCGGCACGTCGATGATCGTCGCCTGCTCGCCGAAATGCGCGAAGCCGAGGTCAATGGTCATGCCGCGCTCTTTTTCTTCGGGCAAACGGTCGGTGTCCACTCCGGTGAGCGCTTTGACGAGCGAAGTTTTGCCGTGATCGATATGGCCGGCGGTGCCGAGAATGACGTGACGTGCGGGCATGCGATGGAAAATATGATCGTCACTTTCAATAGCATGTCATTCAGCAGGAATCTTTTTTCTCGCTGGCGAGGCTTCGCAGCAATTACAAAGATCCAGGCTAAATAACAGGTTCAGGTTTATTTAAAAAATCGGCGAGCTTGTGCAGCACAAACTTTTCGATTTGCTCCGCCGCGGCAATGGCTTCTTCCGCGTCGGCTTTGCTGATGGCTTCGAAGGGGAGATCGCCGGGATAGCGGCCAGTCGTAATATAGCGATTTAAAATTTCCGTTAATGGTGCCAGCGCACTGAAGGCGACGTCATATTTCATGGCGTACAACAACAATTGTTTGAGGTCATGGATTTTTTCCAATTCCCATCCATGAAATATCAAATAGCCCTTCAAATACTTTTCAGCGCTTCCCTGACAAAGAAAACAAATCGTGTGGTAGGGAGAGTATGTTGCACGCAAGCCGTCTTTAGCATAAAGTAAATTTTCGCCAGCAAAGGCCAGCCAATCATTGATCAGCTTTCTGCGTTCGGGTGTTGTGTTCATACAAAATCTTTCCCTGTTTAAAAATATGGTGCAGATAAAACGGATTCTGCGCGCGAAAATTCCATGCGACTTCTTCCGACTTACGAACGCGAACATCTAGAGAGAATAGCCTCCCATCAAGAAGGCGATCCACTTTGCGCTCCAACATTCGACTCGATTCCTCGCCGTCTTTTACAATGAACAAATCCAAATCGCTGTCCTTGTGATAATCGCCGCGCGCGTAGGAGCCGTAGAGAATGATTTTCTCCGGCTGGATTTCGCGGACGATTTTCGCGACGACGTAGTCGATCAACTCCGGCGTGATCTTGTCGGTTTGTAATTGGGGATCGAGGTTCATTTGCGTGCTCTCAAGTTGATTGTTGCAGGCGCAATATAACAATCACCTGCTATTTGAGCAACAAGAGCATTTTTCTTTATAAACAAAAAAAGCCCGAGGCCGCTGTGCAGCCTCGGGCTTTGAATTCAACCCAAAGAGATTTTACGGATTCAACCCCGGCTCATAATACAACACGAACTCGCAGAACTTCGCGACTTCGATCATGTCTTTGCCGATGAACTTGATGCTGTGCGCATCGGTGCGCTCGACGATGGAGAGATAGCTCAACACTTCCGAAGGGCGATAGTTTTTGAAACGAATATCGAGCCGTACCGGCGCGGGTATTTTGTACGGCTTGAACTCTTTGATGCGCTGCACGGCTCTCGTAACTTTTTCGCGAATAAGCTCGCAAGCGGCTTCAGGTGTGAGCGTGCGCGCGGAGTGAAAGCCGGAAGCCCATTTCACCGTCGCGGTTTCGATATTGCCAAACATCGCCGTGGCTTCTTTGCAAATCGCGTCGTCGCCGGAGAGCATAATTACCGGCACGTTGAAATGTCCCGCGATCGCGGCATTGATGCCGGCCTCGGGAACGGAAACGCCGTTGAGCTTCACGTCCGCGAGATTGGCGCTCGACATCGTGTGCGCGCGAATGCCCTCGGGATTGGTCGTGCCCGTGTGATAGCCGATGAAGATTACGCCGTCGAACGTCGCGTCGATGCCTTGCATCATCATGAGCGGACGCGGCCATGAGCGCACGATGGTCACGTTCTTCGGCAATTTTTCAATGAGCAAGTTCTGCCCGTTGCCGTGCGAATCGCTCACGAGAATTTCGGTCGCTCCGGCTTTGAACGCGGCATCAATCGCGGTGTTGACTTCCTGCGTCATGAACTCGCGGAAGCGTTGATACTCGAACCCGGTCGGCCCGAGTTGCTCGCCGCTCACCACGCCGGCGAGGCCTTCCATGTCCGCGGAGATATAGATTTTTAATTTGGATTGAGCCAACAAGCCAATGCTCTGCGTGAGCATGAGCAAAATTAGGAGACGCATGAATGTGGGAAGACGCATTTTTTCCTCCGAAGGTTGTTGGAAACAATTACGGCTAAATGTAGCGCGTTTTGATGAGATTCATGTGATGCAATTCATGCCCGGCAATATGATAAGCCGCGGCGCGTACGCTCATGATTTTTCCATCCGCTACTCCCTTCCGCAACAACGCTGCCTCCTCAAAACTATTGAACAACGAAAGCGTTGCATGGCGCACCGTGGCGAACTCGGTTAGAATGTCGTGAATATCGCGGGCATCCGCATTTGACGCACGTGCATAGTCGTCTTGCTCAAATCCGGGAAGCTCGGTATTGTCACCGCGCGCGAAACGAAGCGCACGATAGGCATAAATGCGCTCGTCGTCGCTAATATGCACGAGCGTTTCTTTGATGCTCCACTTCCCTGCCGCGTAACGATGGCAGAGTTTTTCCGGCGGCAAAGAAAGAATGAATGCGCGCGTGGCTTCGAGATTTTCGCCCAGGTGTTGCAGCACCATGCCGTCGTCGGGAAGCAAGCCGATGTACATAATCGTGTACGGCGCATACTCATGCGATTCCGGTTTGGAAATTTTTCTCATCTGCTTTGGCACTCGTGTTTGGTCTCTCGCGCGCAGCAACTCGGCCGGTAGCAAATGCACGCGAGGCTTTGAGTCGTTTCCATAAAAACGCAACGTATGCAGCGCGGCGGCGAGGCACAAACGCCGCGTTGGGCACTAGCGGGAGGATAAAATCTTCAGGCACGGCCCGCAATACTTCATTTAAAACGTCGCGCGTGAGACGTGCGCGCAATTCATCATCCCAATGGCGCAACCGGGTGGCGCGTTCATATAGGAGATGCCGCGTGATTTCATATCCGCGCTGTGGCGATTCTTCTTTGACCTCCGGCCAGCGATACTGAAAACCCAATGCCGCGCCGTGATCGATGAGCCAGAGCTTTTGATCTTGCCGCATGAGGTTCGGATTGCGCGCCGTGCGGTCGGGGTTCATCACAAACGCATCGAGCCAGACAATTTTTGAGGCGGTGTCGTGATCAATCAATGCGATTTGATCCGCGCGGATCGGCCACGCCCGCGGTAAAAATTCAAAGCCGAGGTTGAGGCCTCGGCTTGATTTTAACAAATCCGCCAACTCGCCGTCGCGATCGTCCGAAGGCGTCTCGGCATCGATTGTGACCAACGCGCGACACGGCACATGCAAATCGAGGCGTTCGGCAATTTCGGCGACAATGATTTCCGCAACCAATGTTGCCGGGCCTTGGGCCGCGCCGCGCAGCTTGGTGAAAAAAAGGCCGGCTTCGGTTTCCACTAAAACCGGCCACGAACTGCCCCGGCGCTCGGCGCGGAGAATGCGCTGCGCGCGCAGTTCCAACATCATCGCAGCAACACGAGTTTGCGTGTGGAAATATTCTCGCCGGCTTGCAAGCGATAGAAGTACACGCCCGCAGCCAAACCTTGCGCTTCAAATTTCACGCGATATTCACCCGCTTCTTTCTTTTCATTTACCAAAGTGGCGATAACACGACCGGACAAATCATACACGCGCAAAGTCGCAAAGGCTGCTTGCGGCAGCTTGAACGTAATCGTCGTTGCCGGATTAAACGGGTTGGGATGATTTTGCCCTAAATAAAAATCTTTGGGCAATGAAGCTTCCGCGCGCGGTTCTTCAACGGCAACACCGGTATCCTTTAACCAATTCAACGTGCGTTCAAACAGCGTGCGCCGATTCGTGGCGGTCGCGACTTCCAAACGGAAGCCGAAAAACGCTGCGCGCCAGTTGGCACTCGCATTTTCTACGCGCACTGCGGCAATGCGGGAGGTCACCGTATCCGAGGCCGTGCTGAGATAACGAAACACGCGGCTCACGTTGCCCGTGGCCGTGCCGCTGAGTTTTAGAATATCTTTGGACGCGCCCTGCGCGCCGGTGAGCAATCCGTTGCCGATGGGATCGCCGGTAAAGCCGCGAATGATCACCGGAGCAAAGTTGCCGTCGAATTGCACGCCCAAGTATTTCTCCAGCAGTTCATCACCCGCGGAAGAATTTTGTGCGATATTATCGCCGCTCAAGAGCACGGAATTGCCGTTGTCCAAGTGTGCGATAATGGCCGCGCGATCTTCAGGCTCCAAAACTTCGGTTTTGGTTTCGCCCGTAAACCAAACCATGATACGCGGCGGAGCGAGCAACGACAAGCGTGACACCGGCACGGGCACATCGCTGCTGCGCAAATTCCACAACGCATATTTATAGCCCAATTGCGTGAGCTGCGTTTTATAAACCTCAAGGTTCGCGGCAACGGAATCGTCATTCACCAACACCACCGAGGCCGGCGAGAACGTGTAATTCACCTCGCTTCCGGAAAACGGGTGCGTCAAGTTTGCGCGCGCGGGCGGATATGGAATCTCCGGCAAGATATCAATCGTGTAATCCCCTTCCAACACCACGACGGAAAACGAGCCATCCGCCGCGGTGGTATCGCTCGCTCGCGGCGTGGTTTCATTGCCGCGGAAAAATTGCAGCCGCGCATTGATGGGCACATTGGTCAAGCTATCGCGCACGCTGCCGCGCAAAGTCGCCAAACCTAACGCGCGCCCGGACAGCGGAATCGCAGCCAAAACTTGATTGCCGTTGTCGCGAATTTTGATCGTGTCGCGCAATGCGCCGGCTTCTTTGGGATCGAAGGCAACGGAGAAAGTGAGATCATTGAATGAAGCCAACGTCTTCGGCAAAACCGGCACGCCCGATAAAACAAAAGAAGTAGTATTTACGCTCACGCCGGCGACGGTCACGTTCTCGGTTCCAATATTCGAGAACGAGGCCGGGCGCGGCAAACTTTTCTGGCCCAATTCCAACGTTGCAAATGCAACCGAATCCGGTTCGAAACGCACATGTTTACCGCTCAAAGGAGTAAACGAGGCTTCGCCAAACCATGTGCCCCAGCGATCCGCATTCGCGCCTCCGCCGACTTCGGCTGCGGCGTATTGGCTAAACATCCACACTCTGGTATCGTCCGCGGGATCGAGCGCAATGCCGAGATAATCGCCCCAACGATTGCGTGCGCCGCCAAATGTCTTCACATAATTCGCCTCGCCGGCTTTGAGCAAACTGCTCGCTTGCAAGCCCGGCGGATCAGCAGCCAAGCGCCCGGTGAAGCGCGCGCTCGGATATTCCGTCAAGCCCGTGCGGGTGAAAGTAATAAACAAATTGCCGTTCGCATCGGGCATGGCCGCGGGATAGATATACCAAAAATTATCCGCGCCAAATGCGGCGTCGTCCACCGTTTGATAAGCGGCCGTATTAATGCGCAAATAGCGCGCGAAAGCAAATGCGCCGTTCGTTCCGCCCGCCACGCCCTGCACGCCCCAGATGTGGCCGTCGCGATAAACCGGCGCGTGACGAAAACTGCGATTGATGCCGCCGTCAATTAACGTTGTGCTGCCGCCCAACTGATCCGCGTTCGTCGGAACACGTGAAGCCGTCACCGGAACATTGGTGCCGGACATAAACGGCGTGCCGATTGGATCGAACATTTCCCACAACGTCACAAACGTGCCCGTGGCATAAGGCGCATCACTGAGCAAATACTGCCGGTCCGGCGTTCCGAAAACGATCGCGGGCGTCACCGTAAAAATGCGCGCCGAAAGATTGCTCGGATCGCGCAAATCCCACAAATCACTCCACGTCACCGGGCCGCAAGCGTTATCGAGCAACTGCGCCTTTGGAATCACGCGCACGCGCGTGCCTTGAAAACCTCGGCCCGCTGCGGGAATGTTGAACATGTTGGAAGTAACATAGACCGCATCCCGGTCAATGCCGAGTTTGGGAAAATCGCCGAAGAAGTTGACGGTGTTCGGCCCAAAAGCATTATCGGGCAAATTCCAATTGCACCACGTGCCCAACGGGTCGGCGTCATCCGAAATGGAAAGTAAGAGCCGCGCCACCGCCGGAGTCTCCGTCAAATGGATCCACACCATAATCCACCGCTCGGTGTGATGATCGTAGACAATTTGCGGATCAAACGGGCCCGCGTTGGGCAACACGTTCGCATACCAAGCATCCGCATCGATCAGCTTGATCACATTGCCGCTCTTATCAAAAATGCCGAAGCGCGAATTGACCACACCCATGATATGGTTCGGGCCTGCAGCCATGTGCGGATCAGGCGGAATGCTTACGCCCAGATCCGGAATCCCGGGAAAGCCCGAAACCCTGCGCGGCGTTTCAGCGTCACTCCCGCCGAGATTGGTATCGTAATATTCATTCGAACGCAGCGGCGCACTCGGCGTAACGCGGTTCAAATCATCCGGCAAAAGTTGAAAGGGGATTTCCGCGGTCGGCGGCAACCATTGCCCGGTCGGTGTTTCCGTCGTCGTGAAGCTGCCGGTGTTCACGCTCGCGCCGCCGGGAATAAAACCCGATTCCGGGCCTTGATACAGCGTCTGCGCCCACGTACTCGTTGCCGACAACCAGCCGAAAAACGCGATCACGAACACCATGCGCGTTTGCCGCATCAGCTTGTCTAAGGTCATCGCTTTGCGCTCCTTGTTGAAATGAAAATGCCGCACAGGATTTGATTACGCCGTCAAATCAACACCTCTTTCATCCACCCCGTGTAAACAAAAGAGTTTTTTTATGGCTTGTCGCTGCTTCACCGAGGTGCCCTCTTCGCTTGTTTACCGAGGTTTATCTTTTCAAGCGAACTGACTTCAAAAACGCGAACGCCTGAAGGCGTCACGATAAACGTTCTTGGTTCTATGTTGTTCTCTGTGGGCAGCATGAATACGCCGAAGGCGTTCAACAGCAAAGCCGAGGGTCGCGCAGCGCACCCTCGGGAAACAACCATGCTCAAAAGAACTCTGAAAGAGTTCAACAAAAGAGGGCGCGGCCGCCGGCCAAGCGTTCATTTTCGCTACGCATTTTTGTCTACAAGGCCATTTTGTTGAACACCTTCGGTGTTCGTTGGGTTGGGCGTTGTTGGACCCAGGGTGACCAGAAGCTGGGCACCCTGGCTGAGGTCTGTAACGCCTTCGGCGTATGGTTGCCACATCGTGTCATTGTCTTGCAATGACCCACATCAAACAACATAAAACCCACTTCTTTCCTCCTCTTGAAACGCGCTCGCCGCGACACTTCTATTTCACCAACAAAAGCTTGCGCGTTGCCACTTGCCCCGCGGCTTCGAGTCGATAAACATAAACGCCCGCAGCCAAAGCGCTCGCTTCAAACTTCACTTCATGCTCGCCTGCGACCAGTTTGCTGTGCACGAGCGTCGCCACCTCACGCCCGGAAAGATCGAACACCTTCAGCGTTGCTTCGGCATTCGTCGGCAAATAAAATTTAATCGCCGTGGTCGGATTAAACGGATTCGGATGATTCTGCGCGAGCGCAAAAATTTTCGGCGCATTCGTTTCCGCGGCTGGCGCCTCAACCGCGGTCACAACCGAGCCGCGAATCACCAAGCTATATGCTGACTTAAAATTCGTGCTGCCAATCTTGGTCGCCTTCGCCGTGCTCGGATTGATTTGCACAAAATCGCTGACCACGGTCGGCCCAAAACCCGCAAGCCCAAAGAGATTGCCCGCCACATCAAACTCAAGATCGGCGATGGCATTGATGCCGGTGTCGCCCACCTTTGTTGTCGCGCCCGTGGCTTTATCAATTGTATAAAGCGATTGCCCCGCGCCGCGCGAGCACCACAATGCGCCGTCAAATGGATGAATCGCCAAGCCCGTGAGCAGCGTAAGCTTCGTATTGCCGACAAAAGTCGTGTCACCCGTGGCGAGCGCGATGCGATAAATTTTTCCGCTGGTAAATTGCGCGCCAAACAAATCACCATTGCGATCAAACGCAATGGCGCGCATGTTTGCAAGCGGAACCTTGACGAGCGGATACGCCTCGCCCGTCTGCGCGTCCACGCGCAGGATCGTGGTGGTCACACTCGTTGCCACCGTGCCGTAAATCAGGTTGTTCGAAGGCCGCAACGCCATGCCGGTGAGTTCGTCATAATTCACCGGGCCAAACGCGGTGCCCGCGCCGCTGCCGGAGTTGAGCGCGAGCAACACGCCCGCGGAAGATCGTCCAGTGTTCGCATAAATAACGTCCGCCGCGGCTGGCCGAATCGCGAAGCCTTTGCCGCGCAACGTGACTGTGTGCGTGAGCTGCTGCGGATCAGTGCTCGACATGGAAATCGCACCAAAAATGACCGCGGCACTCGTCGGCGTAAACAATATGCGCGCAGCATACGAATCCCCGTAATTCAACGACACCGGCGCGCTGGGCGGCGAGAGCAATTGAAAGCCGCTGCCGCTCACTTGAATGTTGGAGAGCACCAGCGCATCCAAACCGAGATTGGTAATCACGACCGTGCTCGTATCGCGCGTGGCATTTGCCTCGGCCAGAAAACCGAGCGTGTCCGTATCCGCGGTCAATGTCGCCGCGAGATTGGGATAATACACACCCACGGCATCCCATGCTGCGAGCGCGGCGTTGTACTGCGGCGAATTCGCGCCATACAAATCCGTGGTCGAATAAATCGTCGCCAAACGCGCATCGAAATAACCCGAGCTTTGCGTGAGATAGCGCGTCAAATTGCGATACGCAATCTTCTCCGCCACGTTGATACCGAGTCCGGGAACGTTGTAGGCGTCGCCATTGTCATTTACACCGCTGCCGCCGTCGCTCAAAAGATAGAACCAATAATTTTGCACGCCGCTGTTCGTATGCACGCCGCCAAAATCATTGCCGCTATTCGGATTCGCCGTTGAAGCCCAGCCTGAGCCGAGATAAGTTCTCGGATCGCCAAAGACCCTCGGGTTGGACATCGAGCGAATGCGCACCGCGCCCTCGCCGACATCCCAACTGCCGCTTGCGCCGAGCATGGCAAACTCGACCGCATTACCAAAAATATCGCTGAAGGATTCATTCAATGCGCCGGATTCGCTCGCATAAATCAATCCTGCGGAATTGCCGGTCACGCCGTGCGTCAGCTCGTGCGCGACAATGTCAATCGTCACGAGCGGCGAAGTATTGCTCGTGCCGTCGCCGAAACGCATGCGCACACCGTCCCACGTCGCGTTGAACCAACCGTTATCAAAATGCACATACGCGAGCAGCTTGCCCCCGCGATTGTCATAACTATCGCGACCATGCACGAGCTTATAGTAATCATACGTGCCTTCCAATGCCCAATGCGTGCTCACGCCCGCGTGCGCATTCGCATCAACAAAACTCGTATCAGTGCTCGTAAAATCCACTGCGGAGTTGATATTGGTGCCGCGCCGCATATCGTAAGTCTCAATCCCTTTGCCGCGAGCGGCCTCCCGCAGTCGATACGATAGCCCGTTTTGATCAACCGTCATCTGCACTTGCCCGTTGTACACGCTCAAGCCTTGGCCCGGCACATCGGCATCGTGCATGAGCGAGGTGACTTTAATGATCGCACCGGTCTTCGCATTGACATCAACGGCGAAACGGCCCAAAGGCTTTTCCGCGTAAATGTCAAAGCGATAGGCCAATTGAAAATCTTCGGCGGCGCGTGCTTCATGCGGCGCGCTCACGAGCAATTGTCCTTTGGGAAGGAACGTCGCGTTCGGATCGTTTTGCTCGCGTTGCACGAAAGCTTCGTTCTCGGGGCGCTCCCACATGTAAACTTCGGCACCGACATGATGCAGAGCAGAGCGCAGAGCTTGTGGTTCAGATAAAGCCGGTGTGGTGTCGATTTGCAAACCGGAAACAAGCTCGCCGTGCGCCAAATAAATCTTGCCGCCCTTTTCATGCGCCAAGAAATGGTGATCGGCAACCAACAAGCCGCGATGATATTGCTGCAAGCGATGATGCGTCACGCCCAACTCATCCGTCGCGGTTTCGAGCGATTGCAATTCATCCGCTTGGGACAAGCCCAAAGTCTCGCGATAGGTTTGCATGAAAGTCGCGAAGTTCGTTTGCTCCGAGACGGAAAATTTTTGAATTCGAGCGAGAGCTGATTGGCGCAAGCGCGCGGCCTGGGGTTGAGCGTGGAGTACATTCAGTAGAAGAAAGAGGGCGGAAAAAAGCAGGGCAACACGGGCAGTCGTTTTTGTGCGCATCAAAAACTCCGGTTGAGGTTGAAGGACAAAAGAAAACTCCTACGGTCAAAGATGGGCGGGATAATACGACCGTAGGAGTACGATTGCAAGGCGGAAGTTGCGAAAGGGCGTTGCTACGCCTGATAAAACCTGACTACCAGAATTTTGTATTCGTATGCCGCCGACCTCCGCCTGATGCTGTAAGCATCAGGCTAAAAGGTGGAAACCCGCAAGCGGGGTTCATACCAATTGAGTGATTAACCCCGTTCACGGGGCTTGCATCTCCTAGCCTGATGCTTCAGCATCAAGCTAGGGCTTTCAAGCTTACCTTACTAAAACCAACTTCCTCACCACCTGCTGCGCACCGGCTTCGAGCTTGTAGAAATACACGCCGCTCACCGCGGGCTTGCCTTGCTCATCGATGCCGTTCCATTGCGCGGTAAATTGCCCGGCTTGATACGGCGCATCGACCAATGTGCGCACCACGCGACCGAGCACATCATACACGCGCAGCGTCACTTTCTGCGCGAATTGCTCCGGTGGCAGTTGATAGCGAATCACCGTGGCCGCGCCATTCAAACCGGCATGCAGCGGATTGGGATAGCTTGCGCTTAAATTAAAGCGTGTGGGAATGTCATCCGTGCGCTCTTCTTCTTCCACCGCGGTCGTGCCGTTCAACCAATCGATGGCGCTGCGCAGCACGCTCTCGCGCGAAGCAAATCCGGCGCGCGCGGCAATTGCTTCCACGCCGAAGCCGAAGAAAACGACACGCGAGCCTTTCGCTGCATCCTCCACGCGCACACCGGCCACGGCATTGCTCGTGGTATCAAACACCACACACGCTTGCGCTACGGCGTCCGGCTGCAAATGATCACGCGAGTTTTGATTGTTCGCGCCGCCCGCGCCGGCATTGGCAATGTTGCGATTCGCGCCGCCCACCGGATCGCCTTTCACGCCGTGCAAAATGGGATCGTTCAAATTGCGCACGAAGCTCACGTGCAAACGATCCGAGAGGAAGGCATCGCCTGCCAAGGTTTCGGCGATGTTTTGTCCGCTGAGGAAGAGCCTTCCGCCGCGATCAAGAAACGCGCTGATGCTATCACGCTCGGATTTCGTAAGCACGTTCGTGCCCGTGGCATTGCCGGTATACCAAATCACAATCTTGCTTTTCAGCAAAGGCGTTTTGCTCAACGGCACAACGCCGCGCTGCGCTTGCGACCATACATATGGCAAAACGCCAAGCGTTTGCAGCGAGCTTTGATAAAAACTCTGAAATGCGCCGGTGGGATCGTCATTCACGAGCAGCAAATCCGCGGGCTCGAGCGTGGCATTGAGCACGGTCGGCGCGCCCGCGGTGATCGTAATATTCGTGAGCGTCTGCGCAACATACGGAATATCCGGCTCGATCACGAGGCGATCATATTGCACCATGCTGCCATAGGTAACATAGAGATTGTTGAAAGCATAGTTACCCTGCGCATCCGCGGTAGCTGTGAGCGTGAAGTCATCCACGAGATCGCTGCTCACATAAAGCGTCAAGTTTGCGGCAACGCCTCGGCCCGCGGCGTCTTGCAGTTTGCCTTGCAGCGCACTTTGCGCCAGCGGCTGCAATTGGCGATTGTGCTGCAAAGTCGCGCCGTAATTCACCGTCACGTTGCTCGTGTCGGGAAGGTACGGATATGCGCGCAACACGATGGTCGCCCCGAGCGGCGCGGGAGTGCTCGTGCTCGCGAGCGCACGGAAAGCATATTTGCCGCCGTCATAAATCGGTTGAATGAAATTTTTCTGGAGCAAACGCGCTTCAAGTTTTTTCACTACTGCGCCGCCAAGCGCACTCGTCACATTGCCCTGCACGGTTGCCACCGGTAATTCCGCGCCAAGCTGCGTTTGGAAAATACCGCGGCCATCGGTGCGATCGGAAAAGTAGTCCGGCCATGAGGCACGGAAGCGTTCGGCCTTGTCGAGATCAGCTTGGCTTGCCGTCGTGCCTTTGCGCAAGAGATAAACGAAACCTTGCCGGAAAACTTTGGGCGAGGTCGCGGCGCTGGGTTCACGCGGACCTTCTACTGCAATAATGTCGTCAATCGTAAACGTACGTTTGGTGGCATTCACAGTAACGCCGAGTTGCGGAAATGCCGAGCGTTGATCCAGCGTCACGCCCGGAATATCTAGAAAATAAAGCGGTGCGATTTCTTCCGCTGGGCGCAAGCCCATGACGTAGTGATCGAGCAGGCTGAAATTGTCAAAAGAACGCACCGTGGTAAACGAGCCGTTGCCGTTATCACGCCAGCCGTTGCCTTCCATCACCGAGCCGTCGGTATCGAGATAAAAACTCCAATGGCCCAGGCCGCGACCGAGCGTTAAATCGCTTTCCGAACCGTTGCGCAGAAAGCGCAAATACGCGCCCCATTCATGCTCCGCTTCCTGTCCCATCACATTCAAAAAACTAAAACCCAGCGGATTATCCGACCACGCATTGACGTGGTTCATATGCAGAAAACCCTGCAAGCGCCCGGCGCTGCCAAAGTTGTCGGTGAAATTGAATTTGTTCAAACCCAAGCCACCCCATTCGTTTTTGACGTATTGATAAAACGCGCCAAAGGGTGCGCCGAGCAAATCAAAATCTGTGATCAAAACGATTTGATCAAAATTATCCGGTTGGGTCGCGTAAAATCGGCGCGCAATTTCGACCGTATTCACTTCGCGATAAGTGATTTGTTCGAAATCTTCGAACAGTGCGCCCGCGGTGGAGCCGGTAATCGGCAAATTGCTGAAATTGACGTTTTGAAATTCTCCGCTCGCATTGCCGCGTGTGAGGCCAATGATCAAGGGCTGCCCGTTGATCGGAACGGCGATACCGACGCCATTATAGGCGATGTCAAAAACACCGTTGGCAAACAAAGTTAATTGCACGGTGTTCGAATTGTTGTTATCAAACTCCGGCAAGTTTTCCCATGTGATCACGAAGCGATCCGCGAGTTGGCGATAATGAATGCGCCCGCCGGCCACCGGATTCAGATCGGCAAACAGCGCGGCAATCAATGGCAAACCGTCGATGAAAAAATCGTTCGCGTCATAAAAGTCCGGGTTGCCGGGGCGTCCGAACGTTACATTGGCGTTGGAGCGAATCCAAATGTTGGTCCAAGCTTGTCCGGCAAAAGCGAAGGTGAAACCGGAGCCAAATGTGATATTGTGATTGGTATCGTCACCTGCGCCGAGAATCGTGCCCACGGTATTGTCGAACGCAAACGTTCCCGCAGTGACATCGTAACCGCCATTAGCATTGGGCGCGAAATGCAAAACCCGACGATCCAAATCAAACGCGCTTGAGGTCGGCTCGCTCACAATGCTGCCATCGTCTTCAATGATCACAAAATTGCCCGCGGAATACGTGCGCGCTGGTGCGGTCTTTTGCAAGCGCGTTTCCGTCCGCGCGCTTTGCAGGCGGTGTTTGATGATCGCGTCAATTGCGCTGTTTTCATATGTGCCGCACACAAAACCCGTGCTCGTGGCCGGGCCGCCGAGACGATGCTTGTTGTGGCGCGCGCTCTCGGCGAAAGTGTGTGAGCAAAGCAGGTTTAACGCAATGGCGGTGAGCACAACGGTGAAGCTACGGCGGGCATGAGGCACAAATGGCATGTGGCGCTCCGATTGGGTTGAGAAACGGTTGTGTTCGTAGTGACGCCTTCAGGCGTTCGGTGGGTATTAACAAAAATGCCTAATGGGTTTTGACTTTCAAAATCGGTAATCACCCCCCACGAGTTGTCATTCAGAAGGAATCTTTTTACTCGCTGGAGACTCTTTCCAGTGCTCAAAAAGATTCCTTCTGAATGACATGAAACGGGTGGTGTGCTTCGTTACCGAATTTGATCGTCAAATTTCATAAGGCATCACTACAAACCTTTAACTGAGTCGATCACAACGCGCGATGATACAACCACTGCAACAAAATTCCAAGCAGAGTTTTATTCCAACACCAGCACGCGGCGCACTTGTTGGAAACTGCGGCCTTCGTTGGTCGCGGCGCGCATGCGGCAGAAATAAACCCCGTTCGGCACGAAACGACCGCGCTCGTCTTTGCCATTCCACGTTGCGACATGTGTTCCTGCAGCCATGCGTCCTCGTGCCAACGTCGCGATGCGATGACCCATGAGATCAAAGACGGCCAGTTCGAGATCGGCGTTCAACGGCAATTCGAAACGAATTTGCGTCGCGTTGTGAGAGAACGGGTTGGGAAAATTTTGATGCAAAAAGAAAGACTGCGGCATGCTTGTCGAAACTTGCGGCTCTGCGACTGCGACCGCAGCGTATTCCACGAGGCGAATGTCATCAATGAACCATCCCGGCAGTGTCGCATTGGCAACGCTGTCGGTTTGCACGCGAAAGCGCAGACGGACATTTTCATAGCCTGCCCCGCGATAGGCATGAAGTTCAAATGCACGACGTTGCCATTGGGTTTGCGTTCCGCGAAAGTCGGCCGCGAGCAGTTGCCAAGTCTGTCCGCCATCGGCGCTGATTTCAACCGCGCCAAAGTCTTCTTGATTTGCAGCAAAATAGTGTTGCTCTTGAAATTCCAAATACGCGGAGAGCAAGCCGGTGAGATGCGAAAGATCGAGCGCTACGTTGAGCGTGAGCGAAGAGTTTACGTTGTTCGCATACCCACGCCCGGGATTGCTGTTCGCCGCGAACGCTCCGGAAAATCTGCGCGCGCTCGTCACGCCCCAGCCGAGTGTATCCACGCGCCAATCGCGCAAACCGTTTTCAAAACCCTCGTGGCCGATCACAAAACTTTTTTCTGAAGACAAGCTGCGATTGCGTAACAACGCGCCATCGCGCACGCTCGCGTAATAGCGCAGCGTATCGCCGAACTGAAACGGGCCGCGCAACGCTCCCGCAAATTGATTCGGCGTTGTCGTCGCATGCAAGCGCACGCTGTCCGTTGCGGTAAATTTGCCGCGATAGTGCAGCCACGTCGCGCTCGTGTCAATGCCGTTCACGTCACTCGCTTGTACGGTGATCGCAAACGGGCCGACATTGCTCAACGTATTCGGCAAACTCGTCACGCTCGTGATCGCCGGCGGAATCGTGTCGGGAAGAGTTGAATAAGAATATTTTTTAAGAGGTGAAGCAAAGCCTTGCGCGTTGCGGGCATAAATAAAATACTCCACTGTGCGATTGAACTGCGGCGGAATCTCTCCGCGATAAACGCCTCCTCCCTGCTCCGCCATCGGCACTTTATTAAACGGCAGCTTGCCGTCAATATCCCAATACAACGCCACGCTCGTGAGCGGGCTGTTCGAATTGATTTGTGCGAGCACCACTTGCGCACGCGTCGTGTCATCCGTATCACGCAGCGGTGTGTGCACAATGCTATAGCCATTGAGCCAATGAAGCACGCGCTGCATCACCTCATGCCGTTGCGGCGTTTGCACGATCGCTTCGAAGCCGCCGAAACCGAAATACACCACACGATGATTGCCCTCATATCGCACTGCGCCGGAGCGGCCATTCGCGTAATTAAAAATGCTCGCCGCAGGAGCGAGCGGCGCAATCTCGCTCGGCAATTGCTCGCTGATCGTGCGGCCCGGCTGTTCGATATTAAATGAAAGGCCATTGCCAATCGGATCATTCGTCGCGCCCGTGAGCGTGTTGAGATTCGCATCGTCGCTCACATAACGCGCGTGCAGAAAATTTTCATAGAACTGCCGCGAAGCGCCACGCGAGAGATAAAATTGATTGAACAGATTGGGCGTGGCATCGCTCAAATCCCAACCAATGTCTTGCCCGGAGATGAAAAGCTTGCCGCCGTTCGTGAGATATTGCGCGAGCGCGGTGCGATCCGTTTCATCAAAAGTCGGGAAAGCCCATTCGCACGCCCAAATCACATTTGGATAACGCGCAAGCATGTCAAGCTGCGCGCCTTCGCGCGGATGCGTATACGTATCGAACGCAATGCCGAGGCTGTCTAAAACTTCTGTGTAAAAATTTTCAACATTGACTTGGCCGTGATCATCATCCACCAACAACACAAACGGCGAGAGGGCGAGGTAAAACTCGAAACTTTGTTGATAGCCATGCGCCGCGTTCAAATCGAGTTTGAAGCGCGCGCGATGCGGCAAGGCTTCGGCATGCGCAGCAATGATGAACGGATCGCTCGCGTTGTTTTGTTTATTGCGATTCAAATCCGAAAGCCCAGGCAGCGTGCCATAGCTCGCCGTACTTTTCAAAATGTTGATCCCATAATCCTCGGTTGAAAGCTGCGCGTTGAGATTCACGGCGTCGCCCCAGACATTTTCCAAATCAATGCGCAATTCCGCTGTTTCGCCCGCATCCAACACTTGATTGCCGTTGTCATTTACATGTGTTTGGCCGAGCAAAATTTCCGGCAGCGCCGTGACGGTTTCCGTGAGCGCGCGCTGCGCATTGATGCGCCCGCGACCAAGTTTGCCTTGCAAAAAATCCGCGTTGAGCGCGTCAATCGGATCAGCCGTCTCCACGATTTGAAACGTGATCTGCGCGGCCGACCATTGCTGCTGTTTCGACTTCACGAGCGCCGCAAGGCTCGCCACGAGCGGCGATGCGAATGAAGTGCCTTGCTCTTCGCGATACGCGCCATGAAGCGTTGTAGTTAAAATTCCCGGACGGCGTTTTTTTATATCTCCCCCCGGTGCGCAGACTTTGATCCAATCGCCGAAAGAGGAATACGAAGCCATCTCGTCGCGATCATTCACCGCGGCAACCGTAATCGTGAACGGCGCGAGATTCAAACCAAACGCTTCTTCATTTCCAGCATTGCCCGCGGCACCGACGATCACCACGCCTTTTTGAAACGCATATTGCGCCGCGTCGGCCACCACGCGCGAGCTGCCCGCGCTCAAGTTCGCGATATGCGCGCCGTTGTCCGCGGCATACACAAACGCTGCGGCAGAGAACGCCGTGCTCACCACACTTTCAAAATCATTGCGCATCCAGCCCACGCGCAGCGGCATGAGTTGCACGTTCCATGAAAGCGCCGCAACTCCCGTCACGTTGTTCGTCACTGCCGCAGCCACGCCCGAAACACCGGTACCGTGACTCACAAAATCGCTCGGGTCGTTATCGGGCGTGTCGTTGTCCTCGCCCGGCATTGCGTCGGTCACATCATCGACAAAATCCCAGCCGCGCACGTCATCGACGAAACCGTTGTTGTCGTTGTCCATGCCGTCGAGCACTTCATCGACATTGCTCCAAATGTTCGCCGCGAGATCGGGATGTTGCCACTCCGTGCCGCTGTCAATGATGGCGATAATCACGCTCGAATCGCCACGCGCATGCTCCCACGCTACCGGCGCTTTGACTTGTTCGAGATATTGTTGTTGCGTATAAAGCGAGTCGTTGGGCGCGACTTGATTCCCCTCTTGAGGGAAGATTGCTGATGGTGTTTGCGTTTCAAGCATTCCCCCCTTGAGGGGGGTTAGGCGGGTGTTGTCTGCAATACCAGTGCGCAAGGGGGGAATCGTTCGAGCGCTGCTCAACGGTATCAAATAATCCGGCTCGGCATACTCCACGCTCGGGTCGCTTTGTAACGCAAGAGCGAGCGCGGCAATATCCGTTTGCTCCGGCACAGTGGCAATCACGATGCGATCCAATCCGAGTTTAGTGCTCGCGGCCAGGGCTTTATCTTTGGTTTGATAAAAAAGAGGCCGCAGCGCACTCAGAGCATGCGTTTGCGCCAGCGCAGCCACGCGCTGATCGCGCGCAAAATTTTTGATCGCGGGTTTGAATTTGATCACGACCTGTCCCGCGCGATATTGCCAAGCCTGGGGCTTTGTTTTTTTATTAAAAGAAAAAAGCGGAGCGCTCTGCGCCGAAGAGTTGGTGCGCAGATAAAAAAGAGCGAGCACAAAAAGCGCTAAACCACATGCAAGAACGACAACGGCAGGACGACGCAACATGGATGAACTCCTGAAGCGAGGAATGAAGGCGGGAATAAAATTGTGACGGCGATCAAATGTCAAACGCCACCTGTTCTTTATGTCGAGCAAGTGGCGTTGGCGGCTATTTCTTGCGCGGGCGTTTGCGCAGCTTCTTCAAGTAGGCTTCAATTTCTTCGGGCGGCAAATGCTTCAAAAGATCGGCGGGCTTCAGGCCTTGCAAGCGATCCGCAACCGGCACGCGCTTCAGAAGTTCGGCGGGCTTCACACCTTGCAAGCGATCTGCAACCGGCACGCGCTTCAGAAGTTCGGCGGGCTTCACACCTTTTAAACGATCTTCGACAGGAAGCCGAGCAAGGATCTTGTCCTTGTGCTCAAGCGCCTTTTCGTCATAATAATCATCCCAAGTGTATGGCATAGAGGGTACCTCCGCTTGATAATAGTGATACAAATCGTTGACAACCAAACTATGTTTCGAACTGCGCCAAAGATAGTTTGCCGCGCCAAAATGCACACCCTCACGGACATTGCTAAAAAGCTGCCACACCGCGTTGCGCGGATGCTTCGGCACCTGGCTCAACACGATAACGCGAATGCTTTGGCTGCCCCACAAAACTTCATACACGCCCTCGCGCAAAGGGCGCAACTCGGTTTGCCCTGCAAGCTTCGTCGGCTCGCGCGTGCATATGGCATACAAACGAAAATCTTCCTCGGGCAGCAGCTTTTGCGGATCGAGCTTAACGCTCTCCTGTTTGCGATAATTGACGTAATGCCCGAGCAACTCATCGAGCGTCCAAGCGTCGAGCGGCTGATGAAATGACTTGTACGTCGCGAGATTGTGCGGCCCGAGATTATCCAAGCCGTCGGGCAGCTCTTCCACTGGTGCGCCTTCGGTTTGCTCGATGACGACGACATCCACGAACTGCTGTTGCAGCGAAAGATCTTTTTCAAGCTCGACCGTGTAGCGCGTGCCGGTGAAAAAATCCGCAAGCGTCAGGCCGAAGATGCGATGCCAATTCATACCGGGTTGGTGAGCATAATCGCGCGAGATACTTTTGTTGATCGCAAGAAAACGATACTGATTTTATTCCAAACTCTCAACGGCTTTTTATGAACGTCGATTAGGTTACTTGCTCGCTCTTCGAACCGCGAAGCAACGCCAATGAACGCTAATTCTTTTTGATTCGCGTTCATTCGCGCTCATTCGCGGTTAAGAAAACGGCCAAATAATTTCAGCGCCATTTCATTGCTACTTCGTGCTCATCTGTTGCGCGTGGCGAATATGAACTTCAACGCGGCGATTGAGCATGCGGCCTTCGGGCAGGTCGTTGTTCGCGAGCGCGCCTTGCATGCCGAAGCCTTTGGCGCGCAAGCGCGAAGGCGCGATGCCCATGCGCACCAACTCGCTCAACACATTTTGCGCGCGGCGTTGCGAGAGTTGCAAATTGTGCGCGCTCTCGCCGATGGCGTCCGTGTATCCGAGCAACTCGCATTGCGCGAGCGGATCGGCTTTGAGCTTCGCGGCGATTTGCACGAGCTTTGAACGCAATCGCCGCGAGGTTTGATCAAGCTGAAAATCATCGAACGCGAACAAGATCAACGGAATCTTTTCAATCTGCTTGGGCTGCGCTTGCGTATGGCGACTCACGATCGCGCGCTCCGGCGTGCGATATTCCTGCCCCCAATTATCGCGCAGCGCCAACGAGTATTTCACCTCTTGCCAAAAATTTGCGAGCCGCTCTTGCTCGGATTGCAATTCCCACGTGAATGGTCCGGCCAACTCGTATTGTGGCGCGGAGAACGTTTTGATCGTATCGCCCGCGGCAATCAAGCTCAACCGCCATTGCGCCACGCCCGCACCGGGAGCGAGATCGCTCACCACAAAGCGGCATTGCGCCGGGATCGCGTCGATTTCTTTTTTCTCTGATTGAATCGAAGCAAAAATCTCTTCTTCAAACTCCGCGGCGACTTCGAGATCCACGCGCTGCAACTCTTCAAGACGGAGCGGGTCCGGGCTTTTGGTTTCCGCCAACTCCGGCTTGCCGATTTCAATGCGCAACTGGCTCGCACGCACGCCGAGTTTCAGAAGATGATCAAGCACATATTGCGCGCGTCGCCGCGAAAGTTCCTCGGGATTGCGCTCGCGCGCCGCGCCGGAACTGAAGCCGCGCATCGTGACCACGGCTCGGCTGTTCGCGCGCAAACGCTCGGCAATAATGTTCAACAGATTGCGATATGCGGAATTGATCTCGCGCACGTCTTGATAAAAATTTTCGCGGCGCGCAGCGGAGAGCAAATCATAGCGCGTTTGCGCGAGCGCGTCCAAATCGGTCGCAAAGAACACGCGTGGAATCAGCGGCAACTCTTCGCGCACTTCGCGCGACTCCGTGATCGTGACGGTATCAACGCTCGCTGCGACGCGCGCAAACAGTTTGGGCGTGGCGAGCACTTTCAAATTGAGCGACGTCTCTCCGCGTTTCGCGCGGTTCTTTCCTTCAACCAGAAAAGCATAAACTCCGGGCGGCAATGATTTCTCCGATTGCAAACTCACGAGCACTTCGTCACGCGAGGAGAGTTTGATTTGTTGCGGACGCAGACGCAAGCCCGCGGGTGCGCCTTTGAGTTGCAAATCCATGTGCTGCTGCGCCTCTTCCGCATTCGCAAAACGCAGCATGAAAGCCGCGGACTCGCCGGGGCGCAATGCCAAACTATCCGGCGTGGCGCGCAGAGAAATGTAATCGCTATCGTCTTTCTTTTTTTTGGTTTGATGAAAAACATACGCCACGCCGAACTCATGCGAGCCAGCGCTCACCAAACCGAGATCGCTTGTGGGCAAGCTGAAATTATAAAACAGCGCGGCATTGCTCTTCAACGCAAGCTGGCCTTCGAGCATGGCGTTGTTCAAGGCAAAGCCGAGGCGCAATCGCCCTAAAGTCGGATCGAAAATCTCCGCGCCAAACAAAGGCCGAAAACGATTTTGCCAATAATGCGCGCCCGCATCAAAACGCGCGAAGCGTTGCGTGAAGCCAATGCCAAGCATCGTTTCGATGGGCTGATGATAAGCCGTTTTGCCAAGCGCGAGATTGGGCCGCGTGAAATGCAAAACGCTCGCGCCGAGTTCGAGCATATCATTGAGTTGATACAACAAACCCGCGCTCGGATCAAACGCCGAAATCGAAGTGCCGTTTTGAAACACGGGATCGTTGCGATCAATGCCCTCGAAATTTTCCACGGCATAACGCCGCGTTTGCAAAGAGACATCTAATCCCACGTGCAAACGTTCGCCGAAACTGCGCGCGCCGCTGAGTCCGAAGCGCGACTCCGAATACAGCGGCGTCGTGAAATAATGCCCATGGGCCGCGCCGCCGATTTCGCTGCCCGCAAGGTTCGAGGTGGCGATATTAAAGAGAGAAGTTTTGAGCGCGAACGCGTTGTTATCCAACACGCCGGGGTAAATGAGTTTGAGGCCGAGATAAGCCGTGGGAATCGCGGCACGAATGATCGCGGGATTGTTGTGCAGCGCGCGCGGATCGTTGCGATTCGTGGGACTGATGGGCAGCGCGATTTGCGCGGAGAGAACGTGAGGCAGTGCGAAAGCAAAGAGAAGCGAGCACAAAGCCCGCAACGAAGAGGTGTTGGTGATGGTCATCACGCTGAGGTGCGAGTTTGATTGAACGACCTCAACTCAAGCGTGCGGCGCCGCCAGTGCCGCGCGGCCGAGTTGATCGAGGGTTTTATCGATGAACGCGAGATATTGCCGGCGCAAAAACGTGAGATTCTTCAAGCGCGTGAACTTGCTCAATGGCTCGTAGTTAAATTCGATTTCGACGAGCGTCGTCTGCGGCGAGGCGTCTTTCAAATCCAACACGAATTGAAAGTATTGCACGCCGCCCACCACCGCGGTTTGCCGCGAAGGCCGCACCCCGAGGCGATGGCCTTTGATCCATTCGGTGATTTCGAAATCAAACACGTGCGCCACGCCGCCGAGCTCGCAGTTGAAACGCCAAACGCCGCCGAGTCCCGAGGCTTCGCCGCGCAAAAATTCCGTGTGTCGCAGCCCCGCGATCCATTGTTGCGCTTGCGGCAGCTCCGCAACGACGTTCCACACTTGTTGCCGATTGCATGCAATAAGCTTGGTGGGAGACAGAACAGTCATGGTTGCTCACCTGGTTGAGTTCACTGTCTCGATGAGGATTTATTCTTGCCGTCGTTCAACAGCAAGCTCGCTCCCGCCTCATTCCAAGCAAAAGCCTAAAAGCATTTTAAATTTAGAATTGAAAATTTTCAATTTCAAATTTTCAATCCAACTCAATTTTTACTAAACTTGAAAAACTTGGCAAAGGTGAAACTCAAACTTGCTCAACCACGGCTTGGCCGTGGTTTTCTTTTTTATAAAACAAAACAACCCACGGCTAAGCCGTAGCTGAGCGTTTGTTTAAGCCGCATTCGCCGCGGCGCGCGGGCGATACGGGCGATTGCTTTGCCGCTCCGCCACTTTCGGCATGGGCGCTTCGACTTTCACTGCGCTCTCGCCAAACGCCTCTTGCATAATCTTGATCATCTCGCCGTTGGGCCGCACGCGCATGGACTTCGCGTGAAAGTCATACATCGCGGACCCGTTGCTGCGAAAGCGCAAATACAAAGTGCATGCGCCTTGATTGAAACGCAGCGTCTGCAACACGCGCTGCATCGCGGCTTCGCTCAACTTGTCCGCGGGAATGTCGAGCGAAACGCTCTTGGGAATTTCCTGCCACGCTTCTTCAATGCTCATCACATTCTCGACGAGAATTTTCGGCGCGTCGCCTTCATCGCGCACGGAACTGCGGCCGAAGATGACGACGACGCTGTCGGCTTGCAGCTTGTCGCGATGCGCGGAGAGCGTGTCGCTGAACACAATGGCCTCCGTGCTCGCGGCAAAATCTTCAATCGTCACGAACGCCATTTGGCTCCCTTTGCGATCGACAATGGTCTTTACTTCCGTGACCATGCCGCAGATCATCACTTGCACGCCGTCGCGCAAGCCTTCCAAATCTTGCAGCGGCGGGCGGCCGAAGAGCTTCACTTCGAAAGCATAACGCTGCAACGGATGCGCGGAAAGATAGATGCCCAAAAATTCTTTCTCGCGTTTCAAGCGCTCCGCGGGATCCCACTCGGCAACTTCGGGCAACGAAGGCTCGGAAGAAATATCTTCCGCGGGCGCGTCGTCAAAGATCGAAGCCTGGCCTTTGAAACGTTCGTCTTGCTGCCGCTGCGAATATGAACTGGCCGCGTCGAGCGCCATGAGCAGTTGATGCCGATTCGGATTGAGCGCGTCGAACGCGCCGGCTTGCACCAAACTTTCCAAAACTTTTTTATTCACCGTGCGCCCGTCCACGCGGCTCGCGAAATCGAAGAGCGATTTGAACGGCCCGCCCTTCGCGCGCGCTTTGATCATGCCTTCAATGGCAGCGAGGCCGACATTCTTCACTGCGCCGAGGCCGTAGCGAATTTTTTGATCAACCACCGTAAACTCGGAGTGGCTCGCGTTAATGTCCGGCGGCAACACGGGCACGCCCATGCGCTTGCACTCTTCGATCAACACCACGATGCGCGAGGTGTTGCTCATTTCGCTCGTGAGCGTTGCGGCCATGTATTCCGCGGGATAGTGCGCTTTGAGATACGCGGTTTGATAAGCCACGAGCGAATAGCCCGCGGCGTGCGACTTGTTGAAGCCGTAGCCCGCGAACTTGTCCATCAAATCGAAAATCTGATTCGCGAGCGCCTCGCCGAGGTTGTGCTTCTCTTTCGCTCCCGCAATAAAATTTTTGCGCTGCTGCGCCATCAACTCGACGTTCTTCTTTCCCATCGCGCGCCGCAGCAAATCCGCGCCGCCGAGCGTGAAGCCCGCCAACTCGCTCGCGATACGCATAACCTGCTCTTGATAAACGATGACGCCATACGTCTCTTTCAACACCGGTTCGAGCGCGGGATGCGGATACTCGATCTTCTTCGTGCCGTGTTTGCGCGCGATGAAGTCGTCGATCATATCCATCGGGCCGGGACGATAGAGCGCATTCATGGCAATGAGATCATCGAGGCATTGCGGCTTGAGCTTCTTGAGATATTCGCGCATGCCCGAGCTTTCAAATTGAAAGAGGCTGATGCACTCGCCGTTGCCGAAAATTTCATACGTGCGCGCATCATCAAGCGGCACTTTATCGAGATCGAGATCGATTCCCCTTTGCTTGAGCATGTGCAACGCCTTGTCCATCACCGTGAGCGTGCGCAGGCCGAGAAAATCCATCTTCAACACGCCGATGGATTCGAGCGCTTTCATGTCGTACTGCGTGGTCACGTCGCCCGTGTTCGATTTGAAGAGCGGTGTGTAATTCGTCAACTCTTCCGGCGTAATCACCACGCCCGCAGCGTGCGTCGAAGCGTGTCGCGCCAAACCTTCGAGCACTTTCGAATGCTCGAGGAGTTGCTTGAATGTGGGATTCGATTCCGTGAGGCTGCTCAACTCCGAAACGGTTTCGAGCGCTTTATCGAGCGTGATGCCGACCACCGCGGGAATCATCTTCGCGATTTTATCAACATCGCCGTATTTGACGTTGAGCACGCGGCCCACATCGCGCACCACGGCGCGCGCGGCCATGGTGCCAAACGTGATGATCTGCGTAACGTTGTTCTCGCCGTATTTTTGCCGTACGTAATCGATGACCTCTTGCCGGCGCTCATAGCAAAAGTCCACATCGATGTCGGGCATGGTCACGCGCTCGGGGTTCAAGAATCTTTCAAAGAGCAAATTGTACGGCATCGGATCAAGGTTGGTGATGCCGATGCAATAACTCACCAAACTGCCCGCCGCGGAGCCGCGCCCAGGGCCAACGGGAATGCCTTTCGCGCGCGCGTAGTTGATAAAATCTTGCACGATAAGAAAGTAGCCCACAAAGCCGGTTTTTTTGATGACGGCCAATTCGAGATCAAGCCGCTGCTCCAACTCCGGCGTGATCACGGAGTAGCGTTTCTGCAAACCTTCGCGGGCAATATCCGCGAGATAATCGTCGAGCGTTTTGCCCTCGTGGCTCTTGGGCAATTCGAAAGTCGGCAGCAGAAATTTATCGAACTCCAATTTGAGATCGCACTTCGCCGCAATCTCGCTCGTGATCGAAAGCGCTTCGGGATTCTCCGGAAACGTGGCTTGCATCTCCGCCGCGGATTTAAAAAAAATCTCGTCCGTGGTGTAACGCAAGCGATTCGGGTCATCGCGATCTTTGCCGGTTTGCAAACAGATAAGCACGTCGTGCGGCATCGCGTGCTCGCGTTTGAGATAATGGATGTCGTTCGTGGCCACGAGCGGAATGCTGAGATCGCGACTCATCGCCACCACCTGCTCGCGCACCAAATCTTCTTCCGGCAAATTGTGTTTGTGAATTTCGAGATAATAATCGTCGCCAAACAACTCGCGATATTGCAGCGCAGTTTTGCGCGCCTCGTCGATCTTGCCGTGCAAAATCTTCTGCGCCACCTCGCCTTTCAAACACGCCGAGAAAACGATGATGCCCTCGTGATACTTTTGCAGCATCTCCCAATCGATGCGCGGGCGATAATAAAAGCCTTCGAGATAGCCGATCGAAGTCAGCCGCATGATGTTTTTGTAGCCCTGCGCATTCTTCGCGAGCAGCACGAGATGATAGGAAGTATCGGCCATCGTGCCTTTTTGCGTGCTCTTTTCTTTGCGACTGCGCGGCGCGACATACGCTTCCACGCCGACCACGGGCTTGATCTCGGCCTTTTTGCACGCCTTGTAAAACTCAATCGCGCCGAACATGCAACCATGATCCGTGAGCGCGAGTGCGGACATGTTGTTGCGCTTCGCCGCATCAACCAAATCTTTAATGCGACACGCGCCGTCGAGCAAACTATAGTGAGAGTGATTGTGGAGGTGGACAAAGCCGGACATAACGTTCGTCGATGAAGTCGAATTCAAGCAGGTGGGAAAACATCAACTCGTTTTTTGCGCGGGCATTATAGAAAACATTTGCTGGAGATGCAATAGGATTTCTAGGCGATGTCGTTGCGAGAAACATTCTCCTCGTGCTCAACCATGGCTTGGCCGTGGTTTGCTCTACGATTATATTCATCAAGCAAAAGCCTCGGACAGAAAAATGGAGGGCAGAAAAATAAAAACTGAACTCAAGCGAGTCTTGAGCAAGCGGCTTTGCTTTATTTTTCTGTCCGCCATCTTTCTGTCATTCGCTTTTGCCTTCTCCGCGTGCGCTTTTGATCCGCGTGTAGCACAAAAGGATTTATAATTCTACTCTGTCTCAACACGCGCCTCATAATCGGCCTCGTCTCCGAGCGCCGTGCGCATTCGGCAAACCCTGCTTGCTTGAACGCCGAAGCCAAACCCGTCCACGCAAACGTATCGGCCATCTTGCCCTGCTTCGGTTCTATCGGATAACCTTCGAGAATTTTGCCGTCCATCTTTTTCACATGAGCACACGCAGCGCGCAACAATTTCACGCTGAGTCCGCGACGACGATGACTCTTCGCAATGAAGAAGCACGTAATCGACCACACCGGTTGCGCATCAACCGGCTGCAAAATGCGGGAGTCTTGCAAGCGCGTGAAATCTGCACGCGGCGCAAGCGCGCACCAGCCCACCGGCGCATTGTCTTCATACGCGAGTAAGCCCACCTCCCTTCCTTTCGTCACCAACGCCTTCATCGCGCGACGATTGCCCTCGCCTTTGTTGCGCTCATATTCCGGTCGCGACAAGCGCCAGTGCATGCACCAACAACCGCCGCACGCACCGCGTGCCCCGAAGAGCATTTCAAAATCTTGCCAGCGTTCTTTGGTGAGGGGATGAACTTGAAAGGAAGTAGCCATAAACATTCTCAAAAAAATGGCAGAATGATTTGAAATCATTCTGCCGGTCAATCATTCTGCCAACGTTTTCACATTGGCGAACCCGAGCGCTCCGAATATGCGGCGAAGCTGATCCCTCTTCACCGTATGGCCGACGACGTTGATGGCGCGGAGGAAGGTGAAGTGTTGGGGCATGGGATTGATTGATTGTTTGTTTCGATATTTATCTGTTTAATTCCTCGAATCCTTTATAGACTCGCGTACTTTCCTCGCTGCCCAAAAGGGTACGATCAGTGTGGCAATAATAGAAGCCAAACCGAAAACAATCGAAATCAAGTTTCCAAATATCTCGTCGAGGGTATCTGCATTTGCACCCTCCATAGAATTAAAAATCGAATAAGTTATACCCCCCATCCCAAATGCTACGGCTACAAAAACTAAAAACGGAATTATCTGAGCAGCAATAGCAGTTCTCTCTGATTCTTTCTCTTGCCGCCACCCATAAGCTTTTCGTTCTTCTTCAAGGCGTTTCCTTTCCACTTGCTGACGTTTGTTGTACACTTCCCGCCCGATATTATTTGCTTGCGACACTTTGTTCCTGAATTTTGCACCCAAATTGTTCTTTGACAGCAATCCGCTAGCGGTTGCGATGCGGACAGGGCATACGTTGGCGCTATGAAGTGATGCCATTTTTTTTGAATCGGCTTTTCATCTTCCGAAGCGCATCTGCCATCGCTTTTCCCCTGCTGCCGCGTGACGCGCGATCTGATTTTTCTCGTTCACGAGCGCGATGC
>JAYRWE010000052.1:0-34331 GCA_041918175.1 bacterium
TAAAAGCAAAGACAGAAAAATGTAGGGCAGAAAAATTTTAGCTGATGACGTTTCGTTTGAACGTTTTTAGATAACGTAGAGCTTTATATTTCTGCCCTTCATTTTTCTGCCTATGCTTTTGGGAAAAGTTAGTGACATTGGGCATCCTGCCTGCAGAAAAGATGGCTGCGCTACGTTGGTTGTCACTGCCGCAGTTTTTAAGCGGAAATCCATTTGTATGCTGGGAGACCCGATGAAAGCACTCGGGCATGACAGCTCAAATGAGTACGTTACAAAAACCGCATCCCTTAACACGTCGGCACTTGACCAACACTGCAAGCGCATTGATAAAATCGCTTGCATGGCAAATCCGTTGGCAGTACGTTCGCGCCGCTAAAATGACGCGGAATGCGCCACACCCTTCCGCACTGCACACCACGCGCTTGCTCGCACCGTGTGCGGCCCTCCCTCTCACTTTTCTGACGAGTTAGGAAAGATGAAAAACCTTCACACGCCATTGTTCTTGGTTTGCTGCATGAGCGCAGCGCTTCTCGCACAGACCGCATCGAAAAATCATCCGGACCATTCGCAAGCCGGTTGGGTTGAGCTTTTCAAAGCAGATTTGTCGAATGCCGTCAAGCCTGCAAACATTTGGTCGATGGAAAACGGAGTGCTCACCGCCACGGAGGATCAGTGCATTTGGAGCGCGAAGCAGTATGACAATTTTATCCTCGACCTCGAATTTAAAAATGCGCCCGGCACCAATAGCGGCGTGATCATTCACACAAGCGATATTGAGAATTGGATTCCCAATTCCGTCGAAGTGCAAATCGCGGATGACTATCATGAGCAATGGGCGAAGTCGCCGGCCACGTGGCAATGCGGCGCCATCTTCGGGCATTTGCCTGCGCGCAAACGCATGGTGAAAAAGGCCGGCGAGTGGAATCGCTATACGATCACGTGTGTGGATAAAAAGATTGCGGTGGTGTTGAATGGCGAGTTGGTTACGGAGATGGATATGAGCCTGTGGACCTCCGCGAAGACCAATCCCGATGGCTCGGAGATTCCTTCCTGGTTGAGCAAGCCGGTGGCAGAGTTGCCGTTACGCGGCCACATCGGTTTTCAAGGCAAACACGCGGGCGCGCCGATTTGGTTTCGCAATATTCGCATCAAAGAATTGGCGAGCGCCGCGAAGTAGCGTTTGCTTTTTTACCGCGCAGCAGCAGGCAAAACTATTTACGCAAAGACGCTTTTAGAAAGCGTCTTTGCCGGAGAGGATTTTGCCTTTTTGCTTGTAGAGCAGCAACACGGGTGTGAGGAGGAATCACGCGGTTCCTCGGCGCCATTTTTCATCAATAGAAAATTGGCCGGGAGTATGAAACACAAAGAAGAGCGCCACAAGCGTGTAAAGCCCGGGGAGATCAAAACGGCCATAGAAGAGGTAATCACGATAAGCGGCTACCGCCATCGTGCCGGCGACGCTTACTGCGGCATAACGCGTGAATGCACCGAGTGCGAGCAACGCCGCGCCGCATGACTCCGCGAGCGCAGCACAACTTGCGCTCACACTCGCAAGCGGAAACCCCAACTCCGCCACCATGCCGATAAATTCCCACGCCTCGCCTTTGAACCAATAGTTCCAACAGCCTTGTAGCGCCGTGAAGCCGTGAAAGCCGCAGAGCATCGCGCCGGCGCTGAAGCGCAATAGATTTTTGGCCACTTCAGAAAAATTGAAACGCATGCTTCCTCCTTCTGGATTTGCGCGTAGCAATTTAGAAAATCTTCTTTCACATGCCAGGCGTTTCAAAATAAAAAGTAGCGCGGATTTTCGGACAAGACATAGAAAGGTTTGCGATGAGCTTTCCCAAGGATTTTATCTGGGGTGCTGCGGCTTCTAGCTATCAAATCGAAGGCGCGGCGCATGAAGACGGCAAAGGTCTTTCGGTATGGGATACCTTCTGTAAAGTGCCGGGGAAAATTTGGGAGGGCAACACCGGCGAAGTCGCGTGCGATCATTATCATCGGTATGCCGAAGATGTCGCGCTCATGCGTGAGATTGGCCTGCAAGCGTATCGCCTTTCCATTTCCTGGCCGCGGGTTTTGCCGAACGGCATTGGCGCGGTGAATGAAAAAGGCCTCGCGTTTTATGATCGCTTGATCGACGCATTGCTTGCAAACAATATTCAGCCGTGGGTCACATTGTTTCATTGGGATTTTCCTTACGAGCTTTATTGCCGCGGCGGCTGGCTGAATCGCGACAGCGCGGAGTGGTTCGCGGAATATACGCAAGTCGTGATCGACAAACTTTCGGATCGCGTGTCGCATTGGATCACGCAAAACGAGCCGCAATGTTATATCAACTTTGGCCATCACACCGGCGAAAACGCGCCCGGTTTGAAGCTGGGCTTTGCCGAAGTTTTACGCGCGGCGCATCACTCGCTGCTCGCGCATGGCAAAGCCGTGCAAGTCATTCGCAGCCGCGCAAAGTTAGATCCGGTGATTGGCGCGGCGCCCGTGGGCATCGCGAAAATTCCGGCTTCCAATCAACCCGAAGACATTAACGCCGCGCGCGCGGCCACGTTTGCAATCTCCGGTAAAAATTGTTGGAGCAACACGTGGTTTGCTGATCCGATGATTTTGGGCAAGTATCCCGATGATGGCCTGAAAATTTTTTCCAAAGAAATGCCGGCGATTCGCAACGGGGACATGGAAACGATTTGCCAGCCGCTCGATTTCTATGGCTTCAATATCTATTTCGATGAAACCGTGCGCGCGCGTCCGAGCGGAGGGTATGAAGTCGTGAAAAAACCTCTCGGCCCGGCGCTGACCACCATGCCGTGGGAAGTGACGCCCGAAGCATTGTATTGGGGGCCGAAATTTTTATTCGAGCGTTATCGCCTGCCCATTGTCGTCACGGAAAACGGCATGGCAAATTGCGATTGGATTCAGCTCGACGGCAAAGTGCATGATCCGCAGCGCATCGATTTTCTCACGCGCTATTTGCGCGCCTATCATCGTGCGATTGGCGAGGGCGTTGCAGCGCAGGGCTATTTTCACTGGTCGGTCATGGATAATTTTGAATGGGCGCACGGCTATAAGAATCGCTTCGGCCTGATCTACGTTGACTATGCGACGCAACAGCGCGTGCTGAAGGATTCGGCATATTGGTACAGTGAAGTGATCGCAACCAATGGCGCAGCGTGTTTATGAAAGTTGTTCTCGCAGGCGTTGCGCGCTGAAGCTTCAAATGAATTCATCGTTGGAGCGCAGTCAAACTGAAATTCAAGCAAGGCCGGTAGCACATCGCTGCCGGCCTTTTTGTTTTATAAAAACGCTTTGACTCGTTGGCAAGACTTGATTACTTTCGTTACGAATAACGCTCGAATAAGCCTATGCCCCACTTCTCCATTCTCCTCGTCGATGACGAAGCCAATATTCGCCGTGCGCTCGAAATGATTTTGAGCGCTGCGGGTTATGCAATTGCGGAAGCCGCGTCTGCCAAAGAAGCGGAGCGAAAACTCGCGCAGCAACGTTTCGATCTCATGCTGCTCGATATTGCCATGCCGGAGATGGACGGTTTGGAGTTGCTCAAACGTATTTCCGCATTGCCGGAGCGCCCGATTGTCATTATGGTCTCCGGCAATGCGACGCTGGAGAACGCCGTGGCGGCCACGCGTGAGGGCGCGTATGATTTTATCGAGAAGCCGGTGACCAAAGACAAGCTGTTGCTCACCGTCAAAAACGCGCTCGCGCAAAAGCAGCTTGCGGAAGAGAACGTGCGCTTGCGGCGCGAAGCCGGCGGCCGTTTTGAAATGCTCGGCGAGAGCGCAGCGCTCAAGAAAGTTCACGAGCAAATTCGCCGCGTGGCTCCGGCAAACACCCGGGTGCTCATTCTGGGCGAAAGCGGCACCGGCAAAGAATTGGTTGCGCGTGCGCTTCACGAAGCGAGCGAGCGGGCCGCGCAACCGTTTATCAAAGTCAATTGCGCCGCCATTCCTGAAGAGTTGATTGAGAGCGAATTGTTCGGCCACGAGAAGGGCGCATTCACCGGCGCGACTGCGAATCGCGAAGGCAAATTTCAACAAGCGCATCACGGCACGTTGTTTCTCGATGAAGTCGGCGACATGAGTTTGAAAGCGCAAGCGAAAGTGCTGCGCGTGTTACAAGAAGGCGAGCTTGAGCGCGTGGGCGGCAGCCAAACTTTTCGCGTGGACGTGCGCGTGATCGCCGCGACGAATAAAAATCTCGAAGAAGAAGTGAAGCAGGGCAAATTTCGCGAAGACTTGCTGTTTCGTTTAAACGTCGTGCCGCTTTATTTGCCGCCATTGCGCGAGCGCAAAGAAGATATTGCTGTGCTCATCGAACATTTCACGGCGCTCTATTGCAAAGAAAACGGCTTTCGCCCTAAAACGTTTTCGCCGGAGGCCATGCAACGTTTGCGCGAGCATCATTGGCCCGGCAATATCCGCGAGTTGCGCAACACTGTCGAGCGCATGGTGATCATGACGCCGAGCGAACAGATTTGCGCGGGCGATTTGCCGCTGTCTTTGCAAACGCCGGCAACGAGCAAGCTCGGTGCGTTTCAACCCGGCGTGACGCTGCGCGAGATTCGCGACCGCCTCGAGCGCGAATACATTCAATCGTGCCTTGAAGCCACGCACGGCAACATGTCGCAAGCCGCGGAGTTGCTCGGCATCGAGCGCAGCAATCTTTATAAAAAAATGAAAGCGTTGGGGATTGCTGAGAAATGATGCAAAACGATTACTGGCAAAATTATTTTAAAACTCGCTTTGTCGGAAATAGTTTTGCCTCGGTCTTTGCTTTTAAAACAGTCGTAATTCAATCTCAAAATTGAAGGATGGAAGTGATGGACAAGCTGACGATTAACGATGTCGCATTGCAGGACAAACGTGTGCTCACGCGCGTGGATTTCAATGTGCCTTTGGAAAATGGCGTGGTCAGCGATGATACGCGCATTCGCGCCGCGTTACCTACGATGCAAAAAATTATGCACGACAATGGTAAGCTCATTCTCATGTCGCATTTTGGCCGGCCCAAAGGCAAACCCGAAGCGAAATACTCGCTCGCGCCCGTGGCCAAGCGTTTGGCGGAATTGCTTGGCCGTGAAGTAAAAATGGCGCCGGATTGTGTGGGCGGCGAAGTGGAGACGATGATCAACACGATGCAGCCCGGCGAAGTGGTTCTGTTAGAAAACGTGCGCTTTCATGCGGAAGAAGAAAAGAACGAGGCGGAGTTCTCAAAAAAATTGGCCGCGCTCGGCGAGGTTTATGTGAACGACGCATTCGGCGCGGCGCATCGCGCGCATGCTTCAACCCAAGGCGTGGCGAAGGTGCATAAAGACGCTGCGGTCGCGGGTTACTTGATGCAAGCCGAGCTTGCGGCGTTGGGCAAACTGCTGGGCGAAGCGCCGCGGCCGTATGTCGTTATTCTCGGCGGCGCGAAGGTTTCCGACAAGATTGAAGTGATTCACAATCTCATCACGAAAATTTCGCATCTGCTCATTGGCGGCGGCATGGCTTATACTTTTCTCAAGGCGCAGGGACATGAAATCGGCACCTCGCTCGTGGAAGTTGAAAAGCTCGACCTCGCGCGCAACGTGATGAAAGTCGCGGAGTATTCCAATCCGCGCAAGCCGGTGAAATTGGAATTGCCCGTGGATCACGTGATCGCGAGCAGCATCGAAGGCACGGATGCCGCGCCGCACAAGCAAGTCGCGATTCCGGCAGGAAAACTTGCGGGCGATATTGGAGCAAAGACGGTCGAGCATTATCGCAACCTCATTCTACAAGCGAAAACGATTTTGTGGAATGGGCCTATGGGCGTGTTTGAGAAAGAAGCGTTCGCGAGCGGCACAATGAGGATCGCCGAAGCCGTGGCGGAAGCCACTGCCAAAGGCGCATTCAGCGTGGTCGGCGGCGGCGACTCCGTGGCGGCGCTTGGCCGTTCAGGACTCACTGCGAAGATTTCCCACGTCTCCACCGGTGGCGGTGCCTCGCTCGAATTTCTTGGCGGAAAAGATTTGCCCGGCGTGGAAGCATTGACCAAAGCGGCGAAGAAGTAGCGCATCGAAATCGCAGCGGCCCGGCGCTGCGATGAAGTCGCCGCTGATAATCGTCTATTGTAGTGACTCGCGCCTGCTTGCAAGCGCGAGTCGTTTCTTGTGATTGATGTGGATACTACGAAGGCTAAAAACAAAATGAGCCGGGGTAATTTTGCGCAGACACGATTTTGAAAAAGCGCTTTGAGGTGTGACGCAAACTGTTATATTCGGCTTGAAATGGTGAGGGACAATGAAGCAAGACAGTTCTTGGCGAAAAATTTTAGACAAGCTATTGCCGGAGTTTCTCGCGTTTTATTTTCCGGAAATTCATCGCGCGATTGACTTCAGCAAGGGCGTCGAGTTTTTGGATAAAGAGCTTCAAAAGATTTTGCCGAAGGAAGACGATCGCGGCAAGCGCGTCGTCGATAAATTGGTCAAAGTCTTTCTGCGCGAAGGCAGCGAAAGGCTGCTCCTGCTCCACATTGAAGTGCAAGGCTATCGCGAAGCGGATTTTTCCAAGCGGGTGTATCATTGCAATTATCGCATCACCGACCGCTTCGGCAAACAAGCAGTGAGTGTCGCCTTGCTGACGGATGCGAATCCTGAGTTTCGCGAGCACGTCTACGAATTTTCCATGTGGGATTTTCGGCTGCGCTTCGAGTTTCCGGCAATCAAATTGCTCGACTACTCCGGCAAGTGGGACGAGTTGGAGCGCAATGCGAATCCTTTCGCTATTGCCACGAAGGCGTTTTTGAAAACAGTTGAAACCAGCGGAAACAATCAAACTCGTTATCATTGGAAAAAGGAATTTTTGCTGGAATTGTATCGCCGCGGCTTGACGCGGGAGAAGATCGGAGCGCTGTATGAATTCATTGACGTAGTTATGGCATTGCCGAGAGTTGAAGATGAAAAGCTGTATGAAGAAATAAAACAAACCACCGAGGAGAATACTATGTCGGTATTAACCACCGCCGAGCGAGTCGGAATGAAACGAGGCATGAAGCGGGGCATGGAACGAGGAATGGAACGGGGTATGGAACGAGGCCTGGAACGAGGCTTAGAACGAGGCTCGCAAACGGCCACTCGCACCGGCTTGCACGAAACCATCGCCGATATTTTGGAAATCAAATTTGGTGTGGCAGGTTTGCAATTGGCAGACAAAGCGCGCTCGTTCAGCGACATTGCGACGCTGCAAAAGATTCGTTCTGGAGTGAAACACGCCGCCGCGTTGAGCGAAGCAGAGGCTTTACTCGCGTCACTGCAAGAACTAACTGCAAGCGCGTTGACTCTAGGAGAGCGATAAACCTATAGAACTTCGATAAACCATCCGTGCCATGTCTGAATCCACCCATTATTACATTCTGTTCAGCCTTTTTACTCTGCTCTTCGCCTTGCAAGTGTGGGCCATTGTGCGCATTCGGCAGATGATACGGCGCGTGTTGGCGATTTATGATCACATGCAAACCTTGCGCGGCGAACCGCGTGATATGCACAAGATCGCGATGGCAGCCTATGAAAAATCGCAGCGCACTTGTCAGGTTTGCCGCCACCGCCAAACGTTCCTTGACCCTACGGGCAAACATGTTTTTTTATATCGCTGCGGAATAACCCAAGAGCGCATAACGTTGGATTTTCATTGTGAAAAATTTGAGTTCGATGCACAGAACGCCGATACCTGAGCCGAACGAGCCGAAACTTAATTGAACTGCGAGCCTCTCACAATTCTCAGAAAGAAACCTTATTATCGCCCTCGTGTGAGCAGGCTCGTTTAGACGCATTCTTTGGTAGGTGAAACATCTCCAAAATCATCCCACAAGTTGACCCTGAGTGGATAGCGTCGCGCCGCCAACTCGTCAAATACTACCTCAAAAAAAAGTGGAGTATTGATGGTGTTGACCTCGAAGAAGTAACGCAAGAGACTATGCTGGCCGCGCTGAAAAGCTTCGGCAACTATGAAGCGCGCAACGACGCCGAGCCGGGCACGTTTTTACTCGGCATTGCGAAAAATGTGGTGCAAACTTTTTTTCGCAAACGCGGCCGTTATATAAAACGCAACGCGCCTTTGGAATTTGCCGATAGCATCGGTGATTTGTTTCATGACCAAGCCGAAGCCAATGAACTGGCGCGCATGTTGAAAGCCAAGCTCGACCTGCTCCCGGAAAAATACGTCCAGGTTTTGGAGTTGGCTTTCTACAAAGGCTTCAAAGAAGGAGAGATTGCGCAAATGCTCGGCTTGCCGCGCGACAAAGTCTACAATTATAAATCGGACGGACTCAAGCGGCTGCGCAAACTTTGCAAAAAAGATCCTCTGTTCCGCAGTTTACTGCCGTAAAGCATTATCTTCAACTCGAGGTATTTATGTCATGCACCTATCATGATCGCAACGAAACCATGCTCGCCTATGTCCGCCAGGAGCTCACCCCCGAAGCGCAGGAAGCATTTGAAGAGCACTATTTTGTTTGTGAAGACTGCGCTTCCGAAGTTTTGTTTTATGAAAAGACGACGCTCGCGATGCGAGGCTTAGGCGGGATTGTTTTTGCGCGACCCAAGCGCAGCCACGAATTTCTCGCCTCGGCGCAATACTTGTTTAATCGGTGGAGACGAAATTTTGCGCTTGTTTGGGAAGAAGGCGGCACGGTGAAGGCGCTTGCCGGCTATGTACTCTTGATTGTTTTTCTAAGCTCAGGCTCGTTGTTCCTTTTGAAATACATGACTCCCACCTCCGTCAAGCACATGCTTGAGTCTGATTCCAGTCTGGCTCCGGCACACACTGTGACGCAAAGCATTACACATCTCGACTGGCCTCCCAATTTACCCACGACTGACGATCCCGAGCTGCAAATCGAACTCAACGCAATTCAGCAACTCTACCAAACGCAGCGCAACTATCCGGCGGTGGCGGCCGCGCTGGAGCGTGTCATAAACTCCACTCCGGACATAAATCAAGATCTCAAAATTTTTCTTGCAGTGGCGTGGGCAAAACAAAACCGCAAGGCGGAAGCAAAAGCTCTTTTAGAAACGCTCCCCTCCCCTTTGTCTCCAGCGGCGCAAAAGCTCTGGCAAGCGCTGCGCTAACGTTGCAACACGGAGCCGAGTTGGGTGCGCATGCTCACCGAAGAATCAGGCATGATCTCAACCAACTCGGTTTCGAGATATAACGCGGGGAATTTCTGTTTGAGGAGACGATGGGGAAATTTCTTTTCGAAAAATGAAATCCAACGCAGCTTCCCGGTAAATCCTTCCAAACGATAACACTCGATTTTTCCCAGCGGAACTTCAATCTCTTCCAGTTTGACGACCCAACCGCGCGCCAATTCGACGCGATTACGAGCGGCTTCGTAAATCGGAAATTGTATTACCGTGTTTTCTTTTAGCACGCAACTACGGAAGTAGTAGGGTACAATGTAGTAGTCTTCCGTGCGTGTGCTAAATTTTGCGAAGATCCTTCGTCCCTCGTTTGATTTATCCAAGCGTAAAATCGCGCCGCGCACTTGCAGGCTATCATATTGCAACTGGATTTCTTGGGCGAGGCTCGATTTGGTGATGATCGTGTGACTGGCGTGAGAGCTTAAAACGGAATCTTTGTGCAGAAACAAGGTCGTTGTTCGTTCGAACAAACCGGTTGCCGATTCCACAATGTGAACAAACCCGTTCGCATCGTTATTCTCAATATCAACCAGCATCTGGCCGATTTCGATTGAACCGGAGAGCATCCGATACCGTAAAGACTCACTAATTAGAGCGCTGGCGGCTAGACTTTTGGGCGACTCTTGCGCCGATACGTTCACTGCCGGAGTGACTAAAACGAAAACACACCAGCTCAATTTGAGACAGTTTGCGAAAAAGCGAGGAGAATTTTGGCAAGTCCGTGCACGGCTTTTTGCATGATGCTGTGCTGGCGTGACACACGTATTTTTCCCTCGGCAAGAGCGAGGTAAAAAGCTCCGATCATCCATGAATGAGCTCCTATTTTCAAGCAGGAAATAAAGTTGAGATTGGCGGAAGAGTTTCTTGGTCTTCAATATAGTAGTCAGGCGAGGAAGTTGCGGAAGCAGGCGAGGTTAAAGCGTATCGTCATGGCCGTCAGCGGTATAAGAATTGCGTTTTCCAGTGAACTTAAAAATAATTTTTGCCACTCACCTCGCGTAGAGTTGATATTTCCCTGCGACCGAATTATTGACAATGTGTGGGTCATTCGGTATCTTTCGCCGAAATTTCCTGCATAAAACGATGGTGGCCGGCTTCAGCAGGAAAGTCGCACCATGAACTTCAACTAGGGCATTGTTATGAGAGATTCTCGGCTGGCACGGCTTGCGGAAGTTTTAACTTCGCATTCAACACGGCTGCAAAAAGGCGAACGCGTTCTCATCGAAGCGTTTGATATTCCCGATGAATTTGTAAATGAACTGATCGAAGCCACCATTCGTCGCGGCGCAATTCCGGTAATTGAATTAAAGCACAACCAGGTTTTGCGGCAGATGTACCGCAAATATGGCGAAGACGCTTTCAAGCTGATGGGCGATTTGGAAAAATATCGCATGCAGAAGATGGAGGCCTACATCGGCGTGCGCGGCAATTTCAACATCTGCGAAATGTCCGATGTGCCGGTTTCCAAAATGCGCCATTTGCAAAAGCATGTGTTTCAACCCGTGCATCATGACATTCGCTTAAAAACAAAATGGGTTGTGTTGCGTTACCCCAACACTTCCATGGCGCAACAAGCCGGCATGAGCACCGAGGCGTTTGAAGATTTTTATTTCGACGTCTGCACGATGGACTATGGCCGCATGTCACATGCGATGCAAGCATTGAAGGAGTATATGGAACGCACCGATCGCGTGCACATTGTCGGGCCGGACACGGATTTGGAATTCAGCATCAAAGGGATTCCCGCAGTGCCGTGCGGCGGAGAATACAACATCCCCGATGGCGAATGTTTCACCGCTCCGGTGCGCGATTCCGTAAACGGTCGAATTCATTTTAACACGCCGACGATTTATCAGGGCGTGCCCTTCTCCGAAATTGAATTTGTTTTTAAAAACGGAAAGATTATCAGCGCAACTGCGGATAAGGCCAAACGCCTCAATGATATTTTGGATACGGACCTCGGCGCGCGTTACATCGGCGAATTTTCTTTGGGCTTCAATCCGCTCATCAAAAGGCCCATGCTCGATATCCTCTTTGATGAAAAAATCGCCGGCTCGTTTCACTTCACTCCCGGTAATGCGTATGAACATGCTGATAACGGCAATCGCAGCCAAGTGCATTGGGATCTCGTCATGATTCAGACACCCGAGTTTGGCGGAGGCGAAATCTATTTTGACAACGAGCTGATTCGCAAAGACGGCCGCTTCGTCGTGCCGCAACTGCGCGCGCTCAATCCTGAAAATCTTTTGGAGCGCAACAACGGCCATGGCAAGCCGAGCTTTATTAACGAAGAAGAACTCTTAGAAGAAGTTATGGTGTGAAAAACATCTGGCGAAGGCCAATGGTCTTCGCCAGATTTCTTAATCTGAGGATGGAGCATGAAGATCGAAATTCAATATTGCGTGCAATGAAACTATCTTCCCCAAGCCTCCGGTCTGAAGGCTGAACTAACGCGGCGTCATCTCGCCGCCGAAATCGTTTTGGTGGAAGGCAGTCGCGGTGTTTTCGAGGTTAAAAAAGACGGCAAGATTATTTTTTCAAAATATCAAACCCACCGTTTCCCGCACGTCGATGAAATTTCGAGCCTCTTATGAGAGCGAAACGCGCTTTACTTTCGCGCATAAACTTTTTCGGAGGAAGAGCGTTTCCGACGTTCTTCCTCCTTTTTTGTTTTGCGGCCGCTCCCGACACGCGCTCGCAAGAGCACAACGCAATGCCCACGGCTTCCATGAGCACTCCGAACCTTGAGGCCAAACGCGCCCGCCTTGACACATTTTTAACCACACTCTCCGATACGCTGCATGCCGAGCTTAGCGTTGCTTTTCGTGATCTCGCTTCCGGGCAGGAGTATGCGTTCAACGCAAAAAGCATGATGCACGCCGCAAGCACCATGAAAGTACCGGTCATGATTGAAGTGTTTCGGCAAGCAGAGCAAGGCAAACTCAAATTAACCGATTCAATTTTGGTGAAGAATACGTTTGCCAGTATTGTTGACGGCTCCCCGTACAGTTTGGACCTTGCCGATGACAGCGATGAAGCGATTTATAAAGCACTCGGGCATAAGCAAACGATACAACAACTCGTCGAAGCCATGATTACGGTGAGCAGCAATCTCGCGACGAATTTGTTGATCGAAATCGTCGGTGCGCAAAATGTGATGCGCACCCTGCATGAACTTGGCATTCAAAATATGCTCGTCTTGCGCGGCGTGGAAGACGGCAAAGCGTTTCAAGCGGGCATGAACAATCGCACAGATGCGCATTCGCTCATGCTTGTCATGGCGGCGCTTGCTACGGACCGCGCCGCAAGTCCGGCCTCGTGTCGCGCGATGATTGACATTCTTAAAGCGCAAAAATTTCGCGAAAATATTCCTGCCGGTCTGCCGCCCGAGATCATCGTTGCCAACAAAACCGGCTCCATTACGGCAATCGATCACGACGCTGCGATTCTCTATCCGCCTGGACGCGGGCCTGGTGTGCTCGTCGTGCTGACGCGCGGCATCACCCAACATGAGCGCGCGCACGCCGCGATTGCCCACATCGCGCGAGAGATTTACAATGTTTTTCTGAAGTAGAAAAAACCGCCGCAGCTTCACCTTTCTAAAAAACGAATCGTTCCAACAAAGTTTTCTCAGACAAAGCCGTTTTCGTTTTTGCAGTGTTTGCACTTCAAAAAATGAATGGCGCTCCCCCCTTTTTGAACAAAGCCTCTTTGAAAATAAATCTTGGCCCGCGTTTTATGTTGGTAAAAGGCTATGTCTCTCATGCAAAAAAGAACTTCCAGTACCATTCTGCTGCTTGCCCTCGTATTGGTGCTCAACACAATGAGCCTCGCGCAGCGACTCCAAATTCGCACCTATGGCACGAAAGACGGCATTCCACAAAGTGAAGTGGATGTGGTCTACCAAGATCGCGCAGGACGAATTTGGTTCGGCACTTTTGAAAACGGATTAGCATGCTATGACGGCGAAAAAATGCTTGCGTTCACCCTCGAAGATAGTTTGCCGAATTTATCCGTGCGCAGTATTTATGAAGACCGCAATGAAAACGTGTGGGTGGGCACGGAAGGCGGGCTAGCTTGCCTCAAACAGGATGGCAGCGTGCAAACATTTACGACGAGCGATAGCCTCCCTTCGAACTTTATCAACCATATGGCGGAAGACTCCGCGGGCAAATTGTGGCTTGCAACGGGCGCGGGGTTGTGCCAGCTAACAAATTTCAACACCTCCTCCCCTTCCACCAAACCTCGCGCGACGTTTCAGACTTTTCGCAACACGGGCGACACTTTTATCAACACCATTGCCGTCGTCAATGACTCCATTTGGCTGGGAACGAATGACGGGCTGCAGCTTTTTCATCGCGAAAAATTTCTGCCATTGCCCAAAGCCCAACGCCTTGCTGGAAAAACTGTGCGTGAGCTAAAACTGACGCGCACGCAAGAGCTGTGGGCTGGCACAGCCACGGGTTTGTTTCTGCTCAATGGCGATCATGTGCGCGCCTTCAGCAAAGACGAGGGCCTAGGCGATGCGGACATCTTTTGCTTGAGTGAAGACCTAAAAAACAATTTATGGATCGGCACACGCACGGGCTTGTTCAAATTCGACGGCAAAGCTTTCACGCAATATGATACGCGCCACGGCTTGCCGAACGCATACATACGTTCGATGCTCGTTGACTATGAAAACAATCTTTGGGTCGGCACGTGGGGCGGAGGCGTCGGCAAAATTTATGGATGGACAATCAACAATTATGACCAACGCAATGGCTTGCCCGCGAATGCCGTCTTTTCATTTATGCAAGACCGCGAGCGTCGCACATGGATCGGAACCAACGGTGGCGGCATCGCCCTCGTTTCCGGCGAAGAAATCAAAGTGCTCAACACCGACAATGTCTTGCCGAATGATGTCGTGCGCGGCATGGCGCAAGCGCCCAATGGCGATATTTGGGTAGCCACGCACGGCGGTGCGGCGCGTTTGCGCAACGGTGCGTGGCAACATTTTACCAAGCGCAATGGATTCCCCGACAATTTGCTGCGTGACGTCTATGCTGCGCCCAATGGCGACATTTGGTTTGCTTCAGCCTTTAGTGGCGCGATTCGCTTGCGTGACGGCGAAATTTCCTCCACGCAACGAGGTCGCAATTTTCCCAGCGACGGTGCGCATCAAGTTTATCAAGATCGTCGCGGTTGTTTGTGGATTGCCACCACGAACGGTCTGTACAAAAAAGAAGCGAGCGGGGAAGAAAAAATCTATTCTCTCGAAGACGGCTTGCCCGACAGCACCATTTACACGATTTTTGAAGACCACTCCGGCGTGATGTGGTTTGGCACTCGCGGCGGCGGCGCAGCCTGCTTGGTCAACGAACGCTTTCATGTGATCAACACTAAAACCGGCCTGCGCAACAATGTCGTTTATTTCATTGCGCAAGACGAGCGACAACGTTTGTGGTTTGGCACCAACGCGGGCGTGGCTTGTTTTAATAAAACAGATTCAAGCTTTTTTTATCTCAACGCTTCCGATGGTTTGCTTGACGATGAATGCAACACACGCGCGGCGCTGCGCGATGCGGAAGGCTATCTTTGGGTCGGCACGATTGGCGGCGCGAGCCGAGTTGCTACCGGGCTTTGGCCGCGAAACTCGTCGCGTCCGCGCGTGAAAATCACCGCATTGGAAGTGAATGACAAAAAATATTATGACCTGCGGGGAGAGCGTCTGCGCTTGCCCTATGAATCGACCGTCACGCTACACTTCGCCACTCTTTCTTTTCTTAACGAGGATAAAACGGAGAACAGCGTTCGGTTAGAAGGGTTCAAGGAGGAGTGGGAAAATCTCGGGCAGGGCCAAAGCATTCGCTACACCAATCTGGCGCCCAAGCGATATACTTTTTATCTGCGCGGCAAAAACTCCTTTGCTCCCGATTCCATTGGCGCGACACAGGTAGAGTTCCAAATCCTTGCGCCGTTTTATCTCACGACCTGGTTCTTTGCGCTGAATGCGTTTATGCTTGCGGCCGCGGTCTTTGGAGTGCATCGTTGGCGTGTGCGAAAAGTAAAAGCGCGCGCGGCAGAATTGGAAGCCGCGGTGACGCAGAAAACCGAAGAACTGCGCCATGCGCTAACGTTTCTGGCAACGGTGAAAGACTTTCTCCCGCTCGGGCTGCTCGTCGTAGATGCCGACGAAACCATTGTAGAGGCCAATCGTGTTGCGCTGAATTTGTTTGAATCGGAGTTGCACCTTTTGCGCGGGCAAAAACTTTTTAGCTTATTGAGCAGTCCGCTTTCCAGCCGGGCGATGTTGTGGCGCGCACTGACGCAAAAGAAAGCCGGCTTGGAATTGGTGGCACAAACGGCTTCCGGGAAACACGTCATTTGCGAGATTCATTCCGACCGCGTCGTGGATGCCGAAGGCCGTTTGCGGTTTTTAATTCTAACATGCGAGAATATTGAAGCGCAAAAACAGCTTGAGCAAAAGGTTTTGGATCATGAAAAGCAGGCGGCGCTGGTCAATCTCGTGGTGGGCATGGGTGAAGTGTTGCAGCAAAAGCTCACCGGAGTGAATGGCCAAATTCAGGCACTGCACGAACAGTTTGCCGCCACTGCGCGGGAAAGTGTTGCGCCTGCTTTGCAACGCGCGCAAAGCAGCGTGCAAGAGATGGAAAAAGTTTTGCGCCAATTGCTGGAGTTCACGGCCTACCTCACTAAAGCGCCGAGCCTCTCGGTGGACTTGCGGCAGGAATTAAAAGCATTGGCGGAACGCTGGAAAAATAAAATCGCCGTCGCTCTGCCCGCTATGCCGAATGCCATACCGACGCGCATCCTTTCGAAACTGCGCGATGGTTGGGATGAGGCGCTGCAAAACTCTCTCGATGCCGGCGCGCAAAATGTTGCGGTCGAAGTCGAACTGCTGCTCGATCATGCCCGCGTGCGCGTCTCTTTTTCCGATGACGGCGAAGGCCTTGCGCCGGAAATGCGCAACAAAGTATTCCTGCCTTTTTTCAAAACACGCGGCATGCCCCACGCCGGTTTGGGCTTGTGGAAATTGTATCAAGTCGTGCAGCAATGCGGCGGCAGCGTTGAAATCGCCAGCCTGCAGGAGCGCGGCACGCAATTGCGCCTCACTTTGCCCATGGACCTCGCGAAGTATCACGCCCACCTCGCCACGGAAGCCGAAGAAGAACGCCACGCCAAATCGCGCGCAGCGTGAACATGACTGCGCGCAAAAATCTTCCCGCTAACCTACGAGATGAAGCCTGCTAATGCGCGGTTGAATCTCGTGGGTTCCTCTTGTATATTGTCGCCAGCCTTAGTGCAAGTTGCTTGCGGTTGCACGCATTCACAAACGCGTTCCTCACTCCTCGAAAATTTAAACACGAGCAAGATTCGCACATGCACCTTTATCACCTCCACGCGCAGCAACGCTTGCCCATCACATTGCAAGCCGCTTGGGAGTATTTTTCGTCTCCCAACAATCTCGCGGAAATCACACCGGCGTGGCTGAATTTTAAAGTCACCTCCGCGTTGCCTGAAAAAATGTACGCCGGTATGATCGTCACCTATCAAGTGCGACCGTGGGGCGGGCTTGCACTCAATTGGGTCACGGAAATTTCGCATGTCAACGCGCCGCATTTTTTTGTGGATGAACAGCGCTTCGGCCCGTATCGTTTCTGGCATCATCAACATCATTTGCGCGAAGTCGCCGGCGGCGTGGAAATGACCGACCTCGTGCATTATGCTTTGCCCTTAGGCCCGCTCGGACGGCTTGCGCACGTTCTCTCCGTCAACACACGGCTGCAAGAAATTTTTCAATTCCGTCGAGTGCAACTCGAAAAAAAATTCTGTGCTCATACCAGGGAGTAGTCACTTCCATGCGCTCCGATTTTTTCAACTACCTCTGCCAAACTTCGCCGGAGCCGCTCGGGCTTGAGATCGAGCGCGCGGAGGGCATTTATCTCCACACCAAAGATGGGCGACGTTATATTGATTTCATCTCCGGCATCGGCGTCGCGAATATCGGGCATGGGCATCCGCGCGTGCTTGCCGCGCTGTATGAGCAGGCCGCGAGGCATTTGCATGTGATGGTGTATGGCGAGTATGTGCAGGACACGCAGGTGCAATACGCGAAGCGCTTGTGCGAGCTTGCGCCGATCGACGACGGCGTGCTCTTCTTTTGCAATAGCGGCGCGGAGGCGATTGAAGGCGCATTGAAAACCGCGCGCAAGTTCACTGGCCGCAGCAAGTATGTCGCCTTCGAAGGCGGCTATCATGGCGACACGTTCGGCGCGCTCTCCGCGATGTCGAGCGCGTATTATCGTCGTCCTTTCGAGCCATTGCTTGGCGAGTTTGAGTTTCTTCCGTTTGATGATTTGAATGCGCTGCAACGCATTGATGGCTCCGTTGCTGCCGTGTTGTTCGAGCCGGTGCAAGGCGAAGCGGGCGTGCGCGTGCCTTCGGAAAATTTTCTCGCAGCATTGCGCGCGCGTTGCAACGAAGTTGGCGCGTTGATGATTGCCGACGAAGTGATGACGGGCTTCGGCCGCACGGGAAAACTTTTTGCGTGCGAGCATTGGAATGTGCGGCCCGATATGATGTGTCTCGCGAAAGCATTGGGCGGCGGCTTGCCGCTCGGCGCATTCATTGGCCGCCGCGAGATTATGCAAACGCTCTCACAGAATCCGCCGCTCGCGCATGTGACTACTTTCGGCGGGCATCCGCTCAGTTGCGCTGCGGGCTTGGCCGCGCTGGAAGTTTTGTTTGATGAAAAGATGGTCGAACGCAGTGCGCGCAACGGCGAGCGGTTTCTCACGCGGTTGCGCAATGAGTTGAGAGAGCACAAAGCCGTGAAAGAGATTCGCGGGCTCGGCTCGTTCTTCGCGATTGAATTTCATGACGAGCACACGACGCAGCGATTTGTGCAACGTTGCCGCGAATCAGGTTTAATCATTGGTTGGACATTGCATCACACCACGGTCGTGCGCGCCGCGCCGCCGTTGTGTATGAGCGAGGAGGAAGTTGAGCGCGCGCTTGCGATTATTTTGTCGGCAGTGCATGAACAATAAGCTGGATGGAACAAACAAGTCAGGCGGCGGGATGCCGTCGCTTTGAAGTCACTCTGCTTTGAAAAGATCACTTAGAGAAACAAGCGGAGATGAACCCGAGGTGAAGCAGCGACAAAACAAAAGAAAAGCGCTGATGGAGATTTAATAATAGAGGCACAAAGCAGGTTATGCTGCGCCACTCTTTTGATGTCATTCCGTAGGAATCTTTTTAAGCGCTCGGCTGTGTCTCCAGTGAGGAAAAAGATTCCTACTGAATGACATATTAGAGGGCGAAGGTGTAACCGATACTTTGCTCTGAGTAATAACACCGCAATATGACCTCAAACTCCTTCCTTGCATTTCAATTGCCCCTGCAATATTTTCCGCGCTGTCGAAATAATCGCTCCACAACTGAACGGCTGATAGTGGGCGAGGCGCCATGAGTATGATTTATCAAGTCCTCTCACCGCAAAAACGAGCCTACGAGTTTTCAGCTTAGTGCCTATCCCAAAACCTACTTTTGTCATTCCGAGGAGCGAAGCGAAGAGGAATCTGAACTGCCAAGACACGGGGTCTAAAAAGATTCCTCGCTGCGCTCGGAATGACAAGTGAAGGGTTTTGGGATAGGCACTTAATCATCATCCTCATTCACGCTTCAATACCTGCAGACATGACCACACCTCTGAAATTCAACGAGCATCCTTTTTTCTATCGCCGGCGGCCAACGCATGAAGTGAAAGTTGGGCACGTCGGCATCGGCGGCGACAATCCGATTCGCGTGCAATCCATGACGATCTCCGATACGATGGATACTGCCGCCACGGTGAAAGAGACAATCGAGCTATATGAAGCGGGCTGCGAGATCGTGCGCATCACGGCGCCTTCGATGAACGAGGCGGAAAATTTGCGCAACATCAAGGCCGAGTTGCGGCGACAAAATATTCCTGTGCCGCTCGTGGCGGATATTCATTACACGCCGAACGCGGCCATGGTGGCGGCCGACATCGTCGAGAAGGTGCGCATCAATCCCGGCAATTATGCGGATAAGAAAAAATTTGAAGTGCGCGAATATAGCGACACGCAATATGAAGCAGAATTGGAGCGTATCGCGCAGCGCTTTCTGCCGCTGGTGAAAAAGTGCAAAGCGAACGGCGTGGCCATACGCATCGGCGTGAATCACGGCTCGCTCGCGGATCGCGTGATGAATCGCTATGGCGACACGCCCGAGGGCATGGTGCAATCCGCGCTGGAGTTCATTCGCATTTGCGAGGCGGAGAGTTATCGCGACGTTGTCATCTCGATGAAGTCTTCGAATCCGCAAGTGATGATTCAAGCGTATCGCTTGCTCGCAGGCCGCATGTATGAGTTGGGCATGACGTATCCGTTTCATCTCGGCGTGACGGAGGCGGGCGACGGCGAAGACGGGCGCATCAAATCCGCGGTGGGCATCGGCGCGCTGCTGGAAGACGGCATCGGCGATACGATTCGCGTGTCGCTCACAGAGGATTCAATTTATGAAATTCCGGTGGCGCAGGCGTTGGTGAAGAAGTTCAACGACGCGCACGGCGCAACGCCTTTGTTAGATAGAAAGAAATATCCTGTGCGTGAAGAAGAGTTTGCGGCCGTAGTGAAGCCGTATGAATACAATCGCCGCATCTCAACGCGCGCGGAGATTGCAAGCTTGCGTTTGGGCGAAAAGGAGTTGGTGCGTGTGGGAATTTCGCTGGCGCACAACCACGCGACAGCAGAAGACGTGCGCGATCTTGTTGCAAAGCCTGCGAGCAAATTAAAAGTATTGGGCGCAGCGGAGCCGCCTGCAGAAAATTTTGCGGAGTGGTTGGAAAGCGGCGCGAACGGTTGGAATCTCAAGCACACGCGCGTGTGTTTGGAAGCGTCGAAACAATACTCTCCGGTGGCATCGTCGTGGCAAAATTTGAACGGCGAGAAAGCGCCGGAGCAGGTTTTGTTGTTTATGAAAGCAGCGGAGTCGGAGGCGATCAAACGTGCGTGCGCGTATACACAACTAAACGCAACGCATCTGCAAGCTGTGTTCGATACGCAAATGATCGCTGACGGCTCGGCGTTTTCCAAATTAGAAATCTTACTCGCCCACTTGCATGCAACGCAAAACTGGTCGCTCGCCATTGAACTGCGCGGCGGACAAATTGGGCAAGTCGGTCTTGCGCGGATGTTTGTGACGCAGATCGAAAAGCTGCGTGTTCACGCGCCGCTGGTGTGGCGCTATCGCGTCGTTGCTGAAGACATGCACTGGCGGCTTGATGCAAGCGCGCAGCTCGGCTCGCTGTTGTGCGACGGCCTCGGCGATGCCATCGTTGTGCTCGGTGCGATCAACCCCGGCGCAGCGTTGCGCTTCAGCTATAATCTTTTGCAAGCCACGCGGCTGCGCATTTCCAAAACGGAGTTCATCTCTTGCCCGAGTTGCGGGCGCACGCTTTTCAATTTGCAAACTACCACGGAGCGTATTAAGCAGAAGACCGGTCATCTCAAAGGCGTGAAGATCGCGATTATGGGTTGCATTGTGAACGGCCCCGGCGAAATGGCGGATGCGGATTTCGGCTACGTGGGCACCGGCCCGAAAGTCGTGAGCTTGTACGTGGGCAAAGAGTGCGTGCAGCGCAACATTCCCGAAGCGGAAGCGGACGCACGTTTGATCGAGCTGATTAAGGCGCATGACAAGTGGGTGGAGCCTGCTTGAAACGAAGATGGTGGATAGTGGATTGTTGATCGTGGGTTGTGATTTCTCGTTGCAATTTGGTCTGTAACTTCCTCCCCATGAGTTGTCATTCTGTAAGAAACTTCCCTCGTGCTCGGAAAAATTCTATTTGAGAATTGTGTCGAGCACCAGGGAAGGTCCTTACAGGATGACAATTTCAAGAGGGGCATTGCAGACTGATGCGAGTGCATTATAATAGAAGGCATGAATGAACATGACGGCGCGCGAGCTTTTGGATTCACAATCTACGATCCACGATCCACGATCTACAATCCTCAATTTCATCACCACGACTGCTCTTGATCACTTCGACGATCTCGCCTTCAATACTCTCGCACTCCAACTCTTCGCCTATCAATTCCAATACAACCTCGTTTATCAGCGCTATTGCCAGCAAAGCGGTGTTGCCTCGCCGCAGCTTGCGCATTGGCGCGAGATTCCCGCGGTGACCACGAGCGCGTTCAAACGCGCCACGCTCGCATGTTTTCCGCACGAACAGGCCACGGCCGTATTTCATACGAGCGGCACGACGCAGCAACGCGCGGGCAAGCATTACATGCGCGATCTAAAATTTTATCGCGCGGCTTTGTTGCGCAGCTTTAAAGCCTATTGCTTGCCCGACCGCGAGCAGATCAGATTGCTCTTCCTCGCGCCGACGCGAAAACATTTTCCCAACTCGTCTTTGGGATACATGTGCTCGGCCTTGCGCGAAGCGTTGGGCGCAGCAGGCAGCGGCGCGTTTTTCACGCAGGAAGAGTTGCAACTCGGTTGCTTCCGCCGCGCGTTGGAGAATGCCATCACTGCGAATGCGCCGGTCTTCATCTTCGGCACTGCGTTCAATCTGCTCGCTTTCATGGATGACTGCGACGCCAAGCATTTGCGTTTCAATCTTCCCACAGGCAGTCGCGTGCTCGATACCGGCGGCTACAAAGGCCGCACGCGCGAAGTGCCGCGCGCGGAGTTTCAAGCAATGCTGTGCAACTGCTTCAGTTTGTCAAAAGAGTTTTTGTTGAATGAATACGGCATGACCGAGTTGAGTTCGCAGTTTTATGAAAGCAAACTGCCGCACGCGGCGCTTAACGATGCACGCGACCACATCAAATTTATGCCGCCGTGGGTGCGCGTCGCGGCCATTGATCCCAACACGATGTCGCCTCTGCCCGCCGGCGAGATCGGCATGCTGCGCGTGTACGATCTCGCGAACGTCGATTCCGTGCTGGCGATTCAAACCGAAGACCTCGGCCGTGCGTGGCAAGATCGCATCGAATTACTTGGCCGCGCGAGCGACGCGGAGCTGCGCGGGTGCTCGCTGCTCACGGAGATGATCAAATAACGAACTCTCGCCTGGCTTGTCATTCTGTGAGAACCTTCCCTCGTACTTGAGATACAGCCTGTTTTAAGATTAGTGCCGAGCACTAGGGAAGGTCCTTACAGGATGACAGTTGTTGGACTTGTCATTCAGAAGGAAACTTTTTAAGCACTGGAGTCAATGCCCAGCGCCGAAAAAGATTCCTCCTGAATGACATATCCTAGAGGCGATTACCGAATTTGAAAGTCAAAACTCCTCAGATGACAGCTATAAAAAAATACGAACCGATCATGAAAATTCACTTCGTTCCCACTTCCCTCGCGCAAGCGAGTGTTGATTACGGCCAAGCACGCGCGGAAGATTTGTCGCAACTCGTGCAAGCCTTGCATCAGCCCGCGATCGGCTTTAGTAAAGATTCAAAGAAGTGGCGACATCGCGCGGTGAAGGCCTGGCATGCGGTCGCGCGCGAGTGGGAGAAATGGAAATTTCCTGAAGCCGAGGCCGTGCTCGCGCAGCTCGAAGCGAACACGCGCATGAGCCTGCCGGTCTTGCGTGAAAGCATGGCGAATCATTTTCGTGTGATTGCACAGGACGAGATGCGTGATTGGCTCGCCGAGGTGCATGAAACGCGTACAGATGATGACACGCGCGCAAAATATCCGCCGCTCGCGTTTATTGTTTCCGCGGGCAACATTCCCGGCGTGGCGTTGCAGCCGCTCGTGCAATTCTCTTTGCTAGGCATTCCGACGCTCATCAAAAGCGCGAGCAGCGAGCCGCACTTGATGCCGGCGTTGCTCGAAACGCTCGCGCGACATGATGCCGAAGTGGCTGCGCGTCTCGTTGCGCTTGCGTGGCCGCGTGAGAATGCCGCTGCCACGCAAGCCGTGCTCGCGGCCTCGCCGCAAGTCGTCGCATTTGGCGACGATGACACGATCACAAAATTGCGCGCGAAGAGCGGCGAGAGCTTGATGCCCTTCGGCGATCGCTTCAGCGCCGCGATTATGCATGCCGCGAGTGTGAAATTGCCCACGCTGCGCAAACTGGTTTATGATTACGCCATGTTCGACGGCAAAGGCTGCCTTTCGCCGCAAGCGATTTTCGTGCTCGCCGACGAGTGGGCGGAAGTTGAAAAACTCGCCACGCATCTTGCCGGCGTATTGTCGGAAGAAAACCAAAAGTGGCCGGCGGGAAATTGGTCTCTCGCGGAACGCAGCCTCATTCAACAATGGCGCGGCGCATGGCAAGCGCGCAAAGCCGCGGGCGAACCAGTGGCGCTCTATCAAGCGGAAGATACGGCGTGGACCGTCGTGGCCGCAGATGAGTTTGATTTGAACGAGCGCGTGGCGTTTCGCTGCGTGCGGTTGTGGTGGATGAAAAGCTTTGAAGAAGTAATGCTCGTCTTAAAAAATTACACCACGAAGCTGCAAGCGCTCGCCGTGGAAATTGCCGACGAGCAATATGCCCAACTCGCGCTCGATCTTGATGAACAAGAAGACGTGCTCGGTCGCCTCATTTGCGAGCCGGGCACTTTGCAGCGCCCGTTCTTTTCGTGGATGGCGACGAACAAACGTTGGTTCGAGATCACATATGGCGTGCGGCTTTAGGCGAATTAAAGAAACAACCTCAGAATAAAATTCTAAAAGCTTTTCTCGGTGACTTTGGCGCGTTTCGGTGGAAAAGCTTTTCCGCCGAGTGGCACCGAAGGCACCGAGTGTCGCCGAATAGTTTTTTGCTTCTTCGCTGAAGCTTCGCTTTGCAGCTTGTCTGCAAATCGGTATAGGCTCTCACATGCAAAGCGCTTTACTAAACTTTTCAAGTTTAGTAAAGCTTTGATTCCACGGGAATCGTGCTTGCAACTCGGTGGGAAAATTTTTATATCAGCAGCAATTCTTTGCGACGGGTTTTAATTTATGCCTCACACATTCATCAGCTATGCCCGCGAAGACGCGGCTTTTGCGCTTAAGCTCGCGCAGGCCTTGCGCGCCGCGGGCGTGGAAATTTGGCTCGACCAACTCGACATTCCCGCGGGTGTGCGTTGGGATCGCGCCGTGCAGGACGCGCTCGAAACTTGCGCGCGCTTTCTCATCATTCTCTCGCCCGCTTCGATTGACTCGGAAAATGTGCAAGACGAAATCGCGGTCGCGCTCGACGAAAACAAAACCATTGTGCCCGTGCTCTTTCGCGCGTGCAAAACGCCGCTGCGTTTGCGCCGCTTGCAGCATGTAGATTTCACCGGCGATTTTCAAACCGCGTTCGCAGAGTTGATGGAAGACTTGCAACCTGTGCCGCGCGACAATGCGCCAACGCCCGTTGCTCCCGCGAAGAAAATTATAACACCGCCCGAAGGCATGGCGCTCATTCCCGCAGGCTGGTTTTTGATGGGCGGAGATAAAGAAGAGCGCGAAAAGCCGATCCACAAAGTTTATGTCGATGCCTTCTTCATGGACAAATACCAAGTGACCGTGGCGCAATACCAACGCTTTCTCAAAGCCACAGGTGCGGACAATCCACCCGAATGGAAAGATCAAATAAAATTTCCGAAACGCCCAGTGGTTTATGTGAGTTGGGACAATGCAAAAGCCTACGCACAATGGGCGGGCAAGCGTTTGCCCACAGAAGCGGAATGGGAATATGCCGCGCGTGGCGGATTTACCGGACTCGCTGGTGAGCCGCGCTACGAATATCCGTTGGGTGATGAGATTGATGCGAGCAAAGCAAATTTTAATGCAAACAAAGATCGCGGTTCCAAATGGGAAGATGCTATGCGCCATTTGCAAGACGTTGGCAGTTATTCACCGAACGGTTTTGGTTTGTTCGATATGGCGGGCAATGTGTGGGAATGGTGCGCGGATTGGTTTGATGAAAATTATTACAAGAGCAGCCCGGAGCGCAATCCGCGCGGCCCGGAGCAAGGTGAAAAGCGTGTGTTGCGTGGCGGTTCGTGGTACAACGATCCACAGAACCTCCGTTGTGCGAATCGCAACGGGTACACTCCAACGTATCAGTTCAACAATGTTGGTATTCGTTGCGCGCAGGACGTTCTTTTTTAAGCTTTAGCTCTTTTACACTCTTTACGCTTTTGCTGTGGCTTTGCTTTTCGCTTTTGCAAAGCGAGCGGGAGCGAGCGCCTCGAAAATTTTTTTGTGGTTCATGCAAAGCTAACTTTCTTTGTGGGAAAGTCGTGTTTAACATGCAAGGTATCCCAATAAAAGAACCGGAATCTTTCTATGAAAAAAACGTTATCAAAGCTGCGCAAGCAGGCGCAGAGCCGACGAGCACAAAACGACATTGCCCTCAGCGCACAAGAGTTGCGCTTGTTGCAAAAACTCAAGAACCATTCGCAGCAAACTTACGAAGCGCTCGTGCATATCGTTTATCATTTGGTGGAATTGCCGCCGGACACGCCGAAGCTCTCCAAGCAGGAGTATTTAAACGATCCGTTGTGGAAACTCGTCGGCAAAGGGGCTTCCGGCAGAAAGAACGATGACAGCGCGATTGCTCACGACCGTTATTTGTATGGGGGCGAACCGTGAGAACCAAAGTGTTCGTCGACACGAGCGCGTGGAAAGCGCTCTACGATAAAGACGATCCTTTTCACAAAATCGCCAAACGCACTTTGGCTGATTTAAAGCGAAAGGGAAGCTTCACCTTCACTTCGGATTTGTGAGCGTTCCAAGCCCACATGAGATCCAAAACACATTGCACAGAGGTCGTCACGAGCTCTGAAAAATAGCCGCAGTTTTATCTTTACAAGAACCATTGATTTGCTTTTTATCAATGATAAAAAAACTAGACGCCGTTGTGCTCACCAGCGACCTTCCCGAGTATGGATTGCGCGTAGGGGATGTTGGAACGGTCGTGCTCACGCATCGCAACAACGCAGGCTTCGAAGTCGAGTTTATTGCGCTTGACGGCGAAACCGTTGCAGTGGCTTCGCTGTTTCCCTCGCAGGTTCGGGCCATTGAACGGCGCGAGATCACGCACGCGCGCAAAGCGGAAGCTAGGTTTGTTGGTTGAAGCCAAGCGCAGATGCGCCAAACGAAATGGTTCAGCCTAATCGCGGCGGCGAGTGCCGCGCTCGGAACTTTGTGAACAACCAGTTCAAATCTATGCCTCACTCTCCCCAAGTACATTACGGCTTCGAGCATGAAGCCATGGAAGCCAAAGTGCGCAGCTTCCTGCAACTGACGCCGGCGGAGCGCATTAAAAGTATGATGGAGTTCATGGAATTCACGCGCGCCATTGCGCAAGCCAAGCCGAGGAAACGTGCTCAAAAGGTATCTCGCGCTGTTCCAAGCGCTCAACGCCGCGCGCGTTAAATATCTCGTCATTAGCCTCGATGATTTGATTCAGCTCAAACGCGCCGCCGGCCGTATAGGCGATTTAGAAGACGTTGCACTGCTTGAAAAAATCCGCTCCGGCAAAATATAGAACACGCATCATGCCCAAAACCCTCGCCGTGCTCGGCACCTTCATTCACGATACGATTATCACGCTCGATCAGCAGCGCATCGAAAGCATCGGCGGCTTGTATCACAGTCTCGCATATCTTGCGCGCCTCGCCGCTCCGGACACGACTTTGTATCCGCTCTGCTATGTCGGCGATAATTTTTATGGCAAGCTCATGCCCGCCTTGTCGGCGCTCGGGCCGCACGTGCGTTTTGATTTGCTGCGTCGCGTGTCGCAACCCAACACCGCGGTCACGCTCATCTATCGCGACGCGGAAAAACGCGACGAGCTCACCACGCCGCCCATGGCGGCCATCAACAAACGCGATATGGAAGCCGTGGCCGAGCACGAGGCCGTGCTTGCGAATCTCATCACCGGCGAGGACATTGAGTTGAGTGCGTTGCAGCAGCTCAAAGCCAAGCCGCATGCGCCGCTCATCTATCTTGATTTTCATTCGCGTGCGTTGGGTATTGATCCCGAAGGCCGCCGCTATTATCGCGAAGTGCCGGAGTGGCGCGAGTGGGTGGCGGCATGCGATATTTTGCAAGTGAATGAAATGGAGGCTGCGACGCTTGCGGGCTCGCGCGTGGCGTTGAGCGATGAGGTGCTGATTAAATTCGGCACAGCGCTCGTCGCAGAAGCTCTTTCCGCGTGCAATATCACGCTTGCGGGCCGTGGCTCTTTGCTGTTTTATCGCGCGGCAAACGGTGCGACGCACGAACACATTCCGCCACAACGGCGCGTGCGCGCGGTGGACGTCATTGGCTGCGGCGATGCGTTTGGCGCGGCGTTTCTCACGCACTTGCTCGCGCACGGCGATTATGCTGCCGCGGCGCGTTTCGGCAATCTCGTGGCCGCGCTCAACACCACGTTCCTCGGCTCGCTCACGCCGGAAAAATTTCGCACGCACGTGTTGCCATATCTTGCAAGTTGAGCCAATTAATTTTTCAGCACACGGATCAAAAACTCACGCTGTAAAGCTCGAAGTTTTCCGTGTGCGTTTTTGTTCCGTGTGTAATAAAAAAACCTACTCTCATGTCTTCCTCTACTCGCCTCGCCGGGCTTGATCTCGGCACGAATACTTTTCTCTTGTTGATTGCGGAGGTGAGCGCAGGCTCGCTCACTGCTGTGTTTGAAAAAGAAACCGTGGTGCGCCTCGGCAAAGGCGTGGATGCCAATGGCAATCTCAACGATGAAGCCATGCAACGCGGCCTCGCCTGCTTGCGTGAATACGCGACGCTGGCGCGCGAGCACGGCTGCGAGAAAATCATCGCGGTGGGCACGAGCGCATTGCGCGATGCGAAAAATCGCGAGGCGTTTCTGACATTGATCAAACAAGAAACCGGAATCGCTATCAACGTCATCTCCGGCGAGACCGAAGCTCGGCTCACGTATCGCGGCGCGCTTTCGAACAAGCGCGATCTGCGGGAACCGCTCGCCATTATCGACATTGGCGGCGGCAGCACCGAAGTGGTGCTCGGTACGCATGAGAAAATCATGAGCGCGCGCAGCGCGGATATTGGCTCCGTGCGTTTGACCGAGCGCTTGCTCAAACACGATCCCGTGCAAGCCGAGGAAGTGCAAACGCTGCGCGAACACGCCGAACACCTCATGCGCGCAACGTGGCCGCTCTCCGAATTGCAAAACGTCGCGAGCATGCTCGGCACCGCGGGCACGATCACAACTTTAGCTGCGATGGCGCAAGGCCTCACGCAATACGAGCCGGAACGCATCGATAACTTCGTACTGACTTTCAGCTCGCTCAATGAGATCGTCTCGACGCTTGTGCGTTTGCCGATTGCCGAGCGCAAAAAGCTAGCGGGCCTCAATCCCGCGCGCGCGGATGTGATTCTCGCCGGTGCGCTCTTGCTCGAAACTTTTATGCAGATTTATGGCTTTGAGGAAATCGTGGTAAGCAATCGCGGCTTGCGTCACGGTGTGGTGTTGGCAGGTAGCTCTGCGCTCACGTTGGCAGAGGGATAAAATGCGACACACGCCTCCGCGCATTGAATGTGGCCGAACCCGCGGCCTGCAAGCGCGAAACCCGGTTATCGCAACCGCAGGCTCATGGCGTACGCAGATTTGCGCATCAAACGCAGAACGAAATTCTGAAAGCCTGAGGTGAGCGAAGGTGATTCAAAATTCCTGTGGCACAAGAGAGAATTTACCGCAGCAGCAAGAGTTTTTGCGCAGCTTGTTCCGTGCGTCCGCTCGTCTCATGTAGCCGCACTTGCAAAACATAAACGCCGCTCGGAAACGCTTCGCCGTGCTGATTGTTGCCTTCCCATTTGTATTCATGTTGCCCCACCTGTTGCCAACCAAGCTCGCGACGCTCGATTTCACGGCCGAGCATGTCGAGAAGTGCAAGCGTGACGAAACTGCGCTGTCTTAATTCATAACGCAACGTGGTATGCGCGCGGCGATGTGGCTGAAATGGATTCGGATAACTCGGCGACAATGCAAAGTTCGTTGGCGTCGTTGCACTGCGCACCTGCACCGCACTCATGGGGTCACTGCGCAATGTTTGATGCGCGATGCGTGCGCCCAATTCGTCCACGATCTCCAAATGCACGGAGTCCGCGCCGAACACGGTCACGCGGCCATAAGCATCGTTGAAGCTGTTGATTTGCCCGCCGCCGTTCCAAATATTGAAGCCGAACAGTTGCAACAAGAACACGAGCAGCGAATTGGATTGCTCCAATGCGCCCGCCATGATTTCGGGCAAGCCGCTGTTTGCGCCGTTGTCAATGGCCGCGGTATGCGTGTCGCCGGAAAGCATGATGACGTTTTTGATGCCGCGCTCGTGAATAAATTGCTCCAGCCGTTCTTGATCCGCGGGGAACCCCACCCACTTGTCACACATGCCGAGCGCGACATTCAACAACGATTGCGCGCCTTGTCCCGGCAACACAATAATGCTGTCCTGCAAACTCACGGAAAGGTCGATCGCGCCGCGCAAGCCGCGATTGAACGGAACCGTGGTCGCAATAAATTTACAATCAGCGCTTGAAGCTTCCAGCTCGCGCAAGAGCCACGTCATTTGATCTTCGCCGATCAAGTTGGGATCGCCCGCAAGCATGGAGTGGTTCGGCCCGGGCGCGAACTCGATGCTGTCCGTTGCCGCGTTGTACACGAACGCCTCGAAATTCGGGCTGCGCTGCGCGCGCGTATCGAGCATGAAAAAATCCGCGTTGCCAAACGTGAACTTGTGCCAGATGCCGCCGTTGGCATTCGCGAGTTCATATCCGGGAAAAAGTTCTTGATACGCGCGAATACTGTTCGCGCGCACTTCCGGCGCGACGTTGACGGTGAGCAACGATTCCGGCCGCGGATAACTCATCGCCGAAGCATCGTTGTTCATATAATCGTGATCGTCGTACACATAATCAATCGGAGTGCGGCGCAGAACTTTTTGCACGGCGTAGATCGAATCGTACTTCGAGCGATAGCTGGCTTGAATGCGAGCCATGTCCGCGCTAAACACGCGCTGCGGATTGCGCAACGATTCCGTGCTGTCAGGATAGGTCCAATCGCCGATTTGCAAAAAGAAACGCGGCTCGTCTTGCGCCATCACTTCGAACACGCGACCGTCCGTCGCGCCCGGGGCTGCGCGATTCACAATGCACGAGCCAAACGCAAAACGAAACGGAGCGCGCGCACCGGCGGGCGGAAAAGTTTTGAAACTGCGCACTTCGCCGGCGGGTGTGTCGTTGAGGAGCGCTTGATAGTAATACCGTCGATCCGCAAGGAGATTGTCGATCGTGATGAGCGCAGCAAAATCGTGCGTCGAATCGGTGCGCGTCGCCTGGCCCGTGATCGCGTTGTTAAAATCCGGCGCGAGTGCGAGGCGCACGTTGGCGTTGGCGCTCGGCGACACGCGCACATAGAAGCGCGCGCGATTTTCCGTCACGCCGCCGACGATTGGGCCGTGGGTGAGAGATTGTGCATGCGCCGCAAAGTTTTGCAGCAGTAGCGCGCCGGCCAGTAGAGCGATACGGTTTCGCAGAATGTGAGTCGTTTTCATGAAGTGCTCGCGGATAATGTTCGCTGTGTGTGATTGCTGGTTTTCGAGTTGTTCGTGCGCGTCATTCCTTTCCCGCGCTCGTTTGCTTTACCGGCGTGTTCAAACTCTTCTCCACTTCGCTTTGCACGGCCTCGCAAATCTTTTTTCCCTCTTCGATCATATTCCCCAGCTTCGCATTCATCTCTGCAATGAAAGCTGCGTCGTGCGTGTTGGGGAGATTGATGCGCACGTTATAGATCGCGCCTTGCAAGCCCGCGAACGCCATGAGCGCGCCCACGCCCGCGTCGCTCATCACCGCGTGATTGCCGAGTTGCGCGGCGCTCAAACAGAGTTGCAATGCCGCGAAGCATTGCTCCGCGGTTTGCAAAGGCACGCGCGCCGCAGCTTTATAACCTTCGCGCATCGCCGTGCTGCGCGCGGCTTTTTGCTCTGCCGTGTCTTTGGGCAAACGCATCGCTTGCAAAACAGAATTGAACGCCTCCGTGTCCGCGTCAATCGCATGCACGAGTTCGTCTTTCACGTTTTGCGCGGCCTCGGCGAGAGCGCAAAGCTCTTCATAGCGCGCATCGAATTCGCTTTTGCCCGCAGAAAGATTCACCACCATCGAAGCGAGCGCCGCGCTCAATGCTCCGGCCAATGCCGAAATCGAGCCGCCGCCGGGCGCGGGCGTATCGCGCGAAACTTCATCCACAAAGTCCGCGATTTTTTGATTAACCAACGGCCCGTTCGCTTGCGGAATGCCGATGATCTTCTTGTCAATTTCAAACGCTGCGACTTCGCGCAAGCCCATGGACTGCACCGCGGTTTCCAAAATATCCCGCACGGGAATGCCGGTGGATTTGCGCATGCGCTTGAGATAATGTTTGCCGGCATTCTGCATCGCCTCAAACGGCACGACGCCGACAATTTCAGAGCCGTTAATCATAATGCCGCGTTGCTCGCCCAATCGCCGCGTTTCATCAAACACCAAATGCGGCGGCGCGATTTTATAGTTGGTGAGATTGATCGAAATTTGCGCGCGCTTGTAATTTTCTACGACCCAGCCCACGGCTTTCACGTGCGTGAATTTGCCGTCAGCGTAAACCGGCGCGCCGACGAGATTGTTCACGTTCATGCCTAACGCTTGATAACGCGACGCGAGATCGCCGCCATGTTGCTTTTGATAATGTGCCGTCAACTCCTCCAACGTTGCGCCCGTGAAGTCGCAAGCGCCGCATGGAAATTTGCCTTCCGCGAAATTGACGACCTCGCCTTTATAGTAAAATGGAGCAATGTTGCCCGTGCGTTTCCAGCGGCCGCGTTCGCGCAGCTCATACGCAATGTCCGTGGCATAACGTCGGTCCGTCGTGTTGAGATTGATGTTGTATGCAATCAAAAAGTCGCGCGCGCCCACCACCGTCGCGCCGCTCTTCGCATTGAATTGCGTTGGGCCAAAGTCGGGTTGCCAATTGGGATCAGCGAGCTTGCGCGCGAGGCCTTCGTATTCGCCCGCGCGAATCGTGGCGAGATTGCGCCGCTCCGGTTTGGTCGCGGCATATTCATACAAATAAACCGGAATGCCCAACTCTTCGCCGATGCGTTTGCCCACGCGCTGCGCCATCGCGACGCACTCTTCCATGGTCACGTTCGCCACAGGCACGCAGGGCAACACATCCGTTGCGCCCATGCGTGCGTGTTCGCCGTGATGCTGCGTCATGTCAATCAACTCGGCCGCAATTTTAACCGCGCGAAACGCGGCCTCTTGCACGGCCTCGGGGCCGCCAATGAACGTGACCACGGTGCGGTTCGTGCTCTCGCCGGGATCGACGTCAAGCAATTGAATGCCGCGCACGGCTTCGATCACGTCCGTAATTTTTTTGATCAAATTCTTGTCGCGCCCTTCGGAGAAGTTGGGCACGCATTCGACGATGGGTTGCATGAGGGGTCCTTCTATTGGTTTAATGGTTCGGCGGAAACGATAACGCAACGCAGCGAGAAAGGCAATTACAACTTGCAAGTGGAGTCGGCGTGAATTATCATGCGCGCGAGTGGTTCAGTCAAGCTGAATGACATGATACGGGTGGTGCGCCTCATTGCCGAATTTGATCGTCAAATTTCATTAGGCATTTCAAATTAGAGGCGTCAATCGCCTGAAGGCATCACTACGAGCGCGTTTTGAGGTAGGGATTGATGAGAACCCAAAGCTACGGCTGAACTTTTTGAATAAACCGAAACCACATGCTCATGGGGTTTACTCGTGTCGCACGAGCAGTTAGATTCCAACATGATCAACGTAACCATTATCGAAGACGACGAAGAGATTCGCACCGGCATTCAGAAGTATTTGAATCGCCAGCCGGGCTTTGCGTGCCGAAGCGCGGAAGAGTCCGTCGAAGCGTTTCTCGTGCGCGACTTGCAAGAAAATTGGCCCGATGTGATTCTCATGGACATCGGCTTGCCGGGAATGTCGGGCATTGACGGCATCAAGTTGATCAAGCAGCAGTATCCCGAAATCGATATCGTGATGCTCACGGTGTATCACGACTCGCATAAAATTTTTGAAGCCTTGCGCGCGGGCGCTTCCGGCTATTTGTTGAAGAACACGCCGCTCGCGGAGATCAAAGAAGCCATCGCGCAATTGCAAGCCGGCGGCGCGCCCATGTCGCCGCAGATTGCTCGCAAAGTCATCGAGCATTTCAATCCCCCCAACAAACCCGCGCCCGAATCTCCGCTCACCGCAAAAGAGAAAGAGATCGTCGTCGGCCTCGTCGACGGCTTGAGCTACAAGCTCATCGCCGAGCGCATGAGCATCTCGGTCGAGACCGTGCGTTTTCATATCAAAAATATTTATCAAAAACTGCACGTGCATTCGAAAGCAGAAGTGATTACGAAGTCGTTGCGGGGAGAGATTTGATCCGCTCGCTTCAACTCGAAATAGGGATTGTGCTGCAGACATTTTTTGCGATCTTTCGCCGAACGAAAAGATGCAATGGACGGCAATCGCGACTTCCGATGAAAGACCGAACCGAACAATCTCGCCCTCGCGTGATCATGTCGCGCGTCGTGCGCCGCGCAGAACACGACGATCGCTCCTTCGATTTGGAGTTTTGGGAAAAAGTTGGCGCCGCGGGCCGTTTTGCCGCGGCTTGGCAAATGGTGAAAGAGGTGCAACTCATGCGAGGACAAAGCGGCGAGTTGCCGCGCATGCAAAGAAACGTCGCGCGCGTGCTGCGTCGCTCGCAAATGAAAGAGTCGGCTAACAAAGAGAACAAAGACATTTTTCTCGAATAGTTCCCCGGCAGTACAGTTTCCCTCCTTCCACAATAGTTTCTTGAACGTGAACACTTCCCCAAAAAAGTAAAGGCCTTCCGCCGAGAGACACCGAAGTTCCGCGGGTAGGTTTTTCTTGTTTGGTTTCAGCTTGATTGCGCCCCTTCTCATTTGTTGCGTACCTGAATTTTGCATTGGTGAAATCACCAACCTCCGCCTGATGCTGAAGCATCAGGCTAAAAGGTGGAAGCGATCTAAAGATCGCTGATCACCCGTAGGGTGGTAGCCAACTTTAGTTGGCTTGCACCTCCTAGCCTGATGATTCATCATCAGGCGATGGCGGGCGA
>JAYRWE010000053.1:0-16484 GCA_041918175.1 bacterium
TATCTCAAAGATGTTCTCGCGCGAATCCACGATCATCCCCACCACAAGCTCGCCGAACTGCTCCCGCAGAATTGGGCGCCTGAATCTACAAAGTAAAAACTTCCTCCGCCATCTCCGATATGGGTTCACCGAGGGGATACAAATATCCGGCATGTTCGTGGAGCGGCAATGGATCGCCGCGTTTGAACCGCGTGCATTGACTTCGCCGGCTTTTTCGACGACGCAATAGTTCAATGCTGAACTCACACCGGCGTCGCTGTCATCATCAAACAGGAGACCCTGCCAATTTCCTGCTATACCGCTCAGGCTGGTGAAATAGATGGAATCTGCCGACGTGCCGCTCGCCGAAAGCGCGCCGTTGGCCCGGCCAAAATCCGCGCCTGCGATAATCAAGCCTGTTCCCGAAGCAAACTTCATCGTAATGCCTGGTTCGAGCGTGAGCTTGCCGCCGTAATAGACGCGATAATTGTTCATGATCACGGCGTAAACCGAGCCGCCCTGTTGCTTGCGCAACGTCACAGCGCCGGTCAAATCGCCACCGATGATTTCGATCTCCGGCGCGACCGCGCCTTGAAAGGTATTCCCGCTCATTTGAATCACCGGGCCCAGGCGCAGGGTTTTATCTACTGCTCCGCGAAAGCTGCACGACGAGATGACGGGGTTTCCCTCAAAACTCTCAGCAAACATCCAATATGTTGAACCATCGCCCCAAAAGCTGCAATTGGTGAAAGCGGGATTGGAGTTGCCGCTTAGGCGTACGGCTTCGACAGGAGAATTGTGATAGAAAACCGAATGTGAAACGGAGAGACGCGAACTTAAGAGATGCATCACGGCGCCGGTGGTGTTGCGCACGGTGATCTGCGAAATGTCCGGCATGGTGGTGGAGCGACAATAGATCGCCGCATTCGAGCCGCGGGCGTTGATTTCGCCGGCTTTTTCAATGACGCAATAGCTCAACGCCGAACTCACCCCCGCGTCGCTGTCATCATCAAAGAGAAGGCCTTTCCAATTTCCTGCAACACCGCTCAAGCTGGTGAAATAGATGGAATCCGCGGCTGTGCCGGTTGCCGAAAGTGCCCCACTGGCTCTGCCAAAATCAGCGCCAGCGATAATCAAACCTGTGCCTGAAGCAAATTTCATGGTAATGCCCGGCTCGACCGTAAGTTTAGCGCCGTTGATGACACGATAATTGTTCATGATGACGGCGTAAGCGGAGCCGCCTTGTTGCTTGCGCAAAGTCAATGCGCCGGTCAAATCACCGCCGATGACTTCAATCTCCGGCGCAGCGGCACCTTGAAATGTATTGCCGCTCATTTGAACCACCGTGCCCACGCGCAGGGCCTTATCAACCGCGCCGTCAAATGCACACGAGGAAAGGTTCGGATTGCAATCGCCTGCAACGGCGAACAGCCAATAGGCCGAGCCGCTACCTGTAAACGTGCAATTCGTGAAGCGCGGGTCCGAGCCGCTTGCTAGTCGCACGACTTCTCTCGCGCCGCTGTTATAAAAAGTCGAATGTGAAAACGAAGGCGAAGCGGCATCCAATAGCAGCGCATAGCCGGCATGCTCATAGGAAAGCGGCTGGCCAATGATGCAATTGGACATCGTGGGCGTGTTCGTGTTGAAGCAATGCACCTCCGCATTCGCGCCGCGGCTGTTGGCCTCGCCGGCTTTTTCCACGCGGCACCATGTCATGGAAGATGCTACACCATCGCTGCTACGATCATCGAATAGAATGCCTTTCCACGCATTGTTTGCGCCGCTGACACTGGTAAATAAAATCGGCTGTGCTTGCGTGCCGTTCGCGATGAGCGTGCCCGAACTGCTGCTCGATGAGATGCGCAGTTGTGTGCCGCTGCGAAAGAGCACAATCACGCCGGGCTCAATCGTTAGCGTCGCGCCGTTGTGTACGGTGACGTCGCTGGTTGCTTCGAACGGACTGCGCGAGAGATCCCAAGTGGTGTTGGCAGTGATCGGCCCGCCGACGAGCGTGGAAGCGCTGAAGACAGTTATGTTGGTAGAAGAAGAAGTCAGACCGGTTGAGCTTGCTTGCGTTGTGATCAATCCCGGAGTTGTCGTGGTCTGAAGCTGAATTGAAGCCAGACCCGCGACGGCATTGACCGGATTGCTGCCCCTTAAAATTCCGGAGTTCTCCCCCGAAGTCAGGCTGAAGGTTATCGGATTCGTTGCGGCCGGATGACGATGGCCATTTGCATCACGCAACTCGGCGAAGATCGTGGCCAAAGAGCCGTTCACCGGAATCGCGGCGTTGCTCGCATATGAGAACACTTGCGTCGGCCTTGCGACCGGCTGCATGTTTAAAGTATAAGGGCGCAACCAGCTTTGCGGCGTGACGGTGCCGCGCAAATGAAGGACGTAATCGCCGGCCGGTAAATTCGGCGTAATAAATTCGATTCGGCTCGCGCCGCCGGTGTTTCTGCCGTCGCGAAGGACTTGCGTGAGATTCGTTTTGTCGAATAGCTCCACGATCATCGTAGTGAAGTTCTGAAGCTGCGGCAAGTTGGTCAACGCAACGGAGACATAATTGCTCTCCGTGAGCGAGAAAGCAAACCAATCATGGTCCACCGGGCCGATTCCGCTCGGGCTATCCGTGAAGCCTTGCACGGCCTGACCGAGAGCGACGACATATGCATGCTCGGCGTCGTCCGGCTCGTCGAGACCGCGAATAATCGCGCGGTGCTCGCCAGTCTGGGTGAAATGATAGTTTTGAATCATGAGCGTATCGCCGGTGCTCTCCAAATATTGTCGATCGGCACGCACCGCACCATCACCGTTTACGCCCTGCACGTCGGAAACGATCCAGGTATAATCCACCTCGCGCGGCAGCGGCATGCCGAGGTTATCCGCGCGGATTTGCGAGTTCGAGTTGATGCCCACGACCACGTCGTCAAGTCCGCCGTTGCAATTCACATCGCGATGGAGATAGCCGATATCGGTGTTCGGCCAGGCGTTGACGGGAATGATGCTCTCCGCGCCGCCAAAGAGATAGACGCCATGATCGGGATTGTCGCGAAAGTTGGGCGGGCCGAAGGTGTAATAGTTGTAAGTGAGATCGCGCGCCGCCTCGGATTTTTCATTGATGATGGCACCGCCGAACTCGGTCATGTTCGAGCCCGCGTGCGGCGTTCCGATCGTAACAAGTTTGGCAACGTGATGGCCTTCGACTTCGTTGGGATAGGCCCACCATTTCGGAGCGCCATTAGCCTCGCGCCGCTGCAAATACTCGCGTGCTGCAAGTCCGCCCATAGAATGCCCGACCAAAATTACTTTTTGCGCACCGGTAGCGGCGAGCACGCGGCGAATCATCTCTCCGAGCGCATAGCCTTGTTTAGCGATGGCGGCTTCATTGCTCTCGGAAAAGTTGTTCGCCGTGCCGATGCCGCGATTCTGCCGAGGCAAAAGTTCGCTCGTTGCTGCATTCCACCAATTGTGGAAATTGATCACATAGAGATTGCCGTTATAAAGCTCGTTGTGCTCGTTCGCGAAATCGAAGACCACGTCCGAGCCGTAGTGCGTGGAAAGGTCGCTGGCGTCGAGCACGGCGTGGAAGACGCCCTGACCGTTGGGGTCTTGATTATCTTTGTAAGGATCGCTCCAGCCGAATTGATCGCGCAAGTAATGAATCGTAGTCTTCCACGTGTCGTCCTCGCTATCGATCCCGTGAATGAAAATGATCGGATACGCCGGCTCCTGGCTGCGTGAGATTTCCGGGAGGCTCAAGCTCAAAACGAGGACGAGCCATGTGAGCAATTTATTGCGCATTGTTTGTTCTCCTTTTCCTAAAAAAATCCTAACCATGAAGTGAAGCTCGAGTATATCTGAAGCCGTATTGCTTCCTACCTTACTGATGCAGCCTCCGCAACGCCAGCCACGCCTTCAATCCCCCTCCGCCGCAAACGCCAACCACGAGCGCCGCGACGGTTCGAATCAACGCCAGCAACGCGAGCGCGAAGATTTCAAGCCGCAGCCATTGCCGCAACCGTTCATACAAACGCAGCCACATACTTGCGCCGTAATGCCAGCCCCAATAGCTTGACCACGACACATAGCTCGTGCTCAATGACAAGCCGAGACTCGCGCGCGTGCTCCAATGCCAAAAAGAAGTCAGCCCCGTTCCCAGCAAGAACCCGCAAATGGCTGCGAGCAGAGAACGGTACAAGCACTTAGACAACAACGCCGCGCCGCACTCGCGGCAGAGTTTCATTGCGCTATTGCTTGGATGCGGCACGGCGCACGCGGCGCAATATTCCGTTTTGCATTCGCAGCACACGCCGAGGAGGATTTGATCATGATCGGAGAGGCAGTTCATGGTTTCGAAACCCGGCCATACGTTTCACGCTCTTTGCTTTGGCAATTGGGACAATAGCGCGCGTTGTTGCTGCCGGGGCAGGCATAGCAATAACGCTGGCCGCAATTGCGGCATTCATACACGTCGAAATACGATGCGCTCCAACTGATGTCGTCTTTGTCGCGGCCGCAGTTGGGACAGGAATGGATGTAGGTGGGCATGGTTTAGTCTCCTGTTAAATGTACACGACGATTCTTCCAGAAAGATGGCCTTTGTAGGCAACTTTGCCCTTGACATACACGCTGCCGTTCGCCGGCTTGTAGTCAAAATGTGCCTCGCCGCTGGAGTCGGTATATTCATCGCTGGTGACGCCGCCGCTGAAAAGCCCATCGAAACCCAGCGCAACTTTCTGATTCTCCCATGGTTCGCCGGATTGCTCGTGGATGACTTTGACTGTAATCATCTTCTCTTCTCCTTGACGTATTCTTGTGTTTGACTTTACCCAAGACTGCGCGATCCTTCATTGAAAGCAGAACAATCGCCCGGTTGAGGTTTTAATATGCAGCTTGCGCGGCCGTGGCAAACGACTTTTGCAACTTGATCAGCTTCACCGCTTGCACCGTACGATAGATGGCGCCGCCGTAGGCTCCGATCGCCGATGCGACAACGAATCGGATAAAAACAGCGATCAGTGTTCCAATCCAATGGCCGTCGGAAAGCTTATCCAATCCATTGTACAGCCAGCCCCAAACTTTGCCGCCAAAATGCCAACCCCAATAAACCGCCCAAAACGCATAGCCATAAAATAAGACTGCAAGCAGCGGATTGAACCCGGGCAAAGCATTATTGGATACCATAAACATAGCGGCAACCATTCCTAGTGCTGCCGCGATGATGGAGTTCCGAAGCTTGCGCTTTACGAACGTTACGCCACAATCAAGACAGACCAACTGTCTTGATTTGCCTCTCATTTCGACCGCGCACTCTTCGCAAAATGGAGATCGGCATATCGCGCAAGCGCCAATGCCTTGAGCGGAAGGATGATATTTGCAGGCCATGTTCCGGCTCCTTGAATGAGTTTGGTTGAGGAAATTGTGTTTCCGTTAAATGTACACCACGACTCTGCCGGCAATTCTGCCGCGATGCTTCGTGTCGCCATCAACGTAAACTTCGCCCGTGCCCGGCTCCGCGTCGAAATGCGCTTCACCCTCGCTGTCGGTAAATTCGGAATCCGTCACACCGCGCGTAAAGCCGTCGAACCCGATTGCGACGCGCGAATTTTTCACGGGCTTGCCGGTGTCGCGCCAGAGGACTTTGACCGTGACCATATTCATCTCCTAAGTTACTGGAGAGGGGCCTGAAAGATAGACCGGGCAGTTCAATGTTCAGTAATCCGTCGATTTTTCGACGTTAGCTTTTACGGTTTTCGCGTATTCAACGTTCCGATACTGGAGGAGGACATAATAATATTCCATGCCGAGGGTTTTGTTCATTGTAATTCCCAGCCAAATCTCATTTCCTTCTTCATCACGAAAGGTTGTTTCAAACCACTTTTTGTTTTCAATCGGGTTTCCAATCGCACTTTCACTTACGGTACTGGAACCCGGTTCGCCGTATTTCATTGTGAACCCCTCAGTCAATTTTTGCAAAAATGCCCAACTGCCTCTGCGCCCTCCACCACCCGCTTTAATCAATCCCGGATCTTCATCGTTATGCCAATCGAACTGAAAATATACAACAACTATTTTATCATCCTTGAAAACTGCATATCCTGCCTTTGCCTCCTTGTCCATCATTTTAGCATCTTTTATCTTCGCGGTCAAAAATCCTGGGAATAGCTTCTTTTCCTCTTTGGCTTTTTCCAGTTTCATGCGGTCCTTTTCCTGCTCGGTCTCAAGTTTGATTTTTACTTCTTCATAAGACATGCCCCACGTCAAATTCTTCGGCGGAACAATCGTCTGTGAAGACGCTGTTTCAATGCTGCTGACGCACATCGCGAAAATCAGCGTCCCCAGAAAAAGGACGCCCATCAAGTTGCGTTTTCTTTCGGTCATGGCTTGTCTCCATTCTGTAAAGGTGAACTACAAACCGGCTGGATGAAATGAAAAGAATTTCAAATGACATCATTGGAAAAATTTTGCCAATCTTGCCGCAAGATCTTTCGAAATGCTTTCGAACAATTCACTGGCTAACGCTTCAGCAGGTTCGAGCGAGCGGTGGCCGGTCGTATTGTGGTTCTTGACTTCTCGTTCGATCGCATCCTCGTCGCCAGTGAAGGTCACCCATTGGGCACGATCTTCTGCGCGTTTTGTAATGTTTTCGGATTTCACGATCGTGCCCTTTTCAACGTCCACAATTTGAAAGCTGCCGCTCATTTCAACATAGCCTTGCAGCGTGTGCTTCGTCCAATTTGCACTGATGGTATATTGTTGGCCGGTTTTATACGAGATCATGTTTTTCGAACTCGAACCGTTCACGGCAAGTTCAGAAGGATAGGATACGGTAAGCGTCAGAACTTTGCCAAATATGAAGGCATGAATACCGGCCAATTTTCCAACCTTGGCTGCGGTATTTTCATTGATGAGCGCAGCTTGTCCCATCGCCTGCTCCTGCACAAGCTGCTCGACGTATTCGCGTGTCACAAACTCTAAAAATTCCGGCTGAGTTTGCAGCGCAGAAGAAATGATGCGATCCGTAAGTATCTGCCCAACCTCGCCAAATTGAATTTTGCCGCTCAAATTTGCGAATGGCATAACGGCTATGCGTCGAATGGCTGCTTGTTTCGCCTGTTCCGCCAGTGGCGCGGCATCCTTGTATCCGGGCATATATTCTTGGCACCGACGAAGCTTCATGACCGCAGCCTTGAAATCTTTTTTGGCATTGAGATCAACTCCGTCACGGTAAAGGGTTTCGGCAGAAAGCTCGCGGCAGTCCTTATAGTCGGCGAGATATTTTCTGGCGGCATCGAACTCTGCGACCACCCTTTCCGAATTTCCGACCGTTTGCATGAACGTAACGCCTTTTTGATAATGTGCCTCGGCCGCGAGATTGATGACATTTTCGCGTTGCGCACTCACGTCTATTTTGGGCATTGCAATTGGTTGCTTCACTTTCTTTCCATCCACTTTTGTTTCTTCGATGGGTGTGATGGAAGAGAGCATCTCGTTGACGCGAACCAAAGTTTCGTACTCCTCAAAGGCCTTGTCCAAATCTTTGCGCGTTTCATGTTCCTGCGCCGCCTTTTGATGTTTGTCAATCACCAACGTGACGACTGTTTTGAACAACGCAATGGCGTCCTTATGGTCATTATCCTTTCGAAGTTTGATGACAAGCAAGCGCAACGCCGCGTCATATTGGCCATTCGTGTAGGCTTCCTTAGCGTCTTTATACTCATCAGCCCATGAAATTGCATGGCCGCCCTCCAATAATAAACAGCAGACCAAAATGCGCAGCACCACATTCCATCTCTTCATTCTTTCCTCCTTTGGGGAAGCTTAGGGAATCATGGGATATTGATACAACGTGCAATTAAAGGTATCACAATTTCGGCAAGCGAACAATCTTGCCAACGTTGCCACAATCTTGTTTCGCGCTTACCCGGAATGCGGCTCCTCGGCGTGTTTATCTGGAGTCGGCGCTTGCCCTCTCGTATTCTTCTCAATCGCCGCCAAACCGGCGAGAATGTGTCCATTTGAAACCACGAGCAACCCGAGCGGCACGAACACGACGCCGACGGCAACGAGCACGATCAAGTTCTGCACATCTGCAAGACCGGCGAGCAAACACACGAGGCCGCCGAGCGAAAGGAGCCAACCGAGCGCGGCAATCCATTTCGCGCTGGCGCGGCGGCGCGAGAGCGTCGTGTCGGTCACCGGCGCGCTCTGCTTTGCAGTCGGCTCCGGCATCGTCAAACATATGAAGAGCATAGTTTCTGCCTCGCGTATCTTGAACCAGACACTTGCGCAGACCTGCCTAATTCTGAAAGGACGTCGCTTGACTTGCGTGTTGACAAAACAATTCCGGGAGGACACAAACGATGTGCCGAGGCGGGGATCGCGCACGTTTGTACGGCACGATTGAAAATTAGAGCATTAGTTTCGGCGGGGAAATCACAAGCGCGATTTCGATAAGAATGCGTGTTGCACACAGGCAACAATCACGTTGCAGCAACGCGACGAGAGCAGTTCCAACAGAACTATTTCGCAATTGCTTTCATTCTGGGAGAGGATTGGTAGGATCATCTTTGTCGTGTTGCAGAAAACGATAAATCGTCGCACGATTGACTTGCGCTAGCTCCGCGGCGCGGGTGATGTTGCCGCCCTCGCGTTCGAGCACCGTGCGAAAGTACTCTTCTTGAAAATGGTTGAGCAGTTTGTGTTTCGCCTCTTCATAAGGCAGATCGAACAGCGCGCTCAATTCTTCGAAGAGCGGGCGCGTTTCGGCTGCATCAAGTCGCAAACGGCTCAGGTTGACTTTTCCGTCTTTGCTGAAGATGACTACGTTCTGCATGAGATGGCGCAGCTCGCGCACGTTGCCGGGCCATTCGTAATTTTGCCATGCTTCCAACAGCGATTCGGGAATCTCCGGCACGGGCTTATGCAACGCGTGCGCAAAGTGGGCGAGGTAGTGTCGCACCAAAAGCGGAATGTCTTCGCGGCGCGCGTTTAACAACGGCAGCCGAATCTCCGCAGTGTTTAGGCGATACCACAAATCTTTGCGGAAGCGCCCAGCCTTGACTTCTTCCGGTAGATTTTTATTGGTCGCGGCAATAACGCGCACCTCCGCGTGCAGCATCGCGTTGCCGCCCACGCGGTTAAAGTCTCCGGTTTCGAGCGCACGCAAAATCTTCGGCTGGGAGGCCGGCGGCAGATCGCCGATCTCATCAAGAAAGAGCGTGCTGTGATTCGCTTCCTCAAATTTGCCAATGTGCCGACTCGTCGCGTTGGTGAAGGCACCGGCCTCATGCCCGAAAAATTCGCTCTCGAACAGCGTATCCGAAAGATTGCTGCAGTTGACGATCAACATCGGGCGGTGGCTGCGGCTACTGTGTTGATGAAGTTCGTGCGCGACCAGCTCCTTGCCGGTTCCGCTTTCGCCGGTGATGAGCACCGCGCATTCCGCGGGCGCGAGCGTTTCGATTTCGTCCCAAATTTTTTGCAGTGCGGCGCTCGTGCCCAACATGCGCGGATAGCGACGTTGCAGTTCTTCGCGATAGGCGCGTTCGACCGCGCGTTGCTGCACGTGCCGTTGCACGACAAAACGCAACTCTTTCAAGCTCGGTGCCTTGCTAAAGTAATGCGCAGCGCCGAGCCGACCGGCTTCCAACGCGGTTTCCGTGGAAGCGTGCGCCGTGACGATAATCACCGGCACTGCGGGCGCGAGACGCTGCATGCGTTTGAGCGTTTCGAGGCCGTCCATGCCGCGGCCGAGTTTTAAATCTAGCAACACCAAATCTGGAAGCGCTTGCGCGAACAAGCGCAAGCCTTCTTCACCGCTCGGTGCAACGCGCAGATGAAACTCTTCGCCCGTAAGCGCGCGAAAGTCTTCGGGAAATTGCGGATGATCGTCAACGAGAAGAATCGTGTATTTTTCCGTGTCGGCAGACATATGATTGATCCAATTTGGAATAGTACGAAACCCAACAGCAACGCACTTTTCTTCATACTTTTATGAATTGGCAACACGCAAGCACACCCGCATCGTCGTGCCTTCGCCAATTTTACTTGCAGCGACCAGAATGGTGGCGCCGTATTTTTCCAGGCGTTGGCGCGCGTGATACAGGCCGAAGCCGCCGGGCGTATTCGGCTTGGTGGTGAATCCTGGTTGAAATATTTTTTCCCACAAAAGCTCGAGCATCCCGCACCCATTGTCACGCACGTCAATCTGAACTTCATCGCGCACATGTTGCGCTTGGATTAACACGTTCGGTCTGCGCGCAGACACATGGCGCAATGCGTTTTGCACGAGTTCATCCAACACATAAACCAGATCCTCGGGCAGAATATTGGCGCACGGCAAATGCACGGGGAGATGCGCGGCGACGCTCTCATGTTCCAACTGGTGCAAAAAATCACGCACCACCGCGGAAACGTCCGCGTGATAATGACGGTCCGCCCGTTGCCGAAATTCCGTGATGAGTTGGCGGAGGCTTCCTTGCAATTTCCCTGCGGCAATGAGCGCTTGGTGATCAAAGCCCTCGGCTTGGCTGAGGCTCACTTGCAAGCGCTTGAGTGCTCGTTTGAGCACGGCCCAAATGTCGTCCAAGCGATAAGCCAGATCTGGCGCCACACTGTTGCTGTCTTGATAAGCCCGAATCGCCGCGATTTCATTTTGCAAAAAATGAAGCGTACCTGCGGTCGTTTCGAGCAGACGTTGCCGCGTTTCAGTTGTCAATCGCGCATTGGCGTCGAGATTTTCAGCGAAGAAGGCGAGACGATCCATAAGCTGGCGAATCATACTGCCGTGCTCGAAAGCATTGAGCCGCACGTGCAACATTTCAAGAGAAGCCACACGGCCGCGATAAAGCCGGTGCATGCGCATGAGCGTCATGGTTAGGCCGGTAACCAGCGTGCTGACCAACAGTGGCCGCAAGACAAAAGTTGCCGTGGTCGTCGCAAACCAAAAAAAGAGTACCACGAGCAAAACCAAACTATAGAGCAAGGCGAGTCGCAGAAGCTCGCGCCGCGCCAAGCCGGCAACCTTGCGCCCAAAGAAAAGCAGCGCGCTCAACATCAAACCGCCGAGCAGGAAAAGCAAATATCGCTCGCGGCTGCGATACCCCGTGAACACGTTCAGCAAAGCACGTTTTGCTTTCACGGTCTCGGCATAAAGGCCTTCGCTTTCTGATACGAGGCGCCGTTCGCCGCCGCGCAGGCCTCGCACTTCGCGCACTTGCCCGGAGAGAAACACAATTTTAGCATCGTAGCGTTTTGCCGGATCAACTCCGAAGTGCGCAACCTTTGCCGGGCTGCTGCCATAGCTGTTTGCTGATTCGATGTGTCGCGTGCCCCGCAATGCCGCGGGGTCGCCCAATTTGCCGGCTTCGTACAGAAAAACTTTAGCACCAACGGCAGAGCGATTACTGACGATGCCTTCAGGAAAAATTTGCAGCGCAGTGTTCGGAGTGTTGAGCGGGTTCTGAAACAGAAAAAGGCCGTCGTCGAAATTGCTCATGAGCACATCCAAATCTTCATCGCGGTCGAAATCAAACGCCAAAGTCCCGTAGCTGCTGCTGCCAAACTGCCGACCGGGGAACATGAGCAAGTTGCGATCGGACAATCTCCCGCCCAACAATTCGCTTTGTTCGAGAAAGTGTCCGCTGCCTAGATTCTTATAGAATCGATCTTTGCCCCGATTCGCAACGACAAGGTCAAGGTCGCCGTCGTTTTCTGCATCAAAAAAAGTAGCGCCATAGCTCTGGCATTCTGCCGCAAGGCCGGCCGCGGTGGTAACATCACTGAAATAGCCCTTACCGTCGTTTTGAAAAAGACGATTGCCTGCTTCAAGGTTGCACACGTAGATATCAAAGTCGCCGTCGTTGTCATAGTCCGCTACGGCCGCGCCTTGCGAGTGCTTCAAGGATGGCCAGCACGCCTCGCCGGACGCAGCACTCACCTCCGCAAAGAGTGGCGCTCCCTTCCCACTCGCCTCGCCGCGATTGTGATACAAAAGATTCGGGCGATTCACGCGCGTCACATACAAATCCTCCCAGCCATCATTGTTGAAATCCGCCACAAAGCCACCAATGTTGCCGCCCTCGTTTTGCAGGCCGGCGAGTGCAGTCGCTTCGGTGAATTGGCCGCGGCCATCATTGAGAAAGAAGGCATTGCTTTGATATTGACACGCAATGAAAAGATCGAGATCGCCGTCGTGATCGGCATCAAACAGATTGCCGAGCATGGGGCGCTGTTGCACGGAACCCCAGCTTTGCAGCCCGGAAAATTTCGTCGCCTCGAAGAAATACTCACGCGTGCTTTGGAAGTAGACAAACGGATGGCCGAACATGCCAAGCACGATAATGTCGTCGCGGCCGTCCCCGTTCAAATCGCCGGTGAGGAGCCCCTGATCGAAATTTGTGAGGCGCCGACTATCGTTCTTGAAAATACTTGGTTCATATTCCGTGCTGCCCGCTAGATTGTATTGGCGCGCTTCATCGTGAGAAGCCGCTTCACTGCGATTCAACGCCGTCGTGTTGAGCAAGACATTCGGTTGTCCGGTGCGCACGACGTAAAGGTGAGAATACCGGCCCGGATTTTTTTGCACAACCGCAAAACCGTATGCGTTGGGCAATTCAGAAACGCGCAATGGGAAAACCTGCTCCAAGCGCGGCATGGATGAAGAATCCGGCCGTGCTTGTGGCGCGAGCAGGAAACCTTCGGAGCCGGCAAGCCATCCAAAACGCTCATTGAACAAACTCACGCCGCGCAGTTCCGTCGGGGCCTGGACAAGAGGCGTACAAATCGTGTCAGCAATCGCATAGATTGTTTTGCCCCGCACGCCGTAACCACGACCGTTGGAGAATAAATCCATGGCAACAACCGGCATTTGCCACACCGGCGGCGAAGAAGAAGCGAGACGTTGTACTTGGGCAACATCGTCATTGGTGATCAGCAACCGTTGTTCAGGGGTCATTGCGGGAACGCGAAGATGCCCATCGACTGCAGTGAAGAGCGTTTGCCATGCGCCACGGTAATAACGCAACAAAAGATTTTGCTGCGGCGCTTCGCAAATCAAGTAAAGCGCGCCATCCGCCAGCAGTTTTATCTTTTCGATGTGAATGAACACCGGCAGTTTTTCTTGTTGCCATTGTCCCTTCTGATAGTGCCAAAGCTCGCCATACTCGCCGCCCAACCAGCCTTCTTCGGGTGAAGTGAAAAGCAGTGCGCGAGATTTTTGCACGTTGCCAGAAAATGCCGGAGACCATTTTTTACCGCCCCAATGAAACAACTCCCGGCTGTAAGCTTCCGGCACTTCCACCACAGCCCAAATGTCGTCGGGCGCGAGCGCATAATATTCTTGCAATGTGTAAGGATCGGGCCGCGGCATGCGACGCCACGGTTGTGCGCGCGAGGCGTCATATTCATACAGCTCTCCGTCGGAAGCCGTAAGATAACCCAAGCCCTCGCGCAAAATCTGGCCGTAGCCCAAATTGCCGCCGCTCGGCGGCGCAATTTGCGCCCAATGAATTTGATTGACGGAATCGTAAAACGCAAATTGCGCCTGCAAAAGACCAGGGGAGAGCAAAAAAAACAGCGCAAGTGTTTTCATCCCTTCCATCCCGATGTTCTCAAATGGCAGAGGAGCAAATGGGGAAGCAGCCAAACTCGACGAAGCGCCGGCGTTTGCGGCCAGTGCCCGCGGCAAAAGCTTCATTGCTGCGCATCAATATAATGAGCCGTACCGATGTCCGCAATTGAAGATTCGCATGCTGACGCTCGAAGACATATGCCAAGGGGGGAACTCGCTTCGGGGTTGTTGAGCAGAGGATTTTTGTGCGGAATCAAATCAATCCATGCGAGGCTAACTACGTCGCAAGTTTGTTGGCCGCTTGCGATGAATCCATATCAAGGCCGCGGATGAGAGATTTTATTTTGTGGCGGGATTGTTCTAACTCGGCAGGAGCAACTCAGCGAGCTTGTGGCGAGGATGCGCGGACGATCCGCAATTCAGCGGATTGGGTTTCAATCCTTGTTTTGATGGATGTGACTCTGCGGGAGCGATATTTCAGCGCTGTGTTCATCAGCTATCGCGTGGTTTCAATCCTTGTTTTGATGGATGTGACTCTGCGGGATTGCCGCTCTCTTGGTGTCCCCGACATCTATACGTTGTTTCAATCCTTGTTTTGATGGATGTGACTCTGCGGGTCGAGAAGATCGCGGGTTGGCTTTGTGATTGAAACCTTGTTTCAATCCTTGTTTTGATGGAGGTGACTCTGCGGGTGAGTTACGGCTTCTTTATTTTGACAGGAGTAATATAGTTTCAATCCTTGTTTTGATGGAGGTGACTCTGCGGGCGCAAGGTGCTCGGAAATCTCTCCGCTTTCAAACTTGTTTCAATCCTTGTTTTGATGGAGGTGACTCTGCGGGGTCGTACAAATTCGCGCCGCTCAAATTCGCGTTGCGGTTTCAATCCTTGTTTTGATGGAGGTGACTCTGCGGGCAACGATGCTCTCGCGCAGATCGCCGCAGTTTTTTTGTTTCAATCCTTGTTTTGATGGAGGTGACTCTGCGGGATTGTGTTTGAGCGGCATTGCCAAAGCTGTCATTTGGTTTCAATCCTTGTTTTGATGGAGGTGACTCTGCGGGACAATTTCTCATATGGCGGCGTGCAGTTGCCGTATGGTTTCAATCCTTGTTTTGATGGAGGTGACTCTGCGGGTTATGACTTCGGTTTCAGCCTTTTTACACACCAGTTGTTTCAATCCTTGTTTTGATGGAGGTGACTCTGCGGGCTGAATTGCCGCAGCGGTTGGCCGTCCTTGAATATCTGTTTCAATCCTTGTTTTGATGGAGGTGACTCTGCGGGATGGTCGTCCCGTTTTAGGCCTTCTTGCGATGATGCGGTTTCAATCCTTGTTTTGATGGAGGTGACTCTGCGGGAGCTTCGCGATTTGGACTTGGTTTTGAGCTTGCATGAGTTTCAATCCTTGTTTTGATGGAGGTGACTCTGCGGGTTCGAAAGTGGCGCTGGCGGGACGGCGCTGACCGGTGTTTCAATCCTTGTTTTGATGGAGGTGACTCTGCGGGAACGACGATGATGAACTTCGAAAACTTCAAATTCGATTGTTTCAATCCTTGTTTTGATGGAGGTGACTCTGCGGGGCGTGCGCGCCGAAGTTGTAAACTTGCGCACCGGAGGTTTCAATCCTTGTTTTGATGGAGGTGACTCTGCGGGTTTGTGCCGGATGCGATCTTGCCGTTCGAACGTATTTGTTTCAATCCTTGTTTTGATGGAGGTGACTCTGCGGGTCAGCAATTGATCTGGCACAAAGTACCATTCTCCGTCGTTTCAATCCTTGTTTTGATGGAGGTGACTCTGCGGGTTGGTTGCCCCAGAGATCAAGCCTTTCGAGCGCGGTGTTTCAATCCTTGTTTTGATGGAGGTGACTCTGCGGGCAGACTCTTTCCCCGACTTAGGCTGTGCTGCCGCTTGTTTCAATCCTTGTTTTGATGGAGGTGACTCTGCGGGTTCACCGGGATAAGGGTCTTTATCTGTCATAAGCCAGTTTCAATCCTTGTTTTGATGGAGGTGACTCTGCGGGTCAGCAAGGCCGGCATTGAAGCCGCAGGCGGCTTGGGTTTCAATCCTTGTTTTGATGGAGGTGACTCTGCGGGAATCCAAATGATCGCTTGCTCACCGAGCAGTTCACGGTTTCAATCCTTGTTTTGATGGAGGTGACTCTGCGGGGGTGATGCGAGTATAACGGGCACGAACACGGGCGACGTTTCAATCCTTGTTTTGATGGAGGTGACTCTGCGGGCCGGAGCAGGCCGCGACATTGGCCGCGACCGCGACTTTGTTTCAATCCTTGTTTTGATGGAGGTGACTCTGCGGGTCGTGCTCCCGATGGGCCAGCCCATCAACCATTCCGGTTTCAATCCTTGTTTTGATGGAGGTGACTCTGCGGGAAACAACAAAGCCAACCGCGAGCGCCGAAGAACTCGGTTTCAATCCTTGTTTTGATGGAGGTGACTCTGCGGGTGATCCGCTTTCACTAATTCCGAGTTTATAAAGATTTGTCCTCCGTGTTCGAGTAAACAAAATGCTTTTTTCATAGGCATAAAAAGCGTCTTCACAATCATTTTCGTCTCTCCGGCGCAGCAAATTTGCCGCGGTTAATTCGTTGTTCGAAAAGCAGGTTGCACTACCCCGGCCTTTCAGACGCAAATATTTTTATAGCAGCAATCGCGGCAGCGGTTTTTATACGCCGTGCGCTTGGGCAGAAATCCCGTGCGTGAAATATGAGCAATGGCGTGCAAAATGTCAATGGCCTTTTTGAAGTCCGCGTCTTCGAATTCCACAGGTAGCAAGTGGTTCGGTAGCTCTGCATTCAATCGTGGAGTCCTGATTTACTTTGCGCTCCTGCGATTTCTTGTGCATTTTTAGGGAAAGAACGCGACACTCTTTTCAGGAGCACAAGTCATGGATTCTGCGCTTCACTTTTGTCCCAATCCGA
>JAYRWE010000054.1:0-55680 GCA_041918175.1 bacterium
CATTTGCTGCGAGTTGCCAACACGCGAGCACTTCTGCGAGCTTGGTGTTGAGATTTTGCAGCTCGCTCACGTGCGCCCAATAGATCGCATGCTTATCTTTCGCGGCATGCTTCGCGAATGCCGCGCGCTCGCGCAGGCTTCGCAGCTTTGCTTGGAGTTGTTCGAGCTCCGCAAGGTAAACCGCGCAAGGATCGGCAGGATTGCAATGCTTTGTCATGATAGCCTCTCGTGCTTGAAATGGATTTCACAGCGACTCATGCAGCGTGAGTTTGTTTTGATACTCGGGTTGCCACACTTCAACCAATGCAACCAACGTGGCGTTAACGGATTGCGCCGCGTGCACATGCGCGAGATGAATCCCCTTAACGGCCTTGATGGCGCGCCGTCCCGCACCTACACGCTGTCGCAGCGTGCGCAAACTGCTTTCGAGTTGCTCCAGTTCGGTGAGATACAGCGTGCGTTCCTCTGGCAAAACGAATTTCTGTTTCATGGCCTACTCCTTCTCGTGTGTTCATGCAAACGCGCGCAGCACCGCGCTTTCGAGTTTCTCCGGCACGACGTGCGTATAGATTTCCGTCACAGCAATAGTGCTATGCCCCAAGAGCGTTTGGATCTCCCGAATGTTCGCGCCGGACCCGAGCATCGTGGTTGCGGCAGAGTGACGAAGAATGTGCACCGCGCCCGATTTGTTGATGCCGGCCTTGACTCGCGCTTTGGCGAAATAATCCGAGAGCGTATCGCGCACGAGGCTGATGACGTGCGCTTCGGGTTGTGCTTGTTCGTCAATCTCCGTCTTTCTCGCCAACAACATTTCGCGCAGCTTGGGGTGCATGGGCACGAGGCGTTCTTTCTTCTTGGCATAAAGCCGCAGCGTGTTGCGCGTCCAGTCAATATCTTTCCAGCGCAGCCCGCGTTCATCGCCGATGAACTTGCGCGCAATCTCACTGCGCCGCGCGCCGGTATACCGAATCATCCAAAACTCGAGCCGCGCTTCGCCTTCGAGCTGCGCGGCCATTTGATTCACTTCCTGTTGATTCAAAAACGAGGGCAAGCGTCGGCGATCCACTTTGAGCTTTTCGATCTTCGGAAGATACTGCGCGGGCATGAGGTTTTTCTTCACGGCCATCCGCAGCACTGTTCTGATATTCTCGATGTCTTTGTTTAAGCCGCGCTTCACTTTGTCTTCGTTCCACGTCCAGCCGCGCGCGTGATAAAGTTTCTGCATTGCTTCGAAACGTGCGTTACGAAACTTGTCGAAGTGCGTGGGCTTGAGATCGGAGACGAGCGTGTGCTTGCCAATCGCAGCAACGAACAATTTCATCGCATGGCGATTGCGCGCGATGGTTTCTTTCGTCACTTCATGCTGCCGCGAGTTGAGCACCGACTCCGTGAGATCGTGCAACGTGAGAAACTCCGCGGCGCGCGGATCTTCGCCGAAGCGCTTGAGTCCAGCCTTGTGCAGCGCGAGTTCGGATTCGATGCGTTTGCGCTCGGCTTCAACCACAGCTTTAGGAACTTCTTTGGGGAATTGCTTGACCAGCCGGCGGCCAGTGATGTAATACTGAAGCTGCCAACCGCTGCCCACTTTGCGCAGATGTGCCATGGGATGATCCTTTGAATAAAGAAGTGAGAATGCAAAAGGATCGGCGAAACGATGAGCAAAGGCAGGTGCGAAGGAGGCACGTTGGAAGAAAAAATAAAAAAGACTTGACAAATGAAAAAAGCCGATTATTTTGTGTTATAGAAAGCAAAGAAAGACAAAAGAAAGCATTCGAAAGAAATATGGCGATATCTGTTGAACGACATGCTTTGATACTTAAACACTTGCATGCCGAGGGCAAGGTTTTGGTTACAGAATTGAGTAACCTATTGCAGGTTTCGGAAGTCACTGTGCGCAGCGATCTCGATCAGCTCAGTCGAAAGGGCTTAATTTTGCGCACGCATGGCGGTGCCGTGAAGTCCGACTTGCTGGTACAGGATGCCCCGATTTTTGAAAAGACAAAAAAACATAAGAGCGACAAGGAGCATATCGCTATCGCTGCCGCCGCTCTCGTCAACGATGGCGAAACAATAACCATTGACTCCGGCTCGACGACGTGGGAGTTGGCGAAGCATCTCAAGCCGAAGCGCAATTTGACGATTATCACCAATTCGTTGCCGATTGCGCGCGAGCTCAGTCTTGTTCCGAATCTGGTCGTAATTGTAGCCGGCGGCTCCGTGCGCCGTGAATCGCTCTCCATTGTTGGCCCGCATACTGAAGCGCTACTGCGCGAGCATTTTGCCGACAAACTATTTCTCGGCGTTGACGGGTTTGACGTGCAGTCCGGATTGACCACCCCAAATCTAGACGAGGCACGGGTCAACCGCTTAATGATAGACATGGCGCGCGAGGTCATTGTCGTCACCGATTCCTCGAAGTTTGGCCGGCGCAGTATGTGTCTCATTGTTCCGACCAAACGAATTCATAAAGTCATCACCGATGCCGGCATCCCACAGACAGATTTAGAAACTTTGCAAGCAATGGGGATCGAAGTGATCGTGGTTTGAAAACGCAGTCCGGCTCCTTATGAAAGGAAGGAAACATGGAATCCTCCACATTGCACGAGATTTTGAGCCAGCCGGAAATTTGGAAAAAAACTTTGCACCGGGCGGAACACGAGCATTGGCGACTGCCGCCTGCGGAGCACGCCAAAAGCTCTTTACTTTTCGTCGGCTGTGGAACTTCCTTCTATCTCGCGCAGAGCGCCGCCGCCAGCTTTGTCCGCCTCTCAGGAGGTCCCGCCCGCGCCGTTCCGTCTTCAGAAGTTTTCTTGTTTGCGCCGACCGCCATTGCGCCCTCCGAAAAACCAGTCGCGGTTGCGATCTCGCGTTCGGGAACGACTTCGGAAACGGTGTGGGCTGCCGCATTTCTTCGAAAACAATTGCGCCTCCCGGTTCTCGCCGTCACTTGTTATGCGGATGGGGCTCTAGCCGGTGAAAGCAATTGGCAAATAATCATCCCCGACGCGCAAGAGAAAAGTGTGGTCATGACCCGATCATTCACGGCGCAATTGCTCGCACTTCTTCTCGCCTCGGTCCCGCAAGGCGGGGCTGCAACCAACAGCTTGATGCCGCAACTGGCAAACCTTCCGGCACGCGGTGAAAAATTGCTCGCCGATGCCCTCCCACTCGTTCAAGCCTTGGCGAACGATTCTGCCCTCGATCATTTTGTTTTTCTCGGACAAGGAATTTTCTACGGCGCCGCCAATGAGGCGATGCTTAAGATGAAAGAGATGTCGTTGACCTATTCCGAAGCCTATCACACTTTGGAATATCGCCACGGGCCGATGAGCATTGCCGGCAAGCGGACCTTGATCACTCTGTTCATGACCGACGCCGGATATGAGCAGGAAGTGCGTGTGCTGGCGGAGATGAAAAAATTAGGCGCGCGTCTGTTGGTTTTCAGCGGCAAAGACACCGAGCAAGTTCGCGCCCATGCCGATCATGTTTTTGCGCTCGGCGAGGAGGTGCCGGAAGAGGGGCGGCTGTTGTTGGCCATACCGATCATCCAATTGCTCGGATATTATCGCGCCCTCAGCAAAGGCTTGAATCCCGATGCGCCGCGGCATCTCTCACAAGTCGTCACACTTTAAAGGACGGCAATGAAAAATTTGGACGTCGTCGTCGTAGGCGAGCTTAATGTCGATTTGATTTTGGACCAAATTCAGGGCATGCCCGAGCTTGGCAAAGAAAAAATTGCCGGCGCGATGACGTTGACGTTGGGCAGTTCCTCTGCGATTTTTGCCGGCAACCTCGCTGCTTTGGGCGCACGAGTCGGGTTCATCGGCAAGCTTGGTGAAGATGCTTTCGGCGATTTGGTCATTTCGAGTTTGCAGCGCCGCAGTGTGGCAATCGAGCGCATCATCGTGCAGAAGAACCTCGGCACGGGCGCGACTGTGGTCATCAATGACGCCCGCGATCGCGCCATGCTCACTTACAAAGGCGCGATGGATGAGCTGCGGCTGGCGGATATTGACTGGGATTATGTGCGGACCGCGCGGCACCTTCATCTTTCATCCTACTTCCTGCAAAGCGGCATTAAGCCGGATTGCGGCGAGTTGTTTGCCCGCGCGAAGGCATTGGGATTGTCCACTTCGCTCGATACGAATTGGGATCCCGAAGAAAAATGGGATCGCGCCTTGTTCGGAGTTTTGCCGCACGTGGATGTTTTTTTGCCCAATGAAGAAGAAGCGCTGCGCATTTCGGGTTGCGAAACTATTGAGGTGGCGCTGGAAATGCTGGCGCAACACACCAAGACCGTGGTCATCAAGCTCGGCAAAAACGGCGCGCTTGCCAAACAGGGCGGCGTTATTGTGAGCACGAAGGGGTTTGAGGTAAAGCCGATAGATACCGTGGGCGCGGGCGACAGCTTCGACGCCGGTTTTATTTTCAAATGGCTGCGAGGCGGCGATTTGCGCCAATGCTTGGAGTTCGGCAACATGTGCGGCGCGTTGTCGGTTACCCAAGCCGGCGGAACCGCGGCCTTCACGACGCCGGAAAAAATTCTGGGTTATTTCAAGGACTCCTTTGGTTTCAGAGAAGACACGTTGTGATGCTTAAATGCAAAGATTTTTTCGTAAGCGGATCCCGCCTTTGCTTTATCCGATTACAGTGAAGTCCGCTTACAGAAAGCTTTTGGGCTGTCCCGTTTGCGGGATCCGTTTTGGATCTATCTGATTGCATCATTCAATCCATGATGGTCGGCACATGAATAATCCGCTCTTGCAGCTTGTCAAGGCACACAAGCAGAGGGGGATCGGCCTGTGTGCGATTTGTTCGGCCCATCATTTTGTGCTGGAAGCAGCTATGTTGCAGGCTAAGGCTGACCGCGCGCCAGTGCTGATTGAGGCCACTTCGAACCAAGTGAACCAATTCGGCGGATATACCGGCATGACGCCGGCGCGCTTCGTGGCTTATGTCGAAGCAATCGCCGCGAAAGTGGATTTCCCCTTTGATCAAGTGCTATTGGGCGGCGATCACTTAGGCCCTCAAGCTTGGCAGGATGAAAGCGCGAAGATCGCCATGCCCCGTGCTTGCGAGCAGGTGCGGGCATACGTCGCCGCGGGATTCCAAAAAATTCATCTCGATACCAGCATGCGCTGCGTTGATGATCCTTGCGATGAACATGGCGGCCTGCCCATGGAATTGGCCGTAGCAAGAGCCGCCGAGCTTTGCAAGATTTGCGAAGCTGCACACGCCGATCGCCCTTCCGCTTCTGCTCCGCCGGTTTATATCATCGGCACCGAAGTTCCTCCTCCGGGCGGCGCCAAAGAAAAACTCGAGCGCATTTCTCCTACCCGCGTACCTGAAGCTAGGCAAGCGATCGATTCCACACAACAAGCTTTTTTCGATTTAGGATTGCACGCCGCGTGGCAGCGAGTCATCGCCCTCGTGGTTCAACCAGGCGTCGAGTTCGGAGACGATACCGTCATTCCTTATCGCCGCCGCGATGCTGCCGGCTTGGCGAAATTCATCGAACAATACGAGCATTTGGTTTATGAAGCGCATTCCACCGACTATCAAAGTCCTGAAGGCTTGCGCGAATTGGTGGAAGATCATTTCGCCATACTCAAAGTCGGGCCGTGGCTCACGTTTGCCATGCGCGAAGCCGTGTTCGCATTGGCGCGCATGGAACAAGAGTGGCTCGCGCCCAAAAGGTCCGTCAAACCTTCGCGGCTGATCGAGGTTTTGGAACAAGTCATGTGCGCCAAGCCGCAGCACTGGCGCAAGCATTATCACGGCGACGAGGCTGAATTGGCCTTCGCGCGCAAATACAGCTTCAGCGATCGCATGCGATATTATTGGAACGCGCCGGAGGTCGTGGCCTCGTTGCAAACACTGCTGGCGAATTTCTCCTCGCATCCGGTTCCGCCGACGTTGTTGAGCCAGTATCTGCCGGTCCAATCTGCCGCGGCGCAAGAAGGCCGCATCACGAAAAAGCCGGAAGACTTGCTCCATCACAAAATCCAGCAGGTCTTGAAGATTTATAATGAAGCCACACGAAATCACGAGTGCACCACGAACGGGAGCTGAATGTGAAAAACAAATTGTGGTTGATCTATGCTTTGGTGACGACCTCATTTTGGGGGCTATGGGGCGCGCTCATCGAATTTCCTGAAAAAGCCGGCTTTCCGGCAACACTCGGCTATTCGGTTTGGGCGTTGACCATGATTCCACCGGCGCTCATTGCCTTGCGCGTTATCAAATGGGAATTGCAATATGATGCGCGCTCCATTCGGCATGGTGTGATTATCGGATTGCTCGGCGCCGGCGGGCAATTGCTCCTGTTTCAGGCGTTACGCCTCGGGCCGGCGTATCTTGTCTTCCCGATCATTTCTTTGTCGCCCGTGGTGACCATTCTCATGGCGTATGGATTTTTGAAGGAGCGCGCGAGCAAGCTCGGCTGGACCGGCATCGTGTTGGCGCTGATCGCCATGCCGCTGCTTTCTTATCAAGACCCGCAAAGCTCCGGCGCGCGCGGCGTTTTGTGGATCGTCTTGGCGCTGCTCGTATTTCTGGCGTGGGGCATTCAGGCGTATTACATGAAATTGGCGAACGTGACGATGAAGGCCGAGAGCATTTTCTTTTATATGATGGTCACGGCCATCGTGCTCATTCCCTTTGCGTTGTGGATGACGGATTTTTCGCAGCCGATCAATTGGGGATTCAAAGGCCCGTATCTCGCCGCGCTGATTCAGATATTGAATTCCATCGGCGCGTTGTGTTTGGTTTATGCCTTTCGCCATGGCAAGGCCATTATCGTCAGCCCGATGACCAATGCGATCGCGCCGGTGATCACGGTCATCATCTCGCTCGCGCTGCATCGCGTTCTTCCACATGGCCTCATCTTGACCGGCATGGCGCTCGCGCTGATCGCGACTTTCCTGATGTCCGTGGAAGGAGAGGTTTCGTAGCAGGCGGCTTAGACAATCAAACTTAGAATAAAATTCTGAGAGTTGTTTATCACCAACGGATAGATTAAGGCCAACGGATGAAAAGACAAAGGCATTATCCGTTGGGGCCGCCCGAAAGGCCGCGGTTTTCAGCGCGTCTGAAAATTCGCTGTAGCCCCTTCAGAGGCTGAACGCTCAGTTATTGATGGAGAAAGAACGTAGCGCAGACTTCCAGTCCAACGGCACTAATTTTTTAAGAAAGCAATGACAGCAAAATGTAAGGCAAAAATTTTTACGACTTCTCGTTGCTCCATGGTGAGCACTTCTATACTCGTTACGGGTTGGTTTGTAACTCCTCATCAGTGTCATTCTGGAAGAACCTTCCCTCGCGCTGGAATTAATGTCCGCTTTTGGATATGTGCCGAGCGCCGGGGAAGTTCCTTGCAGGATGACATTTCATGAGGGGCATTACAAACTAACCCTGAAACAGAAAAAGTTGTTTTCATAAAAAGGTCATGGCTTTGGGTCAAATGAAAACCGTAACTGTAGCGCGAAAAAAAACTATGAGTGCGCGGGTTGCCGTGTTCGGCGCGATCGTCGCGTTGCTTTTGCCGGAGGTTGGTCGGGCGATGAATGGCGCTTCCGATTGGCCCGCCAAAAGCACGGGCGCGTTGGCGTTTTATGCTGACCTCTATCAATTCGAAAGCCTCGCCGGCAAAACTCTGGCGGAAATCCATTACGCCGTTGATCTTTCTCAATTCCAATCTGCTGCGCCCGCGTTGGCAGCGCTGTTGCTCGAGCTGACGCTCGTTTCATCTTCCGGCGATACGCTCGCACATCTTCGGGAGAGAAAAGCGATCACACTCTCGCACGAAGCGGCAGAGAATGCTTATTTCTTTGTCGATCTGAAGCGCTTTGAGCTTGAGGCCGGTTCTGCGGTGTTGCAGCTTGCCATTCACGATTCGATTTCAAATCGACAAGGCATCGTCAAAAAGCCATTCCTCGTTAAAAAATTTTCCGACGCGCTTTCTTTGAGCGATCTCTTGCTCTCCTCCCAAATTCAGAAAGCCCGCGAGCAGAGCAATTTTGCGAAAGGCGGTCTCGTGATCGTGCCCAATCCCTCACGAGCATTTTCAGCGAGGGATTCAGTGCAAAATCTGTTTGTGTACTTCGAGATCAACCATCTTGTTTATGACCGCGCCAAGCCTTCTTTTTATGAGATCAATTACCGTGTCCACGATGCGCAAGGCGCTGAGGTGTTTTCCAACACTCGCGCGAATATTCCAAAAACCGGCCCGAACGGCGCGCGCGTCGAGAAAATTCCTTTGTCCGGTTTGCCCTCCGGCCGGCATCGCTTGGCCGTGCACGTGACCGATTTGGCCGTGAATGAATCCTGCCACGCTGAGACCGAATTTACTTACGATTCCGGACACGCCCCGCAAAGCGAGAATTTACCCATGACCGAAGCGGACGTGCGGAAATACTTCGACCAAATCAAGTCGATTGCCACGGAGGAAGAAAAAAAACTGTACTGGCAGCTTTCCGCGGAGGGCAAGCAAAAATTTTTGCTGGAGTTTTGGCAGTCGAAAGATCCCACTCCGGGCACGCGCGAAAATGAATTTATGCAGGAGCATTTCCGGCGCCTCGCCTATTGCGAGGCGCGCTGGGGCGGGGCCGGCAAAATGAATACGGACATGGCGAGAGTTTACCTCAAATACGGGCCGCCGCTGGAAGTAATTCGCGAGGCCTCGACATTAAAGATCAACCGCGCGGTTGAGATTTGGACGTATGCCATCGACGGCAAAAGAGAGTTTGTTTTCGTCGATCGCATCGGCGACGGGCATTACGCGCTGGTGCATTCCAATCATGTGAATGAATACAACAATCCCAATTGGGCAGAAGATTTTAAGAACTGAATTTGGCAATGCCTCAGTGAAGTAGCGCAGGCATTTTGCCTGCAGACAAAATGCCTGCGCTACGTTTTCCACTCAATAACTTGCTTACACAGGAGGAGCGTTATGAATCACCGTGAAATGAAGGGCCTCGTTGGTGTTTTGTCTCTCTTGCTGATCATGGCATTGAGCCATGAGGCTTGGGCCGGCAACACCGGCAAGATCACCGGCCGCGTGATCGACAAGCAAACCGGAGAGCCGCTTCTTGGCGCCAACGTTATCATCGAAGGCACAAAATTCGGCGCCGCCGCAGACATGAAGGGCCATTACGTCATTCTCAACCTCCCTCCCAATGTCTACAGCGTTAAAACTTCCTATCTCGGCTACGCTTCGGTGACGCAACAAAACGTCAAGGTCAGCATCAATCAAACCACGACGCTCGATTTTGCTTTGACCTCAGAAGCTCTTCAGGCGGGAGTCGTCGTGGTTGAAGCCTCGCGGCCGGTGGTGCAACTCGACGTTTCCGCCAGCCAAAGAATCGTCACCGTGGAGGGGATTCAAAGCCGGCCGGTCGACAACTTTGAGGAAATTCTCGCCACTGAAACCGGCGTGACGCTGACGGCCTCTAGCGAAGGCACGGGCCTCATTGTGCGCGGCGGCCAACTGAACGAGACCGACATCCTCATCGACGGGCTTTCCACCCGCAATGAAAGAACGCAGCAGCCGTTGACCAATATCAGCTTGACCGCGGTGCAGGAGATCGAAATTCTCACCGGCGGGTTCAATGCGGAATTTGGCGACATCCGTTCCGGGTTGGTCAATGTAATCACCAAAGAGGGAAGTTTGGAGCGCTACACCGTGAGCTTTGACGGCAAAATTCGGCCGACGCAACGCAAGCATCTCGGTCCCAGCCCATTCAGTGTCGAAGGGCCGTTCTGGCAAACTTATGCCGGCGCGAATGCTTTCACGGGAGTCACGGACGATATGGTTGCCAACGGCTCCTATCCTTTTACATTCGTGGGCTGGAATGAAGTGGCGCGCCAATTTCTTGCGGATACCGATCCCGACAACGATTTCACGCCGCAACAGCTTCTTGAAGTTTGGAAATGGCAGCATCGCAAGATCGAGTACGCGAACAAGCCGGATTACCTCGGCGATCTATCGATTGGCGGCAAGGTGCCTTTTACCTCGGTGGCTTTCCTGCTCTCACAGCGCTATGAAGATTTGCAACTGGTCTATCCCTTCAGCCGCAACAATTCCATTGCGAGCACGACGCTGCTCAAGCTCACCAAAAGCCTTTCGCCAACGATGAAGCTCAGCTTGAACAACAGCTATATTCTGGTTAAAGGCGTGGACGGCGACATTTACGGGGACACCAACGGCATGATCACCGGCACGCGCGAGGGCACGGGCTATGCGCGTGACGCGCATTTCTGGCGCTACATCTGGCACGATGCGAATTTCAACCCGATTGAGACGCGGCAATATCGCGGCGGCTTGAGCCTGAATCACATGTTGAGCAAAAAAACCTTTTACGACTTGCGCCTCGAGTTCACCGATTTCCGCACGCGACAGGAGCCGATCGCGTTGCGCGATACCACCGGCATCAAAAGAATCGGCAACCGCTGGTATGACGAAGGACCGTTCGGCTACGTTGGCAGCGCGCTCGGCGGCGGCATCACTGAGAAGTATGATATCCTGGGCGACTTTCTGATGTCCGGCGGCGGCCGCGGTCAGGACCATTCCAAGTATCGCGGCTTTGGCCTCAGTGCGGATTTGGTTTCACAGGTCAACACGCACAACGAAATTAAAATGGGAATCGCGTTTGAATACACGAAGTTTCAAGAGCGCAGAGAAATCAATCACGGCGCAACGACCACGCCGGCGAGCGAGGCGCCCTGGCTCTGGTGGTCGTATGATGATTCCCCGCTCAAGCTGGGCGCTTACATTCAGGACAAGCTGGAATTCGAGGGCATGATCGCCAACGTTGGCTTGCGGCTGGATTATTACAATACGCGGGCGCGCCCCTATAATTTGGATCCCGCGTTTATTTTCGCCAACAATCCTTACACGCTGGACAGCTATCGCGCCAACAGCAACAGCTTCTCGAATTTGACCACCGCGGAAAGCGGCTACAAGCTTTATGTCAGCCCGCGTGTGGGCATCTCTCACCCCGTCACGCCGACGAGCAAAATTTTCTTCAACTACGGACATTTTCTGCAACCGCCGGTCGTGGATCAACTCTTTTTGACGCGGCCCAACTCGACCGGAAGAGGGGCGGAGCTGCCCAATGTCCTTGCGGAGTGGCCCCGAACCATTGCCTACGAGGCCGGTTTGGAACAGGGAATCGGCGAGGACTTTCTCATTCACTTGACGGGCTACTACAAAGACGTCTCCAACCAGCTCAGCCCGCAGAACATCGTTTCTCTCGACGGTGAAAATGATATCGCGACTTACGCCAATAATAGCTATGCCGACATTCGCGGCCTCGAACTCAAGTTGGAAAAACGCTTCGGCCGCTGGTGGCAGGGCTGGACTTCGCTTGAGTACTTGACCACGAGCACCGGACGAACCGGATTCCGGTACATTTACGAAGACCGGCAATTGGCCAATCGCCAAAGAGAGGCCGCGGCGCAAATCAAGCAGCGCGGCGTGCCTTCGGTTACGGCCAACCTCACGTTCAAAACGCCGGTTGATTTCGGGCCCAAGTTTGTCGGGCAAAATTTTCTGGGCGATTGGCGGCTCAATTTCTTGCTGGCGTGGTCCGATGGCGGCGAGGCTTTGTTGAATCCCGATGCGCCGCTCAAGGAACAGATTTACGTCGAGGTGATTGATTATTCCAACACCGATCTTCGTGTTGAGAAAGGATTCCGACTCGGCGCCAACCGCCTCGGAATTTATATGCAGGCCAATAATCTTTTCAACCAGAAGGGCTTCCCCAATCCCTTCAACTACAACAAGTACGTCGATTCCCTGCATTTTCCACACGAGACCGGTGCGCAGAAAGGCAATGACAAGCTGGGCGATCATGACAAGCCCTACATCGATCTGGGCTGGAATACGTGGTCGCAATTCGTCAATCCCAGAGAGTTCTTCTTGGGCTTGCGGTTTGAATTATAAAAGAACAATTCACGATATGGTTGGAGGCATCATTATGCAGAAGTTTTTCAACCTTCCCCGAATCCTAGCCCCGCTTGCGGGGCTCTGCGTCGCGATGCTGTTGGTGAGTGTGACTTCGCTCTCCGCACAGAGCCGCACGCACAACCTCGGCGATTTCAAGATGCGCATCGAGGCCTCGGATAACATCAACACCAACGACGTCGAGCCGACGGGGGAATGGCCACAAGATCAATTCCGCTACGGCCACATTGTTTTTCAAAATAACGGCCACCTCGTGGGCAGTTGGGTCGATGCCAATGGCGAGACGCATGCAAAACAGGCTTTCATTCAAGGCCCGGTTTCTTACAATGCCGAGGCGCCTTACGGCATCCGAGAGGTTCGCCGCTACGAACCGCCGGAAGTTTTGGTGTTCGCCAATGGCGAGCTGCAGTCCTCCTCGCGAAGATTCAAGGGCGAGATTGACCCCAAGTTGCCGGCGGACATGATGATTGAGCTGCGCTACAAAGCCCAGCCTGGTCTGGACGTGCTCAAACGCTCTTATTCCTTCTCCAATCCCAATCACGATGACTATGTGATTTTCTACAATCGTTTTCTCTGCACCTTCGATTGGGATCAAGACGCGGATCCGGAAACCGACGTGAATCAAACGCTGCAGGACGTTTATTTTGTTTTCGGATACAATTTCCAAGCAGCGGCAGGCACGTGGATGACCTACGCGCGGTGGTACGAAGAAGGCAAGGATGATTGGGCCAATTATGAGGAATACACACCCACGCTTGTGCCCGGCGGCAGAAAGCTGGCGATTTCATATGGCTGGGACGGCGATCATCCAGAGATTGCGGAATTTGAAGCTGGCGGCCGGCTGTTCGATGATACCGGCGATCCACGCTATGCCATTGGTGAAGGAGGCTCAACCTCCATGTCCTCGGCAGAATTCGTTTCCAGCGCCTACGCCGGATTTGCCGCGCTGCATGCCGACAAGGCGACCAATGATCGCGCGGATGACGTGACCCAACCGACTTCGATCATCGGCAATATGAGCATCTACAATGTGTGGGATTCCGATTTCCCCGGCTTTGCGACGGAATGGGATTGGGCGGCCTCGGGCACGCGGCAAACCGTGGCCGATCAATCCGGCTGGCCGGATGACGCGAGCGCGCAAGAAGGCGATTATCCGTTTCAAGCGTTCGGGCCTTACAATTTGGCCAAAGGCGATTCCGTTGTGATCGTGTATGCTCTCGGCGTCAACGGCATCTCGCGCAAGCTGGCCATCGAGAAGGGTCTGGAATGGCGCGCGTGGTATCGCGGCGAAGCGGGCGCAACGTTTGACGACGCGGCGAAGAATGCCTTGCTCGCCACCGGCAAAGATTCTCTCTTCCAAACGTTGGATCGCGCGCTGTGGGCGTGGAATCAAAAGCTGAATATTCCCGACCCGCTCCCCGCGCCGGATTTGACCGTGAGGTCTGGCCCCAATCGCATCGATCTCGAATGGGAAGACCTTTCTGCAGTCGGTGATTTTGACACGGGCACGCCGGATTTGAACGGCTATCGCATCTATCGCAAGCGCGGCAACTTTTTGGTGGATGAAGACAGCGAGCTGAACCCCGAGGGCACCCATTTGATGTGGGCAAAGATTGCAGACGTGGCAGCCACGCAAACGACCTACACCGATAACGACGTCGTGCGCGGCGAGGCCTATCATTACGCCGTGACTGCGATTGACAAAGACGGGCTGGAAAGCTCGAAGTACGCCAATCGCGCCGAGCTGCCCGCCCTCGCGTTTGAGCCTGGCAAAGGGACGGCCTCGAACGTGCGCATCGTGCCGAATCCGTTTCTGTCCGGCGCCGGCGATTTCAATTTCAGCGGCCAGCGCGCCAACACCATTTTGTTCGTGAATCTTCCGCCGTATTGCACCCTGCGCATTTATACCGTCACCGGCGATTTGATCAAAACCATTGAGCACACCAGCGGCAGCGCCGACGATCAATGGGACTTGATCACCGCCTCCAATCAATTCGTCGCCAGCGGCGTGTACATTCTGCAGGTCGAAAACGCGCGCAACCTCAATCGCGAGCCGATCGGTGGCAGCATTCACAAATTCGTCGTGGTGAGGTAAACTGTCGCGCTTCTCGCTTGGCGAGAGGCAAAGCAATGCAAGCCCGGCTTTGCGGGGCGCTAGCACCCCTAAGCGAAACAACTACGAATCTGGCTTTCTCAAGAGGCATAATATGAAAACCCTTTATCGAGCAACGAAACTGCTTCTCTTGGCCGCGCTGTTTTTGGCTCTGCCCGTGTTCGGCCAAGGCATCGATAAAATCGCGCAAACCGGAATGAAGTGGTTGTCCATTCCGGTCGGCGCCCGCGCTTCGGCGCTCGGCAACGCTTACACGGCCATGGCCTCCGATGCCGGCGCAGCATTTTGGAATCCTGCGGGCATGGCGCAGATCGAAGGCCGCCACGTGTTTCTCAGTCAAACCCAATGGATAGCCGACATCAATGTCAATGCCGGAGTGGCCGCATATCAAATCGGCAGCCTCGGCACATTCGGCGTTCATTTTCAGGCTGTTGATTGGGGCACGCTGTACGGGACACGTTTCACCGGCGGGGCGGAATTGTTTGAAGAGACCGGAACCTTTTCTCCGGATAGCTGGCTTTTGGGCGTGAGCTATGCCCGCCGCATCTCCGATAAATTTTCTTTCGGCGCCAACCTGCGCTACATTCATGAGAATCTCAGCGCCTCCCTCGAAGGGTCGTTCGCCAGCCCGCAAAACTTCACCGCGGAAATGAATCTCATGGCGTTTGATTTCGGGACGATTTTTTATACCGGCTTCAAGGATCTTCGCATTGCCATGACGATCCAAAACATTTCGCCGGAGAAGGAATATCGCTTCGAGTCTTTCCCGCTGCCGCTCAGTTTCAAATTCGGCGCGGCCATGGATGCGCTGCGGCTGTTCCCGTCTTTCGCGGGCAAGAACCATGACCTCACCGTTTCCGCGGACGCCCTCCACCCGCGCGATTTCTCCGAGCGCCTGCACTTCGGCTTGGAATACGGCTTCAAGAAAATGATCTTCCTGCGCGGCGGCTACAAAACCAATTACGATGAAGAAGATTTTACCCTCGGCGGCGGCGCGCACGTGAATGTCGGCAACATGGCGGTCGGCTTGGATTACAGCTACCTCGCGTTCAAAAACTTCGACGCCGTGCACATGTTCTCGTTTGATTTTGGGTTTTAAGCCGCAGCTTTTGTAGTAGGCGGATGAGCGAATCAAAGTTAGAAACTGATTTTTTTTTGCACTGATGATGCCGCCAACCTCCGCCTGATGCTGTAAGCATCAGGCTAAAAGGTAAAAACCCCGCAAGCGGGGTTCATACCAATTGGGTGACAGCCCCGTTCACGGGGCTTGCACCTCCTAGCCTGATGCTTCAGCATCAGGCGAAAGCTTTGCTTTATCCGTTTACAGTGCAATCCGCTTACGAAAAAATCTTTGCTGTTAAAGCAAAGGTTTCACTCTTAATGGAATTAAGGAGGAGCGTGAATCATGAACACCAAATTCTTTTCGATGTTGCTCGCCTTGCTTGCCGCGCTGATGTTGTTCGCTTGTGAGAAGCTGGAGAATCCGGCGTTTGGGCCGGAAAATCCCGATCCCAATCCCAGCGGATTGCCCGCTGCCGCGCTCACCGCCCTCGCCCCCACCGAAGGATTTCTCAAAGACGTGGTGAAAATTACCGGCAGCGGCTTTGACCCCGATCCGAGCTTCAACCTCGTGCAGTTCGGCAACAAAACCGGCGAGGTGCTTTCGGCAACCGCAACGGAGCTGACCGTGCGCGCGCCGAACATCGACGACGCCACCGTCACTGTGAGAGTCGCGGTCAAAGGCTCGGAGTTTTGGAGCAATCAAATGAGTTTTATTTTCAAGCCGACGGTGCGCATCATCGATGAAGAAATTCACTGGCCCAAAGGCGTAGCCGTGGATGACAGCGACAATGTCTACGTCGGCTCCGGCTCGGATGAAATCGTTTACAAAATCACGCCGGACGGCCACAAGTCGGAGTTTGCCCATGTTGCGGTGAACGGCGCCATTCACTTTGGCCCGAACCACTCTCTCTATGTTTGCAATCAAGAAGAAGGCAAAATCGTGCGGGTGTCGTCGGACGGCGGCACGGTCGAAGACTACGTTGTGACCGAGGGACTGCACGTGATCGATTTCGATTGGGACGCTGCCGGCAACATGTACATTGTCGCCAATGATTCGGGTATCGTCAAATACGACGCCGGCGGCAATCTTAGCGCGGCCGCGGACCTCAGCACGCCCAAAAGCTGTCGCGTTTTCGGAAACTACCTCTATGTCACCGACATTTGGGACACGGGCAGCGTGTGGCGTTATGAAATCACCGCAAGCGGCTTGGAACATGAAGAGATCATTTACACCAATCACGATGTTCCACCCGTGGGCCTCGAAGTCGATGCGGAGGGCACGGTGTATATTTCGGAAGCCTGGGACGCGCATCTGTTGGCGATCAAAGCGGATCATTCCACTGAAGTTTTGTTTGCCGAAAAACTATCGGCGCAGATGCGATATTTGACCTTCCATAAGAAGACGATTTACGCCGTGCATCCAGGCAGCGGCGACGTCGGCACGTTGTTCAGCGCTTATATCGGCGTCGAGCAAGCGCCGAATTATGGCAGGCGATAAAGCGGCGAGGAGCAAGGGGTGAAGGCGCGCCTTTTACCCTTCAAGTCCAATGTTACGAACTTTCGAAAAAGACACAGACAGAAAAATGTAGGGCAGAAAAATCCTTAGAACTTCTCGTTGCTCTATGGGCGCATTTCTTTGATGATGTTAAGCCTTATATTTCTGCCCTTCATTTTTCTGTCTTGCTTTTTGAATAGCTTTGCCGAAAATCGTTTTGCTTTACTGAAAAATTAGCAGCATTGCCCTTCAAGTCTGCGCTACGTCATGTTCAGGAATAGCCGTGAGTAAAAAAATAACCTGTGGATTAGTGCTGCTGGTGATCGGCTACAATAGCGTGGCCTTTCCTCAAAGCAAGGGCGGCAGATGGCAATTTGAAAATAACGGTCTAGACGCCGCGGATTGGGACAGTGCAGAGAACCACGGCGCGTTGCAAGGCCCGGCAAGTTACGGCAATCTCGCGCCGTTGCGCGAAGGCAGCGCTTATTTATCTTTGGAACTCAACAATGCGCATGATTTTCTAAAAATCGAAGACAGCGCGGATCTTGATTTCGACAATGAGAATGTCGGCCTCTCGGCCTGGATTTATCCCATCGCTTTCACGCGCGTGCATTTCATCATCGTCAAAGGCGATCAATTTCCCACGCCCAAAACCACAAACTACTCTCTGCGCATTTCCGAGAGCAAGAATCTCGAGTTTCTCATTCGCGATGCCAACGACCGCTCGCAACGGGTGACCTCGAGCTTCACGATTCCGCTCAATCAATGGACGTTCGTGGCCGCATTTTATGATTTTCAAGCGCAGAAGGTTTATATGTGGAATGATCCGACGGCGCCCGCGGTCGATACCTTGCAGTTCAAGCAACCGTTTTTTTCGAATGCTGCGCCCTTGTCCATTGGCACGTGGTTTCGGAGCGATCCGACCTCGCCCAGCATTAACGATTTTGAAGGCCGCATCGACGAGGTTCGCATCAGTGGTCGCCTACAGGATTTATTTCCATCGACGGTCTCCGTCGCTTCCCCCGCCACTGCTGCGATATTGCCCACTGCGCTTCACGTCTTCCCCAACCCGGCTGTCGCCGGCGGCCACAGCGCGATGCACTTCACCTCCCAATTTGCCGAGGTCAAATCGCTCGTCATCTACAACGTCTTGGGTGAAAGCGTTTTTGCAACGGCCACTCCTCCTTCTGCGCCCTTCTTCCATTTTGACTGGAATCTTCGCGATCAGAATGGCCATGCGTTGCACACCGGCATTTATTGGGTGAGAATAAGCAACGGGCGCAATTATTTGACGAAGAAATTTTTTGTCATGCGATGAACGGCCAAAAAATATTTTGCCTGTGCGCAGGATTCGTGTGCCTGCTTGAGCTTGCGGCTTGCGATTCCTCCCGACCTGGCCGCGAAGCGGCTTCTCAAAACCCTCGCGCCGGCTACTTCACGGAAATCACGGCTGAAGTCAAACTGGATTTTGTGCACGAAACCGGCGTGGACGGCAGCTATTACATGCCGGAAAGCCTCGGCTCGGGCGGCGCGTTTTTGGATTACGACAACGACGGCGATCTCGATATTTATCTCATCAACAGCGGCTATCATGGCGCAGGCAAAGACCAGCATCCACCCGCCACGAGTCGCTTGTTCCGGCAGGAAGCTGACGGTTCATTCCTCGAGGTCACTGCGGCTTCCGGTTTAGACGAGACGGGTTACGGCATGGGCTGCGCGATTGGCGATTTCGACAACGACAGCCACCTCGATGTTTACGTGACCAACTATGGCCCGGACGCGTTCTATCGCAACAACGGCGACGGCACTTTCACCAATGTCACTCATGCGGTCGGCATCGACAATCCGCATTGGGCGTGCTCGGCGATTTTTTTTGATTACGATCGCGACGGCTTTCTCGATCTCTACGTCGCCAACTATCTGGCTTATGACAGCACCGTGGTGTGCACCGACAGAGCCGGTCGCCCGGATTATTGCGGCCCATCCGGTTTTCCCGCAGTGCCGGACAAGCTCTATCACAACAACGGCAATGGCACTTTCACGGATGTTTCGCTGGCCTCCAACATCGCGAAAGTCGCTTCGTATGGCTTGGGCGTGGTGAGCGCCGATTTCAACGACGATGGTTGGCTCGATGTTTATGTCGCCAATGATCGCGATGCGAATTTCATGTGGATCAATCAGAAGAACGGCACTTTCAAAGACGAAGCTTTGCCGCGAGGCGCAGCGGTCAATGCGCTGGGCATGACCGCGGCAAACATGGGCGTGGCCGTGGGAGACATTGACAACGATGAAGACATGGATTTGTTCATCACACATCTGCGCGAGGAAGTCAATACGTTTTATCGCAATATCGGAGGCGGCATGTTTCAAGACGATAGCTCGCCCGCGCGCTTGGCCGGCGTCAGCCTGCCTTACACCGGCTTTGGCGCCGGATTTTTCGATTATGATCATGACGGCGATCTCGACCTTGCCGTGGTGAATGGCCGAGTGACGCGCGGCCCGCTGCTCAAAAATATCGAAGCCCCCGATTACTGGGATGATTATGCCGAGCCGAATTTCTTGTTTGAAAATGAAGGCGCTGGAAGGTTTCGCAATGCCAGCGCGCAGGCGGCCTCCTTTTGTGGCGAAATCGAAAACAGCCGCGGCCTGGCATTCGGCGACGTGGACAACGATGGCGACCTCGATTTGTTAGTGACCAATGAAGGAGGTCGCGCGCGCTTGTATCGCAACGACGTTCCCAATAAAGGCCATTGGCTCATGGTGCGCGCGCTCGATCCCATGCTCAAACGCGACGCCCTCGGCGCGAAAATTTTTGTCGAGGCGGCTGGCACGCGCACGCTGCGCAGCGTTGCGCCTGGCTATAGCTATCTCAACAGCAATGATATGCGCGTGCATTTTGGTTTGGGCACGGCAACGGCAGTCGAAAGAATCATAGTCGAATGGCCCGATGGTGCTGTTGAAATGTTTCCCGGCGTCGCCGCCGAGCAAATCATCACTCTGCAAAAAGGCCAGGGCAAACAACTGGATCGTTTGCCTGCGCGAAGGAGCTAGTGTCACAAGGTTAAGAATTTCATTTAAAAGCATTCACGCAAAGGCGCAAAGGTTGCGCAAAGAAAAGCAAAAGACAAAACTTTGCGGGTTCTTTGCGTCTTTGCGTGCGCTTTTGATTTTCTTTTTAGTTCCGGCTTATGCCGGAGCAGTTTCAAATTAAAAAATTGTCAACGAATTGAAAAACGTCCAACAGATTCCATTCCGCAACCGTCGCGGGCTTATCGCCTGCATTGGAATAGGTGTGATTTTGATTGCAGTATTTTTTGCATTCAAATCACCTCGTCTTTCACCCAGATCCTCATTACCGGAAATTGATTATGCCGGAAGCGAAGCGCCGGTCGTGGAGAAACTCACGCAACTGCGCAAAGAGGTGGAGCAAAATCCCAAATCGGCGCGGCATTGGGGAAAATTGGCGGTGAATCTTTACGTTCATGACTTCCAGCGCGAAGCCATTCCCTGCTTCCAGCAGGCGGCAGTATTGGATCCAAAAGAATTTCGCTGGCCATACTATTGCGCGTACGCCCTGTCCGAGGCCGGCTCGGGCGAAGCGCTCGCTTGGTACGAACGCAGTCGCGCGTTGAATCCCAATTACACACCCTTGCAAGTTCGTCATGGCCAGGCCTTGTTGGCTGCGGGAGAATTGGAAAAAGCCGAAGCCGCATTTCAAGCGGCTATAAATGGGCAGCCGAAATTGCCGCATGCTTATCTCGCTGCGGCGAAAATTGCGCTGGACAAAAATGATCTGCAGACTGCGCGCGCGTGTGCGGAGCAGGCTCTCGCGCTGGCGCCGCAATTCAGAGAAGCACAGAATTTTTTAGCAGAGATCTATCGCCGCTCGCACGATATGGCCAAGGCCGAGCATCACATTCAGCTCGCCGAGAAGCTGCCGGTAAAGATGGAAATGCCCGATCCGGTTTTTGCCGAAATGATTGCCGAAGGCGTCAGCTCCTCTTGGCGGCGCATGCGCGCCAGCCGGCATTTGGCCGCGGGCCGATATGAGCAGGCCGTGAAAGAATTGCAACTCGCCCTCGCCGCCCGTGCGGATGCCGAGGCACACAACAATCTCGGCATGGCTTTGCAGTATCAAAAAAAAATCTCCGCAGCGACGGAGCAGTATCGCCAGGCGCTCGCGCTCAATCCGGACTATACCGAAGCGTTGAACAATTTGAGCGTGGCGCTCTTTGAGACCGGACAAATTGAGGAAGCGATTGCCCATGCCGAAAGAGTGGCGCAGCTTGACTCGACTCTGCCCGATGCCTATTTGAATCTCGGCACGTTTTGCAAGCGCGCCGGCCGCGCGGCTGAAGCGAAGCACGCGTTTGAGCAGGGCATGAGGTACGCGCCCGATGATGCCCGCCTCGCTTATCAATTGGCCTGGTTGCTGGCTACGGCCCCAGAGGCAGAAATCAGAAACGGCAAAGAAGCGCTGCGCATTGCCAAAAAGCTTTGTGATAAAACTGCGAATCGCTCGCCCGGCGCGCTGGAGGCATTAGCCGCAGCCTATGCTGAAAACCGCCGGTTTCAAGAAGCAATACAAACTGCGCAGCAAGCGCAGCAGTTGGCCGTTGCAGAAGGGCAGCGCCAATTGGCGCAACAGATACAAGCCCGAGTGCAGTTGTACAAATCGAAAAAGCCCTATCGTGAAGAGCGGCCTTGAGCTTTAATCTCTAACAAGTTTAATCTTTGCAAAAAAAACAAAGATTATTCTGTAAGCGGATACTGCCTTTGCTTTATCCGCTTGCGCTAAAATCCGCTTACAGAATGCTTTTGAGTTGCGGCTCGTCCGCCTTGTGGCTGTTGCGGAGCAAAGTTAGAAAAAAATCTGCGTTTTAAATCTCCAATGGATAGGCAGACCCGGCGGATAAAGTTTTTACCTGAATTTTGCACCGTGCTCACGCGGCTTTCGCCTGATGCTGAAGCATCAGGCTAGGAGATGCAAGCCCCGTGAACGGGGCTGCCACCCAGTGGGTATGAACCCCGCTTGCGGGGTTTCCACCTTTTAGCCTGATGCTTACAGCATCAGGCGGAGGTTGGCGGCATCACGAGTGCAAAATTCAGGTTCTACAGTTGCTTTTTCTATCCTCTGGAAAAATTTGTTTTCCAAGAAAAGCTGAGAAGAAAAAATGCGAACAAAGATCGAGAAATTCAAAGGACCGGCTCTTGCGCTTGCATTGAGCGCGCTTCTTTGCGGAGGCAATTCGGCAAACGCCCAAACGCCGCCGGATCAGCTCTTGCTCAAACACTACCGGCCCAAATCCATTTACAAAATACCGGTCACTCATATTCAAAAAGCCAAATACCCCATCATTGACATTCATTCGCACCCGTATGCCAAGGGGCCGAAAGAAATCGCGCAATGGGTCAAGACTATGGATGAAGTGGGCATCGCGAAAACCATGATCTTGACTTATTCCACCGGCGCGCGGTTCGATTCCATCTATGCCCTCTACTCGAAATATCCCGAGCGCTTTGAAGTTTGGTGCGGATTCGATTACACCGGTTATGATAAGCCCGGCTTTGGTCCGGCGGCAGTGAAAGAACTGGAGCGTTGTGTGCGAGTTGGCGCAACGGGCGTGGGAGAATTGGGCGACAAAGGCAAGGGACTCTTTTATGATTATCCCACCAAAGCTTGGGGCATGCACATTGATGATGCGCGCATGGATCCGCTGCTGCAAAAATGCGCCGAGCTAAAAATTCCGGTGCAAATCCACGTTGCCGAACCCATGTGGATGTACATGACGATGGACTCCACCAACGACGGCTTGATGAACGCTTACGAGTGGCGGCTGGATAATCAGAAGAACATTCTCTCTCACGCCGAGCTGGTGCGCACGCTGGAAAACGCAGTGAAGCGCCATCCCCAAACCACGTTCATCGCCTCTCATTTCGCCAATTGTTGCTACGACCTGAGCATTCTCGCTGCGCTGCTCGATAAGTATCCCAATCTCTACGCGGAAATCGGCGCGCGTTACGCCGAGACCGCGCCCATTCCGCGCTACATGAACAAGTTTTTCGAAAAGTATCAAGACCGCTTGCTCTACGGCACGGACATGGGATTCGACCAAGAGATGTATCAAATCACGTTCAGAATCTTGGAAAGCAGCGATGAGCATTTTTATGAGACCGAGCAATTCGGTTATCACTGGGCTTTGAACGGCTTTGGCTTAAGCGATCAGGTTTTGAAAAAAGTCTATCGCGAGAATGCGCTAAAAATTTTGCATAGCGGAAACGGAAGGAGGAAACCATGAAGTCTCGCAAGGTAAAGTTGTTCGGCGTCGGCGCGGCCATGCTGGCGCTCTTTGCGCTCGTGCAATCTTGTGCGCAAAAGGATTCTGCCGTTGAGTTGGAAAGCAAAAATCTAAGGCTGCGGTTCGATAAAAATTTGCACAGCCAAATCGTCGCCAAGCGAACCTCCGCCGACATAATCGTCGGCGACTATTCCCCTTCTGAGTTTGTCATCGTCGCCGGCAATCGCGTGGAAGACTTTGCTTTCGAGAAACAGGTCAAAGAAAATCTCGATGACGAAATCGGCAAGGGCAAACGCCATCTCATCACCGGAGCGAGCGCGGCCTTGCGCAAGGAAGTTTCGATCGCGCTCTACGACGATTTCCCGAGCGTGGCGGTTTATCAGGTTTCCTACCGCAATATCGGCGCGACGGATTTGACCATCGAGAGCTGGACGAACAATCATTATGCGATCTCTGTGAACGGCAAAACCGATCCGCATTTTTGGTCCTATCAAAGCGGCTCTTACGAGTCGCGCGCGGATTGGGTGTTGCCGCTCAAGGCCGGATTTGCGCAGGACAATTTCATGGGCATGAACGCGAGCGACTACGGCGGCGGCACGCCGGTCGTTGATGTTTGGCGGCGCGACGTTGGCATCGGCGTCGGCCATCTCGAAATGGTGCCCAAGCAGGTTGCACTTCCCGTGGCCATGCCGGATTCAACCGTTGCGAATTTAGGCGTGCAGTGCAACGCCAGCAAAACGTTGAAGCCTAGTGAATCGCTCATGACGTTTCAGACTTTTGTGTTTGTGCACAACGGCGACTACTTCCAAACCCTGGCCGAGTATCGCCGCATGATGATGAAGAAGGGCATCACGTTCGACGACTTGCCGGCCACGACCTATGAGCCGGAATGGTGCGCGTGGGGGTATGAGCGCAATTTCACGATGGATCAAGTCGTCAACACTTTGCCGATGGCCAAGAAGCTCGGCTATCAGTGGGCCACGCTGGATGACGGCTGGCAAAATGCCGAGGGCGATTGGTATCTGGAAAAAAACAAATTTCCACGCGGTGACGTGGACATGATTGATTTCGTGAAACGCATCAACGCCCAGGGTTTGAAATCAAAACTCTGGTGGTCGCCGCTCGCGGTGGATCCAGGCACGGATTTGATCAAGCAGCATCCAGAATATCTTTTGCTGAATGAAGACGGCTCCATGCAAAAAATCAGTTGGTGGGATGCCTACTACTTGTGCCCTGCTTACGCGCCGGTGCAGGCATACACTAAAAAACTCGTGCAGACGTTCATGCAAACCTGGGGATTCGCGGGCTTGAAGATCGACGGCCAGCATTTGAACGGCGCGCCGCCGTGTTATAACGCAGCGCATCAGCACGCCTATCCCGAAGAAGCCGTCGAAAAGGTGCCGGAGTTTTTCAAGGCGATTTATGAAACTGCGATGAGCATTCATCCGAATGCGGTCGTGCAAATCTGCCCATGCGGCACGGCGTTTTCTTTCTTCACGATGCCATACATGAATCAATCGGTATCCTCGGATCCCGAAAGCTCTTGGCAAATTCGCTTGAAGGGCAAAACGCTGAAAGCTCTCATGGGACCGAACGCTGCTTATTACGGTGATCACGTGGAGTTGAGCGACGGCCATGATGATTTTGCCACGACAGTCGGCATTGGCGGCATCATCGGCACGAAGTTCACGTGGCCGGTTGGCGCCAAGCCGAAATCCAAAGTTGATTTGACGCCGGAGCGCGAGGCCTTGTGGGCGAAATGGGCTGCCGTATATCATGCGAAAATGTTGCCCGCCGGCTCATATCTCGGAGCGCTCTATGATATCGGTTTTGACAAACCGGAAACGCACGCGATTCAAAAAGACGGCAAAATGTATTATGCCTTTTATGCGAACGCGTGGAACGGCGAAGTGGAGCTTCGCGGTTTGGAAGGCCGCAGCTATCGAGTGCAGGATTACGTCAATCAAAGAGACTACGGCATCGTGCAAGGCCCGAGGGCAAAACTCGCGGCGCAGTTTGCGCGGAGCTTGTTGCTCGAAGCGGCACCAGAGTGAATTGAGGAGCGAAGAGCGAGGGCGCGTCTTTCACTCCTCGCCTTTCTTCCTACGCCACTCGCTCTTTGCTCACGACATTCAATCATGTTGGGAGTTGTTGATCATGAAATCTTCTATCTTCAAAGGTTGCGTCATCCTGATTTTATGGTTGCCGATGGCATTGGCGCAAACGAAACACAGCGCTTCGAAACTCGAAGCCACCACCGATAATGGTGAGTGGTTCGTGCTTGAGAAAGACGCTCTGGTTGCCGGCGTGCACCACACGCGTCATGCCGAGCTCTTTGGCCAAAACGTCAAAGGCTACAACTCCTTTGTGCTGCAAGGCATCGACAAAGTTCAAGCCACGGCAATGGATGGCGGCGGTTATTTTATCGGCATCAAGGCCGTCCCAACGGAATCGCCGGTTGGTTATGAGTTGAAGCTCTTTGCTCGCTTACTGCTGGCGCCGCCGCGAACGACGAGCTACTGCAGTGGCGCCACTTACGCGGCATTCATTGAGCAGCTCAATCTCTTCTTTCTCGAACGCGGCGAACGCCTCAGCGCGGACCGCTACGAGGCCATGCGCATGCAGGAAGAAGACGGCAGCCGGCGGGAAGATACGATCAAGTTTTGGGGCAAATGGAACGACGACGGCTTTGGCAGCCACTACGCGCTCGTGCAGTATTCAAAAATGGGGCAAGAGATCAAACCTCGCAACGCGCGCCCCGGCGATTTCATGAATATTTCCTGGCAAAAGGGCGGCGGGCACTCCGTGGTGTTTCTCGGCTGGCACAAAGATGAAAACGGAGAAAAGCATGTCGTGTATTGGGCCAGCCAAACCCGCACCAATGGCTTCGGCGATGAGGTGGTTCCGCTCACGCGTATCAAAGAAATCAAAACCGTTCGTCTTACGCAGCCGGAAAATCTTTTCACGTTTGACGTCAAGACTACCGTACAACGCGATATTCCCGGAGACAAGATCGATTGGTGAAAGCCGAAGAGATGAATAAGCTTGCTCAAATTCTTTGGGTTGTGCTGTTATCCGCCGGATGCAGCCAGGATGACGGGCCTACCGCTCCGGAACCGGTGACAAACGAGGCCGTCGTCAAACCCATCGAAGACACCGAAACCCTTTACCCTAATCCCGGCATGGGTTGGCAAACTTTTTACGAGCCTGCTGTTCACGATGCAAACCTGGCCGGCTTGCCGTCGACTACAATGTATCGTCGCTTTGGCTGGCACGAGCTTGAGCCGGAAGAAGGAAAGTTCGATTTCAGTTTTCTCGAAGGCACGTTGCAGCAAGCGAGAAATGCCGGGCAGCGCTTGGCATGGCGAATGATGGTTTTGGCAAGTGAAAGCGAGTCCTCTTCCCCTCCACTCGGATATGCGCCGCTCTGGCTCAGGCAAAAGGGCGCGAGCGGTTACATTTATTATTTTGATGGCAACGAAAACGACAAACAAGATTTGCCGAGCGAGCCCGATCTTTGGGCGCCGGATCTCGCCGACCCGCAGGTCAAAACGTTACATGACCGCCTAGTGGCAGAACTGGGCCGTCGTTATGATCGGCATCCCTTCATGGATTTGCTGGATGTCGGCTCCGTGGGGCTTTGGGGCGAATGGCATTTCTGGCGCGCTATCATCAAGCAAGTTGTCGGCAACCCTTCCAGCGGCGGAAAAGCGGGAGAATGGATGCCGGAGCTTTCCGATGCCGTCAAACTCGATGTCATCGATAAATGGTTGGCAGCTTTTCCCACAACGCCGAAGACGATGCTGATCGGCGATGCGAAGGGCTTGCAACGCGCCACAGGTGTTTACAAAACGGGCTGGCGCGCGGATTGTTGGGGCGACATGAATTGGCACATGCCCAGTTTTTATGATCCGCAATTGCAAGCGACGAATGCCACGGCCGCTTGGCAGAATGGCCCGGTGGCGCTGGAGCCGTGTTGGATTATGAGCTATTGGTTTGACCGGGGCTGGCCCATCGGCTACATCATGGACTGGGCGTTGAGCCATCATGCCACGTATATCCAAAACAAGGGCACGGCGATTCCGCAAACATGGTTGCCGGAAGTGCAGCGCGTTCTTCGCAAGATCGGATACCGGCTGGTATTGCGCGAGCTGAAACATTTGCAAGCGACGCCGAGGGATTCCTCTTTGAAGATTTCCATGGTATGGGAAAACGTCGGCGTGGCGCCGCCATATTGGGACTACGATCTTGCGGTTCGGCTCACACAAGGCAACTCCGCGCAGGTTTTCTCGAAGCTCCTCTCCATCAAAGGTTGGCAGCCGGGAAAACGCAATGAAAGTGTTGCGCTGGCATTGCCGCAGAGTTTGCCGGCAGGAGAATATGATTTGGCTCTCGGGATTTTCAGTCCCTCGTCCGAACACAATCATGCGAATTTGAGATTTGTGAAACTGGCGATTAAAGCTACTCCCGACGCGAACGGCTGGTATACGCTCAGCCGCATCAAGATACTTTTGAAGTAGACCCTTCAGAGTCAGGTGAGTCAGTAATCGAGAGGCGACAATGACGAAACTCTTAAAATGGATTTTGCTGCCCGCGCTTATTCTTTTTTTAACGCCGCTCTCGGCACAGCAAAAAGATCTCATTGGTTATTTCCCCTCCTGGAAATGGCAAAAAAATCGCGAGCGCCTCAACCCTCACGCGATACCGTATGAAAAGTTGACCGCAGTCACCTACGCCTTTTTTTATCCGCTGGCAAACGGCGAAATCGTTGGAATGGATCCGGTGGCCGACAACCATCTGCTTAAAGGCGAAATGGACTCTCTCTCCGGCAATCTCAAGCCAAACAGTTCCATGGTTGCCCTCGCGCATCGCCACGGTGCCAAGATGATTCTCTCCATCGGCGGTTGGGAAAATTCAAATAACTTTTCGCAAGTCGCTGCCGATCCGCAGAAACGCGCTCATTTTGCGCGCGCGTGTGTCAAGCACATTACTGACTATGGCTTCGATGGTATCGATGTGGATTGGGAATTTCCAGGTTACGTCCGGCACAAAGGCACGCCTCAGGACAAGCCGAGTTTCACTTTCCTGCTGCAAACCGTGAGAGACAGTTTGCAGGCGCTTGGAAAAAGAACCGGCAAATATTATTTGCTCTCCGCCTCTTTGCCCGCAGCCGCCAGTCATTTGCCCGATATCGAGGTCGAGAAGATCACCGCGATTTTGGATCGTCTCAACCTCATGACTTACGATCTTTTCGGACCGTGGGGCAAGATCAGCAATCATAATTCAGCGCTCTTCGGACCGGCGCAGGGCGATTCCGCCCGTTGTTTGGATGGCGCATTTAAGCTCTATCACAATGAGCATAACGTGCCCGCTGAAAAAATCAATCTGGGTGTTGCTTTCTACGGGCATGCTTATGCCAACTGCACCGAAATCTATTCTGCACACGGCGGCGCCGATACCGAAATCTTTCCGGCAGATGAAGGAGTAGACTATGCTCGAATCGCCGAGCGCTTTGATTTATTCAAACGGCTTTGGGACAGTAAAGCTCACGCGCCCTACTTGGTGAGCGAATCGGAAAAAATTCTCGTTTCATTCGACGATGAGGAATCGGTTGCCCGCAAGGCGGACTATGTGAAGCGGAAAAAAGCCGGCGGACTTATAATCTGGACGCTGCAGGGAGATCGTTTGAAAGATGGGCGGACGCCTTTGCTCGATGCGATCTATGATAGATTTAAATCTCACTGAAGATTTCAGCATAGGTAATCCCCACTTAACGGATAAGAACAAAGAGTGGGCGAAGTCGGACTTTGCAGCATCCGGACGGTTTGCAAAGTCCGACTTCCCTGTTATCCGTTAGTTTGGGGTAATGAATGCAGATGAATAAGCCGGCTCAAATTTTTTGGGTTGTTCTATTATCCGCCGGATGCGGGCACGATGACGGGCCTACCGCTCCGGCCCCGGCCTCCAACGAGGCCGTGGTCAAGCCCGCGGAGGATACCGAAACCCTTTATGCCAATCCCGGAATGGGTTGGCAAACTTTCTATGAAACCGCCGATCACGATGCGAACCTCGCCGGATTGCCGTCGGCCACGGTGTATCGCCGCTTCGGTTGGCACGAGCTCGAGCCGGAGGAGGGCAGGCTGGATTTCAGTTTTCTTGAGCAGCAACTTCTGCTCGCGAAAAATGCCGGACAGCGACTGGCGTGGCGAATGATGGTTTGGGCCAGCGAAAGCGAGTCCTCTTCCCCTCCACTCGGATATGCGCCGCTTTGGCTCAGGCAAAAGGGCGCGAGCGGTTACATTTATTATTTTGATGGCAACGAAAACGACAAACAAGATTTGCCGAGCGAGCCCGATCTTTGGGCGCCGGATCTCGCCGACCCGCAGGTTAAAACTTTGCATGACCGCCTGGTTGCAGAACTAGGCCGTCGCTATGATCAGCACCCTTATATGGATTTGTTGGATATTGGCTCCGTCGGACTTTGGGGGGAGTGGCATTTCTGGCGCGCCATCATCAAGGAGCTCGTCGGCAACCCTCCCAGCGGAGGAAAACCTGGAGAATGGGTGCCGGAACTTTCAGAAACCCTCAAACGCGATATCATCGATGGCTGGGTGGCGGCTTTTCCCACGACGCCGAAAACGATGCTGATTGGTGATGCCAACGGCTTGCAGCGCGCCACGAGCCTTTACCAAACGGGCTGGCGCGCGGATTGTTGGGGCGACATGAATTGGCACATGCCCACTTTTTATGATCCGCAATTGCAAGCGACGAATGCCACGGCCGCATGGCAGAATGGCCCGGTGGCGTTGGAGCCGTGTTGGACGATGCGCGATTGGCTCGATCGGGGATGGCCCATCGGCTACATCATGGACTGGGCGTTGAGCCATCATGCCACGTATATCCAAAACAAGGGCACGGCGATTCCGCAAACATGGTTGCCGGAAGTGCAGCGCGTTCTTCGCAAGATCGGATACCGGCTGGTGCTGCGCGAGTTGAAGCACTCTCAAGTGGTTTCGAGAGATTCGACTTTGAAAATCTCGATGCAATGGGAAAATGTGGGCGCGGCTCCGCCTTATTGGGATTACCATCTCACCGTCCGGCTCAAGCAGGGCAACACCGCGCAGGTTTTCTCGAAGCTCTGCTCCATGAAAGGTTGGCAGCCAGGAAAACGAAATGAAAGTGTCGAGGTCGCTCCACCGCAGAGCTTGCCGGCGGGAGAATACGATCTGGCTTTGGGAATTTTCAGTCCTGCGCCGGAAGCCCAGCATCCGAATTTGAAATTCATCAAACTGGCAATCAAAACCCCTCCGGATGCGAATGGCTGGTACGTGCTCAGTCGTGTGCGTTTGAAATAAAGACTTCTTGATCGTAACACAGACCGCTGGTCTGTCAATGCCGCTAGTACACTGTTACCTTAATTCTTATAGGTTTTTCAGCCAATGAAATCGCGGCTGCAAAGGTGCCTTAAAAAAGGACACGTAAAAAAATTAAGGTAACAGTGTACTAGTCGAGCCGATTGATCGTAACACAGGCCGCCGGTCTGTCAATGCCGCTAGTCGAGCCGATTGATCGTAACACAGGCCGCCGGTCCGTCAATGCCGCTAGTCGAGCCGATTGGGTTACGATTTCAAACCATAAAAGCGAGATATCATGAAGCGACGAACGTTTCTGCAAACCAGCGGCGCGGCCGCATTGCTCGCTGGTATGGGCGTCAAACCTGCAAATGCGCACATTCCCGCGCACAATTGGGATCGCTATGATTTCGGCTCCGGCCCCGCAGTAAAAGATCGCCTCTATCAAGGTCCTTTCCCGCAATACGAGCCGGAAGCATTTCTCCCCGGCAGTGAAGTGGTGATGGCAACAACTCCCTCCAAAGACATCGTGCCGAATTTCGGCATGGGATTGACCGTTTACATCTCCGGCGATTACTGGCCGCCGCGAACTCGAGGAGATTCAATTGAAAAATACTGCGAAGACTTGATCAAGCTGCCCTTCGCACAGAAAATTTACATCCGCCTGAACTGGCGTGATATTCAGAAACAACCGGGCAAGTTGGATTTCCCCGAAGGTTGGAAGATCACGTTTGATCTCGCCAAGCGCTACAACAAGCGCGTCGGTTTTCGCATCATGTTGGAGAATCCTGATTTTCCCGAGCCGGGCATGCCGGAATTTCTTATGGAAAAAGTTCCGTATGTAAAACTGCAAGGCGAATGGAAAAGCCGGGCGAGCACACGCAATCAGAAAGAGCATCGCATGCCGCGCTACGATCATCCCGATTATCAAGCGGCATTTCGCGACCTGAATGTCATGCTTGCCGATGAGTTGAACGGCAATCCGCTCGTGGAATACATGGACACAATGATGTACGGCTTTTGGGGCGAAGGACACACCTGGCCCTTTATCGGCCATCCCTTTCCGGACAATACCATCGCCGAGCAAACCTGGATAAAGATGTGGGAAACGCAACTAGAGATTTGGACCAAAACGCCGTTGGTCACCAACACTCAGCCGGACTGGAGTCAAGTGGGCAATTCGGAAATGTTCGATCGCTCCATCCGCTCGCACAATTGGATTCGCACCGACACCATTTTCATCGAGAATGAGCAGATCGAAGCGTTGAGCAATCGACCGCCGTGGATTGCGGCGATCAGCGAAGTGGGCATGACCACCGCCGATCCCGAGGCTTTGATGATTGACGAGGGCGTGACCCGCACGGAGAATATCATTCAGCACGTCATCGACATCGGCGCGAACTATTGGTCGTTGTGGCACTGGCACAACATCGCCGTGAAAAACATTTTGGGCTATTATGAAAAATATCCGGAGCACATCGATTTGATTGCGCGCCGCATCGGTTATCGCGTGCGCCCGTCGTTTATTTGGTATTTCGAAAAAGACGGCTACCCTGGCTTGGTGATCGGTTTTGTGAACAACGGCATCGCATGCGTGCCCGGTGTGCTGCGCGTCACCGTGTTCAGCGATGATAGCCATGTCCATGTGAGCGGCTGTCTTGATCCCGGCTATCCCATGACGCGCGGCGTGCGCCAGGCGATGTTCATGCTGCCGAAAGGCACGGATTGGAAAGGCCTAAAGCTCAAAGCAGAGCTGGAGGTCAAAGGCATGCGCTATCCGGTGAGATGGGCTTGCCATCAAAAAACCAATGACGATGGCTCGTTGACGTTGCGTCCGACCAAAGGTGTTTGAGTAAGGCTCTCTTATTCTTCGATGAGAACAATGCTGATACCACTTGCCGTATTCTTTGCAGCGCTCTGTTTGCTTGAGACTGTTTACCCGCAAGAAATCGGCAAAACCGCTTCCGGTAAAAACGGTGTTGTTGCTGCCGGCAAGCCGGAAGCCGTTGCCGCAGGAACTGCCATGCTTGAAAATGGCGGCAACGCCGTCGATGCCGCGGTTGCCTCATTGCTAGTGTTGAGCATCAAACACATCGGCGCATTCTGCATTGGCGGCGAAGTGCCGATGCTGATTTACGACGCGAAGAGGAAAGAAGTGAAAGTTCTCAGCGGACAGGGCGCTGCACCGCTCGATTCAAACGCGATCGCGTGGTATTATAAAAACGGCGTGCCTGGCGATGACATTCGTGCCGCGGCCGTCCCGGCGGTGATCGATCTTTGCGTCACCGCATTGCAACGATACGGCACCAAATCATTCGAGCAGGTGGCCGGCTCAGCGCTCGCACTGTTAGATGCCGGCGGCCCCAACTGGTATCGCGACACCGGCAGCGGCGATACGCTCGACGGCCTCAGCGGCAAGAAAATCGACGCCACTTTGTTGAATGCGGATTATGGTGGCAGAAGTTGGTATGCCGATCTTGCCAGAACTTTTCGCAAGCTAGTTGAAGCTGAACAAAAAGCGGCAGGCTCGCGCGAAGCAAAGCTGCAAGCGGTCGCCGATCGTTTTTATCGTGGCGATATTGCAGAAGAGTTGGTGGCATGGTACCTCGAAAGAGGAGGGTTCCTGCGCAAACGCGATCTCGCCAGACATGTCACGCGCGTTGAAGAGCCGGTGGCGATCAATTATCGCGGTTACACCGTTTACAAGTGTGACACCTGGACGCAAGGGCCTTATCTCAGCCAGACCTTGCGCTTGCTCGAGGGCTTTGATTTGAAGCGCATGGGATTTCTTTCATCAAACTATATTCATGTCATCATTGAAGCGATGAAACTCGCGCTCGCCGACCGTGATGAGTATTATGGCGATCCGTTATTTGCTGAAGTGCCTTTGCCGGCGCTGCTTTCCGAGGAATACACCAAAATGCGCCGCCACTTGATCGACATGAAAATCGCATCACGCGAGCTGCGCCCCGGCGATCCCAATCAAATGCAGCCGTTGCTTGAGCGCAAAGCTCGAACTTTTCCCAACTCCGGCGGCACGACGACGTGCGTTGTCGCTGATCGCTGGGGCAATGTGGTGGCCGCGACGCCCAGCGGTTTGAGCAGCACCGAGGGGTCAGGCGGAGCAACTGGCGTCACGCATGGCACTCGTCTGGTCATCTTCAACACGTGGCGAGATCATCCCAATCGCATCGAGCCCGGCAAGCGACCGCGCACCACGTTGACGCCAACGCTGGTTTTGAAAAACGGCAAACCGGTTCTCGCGATTAGCGTGGCCGGCGGCGACATGCAAGATCAAGCGGCTCTGCAGCTCATTCTCGATCATATCGATTTCAACATGAACCTCGACGAGGCCATGGCCGCGCCGCGATTTGCAACGGAACATTTTATCGGCTCGTTCGGTCAGGACCCGCCGAAGTTGGGCAGCCTCAACCTGCACGAGCGTATCAATGAGCAAGTAAGAAAAGAACTGGCGAGCCGCGGGCACGAGGTGAAAACCACGCCTCACAATATCGGCGGCGTAGCCATGTTGAGCATTGATTTAAAAACAGGCATGGTGCGGGCCGCCGGCGCTGCTGCGGCCGGAGTTGATTAGAAAATTTGAGAAAGGAAAACCGTGGACAGGCGAATAGGTTTCGGGCCGTTGGTCTTTTGTTTATTGTTGGCATGCACCGCCTTTGCCCAACAACAAAGAAGTGAGACTCAGCCGCCTCGTCGCATTCTCGATGAGATTCGTTCGCACCGTTCCGGCGTCGCCGTGTGGTGGACGGGGCACAATGGCTGGTTGATCAAAGCCGATGATATATTGATCGGCACGGACCTATGCCTGGAACAAGAGGATCGCCAGGTCACGGCACCCATCTCTGCGGCAGAACTTGCAAGCGAGCTCGACATTTCATTCATCACGCACGAGCATGGCGATCATTTTGAGCGCGAGACTTCAAAAATTTTGGCGGAGAAGTCGGATTGCGTGTTCGTGATGCCGATGAACTGTATACCAATCGCGCGCGACGAAGTAGGCATCCCCGAGCATCGCTTAAAAGCCGCAGTTCCCAAACAGCCTTTTTCACTCAAAGGCGCGCAGGTTATGCCGCTGCGCGCCATTCATGGCAATCCCAAATTTGCGGTGTTTGAAGAAGCCAACCTCGAAGATTGCGGCTACTTGATTACGCTCGGCGGGAAAAGTTTCTTGCAGCCCGGCGATACGGTGTTGTTGGAAGATCATCTTTTTCTCAAACACGTTGACGTGCTTTTCTTCTCGCCGACCGAGCACAACATGCACATCGATCGCTCCGTCATTCTCATCAATGAACTCGAGCCGGATTACATCTTGCCGCAGCATCGCGATACGTTCAAAGTCACGCCCGAGAATCGCTATTGGACGAGCGCATACCCATTTGAAGTGAAATTGCTGCTTTCCAAGCCGCTGCAACAGCGTTATCACGTTTTAGAGATGGGCGAGAAAATAATTGTCCGCTGAACCATCTTTTTCTATCTGACTTTTACACTCGTGATGCCGCCAACCTCCGCCTGATGCTGTAAGCATCAGGCTAAAAGGTGAAAGCGATCTAAAGATCGCTCATTTTCCAATGAGTAGTAGCCCCGCTTGCGGGGCTTGCATCTCCTAGCCTGATGCTTCAGCATCAGGCGAAAGCTTGTTGGGATCGAACTGATTTAGGCGGTTCATGCGAAGTTCATCAATACCGATTTGGAGAAAGTGTTTATGAAAAAGCAACTGCTACGAATCGTCATGGTGAGTGCGTTGGTGCTTTTGTCGTCATGCAGCAGTCAAAAGCCGGCGCAAATTCAACCCCAACAAAATTGGACGCACTTCGTGCGTATTGCCGGACACGGGCTGAATCTCAACAACATCGATAACATCATCAAAAGCGCAACGGAGACGCACGTCTTCGGCATCGAAACCGATAACGACATTCCGGGCCGCTACGAAAGCTTTCTCGATCCCACCGAAAAGTTGCAAGCCATCAAAGCCGTCGCGGAGAGAGCGCATCAAATCGGCAACTACTCTTTCGTTTACATCGCCGGACTCGAGTGCATCACCGCGAATGCGGACAAGACCGAGCACACCTTCTTCAAAGATCATCCCGACTGGATGCAGCGCAAGCTCAACGGCGAGCCGGCGATCTTTGGCGGCGGCACCGCATTTTGGATTGACGAAGGCGACGAAGACGTTTGGATCAGCCCGTATGCGCAGGAATGGCGCAAAATCTATATGGAACGCGTGCGCCAAATCGCCGCGACCGGCATCGACGGCGTGTACGTGGACATCCCATATTGGATGACGCATTTTGACGGCTGGGAAGATTCCTGGTCAAGTTTCGATGACTATACGGTCGCGGCCTTCAAGGAAAAAACCGGCTTGAATGCAAAAACTGATTTGAAGATAGGTGATTTCAGCGACGCGAATTTTCGTCGCTGGATTGACTTCCGGATTGAAACGCTCACGGCCTTCATGAAGGAAATCGATGACAACGTCAAAGCCGCCAATCCCAAGTGCATGACCATCGCCGAGATTTATCCCGGCATCGAAGAAAGTGCGGTGCGCGTCGGCGCGGACGTTTATGACATGTATCCGGTGGTTGACGTGATTGCACATGAATACGACGGCAGCGGCGAGCATGCGGCCTCGAAAGACCCGCTGCATTGGTTTTCATACCTCAGCGGCATGTATTCGTTTCGCGCCTTTGCCGGCGAGAAAGCCTCATGGATGCTGACCTACTCTTGGGATGGCGAAGAAAAAATCAATCCGGCAGAGGCGATGAAGAATCTAGCTTTGGCGAATGTGATGGCGGGCACCAATTGCTGGGATGCACAAGGCCATGTGATGTCGGGATCGAACGACATGGCCACGCGCGCGGAAATTTTCAAATGGATCGGCGCCCACGAAAAGACTTTTTATTTGCCGCGCCAACCGCTCAAGCCCATCGGCGTATATTTCTCGCCGCAAACGCGCAACTACTTTGCTGATGAATTCATGTCCGCCTACAAGGGCATGATTTACCTCTTGCTGCAATCGCATCTCGAATTTCAAATCGTCACGCCGAGAAATCGCCAAAACTTTGCCGGTGACATTCTGATATTGCCAGATGCGAAGTGCCTGAGCAATGATGAGCTGAGTTACTTCGAGCAATTCAAAAGAACGGGCAAGAGATTGATCGTTACCGGTGAGACCGGCAAGTACGATGGCAGCGGCCAGCCGCTGACAATAAATCCTCTGCACGAACGACTTGGCATTGCGGACGCAACGCAGCCGCAGCATGCCAACGCCGACATGCCATTCAGTTATTATCCGAATTGTCCAGGCAGGGCATATTATGATGAACTGGAAAGAGCATTTAATCAGCATGCGCAACAGGGCGAGTATCTCGATGCGGCGTTTTATCGCCAACTGACCGATTTCGCGAACGAGTTGATGGGCAAGCTTGGCGACCGGCCGGCAGTCGAGATTAAAGCCTCGCCTTTTATCTCAACTCAAATTGCGCAGGTGAATGGCAAGCCGCATGTCTTCATCGCCAATTTCAAAGGACTGAAAGGCAAGGAGAACGCGGTGCAGATACCGGAGAAAGACGTCACCCTCTCTTTCACGGCGAAGCAAAACTCCAAAATATTTGTATTGCCCTTTCTAGGTGAAATGCAGGAAGTGTCGAGCGAATGGCGCGACGGCAAGTTGACGTGCGTCATTCCAGAAATCAACAAAGGCGCAGTGGTTTGGTGCGAGTGAAACGTTTGTAGTAGTGCCTTTAGGCACTCAACGCTCAGCGCCTAAAGGCGCTACTACGAACCGCATGCATGGATATTTGACAATGAAACTCCTGAGATCATACCTCACAACAATTGCTTTTTGCCTGACGTCGATTCACCTCTCGCACGCGCAGAACCTTGATCTGGCACGCGTGACTTTGACGGAGCCGATCGCTTTGGCAAGAACTATTGAATACGTGGAATTCGCGCTGCAAAGCAAGATCGATTTCTCACAAGCAAACACAACTTTGATCATTGTTGATGAAGCCTCAGGCGAGTCGATTCCCAGTCAGATGTTTGATCGAAAAGACTTGAGGAAAGATGGTCTGCACTCTTGCTCAATCATTTTTCCAATATCCATGTGCGCTCGCGAAACCAAAACTCTGCGGCTCAAAGCGGTTCAACTCGAGAATGTCCATCGGCAGAGCACGAGCGATTTGTCGATAACGGGTGCAGGTTCGGAACTGCGCGTTACGAACAAATATTTCGTGGCCGACCTGACCCGCAGCGACCAAGCTGAGCCTAAGAGTCACGCCTCCGGACAAATCCGCGAGCTTCTGATCAAAATGGGATTCAATCAGTTGCTGACCAACGCGGAGGATCGCATCCACTGGGCGCCCAATTTCAAGCGGCCGGAATTGGAATTTTATACCACCATCGCACACTGGAATAATCCGGCGCTCAATCTCGTCGAGCACGGCCCGCACCTGGTGCGCACGGTGCGCCAGGATTTGGCGCCGGACCATCCCGAAATATTGCTCACCGCGGTTTACAAGTTTTATGCAAACGCGCCCTATTTCAAATTCTACTCCAGCATGGAAATGGTTGCTGACGTGTGGCTGGAACTGCTGCGCAACGACGAAATGACCACGGACAGCATGTTCAGTCACGTCGCGTTTCAGCGTCCCTCCGGTGAAATCGTTGAGGTCAAACTTGAGGAACGTCACGCGCTTTTGCAGCAGCAACCAATCGAAGCGGACGCGCCGTGGCTGTGCTTTTATAATATTGACAAAGGCTTTGCCTTCGGAACCATTCGGCTGAGATATAATTACACGAATCAATTCGGCGAACCCTCGCCCACGCATCAGTCGCATACACAAATCGGCCAGTGGCTTGATCGTCGCTATTGGAACCGGCGCCTCATTCACGATCATCTCACCTTCGTGCCCAAAGGCAGCCGTTACGTTGAAGAGAATGCTTATCTCGTGTTCAAGCTTGATGCGCGCGATCGCTTGCAAGAGATCAAAAACTGGGCGAGGCAATTGCAAAATCCGATTCGGGTTTCAGTTGCTCCATTCTGAAAATTGGTTTGTAGTCGTGCCTTTGGGCACTTTCGCGCAGCACGAACAGATTCATAACCCGGGCGAGCCAGAACCAAAAGAAAAATTTCCAACCGTTGGGTTCTTCTATCAGTTGGAAAAAAGTTAGAATCTTTTTCTAAGTTTGAGAAGCTAATCCGATACGGAGAACAATGATGAACAATAAACTCTCCCGACGTGAATTTCTAAAAATTGGAGGCGCAACCACTGCGGGCATGGCCTTGGGCTTGACAGCAGCGTCCAAAAGTAGCGCCCGCTTCACTGCAAATGATACCCTCCAAATCGGCGTCATTGGCACCGGCGACCGAGGTGCGTGGGAAGTGTACATCCTCAAGCAGACGCCCGGCACAAAGGTCGTGGCGTGCTGCGACATCTTGCCCAAGCATCTGCAAAACGGCTTGGAAAATGCCGAGAAGAATGCCAAAGGCTACAGCGATTACCGCAAGCTGCTCGAAGATCCGAACGTCGAAGCCGTGCTCATCGCCACGCCGCAGCATCTGCACTATCAAATGGCGCTTGATTGCCTTGCGGCCGGCAAGGATATCATTTGCCAAAAGACCATGACCCTGAATATCCGCGAAGCGTTGGATTTGTCAACGGCAGTGAAGAATTCCAAGAGCGTCTTTCAAGTTGCCTATCAATGGCAGAGCAGTCCGTTGTTTCGAGAAATCCGCCGCATGATCAAAGAGGACCGATGCGGCCGGATAACCCACATTCGGTGCAATTACAATCGCAACGGCGACTGGCGGGTGAAGGTCGATGATCCCCGGCACGAGCGCTTGCTCAACTGGCGCATGTATCGCGAGTATTCCGGCGGATTGATGGCCGAGCTTTGTTCTCATCACCTCAACATCGTCAATTGGGTGCTGGGCAGTCCGCCGCTCAAAGTCACCGGCTTTGGTGGAATCGATTATTGGAAGGACGGTCGCGAGACCTACGATAACGTTCATGCGCTTTTCGAATATCCCGGCGGCGTCAAGGCCAGTTTTCAGTCGATTACGACCAATGCGTTTGAAGACGTTTCGTTGGTCTTCATGGGCACGGAAGGCACTCTCGAAATGAAAAAGGAAGAAGGCCACCTCGCGCATTTCTATGCGGAGCGCAAGAAGGTGGAAGAAGCACTTTCAAAAGAAGAGATCGGAAATTTGGACGCCATCACCAGCGCCACGCGCAAAGCATGGGCACGCGGCGAAGCCGTGCCGGTCACAGTGGCGGGCGACACCAGGGATGATTTGGAAACCACGCGCGCCATGTTTCTGGAATTCGCCGAGTGCGTGCGCAACCGCACCCAGCCGACCTCTAACGTTGACAACGGCCGCGCAGTAGCGATTGCGGTGGACCTCGCAAACCTGGCCATGCAGAACAACACGATTGAGTATTGGAAGCCGGAGTACGGTTCGTAATCCTCTCTTCCACTGCGTTACGCCACTATCGGAGAACACTTTGCAGAAAAAGCAAAGACTCTCACGCAGAGACGCAAAGCCGCAAAGGTTCGCAAAGAAAACTCCTTTGCGGATTTTTTGCGTCTCTGCGTCTTTGCGGGCGTTTTTTGGTCGCGGTTTGTCCGAACCGGATTGAACCCGTAAGTGCCAAGGATCTCACTTGGCGTTAAAAAGAATCTTCAACATCTTGCGAACATCTCCAATGGTGATAACCATGCCGAGAAAAACAACCTCATCAATCGTTGCATTCTTCTTGCTCACGTCGTCGCTGTATCCGCAATCCGCTGAATTCGACACGCCGCGCCTCGGCATCGTGATCAGCAAGACCAGCTTCGAGCATCATTGGGGTGTCACGCAAATGTCGGCGCATGGCTGGGCGGCCGTGGCCAATCTTGCCGGCATTCCTTATGACTGTTTGTTTCTCGAAGAAATTGCCAAAGACGAAAAGCTCAAGCGCTACGATCTTTTGATTTTCGGCCAGTGCGGTTATGTGGCGGACGCGGTCTATCAAAATTTCAAAAAAACCTTGCAAGATTATCTTGCCGCGGGCGGCAATGTGATCGTTGACGGCCCGCTGGCGGTGAGCGATGAACGCGCCCGCGATCGGCAGCATCATGACCTCGATGTCGTTCTCGGCGTGGAGTACGCGGGCTTCAAAGGCAGCTCCGATTTTCGCATCAAGATCGCGCATAATACGCATTACATCACACGACCTTTTGCGGCCGGCCAGTTTGCCACGCAGCATTTGGTCAATGGTTTGAACATTTTGCAGTTCAAACAAAATGGTCAAGCGCTGCTGGTTTCAAGTAATGAAAGAGAATCTTATCCGTTCTTGTCGTGTTCGACCTCGCCGAAAAATCGCCTCGTGCTGGTCAGCGATTTCAGCACCTGGGCGGGCGCAGCCTCGTTCTTCCGCAACGTGCAGCCGCAGGTGTTTTATGCCAATCAATTATTCAATCTCATGCTTCGTGCCGTGCATTGGGCGATTTATGGCGATCTCGATGCGCCCTTTCCGGTGCCACAAGTTTCCAACGCCAATCTCACCGCCCTCATTCGCCTCGATGCCGACGGCAGCAGCAATCTCGAAGCGCAAATCAAAACGCTCAACTATCTCATTGATCTCGCCAAAGAAACCGGCGTGGTGCCGGTGTATGCCTGGGTTTCGAGCGGAGCCACCAAAGCGGGCTGGCAGGATCTCGCGCCGTTGGGCAAAAGGATTGAAGACTTGGGCGGCGAAATCGGCACACACAGCAAGTATCATCGCATCGACAAGAACATGAATGCGGAACGCTGGGAAGAAGAGCTGAGCGGATCGATCAAAGAGATCGAGTTCAACATGAGCGATTACGACTATCCCATCGACAAAGTCGAATGGTTTATCAATCCCGGCAACACGATACAAATGAAGGACTATGAGGAGGTCGCGAAGCGCTTTTCATTTTACATGACACATGGCTTTGAACAGGACATGCCGCTGGGCTACGGCAATCTCACCTGGTACACCGGCTCGCACAAGAATCTGGCCGTGCTGGAAAACATTCCCTCGCCGGATTATCAATGGTTCAATGATCCCACCTGGAGCTACACCACCGCCCAAATCACTGCTTATGAGGAGGCCATCTTCGATCATTTGTACAACAACATTGGTCGCGGTGTGATCTTCAATGAAATGTGGCACGACTACTCGATCACCACGCAGCCGCAATCAAAGAAAGATCGCATCGTGAATGAAAGCAACATTGCTTTCTACGATGCGATGAAAGCCAAATTCGCGACCAGCAAGATTTATTGTCCGACTCCGGAAGATTTAGGCCACAAGCTGCGCGCGATGAAGCAATGGGATTACAGTTGGCAATCATCCGCAGAGCGGGTTGAGATCAAATTGGATCTCGCGCGGGTGTTGCTCGATACCATCCCGCACTTCACTGGCGGCATGGGCCTTCGTATTGAAAATACCCGAGCACAAATCCAGAAAGTCACAATCAACGGCGAGCCGCACCCCGCGTTCAACGATCAAGTCGTCATTCTGCCCAATCTGCAAAAAGGTGTGAATACCATCAAAGTTGAGCTGGGCAAAAGTGTTTCGGCACAGCCGCGCTTGACTTACATCTCGAAGCGAATGCCAGTCATTGAAGCCAGGGGCGATTCGGTCATCGTTCAAATTCAAACCAAGACCAAAGCCAAATTTGATTTTTTTGCGCCGCATCCCTTCGTGCTCTTGCACGCCGACATGCAGGAATGGAATCGCAACGGCGATGAGCTCGTGCAGGGTTTCGTGCTCTCAGACCGGCGGCTCGTGCTGAAGCCCTCGCGTTTATATGCCTTCGTGATTTCCCGCGCTTCGTTGGCGATTACGAGTTTTAGAGAAGAGGCCTCGACACTCACGTTGAATCTACGCAAAGGCGCAGGCCAGGACGCGATTTGGTTCCAATGCGCGAAGCCGCCGCAGCATCTCACTTTCAATAAGCAATCGCTATCTTTTCAGAAGGCGGGCAAAGATTATCGTGTGAGTTTGCCGGATTTTGCTGAGCAGGGAGAATTGAGCATTGCTTTTTGAGCTCATTCTGAAAATCCGTTGTCAACGCGAACGTCGCAGTTCTCTGCACTTTTAGATTTATTCAGCAACCAGATCGGAGAAGATCATGCACACCGAACATTCTTTAAGAAGCCGCCTGTTGGCAATTGTCATTATCATCTTCACCTCCGCCGCCTTTTCTCAGGAAGGCGCAAACCACAAATCAGTGATTGATTGGGGCCATTGGCGCCTGGGCCACAAAACGGATCCGGAATTCCTGCAGAAGAATCATCTCACCCTCACCTTTGGCAGCGGTGCGCCAAATTTCGAGACGGTGACGCGCGCCGAGTTCGATCAAGCCATGGCCAAGGCTAAAGCTTTCAACAAAGAATATCATGATAAAGGCTATCTCGTGCTGCGCTATTTGTCAACTTCTTTGAATGGCACTTCCGGTTCCAACCAGGATGCGCCACAGAAGGAGCAGATTCGTTGGCTGCAATTCTATAACGAAGGATGGCAGGATTTTGAAGATTACCTCGGGCCCAAGCCGCAGCATGATCCCACCACCTGGATCACGGTGCATCCTGACGGAACGTTTCCGCATTACCGCTATGCGCCTTACGGCCAGCAAACCACCGCGGGTTTCGAAACGTGGGGCTGCCCGGATAATCCCGACTACGTGAGAATCATGGAAGGCAAAGTGCGCGCGCAGGCCGAGACCGGCATCGATGGCTCTTACGTGGATTGGACGCACATTGCCGGCGGCACGTGCTATTGCGCATTTACCAGAGAGAACTTCATCAAATATCTCAAACAGAATTTGCCCGCGGAGGTCGGGCAAGCAAAATATGGCGCCGGCAATTACGAAAAGATCGCGCTTCCGCAAAAGCGTGGCGACAAGTTTTGGATGGAATGGATCACGTATCGCGGCCACGTGGTTGCCGAATTTCACAAACATTTGCGCACGGTGGCGCGCCGCTATAATCCGCACTTCATGATTTCCGGAAACGTGTTCGGCGGCTTCGGCTATGGCCCGATTGCTTATGACGCCGCCGGCAATATGGAGATGCTGGCGCGCGAAGGCTATGACGATTTCATCTACTCCGAAATTCAAGAGTTTCTCGATAGCGCCCCGCGCAAGAATGAAGAGGGCACGAAAATCACCAACGGCCCGGCGTTGAAGTTTTTAGCCGCGGCTTCGCATGGCAAGCCGACCATCGTTTATGCGACCGAGATCACGCCGCCGATTTTTCCGAATCCCACGGAAAAATGCCTGAGCGCAATGGCGCAAATCAATATCGCGGAAGCCGCAGCCAATCATGCCATCTTTCGCGAGAAGCGCGAAACCCCGCCTGGCGCCACGCAGATTTATGAGTTTCTTGCCGCGCATGAAGACAAATTGTTGGGCGCGCATTTGTACAGCAACGTTGCCGTGCTGGCCTCGCTCAAGCAATATCTGGCTGATGAACTGAGTTTCGCCTTCAGCGCCTCGCGTGTGTTGGCGGACGAGAGCCTCGCGCATGTGATGATCGTAGAAGATGATCTGTTGTCGACAAGACTCTCTGATTTCGATTTAATCCTGCTGCCCTATATTCCACTGTTGAGCAAGCAGAAACAGGAAGCCTTGAAGCGTTACGTTGAGAATGGCGGCACGCTGCTCATTTTGGGAAATTCCGGCGCGAAGAATGAATTCAACCTGCCGCACGAGCAAATTGTTTTGGCCGGCCTGTTTGGCGGGAAAAGCTATCCGGCGCAAGTCATAGAGAAAAAAGTCGGCAAAGGCCGAGCGAGCTTCATTCCGCTCGTTATTCCGGCGTCGAAATTTTTGATTCCGAGCAAAGCCACCGGCGCGTTTACCACCTTTGGCCCGACCATGTCGGATATGTTTGCCGACATTCCAGAAGGCTACACGCGCAATCGCATTGATCCGGCATTGCGTGAAGCATTGGTGCGTGTTGCTCAAAAAGTCAACGAGCTGCTGGGCGACAAAGTCTCACGGTTGACGACGAAGACGCCTTACGTTGAAATGACGACCATGCGGCCGGAAGACAACCGCCGTGTGCTGCTGCATTTGGTGAATTACGATGTGACGGTCGAGGGTGAGCTTGGGCCTGCGCAAAATTTGCAAGTGCAACTTGCATTGCCCGCGGGAAGAAAAGTGAAAAGCGTGAGCTACAGCGGCACACTCGCAACCATGAAGCCGCTGCAGTTTAGCGTGGTGAAGCAAGCGCCGCAGCAGGTTATTCGTTTTCAGCCAGACGAGCTGAATATCTATGGGCTGGCGATTGTCGAGATGGAATGACGTGCTGTATTAATGGCTATCCCGGATTTTCAGACACATTGAAAACCGAGACCCTTCGGGCAGCACACGGATCAACAACGCAAGCGGAAAAAGCTTCTGGCTTTTCGGTGTGAGCTTTTGATCCGTGTGGCTCCCCAAAGCTTTCAGAAAAGTATTCTGCCTTTGAAAAGCGAATCGCTTATTCGCGTATGTCAGTCGAGTGGAAGTACGAAGCTCTACGGGCGTGCATGATTTGCCCTCGCGCCCGCCGCAAAACTTCTCTTTGACTGTCCGCTTGCGCCGCAGCAAAGCTTATTTGACGCAAAAGGTGAAAAATTTCTACCCTACGAAAAATTTATGTGAGGCTGGGTTATGAAAATGCACCGCAGTCAAATCCTACGGGCCGATGAGTGGCGACACAAGCTGCTGATCTTCACCGCCGGCCTGTTGTCGTTCGAAACACTGACTGGGCTTTCCATCTATCTGCTGCCTTTCAACGTTTCGAATCAAGTGATGGTGTTGTTGCACACCGTTGGCGGACTGGTGTTCGTTCTGCCGTATGCCTGGTATCAAATTCGCCATTGGCTGCTTTATCGCCCGGCTAAAATGCATCATGTCAAGCTCACGGGTTATGTTGCAATGATTGCGACCGTGGTCGCCGGCATTACAGGATTGGTTCTCACTTTTCAGGCTATTTTTCAGACACGGATCGGCCCGGCTTGGGACATCGCCCACATTGTTTCAACGTTCGTCCTACTCGCTGCGCTTCTGCCGCATGTTCTCGCAATCGTAATTCGCGATTTCAAGGCGCGCGCAAACGAAGGCTTGCAGCCTATTATCGCGGCGGAAAAAAAGTTCGGTTGGCAAACCTTGTTCGTCGTCGGTGCTTGTGGTGCGATGGTGGCGCTTGGAACTTATGCGTATCGTCCGGTAAAGCTGATCAATGAATTTCCGCCAGATTATAGTCACCTCTACGGCCCAGACCGGCCCTTTGCTCCGAGTCTAGCGCGCACCAACACTGGCGGTGCGTTCGATGCGCGTTCGTTGGGCGGATCGAAATCGTGCGGCACTTCGGGATGCCATGAAGAAATTGTGCGCGAGTGGGAGGTGAGCGCACATCGTTACGCCGCCATGGATCCCGCGTTTCAAGCCGTGCAAAACGTGATGGGTAAGCAAAATGGCCCGGAGTCCACTCGCTATTGTGGCGGCTGCCATGATCCCATCTCGTTGTTCTCCGGCACGAAAAATATCTTCACTGACGATCTCACCAATCTCATTGGATATCAGGAGGGCGTTTCCTGCATCGCCTGCCATGCGATCAAAGAAACCGACGTGAAGGGCAACGCCAATTTTGTGATGACACAGCCGCGGCGTTATATGTTCGAGTTGCACGAAGGCGCGGCGCCACGATTCATGAGAGACTTTTTGATTCGCGCTTATCCACGCTATCACATCGAGAGTTTGCAACATCGCCTTTTCAAAAGCCCGGAATTTTGCGCGGCGTGTCACAAACAATTCATCGATGAAGAGATCAACAAGGTAGGCTGGGTGCAGCTCCAAAACCAATACGACAATTGGCGCAAGAGCCGATGGAATCATCCGGGCGATGCGAAGGAAACCATTGAATGTCGCGAATGCCACATGCCATTAATGGACTCGCGCGATCCCTCGGCCGGCGATCAACTGGATTATAACCGCACGGCGAGCGACGGCAAGCATCGCAGCCATCGTTTTCTGGCCGCCAATCAATTCATCCCCAAGCTTTTGAATCTGCCGGGCGCGGAGGAGCATGTGGCTTTGACGGAGAAATGGCTGCAAGGAAAGTATGAGATTCCCGAGATCGCGGATAAATGGAAGGCCGGGCCTGCGGTGCCGATCGCACTGGTCACGCCGCAAAAAATCGCGCCGGGGCAAGAAATCAAATTTCAAGTGCTGCTCGCCAACAACAAAGTCGGCCACGATTTCCCGACCGGGCCGTTGGACATCATTCAATCGTGGCTGGAAGTGGAAGTGCACGATCAAAACGGCAACGAGGTTTTTGTTTCTGGCCGGCGCGATGACCGGCATTTCATTCAACCCGGCTCTTTCATTTTTAAAGCGGAAGCGGTTGATCAATACGGCAATCTGATTGACCGACACAATTTGTGGGAGATGGTCGGCGTGCGCTTCCGCCGCTCACTCTTTCCGGGGTTCTCGGATAAAGCAGAATATACCTTTCTATGTCCCGGCAATTCTCCCAGCGACAACACACAGTTGTCCGCGCAAAAGGATTATCAATTCCGCGTTCCGAATAACCGTGTGACCGAGCTGAACGTCACCGCGCGCTTGCTCTATCGCAAGGTCGATCAATTCTTGTTGAACTTTCTGCTCGGCGAGGAGAAAGGCGTGACATCGCCGGTTTCCGTGGTTTCGGAAGACACCAAAAAGATCGAAGTGACTGGCGGAGGAACCTGGTGAGATGAGCAGCCCATTGTCGCGACGTAATCGCAAACTTGTTTTCACAACAGTAGGCATCGGCTTGGTGCTCCTTCTCACGGCAGTGGTGATCTGGCTGCAATTCAAACCGGAAGCGCCGTATCGCCCCGGCGAAAAAATTGAGGGACTCACTTCGGAGCTTGCGCGCGCGTTGCCACGTGACTATCCGCGCGTGCAATTTGTCGAGGTCGCCAAAACCTCGGGCATTGACTTTCAGCACTTTTCCGGCAAACGTTCCAGCCAATTGCCGGAAGATATCGGCTCGGGCGCGGCATGGGGTGATTATGACAACGACGGCTGGCTCGATCTTTTTGTGGTCAACGAGGTCGGGCCTTTGACTTTGCCGGAGTCGGAAGTGAAAAATTCACCGGCGCGCTGCGCGCTTTATCACAACAACGGCAACGGTACTTTCACCGAGGTTGCTGTGCAGGCCGGGGTCGATTATCGCGGTTGGGGCATGGGCGCAGCATGGGGCGATTACAACAACGACGGCGAGATCGATCTTTTCATTTCGACTTACGGCGAGAATGTGTTTTATCAAAACAATGGCGACGGCACTTTCACCGACAAAACTCGACAGAGCGGCTTAGGCGGACGCACAGGTTTCTGGGCGAGTGCTGCCTGGGCGGATTTTAACCGCGATGGTTTTCTTGATCTGCACGTTTGCGGTTACGTGCAATACAGCTACATCGACCCACAACAGGCCTCGATGCAATACGACGTTGAAGTTCCCGCGAGCATCAATCCCTCCACTTACCAGCCGGCGCACAACCTACTCTATCGCAACAACGGCAACGGAACGTTCAGCGAAATCTCGGCCAAGGCCGGCGTTGAAGACGCGCAAGGTCGCAGTCTCTCCGCGGCGTGGTGTGATTTTGATGAAGACGGCTGGCCCGATTTATACATTGCGAACGACGTTTCCGACAACGTTTTCTATCGCAATTTAGGAAACGAGAAATTTGAAGACCTCAGCCACGCGGCGTGGGTGGCTGATTATCGCGGCGCGATGGGCTTGGCTGTCGGCGATTGGGACGGCGATTCGGATATGGATATTTTCATCACGCATTGGCTCGCGCAAGAAAATGCGCTCTATAGCAATATGCGCGCGCAGTATGCCCTCCTCAAAAACGCAAAGCCTAGCGCACTCAAATTCATGGATGAAGCCGATCGCTATGGTTTGGGACAGAGTACGCTGGACTACATCGGCTGGGGCACTTCTTTTTTTGACTATGATAATGACGGCAAGCTCGATCTCTTTGCCGCAAACGGCAGCACGTTTCAAGAACGGGACAAGCCTTGGCTGCTCATTCCGATGACGCTCCAATTGTTTTGGAATCGTGGTGCGAACGAGGGCTTTTATGAAGTTTCAGCCGCGAGCGGGGAAGTTTTCCGTGGGAAATATGGTGGCCGCGGCGCGGCTTTTGGCGATTACGACAACGACGGCGATGTTGACGTGTTTGTGGTCGCCAACGGCGGTCCCGCGCTGCTCTTACGCAACGATGGCGGCAATCAAAAAAAATGGTTGCAAGTGCATCTGCAAGGCGTGAAGAGTAATCGTCAAGCCTTCGGCGCAAAGCTGCGCCTCGTAACGGGCAACGCGGTGCAAATTCGACAAGTGGGAGCACAGCCGTCGTATTGTTCGCAGAACAGCTTGATTGAGCACTTTGGTTTGGGTGACTACACGCAAGCCGATACGCTCGAAGTGATTTGGCCGCGCGGGATGAAGCAGGTGCTCACGGGCTTGGCGGCCAATCAAGTCGTGAAAGTAGTAGAAGGTCAAAAACCATAACGCCTCGCTACGGCGGCCAATATGAAACGAAGCCTGCTTATAATCTCTTCCATTGCTCTTCTTCTCTTTATCATTATTACGTTCCTTCGCATCGATTCTTCTCAAATGGAATCAACCCCGAGCGTAGAAAAATCGTTTGAAGAGAAAGAAAAAATCCGACAGTTCTGGGCAACGTATCGCCAAGCGACGGACTATCGCATTGCCGATAAAACGCACGAAGCGGCCGAGGCTTATCGCCAAGCGCTCACGCTGAACGGCGAACATGAAGATGCTTTGTATTATTTCGGCAGCATGTCTCTGGAATTGGGTGAATTTGAAGCAGCGCGCCAAGCGTGGGAACGTTTGGCTGAAGTCAATCCGAGCAGTTCGCGCGCGCATTTTCGTTTGGGCGATATCCATCTTTGCCTCGAACGGCCGGAGCTTTTTAATCTCGTGGCCGCGGAAGCGGAATATCGTCGTGCGCTCGAAATCAACAAAGAAGAAACCGGACCCACGCTACGTTTGGGCCAGGTCGCTCTTATGCGGAATGATTTGGCGCAAGCGCAACGCTATTTCGACGTCGTGCTCGGATTCAACGCCAAAAGCCCAGAGGCGCACTACCTGCACGGCTATATCATCTGGAAAAAGGGAAACACACCGGCGGCGCTCGCGCTGTTTGACAAAGCCGTGGAATACTCCCAAGCGATCAAACCCGTTAAAGGCGTGACCAGCGAGGGCGACACCAAAACTGGACGCGCATTGAGCCAGCAAAAGAGCCGCAATTGCAAAACGCCGTTTCAAACCCTGCCCGAAGATTTGTCCCAGTTCGAGGCAACCAACCTTGCTTCACACATGCAGGAAAAATACCGCGCATTGGAAGCTTTTCTGCAGCAAACCCAAGCCGCGCTGAAATCGGATTCCAAATTATGACCATTGCCTTGCGACGTTGTCAATTCTCTCACGCCTTCGTGATGTGCAGTTGCCTCCTCCTTGCCCTCTGCTCCACTTCCTGCCGCAAGCAGGCGCCCCTGGACAAACAAAAGACGGTTCGCCTGCTCACGCTTCGCAACTTGGGTTTGGCTTATTTAGAAGAAAGTAATTTCAAAGAAGCAGAGAAAGCTTTTTTAGAGTTGATGGCACTCGCACCGGAGGAGCCGCTGGGCTATGCCAACTTGAGCTTGGCACACTTGCGTAATGGCGCGTACGATAAAGCGGAGGCGCAGATCAAAAAAGCGCTAGCCTTATCACCCCACAATCCTGACCTTGTTTTGATACTGGCTGAGATTTATCAAATGTCGGGAAAAGAAAATGAAGCGATTGCGGCGCTCGCACAACATTCCAAGCATGTTCGTTCGCTTTATAAGATCGTTCAACTTTATTCGCGCCAACCCGAGCTTGAGGCGCGCTGGCAAAAAATGGAGGAGCCTCTCGCGCAGATGGTGACTTATTTACCCGCCAATCTTCCCGCGCGGCTCACTTATATCGAAGCTTTGCTGCACAACAACAAACCCGGCGAAGCCCTCCACCACATGGAGACGCTGCGCAAGCAACTCCCGGAATTGTCCGGCGACATCGAAGTTTTCTTTGTAACGGCGCTGACGGCGATGCAAGCCTCGCAAGCGCGCGAAGCCCTTTCGCCCGCAACCATTTTTCATAATCTCCTGAAACCGTCTCCGCTTTACGCGGCCGGCGTTCGCGAGTTGAACGGCCCCGGCGGCGCCTTGAGTGGATTCCCCCTCGTGCATTTCAGCCAAAATCTTTCTGCGCAAATGCAGCGCGAAAAAACCGTTCTCGCGGCCATGCGCTTCACCGAGGTCGGCTCCACTTCCGGATTAAACTTCGCAAGGAGAGCACTTCAGCAACGCGCGGCGCAGGCATTTGACGGCAACCTTGCGTTGGGAGATTATGACGGCGACGGCGACGTTGATCTCTTTGTGACAAATTGGTCCGACGCTAGTCGTCTCTTGCGCAATGATCAAGGCCGCTTCGTTGAGGTTGGCGCAGAAGCTGGAATAAAAATCTCTGACAAGAGCACGGCCGCAACTTTTGTGGATTATGATAACGATGCAGATTTGGATCTTTATGTCGTGAACGCCGGACCTGATGTGCTTTATCAGAATCAAGGCGCGGGAAAGTTTCTCAACGTCGCGGAAAGAGTGGGCATCGCGGATACGATCTTGGGCTTTGCCTCTATATTTGCGGACTTGGATCATGACGGCGATCTCGATTTGTTTCTTGCAGGTGCAACGGCAAATCGATTATATCGCAATAACGCTGATGGCACTTTTACGGAACAGGCCGAAAAAATGGGACTCGAGGGCGAGGGTGAGCGCAGCCGCGATGCCGCGATCGGCGATTTTGATGAAGATGGTGATCTCGACCTTTTTGTGGTCAATCAAAAGGGCAGCAATCGGCTGTATACGAATCTGCGGCAAGGGCAATTTCAGGACCTCACAACTGCGAGCGGTTTGCAAAACGAGAGTGGGGCAGTGGTCGTTGCCACCGGCGATTATGACAATAACGGTTTTTTAGATCTCTGCAGTCTCACGCCTTCCGGCGGTGTGCACTTATATCGCAATAAAGAAGACGGCACTTTTGAAGAAGATGGTCGCTCGCCGGCCATGCAAGAGGCGCTGCAAAAAATTCAAGGTTCGGACGCTGCTTTCTTCGATTTTGACAACGATGGTTTTCTTGATCTTTTGTTGGTGGGATCGAATGCGGACCGTGTTGCCGGCAGTCGTGGCGTTTTGCTCTTTCGCAACGAAGGCAATGGTCAGTTCAGCGCGGCTTCTTCCTTGTTGCCAGAAAATGTGTTATCCGCCAGAAAATCCGGCATTGCTGATTACGACAACGACGGTGATCTCGATATTTTTTTATTGAGGGAGGACGGCGCAGTTCATTTGCTGCGCAACGACGGTGGTAACGCCAATCATTGGCTGAGCGTTAAATTGGTCGGACTCACTGCGGGCAGCAGCAAGAACAATCGCAATGGCATTGGTGCACGACTCGAAGTAATGGCGGGCGATCTTTATCAGATGCGCATAGTGACTGAGCCGATTTCTCATTTTGGTCTCGGAGCACGTGCGAACGCGGAGGTGATGCGCGCCATGTGGAGCAACGGCACGCCGCAAAACTGGTTTGATCTTGCCAGCAATCAAACCGTTGTCGAGAATCAAATTCTCAAAGGCTCTTGTCCCTTTCTCTATACTTGGGATGGCAGCCGCTATACCTTTGTCACCGACGTTGCGTGGAAGAGTGCCATCGGCATGCCGCTGGGCATTATGGCTGGCGAAATGCAATATGCTTTTCCAAATTCCATGGACGAGTATTTGAAAATTCCAGGAAGTTTTCTCAAAGCAAAAGACGGTAAGTATTCACTCCAGATCACCGAAGAACTATGGGAAACCGCATATCTAGACCAGGTGAAGTTGATCGCAGTCGATCATCCCGATTCGGTTGAGATTTACGTCGATGAAAAATTCGTGACGCCGCCGTTTGCTCCGCTGCGCATTTATACTGCGGCCCATCCTCGCATTCCAATATCTGCGCGAGACGAATCCGGAAGTGATCTGCTGCCGTTGCTGCGGGAGCAGGACGAGGCTTACGTTGCCAATCTCCGCCCGAACAAATATCAAGGGCTCACGCAGACGCACGATCTCATTTTGGATTTGGGAGATTTGAAAACGACAGAACGCGTTACCCTTTTTCTCAATGGCTGGATTTTTCCGACGGACGCGAGCATCAATGCTGCGCTTTCACAAACCAACAATTTAAAAGTTATTGCTCCTTATTTACAGGTGATTGATCGTAATGGCCATTGGCAGACAGTGATCGAGAATTTGAGTTTTCCGATGGGTAAAAACAAAATCGTGATCGCGGATTTGACCGGAAAATTTTTGACGGAAGATTACCGCGTGCGAATTCGCACCAACATGGAGATTTATTGGAACCATGTGTTCTTCAGCACCGAGCAAGACAGCACACCTTTGCGCCAAACTACACTCGCGCCGATTTCCGCGCACCTGCACTATCGCGGTTTTTCGCGAATGTATCGCAAAAGTCAATACGGACCGCATTGGTTCGACTATAGCGAGGTAACCACAGCACCCAAGTGGCGCGATTTGATCGGCGACTACACACGCTATGGAGACATCACCTCTTTGCTGCTCGCCTCCGACGACAAATATGCGATCTGCAATTCTGGCGATGAAATCACGTTGAGCTTTGATTCGCAACAACCGACCAAGCTCGCGCCCGGCTGGTCGCGTGATTTTCTACTCTACACCGATGGTTGGCTCAAAGATGGTGATCTCAATACCGCGCATGGCAAAACTGTGGAGCCTTTGCCGTTTCATGGCATGTCGCAATATCCCTATGGGGCGGAAGAATCATACCCTCGCGATCAAGACCATCAAGAATATTTAAAGGCCTTCAATACGCGCAAAGTTACTTCGAGCGCTATAAAAAACCTAAATCCGTGAAGAAAGTCCGAGGAATTTTGAGCAAAGGCCGTTATATTCGCGGTGTTCAAAGGCCTTTTGTTGTTTGCTCATAATCACCTCGGAGGTGCAGTGATGCGGTTTATTTTAGAACAATCGGATGCCAACCTAACTTCGCATTCTGGCTTGGCATTGATTGGTTTGCTCATGGAAAAAACCCAGTTGCGTGCGCGGCTCAATCAAACCGTAGTGCCAACTTGCCTCAAGCCCGACATTAGCCATGCCGATGTGGTCGCCTCTTATCTCGGTTTACTCGCGCAGGGCAAAAGCGATTTCGAAGACATCGAACCCTTTCGCCGAGATACCTTTTTTGCTCAGGCGTTGGGTTGCAAACACGTTCCTTCTGCGCCCACGCTCAGGCAACGTTTCGATGCGGCACCACACGCGGAGTGGGAAACGATCGTGCGCGAAGAAGTCGTAAAGCTCTTGCGCCGCACGCATGCGCCGCTCACGCCGAGCCACTCGAAACTCTTGCCGCTTGATGTCGATGTTGCACCGTTCGACAACTCCGATAGCAAAAAGGAAGGCGTCGAACTCACCTACAAAAAGGTGATGGGCTATGCGCCGATCTTTTGTTACCTCGGTCATGAAGGCTACCTCGTCGAGGTCGAGTTGCGCACGGGCAGCACGCACTCGCAAAAAGGAACCGAGGCGATTCTAAAACGCGCGCAGACCTCTGCGCGTCAAATCATCGGGCGCAAGCAGCTGCGCATTTTGCTGCGGCAGGATGCGGGCAACGATGATGTTGACAACATCAGGTCTGTCTTGAGCTCAACGACAAGAAAAACGGGGCGAAAATCGAATGGTTGATCAAGCGCAATCTCCGCAAGGAAAAGCTGGAAAACTGGCGCGAGATTGCGATGCAACATGGGACGCTTGAGCAACCGCGACCTGGGAAAAAAGTATGATATGCAGCATTGAAGTTGAGCGCGAAGGCGTTGCTCGACCGTTGCGCATCGTGTTCTGCGTCATTGAGCGTACGAGTTCGCCGGAGGGGCAACTTTTCTTGGAGCCGACACTGGAAGTCGATACCTATTGGACTTCCTTGCGCCAAGATCCCAAAGCCGTCATCGCGCTTTATCACGAACACGGCACGATGGAGCAGTTTCATAGCGAAATCAAAAGCGAATTGGATTTGGAGCGTTTGCCTTCGGGTAAATTTGCCACCAATTCTTTTGTGCTGCATCTCGGCATGCTCGCGTACAACCTGTTGCGCGTGCTCGGACAAGAAAGTTTGAAAGTCTCAGAACAACCGTTGCGCAAGCAAGTCAAGCGTCGGCGTGTGCGCACGGTGATTCAAAATCTGATCACGCTGGCGGCGCGTGTGGTCAAGCATGCACGCACACTCAAGCTAGTCTTTGGCCATTACTCTCCGTGGTATGATATCTATCGCCACGTCTATTGCGCGTTTAGCACATAATGGCTTTTCGAAACGGTTGCAAATTCGCGTGCCGCCGCTTCACGTTTCCAATGAGGCCAGGAGCAGTACGCCCACTTTTTAAAATATCGTTCATCCGAATGATACGCTCGCGTTAAAATTACAACGACCCCGACCTTCAAAAGCTCAAAAACTGTTTTTAAAAGCGCAATTATGCTTACAATCAATAATCCGCATATTTATTCCACGGATTCAGGTCGAAGCAAACTTCGCTTCTTCCCTTTTAACTTTCCGAACCTATCACACCAACATCAAATCCGGTTTTGCGTCTGCGCAATGTGCAAAACATGCCGGTGTTGTTGGACTTTGAAGGCGGTCAACTCACTTCGGAGGCGGGGCTGTTGTGTTGCGAGAGGTCGAGCAGCAACTCGGTTTGGTCAAGGGCCTCGCCAACATCATCCCCGATACACGCGATGTCGATCACACCACCGAAGAACTTTTTGCTGCAACGCATCGGACAGATCGTCAACAACGGTTACGAAGATGCGAATGATTACAACACGCTGCGTCATGATCCCATCTTCAAACTGTTTGCCGGACGTTTGCCCGAGAGCGATTCCGCGCTCGCGAGTCAACCCACCATGTGCCGAGTCTGGGAAAAGCAAAAGCCAAAATGCCCGTTGCGCCTTGCTCCGTTTCAATGCACTCTGCGCAAGGGGCAAAGCGCAAAGGGCAAAAAAGCTTCGGGTGCGTTGAGTGAAGGCGAAGGACTTTTTGAAGCTAGCGCGAACAAGATGCGACAACAGGCTTTCGTGTCGCGAGCTTTTGCTTTTTTGCCCCCTGCCCGTTGCCACATGCTCAGTTTCAATGCACTGTCTGCAGGGGGCAAAGCGCAAAGGGCAAAAAAGCTTCGGGTGTGTTGAGTGAAGGCGAAGGACTTTTTGAAGCTAGCACG
>JAYRWE010000055.1:0-10403 GCA_041918175.1 bacterium
TATCTCAAAGACATTCTCACCCGCATCCCCGATCACCCCCACCACAAGCTCGCCGAACTGCTCCCGCAGAATTGGGCGCCTGAATCTACAAAGTAAAAACTTCCTCCGCCATCTCCGATATGGGTTCACCGAGGGGATACAGCTAACATGCACTTAGGCGGCGTTGTGATGGTTGAAAGTTGACATCAGACTCAGCTATAGGCCCTACATCTGTTGCTAGTTTTACCGTGAGTTAGCAAAATCGGTCTCACATTCGGCAAGCCAGATTTTAGACACAAATGTTGCAGCAGTGCGGAGAGCCGTAGCAACCGCTTGCGGGTCCGGTTCTTCTCCTTCATGGACTGCGCGATTTCTGAGGCTGTTCATATTACGAAGTTGTGCAAGCAATTCCTGTCTCGCCTCCTGCTCGATATCAGCAAATGCCCGACTATATACACTGGATAAGCAGAGATCGAATCGAAGTGGATTGCCCATCTCACGCACGGCATTCCGCAGCCCGTCTCCGCCACCACTCAGCGTCAATTGTTGTAACCAACGCTCTACAGCAGGCGAGGCCAATATTTCAGCAGCAGAGACGGCGCACACGACCGCTTCGCGCATATTTCCACTTTCAAAATGGCGGACCCCATCAATAATAATCCTCCAACTAGGGCTGATAAGGTGAGGCTTTCCCATAAGGAAGCTGAGATGTATCTGCTCAATATCTGGGTGACTGGGAAGGTAGTCAAAGAGCGCATCATCCAAGTCCAGCACGGTTGGGGTATATTCAAGTGCGCGACAACCGTTTGGTGTCACGAGCAAAACCGGGCGTCCGTCGAGAAGATGTCTTGGTACAAAAACGTCGAAGTATGTATGCTCGTAGGCGCGCAAGAATTGATTGACGAGTCGGCTTGCGAATTTAGCTTGCCGCTCGGACGGCCACGCGGTGACTTTCTCAGTTTGCTTAATCTCTATAACGATGGGCGCAGCATCTTGCAAGTTCTTCGGTATTCTGCCAGTGGTAGCTTCGATAAGGCGTGACAAATCTAGGTATATTGGTGATTCAGTAGTCGGGACAGATACAGAAAACCAGAATTCGTCATCTTCCGGTGGCTCCGACTCAATGTAGCAGCCACTAGCAAAGAGACCAGATTGGGTTGTCTCGATCAATGTGCAGAAGCCTATGGTGTCGTCGTTTTCAAGCAATGATTCTGCCATATGTTGCCTTTACGGAAGGAGTGTTTAGATTGATGTTCGAAGATATTCCGCGAATGTCAAGTAGGTCTTTGGGGGATATTGGAGAAGCAAGACCGCGCCGCGTAACACTTCATTTGATTGCCGAAAAAAGCAGCTTGGGACTGCTGCATAAGATGGAGCGACCTTTTTAAAATTCCAAGTCTTAATTTCTTCGTGGTAGAGCAACTCCTGTAACGTTCAAAGTCCGCAGCAGTACAGGCTCACATGCGCAGAGTTCGAAGTCGTGTGGGCAACGCAGCTTGTGGGCATGTGCGTTTAGATCGTGGTCGTGTTCAAATCCTCGTGGCTCAACTATTCCTGTATCGTTAATGCGGGCGAGGGCGAACTTGCGCAAAGGAGTTTTCGTTGTTCACGAAGCTCGCGGCGCGCAAGTTCGGCTGCACCAATTTGCGCTATCTCAAAAACGAACCCCTTGACTTTCTCCCAGCCGTTCTTTAATTGTAGCGCACAAAGTTTTGAAAGGGAGGAGAAATGCTCTATTGGCATCGTTTGCTTGGCTTGGTGCTGACCGATTATTTCACTGGTTCGCGCTATCACGTGGAGATGGAGACGGATCTTTCGCTCAAAGAGCAGATACTCGATCTGCTGATCATTGAACAAGAGTCCGGCGCGTCTGTTACGGAGTTTCCCGACGGCTTGGAAAATCTCGGGCCGCACAATTTGCTGACGTACAAATCGTTGCGGCAGCCTTTGGATGAATGGGCGATGGATGAACTTGTCGGGCATTACGTCAATTACCGTAAGCAGAAGAGTCCCTCGTTGAGGGAATTGTTGCCAACGGAGGATTTTAGTTTGTATGCGGTCTGCACGCGCCAACCCATAAAACTTGGTAAGGGCGTAAGCTTGCGCCCGATCAAGAAGGGCGTTCACGAAGTGCAATGGGGAAGTAAACGGATTCGCATTATCGTTTTGAATCAAGTTGCGAAGACCAAACGCAATGCGCTATGGCAGTTGTTTAGCGGCGCGAAAGAACGAGTTGCCTATGGTGCTACGAATTATCAATGGCGCAGCAATGAACTGAGCAAATCCATCAACACGTTGTTTGACTATTATCGCCTCGAGGGTATCCGTATGCCTTACACGGTTGAAGATTTCGAACGAGAATACGCCGAAGGTTTTCTGGCTCGATTGACGCCGGAGAAAATTATGAAGTGGATGCCGCCGGAAGATTTCGTAAAGAAATTTCCGCCGGAGGAGATTATAAAAAATTTGCCGCCAGAGGAGCGTTTAAAAGGCTTACCACCGGAAGTGCGTTTGAAAGGCTTACGGCCGGAGGAGCGTTTGAAAGGGTTACCGCCCGAGGAGTTGCTCAAAAGATTAACGAAAGAGCAGATTGAAGCTTACTTAAAAAAACTTGAGCCGGTAAATTGATAAACGCGCTTGTGGAGTGAAGCTGACAATGCCCATCCTGAAATGTTCGCGCCACACCGGAAGTGTCGAACGAGCACGCAAAGAACGTGGTGGTGAAATAGAACTGCCCCCAGCCTCTGGGGGTTTTATATTTCTGGTCGCCAGCACGGATTTTTTACAAATCCACGCTTCACCTCCAAAAAGCGACTACGATAACCACGTATGATTCAACCGATCAATCCAAACTCCGAAGCTGTGCTGCGCGCGTTTATGCAAGATGAAATCTTTCCGCTGGAGCACGAGCTTTTGCGCTACGGCTTTCGCGCGCTGCTGTCTGTGCTCAAAGAAAAACGTGAGCGCGTCAAACAGCTTGGCTGGTGGACGCCGCATTTGCCGCAAAGTTTGGGCGGCATGGGCCTCGCGTTGCCACAGTTCGCGCGCATCAGCGAAATGCTCGGCATGAGTCCGCTCGGCCATTATGTTTGCAATTGCCAAGCGCCCGACATCGGCAACATGGAATTGCTGCTCGCGCACGGCAATGAGGAGCAGAAAGAAAAATTTCTGCGGCCGCTCATTGCCGGCGAAATTCGCAGTTGCTTTGCGATGACTGAGCCGGAGCATGCAGGCTCCAATCCCGTGTGGATGAGCACGACCGCAGTGCGCGAAGGCAACGAATATGTTTTGAGCGGCCACAAGTGGTTTGCCTCTTCTGCGGAAGGCGCCGCGTTCGCCATTGTCATGGCCGTGACCAATCCGGCTGCCAAGAGTCAGCATCAGCGCGCGAGTCAAATCCTCGTGCCCACGAACACGCCGGGCTTTCATCTCGTGCGAAATATTTCGGTGATGGGCGAGGCTGGCGAAGATTACATGAGCCACGGCGAAATCGTTTTGGAGAATTGCCGCGTGCCCGTTGCAAACTTGATCGGACAAGAAGGGCACGGCTTCGCGCTCGCGCAAGAGCGGCTCGGCCCCGGGCGCATTCATCATTGCATGCGCTGGATCGGCATCTGCGAGCGTGCGTTCGAGCTGATGTGCCAACGCGCCGCGAGCCGCGAGCTTGCGCCGGGCAAGTTGCTCGCGAGCCAACAAGCCGTGCAGCATACGATTGCCGAATGTCGCGTTGAAATCAATGCCGCGCGTTTGCTCGTGATGGAGGCCGCGCACAAACTTGAGGCCGAAGGCAATCTCGCGGCGCGCGCGGAAATTTCGATGATCAAATTCTACGTCGCGAATGTTTTGCAGCGCGTGCTCGATTGCGCCATTCAAATTCACGGCGCGCTCGGCGTGGCGGATGATACGATACTCGCATTCTGGTATCGCCATGAACGCGCCGCGCGCATTTACGATGGGCCGGATGAAGTGCACAAGAATTTTGTGGCGCGGGAGGTTTTGAAGAAATATGGTGTGGGAACTTTGTAGAAGGCGAGAGATTAAATTTTATCTTTCCAAGAAGCCGAGTTCTCTAAACAGTTTGATGTTTACTTCCTCGAGGCGTTGTTTGTTGAGCTTGCCGAGCCTTCGAATCAAATCCGATTTGAGAATCGTGCGGAGAATACCAAGCAGAATCTTTGAATCGCTAGCCAGGCCGCATTCGCCGGCTTTGAGTGCGACATCCTGTTTGTAAATGCGATCTAGCTTTTTGGTGCTGACCGGCGCAACGATCACGAACGGATAATGCGGATTATCGTTGTCCTCGTCGTTTTGCACGATCAACACGGGACGTTCCTTGCCAACAGCAGTATCATCTTCGTGTGGAAATTCAAAAAGCTGGGCAAGATAGATTTCGCCGCGACGAATTTGTAGTGGCTTTATCATCCGTTTCATCAAATCCTCGAGAAGGTGGAAAAATATTCCGGCATCACCTCTCGAGCATAATTTTTACCGGGCGTCTTGCCGAAATCAAAATCTTTCGCCTTGTCTTGATAGCGACTTTTCACAGCTTCAAATTCCGTTGCCCCTTCGTCCTCAAGAAACGTGATGATTACCAATGTATTCGCCTTTCTCGGCACCTCGGCGAGCGGCCTGACGACTTTGCCATTATAAACGCCCTTCACGGAAAGCATAAAGTTCATCCTTACTTTTTAATAAACGATTCGATATTTTGACATGAGTATTGTAAGAGAATCGCTTCACAAAAGCAAGTGAGCTTTCAACTGGAAGAACAATCATGAACGGTTTCAACACTCTCTTCGATCTCACCAACAAAGTCGCGCTCGTCACTGGCGGCTCGCGCGGCTTGGGCAAAGAAATGGCCGAAGGCCTTGCCGAAGCCGGCGCTGCGCTCATGCTCGTGGCACGCCGCGAAGAATGGCTCAAGCCCACTGTGCAAGAAATGCAAGCACGCGGCTTTCGCTGCGAAGGCATGCTTGCCGATGTTTCGAGGCCGGATGACATTCAACGTGTCGTCGAACAAACGATGAGCACGTATGGGCAAATTGATATTCTCATCAACAACGCCGGCGTTTCATGGGGCGCGCCCGCGGAAGATATGCCGCTCGACAAATGGCAGATGGTGATCGATATCAATCTCACCGGACCGTTTCTGCTTTGTCAAGCCGTGGGCCGGGAGATGATCAAAAGAAAATTCGGCCGCATCATCAACATCGCTTCCATCGCGGGTTTGATTGCGACCTTGCCGCGCGTGCAAGATACTGCGGGCTACAATGCTGCAAAGGGTGGATTGCTTTCGCTCACGCGCGAACTTGCCGCGAAATGGGCGAAGCACAACATTCGCGTGAACGCCATTGCGCCGGGCTTTTTTTCCACGCGCATGGCCGACAAAGTGATCGAGCATGCGCGCGCGACCATCGAAGCGATCACGCCCATGGGCCGCATCGGCGCTGCCGGCGAGTTGAAAGGCGTTGCGGTGTTTCTCGCCTCCGACGCTTCGAATTACATCACCGGCCAAACCATCGTCGTCGATGGTGGCGCGAGCATTGTGTGAAATGATTTGTAAGAATGGAGCAAATAAGAAAGATGGCAACGCAAGAATGGCTCGATCAACCCACCGCCGTGCGCTCCGGCGAGGCGCTAGACGTTGAGCCGTTGCAAAAATATTTGCGCGAACACTTGCCGCAGCTCACCGGCGAGCTTCAGATCGAACAATTTCCTCAAGGCTTTTCCAATCTCACGTATCTCCTGCGTTGCGGCGAACACGAGTTTATATTGCGCCGTCCGCCCTTTGGCGCGAATATCAAAAGCGGCCATGATATGAGCCGCGAGTTTCGGATTCTTTCTGCGCTCATAAAAATTTATCCCAGAGTTCCCGCTCCAGTTTTATACTGCGACGACGACAACATCCTTCGCGCGCCGTTTTATCTCATGCAGCGCGTGGCCGGCGTCATCTTGCGCAATCGTCCGCCGCAAGGGTTAGCATTAAAACCGGAGCTGATGCAAAAGATTTGTTACGCGCTGATCGATACGCTCGTTGAGTTGCACGGTCTCGATTACAAACTCGCAGGTTTGCATGATCTCGCGCATCCCGAAGGTTATGTCGAAAGACAAATCACCGGCTGGGCCAAGCGCTACGCCAACGCCAAGACCGACGAGATTCCCGAAATGGAACAAGTCGCAGCGTGGCTTGCTTCACATCAACCTGCAAACTCCGGCGCGACGCTCATTCACAACGATTATCGTTGCGACAACCTCGTGCTCGCTCCGGATGATCTCACGCGCATCATTGCGGTGCTTGATTGGGAAATGGCCACCATTGGTGATCCGCTCATGGATGTGGGCACCACGCTCGCGTATTGGGCCGAAGCAAATGATCCGCCGGCGTTGCGGCAATTTGGACTCACGAGCTTGCCGGGTAATCTCAATCGGCAAGAGTTTGTCGAACGCTATGCGGAACGCCGCGGGTGTGAAGCGGGCAATATGCTCTTCTATTTTGTGTACGGCATGTTCAAGCTCGGCGTGATCGCGCAACAAATATACGCGCGTTATCGTTTAGGAGTCACGCGCGATGAACGTTTCGCGCAGCTTATTCACGTCGTGCGCACGTGCGGCCAAACCGCGACGCGCGCATTGGAACGGAGTCGGATTCATCATTTGTTTGCGTGACGGAGTCATTGTCACCACCAAGATCTTACACGTTACCCGAGACCGCGTGTAACGTGTACCGTATCAAAAAAACTTCACAGTCATAGAAGGAGGAAAATATGATCGAAAGTATGAACCCCGTTTTGCTGTGGTTTCTGGTCGGGCTTGTGCTCGCGCTCGCCGAGTTGATAATTCCCGGCTTGATCATCATTTTTTTTGGCGTCGGCGCTTGGGTCGTTGCGCTTGCAACTGGTATGGGTGTGATTGAATCTTTCAACGAGCAACTGCTCGTGTTTCTCGCTTGTTCGCTGCTTTCGCTTGTCATCTTTCGCAAGCACGGCCAACGCTATTTCGAAGGTCGCGTCACCGGCACGCTCGCGCCTCATGAATCGCTCGACGATTTTCAAGGCGGCAAAGCCGTGGTTATGACTGCGATCGTTCCCAAGCGCGTCGGCGGCAAAGTTGAATTTAACGGCACAGTTTGGGACGCGGAAGCGGACCTTGAATTGGCGCCCGGCACCACCGTGCAAGTTCTTAGTCGCAGCAATCTCACATTGAAAGTCAAACCTCTAAACTAAAAAGGAAATGTCATGTCCGTCGAAACGTTGGTGATTATCGGACTCATCTTTTTTGCGTTTGTTGTGTTGATGAAAACCGCGCGCGTCGTGCCGCAGAAAAGCGTGTTCATCGTCGAACGCTTGGGCAAGTATCGCGCGACGCTTGAAGCGGGTTTTCATATTCTCATGCCTTTCGTCGATCGCGTGGCGTACCGGCACTCCCTCAAAGAAATGGCGATGGATGTGCCTCCGCAAAGCTGCATCACGAAGGACAACATTCAAGTGGAAGTCGACGGCATTTTGTATTTTCAAATCGTCGATCCGGTGAAAGCTTCGTATGGCATCAACGATCATGCTTTTGCTTCCACGCAGCTTGCGCAAACCACGATGCGCAGCGAAATCGGCAAGATCGAATTGGACCGCAGCTTTGAAGAGCGCGAGAAGATCAATCAAGAAATCGTCAGCGCGGTGGATAAAGCCGCGTTGCCGTGGGGCTTGAAAGTGACGCGCTATGAGATCAAAAACATCGTGCCGCCGCCGAGCATTAAAGACGCGATGGAGAAACAGATGCGCGCCGAGCGCGAGAAACGCGCGCTCATTGCCGAATCCGAAGGCGACAAGCAAGCAAAGATCAATCGCGCGGAGGGCGATAAGCAAGAGGCGATTGCAAAATCCGAAGGCGAGAAGATGAAGCGCATTAACGAAGCCGAAGGCCGCGCGCAAGAGATCGAGCGCGTCGCGTTGGCCACGGCCAAAGGTATCCGCGAGATCGCGAACGCGATTAATGAAAAAGGCGGCATCAACGCCGTGAACCTGCGCATCGCCGAGCAATACCTCGGCGAGTTCGGCAAGCTCGCCGCGAAGAACAACACCATGATCATCCCCTCGAATCTTTCCGACGTTGCCGGCGTGGTTGCCAGCGTCAGCAAAATTTTTACGACGATGCAGCAGCCGGAAGCGAAGCAGTAAGCTCGGCTCGACTTCATCACCACGCTTCAACCATTCAGCCACGGCCCAGCCGTGGCTTTTTCTTTTTGGATTCGCTTTCGATCGATTGGTTTGCAGCGCTGAAATTTAGAGTTGCAATTTTGAAAAGGTCGTTCCATCTTATGCTGCAAGAGCGCGCAGCTTTTGCCAATTTTTTAGGCAGCCTAACAAGTGTTAGCGAGACAGAGTTCCCTAAGAACACTTAATGAACAAATTTTGACCATAATAAGGTAGTGAATCAGATGGAACGAGAAGTAGTTATATATATTCATGGGATATCTCCGAACGTTGAATTCTCAACATTGAGGAAAAACGAGGAGAACGATAAAAGTAAGAAAAAAGAAAGAAAGGAAAAAAAGGTTCATAAGTCCCATATGAAAGCCTATGAAACTCTAAGAGAAGGCATAAAAGCAAAGATGAAAGACGATTCAAAAAGATCCCGTTGGGAGAACGCCGAACACTGCTATATGGAATGGGGGTGGGACAATGATCCTAAGCTTGATTCGAGAGCGATCGGTCGAAGTAAACGCCTTGCTGATGCCCAGAAGCACATGGGGGAACGAATTACTTCGCAAATGGGTTGCTACCAATGGATACCGCTTATTAGCCATATCCGAAAATTGCTTTTGTTTGGGGTGTCCGACATAGTCTATTATGTATCTGATGACGGTCGACAGTCTATTCGAAAGACCATTTGTTATCAAGTCATGAAAAATCTAAGTGACACTATAAATCAAAACGAAGATCGTATATCCTTGACATTGATTGGTCATAGCGCGGGGTCTGTTATTGCTCTCGACCTAGCAACTTATCTGTTCACTGATGGAGAATTGTTTCTAGATGAACTCTTGCATCTGGATAGGAAACTCGAAGCGCAGTTAACAGAACTCAAAGAGCCAATTAGAGGCTTCACCAAATTAGGATCGGTTCTGCAAGACGATCAAAGGCTGGTGCGATATTTGATCGCGTTAAGAAATCTAAAAAGAGAAGGACGATTGAGTTTGCATAGGCTATTTACACTAGGCTCTCCTAATTCGATGCTTATCCGTAATGATACGTATCTTGATAATCAGGCTTATCAAGGTGGAATCTACTTGACCAGCCTAGGTATTCCTAATATGTCTGATGATGACGGGCGTTGTCGTTGGACCAATATTTGGAATAAGTATGATTTTATTTCATTCCCTTTCTCTGGACTTCTGAAAGAGGAAGATCGCCAGTATATGGAAGACTTACACGTTCGTGTGTCTTGGAATCCGCTAAGAAGCCACACTCACTACTGGAATTCACCAGATGTCCATGCCGCAATTGCAAACCGATGGTGAAATTCTGAAATATGAAGTGAATATTAGCATTCTTGGTGTTCGGTCAACGCTGTAAGTGGAAAGCAAGAATAATGAGTCGGCTAACTTTTGCTGAACTTGACCAGCGAGCACAGCGCAGTTTCTCTGAGTTTAGTGCTTTTGCAACTACGGTTGGCTTTCAAAAGCACAATAACGGTTCACCTCTGGCAAGTTAGTAAGACATTAGCCGCTCGGTTACGTAGCTCGTTCATACTTTCATCGCTACTCACTCAACAACGAAGAGGCCACAATGCTTCAGTTCAAACCGCTTGATCCGAGCACGCCAATCTTCCAGCAGCTTGGCGCCGAGGTTTCGCCCGTGATCTTGGTCAACTTCTTCCAAGTCGCGGAAGCAGACATTCCCGGCCTGCTCAAGGCCTGGGAGGCGGACGCCAATTGGATGAAGCGGCAACCGGGCTATATCTCGACGCAATTGCATCAAGGCATCGCCGGCAGCACCGCATTCATGAATTATGCGGTATGGGAACCCGTGGCACATTTTCGAGCAGCATTCAACCATCCTGAATTCAAGGAAGCCCTTGCGCACTATCCGTCTTCAGCGGTTGCATCACCTCATTTATTCACGCGGCTCACTGTGCCGAATCTGTGCGTTGGCCCATGAGCAGCAGAATGACGAAACTTTAGCCAGCCTGTCTTGGGGTTCATCTAAAAATAACTTCCCGCGCCATCGTAGTCCCCGCCCCTTGTGGGCGGATGGCGGAACAATGAAATTTCTGTGTTCCATCAACGCCCCACAAGGGGGCGGGACTAGTGCGTTAGGCAAAGCTTAAAGTTTCTGGCGAGGTGAAAGTCCTCGCAGGGTAAGGTCTAGCCAACCACCCTTACCGAGTGTTGCGGAGGTGACAAGGCGGACGATCTATGTCGGTCGAAA
>JAYRWE010000056.1:0-2369 GCA_041918175.1 bacterium
CATTTGCTGCGAGTTGCCAACACGCGAGCACTTCTGCGAGCTTGGTGTTGAGATTTTGCAGCTCGCTCACGTGCGCCCAATAGATCGCATGCTTATCTTTCGCGGCATGCTTCGCGAATGCCGCGCGCTCGCGCAGGCTTCTCAACTTGTTTTCGAGTTGCTCCATCTCCGCGAGATAAACCGCGCAGGGATCAGCGGGATTGCACTGCTTTGTCATGATAGCCTCTCGTGCTTGAAATAAATTTCACAGTGACTCGTGCAGCGTGAGTTTGTTTTGATACTCGGGTTGCCACACTTCAACCAATGCGATGAGCGTAGCATTCACCGATTGCGCCGCGCGCACATGCGCGAGATGAATCCACTTGTCGGCTTTGATGGCGCGCCGTGCCGCACCCACACGCTGTCGCAGCGTGCGCAAACTGCTTTCGAGTTGCTCAAGCTCGGTGAGATACAGCGTGCGTTCCTCGGGCAAAACGAATTTCTGTTTCATGGCCTACTCCTTCTCATGTGTTCATTCAAACGCGCGCGCGACCGCGCTTTCAAGTTTCTCCGGCACCACGTGCGTGTAGATTTCCGTGACCGCAATCGTTGAATGTCCCAGCAACGTTTGAATCTCGCGAATGTTCGCGCCAGACTCGAGCATACTCGTCGCTGCAGAGTGACGAAGAATATGCACTGCGCCCGATTTGTTGATGCCAGCCTTGACTCGCGCTTTGGCGAAATAATCCGAGAGCGTATCGCGCACGAGGCTGATGACGTGCGCTTCGGGCTGTGACTGTTCGCCAATCTCCACCTTTCTCGCCAACAACATTTCGCGCAGCTTGGGGTGCATGGGCACGAGGCGCTCTTTCTTCTTGGCATAGAGTCGCAGCGTGTTGCGCGTCCAATCAATATCTTTCCATTTGAGCCCGCGATCATCACCGATGAACTTGCGCGCGATCTCACTGCGACGTGCGCCGGTATAGCGAATCATCCAAAACGCGAGCAACGCTTCGCCTTCGAGCTGCGCAGCCATGTGATTGATTTCTTCTTTGTTCAAAAACGAGGGCAAACGTCGGCGATCCACTTTGAGCTTTTCAATCTTTGGGAGATACTGTGCGGGCATGAGGTTTTTCTTCACGGCCATCCGCAGCACTGTTCTGATGTTCTCGATGTCTTTATTCACGCCGCGTTTCACTTTGTCTTCGTTCCACGTCCAGCCGCGCTCTTGATAAAGCTTTTTCATGGCTTCGAAACGTGTATTGCGAAATTGATCGAAATGCGTGGGCTTGATTTCAGCTATCAAAGTGTGTTTGCCAATCGCAGCAATGAACAACTTCATTGCATGGCGATTGCGCGCGATGGTTTCTTTGGTGACTTCATGCTGCCGCGAGTTGAGCACCGACTCCGTGAGATCGTGCAACGTGAGAAACTCCGCGGCGCGCGGATCTTCGCCGAAGCGTTTCAGGCCGGCCTTGTGCAGCGCCAGTTCCGATTCGATGCGCTTGCATTCGGCCTCGACCACGGCTTTGGGCACGCCTTTGGGGAAGTGCTTCACGAGTTTGCGGCCGTTAAGATAGAATTGTAATTGGAATGCGCTACCAACCTTGCGCAGATGAGCCATGTCATGATCCTTTGTGTAAAAGTTCAAAGCAAGGATCGGCGAAACGTTGAGCAAAGGCAGGTGCGAGAGCAGGAGAGCAGCACAAGCAGGAGGCGAGATACAAGAAGGGCTTGCGCTTGGAGTGTGAAAAGCTTATCATGATTTGCGTTTGATGAGAAGCTTTTCACAGCTTCTTCGCACCGGCGTGATGAGTGTTACCAGCACTCATTACGCTTTTTTATTTGCTGGAATAGTATAGCCGATACCGTGAGCAAAGGGAAATAAAAAACTCTCTTTCTCGAAAATTTTTCTTCGAGCGCATGCCCTTGATAACCAAAGGCATGAGCGCCCGCATAAAACTGCGATACTGCGCGTATTCAGAAGCCCGTCAAATTGCCCCCCCTTTCACGAAAAATTCTTGGCAGAATAATTTGTGGGCAGAATGATTCTGCCGTTCAATCATTCTGCCCAAGCATTGAACGGCTTGCTTCAATACTCGCGCACGATCTTCGCCAACTCCTCGTGCGGAATACGAATCGAGCCGCCGATGCGCTTGGCTTTGAGTTGTCGATTCGTGATCATGCGGCGCAAAGTCTTCTCACTCACTTCAAACAACTTCGCGACCTGCGCGAGACGATAGTATTGTTGTATCCCCTCGGTGAACCCATATCGGAGATGGCGGAGGAAGTTTTTACTTTGTAGATTCAGGCGCCCAATTCTGCGGGAGCAGTTCGGCGAGCTTGTGGTGGGGGTGATCGGGGATGCGGGTGAGAATGTCTTTGAGATA
>JAYRWE010000057.1:0-16051 GCA_041918175.1 bacterium
AGTGCAATGCCCCAAGAGCGTATGGAACTCCAGAATGTTCGCGCCGGACCCGAGCATAGAGGTAGCGGAAGAGTGACGAAGAAAGTGCACCGCGCCCGATTTGTTGATGCCGGCCTTGACTCGCGCTTTGGCGAAATAATCCGAGAGCGTATCGCGCACGAGGCTGATGACGTGCGCTTCGGGTTGTGCCTGTTCGCCAATCTCCGTCTTTCTCGCCAACAACATTTCGCGCAGCTTGGGGTGTATGGGCACGAGGCGCTCTTTCTTCTTGGCATAAAGTCGCAGCGTGTTGCGCGTCCAATCAATATCTTTCCATTTGAGGCCACGTTCATCACCCAAGAATTTTCGCGCGATTTCACTGCGGCGCGCGCCGGTATACCGAATCAACCAAAACGCGAGCCGGGCTTCACCCTCAAGCTGCGCGGCCATGCGTTCGACTTCGTGCTTATTCAAAAACGAAGGCAAACGCCGGCGATCCACTTTGAACTTTTCAATCTTCGGGAGATATTGTGCGGGCATGAGGTGCTTCTTCACGGCCATCCGCAGCACCGTTCTGATATTCTCGATGTCTTTGTTAACTCCGCGTTTCACTTTGTCTTCGTTCCACGTCCAGCCGCGCGCGTGATAAAGTTTCTGCATTGCTTCGAAACGTGCGTTACGAAACTTGTCGAAGTGCGTGGGCTTGAGATCAGCCACGAGCGTGTGCTTGCCAATCGCAGCGACAAAGAGTTTCATTGCATGGCGATTGCGCGCGATGGTTTCTTGCGTCACTTCATGCTGCCGCGAATTCAAAACTGTTTCAGTGAGATCCTGCACAGTAAGAAATTCCGCGGCGCGGGGATCTTCGCCGAAGCGTTTGAGTCCAGCCTTGTGCAGCGCGAGTTCCGACTCGATGCGTTTGCGCTCGGCTTCAACCACAGCTTTAGGAACTTCTTTGGGGAATTGCTTGACCAGCCGGCGGCCAGTGATGTAATACTGAAGCTGCCAACCACTGCCCACTTTGCGCAGATGTGCCATGGGATGATCCTTTGAATAAAGAAGTGAGAATGCAAAAGGATCGGCGAAACGTTGAGCAAAGGCAGGTGCGAAGGAAGGTGAGAAGCACAAGCAGGAAGGGAGCAAGAAGAGCTTGCGCTTGGGGCGTGAAAAGCTTATCATGAATCGCAGTTGATAGAAGCTTTTCACCAGCTTCTTCGCACCGGCTCGATGAGTGTTAGAGCACTCATTGAGCCTTTTTTATTTGCTGGAATAGTATAGCCGATACCGTGAGCAAAGGGAAATAAAAAACTCTCTTTCTCGAAAATTTTTCTTCGAACGCATGCCCTTGATAACCAAAGGCATGTGCTTCCGCATAAAACTGCGACGGTGCGCGTATTCAAGCGCGCGTCAAATTGCCCCCCCTTCTTCAAAACAACTATCCGCAGATAGCGCCGATTTGCGCAGATGATTTCGCGAACAAGACTTTCGGATCCATGAAGGAACAAGCAAAATCGTTTCGTGGCAAAAATGCTTTCATCTGCGTTCATCTGCGTCCTCTGCGGATAAAAGCTTTTGCACCTTTCAATACTCGCGCACGATCCTCGCTAGCTCCTCGTGCGGAATGCGAATCCAGCCGTACCAGTGCGGCAGATGAGTTTGTCGGCAACTCCCGTGTGATTTCGCAACTCAACGTAAGTGAAACATCGAAAGGGCGACCACAGAAAATGCTGCTGTAAACCGACTTGTTCGGAATTTGACTTTCTGCTTGTGTTGACGCTAAAAATTTGACAAATTTATGTACCCCGCAAAGGGTTGGCAGTAACACGCAGTATTTCCCTCCTTTTTGTGGCCTCGGCATATGCGAAAAGTTTCACTCGAAGAGTGTTGCCGAAAGGATCAGCTATGATCGGCCAAGCTATTTCCCACTACAAAATTCTCGCCAAGCTCGGCGAGGGCGGCATGGGTGAGGTCTATCTCGCCGAAGACACCAAGCTTGAACGCAAGGTCGCGCTCAAGTTTCTGCCCCAGCGTCTTTCGACTGATCCCAAGCTGCAGGCCCGCTTTCAACGTGAAGCCAAAGCCGCTGCGGCGCTGAACCACGCGAACATCATCACGGTGTACGAGAGTGGCGAGCACGAAGGACGCGCCTACATTGCCATGGAATATATCGATGGGCATTCGTTGCGGGAACTTATGTCGCGAGCGGAAATACCGCTGCATAGTATCATGAACATTTTTTCACAAATTTGTGAAGGTTTGAGCCATGCGCACCAAACCGGCATCGTCCACCGTGACCTGAAGCCTGAGAATATCATGCTCGATGCCGGCAACCAAGCCAAGATTCTGGATTTCGGCTTGGCAAAGTTAAAGGGTAAGACCAATTTGAGTTTCACCAGGTCTGCTCTGGGCACAGTTTCGTATATGGCACCCGAGCAATCCGAGGGTGCGGAGGTCGATCATCGTGCGGATATCTGGGCGCTTGGGGTCATGATGTACGAAATGGTTGCCGGCAAACTGCCCTTTGATGGCGAGCACGAAGCCGCGATCATTTACGCAATCGTGAACGAAGACCCGCAGCCGCTTACACGCCACAAACCCGGCGTGTCTCCCAATCTGCAGCACATTATCGACAAGGCTTTGGACAAGGACCGCGGAACGCGCTACCAGAGTATTGACGTGCTACTCGCAGATTTGGATCGCGTGAGAAACAGCCAACCCGTGTCCGCCAGGCCCATGAGCAGACTCAAGAAACGCAAAATTGCGCGATCCCTGCTAGGTTTTTCGGTTTCAGTTGCCATCATCGCGATCGCGGTTATTGCGGGGATGTTTGTATTCGAGCCGCAGCCTACAGCAAATAAGCTTGCGGTGCATAGGCAAGTCACTTTTGTCGGCGATGCGACGCATCCCTCGATCTCGCCAGACGGAAAATCCCTTGCGCATTTGGCGGGAAAATTAGGCAACAAGAAAGTTATGATAAAAAGTCTGGCAGAAGAACACGCTCTGGAGGTAGCGCCGCAACTGAAAGTCTATGGCGGCTACTATTTTGGAACGATCAAATGGTATCCCGATGGTTCCCGCATCACTTTATTGGGATTTTCAAATTTGGGGGCATACGGCATCTACTCCGTAGGAAGATTTGGGGGCAACGCGGGGATTTTCAGTTCTGCGTACAACATTTCCTGGTCACCGGACGGTTCCCATATTGCACACGCTGATGACACTTCTAAACGATTCCGCATTACCAACGCGGTTACAGGTCAACTAACAGTGGCATTCTCCGCTTCGGGGAAATTTAATTCCCTTCGCACTTTTGGGTGGTCACCATGTTCGAACCGGCTTTCGTACTTAACCAAAGGCGATGATCATTCCACTATTTGGACTATCAGGATTGATGGAAGTGAAGAGCATGAGGTGGTTCAAGACAATAATCCTCTCTTATCGCACGTGTGGTCGGCAAACGGTGCGGCAATCTACTATCTCAGGACGATCGGACGCACAAAACAATTGATGAAAGTCAGGATTTCCACCAAAACGGGCAAGGCAGAATCCAGACCGGAGTTATTACAAAGCGGCATATTGGGAGACAGCTATTTTTCGATTTCGCATGACAATAAGCGCCTATTTTATACGCGGGAATTGCGCTTTTCAAATCTGTGGTATCTCGAGCTCCGCAACGGCAACACAGTGCAATCATTGCGGCCGCGACAACTCACGACCGGAACCTTAACCAATTTTGCCCCGAGTATTTCACCGGACGGCAAAACGATCGCACTTAGCGTGGCGAAAGGCGAGCATGCCGACATCTTCTCTATGCCGCTGGCAGGCGGTCAGATGCAACAAATAACCAATATGAACGCATACAACGCCAATCCGGCTTGGAGCCCCGATGGCAAAGAAATCGCGTTTGTCTCTTGGCAAGAGGATAGTCTGAAGATATGGAAAGTTTCGGTGCAAGGCGGAGAGCCGCAGCCGTTTACACAGTCTCAAGTAAGCACGTCTCCATACATGACTTGGTTCCCCGGCAATAAGATCTTATATGAGAGGCGCGGAGAGCGCAATTTCAATATGCTTGATCCTATCAGCCAAGAAGAAACAACGCTTCTCGATACCGACCTGAATAGTATTATGATATGCTGTCCCAGGTTCTCCCCGGACGGAAAAAGTGTGGCGGCCTACTGGCGTTCCCAATTCGGTTCCAACGGAATGTGGAGAATCTTCTTGGATCATTCCCCGCCACGATTATTACAGGCTGCCCGATTTGTTTCATACCCCATCGCATGGACAAATGACGGCAAGTATCTCTATGCCATGTCGCAAGAAAAGCAGCCCTTTGAATTGCTCCGAATCGATACAGAAAGCGGGAAGACAAAAACGATCTATACTCTGCCTTTTGATGAAATCGATGGGATTTCCATGACACCCGACGGTAGCCAACTTGTCTTTGCGGGGGTTGAGAAAAGCTCTGATATCTGGTACCTTGAAAATTTTGACCCGGAAAATGAATTGCACGAACCATTTAAGGCTCCAAGATCTCCAGTGTACGAACAGCTTGCATACTTGGAAAAGGGACGGAAATTGATGCGGGAGAGAGAATATGCGACGGTCGCGAACCTCTATCGGGAAGGGCTCAAGCTCGATCCCAGCAATAAAGCCGTTTTAAAGGAACTGGGCCGCTGCTTGGTGGAACAGAAAAATCATTCCGAGGCCGAAGCAGTTTTCCGCGAAGGCGTCGCGCGTCACCCAGGGGATAACGATTTTCAAATCGGACTGAGTTGGAGTTTGTTTTATCAGGAAAGATATTTAGAAGCTGAAGAGAGCTTTCGTGCAGGTCTCGAACGTTTTCCGCAAGAACCTAGATTTCAAATTGGCCTGGGATGGCTCCTATACTCACAAGCAAGATCTGCTGAAGCAGAAAAACTTCTTCGCGAGCATGTCGCGCGCAAGCCGCAGGATCTGGCCAAATTGGGCTGGGAAATAAGTGAGCTGCAAAGTTATGCAGAAGCGGAGAAAGTCTTTCGTCTGGGCCTCGTGCTCTATCCACAAGAAGTTGATTTTTTTAACGGACTCGGCTGGAGCCTGAATTGGCAAAAGAGATTTTCCGAGGCAGAAGAAGTTTTCCTCCATGGGCTTGCCTTAGCCCCGAAAAACCTCGCAATTCTCAACGGTCTACACCGCGTCGCCGTTGCCAACAAGAATTACGACGCAGCGAAACGCTACGGCGAAGGGTACCTAACCCACACGGCATCGCCAAGATTCAAAGCCTTCATGCTGTCCAATCTCGGCACAATCGGTAGTGTGATGAAAGATTATCCTTATGCCGAGAAACACTTTCGCGATGCGCTGGCGATTGACTCAACCAATTCGGACGCTTATCGTGGATTGGGTTATCTCCGTGCCGCACTAAATCGTTGGTCTGAAGCGGAGAGATACGGTGGTCTCGCGCTAGGACTGGATTCGAGTTTTGCAAATTATAATCTGGCGGGATGGATTTTGGTTGGCAGCGAGATCGATATCGACCGCGGGATTGCATTTGCTCAAAAAGCGCTCGTTTCCAAGCCGGAAGACTGGCGTGAAACGGTCAAGACCTATCCCTATCAGGCTCTCCCAGAGTACACTCTTGGCCTGGCCTACCTCAAGAAAGGCGAGTACCAACAAGCCGTGCAATATTTAGAGCAAGCCGCGGTCTTGGCGCCGGAAAAGCAGGCGATTCGAGATGATTTGCAATTGGCCAAACAAAAATTGCAGGTGATTACACCAAAATGAACTATTCAGCAAATTTCGAGCGGTAACTAAAATTTGTCTTCCAGAAATTATGATCGCCATGCGCTCACAAAAACTCGACAGCCTTCTCGACTTTGCTGAAATCCTTGGTCAGCAGAAGGATTACGAAGAGACTCTCCGCTTGGTCGTCAACAATGCAGCAGATTTGCTCGGATATGAAAGCGCGACGATAATGATGCTGAACCCGCGAACGCGCCATACAGTGAAGACGATCTTTCGAGAACATGAAAAAGCCACGGATGGCGCGCAACACAAAATTCATGTGCACGTCAGTGGCTGGATCATCAAGCACAAGCAGTCCTTTATGAGCGCGGATCTGTCGCGCGAGGCCCGCTTTGCAAAACATCTCTTTCGTGAGATGAGTCAAGTCGCTGTGCTCGGCGTGCCACTGTGGATCGAAGGTGCGGTGATCGGGGTACTCGTTCTGGCCAAATCCAATTCCGAACCTTTTGGCGTAGAATACGATTTGCCCGATCTCCAAAGATTTGCGGCTGTGGTCGCGCCGTATTTGCACAATGTGCAAAAGATTCAACAATATTTTGAGCCGCTGATTCGTGAAGATGCGTTGCTGGCGAACTATGCTGCACTCGGTCTGCTGGGCCGGAGTAAAAAGTTCATAGAGATGTTGCATGCCATCGAGGCCGCGGCGCATTGCGAGGTGCGCGTATTGTTGGAAGGCCAGAGCGGCACTGGCAAAGAACTGATCGCCCGCGCCATCCATCAGTTCAGCAGTCGCAGCGCGCAATCTTTTGTCGCGATTGACTGCGGCGCGATTCCGCCCAACTTGATTGAAAGCGAGCTGTTTGGCTACCTCAAAGGCGCATTCACCGGCGCGACGACTGATCGCAGGGGCTTGCTGGAAGAAGCCGACGGCGGCACGTTGTTCATGGATGAAATTGCGAGCCTGCCGCTCGAGATGCAGGCCAAGTTTATGCGGGTGCTCCAAGAGGGCGAGGTACGTCCTTTGGGTAGCAACAAAATCCGCCGGGTCAATGTACGCATTATCGCCGCCAGCAGCACCTCGCTGCGCAAAATGGTGGAGGCCCAGAGATTTCGAGAAGATTTATTTTTCCGGCTGTATGTCTATCCCATTCGCGTCCCAGCATTGGACGAGCGCCAACAAGATATTCCCCTGCTGGCCAACCATTTTCTCAAAAAAATTTCAGCGCAACAGGGAAAACACGCGGAGTCTTTTCACGAAGCAATTTTGGATTTTATGCAGCAACGCCACTGGGCCGGCAATATCCGCGAACTGGGGAATTTGGTCGAGCGTCTCGTCACACTGGCCGCGCCGAACATGGCGAGGTTGGATCGCGACCTTCTACCGCAAGATCTGCGCAAAGAGATGAAAAAATTCGAGGCCGGCCAACAAGATGCGGAAACCATCAAACCGTTGAACGAAAGCTTGTCCGAATATGAGGAACAACTCATCCGGCAGGCTCTCGCGGCCAACCAATGGAACATTGCCAAAACCGCGCGCGAGCTGAGAGTTGCCGAGCAGACGTTGCGCTATAAAATGGCGAACCTGGGGATCATACGAGGGAAAGCGCCCGGCAAAGAGTGAGGCGTGCGTCACTCGCCTAACGTTCAACGCTATTCACCCGCACCAAATCCCTCCAATTTTTCGCGGCATTTATTTCCGAAAAAACAACCTCGCGTTTGCCCTCTAATTTTTCGTGGATTGGTGGACTCCACATTCATCTTTCCCACACGAGAGCGCTCCCGCCCAACTCCCAAGCTGTTTTAGTGTTTGCCTCGCCTATTCGTATTTCTCAAATGCTGGCACACAATTCGACAGAACGAAGCAGTGTTGCTATGAGCAAAAAAGGAGGCATTGCATTTTCTGCGGCATGCACTATTGCTGGAGTAAGAAACAAAACGCAAAAATTCGATTGATCGAATTCACGCACGAAGGAGAATCAACGATGAAGAAGATGCTCGAGTGTGTGGCCGTGGCCGTTATTCTGCTCAGTCTAATGGCATGTCGGCAGCAAATTGATGCAGAGAGAGAAAGGGCTGAAATTCTGAAAGTGTACGAGCTTCAGATTCAGGCCCTGCTCAAAGGTGAGGTCGAGGCGATTCTCGCGCTAATTCCCGAAGGGCATGAGAGTCTCGGCGTCGGTCGCGGCATAATCTCGATCCGAACCAAAGCCGATACCAAGCAAGTTTTTGAACAGCAATTCCAGCATGGCCGCTACACTGAAGTCAATAATCTCGTCGCGCCCACAATCAAAATTTCTTCGGACGGAACCATGGCTTGGGCGGTTGGGCAATTCAGTTATACCTACGTATTCAAAGACTCCACCGGAACGGAGCACGCGTTCAGCGCAGTGAATGCGTGGCTCTCGGTTTTTGAAAAGCAAAATGAACGGTGGGTTACCGTCGCGGAGGCGGAGACGTTTGATAAGTGAATTTAGCAAGACGCTATTTCTGCTTGACCTTTGAAAAAATGATCAAGCAGCTAAAGCGTGAATAAACATTGTCAGTCTCACAAATGGAACCAACAAAAGGAGTCCGTCATGCCAGCAGACTATATGCATCTATCCAGCGTGATTAACCAGCATAGGGAATTTCGACTAACCATCAGTAGTCTTCGCCCTGGACGTCTCAGTGAAGAGAAAAAGGCGATGCTCAAAGCTTTGAGCCCGCGCATCGAGCGCTATCTCGGGAGTGACACGGTTGCACTCAACGCTTGGAGTGAGTTCATGAACTCGATTGCAGAAGGCTATATTTTTCCACTTACACCAACGCCGCGACAAGTTATCGCTGCGACGTTGCTTAATGGCGCGGCCATCAAAAAACCGGGACTTCAACTCCGGTCCGGCCTGCAGCCGGAGTTGTACCAAGCACGCGCCGATTTCCAAAGATCGGAAGTCAGGATCTCGCCACCGCAGGGTGGTGCAACGCCGCTACTGTACAGACCGCGACCCAATATGTCTGGTGTAGAGTCACCACAGCAAAAGACGCTTGTTGGCGACTATAATATTCTGACAAAACGAATGCGGTCCGGCGGAAAGCTGGACAGCGCAATTCAAAAGCTTTTGACTGACCCAAGCAGATCACTCGCTCCTCTAGGCTCCATGCGCACGCTCGATGCTGTGACCATTGAGATCGAACGCACGAATACGCTTCTCAGTAAAGCTGAGCCCCGCATCAACCCGATATTTGTTGAGGAAAAAAGATCAACGACGGCCTATGCACCTAAGAGTATGTCTTTGTCCTTGAATCGATTCCGTTGCGTACGCCAGCAGGAATCTACGGGATCGGATGAAATTTTCTGGGCAGGAAATTTTGTGCGCTGCACCAACCTTGCGGAGGTCTACGCCGAGATAGAGCGACTCATGAAGCAGACCAATCCTTCTGATTTCAAACTGAATTTTCAATGGGCTCATAGCACATTCGTGCGGCCCAAAGAGCGAGGTGGCTTGTTCAAGATCAAGACCGGATCAGATTGGCTTGTTTTTGGGGCAAATTCAATTGTTTTCGAGCAACAACTGTATAACGGCTTTGGCCCTTGGGCGGGCACGGTCTATTGCATCGAGGACGACGACGCGGAATACGATGCGGTTGGAGAAGTGTTCGACACTTTCGGTGACTATGCAGAAGCAGTTTCACAAGGAGCTGCTATTGTGTCAGGGACACTCGCTGCAGGCGGGGTCACTGGACCGGCTGCGGCTGCGGCTGCCGCTATTTCAGCTGGTGCCGGTGCAGCCAAATTAGGCGCTGATCTCGCTGGCGCTGTGGTTGACATAGTCAATTTTTTCGATGACGATGACATGATTGACTCCATAAACCTAAGTGGGCCTGGCGATTATGCCGTGAGGAGTAAGCAGGAAGTCCAGACTGAGACTGACTCAGGTATATCTGATCTAAAGGAATCGGCGCGCGGTGCTCATTATCAACTTGAACTTGCGACAAACTACTCTGACATGGCTGAATTCCAGAGAACTTGGGGCTGCTCAGTCCAGACCAACTGGTTTCCTGCTGATGGTGGATGGTATGAGAAATCCGGCGGGCCATTTGGTGACAGTGGAGAGATCGAGAGAACGGTCACCTATAATCCTCCAGTACAAATCTTGCAAGCTGGGGACGAAGAAAAGGGAGGCGAATCTGCACCAGGTCATGCAGAAGTCATGAGCGGTTATCCGAAATTAGAGAGAAACGGAACTTTAGGCCGCGTGAAGGTGCATTGGGGTAGAAGCGCCTTTGGGTCGATGAAATTCAAATTCTATTTGCAAGCTTTCCGATTCACGAAAAAACTGTAGTAATCGAGCCAGTGAAGTTCTCAGTTCTCAAGACTTCGCGTTGGGGGGGGGCATTCCAATTGGTCGAAAGATCATTGCGCTGCATCGTTGAGAAAGCGCTGTTCCTGAAGATGAATATGCTGATCGTGCTCTATGGTCCGGAAACATTGCTCGGCTTGTATCCGGCGTTTTCAAATTTTATTCTCAAGCTGAGTTTCGGAGTCAATACCGAGCCTCCCTGGTTATTTGGTTTTGGCTATCGCGGCGATGGTGCACAGCTACGTGAAAGCCTCTCCCGAGGAGCGCGCTGTGAACGGCTTGAATTTCATGCTGCTCGGCACGGTCATTGGCCTCGCGCCCATTATCATTTCCGTGCTCGTCGGCGTTATTGCACCCAAGGTCGTGCTTCCCGGCATTGAGTTTTATGCCTTGACGATGGCGCTCATTCCATTTGCGGTGGCACAGGCTGCTTTGAAGAAAAGGAAGGCACTGGTTCCGGCTTTGGCTTGAGGCTTTGTTCATCACATTGAATTTGGAAGGAAGAAACATGTTCAAAAAAACATTGTATCTGTTTCCGTCCATCCTGCTGTATTCGACCCTATGCTGGGCGCAATGGCAGCCGCAAACCGTGACGGGCGTCAATCCGAATCACTCCATCTTGTCAATCGCAGCGGTCGATGAAAACACTGTCTGGGCGGTAGTGGATTCGATCTACGAAGGCACGCCCGTCAGCTTTACGCCCAAGTTTCTGCGCACGACAGATGGCGGCGCAACGTGGAAAGCCGGCACCGTGACCGGCGGCAAAAATTTTTTTCTAATGGACATTGCCGCGATTGATTCCAACACGGCCTGGGCAACGGCCAATAACTTTACCGGCTTTGGTGGCGGCATTTACAAAACCACCAATGGCGGCGCCTCTTGGACGAGGCAAATATCGACTCCTTGCGTCTTCATCTATTTCTTTGACGCTCAGAATGGCGTGCAAGTGAATCTAACGGGCATTGGCAGAACCACTAACGGCGGCACAACATGGCAAACCGTTGCGAATGTCCCTCCTGCCCTGCCGAATGAATTCAATCTCATCTATTCGTCGAACAATGCGCGCGCGCAAGCCGGCGACACGATCTGGGTGGGAACCTCGAAAGGCCGGGTGTATCGCAGCGCGAATCGTGGGCAGACTTGGACGGTTGCGCAAACTTCGCTTGGGCAGAATGCCGTGATTCATTCACTGGCTTTTCGGAACGGAAGAAACGGGCTGGCCGCATCTGCGCATGACGGAACGAGCTTCAAGAATCAAATGGCACAAACAACCGACGGCGGCGTGACGTGGACAACGATTACAGCTCCGCCGTCCCCAATGCTCACCAGCATCGCATACGTTCCTGGCACGGCCAATAGTCATGTTTTGGTGTCTGCGACTTTTCGACCTGGCTCTTCTTATACAAGCGATGGCGGCGCAAACTGGACAAATGTCGATAACGGCCGCTACTATAGCGCAGTTGCTTTCGTCTCTCCTACAGTGGGATGGGCAGGCGGCAATACCTCCGCGACTTTTGGCGGCATGTATAAATGGATCGGTCCGGCGCTTGAGATAGCCCAACGAAACGATGAAAGCGTTTCGCACGGTTTTGGATTGAGCCAAAATTATCCCAACCCGTTCAATCCTTCAACCATAATTCAATACGAATTGCCGCAAGCTTCGCAAATTCGACTCGCCATCTACAACCTGCTCGGCGAGCGCGTGCGCACGTTGGTGGATGCAAAAGAGTCCGCAGGCGTGAAGCAAGTCACGTGGGATGGCCGCAACGACCGCGGCGGGCGTGTGAGCAGCGGTGTGTATGTATATCGCATTGAAGCCGGTGAGGTGCGGATGGCGAGGCGGCTTTTGTTGATGAAGTGACGATGCGCTTTTCAAACTCAGAAGAAAAGCCTGAAAACTTTAGCAGGAGGATTTCTCGAAGGACGATTAAAAATAGTTCGCCGAAGAATCCTCCCGCCATTTCTTTTGCGGCGCGCGCGAGCAAACGCCGGTGTGTGCAAAAAAGAGTTTGTGAATTTTTGCGGGAAGGCGGGTCTATAGTAATAACGCAACGTATTCCGACAACACGAGACCCGTTAGAATATTCAGCCTATGCTACTTCTGCCCTCCATGTTCAAAGATAAGATTGCACTTGTTGAAGCGTCTGAACCTCATTTGAAGGGAGTTCGTATGAAAACCTTCGTCTTGTTCGCAAGGTTGATGTGGGGATTGCTCGTCGCCTTTGTTTTTCTCACGAACTCTCCGCTTTGGTCGCAAACACTTTCCCACCAACACGACGCGGAGCTTCCCTGGGTGTTGGAGAGGCAAAATCTCCCCAAAACTTTTTTTCCAAACTATCAAGCCTCCGAGTTTCCGGCAACGACTGCAATGACAGATTGGCGCAGGCTGATCGATTCCACTTGGGGCCAAGGCTTGACGACCGATAAGAAGCTCGCCATCTTCGAAAATTTCTATTCGACGATCGACGTCAATTTCGCCTGTTTCCAAGACTTGTCCGTGGATTGGTTTCTCTTGTATGCGAAGTATGTGAATGAAATCACCGGCGGCGTGAGCCGCGGCCGGTTCGCGGCGATCATCAATCATATGGCGCTCGCGCTCAAGGAAGCGCACACGTTTCCCGGCGACATTCTCGTCAATTTTCAAACGACGCTGAGGCCGGGCGTGCCGCTCATGGTTGCCGGGGCTTGGGGCTTCAACACGCACTTTGGCGCGGGTTTGACGCCGTTGCCGGATAGCTCTTTGCTGGTTTATCAAGCCGTGCCCAATCATCCTTTGGGTTTGCAAGCGGGCGATATTGTGTTGGGCTATGACGGCAAGCCGTGGAAGCAGCTCTATCGCGAATTGCTCGCTGCGGAGTTGCCGCTCACCGGCTTTTGGTGGGGTTGCGCGCCGAGCGCATACGAGCATTCGTGGTTGATGAGCGCGGGCATGAATTGGCATTTGTTCAAGACGCTCGACTATATCAAATACGGCACGAGCACGGTGACGCACTTTCCGGTCGCGGGCTTGATCGGCCAAAACAATCGCTCGATCTTTTGCTCGGAGCAATTGGACATTGCAGGCGTGCCCAAGCCTTCGAACATCAACACCGATGTGGTGAGTTACGGCATTATCGAGGGCACAAACCTCGGCTATATCTACGTGTGGGGCTGGTATGCGAACGCGGGCCCGAAATTTCTCGAAGCCGTGCGCGCGCTCATGTTCGACCGACTCACGAGCGGATTGATTATCGACTTTCGCATGAACTATGGCGGCAATATGTTTTTGAGCTACGACGCGCTTTCCCTGCTTTTCAATACCACGCATTCGACCATCGGTCTTGCCGAACGTTGCGACCCGGCCGATCATTTGAAAATGTGCCCGAGCGCCGACGGCCCACCGAGTGCTTATGTTATTCGCGGCAGCACGGAGGATGTTTATGACAAGCCCATTGCCGTGTTGGTCGGCCCAGGGGCAGTCAGTTCCGGCGATCAAGTTTCCAATCTCATGAAGTTTCATCCACATGCGCGCTTCTTCGGCAAATCCACGACCGCGGCTTTCAATTCGCCCGTGTCGCTGAATTTGGATCCGACATGGTCCGCGCGTTATGCCGCATATGATGCCTATTATGTGACGGCCCCGAATCGCTATCTCACGCATGACGAGTTTCCGGTGGATGAGCACGTGTGGCTCACGCCGGATGATGTCGTGAAGGGCAAAGACACCGTGGTGGAACGCGCGAGGGCGTGGATCGCGGGTCAACTTGCGCTCGTGCCGCAGGCATTGACCATCTCCGGCGGCAATGGCGACAGCAATTTTACGCCCGGCGAAACCGTGAATCTCACGATCACCTTGAAGAACACCAACACGTCAGGGGCGAATGCTTCTGCCATCACTGCGCGTTTGCGCGCAGTGAGCAATCTGTTGACGATCAACACGGGCAATGCGGCCTTTCAAGACATTCCCGTGAACACGACGGGCGACAACGCGGCTTCGCCGTTCACGATCACCGCTTCCGCCAACGCGCCCTTGGGAGCGGTGTTGGCGGAATTGACGATCACCGCGACAAACGTATCCGGCGGAGCGCCATACGAGGTGACGCACTATCTCAAGATCGATATCGTCCTCAATCAATCGGGTTGGCCGCAAGCCGTTGCCGGAGAGTTTGCGAGCGGCAATGCGGTGCGCGATCTCGACCGCGATGGTTCAAAAGAGGTGATAGCCACTTCGAGGAACGGCAAGGTTTATGTGTGGAATGCGCAAGGCCAACTGCGTCCCAGTTTTCCGTTCAGCACCGGAGCGGAAATCAGCACGAGTCCGGCGATTGGTGATATGAATCGCGACGGCGATTTGGACATTGTCGTCACGAGCCGTGACAAAAATCTTTACGTCATCAATCACGACGGCTCATTGCAAGCGCAACGCAATATCAACGAAGACCTGCGCGGCACGCCGAGCTTGTCCGATTTAGACGGCGATGGCGTTCTCGAAATCGTGTTCGGCACTTTCAACGGCAAGCTGTTCGTGTTGCATGCCGACGGCTCGAATTGGAAAAGCTTTCCCAAAGATTTGGGCGCGACCAATCGCATCTTGGGCGGCGTGGCGATCGGCGATGTCAACGCCGACGGTGTTTTGGACTTGGTCGCCGGAACCTCGACCGGCCAAGTGCATGCAATCTCCTCGGCAACTGGCAACGCTCTGCCCGGCTTCCCCGTAAGCGTCGGGCAAAGCATATGGGCCTCGCCCGCAATCGGCAAGCTCGCGAGCGGACAAGCCACGCAGATCGTGATTGCTGAGAATACCGGCAAAATTGTGCTCGTGAACAGTGATGGCAGCCTCGCCAAAACGGTGATGCTTTCCGGCAGAATCGAAGCCGCGCCGACATTGGCGGATATTGACGGCGACGGCTCCGCCGAAATCATCATCGGCACCTTGAACAACCTGCTCTATGTGCTGCGCCGCGACGGAACGAATGCACCGGGCTTTCCCCGCACTCTCGGCAACACGATTCGCAGCAGCTTTTTGGTTGCCGATCTCGACAACAAAGCCGGGCTTGAGCTTGTCGGCGTCGCGACGGACGGCGGATTGTATGCGATGAAAAACGACGCGACGTTCTCCACTTATTTCCCAATCATGTTGGGCGGAGCGCTGCGCACCACGCCGAGCATTGACGATGTCGATGACGACGGGGACCTCGAGCTTGTGGTCGGCGGTCTCAACGCCATGCACCTCATCGACATTCCCACTCCGGGCGCCAATCGCGGCTATTGGTTCACGGAGGCGGGCAATTATTATCGCACGAGCAATTATCAGGACGCGGGCGCCGTGCGCGTGCAAGAGCAGCCTTCGGAAACGAGCGCGCCGAAAGCATTTGCGCTCGCACAAAACTATCCCAACCCGTTTAATCCTTCGACCATGATCCAATACGAAATCCCGCAAGCAGCGCAAGTACGCCTCGCCATTCACAACCTGCTCGGCGAGCGCGTACGCACACTCGTCGATGCGAAAGAATCCGCAGGCGTGAAGCAAGTCACATGGGATGGACGCGATGAACGCGGCGAGCATGTGAGCAGCGGCGTTTATGTGTATCGCATTGAAGCCGGCGAGTTTCGTTTGGCGAAACGACTACTTTTGATGAAATAAAGTCTACTGGCTCGAATAGGTGTATTCAGATTTCTTCACAAGAAAAAGCGCTACCACGACGCTGGTTTTTTCGCGCTGCGCTCCAGAATAAGGGCTTGGGCTCGAAAAACGCGCATCGCTGTCGGCCTCATAACCCAAAGGTCGCAAGTTCAAATCTTGCCCCCGCTACAAGCGTAAGTACATGGTTTTGAATAGAAAGGGAATCCCCGTGATTCCCTTTCTTATTTTCTGGGCGGGACAAATGGGGTATCCCCTCGGTGAACCCATATCGGAGATGGCGGAGGAAGTTTTTACTTTGTAGATTCAGGCGCCCAATTCTGCGGGAGCAGTTCGGCGAGCTTGTGGTGGGGATGATCGTGGATTCGCGCGAGAACATCTTTGAGAT
>JAYRWE010000058.1:0-95381 GCA_041918175.1 bacterium
AATTTTTTCCCGCAAAGACGCGAGCAGCGCTGCGCACTGTTCACTGATGACTGCTACCGGCCTTCTTGCCCCTTGCTCGTTGCCACATGCACCGCCTGCCCCATGCCCATGGTGGTGTGCGATCCAACGCCGCTGAAGAAAGCGAACTTCGCCAAGAGATGCAAGGCGTGTTTATAATTTTCGCGCAACGCGGGATGAAGCGCGAAGCGGGCGAGGCCGATGAAACCGGTGCGCTCATATTTTTGCAGATCGACTTGCTGCGTTTCGAGTTGCGCGTACGAGAGATGAATGCTTTCGACAAAGTGCTGCACGTCTTCAAGCGGGAGCGCGAGCGGCGAAGCGAGTTGCCATTTGTTGAGGAGATAGCCGAAGACGTAACGCGGCACGGGGAGCGGGAGCGCTTGTTTATTTTCAATGAAGCAGGTGGGCGAATGAAAGCGCAGCGAGAGGCTGTGCGTAAGCGCGCGTTCTTCGGCTTCGCGCTGCACGCTGTGCGCGAGTTGTTCGAACGAGGCGGTTGCGGCCCAGGGATGTTGCTCGCGCGCTTGCAGAGGCGCGCCAGGCACGAGGCGACGGTCGTCGGGCTGGGGGCCGTTTTTTTGTTGTGTGATGGAGGCGCGCACGCACTGGAGAAAATATTCTTCCATGGTGGTGAGGCGAAACCAACACGTATCGCCCTTTGCGAGTTTAAGGCGCGGGCCGCTGGGCGTGAGATTGCCTTGCAAGTTGGAGATGGTGTAGGGGCGCGGATGATTGGCATCGTGCAATTGCGCCACGAGTTCGGGATGGTCGCGTTCGAGCCAACGCAGGAAAGAGGCGTGGAGAATGCGTCCGGTGTGCGCGGGAACCGTGGTGGTTTCCGCGGCGGTGAGGGGGAAGATGAGGCTGGCGAGGGGCATGGGTGTGTTGCGTGTTTGGAGTGATGGAGTTTTGGATTTATGGATTGTTGGAAAAGCATTTGAAAACTGCACCGCCAATCCAAATACTGATAGATCCTGAATTTTACACTGATAATCTCGCGCACTATCGCCCGATGCTGAAGCATCGGGCTAGAAGATGCAAGCCGACTAAAGTCGGCTGCCACCCAATGGGTGTTTAGCGATCTTTAGATCGCTTTCACCTTTTAGCCTGATGCTTACAGCATCAGGCGGAGGGTCGGCGGCATCACAAGTACAAAATTGAGGTAGGTACTAATAAAATTCTCAGCTCGGCAAAAAGACCGGGACGAATTCGTGTCCGCCTTCGCGTTTGGGATCGAAAGCTTGCATAGATTTGCAGATATTTCCCAAATACGCGCCGATCATGAGCGCGAGCGTGTAGGTTGTTCTTCCCGTGAGCATTACGTCCTTGCCGACGAGCTTTCCGCGCAAGACGGCCAATTCCTTTTGTGCTTCGCTGTTTATTTCGGTTTTGCTTTTGCGAATATTGTCCAGTGGCAAGGTTACCAAAAGACGGTGCACATCGCCGAGACGATAACACTTTAAGAACGTACCTTCATAAACCGGGACGCCACGAAATTCCTTTTCGATTTCATTGATGCCGATCTCGTTCAAGGAACTCGGGGTTGAGTTACGGAAATCGGCGTAGACGAGTTTTTTCAAAAAGGCCGGAGTTGCGTCCCACACGTCTTCGAGTAGCAAGGGATAGATTTTAGCTTTGCCGCCAAGCACGAAATCCGTATAGAAGCTTCCCAACTCCTCTTTCACCCATTGCGAGGCAATGGATTGCTGCGAGAGAATGACGATCAGGTGCGTGGACTCTTGCAAGCCGGCGTGAATTTTCTGGAGCAGGTTGTCGCCGATGTAAAGATCAACTTTATCATACCACACGGAAATTCCGAGTTGGTCGAGCAAAGCGACGATTTTGTCGGCGAACCATTTGTCTTGCGAAGAGTGGCTGATGAAGATTTTCATAGGATGGCTCTTTTCATTTAAATGAACATGCTGCTCAAATTTCCTCGACGCGCGCAATCAAGTTGTTCTTATCGAGCACAATGCGCACGCGTATCGTTGCGCCGGGCGCGGCTTGGCTATAGGCGGGTTTCACTTTAAGCGCAAAGGTTTGATCTTTGAGCTTGGGCAAAGCCACGCGCAACGTGCCGTCTTCGTGCTTGACCACGGTTGCCTTCTTTTCCACCTCGTTGTTTTTGTACACGCTCTGCGCCGCGACTTCAACCGCGCGTTGTTGCTTTTCTGCGGCTCGCATCATCGTGCGCGCGTCTTTGCTTGCTTCGAGCGGCTTTGGTTCAAATTGCGGTCGCTGTGCACGAGATTGCGAAAACGAATGCGAACGCGGCATGGAAACGGCATAATTCAAAGCCTCGGGTGGAACGTCTTCTAGCGCGAAGCCAGGGTTCTTTTTGATCCAATCCAGCGAAGGATGGCGCGGCTGCCGAGGATTGTTTTCATCCCACGTGAGAATACCTTTAAGCGCGTTGAGCGAATCGCGCCACGCGGCATACTCACGATGATACAGCGCAATCTGCTCCGCGAGCGCTTGCTGCAATGGCTCGCCGGTGAGGTGCGTGACGCCGCCGCCCAATTGTGCATAGCGTTCTTTGCGCGCCACTTGCTGCCATGCGATAATGCTCAACTGCACGCTGCCGAGCCCAGTGCTTTTGCCCATGCCCATTTTGTGGCGCATGGGCGCTTCGAGCGCGAGCGCGTAAATCAAGAGCGCCAAATCCGAAGCACTGAGATTTTCATATTGCACCGTGAATTCAAACTCCGCTTGCGGCAACACGGCTTCGATGGATTTGTTGAACTCGGTGCGTTCGCTCATGACGCGCGCGCCTTCAATGCGATGATAATAAAATTTTCGTCCGCGCGGTTTCTCGAAATTTGATTCCTTGGTGCCGTAAAACGACCGATGCCGCGGCGCGGGCGCGCCAAAGGGTTCGAGAATGAGACGCTGCGTTTGCGCGGGCGCAACGAGTTGCGCGGCTCCGAAGTTCACGTTGCCCAAGAAGAGCACGTTGCCCGCGAGATAGCCAAAGAGTCGGCACGCCGGGCACGCGGAGCGTTTCTTGGGATCGCCGTGCTCGTCATTCATACCGCAAGGAGAAAATCCCGCAGGCAGAGGATAAACATGCGAGCGGCCCATGTCATAATAATCGAGCTTGTCGTTGCTGGGATTGCGCATGCGACGGTCGTTCGGCAAAACCAAACACGAGCCGCTGATCGCCTCCGCGAGATGGCGGATCGCGCCTTTGAGCGAGCTGCCGGGAATAACGGGATGATCGCCCTCGCGCAGCAGCATCAATTCTTGATGTTGATTGCGCGGCGCGCGCTCTTGCGTGCCCGCAATGAAGAATTGCGTGAGCGTGCGCAGACGGCACGTCAAAGCGCCGCTTGCGCCAAAGAATTTTTCGTGTGTGAGAATCGGCTGGCGCGGCGCGGCCGGGCCGAACGGAACGAAGTCGTAAGCCGTCACGTAGGCATTCATGCGGACCACCTCATACTTCGATAACGCCAGAACAGCAGGCGTCCATGATCATCGCAATAGAGCACGGTTTCGAGTTGTACGTTTTCAAAATTATTTTTGGGCTGGCTAGCGAGACATTCATAGCGCAATGCGCGGCCCAAACGTTTGTCGCTGTCGTTCTCAGGCCAGAGATAGATGAACTGCTTCTCGTGCTGGTGATATTTTTCGAGATCATGCTTCTCTTGAAACAGTTCGGCAAGCTCCGGCAACGGCCATGCGAAGCCGCTCTCTTTTGCCAGCGTCGTGCGAAAGCTCGCGTCCACTTTTTCCCAGCGCAATTCAAATTTAGGAGCGAAGAGATGGCCTTTGGGCCACTCATTTAATGGCATCGCGGTCGCGGCCGGCGCAGGAAAGCGAATGTCGAGCGGTGAGTCCAAGATTGCAAACTCGGCAAACGCGCGCCACGCATCAATGGCCTTCTGTAAATTGTCGGCATCGCTCGGGCCGAGGAAGATTTCAATATCAGGAGCGCGTGTCATCGAGCCTCTCCTTTGCGATGCTTTGCCAACTCATCTTTGAAAGCTTTGGCATAGGTTACCCATTTATCCGCCACCTCCTTCCAGGGAAAATCATCGAACGCAAAGGTTGCCGTTTGCCGCAACGCCGCGAACGGCGAGTCTTTAATTTCGGTTTGCTTCGCTTCAACCAGCAAACGATCATTCTCCATCATGCCGTAATCCTTCGCTTCGGAAAACAACGCACCGGCGCCACAAAGATTTAGTTTGCCGTTTTCAAACATCTTCTCTTTATCCCCAACATAGTGCAGCGTGATGCCCCCCACCTCGGCAACCACTTTGCCCAAGCCGCGACTTTTGCCGGAGCCCATGCGCACCAAGCCGTCGCGCAAATCCTGCAACACAAACCCGAGCAAGCCAAGCTGCCACAGTTCGAAATTTTGCAGATGCAGCGAGGTTTTGAATTTTCCGCCGGTGATCACTTCCAACTCGAACTTCGCGCCGCGCGAAGCCCCGCCGGTGAAACGATCAATGCCCACGCCGTCACGCTGTTGAATGCGCGGCGGCTCGCCCACGGTATAGGCATCTTCCGTGGCGCAGCGGCCCATCATGAACGTATTGCCGAACATGCGGCAAATCGGGCACGAGTGTTTGTAAACGTCCGGCGTGGTCAAATCAAAAATTCTTTCCTGCCGCTTCTTTACTTCCAGCGCGTTGCTGCACGAGAGCGTTTTATCGCGCCACGTGCCAAACGGATCACACGCCGCAAAATCATTGACCGTGCGCGCGATGCGCTCTGCATGCGAACGCATCGTGCCTTTCAAAGAAGAGCCGGGCAAGAAGACTTCTTCCACGCCGTTGCGAAAAACTTTTACCCACGCCATGTCGATGCCGCTCAGTTGCGCGATGCCCGACTTGATCAACAACGCGCCTTCCGGCTGCAGCGTCAATTCGATTTTGCACTCATTGAGCAGACGTTTGAACATGGCTGTTCTCCTTCTTCCACAGGGATTCAATATGTTTGGCAATGAAGTCGTTGACTTTCGCGGGCTCAAGTTTTTCGGATTTGAGATACTTCTTGAGTATTTCCACGTCGGAGAGATGCAAAGACTCGACGAACGTGTTGTCTTTATCGAGATGGCAACGGCCCAACCCGCGCGAACGAATGCCGCCGAGTGGCACATTGCCATTGACCAACTCGTGCAGCGCCAATGCGGCCAAACCCAACCCAATCGGGTCGCCGGTTTCAATGGTCATGGAAAAACGAAACACGGTTTGCGGCGGCACGGTTTCGAAATCATATTTCAAGCCTTCCACGGCGCGGCCGCTGTCGCGATCAATGCCCACGCCGTCGCGCACTTGCGTAAGCCCGACCCACTGCTCGCGATCCACCGCAGCGTCATGAAAGAAGAGTGTCGAGGCAATAAACGAAGAGCCGAATGCTTTGCACACTTGGCAGAGATAAAGATCGAGGATGCACAGCCAGTTTTCTTCGGTCATGTTATCATGATTGCGAAGGTCTAGCACGCCTTTGCCTTTATTCTGTAGCACTGCGACGAGCGCTTTCTCCAAATCGCTGCCTTTAAGAATTGGTTGCCCAAGCTGCTCCACGATTTTGCGCAAGCATTTCATGTTCTCATCCGACTCCGGCAATGCGCTTGGGCACGACTCGCCTTTGTTGTACAAGCCGCACGCGCTGATGCCCAGATTGGGCACGATGCGCTCCACGGCCGCGCGCACCGCGCCTTTAATAGATGAGCCAGGAATAAAAGGTTGTCCCAAACCGTCGCGAATGATCGGGCTATCCGTGCCTTTCGCCGGATTGCGCCCGCCGCCGAGGTGCAGCGCCGTGTCCAAAACCAAAGCGCCATGAACGCGATGCCGCGCAGTGAGCGTGGCGCGGGAAAGAGGGGTGGTCATGGTATGTTTCTCCAGTGAAGTCCATTTGTTCTTCATTTCATTCTGTAATCAAACTTCCGCTTCCGGTGAAAGCATCTTTGCACCTTCTTTTACTATTGCGCGATAGAGCTTATCAAGGGCTTTATCATACCGCGACTCATCACGAAAGTCGGCCCACAAATGTTTCTTCAGCCGCTGAGGAATCTCTTCATCTCCAAGTTTTCCGATTAGCACTGGAAGGATTCGCTTGCCCTTGGATATATGAGCGTCATACGCTTCATCCAACTCATACTTCACCCAATTAGAGTTTATTGATTGTGGAGAGACCACAATTAGAAAACACCAGCTTTGTTTTATGCCTTCTGCAATAACGTCACTAACGATATCACCTATATCCAATCGATCGTCGTCGTGCCAAGTATTAATCCCACGTTTTTCCAAATCCAATTTTAGCATCTCTACAAAGAGCTTGTCATTGTGCGAATAGGATAAGAAAACGTTTACAAGCCGAGAGGAAGAAGAAACGAATTGGTTTAGCTTGTTCAGGATAAATTGTTGCTCATTAATTTTATCACTCAATCTTTTGATCTCGGGATTTTCCCGAGACTCTAGCCCTCCGCCTTTCGCATATTGTTGATAGCAAAAAATGGCCTCAATGAACGAATTGAATCTTTTTAGCCTTCCATAGACTTCAGGTCCTTGCGCGGATAAAACACAGTCGATTCCATCAATAACTGCATAGTGAAACTTTTCGAATGAGGGACGTTGCCGAAAATCGATTTTTGCTACAGCAAGAGCCAATTTAGGTTTCAAGGTGACAATGGAGCTTAAATCCTGCTTGTTACGTGCCAGATAAAAGCACCTGTTTAACTCACTGCGTATAGTTTGATAAATACCAACAAACTGAGTTGTAGGTGGCACACCCAAATCATGGCCTATTTCCTCCGCGATCCTTACGAGCAACAGAGGATTTTCCCTAATGATGAAACCTTCAATTTCAACGCGCATTGATTCCATGGATGTTCTGCCTATAATTATAGACGTGCTTTCAGCGTGAAATACATCTATTGGGCTTTGTCAATTGTCAGGATAAGTGTTTGCGATGCGGTTTAGTCGTTTTGTCTCGCGACACGGGTTGCTGAACAGTCTTTTTAAAGTTCGCTTGAATTAAGCTCTCAGCAATCAAATGCTGTACAAAGAAATGTATGAGGCGAAGGTGAATTTCTTCTGTAGATTGAACTTGATGTAGATCGTTAGCAATTATCTCTGCTTCATTGCGAAAGCTGTTAAACTTAATCTTTAGGATCTCCCAGCAATGTTGCATTTTGGTCCTGTTGGCCCTCTTCGCTTTCATAGCCTGATGCAGCAGGAACTCTTCAAGTTCCTTATATGTGGGAATATTTCGCGCAAGATTGGCCAAACCATGAAGTTGGACATTGCTCAATTCATCGGGAATTAGGCTGACAAAGCTTTGCACAAAGATGCATGCCTCTTCAAGATGAGTATCGCTCCAGCGCGCGAGTCGTCTTCGTAATTCCAGCAGCTCTGCCGTATTAGCCATGAACTGTCACTCCGCTTTTGTGAAATTCATACAGTGCAGTTAAGTGCTTGATGAACTCTCGGCATAACTCCAGATGCAATTGGCGAACATCGTCGCCCGTTTCTGGCTGATCCGTTTTGTAGAATTCCTCTGCATGTGTATCCAAGCCTTTAAGAAAATCTGCCAACCTAACGCCGACTCCGTTGTTCGCCCATTCGTGCCGACCTCGATCTCGACCAGCACGTATGCGGATATAATCTAGAATGTCCACAATACTATCCGTTGACCAAGCCAACGATTCGAGTCCACGAACAGAGTTGTTCTTTAATTTTGTACCCGAGAGTTCTTTAGCGAAGCGATCAGCCACACCACTTTCGGGTTCACTCTTTTGGGGAATGGCAAAAAGATCTCCCATTTTTGAGACATAATGCCGGCGTTTCATTTCAAGACTCAGACTCATAATTCATCACCTCGAACAATTATTGGGCTGCAAGTTCATAGTGAATTGGATGGCAAACCGTCAAACTGCCAAAGCCCTCGGCGCGGCGTTCGCCTAGGCCTTCGTGTTCAAGAGTAGCGAGCCGATTCAGGAGCTTGCTCGTGACCGCATCTTGGGGCAGCGCGAAAACCACAACCGAGCCGCGGCTAATCGCATGCGTGTCGGGCTTGGGCAGGCCCAATGCCGCGTTCCAGCCAGGCACCACCGTCGCGCTCAAAAATTGCGTGACAGTTTTGAGTTCGGGCATATTGTTCCCATTCAAGCCGAAGTGAGCAGCATTCAAATTTTCTAACACCGGCACGCCGAGACGATCGCGCAGCGCAAGGTGGCTGTTGAGCGTAATGCTGAAATAGAAAGCTTGGGCGTCGCCGCCTTTTGCATGCACGGCTTGATTGAATGCGCGACATCGTGTCTCCAAATCATTTTCGCGCACGAGCGGCGTGCGCTCCGCAATCGACAACTCCCCCAAACCGCGCGTGCGGGCATGCCCAACGCTGAGATGCTCGCGTTCGGGAACGACTTTCGCCAACGCCTCCAAAGCAGATTGATCGTCAGCCGAGAGCGTGCCAATAAATTTCAGCGACTGCTCTTCTTCATCATCTTGCTTGCCGAGTTTGGTTGCAACGAGCATTTCATAAGAGAACAACAAACTGTGCAGCGCACTACCAGTCGCGCGCGAAATGCCGACGTGCATGCGGAGTTGTTTGGAGGGCTTCACGGGTCTTCGACTGCCATTGACTTCAAAATATCCAGCCTTGAGTCTTTCCAGTGGCGCCTCGCAAACCGGGCATTGGGATTTTTCATCCAAAGAGGATGCGGCATTGCGTGTAATTGCTTCCAACAATCGGTCGCGCACGCTCTCTTTGTGATCGGCACCATGTCGTTTGCACACTGCGGCAGTTGCCGGAGCTGGCAACGTGGGCGCATCGGAAAATGAAGGCAAAAAATCACTAAACCAAATCGCCTCATTCGCAAAGATACGCTGAAAGTCCGCGTCCTCGGCTCCGCGTTTGTTGATAAAAATTTCGGCAAACGCGCCGCGCACCGAACTGCCGGGAAGATAGTCCAACGTTTTCGCGAACTGATTGCTGGAGCGCGAACGCAGGAGAGAGAGCGCGGCTTCCGCTTTCAAAACAAATTTGGTTTCTGTTCGTGGCATTTAGCTTTTCTCCTCGTTCCGCTTGAGCTGCGCAATCTCGTCGAGAATATCGTTGATTGCCGTGGGCCTGTCGTTCCATTCCAAATGAGCGGGCAATTCAATTTTGCAAAGTCCGCTGCCTCGGCTCTTCGCGCCGCCGACGAACGTGAGCAAGCGCAACGCACTACAGAGCAGGATCAACTCTTCGGGAAACTTGCCGGCCGTGGGCGTTGTGGCCGGCAGCCAGCCGCGAATGATTCCGTTGAAGCGCAAATTTTCGAGCGTGGTTTCGGAAGTGAATAAATGCTTTTCCAGCGCCGTGCCGCGCAGACGCGAGAGCTGCACTTGCGTGCGCGCATAATACAAAGCCTCCGCTTCCTCGCGTTTGATTTGATCGTGCTCGTGCAACTTGGCGTCGCGCCAAATGAGTCCGGTGTGGCCGCTCAACGCAGAAATGCCGGGGCTGCCGAACGTGCGACAGATGAGGCACGGCGCGCTCGTGCCGCACATGCGCTTGGGATTCGGCGCGTCGCAGATTTCATGGCCGAGCGTTCGCGCGAGTCGTTCCGCGGCATCGCGCACTCTGCCCTTTAAGGTCGAGGCCGGAATGAAGGGCAAACCTTTCGCGCCGCGCATCACGGTGCGTTGAATTTGGCCGCGGCGAAAGCCCGACCAAATTGCCAGCGGCCCTTCGAGCGCAATGGGGAAGTGGAGATCAATCTTCGTGCGACCGGCGGTTTTCGTGCTCACGCTTCGCCTCCATTTTTTGTGAACTCGTACAAGTCGATCAAATCGATGAGCGCAGTTTTGAGTTTTTGTGGCATGTCGGGTTGCTCTTTTTCTTTGTGAACCATGATCCACGGCCAGTGTGTGGCTTTGGCAACGTCCGCTTCCGAAAACTCGATGAGAAACCTTTTGAGCACCTCGCGCTGCTCGCGTTGCCGCAAGCGGCCGAGCGTGTGCAGCAAAGCCATGGTGCCTTCGACGCGTGTTTCCATAACCCTGGAACGATGGCAAGCGTCATAAACCATTTGCAACTGCGTCTGCGGAATTTGTTGATCGCGAAGCCGCCGCGCAAAATCTAGTAGCTGCTTGATCTTGCTCAAAGTGTACGGCTTGTTGTGCGGCACATGCGCGCGCGCAATATCGAGATCCGCGGCGCTGCTGGTGATGACTTCGTAGTCGATTGCGCTTTGAGCATACTTGTGCTCGGCGCAATGCCGTTTGGCGTTCTTCAACAACTCTTCGCCAATATCCACCAATGCCGGAATGGGAAAATTGGAATGGCAGAGCACGACGCCGGCAGACATGGTGCATTTTTTATTCAATATTTTTTCCGACCGCTTCTCAAATTCTTGGAGAATGTACTCCGCTACGGGAACGGCAATGTCTGCGGCAGTGAAGAGCTTGATGTCGTCGCCGCCGATGAGGACGATTTCGAAGGGAACAGTTCCGGTATGATGTCGTGTATGTTCATAAAGAGCGTCGAAAGTGATTTCTTTTGTAAGCTTTGCCAATTCTTCGGAAAAAAAACGGCATTGCTCTTTTTTAACCAGTGATTCTAGCTGTTTACCGATGTTGTTGCCATCGAGAGTGAGATAGCCGACGTAGCCTTTGGGCAGAGACAAGTCGCCAATGTCACCGAGATCGCTTGGAATGAATCTATCATTCCAAGCTGTTTCGTGTCTCTCTTTCTCGATGTATATAGCAAACCTTTGAAAAAATCTGAGGCGGCCTCGTTCGCCCCAAAAGCGCTTTCGCTCACAGCTTCGACACAATAGCTCAGTGGAATCATAACGAGAGCGCTTCGTCGCCGGATGCTGGCCGCACGCATTGCAAAGGCGAAAATATGGCTGAACCGGCAGCGCGTGCAATTCAGCCTTTTGAATTTTGCGCATGTTCAGCTTGCCGGCGGCCAGCTTCATACGCGCGCCGAACTTTTTTTCATCTTTACGGATTTGTTCGTGCGAAAATAGCTCGCAGGGTTGTAGCCATGCGCCGGTAATGGCTGCGGAATGCGTATGGCGGCGAAAATCTCTTTCCACTTCTGCGATCAGTTGATCAGCCTGAACTGAGCTCTCAAGCAGGACGCTTGCGCCGCCGCCAGCGGAGTAAATCAAATCGTCTTTACCATACCTCTGTAATAGAAACTTTCGGCGGCGCTCATCCAACCACGCCAACAGCGCGCTCGCTCCGCGAATCTCTTTCAGGCGATTGGTGGCAAATAGATATTCTTTGATGTGATCCGTGTCAAACGAGACGAGATAGCTGTTCCATTCATCGAGCATGGCCACTCCTTTTGCAGTACGGAATATTCGAGCCTAGTAATCGACAAAACAGGTTTAGGACTTTAACTGAACACGATAGACAATTTCATTGAAACGCGCAAAGCAATCAACCTTGCCACAACCTTGTCATTCTTCCACGCGAATCAAGCTGCCGTCCAACTTCAAACCATAACATTTGCCATAACGCCCCACGGCGCTGATGCGATAGAGCTCCGCGGTTTCCAAGTGCGCGAGCGCGAGGTCGAGCTTGCGGTTGATCTTGCTCATGTATTGCAGCAACCGCTCCAAAGTAAGACCTTTGTCGCGCTGCAAAGAACCCTCAAAACGTTTGAACATGCTCGTTGAGCTTTCGAGTATGCGATATTTCATTTTCAAGTCTTCCACGCTTGCTGATGCTAAAAACGCACTACCCTCCGGCTTTTCAAAATACTGCTCGTAAGCTTCGCGCGGAATGAGGGACGCACGGCGCTGGCTGCGCTCGGCAAAGTGCCAGTACAAACAAAACTCAATCGGCGGCAATTCGATCTCCTTGCCGCCAATACGCAAGAGCCGCCGTTTGGGAATGAGTTGTAGCACGTGCGCGCGCGGCAAAGCGGCAAGCTCCGCCTGTGTCCATTGCAACAACTCCGCAAATGAAGCGCGACGATCCAGCAACTCCATCGGCAATCTTTCGCGCAAACGCACGTATGGAATTTCCACTAACTCGACTTTGACTTTTGCGCTATCAAACGCACGGCCGTTTGCGAATTTGAGCATGTGCGTTTGCGGCGCGGGATAATAAAACTCCGCGTGATGTTCGGCATCTTGCGGGGTGAGCAAAACATGATAAAGCTTGTCCTGCTCGCGCCCGAGCATTTGCATGACGAGCGCCATGTAACTGCTCATCGTCTTTCGTCCACCAGCCAAAGAACAATGTATCGCAGTTTGTGAATCACTCGTTTTCTCCCACAGCACGCGCAGAATCAATTCGAGAAAATTCTCACTGTCGCGGCGGTTTTGAATGTCGTGCAAAGGCAGCAGGCCGTCGTGCGCTACGAAGATTTGATTCGCAGAAAAAGAGAGTTGTCGGCATTGCGCCGAATAATCGCGCTGCAATTGATAAAATCGCCCGCCTTTTTTATCGAGCAATTTATCACGTGCGATGTGCCGCCCTTCCTGCGTGGAAATGGCCGAGACTTCCGAAATCGGGATGCGCTCTTGCACGCACAGCGCGTACAGCGTCTCGGTCAACACCTGTGGCGTGCGGCCCAACAGCGCGACCAAATGATGACGGAGTGCCGGTATTGGCTTTGACATGTTGTTTGGGGCTCTTGCTGTGCAAAGTTATAACTGCCGGTGGATTTTCGGAGAATATTAAGGCTGAGGGAGGAAGCCGCCCAACGAGGAATGCTAAAAGATGGGAGCACAAAGACGAATATTGAACAGGACATACCGACCTCAGTTGGGTATTCTGATTTGGTCGGGATGGCACAAGCGGGCGGCCAGAGTTGTGAAGAACCGGGCGCTTCTGTCTTCCCCTGGAGTTGAACTTGGGAAATCAACTCCAGAGCGCAATATAATTTCGGCGCCATCAGATGCAAGCAAAAAGCCGAATTGCAGCAAGAAACCTTTCTCGCCGATTGCACGTCTTACCGTTGCCTTTGCTGGGACGTCTTGTATCCGGCACACGACGAAGAAATTCAAACCATTTTGACGCCAGCGTTTCATGCAACGTTTCCGCTTTGCTATCGTCCCTTGAGATAATTTTTTTCATCACCACAACACGCTGTCGAACGGACAATCCATTGATCATGAGCCAAGCAATCTAAAGGAGGATGCCACTTGAAACGACGTGACTTTATGCGCATTTCCGGCGTGGGAATGGGTGCGATGATGATCCCGTTGCTGGGATCTCGCACTTCACTTTTGGGAGCGGTAACACCGGTGCCCAATGGCGACAAGAAAAAACTCGCCGATATTGCGCTCAATGCCGCACGCACAAAAGGTGCGACGTATGCCGACGTTCGCCTCGGCCGTTATCTCAATCAGTTCATCATCACGCGCGAAGAGAAAGTGCAAAACATTGTGAACACCGAATCCTACGGCGTGGGCATCCGCGTGATTGCAAACGGTACGTGGGGTTTTGCTGCGACGAGTGAAGTGACCGCGGATAAAATCGCGAAAGCCGCGGAGCAAGCCGTGGCCATTGCGAAAGCCAATGCCATTTTGCAGACGGAGCCGGTCCAACTCGCTCCGGAAAAGGGGCACGGCGAGGTGACATGGAAAACGCCGATTGAAAAAAATGCCTTCGATATTCCCATCTCCGAAAAAGTCGATCTGCTCATGGCGGCGAATGCCGCGGCCCTCAAGAACGGCGCAAATTTCATCAACACTTTTCTTTTTCTCGTGAACGAGCAAAAATACTTCGCGTCCACCGACGGTTCGTACATTGAGCAAGACATTCATCGCATCTGGCCGAATTTCACGGTGACGGCGATCGATCCGCAAAAGGGAAAATTTCAAACCCGCGATGCCTTCAGCGCGCCCATGGGCATGGGCTGGGAATACCTCAGTGGGAATGCGGCGAGCAAGATGACGGGAGTGACGACGCGCTACGGCAAATATTATGACATCATTGAAGACGCCGCAGCCGCGGCGCAACAAGCACGCGCCAAACACACTGCGAAAGCCGTGGAGCCGGGAAAGTACGATCTCGTGCTCGATCCTTCGCATCTGTGGCTCACCATTCACGAGTCTGTCGGCCATCCGCTCGAACTCGATCGCGTGCTCGGCTACGAAGCGAATTATGCAGGCACCAGCTTCGCGACGCTTGACAAGTGGAAATCGAAATCCTTCAATTACGGCAGCAAGTTTGTCAATCTATTTGCGGACAAAGTTCAGCCGGGTTCGTTGGGCGCGGTTGGTTACGACGACGAAGGGGTGAAGTGCAAACGTTGGGATTTGGTGAAAGAGGGCATGCTCGTCAATTACCAAGCGATTCGCGATCAGGTTCACATTCTCGGCGAGCAAGAATCGCACGGCTGTTGCTATGCGGACAATTGGAGCTCGGTGCAATTTCAACGCATGCCGAACGTTTCATTGGCTGCGGGCAAAACGCCGCTCACCGTCGAAGAAATGATTAAAGGCGTGGAAAAGGGCATTTACATCATCGGCGACGGTTCGTATTCCATCGATCAACAGCGTTACAATTTTCAGTTCGGCGGCCAGTTGTTTTATGAAATCAAAAACGGCGAGATTGCAGGCATGCTGCGCGACGTGGCGTATCAATCCAACACGCAAGAATTTTGGAACTCGTGCGCGCAAATTTGCGATGAGCGCGATTATCGTCTCGGCGGCTCGTTTTTCGACGGCAAAGGTGAGCCGGGCCAAATCAGTGCGGTTTCGCACGGCTGCGCCACTACGCGCTTTAACGGCGTGAATGTGATCAACACCGAGAGAAAGATTTGATTCAGTCATCAGTAAACAGTTATCAGTGAACAGTACCGCAACTGATTACTGGTGACTGATCACTGATTACTTTTTCCATCAGAACACTTCATCAAAGGATTTCATAAAATGGCTCTCTTAACTCAAGATCAAGCGCGTGACATTTTGAAAAAAGTCATGAGCTATTCGAAAGCAGAAGAATGCGAAGCCAATTTGAACGGCAATATCGGCGGCAATTTGCGCTATGCACGCAACACCGTGACCACGAGCGGCGTGCAAAACGACACTTCACTCGTGGTGCAATCGAGTTATGGCAAGAAGACCGGAACGACGACGATCAACGAGTTTGATGATGCTTCGTTAGAAAAGGCCGTGCGCCGCTCCGAAGAGCTTGCCCAACTCGCGCCGGAGAATCCCGAATACATGAATATGTTGACGCCGCAAACGTACTCCACTTCGAAAGCTTATTTCGACAGTACGGCGAACATTACGCCGGAGTATCGCGCGCAAGCCGCGGCGAGCAGCATCAAACCCTGCCGCGCAAAAAATCTCACCGCCGCAGGCTTTCTGCAAAATGGCGCAAGCTTTCAGGCCATGATGAACACCAAAGGCCTGTTCGCGTATCATCCGCAAACGGATGTGAATTTTTCCGTGACCGTGCGTTCGAGCGATGGCACCGGCTCAGGCTACGTGACGCGCGACTACAACGACGTTGCGAAATTCGATGCCGCGGCCGCCTCGCAAATTGCGTTGGAAAAGGCTGAAGGTTCGCGCAATCCCGTTGCCATTGAGCCGGGCAAATACACCGTCATTCTCGAGCCTGCGGCTTCGATCGAATTGCTGCAAAACCTCTTTTTCAGCATGGATGCGCGCCAAGCCGATGAGGGCCGCAGTTTTCTTGCGAAACCCGGCGGCGGCACGAAACTCGGTGAGAAGATGGTCGATGAGCGCATCACGATTTATTCCGACCCCACGCACACCGAAGTGCCCGCAGCCACGTGGTCGGGTGATGGCCGTCCGCAAGAACGGACCGTGTGGATTGAAAAAGGCACGGTGAAGAATCTCTATTACTCGCGTTTTTGGGCTGATAAAAAAGGCGTGAAAGCGATTCCGTTTCCCTCAAACGGCATTATGGAAGGCGGTACCGCGACGACCGCGGATTTGGTGCGCGACACGAAGAAAGGAATTCTCGTGAGCCGCACGTGGTACATTCGTATGGTCGATCCGCAAACGTTGCTGCTCACCGGCTTGACGCGCGACGGTTTGTTTTATGTTGAAAACGGCAAGGTGAAGCATGCGATTAAAAATTTCCGTTTCAATGAAAGCCCGGTGATCATGCTCAACAATCTCGAAGCGTTGGGCAAACCCGAACGCATCAACGGCAATTTCATTCCGCCGATGTTGATTCGCGATTTTACGTTTACGAGTTTGTCGGAAGCGGTGTGAGGCAAAGAGCCAAAAAGGAGAAGGAACCAAAGAGCCAGTGAGGGAAAGGACAAGAAGCCAAACAGAAAGAGGGGAGAAATGAAGCAAGCATTTTCAGGAAGTGTTTTTCTTCGGACGCAGAGCGGTGCGGAGGATTGGTGCTCAAAATTTGAGCTCGAGATAAATCCGGGTTGCTCTGCGTTCTATTTTTTGCTTATCTTGCGCAACAAGTTTGAGAAACAAACCTTAGGCTCAAGTGAGCGTGTTTTCATGCTGGATTTGTACGTTGAATTTGAAGCAGCGATTGAAACTCTCGAGCACCAACAGGTGAATTATGCTTTGTGCGGAGGTCTAGCCGTAGCCTTTTTCACGTTGCCGAGATTCACACAGGATATTGATATCTTGATAGCGCCGGAGGAAACCGAGCAATGCAAAGCGATTTTGCTGCCTCTGGGTTTCAAGTTTTTTTCAACGCCGATGCGTTTTGACAATGATGCCGTCGAAGTGCATCGGCTTACGAAAATCGAACGGAGCAGCGGCGATCATTTGTTTTTGGATTTGATTGCGGCGATCTCACCACAGACGCAAAACATCTTGGCCGCGCGGATTCGTTCGATGTGGAAAGAAAAACCCATATGGGTAGTGTCGAGGGCGGGATTGATCGAACTCAAGAAAAGCGCAAACCGCCCCAAGGATTTGCTCGATCTCGACGCTTTGCAGGAGAACGCAGAATGAATCTGCCCAAATTGAACCTCGAGCAAACCATCCAACGCGTGTCGCAAATGCGTAAGCTCGGCCTAAGCCTGCGTGAGGCGCACGACCAGCAATATCGGCTTGAAGGCTGGCTCAAGCGCGTGGCAGAGTTGCGCGCTCTACCTCTTGCGCGATGCCAAGCGGAAACTTCGGCTGCAGATCTAATCGCTCTCCGCGCAGTCTTTCGTGAGTATTGGAAAAAAGGCGACCTCGCAGCGATTGTCGAGGTGGCTGCAAAGTTGTCCCAAACGCTCGTCGCACGCGATGCTTTATTGGCGGCATATAGCGCCTCAGCTCGTGAACGAATCGCTGAACATAAGCAGACTTCAAGCTTGCAAGAAGGCCATGAGCAGAGGGCCAAAGGTGAAGCGCGCGAAAAAGAAACTCTGAAGTCTGCCAATCCGTAATTGGAGATGTAAGTTGATTTCATCCTTTCTGCGCCGCGCGGACTTCTTCTTCACCCGTTTGCAATACAACTCCGGCGATTGGGACGTGGATCAACGCATGCCCGCCAACCTGCTCAACTCCCTGGTGGAATACTCCACGATTGCAATTGGCCCCGAAGAAAAAGTTGTTCCCCTCAGCGCGCCGCAAATGCTGCACTCGCCGTTTTGTTATCTCTCCGGCCACAAGCTTGTGCAATTCACCAATCAAGAACGCGACAATTTTGAGAAGTACGTGCGCAGCGGCGGGTTTGTGTTTGTGGATGACTGCAATCACGACATCGACGGCTTGTTTGCGAAATCATTTGAAGCGCAAATAGCCGCAATTTTCGGAAGCAATGCGCTTAAAAAAATTCCGAACGATCACGCGTTGTACCGCAGCTTTTTTGAGTTTGAAAAAGGCCCACCCACGACCTCCATTGAACTGAACGGTTGGGGCGACGATCTCGTGCATGATTATCTTAAGGCGATTGAAATCGACGGTCGCATCGCTGTGCTCTATAGCAACAAAGACTACGGCTGCGAGTGGGACTACGATTTTCGCAACAAACGCTGGCTCGCGGAGGACAACACCAAGTTCGGCGTGAACATCGTGATGTATGCGATGACGGCGTGAGGCTGACGACCTTTGAATTGAACAGCCCTCTCCTAAAATGTCATTCTGCAAGAAACTTCCCTCGTTTTTGGCACTCTTCTCAAAATAGGATATTTCCCGAGCACTCGGGAAGGTTCTTACAGAATGACAATGCAAAGAGCCGATTTTTTAGCAGAGAATAAAATGACCGAACCTGAAGTTCACGAACTGTTGCACAAGCTCTCCGCGCTTAAGCAGGAGATTCAAAAAGTGATCGTCGGGCAGGAACACACGCTCGATGAATTGCTGACGGCCTTCGTCGCGGGCGGGCACTGCCTGCTCGAAGGCGTGCCCGGCTTGGCGAAAACGCTGATGATTCGCACGCTCGCCGAGGCCGTGCATCTTTCCTTTCGACGTATTCAATTCACGCCCGATCTCATGCCGACAGACATTGTGGGCACGGAGATTCTCGAAGAAGATCACGCCACGGGCAAACGTTTTTTCAAATTCATCCACGGCCCGGTGTTCGCGAATATCGTGCTCGCCGACGAGATCAATCGCACGCCGCCGAAAACGCAAGCTGCTTTGCTCGAAGCCATGCAGGAGTTCTCGGTCACATACGGCGGCACGACGTACCCACTCGCGCGTCCGTTTTTCGTGCTCGCGACGCAAAATCCCATCGAGCAGGCCGGCACCTATCCTTTGCCCGAAGCGCAATTGGATCGCTTTTTATTGTACATCAAAATTGCATACCCGCGCGAACGCGAAGAATTCGACATTCTCGCCGCAACGACTACGAGCAAAAAGGCCAGCGTGCAGGCCGTGATGACGACCGAAGAGATTCTCGCGGTGCAGACACTCGCACGCGAAGTGATGATCAACGAGGATTTGATTGATTACGTGAATCGTTTGGTGCGAGCCACGCGGCCCGCGGAAAGTTCAGTCGCGTTCGTCAAAGAATGGGTACGCTGGGGCGCCGGTCCGCGCGCTGGGCAGGCGATGATTCTCACGGCGAAAGCGCGCGCATTGTTGCAGGGTAGATTTGCCGCAACGCTAGAAGATTTACAGGCCATGGCCGCACCGGTGTTGCGCCATCGCGTGTTGATCAATTTCAAAGGAGAAGCGGAGCGAATCACTTCGGAAGAAGTGACGCGCGAGTTGCTGCAGAAGATTGCGCCGCCGCGCAGCCCGTTGCTGTGAGCGTAGATCGTGAATTGTAGTTTGTTGATCGTGGCTTGTTGATCGTTGATCGTGGTCACTATCCACAATCTACAATCAACGATCTACGATCAACTACTCGCTTCACTTCGTGTTTCTGCAGATTCATTACTCTTCATGCAACCAAACGCACACACATGAATACCGTATCAAACTATCGTTTTATCGATCCACACGTGCTCGCGGCGATTTCAGATTTGCACCTTTTGGCGAAGACCGTGGTCGATGGTTTCATGTTGGGCGCCAATCAAAGCCCGCTCTCCGGCGCGGGTTTGGAATTCAATCAATACCGCAGCTATCAACCCGGCGACGATCTCCGCCGCGTGGATTGGAAAATGTACGCGCGCTCTGACCGCCATTACGTGCGCGAGGCGGAAGTCGAAACCAGCATCACGGTGCGTTTTGTATTAGATGCCAGTGCTTCGATGGCGCATACGGAAGCGGGCATAAAGAAATTTGACTATGCGCGTTTTATGATTGCCGCGCTCGGTTATCTCGCGCATCAACACGGCGACGCCATCGGGTTGGAAGCTTTGAGTAACGTTGCGTTCGCACATCTTCCGCCTAAACGCGAGCCGCAGCAGTTGCACCGCTTCCTGCATGAATTGGAGCGGCTCGCACCGCGTGGCGCGTGGCCGCAAGCTTCGCATTGGCAGCGTATGTTGGAGACCGCGCAACGCCGCGAATTGCTCGTGATCGTGAGCGATGTCCATGAATATGAGCAGGAGATCACGGACGCGCTTTCGAAGTTCCGCGCGCTCAAAAACGAGGCGATCCTTTTTCAAATTTTGGGAAGAGATGAAGTTGAATTTCGCCACGAGGGTTTTCTCACGCTCGAAGATCTCGAAACCGGTCGCACCGTCGAAATCGAAGGCGCGGCCGCACGGCGTTCTTATCTTACCGCCATGCAAAGCCGGCTTGCTGAAGTAAAAAGAACGCTGCAGAAGCAAGACATTGCTTATGAGCTTTTTTTTCTCGAGCAACCGCTCGACTTCGCATTGCGTCGTTATTTGACGCAGCGCATGAAGATGTTTTAGTTCGCGCGCTTCAATGCGCCGCTTCGGTTTGGTTGTGACGCGTGTCAGCCCACCGTCTTGCAAGTCGACTGCAACGAATTTATTGCGATCCGGCCCACGAACCGAGACTTGAACATTCGCCGCATTTTTGCGTCCTGTTCCCCAAAACACAACTATACAGCCGACGAACATGTTGCAGTTTCTTTCTCCGCTTGCCTTTTTCGCGCTCGCCGCGCTCTTCATTCCGCTGGCGATTCATCTATTGAGTCGCAAAAGCGGCAAGCGCCTCAAGGTTGGGAGCATACGATTTCTGAAGGCGGCAGAAAGCCGCAGGCTCAAAAGTTTTCGACTCAATGAAGTGCCGCTTCTGTTGCTGCGCTGCACTTTGCTCATGGTGATGACGCTGTTGCTCGCGCAGCCGCAGTGGTTGCGTTTTGCGCAGTCCTCCGATTCACGGGGACGCGTGCTGATCGCGCCGGAGTTACTTTCCGAAATGAATCCGCGCCTGAAAGAGCAAATAGATTCGCTTTCCGCCGCAGGCCATGAATTGTTCGCGCTGGCCCCGAACTTTCCGAAATTGCAAGAGCGCGGAGCGCTTGCGACGCGCACGAACTATTGGTCGCTCGCTCGCGAGTTTGCTCAAGCAACGCATGGTGATATGCCGATTTGGATTTTTACTTCCGAGGCCGCGCGCTCCTTTCGCGGCGAAAGGCCGGCGCTGCCGGAAAATTTTACTTGGCAAGGCTACAGCGCATCGCATACCGAGCATTGGTTACACGCCGCGAAATTGGTGCATGAAGACAGCGTGCAATTTCTCATGGGAGAAAGCACGGCGCGACAAACGGCCTACTCACGGTTCACCGCGAAACTACCTGCGTTGCCGGCGGAGGTGTTGCTCGAAGGCTTTCCGCCCGTTGCTATTTCCCGCGCGGCGAACGGCAGTGCGCTGCAATTGCGCTTGCATCATGTTGCCGCACACGACAGTACTTCGCTCATGATCACTGCCGCACCCAAAACCATCACAATCTATTTTGACGAAGAGCATGCGGGCGATCGTCGCTATGTGCAAGCGGCGTTAGAGAGCGCAACGGAATTTGCCGCGACGTCATGGCAAGTACGCGCTGTGCCGCTGCCCGACAACGGCGCAAGTTTCGCTCGCAGCGATGCGGTGTTTTGGCTCTCGGAATCATCCTTGCCCAAGGAACTCGAAGAACACATTGCCAACGGAGCACTTCTAATAACGGATGCGGGCGCGCACAAGTATCACACGGTTGCAAGCGCAATTCTGCCGCGAGATTTTGCAATCGACAATCCGCCGCGCCTGTGGCGCAAAACCGTTGCTCCCGCGCACGGCCTCGAGCTCTGGCGCGAGGCACAAGGTGAAGCGCTGCTCAGCGCAGAACCGGCCGGCGCAGGTTGGCACTTGCGCTTTCAAAGCCGCTTTCATCCGCAATGGACCGATCTCGTTTTGCATCCCATGTTTCCTGAAATGTTGTTGCGCCTTATCGAACGCCACGATTTTAGCCGCGCGATGGAAGGCCCGCATGATCAACGTCGTTTGACGAATCTGCAATTGCATCCGCAAAAAGCGAGCGCCGCCGCGCGCACACCAGCAGCACCGCATGCCGTGAGCCTTCATCTTCCTTTATGGATACTCGCTGCGATTCTATTTGCATGCGAACGCCTGCTTGCAGAAAGGCGCGCATCGTGACGCACGAACAAGCGCAACAGGTGCTGCAAAGCTTACGACGCCGATGGAATCGCCGTGTCGCCATGCGCACGGCTTGGCAAGGTTTCAGTCTCGCGCTTGTGCTCGGCGTCATCGCCTCTTTCTTTTTTGAAGCGCGTTTGAGCGCGGCTCTGGCCCTCACCGGATTCGGTTTGATCTGGCGCGTACTGTATCATCGCAACCGTGCGGATCTACAGCACCTCGCGCGTCATCTCAATCGCACCCTGCCTGTGCTCGAAGAAAGTTGCGAGCTACTGCTTAAATCGCCCACCACGCTGAGTCTGCTCGAAAGTTTGCAGCACCGCCGTCTCTTGCAAAGCCTCGCGCAAGCGCAGATAAGCCTTCCTCCAATATTCACTCGCGCTGCGAAAAGATTTGTGTTGCGCAATTGCGCGCTCGCGCTCACGCTGGTGTTAGGCTTTATTGCGACACAGAAATTGCGCGCACGATCTGAAACGGTTGCAAATGCAACCAACTTCATGCACACGCCTGCAAAGCTGCCCTCTGCTGCAAGGCTCATCGAGTCTGCGATTGAAATTTCACCGCCCGTGTACACCGGCAAGTCCCGCCGCACAGCCTCCGATTTCAATCTCACGTTAGAAGAGAACGCGACGGTAACGTGGCGGCTCGCGTTCGATCAACCACTCACACGCGCCGCGCTAATGCTGAACGGCAAAGACACGCTCGCGTTGCGGTCACAGGATGCGACACATTTTTCCGCGCAAATGCAATTGCGCGAAAATGCTTTTTATCAATTCCTGTTTCAAGGCCGTGAGCAGGTGTTGCAATTCTCCGATTACTTTCGCGTTGAGATCATCGCCGATGCCGCGCCCGTGATTGCCATTGACTCGCTTGCTTCGCGCACCGTCATTGCGCCGGGAGAGCAACCGGTGCTCGATCTCCGCTTGCGCGTGGAAGACGATTACGGCGTCACCCGGGTCGAAGCGTACGCAACGTTGGCGCGCGGCTCGGGCGAGGCCGTGCGTTTTCGCGAAGCCAAACTCCCGTTTGAACGAGTCGAAAAAAAATCTGCTCGGATTTGGCAATTGCAAACGACACTCGATCTCGTGCGACTCGACATGGCGCCGGGCGACGAATTATATTTTTTCTACGAAGCGGAGGACAATCGCGAGCCCGCCGCAAACCGCAGCCGCTCGGAAACATTCTTCGTCGTTTGGCAGGATACGGCTGCGAGCGCTCCGCTTGCGACTGACGGGCTGCTGATCAACCCATTGCCGGAATATTTTCGCAGCCAACGGCAAATCATCCTCGACACGGAGAAGCTCATCAAGGATCGTCCGCATCTTGCCGTTGCCGAATTTCAAAAGCGCGCACAGAATCTCGGCTTCGACCAACAAGCACTGCGCATGCGCTACGGCGAGTATTTGGGTGAGGAAACGGAGACAAGTGTTGTGACTGCTGCAGAGCCCGAAGGCGAAGCAATCGACAGGCGCGCCGCAGAGGACAAAACCTCGGCGGTGGCAAAAATCGTCGAGGAGTTCGCGCACGCGCACGACATTGCCGAGAACGCAACGCTGTTCTCGCTGTCGGTGAAGACGCAACTCAAAGCCGCGCTCGCGGAAATGTGGAGTGCGGAGTTGCATCTGCGCATGTTTCGCCCCGACACGGCGCTGCCCTTTGAGTATCGCGCGCTCGCGTTATTGAAAAGTGTGCAACAACACAATCGCGTGTATGTGCAGCGCATCGGATTCGAAGCCACACCGATTAAAGAAGAAAAACGTTTGACCGGCGATCTCGAAAAAATTTCAAATCGTAGCGCACACGCAAACGTGCCGCGTGATTCGACGTTGCGCGAGGTACGCGCAGCATTAAGAATCTTACGTAGCGTTGAGCAATCACAGAGGCTGCCTGCTTCTACCGAGCTTGCGACACTTGCAAATGCCAGCCGCGAGTTGGCGCATGCGGTGATACGGCAATCGGGCGAAAGCCTGCGCGCGTTGCAGAATTTTCACGCTGTGCTCGTTGATTTTCAGCAACGTCGCATGCCCAGTGATTCAAGTTTGCAGATGGCGCAGCGCGCTTTGTGGCGTTTGTTGCCGACGCCGGCGCCAGTTCCAGTGCAGCGCACGAACTTCGAATCTCAGCTCGCGCAAAAGTATTTTGAGAAACTTGATCATGATGTTGCCGAACGCAATCACTAGTCTCGAAACCGGCAGTGCGCTCTGGCTTCCTCTTCTCATCAGTCTGGCGCTTCTGCTCGCGACGAGTTACTTGATGTGGCAGCGCACACCGCGGAGACGATTACGCGCGCGCATGGCGGCAAATTCTCTCGCGATCTTTGCGTTGTTTGCGCTGGCCGTGCGTCCGCAATGGCGTGCGCCAATCCGCGCCGAAGCAACGGCCGTATTGTTTACTGCCGGCGCGGAAAAAGATTCTGTGCAGTTGAGAGATTTTCTCAATACGGCGGCGTTCAAATTTGCATTGCCTGATTATGATGGCGCGCATGAATTCAAAATCATACCAGATCTCGGTTACTTGCAACGGCATTTTCCTGAAGTGCGGCGCGTGCACGTTATCGGGCATGGCCTGCCGGAGTATGATTGGACGGAGTCGCCCGAGCTTGCGATCACGCCGCATTTCGCGGCGCTCGCACCGGGTTTCAAATATGTGCATTGGCAAAAAACTTTGCTGTTGGGCGAGTCGCTGCTCATTCAAGGTCAAATCGCTTGCGCGGATAGCACGCAGCATTTCGTGACGCTGATCGATCCCGGCGGCGTTGCGGATTCGGTTGCTATTCAACCGCGTAAATCAACTTCTTTCACATTGCGCAGTACGCCGCGCGAAGCGGGAACGCATCTATACACGATGCGGCTGCGAACGGAGCAAGGCCGTGCGCTCGCTGCCGAGCAGGTTGCGGTTGACGTGCAACCGCCGCGAGCGCTGCGCCTTTTGATTTTGGAAAGCGCCCCGAATTTCGAAACGAAATATCTCAAACGTTGGGCGGCGCAACAACAAGCGCGTGTAACCATGAGCACGACCATCAGTCGCGAACGTTATCGCTATGAATTTATCAATCACCCGAAGTTCGCTTTGAACCGCATTGATGCCGATCTCTTGCGCGGCTTCGATCTCGTGCTTGCAGACGCGCAAACAGTGCAAGATTTACAGCCACAAGAGCGCGCAGATTTGCGCACTGCGATTGCGCAAAAAGGTTTGGGCATATTGTTGCTCGCGGATGAAGCGGCATTCAAACCAAACATAGACCAAGCTGATTTCTTTTTGCCGTTTCAATACGATGCTGTCCCCGAGTTGGAGGAGCGCACGGTGAGGCCCAATTGGAATTCCGCGGAGGCGCAGAGCGTGACGGCGCTGCCCGCCGCGCCTTATGAAATTTTGCCGGATTGGCGCAGCGTGCCGCTCGTGCGTGATGCGCAAGAGCGCACGCTAGTTGCAATGCAACAACGTGGGCTGGGCCGCACGGCGTTGACGCTGGTGCGCACAACCTATCGTTGGATTTTGGAGGGCCATGGGGATTGGCACGCTTCCTATTGGTCGTATCTATTTTCGGAATTAGCACGCCGCACGCCCTCGACTGAAGTGTGGAAGAGCACGCGCGATGAACCGATTTACGTCGATCGCCCGGTTGAGTTCACTGTTCTCACACCAACGCCGCAGCCGTTCGGCATCGTCACAACTGCAAGCGCGCCACGCGATACATTTTTCTTATCCCAAAATGAAAGCGAGTCGTTGCGATGGCAGGGCACGTTCTGGCCGCGCGCGACGGGTTGGCATGAGTTGAGCACAGGCAGCGGAGAGGGAATGCGATTTTATGTTCATGCAAAGGACGCATGGCAAACCTGGCAACAAGCTGAAAAAATCGCGGCAACTTCGCGGCACGCGCAAATTGCAAATGGTCATGTGCAGGCGCAGAATCCGCGCATCGCTTGGCGCAGCACAGCAATTTCACCGGCTTGGTTTTTCGCGCTCTTCTTATTGTGTTGCGCGTATTTGTGGATTGAAAGAAAGCTTTGAGAGTATTTGGGGAGGCCATGACCTGCGTATCCCCTCGGCGAACCCAGCTTTGTTCTTTCGGTTGGGATTTTTACGCTGTGCCTCGGCGAAAGGAGAACCAGATGGAACAACGTCATCGCGAACCGGCACACATCGCGCGTTCGCTGCGTTCATCATTTTGAATCCCGTAGGGATGAAATATTTATAGCTAAACCGCATCGAAAAAATACCCAACCCCAGCGAGGTGACATGACGGTCTTCACATGTCACAGCTATGGCGTCTATGAGTTCGGGAAAGCGACGTTGCTATAAACATTTCATCCTTACGGGATTGCGTCAGCGCGAAAGGAGAGCACTCCTTTCGCGCTTAACTTCTTGTCCTTCGCTGTTGACGCCTGAAGGCGTTACTACGAGCTACTTCATCAACACGAGCTTGCGCTGCGCCGTAAACTCACCGGCTTTGATCACATACAAATACACCCCGCTCGCCACGCGTTCGCCGTGGTCGTTCGTTGCATCCCACACCAAGCTGTGTCGGCCCGCATTCATCTCGCCCGCGACGAACTTCTTCACGAGTTGGCCATTCATATTGAAGATCGATAAGCTCACCTCACCCGCTTCCGGCAGTGCAAAGCTGATCGTTGTCGTCGGATTAAATGGGTTCGGGTAATTCTGTTGAAGCTCGTAACTGGTCACTGGTGACTGATCACTGGTCACTTCTTCTTCAAAAGAAGTCTTCGGCAAATCACCGGGCCCCGGCAATGAACCCGGCGAATCGTGATGCAGGAACAAGCAATCATTGCTCACGAGAATTTCTTTTGCGCAAATCGAGCCGCGCAGTTGTGAGTTCTTCACGAGCGTGACAATCGCGTTCGGCGCGTTGAAGGAGCCGAGCAGATATGCCTCACGGCCCCAATTCGCCGCGGTGGTTTGCTTCGTGTTGAACGTGACAAGCTTGCTGTCGCTTTCGCCATTCGGCAATAACACCATCGCAGCTTCATGGCCAAACTGAAGATTGGTCACAACGTTAATCGTTACGGGATCGCCGCTGGACAAATCAATCTCAATTGTGCCGCCTTCAATCGTGCTCGTATAACGCAGCTCGTTCATGAAATACTCGCCGCTGGTCAATTTCAATGTGCCGCCTTGACCCATCGTCACGATGCCATACGAACCCGGCGCCAGTGAAAGCGAACCGCCGCTCGGCACGATTTTGTTCGGCCCCCCCGCCGTGTAATTGAGACTCGGCAGCGGCTCGTTATTCACCGGGCCAATCGTTGTCATGCCATTGATCGTGCCCGAGTTGCTGATCGCAGTTTGCGAAATCACCTCGCCGTTGATGGTGTTCTGCGCGTAGATCGTAATCTTGCCAATGGCCGTGAGATTGGAATTGTACGTGCTCGGATCGCCTTTCTCAATAGTGAGCGTGCCGTTGGAGTGAATATCGCCGGCAGGTGCGCTTTGCTTCGTGCTTTTGAGCGTCACTTTGTTGGCGACGAAGACTTGGGCTTTCACGGGAATCGCTTCAACCGTAACTTCATCGGTCGATGTGCAACCGTTCGCGTCCGTCACTACGAGCGTATAAGTCGTCGTGCTCGTGGGCGAGGCCGTAGGATTTGCCGCGCTCGCGTCATCCAAGCTGCCGTCGTTCGGCGACCAACTGTAAGCGTAAGGCGCAGCACCACCGCTTGCAGTTGGGCTGCCGCCGAGTTGCGTGGATTGATTGAGATAAACCGAGCGATCGGGCCCGGCATTGGCGGTCACGTGATTGATCGTCTCGATACAAAAGCTCGCCACCGTCCAACGCGAGAAATCGTTAATGCCGGATTGCGTCACGTTGTTGAAAACGTCATCCACTTGGCCGCCCAAACTCTCCCAATTTGCGCCAGCATCCGGCGAACGAAACAGGCGCAGTGCAGTTTCGTTGTTACCGTTCAACTCGAAATCGTCATAAAGAAACGCGACGGTTGCGTTCAGCCCGGTGTTATTCGCGGGAGAAATGTCGAAGTAACGCAGAATGCTGTGATTGCCATTTCCGGTTTGCGCCGCGTGGCCGCGAACAATGCGCGTGCTGCCGAGATTCGCCGAGCTGTTGATCACGAAGCCCAGGCCGCCGACGTTTTCAAAGCCCGGCATGATGAGGTCGCGCGTGGTTTCGATATGGCCGGACGCGCCTTTCACGGTGTTGCCCGGCGTTTCGCTCAACAGGGCGTTCGCTTCGAGCGTGATGATTTGCCCGTTGAGCGCCACGTCGCCGCCGGTTAGCGACAAAGTTCCGGCAACATTGATGTTGCTCAAAAGCATGACCTCGCCGCCGGACTTGTTGAGATTGAGATGGTTAAAAGTTCCGGCTGCATTGAACAGCGTTTGCGTGCCGCTGCCGTTGAATGTGATCGCGCCGCTGCCCGCGTTCAATGTGCCGTTATTGTTCCAATTGCCGTCGAGAACGATTTGGAGGCCGCCGGTCACGTTCGTGGAAATGCCGGCGGACATTTCCAACGAAACCTGGGCCGCAGCCGGCCGCGCCGCGAGCACACCGGCGCAGAACAAAATCGCCCAAACCGCTCGAGGCGGAGGCGGAAATTTTTTCTTCATGTTTGAACCTCTCGTTGGTTAGGGTATGACTTCGGCGAGACTGTCATCACCGCGAAGCTTTGCAAAGCAGTGAAAATTTAAAATTGAAAATTTTCAATTGACAATTTTCAATGCTTTTGATTGCGGCTGAAAGCCACGCTTGGATTCACTCCGAAATAGCTTTCGTAGTAGACCCTTCAGGGTCGGCGCCTAAAGGCGCGACTACGAACTCATGGTTCGCGAGCATTGCCGTCAATCCAGTTTCGTGACGAACATCGAGGTTTGACCCATGTTGAGAGTGGTATTGAACGTAAATTCTACGCTCCCCGAAATCGTGCCGTTGGCGTTTAGCGCAACGACATAAGTGGCCGTGAAAGTATTATAGCCGTCGCGCGTCAAGCCATCGCCATAAAATATCGCGCCTCCCGAGGTTCTGATGGCGACAGCCGGTGCGCTGCCAACTCCCGTGGCGAATTGAAATGCCGCGTGATATTCGATTTTATAAAGGCCGGCTTGCTGCACGACGAAGCGATTGTTGCCGTCATCCCACGTGACGCCGTTGCCGCTCGTAAATTCGCCGGTGCCGTTGCCAAAAGTGAACACTGAAGCGGTGCCGGAGGATTGCGGTGCGATGTTCGCCGCCCAACCATAAACGAGCCCGCCGCCGCTGCCGCCGACTTGATTGCCGTTGAAATACAGCTCGCCGCCTTTGTTGTAAAGTTTGTTCGTCGTGCTCGAAGGATCACTCACCACATCGGGCAGCGTCACCGAGCCTGCGGCGCCTTCGTCATTCACTTGCATGAGCAAGTTGTTGCTGCCGTCTTTGACTTCCATCTTGTCTTGCGCGAAGCCAACGCGCGCGAACGCCAAAAGGCACAGGCTGATAATGAGAGCTTGCTTCTTCATAACTGTTCTCCTGATTTTGGGGTTGTTGAATTTTGAGGTTGCTGGATTGTTAGATTCTTGGATTATTGGATTGGTGGATCGTTGGATTGCTGGATCATTGGATTGTTGGATTGGTGGATTGGTGAATTGTTGGATCGATGAAATTCCATTGCCCTAACACTCCATCAATCCCCCACTCCATCAATTCACTGCTCCATGACTCCATCAATCCATCACTCCATCACTCCAACACTCCATCAATCCACGACTCCACCACTCCAAAAGCCTTACCGCTCCACCGGCGCGGCGACGAGGTTGCCCCACTCGGTCCACGAGCCGTCGTAGTTCTTCACGTTCTTGTAGCCGAGCAAGTATTTCAACACGAACCACGTGTGGCTCGAGCGCTCGCCGATGCGGCAATACGCGATGATGTTTTTATCCGCGCTCACGCCTTTGCCTTCGTACAACGCTTTCAAATCATCATAGCTTTTGAACGAGCCGTCGTCATTGCATGCTTGCGCCCACGGAATGCTCTTCGCGCCCGGAATGTGGCCGCCGCGTTGACACGTTTCCGGCAATCCCGGAGGCGAAAGAACTTTGCCGGTGAACTCATCGCCGGAGCGCACATCGACGAGCGCCACGCCGCCGGATTTGTGAGCCTCCATCACCTGCGGCAAATACGCGCGCAGCGATTGGTCCGGCTCGCTCGCTCTGTAGCTCGTCTTCTTCGGCATCGGCTGATCCTTGGTCAAGCCGCGACCTTCGGCGAGCCACTTCTTGCGGCCGCCGTCCATGATGCGAATATCTTTGTGGCCGTACATTTTCAGTTGCCAAAACGCCCACGCGGCGAACCAGTTATTGTTGTCGCCGTACAAAATCACCGTCGTATCATTCGCAATGCCGCTCTCGCTCATGAGTTTTTCGAGATCGTCTTTCTTGATGATGTCGCGTTGCACCGTGTCGCAAAGCTGCGTTTGCCAGTTCCAGCCGAGAGCGCCGGGCACGTGGCCTTCATCGTAAGCTTTCGTATCAACGTCGACTTCGACGATCACGACATTCGTATCGCTCTTGTGCTCTTCGACCCACTGCGTGGAAACGAGCACGTTGGGGGTGGCGTAGTTGGACATGAGGTTCTCCTTGTGAAATTGGATTACTGGATTGTTGGATCAATGGATTTTTGGATTGTTGGGTTACGAGCCTCTGAAATGTACATTGAGTCCGTTTGTCACGTGACACTGATCAGTTATCACTGATTACTGATAACTGATAACTGATTACTTCACTCTCATCCCTTCGTCCAGCGCAAAAAACTTTCATTCACTGCGCCCGCGGGATAGCACCAATCCGGCTGCAAGCGGAGACCGCTGGGGTCGCGCCAGATGAAATCCATGGCGGCCTCAGCCTTTGCCGGATCGCGCACGTGCAACACATAAAGCTCATTCTCTTGCAACAAGATTTCTCGCAACTCGCCGGCGATCTGCTGCGCTTGCAAGGCGCCGAGCACGATTTCCGCTTGCTCGCGGTCGTAGGTTGCCCACACCGCGCCCTCGCTGCCGTGCAAGTAATCAGGCACATCGAGCACGATGGTCACTTTCATATTGGTTCCGAAGGGGGCGTTCGGCGCTGCGGTCGCCGCGCCGAGATCCTCCCACGCCAAAATCTTCCCGCTCGCCAGCCGGATTTTGCCGGCGTCGACGTACGTGCCGGAGAGAGTGAGAGTGTTTGCGGACATGTAGAGTTCTTCGGATTGATTAGAAAAAATCTGAAAGTATCTTATTGGCGACACACGGATCAAAAACACAAGCTGAGCAAGCGGCTTTTCGGTGTGCGTTTTTGATCCGTGTGCTGCACAAAAGGGCTTTGGTTTTCAAAAACCTTCGTTGGTGTTGCCGGAGAAAAGATAAGAAAAAAGGCAGGCGGAAATCTTTCACGGTTGGCGCAAAGATTTGCCGAATCGGCTCAAGGCATTTGTGGGGAAATGGGCTTTTTGCACGTTTCGCTCAAAAGTTTGCACGAAACGCTCATGCAGGAAAAAGTGGCGGGATGGGTTGTTTTTAAAGCAAAACACTTTTGTAAGCGGATTGAACGGATGCTGAAAAGATTTGTCCGCTTAATCCGTTTACAAAATTATGGGGCTATTCGTTCGGGGTGTAGGAAGGAAAAGAGGAAAACGATTTCAGCGAAAATAAGCTCTTTTCATAAAATCACCAATTGCTCCTTGAGAACCGTGTCTTTAATCCTCGGCTTGAGCATGCCATATTCGACGAGATCGACACGGCGGTTCAACTGATCTTCGAGTTCCTGCTTAATGCCGATAAAATCTAGCAGGCTGACGCCTTTGTCGATTTCAACGAGAACATCAACGTCGCTGTCCTCCCGCAATTCGCCGCGCACGATGGAGCCGAAGAGCGCCGCGCGTTTGACTTTATGGTGATAGAGCACCGGAAGAATTTTGCTTTTGACTTCGTCGATTATGTTCGGAAGCATTTTAGCACCGGCAAAATGATTTTGGGCAAACAGGTATCTCTTTCAAGCGCTACTCTCCTTGGCTGGTTTCAGCTTTAGGCATACGGCTAATACGAACGTGGCCAGGTTGGATGACGACGAAAGCGTTGCGCAAATTTTCACCTTGTTCTTGAATAACGTTCTCCACGGTTTGTGCCCGTGTCTGTCTTGCATTGCCCGGAAAGCGTATCGAAGCAGCAGCATAAGCCAATGCGGCCTGAATATCATCCCGAGTCAAACGCGGATAAGCGTCCAACAAATCATTCTCCGCAGCGCGTTCGCTGAGTTTGCGAATAATAAGCTCGACTGGAATCCGAGTGCCGCGAATAACCGGCTTGCCGAGCATAACCGCAGGGTTGATTTCGATGCGTCCAATAGACATGCTGAAATTACCTTTCGTTAGAAAAACACCAGCGCGTTAGATTTGCTCAAAAACGATGCGCGGCACGGTTTCCACGCGATCATACTTATCATATTCTTCCTCCGTCATCGTGATCAATAGCGTGATCACTAAATCCTTTCGTACTATTATCAATATACACCTTTATTTCGAAAAATCAACTCTGCTGCGCCTTCTTAAACTCCGAAGGCGGCGCGCCGAAGTGTTCGTGAAAGCTGCGCGTGAAATGGGCCTGGCTGCTGAAGCCGACTTGATACGCAATCTCGGCGATGCTGCCGGCGTTTTGCCGCAGCAAATCCGCAGCGCGCTCTAAGCGCATGCTGCGCACCAACTCCATCGGCGATTGGTTGACGAGCGCTTTGAGCTTGCGCTGAAGCTGCGCGCGGCTCATGCCCACGCTGCGGCATAGCGTCTCCATCTCGAATCCTTCCTCGCCCATGCGCTCTTCAATCACGGTCATGACTTTTTTCAAAAACGCTTCGTCCCGGCTTTCCACTGCCACTTCGCTCGGCTTCAGCGTAAGTTGTCTGGCAAAGCGCTCGCGCAGCTTGCGGCGTAGCGCAATCAAATTCTTCACGCGCGCGACCAACTCCTGTCGGTCAAACGGTTTGCCAAGATAATCATCTGCGCCGGTTTCCAGGCCGGCGAGCTTGTCGAGCCGATCGGCTTTCGCCGTGAGCAAAATCACCGGAATATGGCTGGTGCGTTCGTCGGTTTTCAAACGGCTGCACAATTCATAACCGTTCATCTTCGGCATCATCACGTCGCTGATCACGACGTCCGGAATCGCTTCCAACGCCGCGGCTAATCCCTCTTCACCGTTGGCGGCTTCGAGCACGCGATACGCCGGCTCCAATTCCTGGCGCACATAGCGCCGCATCTCCGCGTTGTCTTCGACGATAAGCACGAGGTCGCGCTCTTGGATTTCTGGAGTGATGGATTTTTGGATTGATGGAGCATTGGAGTTTTGGAGTGATGGAGTCATGGCTTCATGCTCACTGATCACTGATGACTGATCACTGCCAACTGAATACTGCTCACTGATCTCCAAAACTTCCTCCGGCGCGAGATGATCTTTGCCGAGTGGCAAGCGCACCGTAAACGTCGAGCCTTTGCCCTCGGCGCTCGTGACGCTGACTTCGCCGCGATGCAACTCCACCAACTCTTTCACCAGCGCGAGGCCGATGCCCGTGCCTTCATATTCGCGCGTGGGAGAAGCATCGACTTGATAAAAACGATCGAACACGTGCGGCAGTTTATCCGCGGGAATGCCGATGCCGGTGTCTTTGATAGTGACCAGTATCCAGTGATCAGTAATCAGTGACCAGTGATCAGTGTTCAGTGGCAACTGATTACTGTTTACTGATAACTGAACACTGACTTCTCCGCCCTCCGGTGTGAACTTAATTGCGTTCGAGAGCAGGTTGTTGAAAATCTTTTCCGCTTTGTCGCGGTCAAAATAAACCAAAAGCTTTTTTTCTGTTGATGCAAAGCGCAGAGCAATGCGCTTGCGCTCGGCCAAGGGCGCGAACGCGACGGCGAGGTTTTGCAGAAACGCAACGAGGTCGCCCTCTGCGGCGCGAAGCTGCATTTTGCCGCTTTCCAATTTGGAAAGATCGAGCAGTTGGTTGATCAAGCCCAACAGCCGTTGGGCATTGGTGTGCGCCAGCCGCAAACGCGAGCGCGCTTTGCCCTCGGGCGTTTCTTGCAGCGCTTGCTCCACCGGCCCGAGAATGAGCGTGAGCGGCGTGCGGAACTCGTGCGAGAGGTTCGCAAAAAAGCGCGACTTCATGTGATCCAGTTCCGTCAGCTTTTCGGCCTGCGTTTCAAGCTGCGCATTCTGTTTTTCGATGCGCTGCTTTTGCGCCACGACTTCCGCGGTGCGCTCGACCACCGTGGCCTCCAACGCCGCGGCGCGTTTTTTCAAATAACGCACGCGCGTTTTGTAGATCGTCACGAGCGTCGCGATCGCAAAAGAGGCATACAGCAAATACGCCCACCACGTTTGCCACCACGGCGGCGTGATGATGATTTTAAGCGACGCGGCCTCTGCGCTCCACACGCCGTCGTTGTTGCTGCCTTTCACGCGCAAAACATATTTGCCCGGCGGCAAATTGATGAACGTCGCCGTGCGTTCCGTGCCGGTCTCGATCCAGTCGCGATTGAAATTCTCCAGCCTGTAGGCGTAGCGGTTGCGCTCCGGCGCGGTGAAATCGAGCGCGGCAAATTCGACCGTAAAAACGTTTTGCGCGTGCGTCAGCGTGATTGCCGGCGTGGTGGCAATGGCCTGCGTGAGCGGAGAATTTTTATCGCGCCACGAAATGGATTTATAGAACAGCTTAAAATCCGTGAACACCACTGGCGGCGCGTGCGGATTGCCTTTAATCTCAGCCGGAAAAAAAGAATTCAGGCCGTTGATGCCGCCGAAGAATATTTCACCGCTGCGGCTCATCCCGAAACCGGCGCGATTAAACTCGTTGCTTTGCAAACCGTCGCTCACGTCGTAATTTTTGAAACGCGGAGTCGAACTGTCTTCGTCGAGCAGGAGTTGCGAGATACCTTTGTTCGTGCTCATCCAGAGATTGCCGGAAGCATCGGGCAAAATCGCATAGATTACGTTGTTGGGCAAACCGTCGCTTTCCGTGAAGTGGATGAACTTTTCGGTTTGCAGATCGAGGCGATTCAAGCCGCCGCCGCCGGTGCCGATCCACAAATATTTTTCCGGCGCGCGCGGATCGAGGCACAAACTGTAAACCGAATTGAAGCTCAACGAATTTCGATCTGCGGGATTGTTGCGAAAATAGCGGAAGCTTGTGGCCGCGGGATCAAAGCGCGCCAGCCCGCCGTTCCAGCCCAGCCACAAAATTTTATTGCGGTCGCGCAGCATGCACTCGAAAGACGAGATGCCCGCATGCGCGTCGCGATATTTTGTAAAGCGCGCGCCGGCACGATCGAATTTTGCGAGCACGCTTTGACACGTAACCCAAAGTCCGGTTTCTTCATCCTCATAAACCAAATCGACGTCTTCACCCGGCAGCAGACTGCCGGCATCGTTCGGATCATGACGATACCGCGTGATTTGTTTCGTGGCCGGTTCATAGGCGTAAAGGCCGTGGTGTGTCGCAAACCAAAGCTGCCCGGCGTGATCTTCTAATATGCCATTAATTTGCTCCGTTGCCGACAACCCGGGCAAGACAATCTGTTCATATACGCCGCTCGCGCGCAGCAGGCGGCCCAAACCGTGATTCGAGCTGATCCACAACACACTGTCCGGCCCCTCATGCGTCGGCAGCATGCTCCGCACGCTCAACGCCGATTTGAACGTCGTCGGACCGCGATAGAGTTTGAAGGTTTTCGCATTGGGATCGAACACGTCGAGGCCTTTGCCCGCGGTTCCGACCCACATTCGATTGGCGCGGTCACGGTGCAACGAGACCAAGCCGTCAAAACTCAGACTCGAGCTTTCGTCATCTTTATGGTGAAGATACTCGAACGTTTCGCGCTGCGGATCAAAGAGCGCCAGCCCGCCGAAAGTGGCCAGCCAAAGCTTTCCCTCGCGGCTTGCTGCAATATCTCGAACCAGGCCGCGCCAATCCATCTCGAAGGCGCCCGGAGCGTGGAGATAGTGCATAAAACGCGCGGGGCCTTCGGACGTCATGCGCAATTTCGACAAACCGACGAACGTGCCGAGCCAGAGCACGCCGTTTTCATCTTCATGCAGCGAGAAAACATGATTCTGTGAGAGACCGTCGTTTTCAAACGTGAAGTGCGTAAAGGCGCTCGTTGCGGCATTGAGCTCGAGCCGGTCCAACCCCGCGTGCGTGCCTGCCCACAGCACGCCGCGACGATCAACATAAACCGTGTGAACGTTGTTATCGCTGAGGCTCGCGGGATCGCGCGGCTCGTGCGCATATTGCCTCACGGTGAAGCGAAGCGGGCGCTCTTCGCCCTCCGCCCTTTGCCCCTCGCGACGCAAGTGAAACAAGCCGTGATTCCTGGTGCTGAGCCACAACGCGCCATTTTGATCTGCGCAAATTTTCGTGATGGAAAGCGCACTCGGTGTTTGGCGCTGCTCCGGCAAGAGTGCGTAACGCGTGAAGCGCTCGGTCACTGGATCAAAGCGATTGAGCATGCCCGCAGCGATCCACAGGTTCCCGTCGCGATCTTCATAAAGCGCGGTCACCTCGTTGCCCGAGATCGAAGTGGAATCGAACGGATCGTTTTTAAACACGGTGAAGCGATAGCCGTCATAGCGATTCAGCCCGTCTTGCGTGCCGAACCACATGTAGCCCTTGCGGTCCTGCAGAATCGCATGAATCAAGCTCTGCGAGAGTCCGTCGTCGATGGTGAGATGTTTGAAAGCGATGGGGCGCTCTTGCGCGAAAAGCGCGTGAGGCGCCGGCCACACGGCAGCGATGAGCAAACTCAGCCAGAGCGCTTTGTCCAGACGCAATCGCTTCCAAGCATTGTGGTGAGGGGCGAGAGTCATAAAAACAGAATAAACCTTTTTTTGGAAAAAGCAAATCCCGCTGGGTAAAATAAAAAGGCGATCCCAATGTCGTGGAATCGCCTTTTTGAAAATTGCTTCTGCTACGCCACAAACACGCGATCATGAATCCGCGGGTTAGGAAGTGTAAGCATGATGAATCACGCCAGAAAAACTGAGGACGCTTCAGCGTCCTTCCATCTCCTAGCTCCGTGCCTCGGCGCGGGGCGGGCTTATTTCATCAACACGAGCTTGCGCTGCGCGGTAAACTCACCCGCTGTGATCACATACAAATACACGCCGTTTGGCGGCGAAGCGAAGCCGTTGCGCGAACGGTACAACGTCGAGCCGCCGGCGATCACAAAATTTTCGTCATCCGGCTTGACCGCGAGCACCACAAGAAGAAAGATGGGTTCACCGAGGGGATACTGCAATGCGATGGCTACATCGGCTACGAGGAAATTCTCGCGCGGCCAGGTGTGGTGGGTGTGGGCTGCATGGCGCATGCGCGGCGCTATTTCGCACAGGCGCATGATAGTGATCGCAAGCGCGCGGAATGTATGCTTCTGAAGCTGCACGCGCTTTATCGCGTCGAGCGCGGAGCGCGTGCAGCCGAGATGCATTCGAGGCGCGGCATGGCGTTCAAAATTGTGAAGCGATAGCCTGCATGAGAACCGGATCGAAGCATTGCACGATGGCATTTTTGCCGCTATCATCGCAGCAAGAGCATTCTCCGCGTCCAGCTATAAACGCCCGCCGTCAATCGGATGAGGTAAAAGCCTGAACTGGCAGGCTGGCCGACATCGTCTTTGCCATCCCATTTCACCAAGTGACTTCCTGCTTGTCGGCGCGAGTTGACCAACGTCGCGACTTCTCGGCCCAGCGCATCATAGATCCTCAACGTCACATGCTCGGTTGCCGGCAAAGAAAAAGAAATTGTCGTGCTCGGATTTCCCCGGCCAGAAGTGGGGGATGTCGCTCCGCTCCAAGCGCATTCGGCCGTTGGAGGTTTGATAATTCTGTTGACTGCCCGGCGAATTGAATTCCGTTTTAGCGTGCAGCTTGCCGTTATAAAAACCGGCCGGCGTCGTGTAAGGAAGCGTACCTGTTTCGCAAGGATCGCCGGAGCTGGGCCAGTTGGCTCTGGCATTATCCGCTTCGTCGCCCCACGGAAAAATATAGTAGGGATTATATTGGCCGCCGCGACCGGCATATTCCCATTCGGCTTCCGTGCTGTGGCGAGGAGTGAATCAATGATGCTAGAACCAAGAAGAGCGCGAGGCAATTTCACGGGCAGGCCTTGCGTTTGTGGAAAAATTATCCCTTCTTTTTTCAAAACACCGCAAGCAACCAAGTCCTGGTTTTACTCTGCCGAACAAGATGAAAATGAAAAGCGATCAGCACCCTGCGCCGCCGGGCGGAGCAAACGTTTTGCGCGAAAGCGAAGCGTTGCTCGAATTATTTTTTTCGCAATCGCTCGACGGCTTCTTTTTTATGATGCTCGACGAGCCGGTGCGCTGGGAGGAGACGCGTGACAAAGACCGAATATTGGATTACGCGTTCGCGCACCAGCGCATCACCAAAGTCAACGACGCGATGCTCACGCAATATGGCGCAACGCGCGAGCAGTTCCTCGGCCTCACGCCCAACGATTTCTATCAACACGATCTCGCGCACGGCCGCGAAGTGTGGCGGCGCTTTTTTGACGCGGGCCGGCTCCATGTTGAAACCAACGAGCGCAAGCTCGACGGGACACCGATGTGGATCGAGGGCGATTACATTTGTTTCCACGACGATGAAGGCCGCATCACGGGCCACTTCGGTATTCAGCGCGATATTACCGCGCGCAAACGTGCGGAAGAAGCGTTGCAGCAATACAATCAACGCCTCAAAACTTTTCAAAGCATCGATCGGGCGATTTTGGCCGCGGAATTTGCGGAGGAAATCGCACAAGCGGCGTTGCGTCATTTGCAAGAACTGGTGCCGTGCGCGCGGGCGAGCGTGGCAACGTTCGACTTCATGGCGGAGCACGCGGTGCTCAGCGCAATTTTTAGCAAGACGGAAACGCACTTGGGCGCAGGCACAGTGTTGCCGCTCGCTGCCTTCGGCGATATAGCGCAGCTCTGGCTGGGCAATATCCGTGAAGTGGAAGATACGGCTGCGGTGCATGAAGAAATCACTGTCGTTGCTCTGCGCGCGGAAGGCGTGCGCGCGTACATCAACGTGCCCATTCGTGCGCAAGGCGAGTTGATTGGCGTGCTCAATCTCGGCGCAGCACAACCGGGAAAATTTGCCGAGGAACATCTCGCGATTGCGCAAGAGGTTGCGGATAGCCTGGCCGTCGCGATTCGGCAAGCACAACTCTTTCAGCAAATCAAGCAGCACGCGACAGAGCTTGAGCACCACGTTGCCGAACGCACGGCCGAGCTTTCGGCTGCGAATGGCAATTTAAAAGAAGAAATTCTCGTGCGTGAGCGCGCCGAGCAAGCTTTGCATCATCGCCTCGCGCTTGAACAAATGATCGGCGAGATCTCCGCGCACTTCATCAATCTCCCGTGGCAGCAATTTGACGAGGGCATCAACGACGCGCTGGCGCGCATGGGCAAGCTTGCGGGCGTAGAGCGCAGCTATTTGTTTGCGTTCTCGGAAGATTATGCCAAAGCGCGCAACACGCACGAATGGTGCGCGCCGGGCGTGACGCCGCAGCTTGCCAATCTGCAAGATTTGAACATGGCGGACTTCGCGTGGATTTTTACAAAATTGCGGCGCGGCGAGACCGTGTATATCCCGCGCGTGCGCGAGCTGCCGGCCGAGGCCGTAAACGAAAAAATCGTGTTCGAAGAACAGGAGATTCAATCGTTGCTTGCCGTGCCGTTGGTGTTCGAGGGCAAAGTGCGCGGCTTGCTCGGTTTCGATGCCGTGAAAGCGGAAAAAGTTTGGCTCGCGGAGGACATGCGTCTGTTGCACGTGGTGAGCGAAATCATGGCGCAAGCGCTGCAGCGCAAACAAGTGGCCGTGGCTCTGCTCGCGAGCGAGGCGCGATTGCAGCGCATCTTCGCTTCGGCGATGGACGCAATCATCATCATCGATGAAACCATGCACGCGGTGATGTGCAATGCCGCCGCGGAAAAAGTTTTTCGCTGCACCAGCGCCGAAGTAAAAGCCAAACGTTTCGATCCGTTTCTCTCTGAAAATTTTCGCGCGCTTTTGAGCAACTACATTCAAAGCGCAACGACGCAAACCTCGCCGCAATACCTTTGGGCGCCGGAGGGATTGACCGCGCGGCGCAGCGACGGCGAAACGTTTCCGCTCGAAGCCACGATCTCGCGCTTTGAGCTTGCCGAGCAAAAGTTATTCACCATCATTCTGCGCGACATCAACGAACGCAAGGCCGCGGAAGAAGAGTTGGCGCAATTGCAAACCCAGAACGTGTATTTGCGGGAAGAGGCGCTCAAAGGCGAATACAACTTCGGCGAGGTCATCGGCGCCTCTGAAGCTATGCAGAAAATTTATGCGACTTTGAAGATGGTGGCCGCGACCGATTCCACGGTGTTGCTGCTCGGCGAAACGGGCACGGGCAAGGAGCTGATCGCGCGCGCGATTCACAATCTCGGCGGCCGCAAAGAGCAAGTGATGGTGAAGGTCAATTGCGGCGCACTGCCCGCGGGCTTGGTGGAGAGCGAGTTGTTCGGCCACGAAAAGGGCGCCTTCACCGGCGCGACCGCGCAGAAGAAAGGCCGCTTTGAGCTGGCGCATCGCGGCACGCTTTTCCTCGATGAAGTCGGCGAGCTGCCGCTCGACACGCAAGTGAAGCTGTTGCGCGTTTTGCAAGAGCAGGAGTTCGAGCGCGTGGGCGGCGCGCAAACGTTGAAAGTAAACGTGCGCGTGATCGCGGCCACGAATCGCAATTTGCAGGAGCAGGTGCAGCGCGGCGCGTTTCGCGCGGATTTGTTCTATCGCTTGAATATTTTTCCGATTCAAATTCCCGCGCTGCGCGAGCGGCAAGAGGACATTCCACTGTTGGCAAATTATTTTGTCCGCGAGCTGGCGCGCCGCATGGGCAAACGCATCACGAGTATCAATCAAAAAGTTTTAGAGAAACTCGCAGCCTATCACTGGCCCGGCAACGTGCGCGAGCTGGCGAACATTCTTGAGCGCGCCGTGATTCTTTGTCAAGGCCGCGTGTTGCAAGAAGAGCATATCGGGATTTTAGCTTCGGGCGCAATCACACGCGCCTCCGAAAAATTTGAGACCCTGGAAGAGGCCGAGCGCCGTCACATTTTGCAGGCGCTCGAAAAAACCAACGGCGTGCTCGCCGGCCCCAGCGGCGCAGCGCAATTGCTCGGTATGAATCGCTCGACATTGTGGTCGCGCATGAGGAAGTTGGGGATAGAAACCGGAAACGGCGGACAATAGGAAATGTCGCCCTATTTTGTTTCGGTGAGGAATGCCGATTAAATTGCCTACCCGTTTTTTGAACCGCGAATCAACGCGAATGTGCGCTAATTCTTTTTAATTCGCGTTCATTCGCGTCTATTCGCGGTTTAGAAATGGGAAAGTTATTTAATCGCCGGTCCTTAATTGAAGCGCCTGTACTCCCCGAGGGGGAAGATGGAGGAATAGCGTTGGCTTTGTGCCCTGAAATGGCGGGCATCGCGGCCAATACTACGGCGTTGGCGCTCAAAATGCATTTGGGGCTTGGACGCGACATCCTTCGCAACAACCCCTGCCGACATCTCAGCACCCTTCTGAAATCTCAGCACTTCTTCCCCGAATCATTCGTCTAATCAAACACAGCAGCTTTTGCTTTAACTCCAAACTTCAAAAGCCACTTGCGCGCGCGCACGAGTGGCTTTTTTGTTTGTGGTATATCATTCGCCCAAGAGCAGGGCAAAACAAAAGCGCGGCGCTGCAAATGGTGTTCAAGCGCATCAATTTTCGCTATCTCCCAAGTCGCCTCGATGTGGCGCAATCTTTCGAAAACTAAACCCAAGACTGGCGCAACCATGTTTCTTATCAAAAAAGTTTATGAAAACGAATTGACCGCGCTGTTCAAGATCGAAGGCGAAATCGCGGATCACGCTACGGACTATTGGAGCGAGGCGCTCGCGGCGCTGCTGCAGCAGACGAACAAGCACGTTCTGCTCGATTGCTCCGAGGTCTCCTTCATAAGCCTTACTGTCGCGCAGCGGCTCATCGGTCAAATGACGAAGAGAATTTTTTTGCTCAATTGTCCGACCGCAGTGCAAAACCTCGCGCGTAACACGGGGTGGGCCGAGCAAGTTTTGGAATAGCCCAACATTACACGTAGCGTCGGAAGAACAACATCTGCAGAACGCACAATCCCATCTCAACCCTTTTTTGAAACGCTTCACTTTAACTTTGAGGAGAATTCCATCATGATAGCAAAGCAAAAAAACGAATCGTGGCTGCCGATGTCGCGGCGCAAAATGCTCGGCGGCTTGTTGTTTGGTGCGGGCACGATGCTCACCGGACTTAAAATGAATTCACTCGGCGTCGCGGCAAAGCGGAAAGGCAAAATTTTGTTCGAAGGTTTACCCGCGATTCCGAAGGGACTCGAGCTGGCCGTGAATATGCCGCTGATCGAAGCATTGCACGGACGGCGCGCGCGGCGGTTTGCGCTGGGCGCGGAGATTCCGGATGGGCCGCTGAAATTCAAATCCAAACACGCGCCGATGCCGCTCAGCGAGTTGGAGCAGATGATGGTGCTCACCGCGGCAGCCGGAAATACGGGATGGTTTTATCTGCATCCGTACAATCAAAATTACTTGCCGAACATTCCGAACTATGCCGCGGCTGCGGGCGGGCGCACTTTTCCTTCGGCGGCGGGATTTCATACGACGGAATTTTTCTTCACCGATGATAACGGCACTTATTTTCTGCCGACGCGCGACGCGCATGATTTGGTGAAACGTGATGAAACCGGCGCCACCGATCTCAATGCGTATTTGCAGGCGCATCGTTCGCGCATTCGCAAGCTCTCCGACAAACGTCTGCACATTCCAGCCAAGCCGGCGCACATCGACATGCATAATCCGTGGTGCGTGAACGTGCCGGGCAGCACGCTCATCATTCCGGTTGCCGATCTCGCGCAGCATTTTATCGCGGTGCTCGCGTATCTCGTGCAAAACGGCGCGTGCATTTTTGACGACGTGAATAAGAATCCGATTCCGGGTATTGAGAAATTCAGTTCGCTGGTCGATGTGAAGAATCCATATCCGCTCACTTACGTTGAGCAGCTTTCGCTGGCGGAAGTGACCGCGGAGCTTTCGACCGCGTCTTATGCGGGCGCGCTGATGTTGCAAGCGATGGGACTCGGCGGCTGGATGTTCGACGGCATCACGCCGATGAGCGTGCTCGGCGCGAGCGGTGATCCGGAAATGCCCGGCCTCGGTTTTCGTTATGACACGGACGAGCGTTGGCCATTGCCGAACGTGACCGGCTTGCCCGGCGTGTTCGAAGGTTTTTGCCCGCCGCATTACAAGGACATGCGCGCCGCAATCGAAGCTTTTGTGCAACGCAAGTTCGGCGCGGGCGGCCCGTTCAATGCCAACACGCCCGGCCCATATCGCGAGAACGCGCGCGTGCGCGGCGCCGGCAAAGTGCATAGTGACGAGTTCAAAGAGTGCGTGGCGTTGATGGCGCAATATGTGTTCGACCGCTTCGGAAAATTTCCCGGCACGGTGCCGTCGATTTTCATCTTGACGTATTTGCAAGCGCATCATCTCGATCTGGAATTTTACGATCAGCATTACACCGCGGGCGCGTATTTGGAATCGCACGCGCGGCATCAGGAATTGTGGCACGGCAGGGCGTGAGGGGAGGGTGTAGCGCAGAGAGCGAAAGCGCGTTGCTCCATGCTCGCTGCGCTACGCGATTGGCGAAGCAAAGTTAGAATAAAATTCTGAAAGTTCTCTCGGCGACACTCGGTGACTTCGGCGAATTTCGGCGGAAAAGCTTTACCACCGAGTGTCGCCAAATAGCTGCTTCACAGAAGTTTCGATTTGCTGCTTGCTGGCAAATCGTGATAGGCTAATAAGAAAGGATACGAACATGAACGCAAACATAGTTATTGAATGGGCGCCTTTTGAATTGGCGGAAGGCTTCGACGAGAAGGCGCTGCTGCAGGCCTCGGCAACGCTGCAAAAAGATTTTCTCAGCAAGCAAAGGGGATTTATCCGACGCGAGCTGCTGCGAGGCAAAGGCAAGCAGTGGGTTGATCTCGTTTATTGGCAAAGCTGGGAAGACGCCGAGCAAGCTGCCAAGAATGCCGCGTCAAGCGCCGTGTGTCGAAATTATTTTCAATGTATGCTCGCCGCGGATCACGACGACCCGAACGCCGCAATTTTTCACTTTGAGCGCATGGAGTCGTACAGCACATAACTCGGGCGAGCCGGAGATCCAAAAAATTATCGCGCACGGAATGGAACGTTCGAATGAACCGAACACATTTTGAGAATGGAGTTTCAATATGGCAAAATATCGCAATGCGCTGCCGCAATTATCCGGCGGCGTTTTTCTCACGGACGGCGGCATTGAAACGACCCTCATCTTTCACGAAGGTCTGGAGTTGCCGCATTTCGCCGCTTTTCATTTATTAAAAGACGAGCCAGGCAAAGCGGCGCTGCGAAAGTATTTCCGCACATATGCCGCTCTCGCCAGAGAACATGCGGTAGGTTTTATTCTCGAAGCGCCGACTTGGCGCGCCAGTTCCGATTGGTTGGCAAAGTTGGGCTACGCTGAACGCGACGTTGCCGAGGTCAACCGCCAATCTGTTGCGCTGCTGCATGATATTCGCAGCGAGTTTGAGAACGACAAAACGCCGATGGTGATTAGCGGCTGCGTTGGTCCGCGCGGCGACGGCTATATTGCGGCGAATGCAATGTCGGCGCGCGAAGCGAAACGTTATCACGCGCAGCAAATCGGCGCGTTCAGCGTGGCCGGCGCCGATATGGTGACGGCGATCACGATGAACTACGTGGAAGAAGCCCTCGGCGTCGTGGCCGCGGCGAAATCCGCGGGCATGCCCGTGGCGATCTCGTTCACGGTTGAAACCGACGGCAATTTGCCCACCGGCCAATCGTTGCAAGATGCGATCGCGCAGGTGGATGCCGAGACGAGCAACGCGCCGGTTTATTACATGATCAACTGCGCGCATCCCTCGCATTTTGAAAGCACGGTGGCCGGCGGCGAACCGTGGCTGGAAAGAATTCGCGGCCTGCGCGCCAACGCCTCGGCCAAAAGCCACGCGGAGTTGAATGACAGCACGCAGCTTGATGATGGCAATCCCGAGGCGTTCGGCCGGCAGCACCGCCAACTCTTGCGCCGGCTCAAGAACCTCAACGTGTTTGGCGGCTGCTTCGGCACGGATCATCGCCACGTTGCAGAAATTTGCAAAAGTGTTTTGACTCAAATTTGAAAGGCGCTTGTCTATGAAATTCACCATCAAATCAATTCAGCTTCCGCATCGCGTGAAGCTGGAATATGTTGAGCACGGCGATCCCAACGGCGTTCCCGTGATTCTGTTGCATGGCATCACCGACTCGTGGCGTTCATACGAATTGGTGCTGCCGCATTTGCCGAAGTCCATGCGCGCCTTCGCGATTTCGCAGCGCGGCCACGGCAATTCCGAGCGCCCGGCTAGCGGCTATCATCCTCGCGATTTTGCCGCGGATGTGGCGGCATTTATGGATGCGCTCAAAATTCAGCGCGCGATCATCGTCGGCCATTCGATGGGCAGCTACGTCGCGCAGTGCTTTGCCATGAATTATCGGGAACGCACGCGCGGCCTTGTGCTCGCCGGCTCGTTCACGACTTTGCAGGGCGATCAAGGGCTGCAAGAGTTTTGGGACACGGGCATATCCAAACTCGAAGATCCGGTTGATCCGAATTTTGCGCTGGAGTTTCAGAAGAGCACACTGGCGTTGCCGATTCCGGAAAACTATCTCAACACGGTGGTGCAGGAGAGTTTGAAGTTGCCCGCACGCATTTGGAAAGCAGCGTTCAAAGATTTGATGGCGACTGATCTTTCGAGCGAGCTGGGCAAAATCAAAGCGCCCACGCTCATTGTTTGGGGCGATAAAGATGCGTACTTTCTCCGCGACCAGCAGGACGCTCTCGCTGCGAGAATTGCGAACGCCAAACTTGTGATCTATTCCGGCGCCGGGCATGCGCTGCATTGGGAAGAGCCACAACGCTTCGCGAATGATCTCAAAGCGTTTGTCGAAAAAGCGCTGAGATAAATTCCTGCTTGCGCGAAAGACAAACGCGTGAGCCTGGCTTTGCACTAAATACACGTGAGTGATCATGCTTCAACTGACTAAAAGGAATCGTAGCGGTGCGCTCTTCGCCATGTTGCTCGCCGTCTCGGCGCTAGCTTTCACGGAAGCAAGAGATTTAACGCCGGCCATCAAACCGATTGCATTGATCGTCAAACTCGGAATCTCGGAAGAGGGCGGCGTTACTGCCGAATGGAGCGAGGCCATTCGCGATCGGCATTCACGTGAAGAGTTGTCAAAGATCGCGGCGAGCATCACGAGATTGTCGAGCGAAGAAGCTCTGTGGGCTGATCTAATAAAGAGAAAAGTCCCGTCTTGGTCGGAGATGATTGACTCCTTGCGTCTCCCTTTTCAGGCCATCGCGCCGCCCGACACTATTGCAATTCTTCTCGGAAATCTGGGCGGCGATGATGCGTTTGTCTTTTCTTCTGCAACGATTTGCTTTGATTTGAACAAGCTCCACCGCCAGTATGGCGCTGCCGCGACAACCGTGAACGGCGACCGCATCGACAGATTTTTTGCGCACGAGTTCACACATGTGTTGCACAAGGCCTGGCGGAAGAAGCGCGGCTTGGAACTGAAATCGCCGTTCGAAGATGCGCTTTGGGCATGTCTCACTGAAGGATTGGGAAACTACCGCTCGCTCTCTGAGAAATGGATAATGCCCGGCGGGAAATTAACCCCGCATGCGCGAGACGTTCTGCAGCGGCTGCAACCAATATTTGTCCAACGTCTCTCCGCATTGGAGCAGGCCACGGCTGAGGAAGCCGCGCCGCTGCTCGTGGGTTTATCGCGGGGGCCTTTTGATCAAAAGTGGGGCGCGTTGACCGTCGCGCTCTGGCTCGCACAAGAAGCCCAAGGCGACGATCGCAATTTGCAAAAATGGGTGGAGGCTGGGCTCTCGGGCGTCTTGCTCTTAGCGCAAAAATATCTTCCCGAAAATCTTAAACGCGAAATGCCGAAAGGGATAATGCGATGAAACAAATTACCTGGCAGGAATTTGAGCAGATTGAGCTGCGCGCCGGAACGATTATCGCGGTCGAGGATTTCCCGGAAGCCAAGAAGCCCGCTTACAAAATCACCGTTGATTTCGGCGCGGAAATCGGCGTCAAGAAATCGAGCGCGCAGCTCACGAGGTTTTACAGCAAAGAACAACTTTTAGGACGGCAGATCGTCGGCGTGGTTAATTTCCCGCCCAAGCAAATCGGCCCAATGCGCTCTGAAGTTCTCATCACGGGCTTTTACAAAGAAGAGGGTGCCGTGGTTCTGGCGATTCCGGAGCGCCAAGTTCCCGACGGCGCTAAGCTGGGATGAAGAAGATGCGAACCAAATTTGTCGTGGAGAAATTCTAGCTTAAGAGATTAGCGAAGAGTTAATAAGGATAACCTGCTCCCGTGGCCTGAACTAAATCTACCCCTTGAGATAGGAGATAACGCTCTCGCGATTGCGTAGATTGGGCACTCGATTCATATTGCGACTAAAACCCCTCTGGTGTCAGCATGCAAAGTTTCTATCAAAATCCGGCGCGCGCTTTAGACTTCGCGGCCCACACGAACGGAAAAAAATTCTCTTCGGCTGAAGCGGGCGCGCACGATTTTGCCCGGCCCGATTGGCTGCGTGAAGTCGAATGTATTTTTGAAGCGATGAGCGAAGGCATCGCAGTTTTGGAGCAAGGCCGCATCTTGTTTGTGAATGAGGCGTTGCTGCGCATGCTCGGATTTCAGCGCGAAGATATGATCGGCCGCGGCCACGCAGAATTTTTTGCGCCGGAAGATTTGCCGTTCATTCTACAACAAACTGCGCTACGCCGAAGCGAGGGGCACGTTCGTTTCGAGTATTATATTTTGAGCAAGAGCGGCGCGAAAATACCGGCCATCATCAGCAGTCGCGCGTTCCACGACGCGAACGGGCGTGAGTTCGCCCTCGTTACGTGCGCGGACATTCGCGAGCAGAAGTTGGCCGAAGAAAAATTGCGCGAGGCCAACGCGCAGCTTCAAGAAAGTGAGGCGCGCAAAGACGCCATTGTGCAGTCCGCGCTTGATTGCATTGTCTCCATCGATCACGAGGGCCGGATCATCGAGTTCAATCCGGCTGCGGAAAAAATTTTCGGCTACACGCGCGCGCAAGTAATCGGCAAAGAGCTCGCGGCGACGATCGTTCCTCCGGCTCTGCGCGAGGCGCATCGTCGCGGCATGGCGCATTACCTCGCCACCGGCCACGGCCCGGTTCTCGGGAAGCGCATCGAGATTACGGGCATGCGCGCCGACGGCTCCGAGCTTCCAGTGGAGCTTGCCATCGTTCCGATTCACCTGGGCGAACATCCGATCTTCACGGCTTATCTGCGCGACATTACCGCACGCACACACGCGGAAAAAGAATTGCGCGAGGCCAAAGATGAAGCCGTTGCGGCCAATCATGCCAAAAGCGAATTGCTGACCGAATTGAAGGCTCGGCATGATGAGTTGGAAGCCACGCTGCAGCAGCTTCAAACCATGCAGACGAAATTGGAAGCGGAACATGCGCGCAAAGCGCGCGAGTTGGAAGAAGCCCGGCACTTGCAACTTGCCATGCTACCCAAGACGATTCCCAAGCTGCCGCAGCTTGAAATCGGCGTGTTCATGCAAACCGCAACGGAAGTCGGCGGCGACTATTATGATTTTCACGTGTCGGATAACGGCGCGCTGACTCTCGCCATCGGCGATGCAACCGGCCACGGCTTGCAAGCTGGAACTCTCGTGGCTTCCACCAAAAGTTTGTTTAAAGCTTTGGCAGAAGAGCCGCAGCCCGCGCAAATTCTAAAGAAAATGTCGCGCGCCCTAAAAGCGATGGGCTTTCGCCGAATGTTCATGGCTATGACTGTCGCAAGATTCGAAGGCCGTCGTTTGACCATTGCTGCCGCGGGCATGCCGCTCGCACTGGTGCAGCGCGCAGCCACGTGTAATACCGAAACCATCGTTTTGAAAGCGATGCCGCTGGGAAGTTTTGCCAATTTCAAATACCAACAAAAAGTCGTGCGCTTGCAACCCGGGGACACGGTGCTCTTCACCAGCGATGGCTTGCACGAAGCTTTTAATGATTGCGAAGAGATGTTTGGGGAAAATCGTACGATGAAGTTGTTTGCCGAGGTAGGATGCCGGCGGCCGCAGATGATCGTGCGACATCTCGCAAAAGCGGCCAAGACGTGGGCAAATGGGCGCGCACTGCACGATGATATAACCATTCTCGCGGTGAAGATGAAATAAAAACCTGCGCCATGCCCAATGCCGCACAAATGACGGACGACGCGCTTCCGGGCTTGAATTTCTTCCGAGCACGAGGGAAGACTCTTCCAGAATGACAGGTTGAGGGGCTTACAAACCAACCCGTAAGGAGTATATAAGTAAAAAAAGAAAAAGCCGTGGCTGATCATCTCGCATTCACAACCGCGCCTGCCGCAAAATATCCCCGATCTTCGCGCGCCCGCTGGGCAAGAGCAGGCCGATGCGATACAGCTTCGCGCCCAAGCGCAGCGCGAGACGAATGCTGACGAGCATCACGAGCAACGCGCCTAAAATTTCCCACCATGCAATGCCGCTCGGATCCATCGCCGTGCGGAATACCACGAGCAGCGCGGAAGAAAACGGAATCCACGTCATCACTTGTGCGAGCGTGCCGTGCGGCTCGCGGATGAACGACTCCATGAAGATCATCGGCGCGACAGTGATCATGATCCACACGATATTCCATTGCTGTCCCTCCTTCGCGTTGCTGCCGAGCGCGCCGGTGCCGAGCATGAGACTTCCCAAAAATAAATAGCCCACCAAAAAGAACACGAGGCCGAGGAGAATCGCGCTCCACGGCATCGCCACGCCCGCGGCAGTGAGCGCTCCGGCGAACATCAGTCCTGCCACGCCAAACATGCCGAACCAAATCGTAACTTGCAGCAAGCCCGTGCCGGCCAAGCCGAGCAGCTTGCCGGCCATGATCTCTTCGGGATTCGCGGAAGAGAGCAGCACATCCACGACGCGATTTTCTTTTTCCACCGCGGTGCCGTTGATGAGCGCAGTGGTGCTCGAAAACACGCTGACGAACATCAAAATGGCAAACGCGAGCGGCACGGCAAAACGCGCGATCACGGAGATCATGTTGCGCTCGGTGCGTTCGCCATTCGCTTTCACCATCCATTCTTTGCCTTTTTGCATGGGCGCGCGAATGCGTGTGGCCAGCTCTTCCGAAACTTTGCCGAGCATGAGGCGCTCTTGCAGAAGATTGCGCAACGCAGCCTCAGCCTCTTGCCCGCCGAGCGTGGCGGTTTCGGCAACGTAGATATCGACTTTGCCGGTTTGCATGTAATCGTGCGGGAGAACGAAATAACTTTTGATGCTCTTGTCTTGCAAGGCGGCAAGCGCCGCGGCTTCGTCTTGAAACGGGCGAAACACAATATTCTCCCACCACGCGAGGCCGGCCATCATCGGAAGTTTTTGCGCTTGTAACGCGGTTTTGATTTCCGGCGGCAAGGCGAGCGGCGCTTGCGCATGATCTTCTTTGAGCTGCAACACCAGCGCGTGATCGACCACGCCGTGAATCTTCACTTCCTCGGCATTGTTCTTCGCGATGAATGTGACGAGCGAAATCAAACCGCCATACGCGAGCAGAAACACGGGCATGCCGAACACGCCGATGAGATAGCCGAGGCGTTTGATCTCCGAAAAAAATTCGAACGAGGCCACTGCTTTCACTTTGCGAGCGCGCATCATGCTTGGCCCTCCTGCACGATTTGAATGAACACGTCTTCCATAGGCGTGAGCACTTTTTCAAAATGCTCAAGCTCCGCGCCAGCAGCGAGCAAGCGCGCAAGCATATCGCGCGGCGACACGCCACTCGCGAGCAACAAGCGCCACGTGTTGCCGTTCTCTTGCGTGGCGTGCGCAATGCCCTCGACGCGCGGCAAAGAGTTGTTGAGCGTGACGCGAATCTCCGGACGCGAATAGCGCCGCCGCACTTCATTCACTTCGCCAAATTCCATGAGGCGGCCTTTGTTGATAAGCGCGACGCGGTCGCACACGGTTTCGACGAGATTCATTTGATGCGTGGAGAGAATCGTGGTGAGGCCCGCGTTGCGGCGCTCGTGCATCAAATCTTGCACGAGGCGCACGTTCACGGGATCAAGCCCGGAGAACGGCTCATCGAGCACGCACAATTCCGGCTCGGAAAGCAACGTGGCCGCGATCTGCACTTTTTGGCTCATGCCTTTGCTCAAGCGATTGATGCGCCACTTCTCCGTTTCCGCAAGCCCGATGCGGCCGAGCCATGCGCGTGCGCGTGTTTGCGCTTAATGATGCGCGAGGCCTTTCAGCGTGCCGAAGTATGTCATCACCTCGAGCACTTTGTGCTTCACATAAAGCCCGCGCTCTTCCGGCAAATAGCCCACGCGGTCGAGCAACTCTTGCGCATGCGGTTGCTCAAACAAAGTGATGCTGCCGGAGTTCGGGCGAATGATGTCCATCAAAATGCGAATCAACGTGCTCTTGCCCGCACCGTTCGGCCCGAGCAAGCCGAACACTTCGCCGCGTCGCACCTCGAACGAGACCTCATGCAGTGCGACAACCTCGCCATAGCTTTTGTGGAGTCGCTGAAATTCGAGAACGTTCATTGTGCTCCTATCTTTTTTTCAAAAAGCGAGCGTCGTAAAAAAGTAAAGGAGTTCTCCCGCGAAAATGGAGCTGCCACGAAAGTGAAAAGCTTCTTTCGGCGACGCTCGGTGGCTTCGGCGAACTTCGGCGGCAAAGCTTTTCTTTGCGTCTTTGCGTGAGATTTTTTGCTTTATCCGCTTACAAAAAGCTTAGACCAATTATAATAGAAGAGAAAAATTTACATTACGAAAGTGTTCTCGCGCTAGACAAATGTTCCAGCGTGAGCCAAATTTCAAAGGCCGCAACAAAGGGCAAATGAACGAGCCGAACTGAAAGTGAAGAAGTTAGCTGCCAACGGCTTTGCGCCCGGCGTTGTCGCAGCAAAGTGGCATCGGATTTGAAGATTTCAAAGCATCTTTTTTTGAAAGGGAAAAAAATGCTTCGTGAAAAACTTCAAAGCCAAAATCACCTCGCGGTTTTAGAATATTGGCCGTACTGGTTTCAACAAATCGTGCGCGCGCATCGCCGCAGCTATTCGTTGAAAGTGCATGCGCAAATCGAGCACGGCGACGTCATCGTCGGCTGGCAGCGCACCGGCGCTGCGCTCGAATTGTGGAATGCGGAGCACGTCGTCATTCTGCTCGGCGACGTTCAGCCTGCGCAGGAAGAGTGGCGCGCGCTCGCGAGCAACGACGCGTTCACTGAGCCGCAACCAATCTGGCTCAGCGAGTTGCAAGCCGCGGGCTTGATGCTCGTCGCGCATGCAAGCCGCGAATCTGCACGTTTGCTCGGCTATCTTCGCCCCATGAATCGCGCGACCTACGAAGCCATGGGCTGGATGGGGCGGAAAAGCGAAAACCGTTTTGCCTGGTAGGTCGAAAGGCGATCCAATAATTCCATCTTGAGGGAGGAGTCAAGCCAAGAAAGCATTGACTGAACAATTCCCCCCTTGAGTGGGGCCAGGGGGTGTCGCGGTATCATGAACAAATGAAGAGCACTCTTGCAAAGCATTGGAACGTCGTACAACGATTTTAAGATTCTCTTTCCACTCAAGAACACCCCCTAACCTCTCTCAAGGGGGGAATTTCCAGACACACTCTCAAACTCCCCGAGCGCGCGATTCTTCCTCACATTGTCCCACAAAAAATATTTCCCATTCATCGCGAGATAAACGCCGTGCGGCAACGCTTGCACGAATGACAACGCGCTGCCGAGATTGAACAAGCCGTCGGAGCTGCCGAATGCATAGGGCACCATCGCGCCGGTGAGCACGATGGTCTTGCTCATCTTTGCGCTCGCCAACATGCGCGCGGTCTCCACCATCGTGTCCGTGCCGTGCGTGATCACAATTTTATCTTCCGCGCATGTTTGGCAATGCGCTAAAATCGCGGCGCGATCATGCTCCTGCATATCGAGGCTGTCGATCATCATGAGCGTGGCCACTTCGATCTCGAGCCGGCAGCGGCCGAGCGCCAGCATCTCTTGCACGTGCGTGTCTTTGAAAAAGAGCCGGCCGTTGATTTCATCATACTCTTTATCAAACGTGCCGCCGGTGACGAGGATTTTAATGGGCATGAACGGCTCCAAATTTTAACGCGAAGCTGAATCAATGAATACTCGCTTTCGCATTCGCGGGGGGCGCTGTTTGTAGGTGGATTTATTATCCTGTGTACGCATGCTATTAAACTTTCTACTCGCGGGCAATCGAAATTTTGGCAAGGCCTCAGTTAGGAGAGGGAGCGCAGGTATCCCTACCCAATGTCGCTAACTTTTCAACAAAACAACCGATGCAAAAGAAAAAAATCATGCAAAGGCGCAGAGCCGCAAAGAGGCCGCAAAGAAGAGCTTTGCGAGCGCTTTTGATTTGCTCTTGGGTTGCGGCTCGCCCGCGTTGAGCATCCAATTGCGCATGATTGCCAATCTTAGGTTTTTCGCCAATAAGTGCAGCATTAAGCTGCGGGGGGAAATTTTTCTTGACAATCTAAGCCACGTTTGCCATACTGAAGCCAGCGCGACAACACGGCTTACTCTCCCCTGAAAAAGCAAACGAATCTCAGTCAATAGATCGCATCCGCGTCTCACCTTTTTCGCTGCCTGCTCATGAACGCTGCGAGCCGCCTGCTTTTGGGATTGGCCTTGTTGTTCCTCCTGAGTATTCTCAGCCTCTCCTCTTTGACGCTTTCCGTCACCGCCCTATTGCTTATTATCCTCGCGCACATTGCTAACGACGACGAAATCCCGCCCGACGAGTTGTTTCGCCGCTGCGCGCGCATTCCGCCGGACCCGAAGGCATGGCGCGAATTCTTCCGACGTTATCGTGATTCGATCAATCTCAGCATTTGCAAAGTGATCGGTTTTTCAGGCTGGAAACACAGTCGTTACTTGCAAGAAATGCAGCAAGAGTTTCATTTACGCTTGTTGACAAACAACAGCCGCGCGATGGAAGCGTTTCGCGGACATACGGAAGCGGAAGCGCGTTGGTACTTGCGTTGTATTGCAACCAGTGTTGCGCTCAATGTGATCCGACGTGAAGGCCGGCATCAATCCTCTCCGCTTCCGGAGCCGGATACTCCTGGTTTACAGCCGAAATCCGTCATGTCGGAATTTAATGCCACAAGACACGATGTTGAAAAATGTTTACGCGAAATACTGCGCGGTAAAAATAAACTGCGCAACATTCTCATGTTCAAATTGTTTGCGCTCGAAGGCCTCAAATCAGCGGAGATTGCACAGATCGCCGGGCTTGGCATGACGGCGCACGCAATCGAAATTCAAGTTGGCCGCATTCGGTTGAAGTTAAAAAAATGTCTTGAGGCGAAGTGAGAAGGTTCGTCGTGAACGTTTGTCTTTTAGAAGGAACCAAGGGGTGGGAAACTTGCTCACTCGCTTGCCGCACGAAACTAAACCACATGGTGTGCCGCAACGAAGCTGAGTCGAAATTGCGCGAAAAATCTCCCTCTTTAAAAAAATTGTGAGAAGTATATGGCGAAAGCTCTCTCTTATCATGTCGAGCATGAGCCGGATGATGATGATGACTCCGAGGGGCATCCGAAAATCGAAGACATTGGAAAATTCTTCACCGGCGAATTAGCCGGCCAAGCCAACCGCGAGGTCGAGCAGCACTTGGCCGATTGTGATCGCTGCCGTCAAGCATTGGCAATGCATGTAAAGTATGCCCAAGCGCCGGCAACGACGGAAGAACTGCAACTATTGCACACATTGCCGGGCATGTCTATCGCAGAGCAAGTCGAGCATGTGTTGCAACACTTCCCCGCGCCCACGCCGCGCCCTTTTTCCGGCAGGCGCGTGTTGGATTGGTTGGAAGAGATTCTCGTCTCGCCGATAGCAGCCCCGGCCATGGCTGTGGCTATGCTCATGGTCGTCTCGCTCGCCGGATTAAAATCGAATCAAATGTATCAGCAGTATCGCGTCGAAACTGAAACCGGCGCGGGATACGCTGTGCTGCAACGCGAGTGGTTTTTATCGAGCGAAGATTTGCGACCGCCGGGGAATTTTGCTGCGACCAATTTTTCGCGTGCGCGCGGCCCAGTGCCGAACGCCGCGGAAACGGCATTTCAACAGGCGTTGCGCCGTCAGCCCGAGCATCGCGAAGCGCGCTTGGGGCTTGCCGTGTTTTATACTTTCTCCGGGCGCTTGTTCTCCGCCGATAGTTTGGTGCAAGTCTTAATCGCGCAAGATGCAACGGACGCGGAAGCTTGGAATCAACGCGGATTGGTGCAAGCGCGCATGGAAAATCACGAAGCCGCGCTTGCGGCCTTTGCGACGGCATTGCGGTTCAAACCGTCGTATTTGGAAGCTGCCTTTAATCGCGCACAACTACTTACGCAAGGGCAGCGCAAGACTGAAGCTTTGCAAGCGTGGCAAGATTATCTGCAACGCGACGCCGATTCCGCTTGGGCGGAAGTTGCGCGCGCAAGAATTAAAATTTTACAAACACCATGAAAGCATTCATGCAAAGGCGGTGGCGTCCGGCGGTTTGGGCGATTCTATTTTTGATCGTGGGATGTTCGAGTAGCGATGAAGTTGCTCTCCTCACGCGCAATTTTTCGGGGCAAATGACGCCCTCGACCGAATGGGAATCTACCATGCGCGCGCTGGCGGTGGATCGCGCCGATTCGCTGAGATTGCAAGCCTGGCAAACGCAACGCACGCTTCCTTCCGATTCGTTCTCCATTTGGATCAAAAATAATTATTGGCCGCTGCAATCGCTCGCATTACGCCTTGCCGAGCAAAGCCTGTTGCTCGGGAGCGTCAAGCGGCATGCACAAGCACAAACACAGTTTGATAAGGCGCAACTTCTCGCTGCTGATTTTGCGCACACGCTGGGCGACAGCCTGCTCCTCGCGTTCTCTTCTTTTATTTCCCAATTAGATTCCACCAGCAGAACTTCGCGCGCACTCATGACGGTGCAGCGCTTCCTCGCACGTGATTTACTCGTACACGGTAAATTTCAAGAAGCAGGCAGCGCTTTTGAAAAATTACGCGCGGCTGCATTGCGTTTGCAAGATCCTATTTTAGAACTTTACGCCAAGCTGGGCGAGCTTGATGCTTGGTCACAACAGGATCGCGCCGACACCGTCATCGTATTGGGGAATGCGCTGGCGCAGGCCGCACAACGCCAAAAATTTGTTTGGATGCAGGCGCAAACGCTCAATCTCGTGGCGGATGCGCATCGTGCGTTGGATCATGATGCCTTGGCGTTGCAAAACGCCGAACAAGCGCTTGCTCTTGCGCAACACCTTGCAGATCGCCTTACGCAACGCGACGCGCATTTTTATCGCGCGCGCATTTTATATCGCATGGATCGCTTGCATGAGGCGGAAGCCGCGCTGCGGGAAATGCAGCAAGCGGATTGGGAAGGAGAGTTTGAAGCGGAAGCGTGGTTTTTAGAAGGACAAATGCAGCTAGAAAGTGGCGAATACGGCTTGGCGCATTCTTCTTTTGAAAAGGCCGCGGAGCGTTTCGCCAGCCTCGGCCAGTTTGCGAATGTGGCCGCAGCATATAGCAACTCTTCTTTGCTGCACGTCGAAAACGGCGAGTATCAACGCGCCCTCGCGGATGAGCGCCGCGCCTTTGACTGGCACGCGCGCGAGCACAGCCAAAGCCGCATGGCGCGTTCGCACATGAATCTCGGTTTTATCCATGCGCGCATGGATAGTTTGACGAAAGCACAGGCTGCATATCACGCCGCGCTCAAGTTGTTTGCTCAAAGTAAAGAAGCACGCGGCAGCTTGGAGACATACCTTTTGCAAGGCGAGCTTTTTTTAAAGCACGGGCGCTGGCACGACGCGGAGCAAAATTTTTTGCTTGCGGCCAGAGAAGCGCAACCGCTCGGTTTTGTGTTGGGGCATGCGCGCGCGTGTTTGAAGCTGGCCGAACTTGCCGTGCAACAAAGCCGCTTTGCCGCGGCCGATTCGCTATTGCGTATGACGGAGATGATCTCCGCGAATCTCAACAGCCCACTCCTGCAGGCGGAAGCGCAATGGCAACGCGCACAACTTGCAAAGCGACAGGCGCAGCCGCGGCTCGCATTGGCTCATCTCGAAAACGCCATGACGCTGCAAGAAAAAATGTTCGGTTCGCTCACGCGCGATAGCTTGCGGGTGAGCTTCTTTGCAACGGTGCAGGATTATTTTGATGAAGCCGTGAGTTTGGCTTTCGCGCTCGAGGAAAGCGAACGCGCGCTGCATTACGCGGAACGCGGCCGCAGCCGCGCTTTGTTGGAAGCATGGGGCGAAGAATATGCGGACAGCACGCAGGGTTTGCTCGGCGCCACACCCTCTCTTGCTGAAATACAAAAATCTTTGCGGCCGCACGCGCGGGTGCTCGTGTATCGCGTCTTGCCGGAGACGACCGTGCTATGGCTGCTCTCACGCGATAAAATGCTGACGCAACGACTGCCCATCACCGGAGCCGCGCTGCACGATTCGACGCAGAAATATTTGCGCAGCCTCGGCGCGATTGACTTCGAGGCGTTTCGCAAGCGCGTGAATGCCGACGCGAAGGCGGTGTATGAAGAAAATCGAGAATGGGGAAGAAAATTCTACGAGCTTTTGCTTGCTCCCATTGCCGCGGAGCTGAAGTCCGAGCATGAGTTGTACGTGATTGCCGACGGCGTTTTGCAGCAAGTGCCGTTTGGAGCATTGGTCTCGGCGCGCGGGCTTTTTGTGGAAGAAGAAAACACGGTGATGAAAACGCCGAGCCTCACTGTGCTCTATCGCGGTTTGCGCCAGCCCATTCGCACCGCGCCGTTGTCAACGAATCGTTTGTTGTATGTCGGAAATCCCGCGGGCGATTTGCCTGCGGCCTCATCTGAAATGAAAAACGTGACTGCGCATTTCACCAAGAAGACCGTTTTGCTGCAACACCTTGCCCGTTTCGATACGATTCAAACTTCTTTGCACGAAGGCGCTGAGATCGTTCATCTGTCTCTGCACGCCGTGGCAGACCCGACGCGCGCGCTCAATTCCTACGTTGAACTGAGCCGCCCCGAAGCGACGGCCACACATCCCAGCACGGAAAAAATTTATGCGCGCCGGCTTTTGGAATGGGAGATGAAGAATACGTGGCTTGTGTTGTTGAATGGGTGCGAAACCGGAACCGGACAAGTTGTGCGCGGCGAAGGCGTGTTGCATCTCGCGCGGCTGTTCGCGGTGCAACGTGTCGCGCTTGTCGTCGCTTCATTGTGGAAGAATGATGATCGCTGGTCCGCGGCATTGGTCACGGAGTTTTATCGCCAACTTGCAGCCGGGGCCGCGCCGCAAGCGGCTTTGCATGCAGCGAAATTGGAAACGATTAAAAATTTAACCAACGCTCCGCTGCTAAAATATCCGCTGCCATATTTTTGGGCGGTGTTGGAATTGTATCTCAATCGTGCGGTGGCACAAACTAACTCATAACGGAGGAACATGTATGGCAACAGATCTCAAAGATCGCGGCCCGAAAATGCCGACGAAGCCTAGACTTTCTCGCCCTCGCGAGTTGCCGAACGTTGCAAGCGAGAGCGTTCTCAACAAAACGGACGCAAGAATGGTAGTGAGCAAAGATCGCGGCACAGGCATGTCCACGAAGCCGAAAATTTCGCGCGACCGTGAATGGCCGAAAGAGCGCAAAGATCGCGGTACCGGCATGGCGACAAAGCCGAAGATTTCTCGTGATCGTGAATGGCCGAAGGAGCGTAAAGATCGCGGCACCGGCATGGCGACAAAGCCGAAGATTTCTCGTGATCGTGAGTGGCCGAAAGTAGCTACGAAGAAAGCGGCGGGTAAAAAAATAGCGTTGCGGGGAAGTCAGGCGTGAGTGTGATGCAAATGCCGGTCAATGTTGGCCGGCATTTGCCGCATAGTTTGCACCCGCGGATTGTAATGGATTGTCAAATTCAAACCCAAACAAGCGCGGATTCTCGCCGATCACCGCGGCAGAGATGATATAGAAAACGTAGTCGTAAGTTTCTTGCGGAATCGCCTCGCGATGGTTTTGCAGCAGATGCCAAAAATTGCGCTCGCGTGGATTGTCCGGCATTTTTTGAATCAACTCCCGCACGTTGTTCTCGCCCCAATTATACGAAGCAATCACCAACAGCCCCGAAGCTTTTGCCTCCGTGTCATAAATCGTGCGCAGATATTTTGCCGCGGCTTGCGTGGACTTTTCAAAATCATGGCGCTCGTCGCGCGGATCGTGGCGACGATAGTTCACGAGCGGTCCGATGCGCAAACCATATTGCTCCGCGGTGGTCGGAATAAATTGCCACATGCCTTTGGCAATGCCGTGGCGCGTCACCGGCCCGCATGAGCTGGGATCAAAGTTGCTCTCTTGCAGCGCGATATAAAAAAACTGCGGCGGCAGATCGTTAGCCAAGAGTGCTTCAAAAATTCGCGCAGTATAATCGTTCTCCGCGGCGCGTTCGAGCGCGTTGCGCAAACGATCGGTGGAGCGCCATTTTGCAACATAGTTGCGCACCTCGCGGGCAAAGCCGGGCGGCATATCAACTTCACATTCACCGAGTTGCCGTGCAATGCGCAAAATCAAACGCTCTTCTTCCACGAGATCGGCTTTGGTCAAACGCGCCTCATCCACAAAACGATCGTACTTTCGCGCCAGTTCTTTGCGTCGCGCCTTTTGACGATCAATCTCGGCAATGGCTTCGGCCTCGCCGGTTTTCTGCACCGCGCGGTCTAAGCTCGCCAGGGTAAGCTCGAGCTCTTTCATTTCATAAAAAATATCTTTTGCGAGTGTCTGCTGCTGATCAAGTTGGTCATGCTTTTGTTTGGCATACCAGGCCGCGCCAATGAAGAGAACACTCACCAAGGCAATGGCAGCAAGATAGCCGTGCGTCGGTCGAAACTGGCGCGAGGAGCGCACGAGGGTTTTGCGCGGGGGAGTTAGCTTGCGTTGCGCGCGTTGCGCATAGCGCTGCACGGCGTCAACCACGATCGCGGTCACGAGCATTTGCGGCTGCGGCGGAATTTGCCCGGGAATGTGCAAGCGCAACGTGGGGCCGTTTTTCCCGAGCCGAATGAGCGCGTGTTCGCTTAATATTTCATGCGCAATGCGCACGCCGTTGAGAAACACACCGTTGGTGCTGTGCAAATCACGCACGCACCAATAGCCGTTTTCATAAGCGATTTCAGCGTGCACGCGGCTGAGGGCGTAGTCCTCGATGCGCACTTCACATTTGGCGTCGCGTCCAATGCGAAAGCGGGTCTTGAACTCAAAGTCCGTTTTGAGCGCTTCACCTTGCTCGATTTTGACTTTGACGGAGGGGGGTGTCGTCTGGGTGTGTGACATTCCGCAAAAGTTGAGAGGTCCTGCTCTAATCAGCTTTCATGAAAAAAAGTTTACGATTGTGAAATAGCCGAGTTGGGCTAAATAGGCATGCATGGGAATAGTCGCGGTCCGCGGCGGAAAAATTTGCCAGCGTGCTCCCCAATAAGCCAACATCAATCCGAATACAAACCACGCGATGAAATTGCGGAAAGGAATTTCATGTGCATGCCAATTCCAATAGCCGAGCTTCATTGCCGCGGGTTCCATAAACACATCGAACAGCACCATGAACGCCGCAATGGCGAGGGCTTGCCACAGCGGGCGTGCATAACAGCGCTGCGGCAAAATCTTTTGCGCAAGCGCCGCGCTGCCGAGCAACATACTGAGCCACGCACATCCAATAACGAGCGGCACTTCTCCGAAGAGCGGCTGTAACGTATCGCCATAGGCGTAGCTTCCAAAAATAACTCCGCTGCGAACGCCCAGCCATTCCACGAAATAGCTTCCCACCAAAACCGCAAGGCTCCATCCCGTAAACCTCGTGCGTTGTGCATTTCGTGTGACATGCTGCTTCGTTTTATTTACCTGCAAACTGTTAGGTTGCGTAATCAAAAACTCATAATAAAGCAACAACGCCAAGCCGGCGATCATGGGCGCGGCGAGAATTTTCATGGCGGTTTGAAACAGAGCCAGTGCATGCCACAATCCGCCGGCGAGCAAGATGATATAGAGCAAAGGAATAATGATGCGATTGCGCGTAAGCGGGGCTTGCATGGGAAGCCGTGCGGGGAGGTGAAGGTTCATGCCAATAATATCGTATTAGGAACCTGGTGCCGTAGCATACGTCCGATCCTTCCACGCGACTTTGCGACTGCGATGCCAACGATAGGAATTAATACCGAGCAGGAGCATGAGCACAATGGCGAGCGGATGCAAAACAACGCTGACAAAAATCGGATGTCCAAAACCCCAAGCGAGTGCCAACCGCAGCAGCAGGTTGAGCGCAATTGCATAAGTTGCCTGCCGCGTGAAAGGCTCAATCCAGAATAAGGCGTACGGCAAAACATGAATTGCAATTAGCAGTAGCAAGAGCGCAAAGAAAGGAACAGTGCGATAACGCACCAGCCCGAAAAGGTTTTTCGAATAGCCTGCCCAAATGCCGCGCAGATTTTCATACATGCGCGCGAAAATTTCTCCCTTGCCGCAAAGTGTGAGCACGGTTTCGCCCGCGCGTTTGGCGCGACGCATCAACTCCACGTCTTCCACGATTTCATTGCGCACGCGCGCATGGCCGCCGATGCGCGCATAGGCCTCGCGCGTGAAAGCCATCCAATGGCCGTTTGCCGCAGCAAGCGAGGGATTGCGGCTGAGATACGCGAGCCATAGCGGCAGATAACTATACACGAACATATCGAGCAGCGGCACAATTAATTTTTCCGGCAGAGTGTTTACTCGATGCTGGGAGAATGCCGAGAGCATGCTCAGTTGATATTTTTGCATCCACCCCACGGTGTGCGAAAGAACGCGCGGCGAGTAACGCAAATCAGCGTCGGTAAAAATGAAAAGTTCGCCCCGCGCGTGCGTGCTGAGTTGATGGCATGCCCAGTTTTTTCCCAGCCAACCCGCGGGCAAAGGCGCGCCGCGCAATAGCCGAAGCTGCGGATGCGCAACGGCCATGTGCTCCACAATGGCTGCGGTTTCATCCGTGGAGTCGTCATCCAAAACGAGAATTTCGAAACGGGCATACTCTTGCGCGAGCAAATCGCGCAAGCCGTTCGCAATTTTTGCCGCTTCATTGCGCGCGGGCATGAGCACAGAAACGAAGGGAGAACTTTGCAGCGCAGGCGCGCGGCGCAGGCGGGGCGCGGTGAGGAGATTGCACAACGTGATGAGCAGTAGAATGCTCAACACGACGATGACGGCAGCGAGCGCATAGCTCATGGGTCAGGATTTAAAATTATTCTCGCGGAAACGGCGCAGCATGGCAACCAGGTCTTCGCGCTCTTCCGCCTCGCGCTGCGCCCTTTGCTCGGGTGAAGTGACGTGTTCCAACGTTTGTTGCAAAACTTCCGGCGGCATTTCTTTGATGAAACGCGAAGGCTGCAGTTCCAACACTTCTTTGTAGCGTGTGCGCTTGGTGGAGAAACTCACGGTCAATTCACGTTGCGCGCGCGTGACGGCAACATAGCACAGACGGCGCTCTTCTTCCACACTGCCGTTTTCAATCGAGCGCGTGCTGGGAAACTGGCCTTCATTCATGCCGAAGAGAAACACGAAGGGAAACTCCAAGCCCTTTGCGGAATGCACCGTGAGAAAGATGGCGCGATCGACTTTCTCGTTGAGATAATCGCTGTCGGAAATCAAACTGATGCGATCTAAAAAAGCGTCGAGCGTCGGCTCTTCGCTGTTTTGCTCAAAGCGTTTGATGCTGCCCAAAAACTCGCGCACGTTGATGACTTTGGCCTCGCGCGCTTTTTCATCTGCTACGCTTTCTTCCAAAGCTTTTATGTATGCGATCTCTTTCATCAAATCTTCGGTGACGGCGCTGATTGGGCCTTGGCGATAGCGCGCGCGATACTTATCAACAAGCTGCACGAACTCGGCAATCGTATGCAGCGTGGCGGGGCGCAGATCGCCGACCTGCGCCGCCTCTTTCATCGCATGAAAAAGATTTTTGCGCGTACGCAGACAATACTCATGCAGTTTCATCAACGTTGCGCTGCCGATGCCGCGCTTGGGAAATTCCAGCGCGCGTTTGAGATTGAGTTCATCATCGGGATTGCGCATGAGTTTTAAATAGGCAATGCAATTGCGCACTTCCGGGCGCTCATAAAACGAGGTGCCGCCGATGAGTTGATAGGCCACGCCGGCGTTGCGCGCCGCCTCTTCGAGCGGGCGCAGTTGAAAATTGGTGCGCACGAGCACCGCGAAATCCGCAAAGCGCACCGCAGGATCGATCGCCTTTCGCTGCATGAGCGTATTCATGATGCGCTCGGCCTCGTCGTTTTCGTTTTCGGCTTGAATGAGAGCGATGCGCACCTCGCTGCGTTGTTGCGACCAGAGCCGCTTATCTTTGCGGCGAAGGTTATTGCGAATAATGGCATTGGCCGCGTCGAGCAAGGTTTGGTGCGAGCGATAATTTTGCTCCAGCTTGATCACGCGCGCGCCCGCGAAGTGCTGCTCGAATTGCAAAATCATTTCCGGATCAGCGCCGCGCCACGAATAGATGGCTTGATCATCATCGCCGACCACGCAGAGATTGCGATGCGGCCCAAGCAGGAGCCGAATGAAACGATATTGCAGCGGATTCGTGTCTTGATATTCATCGACCATGATGTACCGAAAACGCTCTTGATAATGGCGCCGCACCTCTTCGTTTTGTTCGAGCAAATTCGTGGCGAGAATGAGAATATCGTCGAAGTCGATGGCGTTGCAGCCGCGCGTGCGTTGGAGATAGTGCTCGTACAAATCGCCGAAGAGCATTTCTTCCGCATTCGTTTGCTTTAAAAATTTGGCCGGCGCTTCGCCGCTGTTTTTCGCCGAAGAGATACGGCCGAGCAATTCGGGAACGTTGTGCCCGGCAAACTCGAGCGCGCGATCCTTCATGATTTCGCGCACGAGCGCAAGCTGATCGGTTTGATCATAGATCACAAAATTTTTGCGATAGCCCGCATGCGCGGCTTGTTGCCGCAAAATGCGCACGCCGAGCGCATGAAACGTAGCGAGCGTCACTTTTTGCGCGGAAGCTCCGGCCACGTGGCGCAAACGCTCCTGCATTTCATTCGCGGCTTTGTTGGTGAAAGTCACGGCGAGCAAGTTTTGCGGCGGAATATCTTTATGGAGCAGGAGATGCGCGAGGCGATAGGTAATCACGCGCGTTTTGCCCGAACCGGCTCCGGCGAGAATGAGCAACGGACCTTCGGTATGTTGCACGGCTTGGCGTTGCGGTTCGTTGAGTTGATCGAGGCGTAGCATGCGTTCCGATATTGGTAAACTCGTTGGGAGTGATTTGCCACGCCCTCGCGTTGTCATTCTGGAAGAAATTTCCCTCGCACTGGGAAGAGCGCCGAGCACGAGGGCAGGTCCTTCAGGATGACATTTTCAGGGAGGGTATCGCAGATCAAACTGAGGTCATGTGAGCAACAACTTTGTTCGCGATAAAAAAACGGCGCGCAAGATAGAACGCGAGCTGCAAACATTCAACAACAATTTTCTTGCTTTGCCGCATGGAATGCTTTACTATATTTTATGCGCAATCGACCTCACGCCCGCCGAACAACTCATTTCTCGCTGACCAATCTTTTGCCGCGCGCACGGCGTTGCATTCTCCTAGCCAGCCTTGCGGCCATGTTTCATGCATGCACCGAACGCGAGCGTTTGAATCCGATCGACCCGGAGAACCCGCGCACGGGCGGCAAACCCACCGGGCTGCGGGCAATTGCAGACCGTGATACCATTCAGTTGGTTTGGAATGCGCTGCCATTGCGCGATCTTTCCGGCTATCAAATTTATCGCCGCCTCGCAAGCGCGAGCACTTTGCAGCTCATCGCCCAAACTTCTGCGCAAGTAACCACGTTTCGCGAGCAGAGCAATCAATTTGGCGTGCCGCACAGCTACGCGTTTACGGCGCGCATTGGCAATATCGAAACTGCGCTTTCCGATGAAGTCACAGTGACGCCGGGCCCAACCGTGACGTGGGTGGCGGATAGCGATAGCCGAGCAGTGATCAAGCTTACGCACGATGGGCAGCATGAGATTTTGCGCTCGCGGGCTTTTATCAACCCGTTTCGTTTACGCGTGGATCAACAGCGCGGCGCGATTTGGGTATTGGATGAATTCACCGGCGATTTCGGCGCGATCAGCGCCACAGGAGATTTGATTGGCAAGTATGATGTTTTCTCCGACCCCGTCGGCCTGGCGCTTGATGCGGAAACCGGCAGCATTTGGGTGGGAGATAATAACGAGAACGTGCTTGCGCTATTTGACAAAGACGGTCGCGCGCAGGCTCGTCTTGATTCTTTGCCGGAGCTTGGCGCAATCGCGTTTCATGCGGGTTTGCAAGAGCTATGGGCGCTCACGAGCACGGGCGGTTTGTTGTTGCGCATCGATAAAGCATTGCGAGTCACGCGTATGACTTTGCTCCCGACGTGGCGTGGGCCGGTCGTGGATATGGCGATCATGAACACCACGGGCGAAGCGTGGCTCGCTGCAGGCGATCGCGTCGTGCGCATCAATCAAGAAGGCAACGTGGTTTTCACCTCTGCGGAAGAATTTCGTTTCGCTTCACGCCTCGCGTTAGATCAAACGCGCGGCGCTTGTTGGGTGATTGACGATTCCGGTGAGTTTCGCAACAACAGCAGTGTGTACAAGTTGAACGCGCAAGGCGTGGTGCAATTTAAGAGCGACGGTTTTGAACGCCCGCAAGGTTTGGCGGTGAATCCGTTCGACGGCTCCTGTTATGCGCTGGACACGTTGCAGGGGCGTTTGGTGAAAATCACGGCAGAGGGCGTTGCGACGAATGGCTATACGGGTTTCTTGACGCCGTTTGCAATCGAGGTGGTGGAGCAGAGATGATAAATCGCAGCGGCCACGCGCAAACTACGGCGGTTCAAGTTTTTTATCAAAAAGAGGAACGGCAGCCGCGCAGCTTGGTATTTCAACGGCAAATCTGCATGCCGCAATATCGCCGCGGCGGCCCGCACGTAATCGCTAGCGCACCACTGGGCGGCACCCTCTCGATTGCCGGTGGAAAAAATTCTTTGTTTTTTTCAATTTTTGACTATATTGCTTCAACCCTCATTGGAATGCCTACCTTTCTGATGGAGTAGCTTCATCCTTCAGCAGGTCAAAAACCACGCGACACGTTTCAGCTTCTCCGCACTTGCCGGCGCTATCTCGTAAAGAACGGCAAGTCCGAACCTGCGACGGACCATCACGAGGAAACGATTGTTGTAGAAATTTACTGCAAGGAGGTTTTTACATGGCTGGGTTTGAGGTCATGCGCGGCGACAACGGCATCGTCTCGGTGCTACGCCTGAAAGGCTTTTTGGACGCGCATACCGCTTCGGATTTGGAACGCGCCATTCAAAAATTGTTGGATGAAAAGCGCTTTCAAATCATCGTCAATTTCAAAGAACTGACTTACATTAGCAGCGCCGGCCTCGGCGTGTTTATGGGCTTCATCGAGGAGGTGCGGAGCAACGGCGGGGATATCAAACTGACGAGCATGAACCCCAAAATTTTTCGCGTCTTTGACCTCTTGGGTTTCCCCACGCTTTATGAAATTCGCGAGGAGGAAAATCAGGCGCTCCAAAGTTTCACCAACCAAAAGTGATGAACGCCGTGCAGAAGCTCAAAGCCAAGAAAAAGTATCACCTCCGCATTCCCAGCCAAACGGATAACCTCGAAATCATTCGTGAGTTTGTCTCGCGGATCGCGCGCAAGGTGGGCTTTCAAGAGGAGGAGACGAGCAAAATCGAGCTCGCCGTGGATGAGGCTTGCACCAACGTAATCGAACACGCGTACCGCAACGACGAGCGCAAGCTCATCGACATTACGATTCAAATTGACCCGCAGAAATTCACCATCATCATCACCGACCAAGGCAAAGGCTTCGATCCGAAACAACTCAACAAGCCCGACATGAAGAAATACCTCGAAGAGATGCGCGTGGGCGGGTTGGGTATTTATCTCATGCAAACCTTGATGGACGAAATCGATTTCGACGTGGTCGGCGGGCGGAAAAACCAAGTGAAGATGGTCAAATACTTCTAGCGCAAACCTTCCCTCCAACGTTTCAAGCTTTGGTAACCCACTCATATGCCAGTTCGGAAAAACCCTAATGCGCCGCGCGCGCCGCTCGCGACGGGACGTACGCGCGGAGAATCTCCTATGCCGGTGCGGCAACGGCCCTATCCCGTGCGTTCGTCGAATCAATCGCGCAACGCCATGCGCTCCAATCGCCCGCCGTCGAATTATCAGCAGCGCCATACGCAGCGCAACAATTCCACCAACAATCACAATCGCCAGCTTTCGCGCGAATTGGATGAGCGCTTGGTGGAATTGCAGGCGTTGTTTGACGTTTCCAAAACGCTCAACTCTTCGCTGCAGCTCAAGCAAATTTTGGACACACTGCTGCTCACCCCGATGGGAAAGATGATGATCGGCAAAGGCCTTGTGTTGTTGGCGCGCAGCGAAAAACGTTTTTCTGTTGAGACCGTGAAAGGGATGCAGCAAGCCTTGATCGGACGCGAGTTCGAAATCGATTTGCATCATCCCATGACGGTCATTTTGCAGGGCGAGGAGAGCAACGAAATTGCCGAAGAGCCGTGGGCTATTGCGCTCAAGAAATTGGGCATGCATATCGTCATTCCCATCATTTGCAACAATAGCTGCAAAGGCCTCATGGCGTTTAGCGGCAAGATCAGCAACCAAGCTTATGGGACCAATGAGATCGAGTATCTCAATTCGCTTTCCAATCTCGCCGCTACTGCGGTGGAAAACGGCATGATCTTTCAAGAGCTGAAGGAAGTCAACCGCAGGCTCGACAAAAAGATTCAAGAACTCAACACCCTGTTCGATATCGGCAAGGAGCTGAACTCCACGCTGGAAGGTGACAAGATTGCGAGCGTGCTGGCTTATGCGTTGATGGGTGAATTGATGGCGCAACGCTGCTGGGTGTTTACGGAGCAGCAAGAACGCATGCAACTCAGCATGGCCAAGGGCGCGGAAGACGCCGCAATTTTGCGCGATGAAGCGTTCTGCGCGTGGCTACCTGAACTGCGCTCGCCGCTCCGCCTCAATCAAGAGCCGAATCCGCTCAAAGCCGAATGGCAAGAGGGATTAAAAGCCGCGGGCATGCTGTTGCTGGTGCCGCTTGTGAGTCAAGACGTGGTGCGCGGTGCGATTGTGTTGGGAGAAAAGATCACCAAAGGCGAGTATGGCGACGAGGAGTTGGAGTTTGCCGCCACGCTCGGCAATGCGGCCCTCATCTCTTTGGAAAATGCGCGGCTCTTTCAAGAAACGCTGGAAAAGCAAAAACTCGAAGAAGAGCTAGCCATCGCGCGCGAGATTCAGCAAAAACTTTTGCCCAAAGACGCGCCTAAACTGCGCGGCTATGAAATTGCCGCGATCAACATTCCCACCAAACAAGTCGGCGGCGATTATTTCGATTACTTCCCGATTGACGCCAATCGCTATGTTTTGACGATCGCAGACGTCTCCGGCAAGGGCGTCCCCGCGGCTTTGCTCATGTCCAATTTGCAAGCCATGTTGCATGCGATGATGACCGCGGACGTGCCGCTCGAAAAAATTGTCGCGCGCATCAACACTTCCGTGCACGCCAACACGACTTACGACAAGTTCATCACCTTCTTCGTCGGCGTGCTCGACGTTTCCGCGCACACGTTTACTTACGTGAATGGCGGCCACAATCCGCCATATTTGTTTCATCATATCACGGAAACGAACGGCGACTTGAGCTTTCAATTGCTCGAAAAAGGCGGCTTGCTCCTCGGCATGTTTCCGGGCGTGCCTTATGAAGTGGAGACCATCACCTTGCAGAGCGGCGATGCGCTAGTCATGTATACCGACGGCGTGAGCGAGGCCATGAACACCAAAGAAGAAGAATTTACCGAGGCCCGCATGGAAGCCGCGATTCGCACGCGCTGCAGCTTGCCCGGCCTTTCTGCCGCAGCGTTGCTTGATGCAATCACGACCTCCGTAAAACAATTCACGGTCGGTCAACCCCAAAGCGATGACATTACTTTGCTCGCGCTGCTTTATAACAACGACGCGGCGTAACGAACGGCCAACAAGGCGTTGCAAATTTTCAATTTTAAATTTTCCATTGAAAATTTAAAATAGCGTTTTCTGCCAGCAAACAATTACCTCTCCTCATGTCTGACATTCTCGTCGTTGACGACGAACAAGCGATTCGGCATCTCCTCTCCGAAGTGCTCGCCAAAGACGGCCATCGCGTTGAAAACGCACCCGACGGCGATGCTGCCATTGAAGTGTTGCACGCGAACGATTTCGATCTCGTCGTCAGCGATTTGCACATGAAAGACACGGATGGCATTTCCGTGCTCCGCGCAACGAAAAACAAGAATCCCCACACCGAAGTCCTCATTCTCACCGGCAAAGGCACGGTTGCAACCGCGGTTGAAGCGATGCGCCTCGGCGCGTACGAGTATCTCACCAAGCCGGTCGATCTCCAAGAGTTTCGCCTCAAAGTGCGGCAAGCCCTCGAACGCCGCGCGATGCGCATGCAAATCGAAGCGCAACGCCGCGAGCTGCAAATTCATCAAGACATGATTGCGCGCGATCTCAAGCTTGCCGGACAAGTGCAGCGCAGTCTTGTGCCGCCGCCGTTTCAACACGAACGCATCGAAGTTGCCGTGCGTTATAAACCGATGATCGGCGTGGGCGGCGACTTCGCCGACATTTATTTCGACGGCGAGCGGCAACTCTATCTCACCGTGGTCGATGTGACCGGGCACGGCATCACGGCGGCGCTGTTGGTCAATCGCATGGCCAATGAAATTCGCCGCCTCTTGCGCGAGCGTTTGGAGCCGCGCGTGTTGCTCCATCATTTCAACAACTTTATCTGCGAAGCGTTTGCAGGCACGGGCATGTTTCTCACGATGTTCATCTGCAAACTCGATTTGAAAAGCCGTCTACTCACCTATGCCGGCAGTGCGCATCCGGCGGCGATCATTTGGCGCGAGCAAAAGGCGCAATTCGAAAAACTCGAATCGCAAAATCCCATCGTCGGTTTTGATCACGCGGAATTGGATCGCTTCGCGCAAAATCTCACCGAACTCAGCTCTCAAGACAAACTGCTCATGTACACCGACGGTATCATAGAAGCCGAAAACGCCGCGGGCCAAGCGCTCGGCTTGCGCGGCATGCTCGGTTTCATCAACACCGGCGAGGTGCATTCCGCGGAACAAGCCGCGGACAAAATTATGGGAGGTTTGAGCCAATGGACGAATCGCCCGTTGCGCGATGACGTGTATCTGCTCGTGGCGGGAATGAGATGAGGCTCAAGCCTTCGCAACACTTCGCGTCGGCTTGAGCCTTTTGCAGATTGTATTTTTGAAATGTTCGGCTTTACGCTCGTCTTCTCTGAGCAACGCGAAGAACGCGCGAAAAGTCCGCAAAGAAGCGTGAGAAAAACGAAAGCAACGTTGCAACTCAATAACGAAGTTGCGGTTGAAGTGCGGCGCAATTGGGTTCAGGTAGGTTGGCACCCGTCGAAGCAATAAAATCAAAACGGCCAATCGCGCTGCCACTGATAATTTTTCACGCAGCGTCGCTCCTCCCGCATAGACACGCCCTCGCGATAAACAACTCCCCACCTTCCGTCTCGTTGATTTCTTCATAGATGGTACAAATGTTCGACTGATTGAGCGCAGAGGCGGCCTTCGCTTTATGAATGAAGCGCTGCTTCTCGGTTTTATACTCGCTCAAAATGCTCCGGCAAAAATTTGCGCGCGCTCAAGCAACCGAGCTTGATGTCGCGCTTTGTAAACCACGCCCGTGCCAGCCGCGCTGAGCTTGGAGAGAATTGGGTTGAAGGAGATTCGTTGATTGAACATTGCAGCACTTTCTTGGAATCAAACTTCCGTATCGCGCGGGGAAACTTCAAAATTGATTGAAGGCAGTTACGCATCTATAGCGCTCGTTTTTGCAAAGCAAGCCGCGCCGGGCTGAAATTTAACAACAAACTCTTTTGCTTTTCTGCGCTGCGTTTCTATATTCGACCTTCATTCAAGTGAATGATCCGAAACCAAACTTTACTAAACTTGAAAAGTTTTGTAAAGCTCTTTGTCTCTTCGGCAGATTGCAACGAGCTAAATTTCTTTTCATCAACGCACACGAGCACAACATGGCCAACACATCTTTCGCGCAACGCTTGCAGGAAAAAATTCTCGTCTTCGACGGCGCCACCGGCACGACGTTTCAATTCATGAATCTCACCGCGGACGACTTCGGCGGCGAAGCGCTCAATGGTTGCAATGAGCATCTCGTGCTCACGAAGCCCGCTGCGGTCGAGAAGCTGCACACAAGTTTTCTCGAAGTCGGCTGCGACGTGATTGAAACGAACACGTTTGGCGCAACGCCGATCGTGCTCGCGGAATACGATCTCGGCGAGCAAGCATATGAGCACAATCGCCGCGCCGCAGAGATTGCGAAGAAGATAGCGCGCGAATTTTCCACGCCTTCGCATCCGCGTTTCGTCGCCGGCTCAATGGGGCCAACAACGAAGCTGCCGAGCCTCGGCAACATTTCTTATCATGACATGAAAGCCGCGTTTTATGCGCAAACCGCTGGCCTCGTCGAAGGCGGCGTTGATCTCTTGTGCGTCGAGACCTCGCAAGATTTGTTGCAAGTCAAAGCCGCGCTCGGCGCGATCTTCGAGTACTTCGCGGAGAAGCGCGTGCGGGTGCCGGTGATTGCGAGCGTCACAGTTGAAACCATGGGCACGATGCTCTTGGGCAGCGACATTTCCGCGGCGCTCACCGCGCTTGAACCGTTCGAGCTTGCTGCGATCGGAATGAACTGCGCCACCGGCCCAAAAGAAATGTCGGAGAACATTCGCTATCTCGCGAGCAACAGTCCGTATCCCGTGTTCTGCATGCCCAATGCGGGCTTGCCGGAAAACGTCGGCGGTCGCGCGCATTATAAACTCACGCCCGAAGAGTTGACGCAATTTCTTTCGCATTTTGTGAAAGACCTCGGCGTGCAAATCGTGGGCGGATGTTGCGGCACCACGCCGCAGCACATCGCCGCGCTCGTGCAGTCCGTCGGCAATCTCGCGCCGAAAGCGCGCAACATCGATTTCATTCCCTCTGCTGCGAGTTTGTACAACAGCGTGCCGCTGCATCTCGATCCGCCGCCGATACTCATTGGCGAGCGTTTGAACGCGAACGGCTCCAAACAATTTCGCGAACTACTCGCGCAGCAAGATTGGGAAGCAATGGTCGCGATGGGCAAAGAGCAGGCGCGCGAAAGCTCGCACATGCTCGATGTCTGCGTCGCGTACGTTGGTCGCGATGAAGTGGCGGACATGATTCCGCTCATTGAAAAGTTGAACACGCAAGTCTCCGTGCCGCTCGTGATTGATTCCACGGAATGGCAAGTCATCGATGCGGCGTTGCAACGCATTGCGGGCCGTGCGATTGTCAACTCCATCAATCTCGAAGACGGCGAGGAGCGCATGCAGCATGTGCTGCCGCTTTGCAAAAAATACGGCGCGGCGACGATTGCGCTCACGATTGATGAAAAAGGTATGGCGAAGAGTGCGGACGAGAAAGTCGCGATTGCGAAGCGCATTCATGACCTCGCCGTACACAAGTTCGGCATGCGCGCGCAGGATTTGATTTTCGATTGTCTCACGTTCACGCTCGGCAGCGGCGACGAAGAGTTTCGCAAGAGCGGCATCGAAACCATCGAGGCCATTCGCCGCATCAAAGCCGAGTTGCCCGAAGTACGCACGATTCTCGGCGTGAGCAATATCTCGTTCGGACTTTCGCCGCACGCGCGCCACGTGCTCAACTCCGTCTTTTTGTATTATGCCGTGCAAGCCGGACTCGACATGGCCATCGTGCATTCGTCGAAAATTTTTCCTTTGCACAAAATCGGTGAGGCCGAGCGCGAGTTGCACCGTCGTTTGATTTTTGATGAACGCAAGTTTGATGAGAGCGGCAAATGCGTTTCCGATCCCGTGCAAGAGATCATTGCGTATTATGCCGACAAAGGCGCGCAGCAAAAAGTCGCAGTCGAACGTCCGAAGGAAGTGGAAGAGCGCTTGAAGCGTCGCATCATTGACGGCGATAAACAAGGCCTCGACGCCGATCTCAGCGAGGCCATGCAAAAATATTCGCCGCTCGAAATCATCAACAATCATCTGCTCGACGGCATGAAAGTCGTCGGCGAGTTATTCGGCTCGGGCCAAATGCAATTGCCGTTCGTGCTGCAATCCGCAGAGACAATGAAGGCCGCGGTGAAACATCTCGAGCCGTTCATGGAAAAAGTGGAAGGCTCGACCAAAGGCACGATGGTGCTCGCCACAGTGAAGGGCGACGTGCACGACATCGGCAAGAATCTCGTCGATATCATTCTCACCAATAACGGGTATCGTGTCATCAATCTCGGCATCAAAGTTTCCATTGAGCAAATGCTGCATGCGGTGGAAGAGCACAAGGCCGAGGTGATCGGCATGAGCGGCTTGTTGGTGAAGTCAACGCTCATCATGAAAGAAAATCTCGAAGTGCTCAACGAGCGCGGCATTGAGTTGCCGATTATCCTCGGCGGCGCGGCGCTTACGCGCAAGTACGTGGAAGAAGATCTGCGCGCGATTTATCACGGGCCTTTGGGTTATGGTAAAGATGCGTTCGCGGGATTGCATTTCATGGAGGAGATTTGCGGGGGAGAAGCAAGGCGCAAGGGGCAAGGCGCAAGGGGCGAGGAGCAAAAGGCAAAAGACAAAGTGCGAAGAGCAAATCGAAAGGTTGAAGTCGTTGCCTCAACGAGCAAACCGGAATGGCACCCCGTCGCGATTCCCTCCGCCCCGTTTCTCGGCTCGCGCGTGGTGCGAGAGATTGATTTGAAGACGGTGTTTGATTATATCAATCCCATCGCGTTGTTGCGTGGGCAATGGCAAGTGCGCCGCGGCAAGATGTCGCAGCAGGAATATGATGCGCTCGTGAAAGACAAGTTCGAGCCGATTCTCGCGGAGTTGCAGCAGCGTTGCATCGCCGAGAGTTTATTGCAGCCGCAAGTGATCTATGGCTACTTCCCCTGCAATAGCGAAAACGATGACGTGATCATTTTTGATGAAAAAGGCGAACGCGAAATCGAGCGCTTCACTTTCCCACGCCAAGCCGAAAGCAATCGTCTGTGCATTGCGGATTTTATTGCGCCGCTCACTTCCGGCAAACGCGACGTGCTCGGCATGAGTATCGTGACCGTGGGCCAGCGCGCCACGGAAATTTCCAAACAACTCTTTGAGAGCGACAAGTACACCGACTATCTTTATTTCCACGGCTTGAGCGTCGAGACCGCGGAAGCGCTCGCGGAGTATTGGCACAAAACCATGCGCGCCGAGTTGGGCATTGCTGCGGACGATGCGAAGGACATCAATGCGCTCTTCCGCCAAGAGTATCGCGGCTCGCGTTATTCGTTCGGCTATCCCGCGTGCCCGAATCTCGAAGATCAAACCAAACTCTTCCGCTTGCTTGATCCTGCGCGCATCGGTGTGTCGCTCACGGAAGAATTTCAACTCGTGCCGGAGCAATCGACTTCCGCGATTGTGGTGCATCATCCGAGCGCGAAGTATTTTAATGTGTGAGGCGTGTCAGAAAATTTTTACCTCGAGAGCGACGCTCGGTTTTTCGAGCAAAGCGTAGAGGCGTTTGAAAAGCATTACTTTGAAAATTTTTGTGTGCTTCGTTGAATTGTGCATTCTGTGAAACCCAGTTCGGAGTTCTCTTTCAGACTATGGCCTGTTTCTCCGGGTGCCCAGCTTTTGGGCACTCGGGGTTGTTCTTTGCGACGCTTTTGGCGTTGGGCAGGTGCATAAAAATTTTAGCGTATTTGCCTGCGTTACCCACTCTCCTCAACCTAGAACTTTCTACTCTCCTTCCAGCCCTCTTTTCACTCTTCCCAAGTCTGAGAATTTTTTCGCTATAAATTAGCAACCCTGCAATTGCCATCTCGGAGCACAACAAATTCCTTCCCAAGCTCTTGCACTCGGAATATACTCGCCGCGGCTCGTTTCATAAGCCACGCCCGCGAAAATGGGCACCTTCAAGCTTTTGAAAAGACTGAATTCCCGTGTTCGCGGGAAAGACAGGGTGGCGTGAAATTCTAACCCGAAACGAGCTTAGTTTCTTCACCGCGGAGCGGCATTTTTATTGCCGTCATTTCTCACTATCAAATGGCTTCATTCGGAGGAGCATCATCAGTGGAAGCGTATGGTGCGCTCGTTTTTCGAAGCCGTAAATTTTCCCGCCACGGCTTCATGTGCGCAAGCGAATCTCGGCAAGGCGCGTGTTCGTTTCCGTAAAATGATCGCTCCGCAACGATTGAATTGTCCACCCCGACGCACGTAACATTCCCTTTGGAGGTCGTCATGCAGCGCGCTTTATCCATCCATGAGCATTGCGAGCCTTTTCAATTTGAGTCACGCCGCGCCGTTTTTATTGACGCAGAACATGCTTTGCGGAATGCGCCTTTGCTGCTGCGTGAAAATGAGTTGGAGCAGTGGGAAGCGTTCGACCTCCTCTATCGCACCCTGTGCGGCGTGTTGTTTAATTTTGTTCCGACCTCGGGCCATCCGGGCGGCAGCATTTCCTCGGGCAGAATTGTCGCGGGCCTGCTTTTTCAAAACATGAATTATGATTTCTGTGAGCCGGATAACGAAAGCGCGGACCTGCTCGTTTATGCGGCAGGTCATAAAGCCATGGGGCTTTATGCCATGTGGGCTTTGCGCAATGAAGTCGTTCGCCTCGCACGACCGGATTTGTTGCCCGCGGCAGATAAGCAACTCCGCCTCGAAGATTTGCTCGGCTTTCGTCGCAATCCCACACAAGACACGCCGCTGTTCAAAGCCTTGGGCAGCCGCGCGCTCGATGGACATCCCACGCCGGCAACGCCGTTTGTGCGCATTGCTACGGGCGCGAGCGGTGTGGGCGTGCCCGCAGCGTTGGGGCTTGCCATGGCCGCATTGGATATGTATCACGCGCACGCGCCGAAGATTCACATACTCGAAGGCGAAGGCGGCATGACGCCCGGCCGCGTGCACGAAGCACTGGCCGCGGCTGCGAGCGCGGGTTTGCACAATGCCGTCTTACACGTCGATTGGAATCAAGCCTCAATCGACTCCAATCGCGTGTGCCGCGAGAAAGACGCTCCCGGTGATTATGTGCAATGGAATCCGATGGAGTTGTTGTACACGCACGATTGGAACATCATCTTCGTGCCCAACGGCTTTGATTTCAAACAAGTGCTCGCGGCGCAACAGCTCGCGCTGCAAATCAACAATGGACAGCCGACGGGCATTGTTTATCGCACGGTGAAGGGTTGGAAGTATGGCGTGGAGGGCAAGGCCTCGCACGGCGCGGGTCATAAATTTTGCTCGGAAGATTATTACAAGTTCGTCGGCGCATTTGAAAAATATTTTGCGCTCACGTGTCCGCGTTTGGAAGGCGATCCGTCTCCGGAAAATACTGAGGCCTTGTTTTATGAAACGCTCATGACGCTGCGCACCGCGTTGCAACAACATGAAAGCGTCGCGCCATTCGTCGCGGAAGGCGTGGCCCAAGCACGCGCACGCTTGTGGGCGCAAGCGCGCACGCCTCGCCAGGAGGCGCCTGCGCTTGATTTGCTTTATGCGCCGTCGGCATTTGCGCTCGAAGCGCCGCCGGAAAAACTGCGTTTGAAAATTGGAGACAGTGTCACCTTGCGCGGCGCGTTAGGCGATGCCTTGCAAGTATTGAATCAACACACACACGGCGCGCTGCTCGGCGCGGCAGCGGATTTACTCGGCTCCACCAGCCTCTCGAATCTAGCGCAAAGTTTTCCGAGTGGCCTTTATCATTCTGAAAAAAATCCCGTTGCACGTTTGGTGGCAGTGGGCGGCATATGCGAAGACGCCATGGGCGCATTCATGGCCGGCTTGTCGAGCTATGGGCATCACATTGGCGTCACGTCTTCCTACGGCGCATTCATTGGCGCGTTGGAACATGTTGCGGCGCGCTTGCACGGCATCGGGCAACAAGCGAAGTTCGGCCCCAAGACGCCATATCAAACGTGGATTATGATCAATGCGCACGCGGGCGTGAAAACCGGCGAAGACGGGCCAACGCACGCCGATCCGCAAGTGCTGCAACTCTTGCAAGAAAATTTCCCGCAAGATGTGCTCATCACTTTGACGCCGTGGGAGCCGCAAGAAGTATGGCCGTTATTGCTTGCCGGTTTGCAAGCGCGGCCTGCGGTGCTCGCGCCCTTTGTCACGCGTCCGCCCGAGATTGTGCTCGATCGCGCTGCCCTCGGCTTGCCGCCGGCGCATGCCGCGGCCAAAGGTGTTTATGCCATGCGCCTCGCCAACCTCGATGTGGCGCATCACGGCACCATTGTCTTGCAAGGCAATGGCGTAGCCACGGCTTTTGTGAATGAAGTCTTGCCCGAATTGGAAGCGCGCGGCTTGAATATGAACGTGTATTATGTTGCGAGCGCCGAGTTGTTCAATCGTCTTGCGCACGCAGAACAAGAGCAGATTTTTCCCGAGCACTTCATGCACGAAGCCATGGGCATCACCGATTTCACTTTGCCGACAATGTATCGTTGGGTGCGTTCGCAAGAAGGTTTGCGGCGCACGTTGCACTCGTTTCGCGAGCATCGCTATCCCGGCAGCGGGCAAGCCCATATGGTGCTGCGCGAGGCCGGCCTTGATGGCGCAAGCCAACTCGCTGCGATTCTCGACTATGCCGAATTCATGACGCAGAAAAACCGTGCACACGGTGTAAGGCTGCAAGACCGGAGGCTCAAGTCCAGGCCGGAGGTGATGCCCGCCTCGACCATTTTGTTGTGTGATAGCTGTGGCAAAGAAATCGACCCGCGAGAATTTTTTGCAGGCGCGCTCTTGCCGCAGGAAGAGATGTGTGTGGAATGTGAATGGCGTAGCCACGATACCTGCGCCTATTGCCAGGCATACTGGCTCAATGAAAGCAAAGTCACACCCGTATATTGCGCCGAGTGCGCGCGCATTGTGGCGAATCTGTGGTGAGCAACTTCATATGCGCGGCGCATTCCGGGAGCACGCCTTACGGCGTGGTAGATCGCCATGTGCGCAAAGAGGCTCTGGTGGCATGGCTACGCAAAGTGCCGATTCAACCGTTGCTCGAGATGATTTATTATGCTGGAGGTTGCCATGAATCTATTAAGAATTGCCCGTGTTCCTCCCCTCGTTGTTGCGCCGGATGAAACCGTGAAGGCCGTGGTAGAGAAAATGTGTGAAGTTGGCGTCGGCGCCGTTGCTGTTGTGGATAATGAAAAACTCGTTGGCATTTTCACCGAGCGCGATTTGATGCGGCGCGTGGTGCGACCGGGATTCTCGCCCCAGCAGATGCTGATTTCCGAAGTGATGACGCCCGATCCGCTCATCGCGCCGCGTGAAATGAGCCTGCGCGACGCCTTCGAGTTTATGACCGACAAACATTTTCGCCATTTGCCCATCACCGATCACTTGGGCCGAGTGCAAGGCATGCTTTCCGTGCGCCACCTCATGCGCGACATCGTAGAAAAACTCTCGCATGAATTAGAAGGATTGAGCGCATACATCAGTGTCGATGGCGCCGGCGGCGATTGAGTGCTACTCGTTTTTTTGCAACGCTATTTGCGAAACGCTTGCAGTAATGCGAAAGCAAAATTTATGAAGGACTCCTCTTTCCCAACCGCCGTCCTCGCGCGCCTCGAAGCCGAGCATCTTGCGCAACTTTTCAACGTGCTGTCCAAGCAAGGCTATGGCCTCATTGGCCCGACCGTTCGCGACGGCGCGATCATTTATGATGAAATAGAATCGCCGCATGATTTGCCTCGCGGCTGGCGTGATGAGCATAGCCCCGGCGGGTATCGTTTGCAGCAAAGAAACGACGCCGCTTTTTTTGGTTATAATCTCGGGCCGCACGCGTGGAAGAAATTTTTGCACCCGCCTATTTTGCGTTTATGGCAAGCGCAACGCCGCAATCATGGGTTTCAAATTTTAGAGGAAAAGCAAGAGCCTGCGCGGATCGCGTTCATTGGCGTGCGCGCCTGTGAATTGCACGCGATTGCGCGGCAAGATCACATTTTCTTGCAAGGTGCGTACGTCGATTCATTTTACCAAACGCGACGCAAGCATACATTCCTCGTCGCCGTGAATTGCGGCCATGCCGGCGCCACTTGTTTTTGCGCTTCAATGAACACGGGCCCGCAAGCAACCTCCGGCTTCGATTTGGCGCTGACGGAAGTTTTGCAAAATGGGCGACATTACTTTCTCGTTGAAACCGGCAGCGAGCAAGGCGCGGCAGTTCTGCATGAGGTGCCGCATCAAATCGCCTCGGCGGAGGAAAAAGCCGCGGCTGAAAAAATTGTGGCCGACGCCGCGGCGCAAATGGGCCGGAGCTTGAACACCGCGGGCATCAAAGAATTGCTCTATCACAACGCCGAGCATCCGCGCTGGGAAGAAGTCGCGAGCCGTTGTTTGAATTGCGCCAATTGCACGATGGTTTGTCCGACGTGTTTTTGCACGACGGTTGAAGACGTAACCGATTTGACCGGCGAGCACGCGGAGCGCTGGCGCAAGTGGGACTCGTGTTTCACCACGGATTTCTCCTACATCCACGGCGGCAGCGTGCGACCCTCGGCGAAAGCGCGTTATCGCCAATGGCTCACACACAAGCTTGCAGCGTGGATTGATCAATTCGGTACCTCGGGTTGCGTTGGTTGCGGGCGTTGCATCACATGGTGTCCGGTGGGAATTGATATTACCGAAGAAGTGCGCGCGATTCGCAACGGCGGGGTTGCCACCAACGCTGAGTTATTAGAAATTGAAAATGGAAAATTTTCAATTTAAAATTTTTAATGCTCTTGGAGATGAACGATGGAAACCCTCGAACCCATTTTAGCAGAGCATCCCTTTTTGCAGGGATTAGAAGAGCGCCATTTGCATCTCATTGTGGGCTGTGCTTCAAACGTGCGATTTGACGCGGGACAATTTCTCTGCCGCGAAGGCGCAGAGGCGAATCAGTTTTATATCATTCGCCGCGGCAAAGTGGCGGTCGAAATTTTCGGCGCGCAAAAAGGCCCGATCACGGTGCAGACAATTGGCGACGGCGAGGTGCTCGGCTGGTCGTGGCTGATTCCGCCGTACAATTGGCATTTCGATGCGCGCGCGGTCGAGCTGACACGCGCGATTGCGCTGGACGGCAAATGTCTGCGCAGCAAATGCGAAGACGATCATGATCTCGGCTATGAATTGTTGAAGCGTTTCACCAGCATTATGGAGCAACGTTTGGAAGCGACCCGCTTGCAACTGTTGGATATGTATGGCAACTAGTCTTGAAGAAAAAACTCCGTCCACTGATCCGATGTTGCCGTCGTTGTATCATGTGCAACGCGTGCGGCAAGATACGTATGACACCTTCACGCTCGAACTGCAATCGGCCGACGCGGCAAATGGTTTTCAATTCAACGCCGGACAGTTCAATATGCTCTACGTTTTCGGCGTCGGCGAAGTGCCGATCTCGATTAGCGGCGATCCGGCAACGCCCGCGACGCTCGTGCACACGACGCGCGCTGTCGGCACAGTGACGAAAGCGATGCGAAAATTGAAGCGCGGCGAGATGCTCGGCGTGCGCGGCCCGTTCGGCACGCATTGGCCCGTGGAAGAAGCCGTCGGCAATGACGCGGTGATCGTCGCGGGCGGCATCGGTTTGGCGCCGCTGCGTCCGGCGCTGTATGCGCTGCTCGCGCATCGCGAGAAATTCGGCAAAGTGGTTTTGCTGTACGGCACGCGCACGCCGAGCGATATTCTTTTTCGCCGTGAGCTGGAAAGCTGGCGCAGTCGCCTCGATCTGGAAGTTTACGTCACCGTCGATCGCGCCACCGGCAACTGGCGCGGCAACGTCGGCGTCGTCACCACGCTGATTCCGAAAGCGCCGTTCGACCCGCGCAACGCCGTGGTGATGGTGTGCGGCCCCGAAATTATGATGCGCTTCACCGTGCTCGAATTGCAAAAGCGCGGCGTTCCCGCAGACAATATTTTTCTCTCGATGGAACGCAACATGAAATGCGCCGTCGGCTTTTGCGGCCACTGCCAATACGGCCCGACGTTCATTTGCAAAGACGGTCCGGTGTTTCGCTATGATCGCATCAAGGATTTGTTTACGAAACGGGAAATTTGATCGTAACACAGACTGCCAGTCTGTGCGTTATCCGCGTAATCCGCGCTCAATTCTTTTGGGTGCAATTGCGCTATGTTGGAAAACGACTCACAGGTAATAGCACGTGAATAAGAAATCAACCATAAAAGCCGCGCCGAAGAAATCTCCCTCGGCGCGTAGCAAGCCCAAAGTCGCCGTGTGGAAATTCGCTTCGTGCGACGGCTGTCAATTGAGTTTGTTGGATTGTGAAGACGAGCTGCTCGCCGTGGCCGGCGCGGTGGAAATCGCCAACTTTCCTGAAGCGACGCGCGCGTTCGTGAAAGGGCCGTATGATCTGTCGCTGGTGGAAGGCTCGATTACGACGCCGCACGATGCGGAGCGCATTCATCAGGTGCGCCGCGTGTCGAAATATCTCATCACCATCGGCGCGTGCGCGACCGCGGGCGGCATTCAGGCGTTGCGCAATTTCAAAGACGTGAAGGATTTCATTTCGATTGTCTACGCCACGCCGGAATACATTTCGACGCTCAACAAATCCACGCCGATTGCCGACCATGTGTTTGTCGATTTTGAATTGCGCGGCTGCCCGATCAACAAGATGCAGCTTGTCGAGGTGATCAGCGCGTTTCTGCACGGACGCAAACCGAATACGCCGCCGCACAGCGTTTGCACGGAATGCAAGCGCCGCGGCATTGTTTGCGTGATGGTCGCGAACGGCACGCCCTGCCTCGGCCCGGTGACCTATGCCGGTTGCGGCGCGATTTGTCCGGCGTATCATCGCGGCTGCTACGGTTGCTTCGGCCCGAAAGAAACGCCGAACACGACGTCGTTGAGCGATTGGTGGAGCGGCCTCGGCGTGTCGGAGCCGGACCTCGTGCGCGCGTTTCGCGGATTCAATGCGTATGCCGAAGCGTTTCGGAAAGAGAGCGAGGCGCGCGAGGTGCGGACAACGTAACACAGACGGCTCGTCTGTAAACGCGACGAATCACTTCAATGCGAAAATGTTAAATCGTTCTGAATAAGTGTGATGGCAGAAAAATCGTGTGGAGAAGATTCTGTCATATGTGAGTTCTGGTTTTATTAAAAGTGAAAGCAGTGATTGTGCAATCGTGATTGCGCAATTTGATTCCCGCTAGCAAGAAAATCATCATGCCCACCAAAACCATAAAAGTCGACTACCTTGCGCGCGTCGAAGGCGAAGGCGCGTTGTATGTGAAGATCAAAGACAAAAAAGTCGACGACGTCAAGCTGAAGATCTTCGAGCCGCCGCGTTTCTTTGAAGCGTTTCTGCGCGGACGCAACTTCACCGAAGCGCCCGATATCACCGCGCGCATTTGCGGCATTTGTCCGATTGCCTATCAAATGAGCGCGGTGCACGCCATGGAAGCCGCGCTCGGTGTTAAAGTTGGCGGCCAACTCCGCGCGCTGCGGCGGTTGATTTATTGCGGCGAGTGGATCGAGAGCCACGTGCTGCACGTTTACATGCTGCACGCGCCGGATTTTCTCGGTTATCAAGACGCGATTCAAATGGCAAAGGATTATCCCGATGCCGTGAAGCGCGGCTTGCAATTGAAAAAAGCCGGCAATGAAATTGTGACGCTGCTCGGCGGTCGCGAGATTCATCCGATCAACGTGCGCGTCGGCGGATTTTATAAAGTGCCCACCAAAAGAGAACTCGGCCCGCTGGCGGAGAACTTAAAATGGGCGCGCGAGGCCGCGCTCGAAACCGTAGCTTGGACCGCGACGTTGAAATTTCCAAATTTTGAACAAGACTATGAATTCGTTGCGTTGCGCCATCCCGAGGAATATCCTTTCAATGAAGGCCGGCTCGTCTCGAACAAAGGTTTGGATATCGCCATTCACGAATACGAGGAGCATTTTGCCGAAGAGCACGTCCAACATTCCAACGCGCTGCATTCCGTGCTAAAAGCGCGCGGCGCTTATTTCGTCGGCCCGCTGGCGCGTTATAATTTGAATTTCGACAAACTCTCGCCGCTCGCGCAGCAAGCCGCGCGGGACGCGGGTTTAAAGGAACATTGCCGCAATCCTTTTCAAAGCATCATCATTCGCGCGGTTGAAACGGTTTATGCTTGCGACGAAGCGCTGCGCATCATCGAAGCGTATGAAATGCCGGAAATGCCATTCGTGCCTGTACAACCTCGCGCCGCCACCGGCCACGGCTGCACCGAAGCGCCGCGCGGCATTCTGTATCATCGCTATCGCCTCAACGAGCGGGGCGAAATTCTCGACGCGAAAATCGTTCCGCCGACTTCGCAAAATCAAAAGACGATTGAGAGTGATTTGCGCCACTACGTTACGCGGCACATCAATTTGCCCGAGGACAAACTCACCTGGCAATGCGAGCAAGCGATTCGCAATTATGATCCGTGCATCTCCTGCGCGACGCATTTTTTGAAATTGGAAATTGAGCGCGAGTGAAAGCGGTAAACGCAAAGACGTGTTTGCCCCCGCAAATGGAATCTCACGAAACGAGGATGAGCCTGCGTGCGTGTTCTGATGCTGTCGGCGATTACTATCGGAGTGCTGCATGCTTTGGCGCCGGACCATTGGCTTCCGTTCGTCATGTTGGGCCGCGCGCAAAAATGGAGTCACTTGCGTTTGACCTTGAGCACCGTGCTCGCCGGCCTCGGCCACGTCACTTCGAGCCTGCTCATCGGCGGCCTCGGCGTGTTGCTCGGCATGGCCGCGGAGCGTGTGAACATGTGGGAATCGACGCGCGGCAGTGTTGCTTCGCTTTTGCTCATCGGCTTTGGTCTCGCGTATATGGTGTGGGGCATCAAAAATTATGGCAAGAAACACTCGCACGCGTTGCAGCGCGCGAACACGGTTTCCTATTGGACGCTGTTCGCGCTCATCGTCTTTGGCCCGTGCGAGCCGCTCATTCCGTTGCTCTTTGTCGGCTATGGCTATGGCTGGAGCGTGGTCGTGTCGGTCTTTTTGCTCTTTGGATTGGCAACGATCGGTATGATGCTGCTGCAAGTGCATCTCGCGTTTTATGGCCTTTCGCTGTTTAAGGCGCATCGGCTCGAACACGCGGCGGACATCATTGCCGGCGGAGTGATCGCCGCCACCGGCATCGCCATTCGTGTGCTGGGGATTTGAGCATGGTTTGTTATGATGAATGAAAAACGGCAACTCATTCTCGGCGTGGGGAATGCCTATCGCGGCGATGATGCTGCGGGCTTAATCGTCGCGCGCAAGCTGCGCGCGCGTTTGCCGGCTCCCATCACTGTGATGGAACACAGCGGCGAGGGCGCAGCGCTGTTCGATATTTTGCAGCAGGCGGAGCATGTATTTCTCATCGACGCCGTGCGCTCCGGCGCCGCGCCCGGCAGCATTTTCCGTTTTACCGCACATGAACAACCTTTGCCCACCAAATTTTTCCACTACTCCACGCATGCTTTCAGCATTGCCGAGGCGGTGGCGCTGGCGCATGCCCTCCAGCAATTGCCAGCACGCTTGATCGTCTACGGCATCGAAGGCGAGAATTTTGGGGCCGGCCTTGAGCTTTCTCCGCAGGTGGAACAGGCCGTCGCTGAAGTGGTCGAGCGCATTGTCAGCGAATTTGCTGGTTGAAAGCTCGCGCCTTCGCTGGTACTCCTTCCTAATCCTAAGAAATTTTCCTTCGCCATTCCCACTTCTAAAAAAAGCGCTTTCACTCAGGGCTTACGAAAAATCATAAAAAATACTGCCTCACACTCGTCGCGGTGAGGCGGTATAAGATTTGAAAAAAAATAAACGCAACCTCACCTTACCACTCACATGTTTTCATTCTTTTTGGGAGAACCACCATGATTTCCGGCGAACAACTAATCCTCACGCGGCAGGGACTACACGTTAGTAACAAGACCCTCGAATCCATAGGCATCTATCCAGATTCGCAAGTTTATATGCTGCCGTTTCAAACCTATGAATATCGAGAAACTGAGCCCGCATATCATTTCCCCATGGATTTGCTTGTAACACCTATTCCACCGAAAAGATGGCCTTTTGTAATGCGCTTTCAACTTCGGCTCCGTAATCGTCCTGAAAGTCTGCATTCTGCGCTCAATTTTTTTCAAAAGTATGGGATAAATATTCTCTATTCCGAATGCACACGTTCTGGGCATCATCATACCGCCCTGAATTTGCTTGGAGAAGTCACGCGATTAGAGTTGATCACACTTTCGAAGATATTTGAATGGCTCAAGGGCTGGAAGGAAGAGAGCAAACAACTGTTTAATGGTATCTATGACAAGCTGTATGATTTCCAAAACAACGAAAGCGAGGAATCAGCTGAATCTTCAGAACGATTTGAATTTCCAGAATGGTGGACAGCTTTAGAAACGTATGTTCGCTACTTTGATAACGACCAGTGCAGAACTGTGAAAGACGTTCAAGCACTGTTGGACAGCTCTCTCGAACGCATGAATAATTTGCCCAAAGGCGGAACAGATGAGACTGGCTATAAGGTGCGATTAAAGGAACTGTCTGAACTGGAGGGAGAACTGCTGGCAGCGTACGCAAGAGAAATCTCGAAAAAAGAGACCCCTATTGAAAACTTCTTGGAAATTATGATCGAGAAGGTCAGACCGAAAATTTTTAAGATCGAGATGGAATATGGAAGACGAAAAATACCGTCGAGCCAGAAGTTATATAGTGAGATTGAGAAGGCAATGATCTTGCCGAAACTCCTGCTCTCGGTCATTATCTCATTTAAGAGAGTATTATGTGAAAAGTATAAAATTTTGATTATCAATGACTCTCTTAGTGAAATCACACTTGAGGAGAATCGCATCAAAGGTCAACAATCAAGCATTTATCTGTATAACATAAAGTACTTTGATTATGTGTACAAAAAGCCGCTCTTCTGTGAGCCAATCATATTCAAGTCTGAGTCGACGAAAAATGCGCGAGAAAAGGAAATCGATTGGAGAGAAACCATAAAAAGCATTTTCAAGAAGGTTCGAGGACTAGATGACGATCGAAAATCTCCTTGGAGTTCTGACTCTGAGGCTCGCCTTGATCTTGACCCGGTGCTCGTAACTCCAGTGGAATCCCTCTGTCATGCGTCATATCATCGCGCCTATGAGGATGATTTCGAGTGCAAGGCCGCAGATTCAATGATCCCTTTTCCGGATTCTCCTAATTATCCCGATCGTTTTCTGGGTGGAATTTTGCCTCCGAATAGCCCTGCAACAATAGCAGTAGCGTCTATAAATTCAAATGACTTAACGCTTAGATTGTGCCCACTTCCGGTGAGCTCATTAAATCGCTTTCTAAAAATTGAATTGAGTCGATTTAATAGAAATTGCCTGCCCTATTGTAAGGAGCAGTTCATCGAAAACCAACGAAAGAAAGATTTCTTCTTCAAGGATGATAACACTTCCCGTGTGGTTGATGAGCCAACAGAATCATCATCAGATAAGGGCACAAGGTGTGAAGGTAACACAGTGGGACTTCTCTCCCTGTGGACGGAAGTCATAAGGGATCATAACCTTAATGATGAAATTCCTGTTCCCACTCTGAATATTTGGCGAGCATATAACAAGACTTTTAAGCTTTCCGAAACAGCGGAGTCTGGGAGTATTCATGTTCTGGCTCTTGCAACAGACAACAACTTCAAAAATTTTCCCGATGAAATTGACACTCAGATTGGCGAAAAATTTAGAGTTCTTGTCAAAGAGAAATTTCCAAGTGGACATCTTCGTATTGACAAGATCACAAAAGGCCGCCTGTCTGGTGGTAAAGTATTTGTCTCGTTGCCTTTCAGTCATCCAATGAGTAAGGAATGGTTACAGTGTGTCAAGGACGTTGGACATCAATTCGGCTTTACTGAAGTGGATACAGTTGAAACTTATACAGAGCCGATTACGGACCTCGTTGCAAATCGAATAAAAAATAGCAACGTAATGATCCAGATACTGGCTCTACCAATTGAAAGTCTTGAAGACTTGTGTCAGAAAAACTCAAAAGAACGCTCTCGTCAAATGATTTGGTTGTTTGCCGAGTATCTGACTGCAATAACCAATAAACTAAAGGTGGCTAGGATTGTGGACGAGAGCACGATTGATGAGAGAGAATTTCAAATTGGTAGGGACCATGCAAGTTTTAGATTTTCCGTGACGAAGCCCTTTTCTAATTTCGAAGACAGCGTCAAAAACGCATTCGCCCATCTGAGAAAAGAACTCGTGGATGTCCTCGGGCTCGGATGAGTGTAAACTGGAAAAGTGTGTATAAACGGCGAAATACATCCGGTTCGTTTCCGCTTTGTTTGCATGCTACTTTTGCAATCGTGGCAATTCTGATATTCTTTATTTCCTAATTTTGGAGGATTTGAACTTTCTGTTGTCCCGCCAAACTTTATCAATATTGAAGTTGAGAGCACGATGCCGGGCTGGCATAGTCCTTGGAATGTTTTCTCAAATCTCAATACCCCCATGTTCTTTCCATCCCTCGAAATCCTCGGAAAGGAGGGTTTATGCCCGATCGTGTTCCTTCCATTTGGCAAGCGATGCAAACGAAGGGTTACTCACGCCGTGAGTTTCTCCGCTTCTGCAGCTTTGCCGCTGGCCTTGCCGGAATCGAAGCCGCCGGTTTGGCCAAAGTGGTTCGCGCCTTCGAGAAAAAGCCGCGACCGCCGGTTGTCTGGCTCCATTTTCAGGAGTGTACGTGCTGCAGCGAGTCCTTCATCCGCTCCTCCCATCCGATTGTTGCTGATATCGTGCTCGACACGCTCTCGCTCGATTACACCGAGACCCTGCAAGCGGCCGCGGGCGCGAACGCTGAAAAGTGTCTGCACGATACGATCAAAAATTATCCCGGCCAATACATTCTGCTCGTCGAAGGCTCGGTGCCGATGAAAGACGACGGCGTGTATTGCATGATCGGCGGCCGCGCCTCCGAAGACATTCTGCAGGAATGCGCCAAAGATGCCGCGGCGGTAATCGCCTGGGGCAGTTGCGCCTCCAACGGTTGCATTCAAGGCGCGAAGCCCAATCCCACCAACGCCACCCCGATTCACAAAGTCATCAACAAACCCGTGATCAACGTTCCCGGCTGCCCGCCGATTGCCGACGTCATGACCGGCGTGGTCACGCATCTGCTCGTGTTCGGTCGCACGCCGGAGGTTGACGGCCAAGGCCGTCCGAAAGAATTTTATTCGCGCCGCGTGCACGACACCTGCTATCGCCGGCCGTATTACGACGCCGGCTTGTTTGTGGAAGCGTGGGACGATGAAAAGGCGCGCAAAGGTTATTGCCTTTACAAGATGGGTTGCCGCGGGCCGGTCACGTACAATGCCTGCTCGGTCACGCGCTGGAACGGCGGCGTGAGTTATCCGATTCAATCCGGACACGGCTGCATCGGCTGCAGCGAAAACGGTTTTTGGGATAACGGCCCGTTCTATCAACATCTCGCGAGCTTCCCCGGCTTCGGCATCGAAAGCACTGCGGATACGATCGGCACCGTCGTCGGTCTCACTGCGGCTGCCGGTGTCACGGCGCATGCGGTCGTCACCAACATTCGCAAACGCCAGCTCATCAGCGAGCACATGGATGAATCCGTTGAGAAGGGAGGTGCGTGATGGCACGAGTCGTTGTTGATCCGATCACCCGCATCGAAGGCCATCTGCGCATCGAAGCGGTTGTTGAAAACGGCAGAATCACCGAAGCCTACAGCTCCGGCACGATGGTGCGCGGCTTCGAGAAAATTTTGAAAGGCCGCGATCCGCGCGATGCCTGGGCTTTCACCGAACGCGCCTGCGGCGTTTGCACCACCGTGCATGCGCTCGCCAGCGTGCGCTGCGTGGAAGACGCGCTCGGCATTAGCGTGCCGAAGAACGCGGAGATCATTCGCAACCTGATGTTCTGCGCGCAATATGCGCAAGATCACGTTGTGCATTTTTATCATCTGCACGCGCTGGATTGGGTGGACGTGGTGAGCGCGCTCAAGGCCGATCCGAAAGACACCTCGGCGATTGCGCAAAAAATTTCCAACTGGCCGAAAAGCTCGGTGGGATATTTCACCGACGTGCAAAAGCGGATACAAACGTTTGTGGAAAGCGGCCAGCTCGGCATTTTTGCCAACGGCTATTGGGGCCATCCGCAATACAAGCTGCCGCCCGCGGTGAATCTGCTCGGTGTGGCGCATTATCTCGAAGCGCTCGAATGGCAAAAAGAAATCGTGAAAGTGCACACGATTTTCGGCGGCAAAAATCCGCATCCGAATTATCTCGTCGGCGGCGTGCCGTGCTCGTTGAACATCAACGAAGTCAACGCCATCAACAATGAACGCCTCAATCACGTGGCCAAGTTGATCGGCGACGCCATCGAGTTTGTCGAGCAGGTTTATATTCCCGACCTGCTCGCGGTCGCGCCGTTTTACACGGATTGGGCGGGCATTGGCGGCGGCTTGAAAAATTATCTTTGCTACGGCGATCTGCCCACGCGCGGCTACAATCAACCGGAGTATTTCAAATTCCAGCGCGGCGCGATTCTCGACCGCAATCTCAACGAAGTTTATGAAGTCAACGGCAAGGACGCCGAGGAAATCAAAGAGTACATTTCGCACTCGTGGTACAAATATTCCGTCGGCGACGAAAAAGGTTTGCACCCGTGGGACGGCGAGACCGAGTTCAATTTCACCGGCCCGAAGCCGCCCTTCGAGCAATTGAATGTCGACGGCAAATATTCGTGGCTCAAAACGCCGCGTTGGAAAGAGCATGCAATGGAAGTCGGCCCGCTCGCGCGCCTGCTGGTGGCGTATGCGAAAGGCAACACCGAAGTGAAAGACGTGGTCGACGGCACGCTGAAACAACTCGGCCTGCCGATCACCGTGCTCTTCTCCACCCTCGGTCGCACTGCCGCGCGCGGTTTGGAATCCAAGCTCATCGTGCATTGGATGAAAGGCTTCTACGACGAGTTGGTCGCCAATATCAAAGCCGGCGACACGAGCACGTTCACGCAGGAAAGATGGGATCCGCAAACGTGGCCCGCAACCGCGGAAGGCGTCGGCTTGACCGAAGCTCCGCGCGGTGCATTGGCACATTGGATTCGCATCAAAGAGAAGAAAATCGACAACTATCAGCTCGTCGTTCCCAGCACGTGGAACGCCTCGCCCAAGGATCACAAAGGCCAGCGCTCGGCGTATGAAGAGTCGCTGCTCGGCACGCCCATCGCGAATGCGGATCAACCCGTGGAAATTCTCCGCACGATCCACTCGTTCGACCCGTGCCTCGCCTGCGCCGTGCATTTGTACGATCCCGCAGGTAAGCACATGCATCAGGTGCAGTTCTATTAAAAAGGAACAGCGAATGACAGAAAAATGTGAGACAGAAATATTTTTCTGTCCTCCATTTTTCTGCCATAAAAAGCTTGTGAATATTTCGTTGAGGAATTAGCCATGCCCAATTCCCATGCCATTCCTTATCGCCGCGTATACGTCTGGCAGTTGCCGGTGCGGTTTTATCATTGGCTGAACGCGCTTTGCATCGTCGTGCTCGGCGTCACCGGCTATCTCATCGGCAACCCCGTGGCGATTTCGTATTCCACCGAAGCCTATCAGCAGTATTGGTTCGGCACGGTGCGCTTCATTCATTTCGTCACCGCGTTTGTGTTCTTCTTCAATTTCCTCGTGCGCATTTACTGGGGCTTCGTCGGCAACCAATACGCGCGCTGGACGAACTTCATTCCGTTTAAAAAAGCGCAATGGCGCGAGATCACGGAAGTGCTGAAAGTGGACATCCTGCAAGCGAAAATCAAAGGCCTGATCTCCATCGGCCACAACGCGCTCGCGGGCTTCACCTACTTTCTCTCGTTCCTCGTGTTTCTCTTTCAAGCCATCACCGGCTTCGCGCTGTATTCCAGCATGAGCGACTCGTTCTTCCCGCGCCTCTTCGCGTGGATCGTGCCGCTCATGGGCGGCGACTTCGCTGTGCGACAGTGGCATCACCTGTTCTTATGGTTCTTTGTCGTCTTTACCATCGTCCACATGTACCTCGTGTTCTACCACGACTACATCGAAGGCCGCGGCACCACCTCGTCGATGGTGGGAGGCTGGAAGTTTGAGCGCGAGGATGTTCTTAGTGGCCAGTAAACAGTATTCAGTGATCAGTTTTCAGTGTAATTCACTGATTACTGGTCACTGAAAACTGAATACTGAAAACTCGGACAGAGGAAGATGCCAGAATTAAACAAAACGAGTTCGACTGAGATACTGATTCTCGGCATCGGCAACATTCTCATGGGTGACGAAGGCGTCGGCGTGCATGTCGTTCGCCATCTCGAAACCATGCCGCTGCCCAAGGGCGTCGCCTGTTTGGACGGCGGCACCGGCAGTTTTCTTCTGCTCGAACCCATGCAACGCGCGCAGAAAGTAATTCTAATCGACGCCACCATCGACGGCGCGCCCGTTGGCACCGTGCGCCGCCTTACGCCGCGCTTTTCTAAAGATTATCCGCGCACGCTCACGGCGCACGACATCGGCTTGAAAGATTTGCTCGATGCCTTTTATCTGCTCGGCAATGTGCCGGAAGTGATTTTGTATGCGATTTCAATTGCCGCGTTGCAGGAAGTCGGCGTGTTGGAGCTTTCGCCGGAGATCGCGGCGGTGGTGCCGGAGGTGGGGAGGAGAGTGGTGGAGGAAGTGAATCGCAAAAACGAACAAGGCGCTTCTTACAAATGCGGAGTGACAAACTAAAGTCACTCCGTTATTTCTCGCTTTAAGTATTCCGTCGTATTGAGATCATTGCTTCCAAGGAACTTACAACTTACAACACACATTTGATTTTCAAATCTTGTTTAAATATCCAAGAATATTTTCGGTTTTTAAAAGTTAATGAGAAGGATTTTTATCATGGAAAAGTTTATGCAAAAATTTGAGCTAATCAACTTGGCCAAGAATAATCCAGCATTGGCAAACAAGCTGAGAGAAATAGCTAAATTAGAAAACTATTTGTCCATGCCGGTAGGACAGATAATCAATATTGAGGCATTAGGACAAAAACTAGAGCGAGAATCGCTAAAGGAAACTAGAAAACGCTACGATAATCTCTTTGATGAAGTATATAATTTGTTGGGAATTTCAAAGCAGGAATCTGAAGAATTCGGGGTTTGGCTAAGTTACAATGTTCAAGAAATAGTCAAAGCTCTTTCAAGGAAAAGATGGCAATTGGGGAAGTTCTAAATAATTCCTAATGGAACTTACCTAGCATCACAACAACAATGAGCAACAGTCATATTCGTTTGTTTTTTAGCTATAAAAGCGATGATGTCGTCATGGTAAGGCGTATTGCTGAACGATTAATGGCTGACGGTTTTTACATATGGATGGATGAATACGGAATATCTGATAAACAGCAAGAGTACTTTCAGAAAGTTATTAATGATGCAATAGACAATACAACTTGGGGAATTCTATTCATTAATAATCGGTATGCTAAATCCCCCTATTGCCTCTTGGAAGTAGAGCGGTTATTGAGAAAAAGGTCCAACAATATCATTGCTCTTATTTTGGAGGAAAGTCAAATTTTTGGATTACTATACCCTGAACTATGTCATGCTGGATTTAGAGTAGGTTATTCTGACGAAGCCATTTTTGCATCGTTACTGGAAAAGCAAGTGTTAGCGAAGCTACCGTATCCTATTAAACAGAATGTCTCAACGGGTATAGATATATGGGAGTCTAACGATGCCCTATTCAGAATTGACCTGACTGGTTGGCAAGACAGTGTTCCCAGTAGATTTAGAACAATTCTCGGCAGAGAATCCATAAAGCTTACAGAAGAACGTCGGACTGATTATACTGAGTTCTTTACTAATATTGATGGTCACGAAATTAAATTAGTTCTGGACTACGACATCTATGAAGGGTCATTTGCAGAATCTATAATGAAAAGATTGGGCTCGACTGAATTTGAATCAATAAGAAAAATGGACTATAATGAAGATGATAGAAAAAGACGTGAAGAAGAAATTAAATTCTTTGATAAAGAGGTTAGAAATGCATATGTACGTATCGCAATGTTAGAAGATTTCCATCAGGGAAAAATAGATTCACAAAATGTTCCTATTCCGCCGTGGGAATTTCTTGGCACACATCTTTTCTCAACAAAAAGCAGAGGCTCTGAGTTTAAACATTGCTTGTTTAGCTTTCGAATACCGAGTATGCAGCTTGACAAAAAAATCTTTCGAGTATATAAACTTGTTTTACCCCATCCTCAATTGTCATTTAAAAAAGAAGTTCCAGTAAGAATTCGTTTTATTTTTTGTTTTCAGGATGATTTAAAGGCATTTTTCAAAACTATACCTTGGTGTGATTCCGTAGTTAATTCATTTGAATGGATTGCTGAAGATACATTGGAGACTCTGAAGTTAGAATAAATAGTCTAAATTCATTTGGTGTGTTTTAAGTAGATTGTAATGCCCTCTCTTAGCAAAAACCTGTTTCTAGTGAATTTCATATTATTTGACTAATGTAAATGATGATGCGCTATGAGCAATTTTGATTTTAGACCGTTGATCAGAAACGCGGCACAAGCGATAAACAACTTTTCGGCTTTAGGCTATTCTGCTAGCGATCAACGATCTCAATTTGCAGATTTGATTCAGGGAATCATAACTCCATTAATTTCTGCATTGCAATTACACCCATTTGAAAAAGGTGCCGCAGATACTGTTGCTCTCATATCCAAATTATACATGGCAATTCCCGATCACTATCATACCGCAGTTACGAGCCTCCTTGTTCATCGATTAAAAGGGACTCTAATAAATCCTCTCCTTCATTTTGAGAGTCTGGTGAACTTAGCAGGAGCGTGTATTTGCCTAAAATCATTCGAGGAAGCTTATTTCTTTGGTAGCGTCGCAGAGAAGATCAATGATGATGAAGATTTATTGGCATATATGACGATAGCAAGCCATCTTTCTGACAGAAAAGATGAGTCCGAAAGGAGATTTGACAGATTAAAACAATTGTCACCAAGGCGAGCAACTAAGGTTCATGCTTATACGAAATGGAAGAGTGATCTAAAACCTACAAGCCATCTTTCTTGTGATGATTTAGTCAAAAAATTTGAGGCTCTGAAGTTTTCAATAGATTCTGAAAAACTCGAGACAAACCTTTCTGATCTTCAAGAAAGACCCGATGGTAAGAATGCGTGGAAATGTTGGAGAATACTTTGTGAAGTATTTGTGGATATGATGAAAAATAGTTATCACACCTCGGAGTTCTTGCGTTTACAAAAGATTGTTGGATTAGCAGCCGCCAGCGGTAAAGCTCTTGCTTTTCACCCTGACAAAGCAAGAGATGATAAACAGTTGCGAAAGTGGAATCGGGATGCACTTAGTGAGCTAGGTTTCGATGATATTCAACTTTAACCTTCACCGCATTACTAGCAGTGTCCGAATAGGAAGCCTTGAACGCAGCGTGCCGGTTGTTATCTTATGGAAGATTTGACATATTACTTGCGAGAATAAGCCTTACAAACTATGAACAAGAAATATACTGCCGCCACCTTGGTTGTAGTTATGGTTTTGGCGTCGACGATAATCTTGGTTTTTCAGCACCATCCACCAAAGCCGGAACAAGCGCAAAGCCCTCATGAGCCGGCGCATCACACAATGGAAGCCGCGCAAGAAGCGACGCCTGATACAACTCAAGCAGTGGCTTATTACCAAGCCGAGAGTACGCGCCGCATGGCGGAACGATTGCGAAAGTTGGCGGACGAGGCGAATCCGGAAACCAACATCTACGCGAACGACAAACGCCTGCTCTATTTCAAAAACAAAACCCGCCCGCCCGAGCTTGGGGGCCAGTTGCAACTCGACGCGTTGATCGCCACGGTTATTATGCCCATCTGCAGAAATGAGCGTTTAACGCGCCGCGCGTGGTGGGAAAATTTTATCTGCCCGTTGCCTCAAAATAAAATGTTACCCAAGCAGGGATAAAAAGTCTTTCCGTCTTCCGCAGGAAGACAGGGGGCTTCTGGGCTTTTAAGCTTTAGCTTTTTCATCGGACACCACCTCGTTGTTCGCCAAAGCTAGGAT
>JAYRWE010000059.1:0-119673 GCA_041918175.1 bacterium
ATATAAAGCTCTACGTTATCTAAAAACGTTCAAACGAAACGTCATCAGCTAAAATTTTTCTGCCCTACATTTTTCTGTCTTTGCTTTTAAATGGTTTTGCCGAAAATCGTTTTGCGTTTCTGAAAAAGTTAGCGGCATTGGACTGGAAGTCTGCGCTACGATTGGCTTCACACATTGAACCACGGCGTGACCCAAATGTATTTGATGTTGAACACGATGCGCAAAAACATCTTGATCGGCAAGCCCATCATCGTCAAAAACAAAAATGCGGTGACGTTATAGCGTAACGGCCCAAGCTCGTTCAACGTGGGCGCGAGCTTTTTCAAAAAGCCGAGTTTGTCTTTCATATACCACACAAACGGCATCAAGCCGAAATAGAGCGCGATCACCACGAAGCCGAAAAGGTTCGCGCCGAGTTTGGAGCGAATGCCGAAGTGCTCATGCAAATCCACATTGGTCATGGCCACGACTTTGTGCGCGTCCCACAATTCCCACGGCGCGAAGAAATTCCAGCCTGGCCCGCGCAGAAACGTGCCCATGATGATGAGCAAAATCCAGAGCACCACAAAGCCGAACATGAAAATCGTAATGGAAAATTTGCGCTCTTTGAACGTGTAGTAGCCATTGCCTTTTTTGTTTAAGTCGATGTACGGAATCGCCATCAACCCGACGATGATGATCGTGGGCAGCACCACGCCCGCGATCCACGGATCGAAATACACGAGCATTTCCTGCAAACCGAGAAAGTACCACGGCGCTTTGGAAGGGTTCGGCGTGCGCGAAGGATTGGCCGGATCTTCGAGCGGCGCGTCGAGCACGATGGCCCACACCGTGAGAATGATCATCAAAATGATCGAAGACAGAAACTCCACGCGCGTGAGATAGGGCCAGGTGTGAATGCGATCTTGGCCTTCCTCTTTCATCTTCTCAAATTCGCCGTTCGCAATGCGCGCATCGTTCGCGCGCGCTTGCTTCCACCACAGCCAAATATAAAAGATGAGCAAAAAGAGCAACCCGACCGGAGGGATGTTGTCGGAATTGCTCATGATGTATTTCAGGTTTTCCATGAATGCTCCTAAACGACGCAATGAGTCGGAGATTGTAAAAGCGTTTTTGTAAGCAGATTTTACAAATATAGCGGATACGGCTTTTGCTCTATCCACTTACCAATCAAATCCGCTTACAACAGCTTTTCGCTTTAATCACAGCGGGCCGGAAATGCCGCCGTCTTTGCGCACACGCCAAAAATGCACGCCGATAAACACCGCGGCAAACAAAGGCAGGAAGATGCAATGGAGCACATAGAAACGCAGCAGTGTCGGTGGGCCGACCTGCGTGCCGCCGAGGAGCAAGAAGCGCACATCATTATCCGGCCGCATGCCCAACTCTGGCCCGAACGGACCTTCATGTCCGAGCAACGGCGTGGCGCGGGCCATGTTCGTGCCGACCGTCACGGCCCAAATGGAGAGTTGATCCCACGGCAGGAGATAGCCGGTGAAGGAGAGCAACAATGTGGTGGTGAGAAGGATAACGCCCACGACCCAGTTGAACTCACGCGGCGGTTTGTACGAGCCGGTGAGGAACACGCGAAACATGTGGAGCCACACGGCAATGACCATCCCATGCGCGGCCCAACGATGCATGTTGCGCAAGAACATGCCGAACGGCACGTCGAACTGCAGATACTTCATGTCCGCGAACGCGTATTCGGCCGTGGGGCGATAATAAAACATGAGCAACACGCCCGTAACCGCGGTAACGAGAAAGAGCAGGAAGGTGATGCCGCCCATGCACCACGTGAAGCGAATGTAGGTGCCGTGGCGCGGGAGTTTGGTGGGGTGAAGGTGCATCCAAAAATTATCGAGCACTTGCAAGAGGCGATTACGCTGCGAATCTTCGTAATCGTGCCGGAACATGGATTTCCAGACTTGGGTCTTGAACAGGTTATCGCGCATGCGATTGAAGAAAGCCTGCATCTCCTCTCCTTCAATGATGAGTGCGTGCTGGCAACGAAGTGAGTTGGAATTTGTGGGGAAACGCTTTTTTTGAGGGCGAGAATATATATGATGAGATCGCAAATGTCAAGCAGCGAGATGGAAGATTCGAGGTCACGAGAGAAGAAATTAACGAGGATGGAGGGTTGCTGCGATTTGTTAGCGGGTAAAAATCAGATAGGCAAAAATTTGATTATGGATTTCGGGTTAATCTGTTTGATATTTGAACACGACCTCAAAATTCAGAAGACATGTTTTGGCTATATTCGAGTGCGTCTAACGTCAGGCATAAGCCGCAACGCGCCCACGTTCACTGTCGGCTGCATGCCGTGTTGGGCTGCGGCTTTGCCGCGTCGTGTCGTCAGTGCCAACAGTCGAGCCTGTGCTCAACTATCGATCTAAACCGGCACCTTTCATTTTCCAGTTTACAGTTTGATGCGCTGGTATAAAATGCGATGAACTCTTCAACTCCGTTCACAGGTGGCGTTTCCGCTATATTGAGCGAAGTTCAGGTATGGTTCAAACTGTAAACCTTTAGTGCGCCATCCGCCGAGACCGTGACGCCGCCCGATTCAACGTAGCCATCAACGATTATGACCTCAGTTGGATTCGTAAGGGCGATGCAGGCAAATCCGTGACCTTCGCGCTGGACGTTGATCGAATGCAGTCGCTTGCGGCTTTCCTCCTGCCACGCATCAAGTTGCGCGAATAACGCCCTCATTGACTCCGCCTCGAAGTAAAGGACATTGCGCTTGTTGTCAGTGACCATCTTGGTTCTCCTTTGCGTTGAGTCGTGCCACTGCGAAGCTCGTCCTGATCTCACGTGTGGCAACGAAGGTGTGTAGTACGGACACTCGATGACCGGCAGGCTGGTTCTGCTTGCCCGCGCGGAGGCACCTAGCAACGTGACGTGATTCATGTACCTACCCTGGCCGAACTATGATTATGCGACAGAGCGACCTCGGGATATGCCGCGTGCCATGTTTCTAAATATAGCCATTTTGTTTCTACATTTAGAAACAGGCTCACTGACGCCTCCAATATTAGACATTTTTTGAAAAGTGCAAGCACAAATTTTTGTGTCTAATATTAGACACTTTTGTTCGAATGCACTTTGGTCTTGGCGAGAGCCACCATGCGCTCTCGCAGGCGTTTGCCGTGAAAGATGATGAAGCGTTTGATCCAACTCGAGTACGCTTCCTGTGTGCGGAGGCTATAATGCTTCGCGCGAATGGTGTTGCCCATACGGTCGAGCAGCTTGGGTGGTTGCTTCGTGGGAAGCGTGTCGCTCAAAGTCCGTAGCATCGCACACTCACGCGCAGAGTTCGAAGCTTCGTTCAACCTAGCGAAGATCAGCGTATCGGATTCGTAGGAGGAGAAAGGGTCGGAGTCGGTGCGGGTGCTGATCTCGCGGCGGCGATGTGCAAAACAATCTTTCGAAAATCAAGCCGAAGCTTGCTCAATCCGTTTGCAGCATATAGAACACGTACCCATAACTCTCCTCCGCGCCGGCAAAACATTTTATCTCTTCCAATATCTCTGCTGCAAATTGCCGAACGGTTTCGTCGGGATGAGTGCGAAGCGCCTCGGCGCGCGGTTGCAGCGTGTCGTAGTAGCCCTCAATCCAGGCCGCACGCGGCAGCGTGTGCAAGCCGAGAACTTTATAACCCGCGGCCTCGGCCACAGAGCAATTCTCTGCCATGCTGCGCATCTCCGGATAACCCGTGGCAAAGAAGCGCCGCACCTCTGCGGGAGCATCATTCCCCAACCACGACAACTCGCTGACCACCGCATAACCGTTCGCCTTCAATGCAGGACGCCAAGTCTTGAGCGCATTGGCGAAGCCAATACTATATGCCGCGCCTTCAGACCAGAGCACCTCGATTTCCCGAAACGTTTTGGGGATGTCAGCCATATCCATGCAATGCGTTTGCACGAGAGCTGCAACGCCGGCCTCTTGCGCACGTTGCGCACGTTGCGCCAGTTGCGTTAAAAATGGCTCATGGTTATCCACGGCATGCACGACAGTTTGCAGCGCGGTTGCGAGCGCCAGCGTCTGTCGTCCCGTGCCGCAGCCCGCGTCAACGACGAGCGGATGCGCGAGCTTGGGCAGCAGGCTTAACACATGAATTGTGTCAGCATCACTTCCCGGGCCGAGCTTCGCCATGCCTCCAAAGAGCAGGTCAATCGGGTTTGCGCCATTCATGGCGCCTCCTTTCTTTGCTTGCTGTAAGGTTCTTCTCTACTTCCCGACCAATTTTCGAAACCACATTTTACATATATGTCCCAAGCGGCGCGCGGCTCTGCTCGCTTTTCAGCGGCACGAAGGGCGAGTTAGAGCGTGCGCCGTATTTCTGCAAAGCGCGTTGGCTTTTGACGAAACAACTTTGATGCTCGCGCATAAACTTTTGCTGCGGGCGCGATCCCAAAAACTCTTTTATACAAGGCAAGCCATGGCAACCATTCTGCTCAATGAATCCGATCCGCAGCGCCACGAGCAATTGCGCTCCAGTCTGCAACAAAGCGGGCATCGCGTGTGGTCGGCGCAACATTTGAATGACATCGTCGCAACGCTGCACGATGTTGCCGTTGACCTCATGATTCTCGATCTCGATCATCAACGCCTCGATGAGCTTGCTGCGTTTGCCGATCGTTGGCGCGGCATCAAGATTCTCTTTCAAGCCAGCTCGCCGGCGCCGATGCAAGATTTTCGCGCGTGGATGGCGGATCGTTTCGTTTGCAAAGAAGAGCACGGCGAGCCGGTCGCGCACGCGGTTGGTCAACTTTTGCAAATCAAAAGCCTGCAATCTCGCGGCCCGAAACGCTCGCGCCGCATGCCGGCCTTGCGCGCGCCAATCGCGATCGCGGCTTGAGGCAACGTTACCGATTTTTAAAGTCAAAAGTCATAAAATTGTCAATCGCCGCTCGTTTAGAAAGAGTCTTGTCAATAACCGCTTTGCCTTAACTGGTTTTCATTATGCTCATCACATTCGACAAATCTCTCACGCAAAATTTCGACGAAGCTGTGCGCCGCGAGTGGTTGGAGACCAACGGTCTCGGCGGCTGGGCCAGCTCAACATTGGCCGGTGCGCACACGCGACGTTATCACGGTCTGCTCGTGGCTGCAACGCAACCGCCCGTCGGCAGAATGGTGTTGCTCTCCAAGCTGGATGAAACGTTGAGTTGCAACGGCGTGCGTTATGATCTCGGTTGCAATCGCTATCCCGGAGCTGTGCATCCACGCGGCTTCGAACATCTCGTGTCATTCACGCGCGATTTGTTTCCCGTATTTGAATATGAAGCCGGCGGTGTGCGTCTGCGCAAAACCATTGCGGCCGTGAACGGTGAAAACACGACGCTCATTCTCTATGAAGTGCTCCGTGCTCCGAGTGCGTTTGAAATCGAGCTGCGGTCGTTCATCGCTTATCGCGATTATCACAGCATGACGCATGCGAACAACAGCATTCGCCGCGAGGCGCAATTTGACCATGGACTCTTTCGCGTGCAACCCTATGAGCACGCACCCGAGCTTTTTATCTCCACGCCGCAAGCTTCGTTTGCGGCGCAGGCGGAATGGTACTACAACTTCGAATACAGCATTGAACAATATCGCGGCTTGGATGCGCGCGAAGATCTCTTTACCTATGGCATGTTCCACCGCACGCTGCGCGAGGGCGATCGTTTCGGCGTGATCGTTTCAACTGACAATCCCGCGGAGCGCGACGCCTTTCAACTTTTTGCGCAAGAAAAGCAGCGTCGAGAAAAACTCTTAGCGCCTCAGATCGCGCAGGACGAGTTTGCCAAAGCGTTCACTCTCGCTGCGGATCAATTCATCGTGCGGCGCGGCGCGGATTTGCGCACGATCATCGCGGGCTATCATTGGTTCTCCGATTGGGGCCGCGATACGATGATCGCGCTGCCCGGCATTTGTTTGAGCACGGGGCGCTTTGATGATGCGCGCAAAATTCTTCGGGCGTTCGCACAAAGCGTGAGTCAAGGCATGTTGCCCAATCGCTTTCCCGATGCCGGCGAACAGCCGGAATACAACACCGTGGATGCCACGCTCTGGTTCTTCATCGCTATTTACAAATATCTCGCGTACACCAAAGACGAGCCGTTCGTGCGCGCCGAGTTGCTGCCGATCTTGCGCGATATTCTCGCGTGGCACGATCGCGGCACGCGCTACAACATTCATGTTGATCATGACGGCCTGCTCTATGCCGGTGTGCCCGGCGTGCAACTCACGTGGATGGATGCCAAAGTCGGCGATTGGGTGGTGACCCCGCGACAAGGCAAGGCCGTGGAGATCAATGCGCTGTGGTACAATGCGCTCGCGATTTATGCCGAGCTGGCGCAACGCCTGGGCGATAAAGCCGAAGCCAACGTGTTCGCGCAGCGCGCGGAGCACGTGAAGACGAAATTCAACGAAGTGTTTGGGAATGAAGCCGCAAGCGCGTTGTATGATTACGTTGATCATGATTTTCGCGACGCTGCGATTCGGCCCAATCAAATTTTTGCGCTCAGCCTCCCGTTTGTTTTGTTAGATAAAGAAAAAGCGCGGCGCGTGCTGCAAGTGGTTGATGAAAAACTCTATACGCCGATGGGCTTGCGCAGCCTGGCTGCGAGCGAGCAAGGGTATCGTCCACACTATGGCGGCGACCAATGGTCGCGTGACAGCGCCTACCATCAAGGCACGGTGTGGAGTTGGTTGCTCGGCCCGTTCATCAGCGCGCTCGTGCGCGTGGAGGGCAAAGCCGGCAAACAGCGCGCGAGGGAAGTAATTGAGAATATCAAACCGCATTTGCAAGACGCAGGCTTGGGCACGATCTCCGAAATTTTCGACGCCGAGTCGCCATACGCGCCGCGAGGTTGCATGGCACAAGCATGGAGCGTCGGCGAATTGCTCCGCGCGTATTTGGAAGAGGTGGTTTGAAAACGTTGTCTTGAATGAAGTTTAGAAACTGACGATCGTGCTCAACCACGGCTTGGCCGTGGTTTGCTCTTGAATGCGTTCGCAAGGCATGCCACGGCCAAGCCGTGGCGGAGTAGAAAATCGTTGTCGAACTTGAAACTCAAAGCTCATTCGGTAGCCATAAATCAGAGGTCATTCGTTATGCTTGCCACAGATCAGACAATTGCTCGAACAACTCAAACCGCAAAAACATTTCATCCCGGATTGCTGCTCCGCTCGCATGAAGAAATCAGCAATGTGTTTGCGGATTATAAAAGCAAGCGACCGTCATTTGCGACGCGTCCCGTTGCAACCGAGACTTCACTCTTCGTGCCCGTCATTCTCGGCACATTCGGGCCGGAACGTGTGGGCGAGCGCGTCGCGCAAGTTGTGCTTCAAAATTTAGCGCAAACCGAAAACGTCGATACCACGTTCGTCGAGCTTCCAAAAGTTCATGCGGCCACTCACTTCGGAGCAGACGAAACGTTGAACACGATCTGCGCGCACGCCGATGCGCTTGTGCTCGTTCTGCCTGAATACAATTATGGCTCGTCCTCGGCATTGCAAGAAATTTTCACCACGTCGCTGCGCGGCAGCGCGCGCAAAGTGCTTGGCATTTGCGATCTCTCGCCCGGCTGGCTCGGCGGCTTGCGTGTGATGCAGGATTTGCTGCCGATGATGCGGCAAGCGCGCGCGCTCCCGCTTTTGTGGGACGCGAGCCTCGCGCACGATCTCAATTGGCTCGAGCATGTCGGCCAATGGCGCGAAGAGAAACATCGCAAGCCACTCGAAACCTTTTTGCAGGAAATCATTGCGCTCGCCGCGAGCCTGCGCCGCCCCTCTCCTTTTTGAAAAGACGTTTAGAGCAACGCCTTCCGACGTGCGAGCGCGAAGTTGGAAGGCATCCCAACGAATTATCCCCCCCACGCCCTCCGAAAAATGGGGTTGTATTATTCTCCTCCTGCCGCTAACTTTGCTCCAACGAGTCACGCACCGACACCGTCTGTAAAATTTTTGACTCGCTTGGCCGGCGCGAAGCCTCGCGTTGTGTTCTCCATCATAAACTTTCCGCCGATGCTGCAATGCGTTTTGCCGGGCAGTATCGGCGTTTTGTTTTAAAGTTTGATCAGTGTAAAAAACTTTTCCGCTGAAATCCGCCGAAGTCACCGAGCTTCACCGAAAAAAGCTTTTCTTCGGCGACACTCGGTGACTTCGGTGAATCTCGGCGGATACGCTTTTCTTGTTTTGTTCCGGCTCGTTCGGGTTATGCTTTTCTTTATCCGTCATATTCGAAGAAGTCGTTTATGGAGCTTGTTCTATCATGGAGAATGACATTGCCCCTCACGCCTTGCGTCACCAGCCTGCGCTGCGTCATCTGCGCACGCGCATATCCACCCGAGGCAATTTACACCTGCGCCCATTGCGGCGCGGAAGGCATACTCGACGTCGAGTATGATTATGAGGCTGTGGCTGCTGCGCTCACCCGCGAGGCTTTGCAGACGCGGCCGCTCGATCTTTGGCGTTATCGCGAGCTTTTGCCTGTTGCGACAAACGCCTCACGGCCGCATTTGCAAACCGGTTGGACGCCGATCTATCACGCACCGCGATTGGCGCATGCGCTTGGATTGCGCGAGTTGTGGATAAAAGACGAGGGCCGCAATCCAACCGGCTCATTCAAAGATCGCGCGAGCGCCGTCGGCGTGATGAAAGCGCGCGAGTTCGGATTTGACACGATTGCATGCGCCTCGACCGGCAACGCAGCCTCTTCACTCGCAGGCATGGCCGCTGCGATGAATCTGCGCAGCTTCATCTTCGTGCCCCAGCGCGCGCCCGAAGCAAAGGTGGCGCAATTGCTCATCTTTGGCGCGACCGTGTTGCATGTGCGCGGCAGTTATGATGAAGCCTATGAGTTGTGCAATGCCGCGTGCAAAAAATACGGCTGGTATAATCGCAACTGCGCGATCAACCCTTATTTGATTGAAGGCAAGAAAACCGCGGGGCTGGAAATTGCCGAACAAATGGCGGAGCGCATGCCCGAGTGGGTGGTGTTCGCGGTGGGCGATGGCTGCACGATTGCCGGGGTGTGGAAAGGTTTGTGCGAAATGCAGCGGCTCGGTTTTATCGCACGCTTGCCGCGTTTGCTCGGCGTGCAAGCCGAGGGCGCCGCGGCGCTCGTGCATGCTTATGAAACGCAGCGTGCGCCCATTCCCGTGCGCGCGGAAACGTGCGCGGATAGCATCTGTGTGGGTGCGCCGCGCAATTGGCGCAAGGCCACGCATGCGATTCGCGCCTCGGGCGGCGCCATGCTCGCGGTGAGCGATGAAGAAATTTTAGCGGCGATGCGTGTGCTTGGCCGCGAAGCCGCAGTGTTTGGCGAGCCTGCGGGCGCAACCGCACTCGCGGGTTTGAACAAAGCTCTGCAATTGGGAGTCATAGCTTCCAATGCCAGTGCGCTCGTGGCCAATACCGGCAACGGCTTGAAAGACGTTGCTTCAGCATTGCGCGCGACGAACAAGCCGAGTCTGATCGAGCCGAATATGCAGAGCGTCGCGGAAATCGTCGCGCGCGTGCTGAAGTAACCAAACGCGAATGAGCCGCAGCCCCAAAGCGCTTCCACCAAAATTTTTTGATTTTCAAATTCGGCAATCGCCTCCAGGACCTGTCATTCAGTAGGAATCTTTTTACTCGCCGGCGATACTGCCTAGTCAAAGAGATGCCTTCAATTTAATTTGAGCTTTTCATTCAACGCGAGGTGAGTTATGCTTCATTTAAAAAGAAAGCCGTGGTTGCACGCCGCTCTGTTTTGCTTTGTTGCATGTAATGTGCTCGCGGGTGTTGCGCCGAAAGTCACGAGCACGCAGCCGGCTTCACAAAACCTCGCAGCGAGCACGCAGCCGGAAATTGTGGTGCGCTTCGAGGCTGCGATTGATCCCGCGAGCATCACGGCGCGCTCCTTTGCGGTATTTGGCCGTTGGTCAGGCGTGTGTCCGGGGCAATTTGTTTTTGAAGAGAGCAATCAACTCGTGCGCTTCGTTCCCGCAAAATCTTTTTCCGCGGGCGAAATGATTACCGTGTCGCTCGCGAAGAGCATCACCAGCGCGACAGGCGAGAACATGAGCAAAGGTTACGCATGGCAATTCCTCACGCCGGCGCAGCCCGCGGTGTTGGAGTTGAAAGAGACGCGGCGCATCAATGTACGCGCGCCGGGCGAAGGCCAAATTCGCACCTACGGCGCCTATGCCGGCGATCTCGATGGCGATGGCTATCATGATTTCTCTGTGCCCAATGAAGAAGCGCACGACGTGCGGGTGTTTATGAACGACCGCACCGGCGATTACACCACGCCGTTCAAAACTTTCAAGCTGCCCGTGCCTTCCACGCCGAGCACGAACGAAGGCGCGGATTTCAACGGCGACGGTTTGCTCGATTTTGCGTGCGGCAATATCAGCGCGGGCACGGCCGCAGTTTTCTTTGGCAACGGCGACGGCACTTTGCAAACGCCGAAAATTTATCCTACGGCTGCCGACACGCGCGGACTCACGGTGGCAGATTTGAACGGCGACGGCGCGCCCGATATCGTCACCGCGAATCGCAACGGCAACAAAGTCGCGGTGCTCATGAACAACGGCGACGGCACGTTTGCGAGCGCGAATATTTTGGAAACCGGCACGAACGGCGAGACGGCGTGCGCCGCAGCCGATGCCAACGGCGACGGTCTGCTCGATATTTTTGTAGGCAGCAATTCCGGCCAACAAATGGTCGTGATGTTGAGCGACGGCAATGGCGGCTTGAGTGTTTCAACGCGGGTGAGCAGTCGCGGCAATGTGTGGATGATTGCGACCGGCGATATTGACGGCGATAACGACGTCGACGTCGTTTCCGCCAACGCGAGTATGAGCGTGCCGCAGTTTGCCGTGTTGCGCGGCGACGGCACGGGACAGTTGAGCGCGGCGGAAGTTTACCCGACCGGAACTTTTTCGCTCGCGATTGATTTGGGCGATATTGACGGCGACGGCGATCTCGATCTCGTGACGAGCAATTATGGCGCGCGCGATTTTCGCGTGCATGAAAACGACGGCACGGGCAAGTTCGTCAATCCGCGTTTCTTGCAAGCAAGCGCGGCCGGCTCGTGTGTGGTGATTCACGATCGCGACCGCGACGGCGATCTCGACATTACGGGCATTGATGAAGAAGACGACTTGCTCTTTTTGTTTGAGAATCCCGGGCGCGGCAATGCGGTGCAGGAACCGTCCGCGCCGGAAATTTTGCCGAATGATTTTGCCTTGCTGCAAAGCTATCCCAATCCTTTCACCGCGAATGCCTCACGCCTTTTCATTCCCTTTGAATTGCGGCGCGACGCGCGTGTGCGTTTAGAGATTCTCAATCTCAAGGGAGAAGTCGTGCGCGAGGTTTTAAATGAAACCAAAGCCGCGGGGAGATATGAAATCAAATTGGCGGGAAACGAATTACCGGCGGGCGTCTATTTTTATCGTTTGATTAAAGACGAGCGGCATTCGCTGGTGAAGAAAATGGTGTGGCTGAAAAGAACGGAGTGAGTTGAAATAATTCTGCCCGCGAAACCCACGAAATACGCGAAAAGACTGTTCGTGTGATTCGTGGGCAAACAAGAAATTATAACCTGCGCAAAAACGCTTCGGGGTTATTCAAAAAATCGCGCGTGAGCGTGACGTGCTCAAGCTCATAGTAAGGCATGGAGCGCGGAGGCAATTGATCGAGGCTAAAAATTGTTGCGCCGGGGAATGCCATGAGAATGGGCGAGTGCGTGGCGATGATGAACTGCGCGTTCTGCGCGAGCATTTCTTTGAGCATGGTCATGAAAGCGAGTTGGCGAATCGGCGAGAGCGGCGCTTCGGGTTCATCGAGAATATAAAGTCCGCCGGGCACGAAGCGCGCTTGAAAGAGCCGTAAAAAGCCTTCGCCATGCGAGGCCGCATCGGCATCTTCGCCGTAACGCTCGACGATCGCGCGGCGCTGCGCCTCGGCCGAGCCTTGCGCGAGTTGCAAACCATAGCCGCTGAGCGAGCCCTCATACTCTTGCTTCAACTCTTGCAAATCATGATGCAGTTGATTCATGCGACGCGAGAAGTTGAAGAAATCTTCCGCGCGCAAGAATAGGCCGCGTGTCGTGCGTTTGTGCCACGTGAGCTTCATGCATTGCGCCAAGCTGCGGGCATGCGCCAAGGTGTGATCGCGTTGAATATCCTCCCCGCCAATTGTGATCGAACCCACCGCCGCGGCCAAGCCTTCCAACAAAGTTGATTTGCCCGAGCCGTTTTCTCCCACCAGAAAAGTCATGGCCGAAAAAAATTCCAGCGTCTTTAGTTTTTGCAGCAGCGGCAAGTTAAACGGAAATGCTTCACGTTGCGCCGCTGCGATTTTTAGCGTGAGAGATTTGAGATGAGGCATGGCGTTATGCGATTAGCTTTTCAAGCTCAGAATAGAATTCTGAAAATTTTGGGGGCCACACACGAATCAAAAACGCACTCGGAAAAATCAAAAGCCTTATCCGTGTGCGCTTTTTAATCGGCGTCGGCTCCGCATTTTTCGATTCCACACAGATCAAGAACACACGCGGAAAAAGCTCGGCTTTACTGCATGTGTTTTTGATCCGTGTGTGCTGCCCGAAAAGCTTGGGTTTTCAACGTGTTTGCAAATCCGAGACAGAGCTTTTTCACTCAAACTCCGTCGCCTCTCCGCCGCGCAAGAGATAATCGGGATTCACGCTCTTCAAAATGACGCGCCCCACGCTGTGTTCGAAGCGCTCCTGCACCGGTCGAATAACGATGCCTTCGCGCACGTGGGTTTGTTTGCCGCTCAACGTTTCTTTGCCGCTCGTGTGCGCAAGGCACTCCGGACCGAACGGGCCGCGATAAAGCAGCTTTGACATGGGAATGCCGCGCTCCGCACAAATCTTCACGAAGTCGTCGTAATCGAGATAACGGCCGTTGCGCGCGAGATCAAACGCAAAAAATTCCGGCTCGCCTTTCATCGCGCCATAGCCCAAATCCTGCACGCCCACGCCATACGTTTCGCCGAAGAGCATCACATTGCCGAGGCCTTCGAGCTTATCGAAGAGTTGATATTTGCGCGCCATGCGCCAATACAAATTTTTGCCGTCATCTTTTAATGTTTGGCCGCTCGCGCCATAACCCTTCGAGGACACCGCTTGCACGCCGTTGAGCAATCCCACCAATGTGCACGTGCCGTGCACTTTTTCCGTGGCCACCACCTCTTCGCCGAGTGTGAGTACCGCAGGATAGCGTTTGAGGTTTTCAATGTCCGTATAGCCGTGCCAACCCTCCGGCGCAGGCGCAAGCTCTCCGGCCATGTGCACCGGAATCGGCGGGACCCATTTCACGATGCCAAGCTCTGCGGTCACGTCGTCGCCTTCCTGCCAATGCGGTCGCGCGGGCAGCACCAACCCTTGCGAAAGTTCGCCGCGTAGCTTCACGGCTTTGACGCGATTTTTTTCTGAGCCGGAAAGCCGCCCTTGCAGATTCATTTCGATTAACAGCGCTTCCGGCACGAGCGAAGCTTCGGGAATGTATGCAATCAAATCGCCGGTTTTAAACGTGTCCTTTTTCACCACGCAATGATAGTCATCGACCTGCGCGAGTTCGAGCAAGTCGGCGTTGGGATGCGGAAACACTTTGATACGGCGGACGAGCACAGCAAAGCTGGCCATATGCTACTCCTATTCTTTTGCGATGATTCGAGCGCGCGAGATTGATCCGTGCGAGAATGGTTGTTCGAGGTTGGAGGCGGGAGCGAACAGATGATAAAATCGCAGGCTGAATTCGCGTGCTAAAAGTTTTCAACTACTCTAGCGTCAAGCGCCCCTTTTGCATAATCTCGCGGCCGTCGATGATGAGCGTGGGATTGACCATAATGCCGCGCACAAGAATTTCCGCGGGCCGCGCTGGCGTGGAGCGCCGCCCGAAACCAAGATGCACGGTGCCGCCCACTTTCTCGTCTTCCATTTCCGATTGCCCGAGCTTCGCGTGTTCATTCAAACCCAAACCGATTTCCACGCACGAGCGCCCCACGCTCGGTTTCGCTGCTGCCTCGCCGCTCTCCGCGGTCGTCCAAGTTGCGCGCAATCGGCGGCGCATAATGTTCGCGTTTTTCGCGCCTTTGATCAACGTGAGCTTGCCGTCCACAATCTTCACGTGAATCGGCTGCGTGCTGAAACCGCGCTCGCCCGCGAGGCCGTTGAGTAACATCTCGCCCGAGACCGAGCTGGCTTGCGTGGAAGAAAACGCGCGGCCACAGGGCAAACTCGCGCAGAACATTTCATTTTCCAGCGGCGTCACTTCCGCGTGGCCGCGACGCTGCGCTATCGACAACTCCAACTCAAGACCGGAGTCGTGGCGCAAAGTGACGTTGCGGCCGATGGTGAGAATATCCGCGAGCTTGCGACAGCGTTCGCGTAATTTTTTGAGATCGACATTCGCGCAACGCGCAATCGTCTCTTCTTCCAACTGCGGCCACACGATCACGCGACTGCGGCTTTGATGCCGCAGCCAGTGCAAACTTTCCGCGTCGAGATACGAAGCGAGCAACACGACGCGCTCAACGTGCGTGATGAGATTGCGCGTGAGCGGAGAAATGAGCGGGTGCTTGTTGTGGTTGGGGATTTCCAAAAATAAAACTTCCACGCGCTCCTTCTCCGCCACCTTGCGGAAAATCTGCGCGGCCGGCGAGAGCTTGGGTTGCGCCACGAGCAATAGCGTTTGCTTGGGCTGCAAACCCAAACCTTCGAACAACGCGAGTTGTGCTGCCTTTTCGAGTCGGTTCATGCGAGCAGTAAAGTTCCAGCTTCCATTATGACGCGGCCATCGAGGCGCACCGTGGGTTGCAGAATCAAGCCGTCGAGATGGCTGGAGACGGCAACGGTGCCGCCCATGGATTTGTTATCGCCGAGCGCAATATGCACCGTGCCCATGACTTTTTCATCTTCTAAAATCACGCCGGTGATTTGCGCTTTGTCGTTCGTGCCGATGCCGAGCTCCGCAATGTTGCGGCCCGCGGGTCCGACACTGTCCACGAGTTCATTCAGCTTTTGCGCTTCCGGCCCGCCGGTGATTTCAACTGCATAACCGTCGCGCACGAGGATATGAATGTTGTGCTGCAATTTGCCGATGCCCGCAACCGCGGCTTCAAACACGATCGTGCCTTGGGCGCTGCCTTCAATCGGCGCAAAAAAAGTTTCGCCCGCGGGCAAGTTGCCGGAGTCGCCCGCGTTGTGAAAGAGGCCCGTATCGGGTTTGGGATAACGATCGCCGCGCAACAGTTTGATATCCGTGCCCGCGGGACTCGTGACATGCACCTCATTTCCGGTTTGCAGAATTTCAGAGAGACGGCGGCTGCGGCTGGCAATGGCGTTGTAATCCGCGCTCAAGCAGCGAATCATCATGTCATCGGTGATGCCGGGCAACGTGGCGATGCGCGCGCCGCGTTTGCATGCTTCGCGACGGGATTCGGTGTGCGTAACGGATTTCGTGGTGGGACAGAGCACCACACTGCTCGCAGCCATGAGTGCGGCAACCGGCGCGGGCGGCTCTTCGCCGTTGCGCGAGCGCGGAATGATTTCCACCAGCGTTGCTTCCGCGCCCAGTTCTTTCGCGACGTTCCACATGGCCACACCGATGTTGCGTTTGTTCTCATCCGTGATGATGGCCACGGTCTCGCCCGGCGAAATTTTCATGCAATCGCGCAACGCAATGCGCGCCGCGTTTTCGAGTTCGGCGGAAATTTGCGGAGCGGCGATTGCCGCTGGCGCGAGCGCTGGTTTGGGTTTCGCAATGCGCTTCGCGGGTGCGGCTTTCTTCTTAGTGACTTTGTTTGCTGCGGGCTTTTTCGCGACGGCTTTTTTATTGGCGGATTTAGGTTTAGACATAATGATCCTCGTTCTCTACTCACACATGAAAGTCATTGCTCGTAAAAATTCAAATATATGTGCCTGATGAAATAATTGACTCAAAGTCGTTTCGCAATTTCCTTGAACCATGATTTGACTTCCTCCAACCCTCCTCTTTCTTCAAGCATGCTAATTGTCATAAATTTTACAGCTTCCTCGTTCAGTCGCTTCTTGGCCTTTTGTTCCTTTTTCTCGTTCTTTTCACATTCCGATTCGGTCCATTCTTTTGATGCCGAGTCTCTTTCATGAACAGCTTTCGCTACTAACATTGGCACATCGTCATCATCGCCGAAATCAACTACAACATCATACAACTTTGATATGGCATGAGGATGAAGATAGTTTTCAAGTTCTCTTTTCTGTGTCAAGGTTGCCCATGAATTATCTAACCGCTCATTTACTTGTTTACATATTTCACGATATTGCGGAGAAATTCTTGAGTCCCGGTCATAAATGTGAATCTCAGGCAACCCCAGACCTTTTAGATACTGTTTGTCGACCCATTGTTTTAAGGTTGACCCACCTAACGGAAGGAAAGCAATCCTGGGATCATTCTGCAAATTTGGAATATCGGCGTAATGACCTGAAAGCAAAATGCTGATGTTCTTGAAGAAGCTGATGTCGTTTGGCCCTTCTAAACAAATGAGGAGCTTTACTCGTTTATCAGGCAATATGCCCAAATCATCCGCAATCACCTTCAAGATACCCTCGTCAGCAATGTGTATCTTGTTCTTTCTCTCGCGATCTAAGCGCTGTATATATCTAATGCTGTCCAAAGGTACCAAGCCCGCTAGCCCAGGCACATGAGTAGTGATAATGATTTGACAATTGTCGTGTTCCGATAATTCTAATAACGCATCAAGCAGTATTCTTTGATTCGATGGGTGTTGAGATGTCTCCGGCTCTTCAAAGGCATATATGATCCCAGGAGAATTAGCTTCACGCTGCCTTCGCTCAACTTCACCACGAAAAAAATTCAAAAGTATGAGTCTTCTTACGCCGCTTCCGCGCTTATTGATCGGTATTTCATCTTCTCCTGTGAGAGAAAGTTTAAAGATTGTATCCCATTTAGGTTCAATCTTAAATCTAGGCAATAGTTCTTTAGCTAACTCCGGGGACATATCTCTTAACTTATCAAGTGTACGTTTTGCTGCCTCGGTTGCTTTTTCGCGAACCTTAGCTTTTATATTGTCTAGTTCAGTCTCGACCGATTTAACAGCCTCTGCAATAGCTAGTTTCATTGGATCTTGGACTTCCGCGTCGTCGTCTTTGCTAGGTCTATCAGCTTGGAACAACGCAAAGATAGGCATTCTCTTCTCAAGCTTATCCCAAATCCTTTTAGCATCATCTCCTTTATCGAGAGGAATTCGAGTTAGCTCAAAAGTCAAATCAGAAAAGTTACTCCATATAGTTTTGCGAATTGAAACACTGGAGCGTAAATCAACACCTTCCGTATCAATTTTGAGATCCTCAAGTCGCTTCTTAAGTTCACCAATCTTGAGGGTCAATAGGTCACTGCACGATTTGTTAGCCGGGTGATTTGCAAATGCATACGTCACTTCTTTTGGCTTTTTACCACTGCAATCATAGACCTTTTGAATCTCTAAACTCCCCCTATCATTTAGAAGATATTCATTGCCAAGGCTTGTTGATACGGTCGCATCTAGTACAATTTCTTGTGGCAAATCAATAAATTCGCAACCGATAATCACCTCTTTCTCTTTTGCTCTTACCGACAAATCTTCACATTCTATCTTGACCAAAGTGTTATTGAAAAAGATCTCTAGTGCTTCAAGTATGGTGGATTTGCCAACGTCGTTTTTACCAATGAACACGGAAAAATTAGTAAAATCGATTCTCGTCTCTTCTGCATACGCCCGAAAATTATTGAGGATTAGAGTTTTGAGTTTCATGGCTTCCTTCCCAATTTTTTAGCAATCTGAATTGTTATCTCCAAAGTTGTAAAGCTCAAAAAGAACATCTCTGGATTCAACTCTTATCTTCACTGATAACTTGATGAAAGTTCAAAATACAAAAAACATCTCACCTCTCCTGCATAAACACCTTCGCGCCATTCAGCATGTGCTCCACGGGCGCAAACTCATTGGGCGACTTCACCGTCGTTACTGCTACTGCCGAATGAAAGGCTGCTCAGGCATCTTACGATACGCCTCATTCAAAACAAACTCCAGCTTCTTGCCTTCATGGCGAACAACAAAGCCTTTTCTTTCAAATTTAGAAAAAAAATTCGCGCCGTGCGGATACAACTTTCCAATGTGCGAACGGCATTGCCGCGCATGGTTTGCTTGCGATGCCATAAAACTCCCGCGCGGCTTGCGTTGATTGCGGCGCGCTCGACGTATTGATTGTTTTGATAAACGATTTGCAGAAGTTCTTTGTCGTCGCTCTTTAAGCCGTCGTAGTCTGCGCCAAACATTTTGCGCAACGGCTCGGCAAAATCCGTTTGCCGCAAAACACGGTCAATCGAATACACTGGATAAAGTGCCGGGCTGCTCGGATGCCGAGCAATCAGGCCTTTCTCCTCCAGAGCGGCAATGACTTTAAAATGATTGTTGTCCGGCGTGAGCAAAATCGTGTATCGTTCCACGCGATTGAGCAGTTCGGATTGATGGAAGTAGCTCAGAACAATTTCTTCTTGCTTGGTGAGATTTTGCCCGCCGTTCTTTTTGAATAAATATCCCGAAAAGCTCTCCAACCAAAATTCCATCTTGTCATCCAGGCATCTGCCCTTGGGAATGAAAAGACTGACGTCGTTCTCCGAATGAAAAATATAATACGGCACGCCGATTTGATTATCCAAACAAGCGTTAACCAGCGAAGCCATGCCGAGGCTGCGGCCTTCCCAGCGATCAAACGTTTTGAGCACGTCGGCCAAACGCGGGTTGCGCGCTTTGGCAATGGGGATGATGCGGCGGACTCGAATCTTTTGCTCCGGATCGTCAAGCACGAGCCTTTGCTCTTGCCGAAAACTGCCAGGGTTGCGAATCTCAATGCTCTCGTTGGGCTTGATGATGACATTGACGAACTTGTCGATGCTATAGTCGCGATGCGCGAGCGCGTTGTTGACCGTTTCGCGAATCAATTGCTCGGGATACTCCGGCGCGGGTGAGCCGCTATTAACGTGACTCACGCCGACTTGAATGTTTTTGTAAACGAAACCGACGCTCCGCTCCATCAACGCGAGAATATTATCTTTGAGCACTTGTTTGTTTTCGGCAATCTGAATTTGCGAATCGACGAAGCCATCGACCTGACAACGCGCGCCGATATAATCTTCTACGTGCTTGCCGCACACGAGCATGCCGAGCAGAGTCGGCTTGTTCTCGCGAACAAAAGCTTTGCGCGATAGGAACGAAAGCGCGGAGGGAATATCGGCCTTGAGCGTCTCGACGCGAACATCGCGATTGAGGCGAACGATGTAGTCGTTCAACTTGTCGACATCAAGCGCATCAAGTGTGACGTTTTCAACCGTCTTCAGCTCGCGGACATTTTCCAACTCGGCTTTCAATTCGTTTTGCGCCTCGATCTCCGCGGCGATGAGTTTGTGGTCGCCCGTGATCTTCCGCTTGTAGGCCTCGCCTTTGTAGAAAACATACTTCTGCTCTTCGTCGAGTTTTTCGACATACACGACGCAGATCTTGCCTCCCATGAAATCGCGAATCTCATAGCTCGGAAAAGAAAGCGTGAGGTCGAGAGCATAGCCTTGTTGGGTTTGAAATTTCTTCGGTAACTCCTTGAGGGCATTTTCAATTTGAGGATTGTAGCCTTTGAATGAGTAGCGCCTCTCCTTCGCCGCTTCATGCACACCGATAATGATTATGCCGCCTTCGGCATTTAAGAAAGCGCATGCCGACCGGTAAAGCTCATCGGAGACGCCGCCGGAAAAGTCTTTCAACTCGACTTTGTCGGTTTCGATGACTTCGTAGGTATTCTGCGTGATGCAGGCTTCGATCTGAGAGAGTATTTTGTCTATGGCTCGCATGGCTTGCTGGCACTGTCGTTCAGGCACGGCTGGGCCGTTGCTTTATATAATTTGCATGAAGGCTCAACTATGGCTTGGCCATAGTCTTATCACGCAGGTTAAATCAGTTCGTTATGAAGAGTGCAAAGGCAAACCACGGTCGAACCGTGGTTGAGCACTCACTGCTCACCCTTCCTGCATAAACACATGCGCAAACACCTTCGCGTCATTCAGCAAATGCTCCACGAGCGCGAACTCGTCGGGGGAGTGGGCGGTGTCTTCCATGGTCGACCACACGGCTGCGGGGAGGCCGGCGCTGCGGAAAACCGCGGCAACGGTTCCGCCGCCGATGCCCACGGCTTGCGTGCGCACGCGGCGCAACTCGCGCATGGCTTTCGCAATCGCGAGCACGACGGGCGCATCGGCCGCTGTAGGCGGCGCGACTTTCTCGTTCAATTGCTGCGGCGTAATCGTAATCTTAACTTTGAACTGCTTCTCAATTTCTTTCGTGATCGCGCGCACGGCTTTCATCACGTCGGAGACTTTGTAATCTGGCAGAATGCGGCAATCGAAGTACAACACATCTTCGCCTGGGATCGTATTCACGTTGGGCACGTTGGCTTCACGCTTGGTCGGCTCGAAGGTGCAAATAGGCGGATGAAAGAGCGCGTTGCGCTTCGGAAACTTTTTATACAACGACTCCATGCGCGCGACCATGAAGCTCGCGGCTTTGTGCGCGTTGCGGCCCTTCTCCGGAACGGAGCCGTGCGTTTGCACGCCGCGCGTGTGGAACTTGAGCCACACCACGCTCTTCTCCGCGACTTCGATCATCTTGCCTTTGTTATCGCCCGCATCGGGAATGATGACGAGATCGCGCGGTGAAAACAAACTGCTGTGCTGCTTGAGCAAATAATCCGCGCCGTATATGCTGCCGGTTTCTTCATCCGCCACCAGCACGAGGCCAACATTGTGCTCCGGCGTGATATTCAAATCGCGCAGCGCCTTCACCGCGAACACGGAAGAGGCGAGGCCTTGCTGATTGTCTTCCACGCCGCGGCCGATGAGTTTGGTGCGGCCGTCTTTGGTTTTCTCCACGCGCACAACCCACGGATCGCCGGTCCATTTCGAAAGATCGCCGGGCGGCACCACATCCATGTGCGACATGATCCAAACCGTTTTCGCGCGCGACCTGCCGTTGAACATGGCAACGAGATTGGGACGATAGCCGCACGAGACGCGAGCATCGGGCGCGCGATATTCTTCCATGTCATCTGGCCGCAGCTCACGCTCAACCCACTCGCGCAAGAAGTCGGATTTGATTTTCTCACCGTCGCCGCCGTTCTCGGGCGAGAGCGCAGGAATGGCAGTCATTTGTTTTTGCAACTCAATGGCTTCGTGATGATAGCTGTCGATCTTTTGCAAGAGTGTATTCAACGTTGGGGACAAGAGGCGGCTCCGTTTTTGTGAGCACCCCCTCTGTACCGTCATTCTGGAAGAAACTTTCCTAGTGTTCGAGACACAGCCTGTTTTAAAAGGTGTGCCGAGTGCGAGGGAAGGTTCTTCCAGAATGACAAATGCGAGGGGCAGTTCGGTCAATTGAAAAAAGTCATTCTATCTCACGACAATCATTTTCTTCACTTGCCGCAGATCGCCGGCGCGCAGTTCGTAGAAATAAATCCCGGCCGGCACGAGCGTGCCGTTGGCAAAACGGCCATTCCAGCGGGCTTCATACACGCCAGCGGCTTGCCTCGCCGTTAGCACGCGTTGCACTTCACGGCCAAGCAAATTAAAAACGCGCAATTCAACGTGCACGGGCTGCGCGTTTGCCAACTCATAACAAATCGTTGTGTGCTCGCGACTTTGATAAAAGGGATTTGGAATGTTTTGCGCGAGCATAAAGCGTCGCGGCATGCTCGCTGGCGATTCTTTCACTGCGACCGAATTGATGATTGCGAGATTGGAAAAGGCGGAGGCATTTCCGTAATCGTCAACAGCGCGTAGCAAAAAGTAATAACGCGCGCCGGCGGTCAAGCCTGCGATCGTCACGGAATCTGCGGCGCCGGGTACACCGGGCGTGGGCAGGTTCGCGGCTTTTTGCGCAATGCTATTGAACCACGCGCTCGTGTCCGCGCCGATAGCAGTGGTGGAGTAAGCCAATTCATATGATTTCACGAAAGAGCCGGCATCGCTCGGAGCAGTCCAACGCAAAGTCACATCATTCGCGCCGGAGCCGGTGACACGCAGATCCTTGACGGTCGCGGGCGCGACAGCATCAAAAGCTTGCGAAGTGAAATTGGCGCGCAGTGGATTTTCTGCGTTGGCGTTAAGCGCTTGCGCTTCGGCGCGCGACAAGTTAGGTTTCAGATAATACGCGCTCATGCCTAATTGGAACGTGGCGATAATGGCGCTATTGCTCGTAATCATAAAACCTGTATCGCCGTAAGAGACATTGTCGCCCGTATCGCTCGTGCCGTCGGAAGTACCGGTGCCGTCGCGAAAATAAAACTGCTGCGTGGTGTTGGCTATCGCATCCATACTGAAAATGCCGACCAAACTACCGTGTGCACTGCTCATGCTAAACCAGTTGCGTTTGGGCAGCAATGTCACTTGCGCCTCCGTTGCATTCAAATTGCCGGAGTTGCCCGTAATCGTGCGCGGGCCGGCGTTTTGATTGTGCCACGTTTGGTTGTTGACGGCTGCGTTGAAGTCAAATGAAGCGCGAAGCAAACGCGCGGAAAGAGCCGAAGTGAGATTGATCTCGCCGGTTAATTCTGCGGAATATGGATAAAAGAACAACGAGATCGCAAGTGTGTCAATCGGCAGTGCGCCGTTCAAAATCGAAATCTGTTCCTGTGCTTGCCGCACCACGCGAATACGGCCTTGTACCGTGCGCACGCCGTTGGCAATAACTTTTAAATTGCCTTGCTCGGTTACGGTTTGCGTGCCGAAGATCGGCACTACGGCACGAATGCGCAGTTTGAGGCGATCGAGAAAATCCGTATTCGTGCCGCCGAACGCGGTTGGAATCGTAAGATAATCCGGCACGCCATTCGAAGTATGGCCCTGCACATAACTCGCGCCTTTTACAGTATCCGCGGCAGGATTGGCAGCCGGACCCACGGCGTATTTCACATAAGTTGGGAGTTGCGGATCGATCGTCAACGAATTCGAACGATAGAGATAAACATAGCCAGTGCGTTGCGTTAAAGGATCGGTGTATCTTATTTCATAACGTACGAAACCGCGCGCAGACGAATTATTGAGCCAGTTATTGGCAGGTGCGCGTTCGCCGAGATCGCGCGCCATAAACATAATTTGATCGCTGTCATCCAGCAGGCCGTCTTTCGTATTGGGAAAAAGGCTGTTGACTGCAATGGTGTCGTTGCCGCTTTTTTCCATGCCGCGTTCGTCTATTTGAAACGGAACCTGTTGCCACGCACCGCTGCCATAGGCATAAAGAAAAAGCTGCGCAACCGGCGCAATGTCGTTCGAGAAATCTGCGAGATTGAACGGCGCGATATCAATGTACTCATAAGCACGATCGTCATTCAGCGTTTGCGCCGCAACGGGTAGGCACAGCGCATAAAGCAATAGACAAAGCGCGGCAACACTTCCTTGTAGCGACAACTTCATTTTCGGCCTCCTTGAAAATTGTTTATACGGATTCGATTCATTGCGTCGGGGTTCGTTCGCGCCTGGTTCGCGCGATTGCGCAAAAATGAAAGCGGGAAAAAATGCTAGAATGCAGAAGGGAAGAAAAGCAATGCGCAGTTTCATATAACGCGCCCTCGCTAGGCCGGTGGTGAAGCTCAAATCGGGTTGCGGATTTTTCGCATGCGCGAGATGAAGCAATGCGAAAAAAGTATACACCGTGAGAGGAAGAAAGGCAAGATGATTTTTGGAAGGGAGGTTGGATTAGAATTTTATGCGCGCGTAAAAAGCTTTTTCCCCACGAAAGCGAACCTGCCCACTTGCGTGCGTGTTCCTCTTTCGTGGGAAAAAGGCGAAAGTAATTGCACTACTGCACCACGAGCTTCTGTGCGTGGGCAAATTTTCCCGCCTGCATTTTATAAAAATAAACGCCCGCACTCACGTTGCGGCCGTACGCGTCGCGGCCGTCCCAACGCAATTCATGATTGCCCGCGGCAACTTCGCCGGCTAAAAGCGTGCGCACTTTTCTTCCCATCACATCGAAAATTGCAATCTCCACTTGTGTGGCTTGCGGCAATTGGTAGCCAATCGCCAATTGCGCGCTGCCACCGTGCACGAACGGATTGGGAAAGCCCGGCAGCAATGCAAACGAAGAAGGCAATTGCTCGGGCGCGTTCGGTTCGCTTACGGAAGTGAATGTGCCCAGTGCGCCGAGCAAATCCGCTTTGCCATAGCCCCATTTGTTGTTGGGCGCAGCGCCGGTGAAATTATCGGTGTCCGCAGTAGTGATGAGTGCTTTACGAATTTGATCGGCATCGAGCGCGCTATTGCGTTGCAGCATGAGCGCAACGCCGCCGGCCACGAGCGGCGCGGCGAAACTGGTGCCGTTGCCGATAGCGTGGCGATTATCGCGCAGAATAAAGGCATTGGGATATTGCGCGGTGCCTTTCCAAATGCTATTCGCGCCGGTGGGCGGAGCATCCGCAGAGTAGGTTGAACCGATCATCTGTCCCGGCGCGCACACGTCGGGTTTCACGCGGCCATCGCGCGTGGGGCCGGGGTTGGAAAAATCTGAAGCGGCGCCGACGACGAGTGAAGGGTATTGCAGCGGGTTGTTATCTAGGTCGGTCCAGTTTTTTTTGCTCACCCACGAGCCGACCGCGATTGCATTTTTCGCCGTTGCAGGAATGGCGACGAGGCGCGAGAAATCAAATCCTGAAGTCAACTGCGCGCTTATGGTTGTGCTGTGCAGCCACAGATCATAGCGCCCCGAGGCGCCGGTGATGGTCAAGCGCCACGTTCCGCTTTTGGGAATGTTCGCGGAGACGTCAAAGATTTGAATGACCACTTGTTTGTCGTTGTTCAAAGGATTCTTGCCGGTCGAAGCATTGTCGAGATAAACATAGCCCGCGCTTTTGTCTTGCCCAATTTTGCTGCCGCTCGCGACCGGGCCATAGGTGACATTTCCCGGGCCGGTGAGTTGAAACGAAAGATTGACTGCGCCGGAGTACCACGCTTCGAAGAGCACGTAGTCATTCTGCGTGCCTGCATTCGCAGTATACGTTGGAAGGTTGAATTCAATATTGATGGCGTTACCGCTCAGGTTTCCGCCCGCGTGAATTTGGTCGTTGCCGTCATTGCCCGCGGCGACGACCACGGCTTTGCCTTTTTTATTCACCCCCACAAAACTATCGATGGCCTGCTCCTGCAAACTCGTGCCATCATGCGGCCCTTCGTGTCCGCCCAAGCTGAGGTTCATTACGTAGGGCTTCTTCAAAACTTTGGTGGCAAGGCTATCGACAAACGCGAGCGCATTAATGATTTCAATATCAGGAATGCTGCCCACGTCGCCGCGCGAGGATTTCACGAAGATAATGTCGGCCTCAGTCGCAACGCCGGCATAGGTTCCCGCAGGAATGCCGTTGCTTGTACCGCGTCCATTGCCCACCGCGCTGCCGGTGACGTGCGAGCCATGACCATTGCGATCAGCCTCTTTCACTGTGCTGGTGTTGTTGAGCGCAGCGTTGATTTGCGCTTCTGTGTAGAGCGTCCCGCCATACGGGCCATTGCCGTCGAGATCGCCGTCGCCGTTGGTGTCGCCGGGGTCGCTGAAATCGAGCAGATATTTGATGCGCGTTTGGCCGTTCGGTTTGCGAAAGTCATCATGTCGCCAATCAATGCCGGAGTCGATGGCGCCGAAGACAACGTTCTTGCCGGTGACATTATACTGTTGCCGTGCGCTCGCAGCTTGCGTTTGTGCGACTCCGACATCGTTGAACAAGCGATAGGATTGCGAGGCGGTGAGATAGTGCACCTCATCGCGTTCGGCAATTTCAGCGAGTCGTGCAAGCGGGACGGAGGCGACGACAATATCGCCGGCAACGCTCAACACGCGAGCGCCTTGGGCTTGCAACGCTTCGCGCGAAGCAGAAGTTTTGATCAACACCCGCGCGTTGCCGCCGGTTGTGCGTGTAACCAGGGCATGGCTCTTTGCAAGCGAATTTTCCGAGGCTGCGAGCAGCGCGCGCAATTTGGGATCAAGCTTGCGTTCTGCTTGCGCACTCAGTTCGCCTGCGTGCGCGATCGCGAAGTGCAATGACAGGGACAACGCGACGAAGACTTTTAAAATATTTTTTCTCATGCGCCAATCTCCTTATGGCTGAGGTTCCGGCGAGGATGATTTGCTCTCTTGCGAAAGCGCAAGGTAAATTACGTAATCCAATTTCGCCACTTCCGTAACCGCGGCGCGCGGCATCGTGGCCGTGACAATCGTTCCCGCTTCCGTTTGCACGCGCACTCCCCACTCTGCCAGTTTCGCCTTTTGCGAAACGGAGAGCGGCGCCGGACATTTAAGCAAGACCTGCAAGTTCTGCGGGCTTTGACTTTGCGCCGTGTTATGATGCAATGCAGCGCGCAACCGTGCATCGATTTTCTTTTCCCAAGCCGCAGTGCGCGCGCCGTTCTGCGAAGCGCAAGCGCAAAGGCCTACGAGGACGATCACACAAAAGCACAAGATTCTTTTCATGGCTAGCTTTCAAAATGACAAAGTTCGTGCCTTTGAAAAACTGTTGAACTGTGAACGGCGCAAAACAAAAAAGCGAATCAGTGCGGTTTCTGATTCGCTTCAAATTTCGGGAAGAAGGCGGGCCTAATGCTTGGCGCGGGCCCGGGGCTTTTTTGCTGATGCCGGTAAAACTTTTTTCACGCTTTCCAACGAGTCCGCGGTAAGAGCGCGGCGAAAGATGATTTGCAATTTTTGCGGTTGCTCAACGGCTTGAATCGCGCGTGTGATCGGGCCATTCGTCACGCCAAAGCGCAGACGTAAAACTTCGGAGATGTTTTGGCGCACGAGAGCTAAACCTTCTTCTCGGCCTTCTTCTCGGCCTTCTTCAAGGCCTTGTTCAAGGCCTTGTTCAAGGCCTTCTGCACGGCCTTTTTCATGGCCTTCTTTAAGGGCTTTCTTCTGACCTTCTTGCACTCGGCGCTTGATATGCTCGCCGAAAATCGGCACTTGATCCCAATGTTCGTTCATGTTCTGGTCCTCAAAAAATTTCATGAGAAACTTGGTGCGAAAATGCTTTTGCGCAAATGCCACGGTATAAAATTTCAACTCCGCCCGTTGCTTGAGGTCGGCCACTTGCGCGAGCAATTCGCGTTGGCGCTCCAAAAGTTGACGATCAACCCGCGGTGAAATTTCAGGCAGCAGCGGCACGAACACCAAATACTCTTTTTGCCCGGAAAGAATGGCCTCGCGCAATTCCCAAAGTTTAACCACCGCGAGGTGATGCCGGTTCAATGCAAAGCCGAACGGCGCAACTTCGTAATTCCCTAAATTCTCCGGCTTGCGCGAAGGCGGCTTGAGCACGAATAAAACCGTCACCACTTCGCATCTATATTTCAGCGCCAGCGCGCCGCCATAGCCATTCGCCTCGCGCACATTGCGCCGGCGATATTGGCTCAAAAATTCAAAATGAAAGAGAAAGATACGGCGCCCCACACGCACTTTGACCACGAAATCACTTTCCCGCCGGCGCACGATCAACTCTTTATCAAGCGGCGTGGAAATGACTTCGTATTTTCTCTGCGGTGCCAGCAGCGCAAGAAACTCTTGAAGATGATGCTCAACTAATTCTTTAAGAAATTTATCCGAGAGTTGATGGTTCATTTGCCCTCCTTTTTACGAATATAAAAATCGCGTTTTGAGAAGCAAGGCTCTTTTTAAGCAGAGGACATTGCTCAGTCAGCAAGGGTGATGATAAACCTTGTTCCTCGTCCCATCTCGCTCGTCACGGCAATCTTCCCGCGATGCTCTTCGATAATGCGTTTCACAATCGCGAGCCCTAAGCCCATGCCGGATTTTTTGGTGGAGAAATATGGCTCGAAAATACGGCGCAGGTTTTCCGGCGGAATGCCGGAGCCGGTATCTGCGACTATGATTTCGATATGATGTTCATGCGCAAGCCATCTCGTTGCGAGCGTGACTTCCGCGGTGGGAGAAGATTGCAAAGCGTTTTGTATGAGATTGATAAACACGCGGCGCAGCGCTTCGCCATCAAAAGAGAACATCGGCAGGGAGGGATCGAGTTCGAGCTTTACATTGCGCGTCGCATATAGAGACGCGACCTCTTTGAGCAAGTCATTCACTTGGCCCGGTGCAAGGTGCAGCTCCGGCATGCGCGCGAAATCCGAAAATTCGCGCACGAGTTTTTGCAGTTTGCTGATCTCCTCCGAAATGATCGCGCCGCACTTTTTGAGCATGGCACGATACTCGTCATTCTCCCCGCGATACTCGTCTTGCATCTGCTGCACCATGAGCTGAATCGGCGTGAGCGGATTTTTGATTTCATGCGCGAGCACGCGTGCAATCTCGCGCCACGCGGCCATTTTCTCCAATGCAATCACTTGCTCTTGTTGCCGCTGTAAATCTCCCACCATCGCGTTGAATGCCCGCCCCATCTCGCCGATCTCGTCGTTTGAGTGAAGCGCGACGCGCTGTTGCCAATCGCCCTGCGCCAATCTGCGCGCGGCTGCGGCGAGTTTTTCGAGCGGCTTCGTGATCAAGCGCGAGAAATACCATCCCATGATGAAGCTCAAAAATAAAACCAGCGCGTAGAGCAGCAGAAAAGTTTTCACAAAGCCGCGCCAAAAATTTGCGCGCTCAAAATCGAAGACAATCGAATGTTGCGCGGCTTGCATGACGAGGGTGGTTTGCCGCCGCAACTCTGCCGCGATCGTACGCTGCCCAATAAGCCATGCACCATTCGGCATTTTATGTGCGAGCCGCAGCGCGAGCGAGTCGCTTCCGGCATCGAACAAACTATCGTGAGCGGCAGATTGGAGAAAAACCGGCGGCGCGAAATGTTCACGGCTCGGCCACGTTTGCACGACACGCCGCTCGGAATTGAGCAGCATGAAAACATTTAAAGAATCGTTTGGCTGGAAAGAAGCAAGCGGCGAAAACGCGGCTGCGCGGCGCAACTCGTGCGCTAAAAGCTCACGCTCTTGCGCATGCCGTTTTTGTATCGCCAGCACTGCGGCATCGAGCCCGTCTTTGACTTTTTGATTCAAACCGATGGCGAGCGTTTGCTCCAACAAATCTTGGGTGAGGAAAACAACCACGAGGCCCGGCGCCAGCGCGAGGCCGAGCAGGAGGGCAATAAATTTCGAACGCAGACTTTTCACGGCGCTTTGGTCAGACGAAAGGTGGAGGAGTTGGCCCACTCGGACACGCCGTGCGCGCGCTCTTCATTGCCGAGGAAAAATGCGAGCAGGCTGCTGAGATTCACACTAAAGCCCGATCGGCCCGATTCGGAAGCCGTGCCTTCGCCGCGCAAATCGTTCGATGCGAGGCGCTGCAAAAGCTGCTTGCTCTGCTCCGCGCTAATGGGAATGACGGCCACGCGCACGCGCAAACGATACGAGAGCGCGCTGTCGAGGCGGCCATGGCTCGTGATCGCCGCAAGCTCGAGGCGGGCGAAAATTTTTTCCATCTCTTCAAACGTGCCCACGAAGCGATTGCTGTCGAGCAGCGAGACGCGATACCGCTGCGTCCAAATATCGAAGAGCACTTGCAGCGAGTGCGTGGTGTGCGCGACTTCATGGCCCGCGCTCGTTTGCAAACGGAAGTCGCAGCGAATGATGACCGGCAAGCCGCTGCGAATGGTGCTCGCAATCTTCGGCGCGAAAAGATTTTCGAGCTGCACCTGCGCCGCGATGCCATTGGCCTGCGGCTGCGCAAGGAGGGTTTTGATTTTGGGTTGTTGCGCGAGCAACGGCGAGGCGCCGAGCAGAACGAAAATGATTAGCAGGGAAGTGAAAACAATCGGAGAGCGCACCAGGCAATTCCCCCCTTGAGGGGGGTGTCGCTCGATAGCGTGAATGAAAAGCGAAAACACCCCCCAAGCCCCCCACAAGGGGGGAATTATTCGTGCGAATCGATTTGTCTTTATGATGCGGCTCATGGCTCAGAACGTCTGCCCCAATGCAAAATGAAAACGAAAGTCATCACGGTCGAGCGGATAAGCGAAATCACAGCGCAACAAGCCTAGCACGGGCACTTTCACACGAAAGCCGAAGCCGGCGGCGCTCGTAAAATCGTGCGCGCCTTTGGGCGTTTTGAGACTGCCCGCATCGAAGAAGATCGTCGCGCTCATCGAGGGCCGCTGCATGTTTCCCGCAACAGGGAAGCGCATTTCTGCTTGCGCAAGCAACAACTCCGTGCCCCAACCGAGCGGCGTGAGACTGCGCTCCGCAAAGCCGCGCAACGAGTACGCGCCGCCGAGATAGAAGCGTTCATAAAATGGCGCGGCCTCGGAAACGCGCGCGGCTTTCGCGTGCAATGCAAAAGTATTTCTGCCAATGGGCGCATAAAAGCGTCCGTCAAAAACGAGACTCGTAAAATTTACCTCGCTGCCCAAAGCTGAATCGGCAACTTCAAACGCGAGCGCGCCCCACACGCCGCGCTGCGGAAAGAGGCGATCATTGCGCGTGTCTTTTTCCAAACGCACAAATAGACGATTGATTTTCGTCTCCACAAGTTGCGCAGCCAGCGGGTTTTGTGTGAGTTGAAATGTGCTGTCGTTATCCGTGAAAGTTGCTTGCGCTTCGGGGCGCCAGTTGTTGAATTGAAACCCGGCGGAAAAATAGCGCGCCAAACCGCGCGTTCCAATGAAGGCCAAACTCGCTTCGCCATTTTCGATGTCGTGGAAAACTTCGCGGCCTTCGATATAATGAATAAAACTTTGATTCATCCCGCCCAATTCCATTTGCAAATCAAACGCGCTCTTGAAAATTTGCGGATGGCGATAATGTAGATAAAAACCGCCGGTGCGATCAGCAATGAGCGCGCGCGCCGCCGAGATCGCCGCGTCCGAAAAAGTTGTCGAAGCGCACGCCCAGCGGAATGATATACCAACCTTCAAGCTCGCTGAAACCTCCCGCTACTTCCAGCCACGGCCAAAAGCGTTCGACAATTTCGATGACAAGCACAACCTGCCCCGGCGCGCTGCCCGGCTTGGCGCTGAAATCCACGCGCTTGAAAAAATTCGTGGCTGCAAGCGCATCGTAATTTTGCGCGATCAATTCTGGCGTAATCTCATCGCCGACTTTCATACTGAGATAGCGACGAATGACGCTGTGCTGCGTTTTGGTGGTGCCTTGAATTTCGATACGCTGGATGCGGAGGGATTGGGCAGGAGAATTTTGCGCAAGGCTGGCGTGTGGCAAGAGCCAAACGATTCCGAACAGCGCTGCAGCGAAAGGCAACACGAAAAATTTTCGGGCGCGAAATTTCATAAGGCTTCCATGACAACGAAAGGTGAATAACACAGCGAAAGAGTAGTCAATTCAAAATTCTTTTGCAAAGCATAAAATCCAGCCCATGTTGGAATTGCCTGTTACGCGCGTGCTCGGGCAGAAAAAATGTGTTGACTTTCTACGAGCTAATCCTATTTTTAGTCAAACCTAATTTTGCGCGATAGTAAAAAACTGAGGCTCAAAATGAAAAATAGAGAACGTTTGATGGCAGTAGTCATACTGCCACTGCTTTTGAGTGCGTGTTCGGATTTGTTAACCGAGGCGCCCAACGAGAATGAAGTGCTCGATGGTCAAGTCGAAGGCCTGTCGCCAGCGCAAGCGCGTGCGCACATTGCGGGTGACGAAGCTTTTAGCGAACGCTTCACTCCGCAAACCGGACTCGGCCCGGTGTTCAATCAAACCTCGTGCGAAAGCTGTCATCCCGGCGATGGGCGCGGGCATCCTTCGACCAATTTGCGGCGTTTCGGCAAGACGACAGCGACGGGCTTCGATTATATGCGCGAGCAGGGCGGGCCGCAGTTGCAAGATCGCGCGATTCCAGGTTATCCTGCGGAGCAATTGCCCGCGAACATTACCGGCCTTTCCGAACGCGGCGGACCGATAGTCGTGGGTCTCGGTTTTATCGAAGCCATTCCCGATGCCGCGATTCTCGCGAACGAAGATCCGAACGATGCGAATGGCGACGGCGTTTCGGGCCGCGCGAATTTTGTGAACGTTCCGACTTTCCTCAATCCGAGTGCGGATAAAATCATGCGCGCGGGGAAATATCTCGGGCGCTTCGGGCGCAAGGCCACTGCGATCAATCTGCTGCAACAAACCGCGGGCGCATATCTCAACGACATGGGCTTGACGAGCGAATTCGAGCCGGTGGAGCTTTTTAATCCCGCGCTCGGCAATCACGTGGGCGATAACATTGCCGATCCCGAAGTCTCGGCCGAAACCGTGAACAATGTCGTGTTCTATTTGCAAACGTTGCGCGTGCCCTCGCGGCGCAATGAGAACGACGCGAACGTGGCCGCGGGCGAGCGCATCTTTGCGGAGATCAAATGCGCTAGCTGCCACCTTCCCGAAATGCAAACCGGCGCGAGTTCGATTGCGCCGCTCGCTTTTCAAACCGTCGCGCTCTATTCCGATTTATTGCTGCACGACATGGGTGCGGCGCTCGCGGACAATTATCCCGAAGGCGAAGCAAGCGGAAGCGAGTGGCGCACAACGCCGCTGTGGGGACTCGGCAACGTGGGCAATGTGCTCGGCGGCACGCCGTTTTATCTGCACGACGGCCGCACTTCGGATTTGAGCGAAGCCATTCGCGCGCATGGCGGCGAAGCACGGGCCAGTCGCGATCGTTTTGTTAATTTGAATGAAAGCGACAAAGCCGCGTTGCTCGCGTTTTTAAAGTCGCTTTAGCTAAAGGAAATCCCATGAACTACGAATCAACCTTTCGCATTATCTTCATCGCGATCTTTGTCGCGGCGATTGCGATCTCAATCTATCATCGCCATCAGGCGCGGCGCAGCGGCGAACAAATCGCGCGCAGTGAGGAAAGCAAGCGCATGATACTTTTGCGCGTGCTCTTTGCGCTCCCGCTTTACGGCGCGATACTGCTTTACATGATCAATCCCGAATGGATGGCGTGGGCGCGTCTCGAACTGCCCGCATGGCTGCGCTGGTGTGGCGTTGCTTTGGCCGCGATCATGTTGCCGCTTATCTTGTGGCTCTTTCGCAGCCTCGGCCGCAATGTCAGCGAGACTGTGCTCACAAAAAGCGAGCAGTCTTTGACAACGCATGGCCCGTATCGCTGGATCCGGCATCCGCTTTATAGCTTCGCCTCGTTTGAATTTTTCGCGCTCGGCCTCCTCGCGGCAAATGGATTTATTCTCGCCATGATGCTGCTCGTGATTTTGGCGTTGCCGCTTTTGGTTGAAAAAGAAGAAGCGCAGTTGTCGGCGAAGTTCGGCGAGCGTTATCGTGAATACATGTCGCGCACGGGAAGATTTTTGCCAAAGATGAGGTTCACGCATGCACGTTCAGCCACGGTTTGACCGTGGCTTGCTTTGTTTTTTTATAACAGATAAAGAAGAAGCCACGGCCAAGCCGTGGCTGAACGGCTTCTTTCACACTTTAAGGCAAGCCATGTTCACACGCAGAAAATTTTTGCAAACCGTCGGTGAGGCTGTCGCACTCGGCGCAACGCCTATTGTGCTAAATGCCTGCGCCGCGGGTGTGGCAACTTATCGCGGTACATCCGACGGTGCGACGATCGCAATTCCCAAAGCCGAGACCTCGGCGTTGTTGCAACCGAACGGTGTCATGATCGTGCGCGCGGCAAATTTTCCCATTCCAATTGTCGTGCGCAATCTCGGCACGGCGGGCTTCATTGCGCTCTCGCCGATTTGTTCGCACGCAGGCTGCGAAGTGCGCGTGATGCCAAGCTCATTCGAATGCCCGTGTCACGGCTCGGTTTATTCCGTTGCCGGTGAAGTCGAAGACGGCCCGGCGCCGCGCGCGTTGCAGCGTTTCCCAATTGAAGAGACGGCAGAGAATTTTATTATAAAGGTGAAAGCATGAAAACATTTTTTGCTATTCCCCCCTTGAGGGGGGCCAGGGGGGGGTCGGGCATTACAAGGAACCATCTTGCGCGCAACACCCCCCGAGCCCCCCTCAAGGGGGGAATGTTTGGCGCGTGCGCGCTTTTAAAGCGCATGCTGGTGCTCGCGTTCTTTGTGCACACGAACGGCTTCTCTCAAACTGCGAAGCCCGACAGCATTCCTTCTCCTTTTCAGCGTGGCGGGATTTATGATCGACCGTACATTCTCAACCTCGGCGGGAAGACGGCGATTGGCGGATACGCGGAGGCGAACTCAAACTATCTGCGCACCGACGGCATTGCCGAAGGCTTCTCCTTCGAAGGCCGGCGCTTTAATATCTTTCTCTACTCCGCTATTTCCGAGCATGTGAAACTCACTTCGGAACTTGAGTTTGAGCACGGCACGGAAGAGATCGCGCTTGAAACCGCGCTCGTGGACGTGCTGCTCGCCACGCCGATAAATTTTCGCATGGGTATTTTGCTCTCGCCCATTGGCCGCTTCAATATTGCGCACGACAGTCCGCGCTACAATGTTATTGATCGCCCGCTCGTGTCCACGCAAATCATTCCGGCAACGCTTTCGGAAGTGGGCGCAGGAATTTTCGGCGCGCTGTATCTCACGCCGTTTGATCGACTCACCTATGAGTTTTATGCGGTGAATGGCTTGAGCGACGGCCTCTTACTCGGCACGGGCGAGGGCACGCGCATTCCAGCGGGCAAATCGGAGGAGTCGTTTGGCGAAGACAACAACGGCGCGCCCGCGTGGGTGGGAAGATTGGGTTATAATCCGCGCTTCGGAGGGGAGTTCGGTTTTTCTTTTTATCAAGGCCGATACAACACGAACGTGATTGAAGGCATCACGGTGGATGAAGCGCGCGCGGTGCGTTTGCTCGCGTTTGATGCGGATTATCGTTGGCGGCGTTTGCATATGCGCGGTGAAGCTGCGCTCGCGCAGGTAGATATTCCTCGCGATCATCTCGATGATGATTTTCTCGCTGAAACGCAACGCGGGTTTTATGTCGAAGGCAATTATACTTTGTTGCGCCGTCCACTCTTCGGCATGCCGGAAGCGAGTCTCACGCTGGTGAGTCGCTTTGATTACGTCGATCTCAATGTGGGGGAGTTTAACAAGACAGGACAGAATATCGGCGAGGCTACGCGGCGTTGGACCACGGGCTTGAGTTTTCGCCCCACGAGCGAGACTGCGATTCGATTGAGTTATTGGAGGCAGTGGGAAGACGACGTGTTCAATAACCGCGGCCATACGATGAACGTGCAGTTGGGCGTGGCAACGTATTTTTAGATTGCTTCAGCTTGCGATATGATTGTAGCGCCTTTTCATCTACTGCTATCGGCACAAGCGTCTCGCCGTTGTTTTTGAGATTGAGTTGCGAGAAGGGAGTCGGTTCTTTGCGAAACTCGGGCTGGGCATGCGCCAACCATCCAGCCAAAACATCTGTGGCATTGGCGAGCGCATCGTCCCAATCGCTGCCGAAGGTCACACAACCCGGCAAGTCTGGAAACTCGACTTCGACGGCTTGCTGAGATGATTTGAAAAGGGCGTAGTAGTATTTCATTTTTCGTTCTCCAATCCGGCGGCTTTGAGAATACTCTTCGCGGTGCCGATAGGGATGTCGTCTTTGTGTCGTGGCACGGGTATCGGCGGAAAGCCCGGCTTGATCCAAATGTCATGCTTGCCGCCGGAACGTTTCAGAAAGCCGGCATGCTTGAGCAGTTTTTCAATTTCTCTTTTGGTCATTTTCCGCTCACGGGTGGCAATAATACTTTATGGGAAGGTCTCTTTCAAGCGGTATTTGTTGAGAGCTTGCTTGCGACAAATATTTCTTCGCAATAGTTTGAAGAACAATGCGGTTGTTGAATTGGCTCGTCACGATGATAATGAACAATGGTCGCTTGAAAATATACTTCAGGCCGCGGAATGCCATCGCTTTGAAGTCAGCTAGCCCGAAGAGATAAAAGTTAGGTAAACAAGCGCAGAGGGCACCTCGGTGGAGCAGCGACAAGCCATAAAAACTTTCTGTATAATCGTGACTAACCAAAGCAGGTCGCGGCTTGCGTTAAACAATTTTGCGCCATACTTTCGTCAAGTGCAGATTGCTACTCGGAGCACAAAACAAGTTACACTTCCCAGCTCTTATTTTGTTATTTAAAGGAGTTCTTTTAGCACGCGGCAGCTTCTCCAGCGAGTAAAAGGATTCCTTCTGAATGACACGTTCAGAGCAAGTTCGCTTTATTAAAAGTCAGACCTCATTATGATAGATCCCATTCTCACTCTCCTCGCCGCGGCAGTGTTGTTCGCTCTATTCTGGCCGCGTGCGGGCTTGCTCGCGCAGCTTCGCAAGGGCAAGCGCCCGACCGAGCGCGTGCTCGTTGAAGACAGCCTCAAGCATCTTTATCACCAAGAAGAAAAAGGCCTGTTCGCCACGATTGAAAGCTTGTCCGGCGCGTTGAGCCTCAATCGCGATCGCGCCGCGCATTTGTTGACGAAGCTCGAAGCGCAAAAGATGGTGCAGTCGCAGCAATATGGCTTCGGGCTTACTTCCGAAGGCCGCGCGTATGCGTTGCGCATCATTCGCGTGCATCGTTTGTGGGAGCGCTACTTTGCGGAAGAGACCGGCTTAAAGGCAACGGAGTGGCATGCGGTTGCGGAGGAGCGCGAACATTACACCTCGCTCGAAGAAGCCGAGGCGCTGGCCAAACAAATGGGCAATCCGCTGCACGACCCGCACGGCGATCCGATTCCAACTTTTAACGGTGAAGTGCCGCGATTGCTGGGCATGCCGCTCACGGATTTGCCGGTCGGCGAGCTCGCGCGCATCACGCACATTGAAGACGAGCCGGAGTTGTTGTATGCGCAACTCGTCGCGCAAGGTTTGCATCCGCACATGCAAATTCGCGTGGTCGATAAATCGCCGGAGCGCATTCAATTCATTGCGGAAGGCGAGGAGATCAAACTCGCGCCGGTGGTGGCCGCGAACATTACGGCGACGCTGCTGCCGAAAGGTTATGAAGTCATCGGGCCGTATGAAACGCTCACGGCGCTGAATCTCGGCGAGAGCGGCATGGTGTTGGGGCTTTCGAAAAATTGTCGCGGCATGCAGCGCCGGCGGTTGATGGACCTTGGCATTGTGCCCGGCACGGAAATCACCGCGGAGTTGCGCAGCGCGAGCGGCAACCCGACGGCTTATAACATTCGCGGCGCAATGATCGCATTGCGCAAAGAGCACGCACATCTCGTTCACATCCAGCGAAAGGTAGCAGCATGAGCACGAACGGTTTGAATAGCGCGGGCTGCGAAGCATGTCCCGTGCATAACGTGAGCAACTTGATCAAGCTCGGCGTGAATATGGATTCGTGGGATTATGCGGTGGCGCTCGCGGGCAATCCCAACACGGGCAAGAGCACGGTGTTCAATGCGCTCACGGGGCTGCGGCAACACACGGGCAATTGGCCCGGCAAAACTGTGACGCGCGCGGAGGGCGGCTTCAGCTACGCGGATAAAAAATATAAAATCGTGGATCTGCCCGGCACGTACTCGCTGCTTTCCACGAGCACGGATGAAGAGGTCGCGCGCGATTTTATTTTGTTCGGCCAGCCGGATGTGACGGTGATTGTGGTTGATGCGACGCGGTTGGAGCGCAATCTCAATCTCGCGCTGCAAGTGTTGGAGATCACCAATCGCGCGGTGATCTGTTTGAATCTGGTGGATGAAGCGAAGCGGCATCATTTGGAAGTGAATGATCGCTTGCTCGCGAAGGAGTTGGGCGTGCCGGTCGTGCCGGCTGCGGCGCGGCAGAACAAAGGCATTCCCGAACTTTTGCAGCAGATTCATGCGGTCGCGACCGGCGCGTTCGTGTGCAAGCCGCACCGCATTAAAAGCGAGTCGAAAACTTTAAAGCATGCGCTCGAAACTTTAGAGCATATGGTTGAAGAAAAATTCCCCGGCCTCTCGAACGCGCGCTGGGTTGCGCTGCGTTTGCTCGAAGGCGATCAACGCATTATCGAGGCGGTGAAGTCGGGCGAGTTGGGCAGCCTCGTGCAAAAGCCGCAGTTTGAGGGGGCAATGGCGGCGTGAGCTTCAGCTTTGGATTGATGGAGTTGTGGAGTGAGGGAGTGCAATGCGGGGAAATTGAAGTTGTACATAAAAGCTTTTGAAACCGTTCAGCCACGGCTGGGCCGTGGCTTGCATTTGATTTTTCAAATTAACGCTGCTACGACTTGGCCGTAGCATTCGTCGTGTGCAGGTAACAAAGCAAATTCATTTACTACCTGAATTTTGCACTCGTGATACCGCCAACTTCCGCCTGATGTAAGCATCAGGCTAAAAGGTGGAAGCGATCTAAAGATCGCTGATCACCCGTAGGGTGGTAGCCAACTTTAGTTGGCTTGTATCTCCTAGCCTGATGCTTCAGCATCAGGCGAAAGCCGACGCAAGCACCGTGCAAAACTCAGATACTAAAACTATGACCAAGCCATAGTTGAGCAGGCACGCAAATCCCAAAACTCCAGCACTCCAAATAACCTTTTCATGCAAACAAACCCCGAGCCTCTATGAATAAAAGTCCTTCCCCCGAAAACCTCCTCACCACCGCGAACTCTCTGCGTTGGGAGGTGGGCGAAAATTTTCACGACGCGTTGATGGACACAATCTACGCGGACGCGGCGCGCATTTCGAGCCGCGTGGTCAGCAAAGTCGGTGAGAAGCCGCGCTTTGATTGGGACCGCACGCTCGATAAAATTCTCACGAGCCGCCTCACTGGTTTGCCGGTGATGTTGCTCTTATTGACGCTCGTGTTTTGGCTTACGATTGCCGGCGCGAATGTGCCTTCGGGCATGCTTGCCGCGCTGCTCATCGACACGTTTCATCCTATACTTAAAAATTTTGCCACGCAACTCGGCGCGCCGTGGTGGCTCTCGGGTTTTCTGCTCGACGGCATCTATCTCGCGGGCGCGTGGGTCATCAGCGTGATGCTGCCGCCCATGGCGATCTTCTTTCCCATGTTCACGTTGCTCGAAGATTTCGGTTATTTGCCGCGCGTCGCGTTTAACATGGACAATCTTTTTCGCAAAGCCGGTGCGCACGGTAAGCAAGCGCTCACGATGAGCATGGGCTATGGCTGCAATGCCGCGGGCATCATCGCCACGCGCATCATCGACAGTCCGCGCGAGCGACTCATTGCCATCGTCACCAACAACTTCGCGCTGTGCAACGGACGCTGGCCCACGCAAATTTTAATTGCCTCGCTCTTCATCGGCGCGCTCGCGCCCGCGAGTATCGCGGGCCTCGTTTCCGCGGGTGCCGTGGTGGGCATTGCCTTGCTCGGCATCTTTCTTACGTTCGCAACCTCGTGGGCTTTGTCACGCACAATCTTGAAAGGCGAGGCCACGGCATTCAGTCTCGAATTGCCGCCGTATCGTCCGCCGCGTATTTTGCAAACGCTTTACACGTCTTTGATTGACCGCACGATTTATGTGTTGTGGCGCGCGGTTGTGTTCGCCGTGCCCGCGGGCGCAGTGATTTGGTTGATCTCGAATATCAACATCGGGAGCCTTAGTCTCGCCGAGCACGCGATCAATTACATGAATCCCTTCGGACTTTTTCTCGGTTTGAATGGCGTCATCTTGCTCGCATACATCATCGCCATTCCCGCGAACGAGATTGTGATTCCAACCGTGCTCATGCTCACGGTGTTGAGCGCGAAGCTCGCGGACGTCGGCGCGGGCGCGGGTGTGATGTTCGAGCTTGATGATGCGAACGCATACCTGAATGTGCTGCAAGCCGGCGGCTGGACCTTGCTGACTGCGGTCAATCTCATGCTCTTTAGTTTGATGCACAATCCCTGCTCGACCACGCTGTACACGATCTACAAAGAAACCAACAGCGTGAAATGGACCGCGATCTCTGGCTTATTGCCCATCGTACTGGGCTTCGCGGTGTGTTTTGCAGTGGCGCAGGTATGGCAGTGGGTGGCGGGAATGTAAAGATCACTTGAGAAAGATTGGCTTTTTTGTCGCAATCCGCTAAATTGCCGCCACTGCTTTTGAACAAAGCCTCGTAACTTTTATTCGGAGTGATACAACCATGACTAAACTGATTACAGAGATGATTGGTGGCGAGTTGTATCAATATTACCCTTTGGGCAAGCATGTTGTCCGAGCCGTTGGAGTATGTGGCGGTCGACCAACCTTCAAGCACACACGTATTGAAATAACGGGCACGCTCGAACGTCTTGCGGCTGGTGAGAATTTGAATGAAATCGTAGCGGGTTATCGCAATCGCGTCTCGCGCGAAGCCATCATTGAAGCCTTGAGCATTGTGCCGAGTGTTTAAAAAGATTCCTGCTGAATGACATTTTTGAAAACCAATTACTGAGCACTGACAACTACCGACAAATCCATATGACCACTCTCCACCCCCCGCATCACCGGCATGGATTGCGCCGCAATGCTTGAAAAGGGCGTGAGCAATCTCAACGGCGTGCAAGCGTACTCCGCTATTTTTTTCGTGGCGCATGAAAATCGGATTCGGCGTCGGCCATTGGTTGTTGGCTGTGGGCATGCTTGCGGTGATGATTATCGCCGTGATAAATTTGGCAAGAAAGATTAAGGCTGGTGGGATAAGAATAACGGCGTGAAATCAGCGAAGTGAGAGGTTTGCAGCAGATGAAACGTGGAAGCGGTTATTGCGTGCGGCGCGTGCGCTTCTTCTCCGGACCGCCAAAAGTGCGTGGGATAAAACTTTCGTCGTTCCAAATTTGCACGAGATAAGCCGCAGGCTCCAACACGAACAATCCGTTTTTATAAGCGTAACGCGCCGCGCTCGGATCGACGCTCAAGCCGGCAACTGCGCCGTAAAGCGTGAGCCCGTTGTAACGCGGGAAGTAGTCAAAAAATTTCGGCAGGCGTTTTAAATAGTCCTTCACATATTCCGTCAGCAATCTCGATTTCGCTTCAATTGCCACAATGGCCTCCGGTCCGATTCCGAGAACGTCGATTTCCATCGTACCGCCATTGCGGCGAGAAGAGATGCGCGCGGAAACTTCAGTGAGCTTGAGGCCGCGTTCCGCAAAGATCGGCACGACGCTCGGTTGCACCATGCTCTCCGCAAACAGACCTAGCGTTTTGGTCAAGCCGTAATATTCCTGGCGATGTTTTTCAAAACGGCGATCCCACTCTTTGACTTGTTGATCGAATTCTTGCTTGCGGCGAGCGGCTTCCTCCGCGGCCTTTTGTTCGCGCTGACGTCGTTCTTGCTCGCTGCGAACAATCAGCTCTTCAAGTTTTTCTAAGTTGGTCATGTGAGATTCCTTTCCCAAAGCGTTTCAGTTTTTAACCAATGCTGGCCGCACTTTACTAGAGCGCTCTCTCAAAGTCAAGTTGAAAGACGAATATGACTCTCCACCTCCGCATCACCGGCATGGATTGCGCCGATTGCGCCGCCGCGCTTGAAAAAGGCGTGGGCAATCTTAGTGGCGTGCAAGCTTGCGCCGTCAATTTTTCCTCGGCACGCATGAAAGTCGAGTTTGACGCCGCTCGGGTTGATCACGCAAAAATCACGCAGCGCATTCAAGCGCTCGGCTACGACGTTCGCGAGGAAGCAAAGCGGGAAGAACTCGCGCCACACACGCAGCGCGGCGGCATTCTCGGTTTTATTCCGTTCCTGTTTGCGCGGCCCACCACCACACTCGCTGCGTTCGGCGGTTTGCTCGTGGCCGCGGGCATGCTCGCCGAATGGTTTGCCGTGCGCGAAGATTTCATCCGTCCGATTTATTGGCTCGCGCTCGGCATTGCAGGCTATCCGATTTTTCTCGCGGGCGTGCGGCGTTTGTGGATCAATCATGAAATCGGCATCAACTTGCTCATGGCGCTGGCCGGCCTCGGCGCAGTCATCATTGGCGAAGAAGCCGAGGCCGCGAGCGTGATTTTTCTTTTTGCGATTGGCGAAGCGCTCGAAGGCTATACGATGGATCGCGCGCGCAATGCGATTCGCAAACTCGTCGCGCTCACGCCCGCGGAAGCGACAACGCTCAAGCCGTGCATGGATTGCCGCGAGCATCTTGGCCGCGAAGGCTACACCGGCGGCCCATGCCCATTTTGCGGCGCGCACGAACGCCGCGTTGCGGTGGATCATCTCGCGATCGGCGAAACGGTTTTGATCAAACCCGGCGAGCGCGTGCCCATCGACGGGATGATTCTCAAGGGCAACTCCTCGGTCAATCAAGCGCCGATCACCGGCGAGAGCATGCCCGTGCTCAAACTGCATGGCGATGAAGTTTTCGCGGGCACGATCAACGGCGAGGGTACGCTGGAAATTCGCGTGGTGCGCAAAGCCGCGGACTCCACGCTCAATCACATCATTCATCTTGTCGAAGAAGCGCATGGCCGTCGCGCAGAGTCGCAACGTTTCGTGGATCGCTTCGCGCGCGTGTATACGCCTGCGGTGGTGATTGCCGCGGTGCTCATTGCCATTGTGCCGCCGCTCTTTGGCGCGCCGTTTTGGAATTTAGCCGATGGCACGCACGGCTGGCTCTATCGCGCGCTCACGTTGCTCGTGATTTCATGTCCGTGCGCATTGGTGATTTCGACACCCGTCACGATTGTGAGCGCGATCAGTGCGGCAGCGAAGAATGGCGTGCTCATCAAAGGCGGCGCGTATCTCGAAGCGCTCGCCAAAGTGCGCGCGTTTGCGTTTGATAAAACCGGCACGCTCACCTATGGCCAGCCCGCGGTCGTCGATATTCGCAACTTCTCATGCGAGCATCACGGCGAGCATTGCGAATCGTGCGAAGACATGCTGCAGCTCGCCGCCGCGGTGGAGCGTCGCAGCGAGCATCCGATCGCGCTCGCGATTGTGCAAGCCGCGGGCGATCGTGCGAAGCATTGCGGCTATATTGTTGAAGAAGTCGAAACCCTCGCGGGTCGCGGCGTGCGCGGCAAAGTGAATGGCAAGAGCGTGGTCATCGGCAGTCACGCGCTTTTTGACGCCGAACATCCGCATACCGAAATCATTTGCCAAACCATGAAGCAGGTCGAAGCCAATGGTCACACCGCAATGATGGTCAGCGAAGACGAGCATGTGGCGGGCTACATCGCGGTCTCCGATCAAGCGCGCGCGGAGAGCCGAGGCGCACTCGCGGAGTTGAAGAAGCTCGGCATTCAAAAAAGTGTGATGCTCACCGGCGACAATGCCGCAACCGCGCAGAGCATTGCGGACAGTGTGGGTGTGGATGAAGTGCGCTCGCAGCTTATGCCAGATCAAAAACTCGAAGCGGTCAAATCACTGCGGCAGGAATATCACAACGTCGCGATGGTGGGCGATGGCATCAACGACGCGCCGGCATTGGCGAGCGCGAACGTCGGCATTGCCATGGGCAGCGCGGGCACAGCGCAAGCGCTCGAAGTCGCGGATGTCGCGCTCATGTCCGACAACTTGAGCAAGCTGCCGTTTGCCATCAAACTCAGCCGCAAAGCGCTGCGCGTGATCAAACAAAACGTGATCGTCAGCCTCGCGCTCAAAGCCGTGTTTCTCGCGCTCGCATTGCCCGGCTTCGCAACGTTGTGGATGGCCGTCATCGCCGACACCGGCGCCTCGCTGCTCGTGACGATGAATGGGATGAGACTATTGCGCGAGAAGGATCGCTAAAGAAAAGTTCTTTTTAAAATGGCGTTGCGGCTCGAAAGGTGATTGCGTATGTTTTGAGCGTGCGCAAAACCTCTGAGATTTTTTTAGAACAACATCGCTGTTTTAAAAGCAAAGCTCATGCAGGCAAACAGTGCTATTGTTTTATCCGCTTACAAAAGGTTTTTGAGTTGCGGCTCCTCCGCGTCGCGAAGGTGAAGAAAGGATATTTATGTCGCCCACAACCGTTGAAGAAATCATGATTGCCGTGCGCAGCCTGCCGAGCCAAGAGCGCCGGCGCTTATCAGAATTTTTAGCGCGCGAACGCGACACTGAGGTTCGTTTGGATGAAGCGCACGCGCCAACGCACGAGTCTGCTACGGCCCGCGCGCTCGATCAAATTCCTGCGAGCCGCGAGCAGGAGATGCAATGGCTGCTCGATCATCAAGATTTTTGGGAGCAACATCGCGGCGAGCACGTCGCGCTCTGGGGCTATGAGATGATTGCGGTCGGCAAGACGAGGAAAGAAGTGGTCCAAGCGGCGCGAAAGCGTGGCATCGAATTTCCTTTTGTGCAATATCTACCCGTGCAGGAGCACGAATGGTACTTGGGAATGTCGAACCAGCCTGCGATTGAGCCGTGAGCCACGCGAGCACTAGAGTTCGGACACAACGGCTTCTTGGATCGTGTCGCGCTCGCTCAGCGCAGTAAGTATGGGTCGATTGTAACTGTTCAGCCACGGCTGGGCCGTGGCTTGTATCTATACTCGTTGCGGGTGAATTTATATCGCGATAGTCATGACGCGTGTACTGTTTAATTACGCCATAAATGTTGCAGCGCGGCGCTTTGCAATCACAAACTCAGCCGTAGCGAGTATAGCTTTTGAAATTTGTGTTGCTACGGCTTGGCCGTAGCATGACTTCGCATGGGTACGAAAGCAACACGCATTTAAAACTATGGCCAAGCCATAGTTCAGAAAGTACACAACTCGAAAAGTAAGGCCACGGCCAAGCCGTGGCCGAACAGTTAAATTTGATTTACCTTCAGCCGGAAATCTAGCGCCGCGTTTTTGTTTGACTGGTTTTAAAACGCTTTTGCTTTTCTCTCCGAAATTTCCCTTCTTCCGCGCATTCACTCATGCGGGAAACACCCATGCCGGAACCGACTGCAATACCCAAACTCAAAATCTTTCTCAGCCATTCTTCGCAAGACAAGCCCCTCGTGCGTCGCCTCGAAACCGCGCTCGAAGCCGCGGGCTTTGAGGCTTGGGTCGATCACGACGACTTGCACGCGGGCGAAAGTTTTCCCAAGCGCATCGGCGAAGCGATTGCCGCGTGCGACGTACTCCTGCTCGTGTGGTCGCAGCCCGCGAGCGTTTCGCATTGGGTGGAAGAAGAATATAACAGCGCGCTCTCGCTTCGCAAAACCATCATCCCTTGCATACTCGATCACACCCCGCTGCCGCCGTTGCTGCGCAGCATCTCGTACGCGAACTTCCGCGAGTTCGAGTCGGGTTTGCAGCAAGTGCTCCACGCGCTGCGCACTCTCTCGCCGCAAACTTCTCCGCCGCCAATCACACCGCCGCTTTCGAATATGCGTGACCGCCGCGTTGATGCCGCCGCGCCGAGCGCCGCGGAAGTGGGACAGCGCCTCGATCTGCTCGTGCAAGTGCGTTTCCCCGACTCGCCGTTGCTCGGCCTCGAAGAGTGGCCGGCGAAAAAGAAGCCCGATCATCTCGAACAAACTTCGGAGAGCATCGCGCTACAATTTCCCATTGATCCGGCCACGGGCAAACTCGCTCCCGCGAAATTGGAAGTGCAAATCATCGCGCCGGATTTTGAGATTGCGGGCAATGCGCGCCAACGCGTGCTCGTACCGCCGGAAGAGTATTCAAAGTGTCTCGCGTTTTTGATCACTCCCAAACAAACCGGCGCGTGCCGCATCAACGTTGAAGTTTACGACATCGAACAAACTTTCCTCGGCGCGTTTCCATTGGAAACGAACATCGGCGGCGCGCCCGTGGCGCAAGCGCTCCATGTCGCGAATCTCATGCTGTTTGTGGTGGTGGGAAAAGAAGCCACTGCGCCGCCTGCCAAAATCACTGAAGGAGAAGTCGGCTCTCCACCGCCGCCGTCACCCGCGCCACCCATGCCCGCACGACCTGCGGCCTCTGCCGGAGAAACGATCTCTTCGGAGTTTCCTACTGATCCGACGCACAGCAGGCATGGATATGAGTTGCCGCAAAGCAAAGCTTCGGGATGTATAAAACGTATGGCACTGTGGCTAGGCATTCTCGCCTCGCTCGCCACTGTGCTCGCGTTCGTGTTTGATTTGCCGGAGAAATTTGGATGGTTCACGCCTGCGCGCAGCCGATTATTCGGCGAGGTGTATGATACCGCAGGACTACCAATCGAGCAAGCCGAAGTTGTATTAATACTTGGTGGGTCGTCATTTTATGCCAGAACTGATAGTAAGGGCGCTTACTCTTTTTTAATCACGCTTGACAGGAACGAAATAGTTGCTTCCATGGAAATAGACCACACCGACTACAAACCTTACAAGGCTGCGGTAACTCTCAACAAGAACTCGCTCAAAATTTTAGATATTCACTTGCAACCCCAAAAACGAACTAGGATAAAAACTGAAAGCAAGTCACAGCAATCGAAAGAAGCGAGCCCAGCCACGATTCCGAGAATAAAGGGTCATGTTACTGACACAGAGGGTAATCCTCTTGCTTTCGTTGAAATCTCGGTCGTAGCGCGCACGGAATCAACGAACTCAGATGATCATGGTAATTTCACACTGATCTTTGAAAAAGATTTGTCTCTGTCTGCTGTAATAACTATCATAGGTAGAAAAATCGGCTATAAAACTGCACGTCGAAATGTTGTGCTTGGCCAAACAGTAGAATTGAAAATGGCGAGAACCAACGAATAGATTGCTTTTCATGTCAAAAATATCATCAATATTGGCTCTACTACTACTCTGCGGAGCTTTTTTTGTGAACCTTGCCAAAGCACAAGATAGGCTTTGGTCCTTTAATGGGCATGTAATGGACGAGAACAACAAACCAGCAACAGGTGCCCAGATTTTAATTCTCGGGCGCACTGAGAAGGCTTTCTCTGACGATAACGGAAATTTTACGCTTTCTCTTGTTGATAGCGTTGAGAATTTTATGCTCGTCGCGCAACTTCGCGGTTATGAACCCAGACATGAATATGTACGACTTTCTCAAAAAAATACTACAATACAAATCTCCCCCCAAGCAAAGCAGTTAGCCGCAGTTCCGATCGACCCATATAAAAAATCAACCCTGCAACCAAATGCACCGCTGGAGGATTTGCCAGAAGAATACGACATTAATGTGCCCAACTTCAATATGGTTATTCAGAGATTTTTAGAGCAAATGGTCAATAGAAAAATTCATGATGAAATCAAAAGAATTTGCATAGCAATGGTTGATGCAAATGAGCTAACTCGCAAAGAACAGCAATTTCTAAAAATACATTTATTGTTACCTTTTCAAAAAGTTCTCACTGAGTCAAAATACTTTAGTTTTGTGGATAGAGAGAAAATAGCTCGTACAATTGAGACAGACAAGATGGATGAAATTACCTTCATGTATGATGAAGCCGATCTCCAGAAAATTATCAAACGAGAAGGAGTTGCTGGATTTATATATCTTACTATTCTTCATGCCAACGACTATACAGAACTGTTTATTAGATTAAAAACGAAGGATCATGATATAGTTATTGGGCAAAAGTGCCTCGTTAAGTATCCGAGTATAGTGGGTCTGAAATGATGAAAAAACTGATTCTTGTGCTACTATTTGGAAGCAAAATCACGGCATCTTTCGGCCAGATCAACATAATTGGCCGAGTAATGATGCCGGATTCCAACAGCGTCGCCTATGCCGACGTCACCTTCCTAGGAGTAAAATCTCAAACCACGGCTTCGGGCCGCTTCACTTTTGAGATCACGGCTGCAATGCAAAAGCGACTTGGCGTGGAAATTGGCGACGATTTGCCCATTTTTGTTGAGAAAGAGGGACTGGTTCTTATACAACCCGCAAATGGTCGCGTTCGGATCCCGCGCAACCCCATGAGCCAGGAGATTGAGATTATAATGGCGAAGAAAGGCTCGCCGTTGTTGATCAAAAGCGATGCACTGCTCGAAAACATTATTCGGCAACGTGTGAACACTGCAATTTTAGAAGAGAAAAGCGGCGGTGAAAGCCTGCGCGATGTGCTGGCCGAGGAGGCACTGCGTTTGGGGTTGGATAAAGAACAGTTGCTCACCGCAATGCGTGATTATAGGGACAGTCTACGCACTAGCGCGGACTTGGTCAAACGAGGCATGGCTGCGTTAGACGACGCCAACGAAAGCCCAAGCGCATTCTCAAAACAGCAAAAGTTGGAAGAGGCCAAGCAGAGTTTTCGTGAGGCCATTCAAAAAAATGAGCAAGAAGTTCGCACTAGCTTTGAAGCCAGAGTGCGACTTCCTGAAACATACTACAATTTGGGGCTCTCGTTCTTTAACGAAGCACGATATGATAGTGCCATCGTCTATTTTGCTATTGCTGACAGCCTTGCGCCTAACGATGCTGAGAAGCTGAATATGTTAGGGCGGGCATTAGAGACTTTGGCGCAATATGATCAAGCATTGCAAGTGTTTCATCATGCACTTGGCATTGACACAACAACGCACGGCCGCAATCATCACTACAGGGCTAGAGAATTGAAAAATATTGCCAGAGTCTTCAAAACAAAAGGCGACTATACCCAGGCCTTGGAATTGAACAATAATGCGTTATACATTTATGAAACCTTTTTTGGCCGTAACCATCCAGAAGTTGCTCGTGTTTTGAATGGCATCGGCGAAATATTGCAAGAGCAAGCAGAGTACGCAGGCGCACTAATGCACTATAACGAAGCACTCAAGATCTTTGAATTTTCTTATGGAAAAAACCATGCAGAAGTTGCTGGAGTTTTGAATAATATCGGTGAAATACTTCGATCACTAGGAGATTATGCCGGAGCTCTGGAAAAATTTAAGGAGGCATTAACAATATACGAATTGTATTTCGGTCGAAATCGCCCGGAAGTAGCAGAAGGCTTGAACAATTTGGGGTTGGTCATCGCAGATAAGGGTGACAATTCGGATGCCCTTAAAAAACTTAATGAGGCATTGGAAATAACTGAACACTATTTCGATCGAACCCATCCCAATGTCGCCAAGATTTTAAACAACATCGGAGAAATACTATTAAAACAAGGCGATTATGACGGTGCGTTAGTGAAATTTTTTGAGGCTTTGACGATTGATGAGGCTAAGTTTGGGCGCAATCACTCTAATGTCGCACGGACACTTAACAACATAGGCCGAATTCTTCTACGGAAAGGTGATTATACGGGGTCGTTGGAAAAGTATAGCGAAGCGCTCAAAATATGGGAAAGCGCCTTTGGTCGCGTACATCCCCAGGTGGCAACGGCTTTGAACAATATCGCGCTCGTGCTTCAGGCGCAAGGCGATTATGCGGGCGCGCTGGAAAAGTACATCGAGGCGCTCAAGATCGATGAAAGCTACTTTGGCCGGAACCATCCCGACGTTGCAATTGATTTGAACAATATCGCGGGCGTGCTGGAGTCGCAAGGCGATTATGCGGGCGCGCTGGAAAAGTACAACGAGGCGCTGAAGATCAATGAAAGCTACTTTGGCCGGAATCATCCCAACGTGGCGAGAGAGTTGAACAATATCGCGGGCGTGCTTCGGGCAAAACGGGATTATGCGGGCGCGCTGGAAAGGTATAATCAAGCACTGAAGATCGATGAAAGCTACTTTGGTCGGCATCATCCCAATGTGGCGATTCGTTTGAACAATATAGGCGAAGTGCTTCGGGTGAAAGGAGATTATGCGGGCGCGTTGGAAAAGTATGATGAGTCGCTTGCCATTTTTATGCGATACCTCGGTCCGGATCATCCCAACACCAAAACCGTGCGTGAAAACCGTGATCAGACATCTTCAAGTTATGTGCTGTTAGACGCCAGCGGATTATACGCAGCAGTATCCGTTGAACGCACGCCAGAAGCGTTGGCTAGGGTGGTAAATAAGCACAATGCCGCAATTCAATTTTGCTATCAACGCGAGCTGAAACACAATTCGGCATTGAAAGGCGAGATTCGCGTACGCATCGTGATCAGCGCGCGCGGCAGCGTTGATTCCGTGAGCGTGCTTTCTTCAACCTTGAAAAATCCGGCGGTGGAAGAGTGTGTGGTGGGGCGCATCAAAAGTTGGACAGACTTCGGCCCGAGTGATCCGGCAAGGGGAGGGGTTGCGATCAAGCAGACCTATGTGTTCGGGTATTAGCTGCTTCAAATGTCCGGTGTCGCGCACGCACAAAGCCAGTCCGAACGCGCACGCGAGTATGCACAAAAGAGCTTGGCGTTGGTGGCGCGGCACAAGCTGGCGGAGTTGCGGAAAGAGGTGGAGGCGTTACTAAAGCAACATTGATAAAAGGCAAAAAAAGAAAAGGAGCCAAGAGAGCAAAGGTTGCAAGATTTGAAGGCGGGTAGGGAAGCGGTTTATTTCAAAAATAAATTCTCGCAGCAAACGCTCAGCGCAAAATAGCAATTGTAGATAACCGTTCGAGTTCGTAATTTTTGCAAACAACAAATGGAGCATACATCATGAAAATGAATCCCCCAACAGCCAAATCATTTTCCCTCTCGGCCTATGTCGAGCAAGCCTTGAAGCTCGCGGAATATGAAAAGGATGAAACCGGCGTGGTCGTGGCTTCCGTGCCGAGCGTTTCGGGCGTCTTCTCGCAGGGTGAAAATTTCGAAGAAGCGCGAGTGAATCTCAGAGGTGCCATCGAAGGCAATCTCGTCGTGGCTTTGCAACTCGGCTTTGAGGTCCGTTGATCGCCGGCGTCGATCAAAATTATTCGCGAGGCTGAAGTTTCCGTGGAAGAATGGCAAGAGCCATTGTTCGCGACGAGTAATACCTCAGTTATTGGCGGAGAACGTAGCGCAGACATCTTGTCTGCAGGCAGGAGGCCTGCGCTACTCCACACATAACTGAGGCATTACCGCGACGATTTCTTTATTATGGAGCGCAGTTATGTTGACCGACTATATTCGCGCCGCGATGCGCAGAGCAACGTATGAGATTTTATCGGACGGAACTTTTTATGGCGAAATCCCAGGCTTTCAAGGCGTATATGCCAACGCCGCGGCGCTCGAAGATTGCCGCGAGCAATTACGTGAAGTCTTGGAAGGCTGGATCGTTTTGGGGTTGCGCTTGGGCCACGCTCTCCCAGTCGTTGACGGCGTGGATTTGCTGGTTGAGAAGGAGGTTGCGTAATGCCGCAGCTTGGCCCGATCAAGAGGAAAGACCTGATCCATTATCTCAGAGAGCTGGGATTCGAAGGCCCTTACGCCAGCGGCAAGCATCAATACCTCGTCAAAGATGAAATCAAGTTGGCCATTCCCAATCCCCACCAAAGCGATATCGGCCGCGATCTGCTCGCCAGAATTTTAAGACAGGCAGGCATTGACAAATCTGAATGGGAGAAACTTTGAGTGGTGACGTTTATCCCTTTGGGATGAAGTCGTGATTCAGCATACAAAGTCAAAATAAAAAAGCCACGGCCAAGCCGTGGCTAAGCATGCAACGAACGCACGATCTACGATCTTCTCTCCACAAACTTCTATCCTCTATAGCTCGTCACTCTTTTGAGATTGAACTCCGTGTCTTTGTTTAGAGCAGAAGATGTTTGTAATCCCGCGCCCCATGAATGATGCGATGAATTACAATCGTCTCATCCGTGATTTTGTAAAACACGAGATATTTTCCAACGATAAGCATGCGAAAATTGCGTCTGCGCAACTCGTCGTCGTTAGGCGCTTTGCCGGCAAAAGGCGAACGCTCAAGTCGAGCGACGGCTTTCTCAAAACGGTCGAGCATCTTATCCGCGGCGCGAGGCCGTTCTTCTGCGATATAATCCACGATGCTCAACAAATCAGCCACGGCCGGACCAAGATAACGTGATTTATAACGTTGCACGATTACGCCGTCCGTTTCTTAATCCGCGCGCGTGCGCGTCGCATCATTTCTTTGTGTGAGATTCCTTTGTCGCCGGACGCGACGGCGTTTTCCGCTTCCTCCAATTTCGCATACAGACGATTCATGGCTTGCATTTTTTCGAAGTATTGCTGGCTCATGACGACAAGCTTGCCGTGGCCGTTCTTCGTAAAGAAGACGGGTTGCTCTTCCTGCAAACAGATTTTGAGAATTTCACTGGTATGCGTGCTAAGATCGCGAAGAGGGCGGATGCTTGGCATGTCGGACTCCTTTTATAATGATGGCGGCAAGTTATCACATTTATCGAAAAATGCAAGCCGGCCGCGTGCATAAGAGTTTGCGCAAAAAAGTTTGAGCAGCGGAGCGGCACACATAGGCGAACTGCCTCGGGCAAATAGTGCAATAGTCGGCATTGCTTTTCTACAAAGACTGTTTAAGCGAGCATGAAGAAAAAAAAGCCACGGCCAAGCCGTGGCTGATCCAACTTGATTACTGCGTTTAGAAACGCAACCTCTTCAGGCATCATAAGAATCTCGGCATCAAACGCCTGAAGGCGTCACTACGAACACGCGAGCTACGATCTTCCATCTACAATCCTCGATCTACTTTCTTTTCGCCGTGAACACGCCGTTGGGTTGATGAAACACCGCGGCGCTCACCTTCCCTTTCTCCATTGTAAACCTCACGCTGAATCCCGTCAAACTTTTGAGATTGAATTCCGTGTCTTTGTATGGCTCAAGCTCATAGGTCGGTTGGCCGGGCACGGTGAGTGTGAGGGTTTTCTCGCCGCGCAACGCAACGGTTACGGTTTGCCCGCTCAATTCATATTCGCCGAGAAACTGCGCGAGAAATTTGGGATCGGACATTTGCGCGTTCGCTTTGCGCGTGAAGAGAATTGGCTTCACCGCGGGTTCGAGCGGCACGGATAAGCGGTCAATGTCGCCCTTTTCATTCGTGAAAAACGAGACGAGCATCTTCTCTTCTTCATCTTCAAGCAGTGTCGCGCGGAACACGTCGTAATGCCAATGTTCCATCGCGAGCGTGAACGCGTTGAAGCTGCCCTGCAATACTTTTCCCTCCGAAGAAATTTTGAGCACGCCATAGCCCGCGTGCTCATACTCGCCAGCGTAATCCGCGAGGCCATGCGAGGGTTTGGTGTTCGGCTTGCGCACGGCTTGTTCATCGGCCTCTTTCTTCTTGCCCTCCTCTTTGGCTTTGTCGATATCGGCCTTCACGCGCGCGTTCCAATCCACCGGCTCCAAATTGAGCAGCACGTCGCTCACGTAGTTGTTCACGATACTGGGCAGGGGATTGCCGTTCAAATTGGTGAGCAGCACCGCGCCGAGATTATCCTGCGGGAAGAGCGACACGAGCGCGGAGAAGCCGTCGATATTGCCGCCGTGCGACACGCGATTGTGGCCGCGATAGTTTTGAATAAACCAACCGAGGCCATAACTGCCGTGCGAAAGCTCGGTGTATTTGAGCGGCTGCGCGATGGTCATGTACGGCGTGTGCATCTGCGCGAGGCCCGTTTCGGAGAGCACTTGCGTTGCGCCGGCTTTGCCTTTGTTGAGATTGAGCAACACCCACTTGGTCATGTCATTGAGATTGGAATTGATCGAGCCGGCCGGGCCAACCGCAGTGATGTCACGAAAGGGAATTAGCGTGACGACCTCTTTCTTCTCTTGATAAGGCAGAGCAAAGTCCGCGGCCTTTTGCGATTCGAGCACAGAGAAGTTGCTGCTCGTCATGCCGAGCGGCTGAAAGATGCGCGCACGAACGAAGTCTTCCCAACTGTTGTTGCTCACTTGCTCGATGAGATAACCCGCGGTGAGAAACATGAGATTTTGATATTGAAAGTCCGTGCGGAAATCTTTGCTCGGCTCCAAGTATTGCAAACGGTCAAACATCTCTTTACGCGTGAATGCCGCGCCGTACCAGAGCAGATCATGTCGCGGCAAACCGGAGCGATGCGTGACAAGATCGCGCGGCGTCATGCGCGCGGAGGCGAAGTCATCTTGCAGCTTGAATGTGGGAAGGTAGTTGCGCAGAGGCTTGTCCCAATCTACTTTGCCTTCGTCGTTGAGAATGCCCACGCACATCGCTGTGAACGCTTTCGAGCTGGAGCCGATGGCGAAGAGCGTGTTTGAAGTGACGGGCAATTGCTCTTTCATATTGCGATGGCCGAAGCCTTCGGACATGATGACTTCGTTGTTCAGCACGATCGCGAGCGCGAGGCCGGGCACCTTCCACACTTTGCGCACGGAGTCGGCGAACACGCGAATATTTTGCAGCGCGCGGGCGCGTTCGGCGTTTTGTTGCGCCGTGGCCGCGGCAGATTTGCGTTTGAGTGTGAAGGGAAAAGTCTGGCCGCTCTGCGTGAAATCGCCGGAGATGGTTTGTCCGTCCGCAGCGAGCGCGCCCTTGAATGAGGGATTGCCGGGCACGCCGGGAAGGTCGAAAGAAATTTTCGCGCCTTCGCGTTTGATATTCGCGAGTGGCAAGTTGCTCGCGTTTTGTTGCGGGATGTCGATCTCACCTTGCCAAGCTTCGCCCGCGAGCTTGAAATCTATTGCGATATTCAACTCCATGCCGGGCAACTTGATCGCGCCTTCCCACGCGCCGGCGAGCTCGGTTGTGGTTTGCGTAAGCGCCAGTGCGGGAAAGAAACTCATGAACAAAAGAAAAACGCGGCATCGAAAACATGGAACCAATTTTAGCATTCTCTCCTCCGCAAAGGTGGGTGCGAGGCTTTCAAAGTCCAAATTTGCGCGGCAATATAGGTACGGAGAGTGCTGATGTCAAGCGAGGCGTGGAAGCGAAAGTAAACGACGGTGGCAATAAAAAAGTGAGAGTCTTCCAACAAATTTTGTGTCTAAGAAGTAGGTTTAAGGAAAAGAAATCCTAAAACACTTTGCTGCTTCCTCAGGACTCCAGCGCGTTAGCTCTTCATGCAGAAAGCCGTCATGCCGGAATTTTCCTCTCCTCTCTCGCTTCGTGAACTCTTGAAGCTTTGCACCAACCGCACCTCGCCGGAGTTTGAGCGCGCCTGGAAGGTTTTGATGGCACGTTATGAAACCTATATCTACACGCAAATTAGACGGCAATGTGTGAAGTGGAAATCGGAACGGCTTCAACTCCAGCTTGATGAAGTTGCGCAGGATATTTTTACCAAAATCATCGAGGAGTTTTGCACCCATGATCTCAAAGCGCTGCGTGATTTTCGCGGCAGCGAGATTGACGAAGACAATGAGCGCATGTTTCTGGGGTGGCTGGCGGTGATCTGCCATAACCAGAGCAATCGCGAGCTGCGCAAACGCTGGTGGCGAGTGATTCAAAGCCAAGATTCCGGCAAGCTGCCCGAAACGATTTGGGAGCTTGAAACCGATATGATTTGGATGCTCTATCGTGACGTGGTATGCACTCTACGCGACGGAGCCCACAACAAGAAACTTGAGCGTGACATGCATATTTTTTTGCTCTTTACTTTCGGTGGATTTACCGAAGCCATGATTCGCGTCACGGCCTATATGGAGAAATTGGGGAATCGTGTGATTCAGGTGGTGATCAACCGTATGCGAGAGAAGCTGCGCAAACGAAAAAATGACTTTTTCTGAGAGAGATTCTTTGACGCAAAAGGCACTTTATGACTGCAAGGAAAAGTGAGAACGTCTCGGTTGAACATGGACTTTTTGATGAGTTAAGCTTGGGGCAAGCTCTGGCATGGTTAGAATTGGAAGACGGCCGTCCGCATAACGCGACGCCATTTATCCATCAAGATAACGCTTTGCTTCGCGCGCTACGCGAACGCCGAAATCAATTGCGCGCACATGCTCACCTCATTCAAGAAATACTTCAGACCGTTCCCGAGTTCGGCTGTCAAGGCGAGAGCGCTTTTTTCGCCGACCATTCGGACCTTTTCTTGGCCAACTTCATGCACCCACCCCCAGCCGCCATGGAAAGCCTGGATGGTTTTACTTGCTTATTCAAGCACATGAACAACTGTTTCTTGTGCTTCAAGGAGTATAGCCTCGTGTTGCGAGACTATTTTCACACGAAGCAGGCATTGCGCGGACATGGGGCAACAGACATTACCAACTGAAAGGAGTATCGCTATGGGAGGTCGCCGCCCAACCCTGCCGCAGGCAGAATTAGCCGCTATGCTCAAGGCCGACAATTTTCGCGATAACGAATATCTGCACGCATTGCAACGAACTGAGCCGGTCTACCAAACATTATTTGAATTGGTCGATTTATGCCGAAAGCAAACGCACTTCAGGAATTTCGAAAACGCGTCGCGCCCGCCGCAAACGTTTGCCGAGTTGGAGCAAGTGCTCTTAAAAATATACTCCGGTAACGCGACTTCAGTTGAAGCGCGACAGATTTTGACGGGGCTGCAGACTTCGCCGAGTTTTTATCAACTGTTGTTGGTTAAATTAGAAGCCTTGACGCCCCATGTCGCTTGGGAAGAATCGAAGACGCTGGAAGGCATAACGATTAAGGCTCCAGAGGAGGTGCTAACCCTCGTGCGCAGAGTGATTGATCAAGAAAACAAGCGTGAATCCGTGGGAGAAAGGGCGTGGCGTACGCTCGCCGAAGTTACCGCAGATGCAGCCCAGGTTGGTACGCAGGCTTGGAAATTTATCACGCACACGCGTGTGCTTGCCGTCGGCTTGCCGCTGTTGTTGATTGCGACGTTGACTGTGATAACAATAGAAAATAACAGACTTCGTCCTATATTCGCCTCGGCTCCTAGCGACACTCGCAGTCCATCGCTGGAAGCAAATAGTTTCCGAAAAAAATTCAAAATGGCGATGAGCGAATATGCCTTACGAGAGTATCAAAATGCCTTAAGCGCACTCACCAAGATGCAGCCGTCCGCTGTAGATTTGCATAATAACCTTAAAACGCAGGAACAAGAGACCTTACTTCGCGACTACTATTTTTATACTGGAGCTTCTCATTTTGTTTTATCACAAAGTGGGCACAACCGTGAAGAACACACCAAATTAGCCCTTAACTGGTTGAGTCGTGCAGACTCATTGGTGCAGGCGCGCCGAATGCCGAACAGTGACCGAGAGACCTTCTTTTTAGGACAAGCGTATGGTTTTAGTGGACAGTATGATGAAGCCATGATCGAGCTGCAAAAAATCGATACCAATAGTTCTTTTTATAGATATAGCAAGAAGTTTCGTGAAAAGTGGTTCAACCAGTAACTCATTTTACGGGAGTATTCCAATGGCAATTGCAAATTCCGAACGCTTGGTGACTGTGAATCTAGCGTTAGGACGTCCGGTAAGCCAAAAGCCAGACACCGTTGTACATGCTACTTCGGGCGTGTTGCAACCTACGCCGGATCGTTTGGGGCTTGGGTGCATTCGCACGGATTATTGTGAAGCTTTTTTTACGCTTGAATCGGACAGTGTAGGCTACAACATCGCTTTAGATTCCATCCGCGGGACAAATTCCGCATTCGAGATGGTGGTTTCACAAGCGTTACCGACGCCGGCTTCAAGGGCTGGAAATCAGCCGCCTCCGCGTGTTATCAATTTTCACGCAACAATTACTACCGACTTGTCGCAGCCCAATGCCGATGAAGACACCATGCTCACGGTTGGAATAATGTTGGGTCGGCCAGTTAGCCAAAAACCCGATAGTGTAATTCGGAGTGCAACGTCGTCAGTTGCCGAAGTGGCTGCGCCAAGAACGGCATGGGCTTGTTCCGATATGGAAAGATGTGAAGCGGTGTTTAACTTAGACTCAGTAACGGCAGGCTATAGTATCACGCTTTCACCGATCACGCGCCCAGGTTGTACATTCGAGATAACAGCCAGCCAACCGGCGTCCACGGCTAGTAATCAAACTGAACGTGTGATTACGCTCGAAATCAAAATGATCACAACGTGACCGCACTAGCGCAGGGTCGTAACCGAATCGAACTCCACGGCATGCGTTTGCTGGTATGCAGACGTGTGCCGTACTTACTTTGGGAGGCAGGAATGAGAAGAGCAAAGGATGATAGAAGCTATTTTTTTAAAGAAGTTCCTCCTATGCTGAATCGGATTTGGGCAATTCTGTTTTTGGCCCTGCTTGCGGCGTTGCCGCTAAATGCCGCGGAGCGTTCCGAATCTGTTTTCGACGAAGAACACAAATACGAGCGCTTATTAGACTCCTTGACGACTCTCTCTCTTGAGACCCAAATTAAACGCCTTCTTGGTTTTATTCATGCCTATCCGAACAATGAACGCGCCTATCTTAAGCTTTGGGAACGGTATCAAATCAGCAAAGATTTCGTCAGCGCACGAAATTGTTTTCAGCTATTAGCTGCTGATACCGCAACGCGCCGCAATGGTTACTGGTTAACCGCAAAATTGTTGGCGCGCGACACGCTTGAGACGGCGCAGGAATCCGCTTACGATGCGTTTAAGCAGTCCTTACACTTGAAATCTTCACCGGCATTGATATACGATTTTGTGGAATTTATATATCGAACCTTAAATGCCGAACCCATTGACACCCATGATTATTTGGACGCAGTCTTTTCATCAAAAGATATTGCTCTCGCCGCTCTTTTTTACTACTACAACGGCAGCCAATATGAGCGCGCACTTGTTTATGCCCCCCAAATTCCCGCGGAGCAAAAAGAAAATTTATTGGTGTTGTTTGTTTTGAGCGAATGTTACTTCCGCGCGGAAAAGCTTGACCCGTCTTCACGCCTGTTGCAAGCGAAGAACATATGTAAACGCGGCCTTATGCTCACGAATTCGAATAAAATGCGTGAAATGAGGGCGAGGATGTTGGCATGGCGCGGTGAGGTGGCGTTTGCGGAAGATATCTATGAGCACGCACAGGCAGACTATGAGGCCGCATACGCATTGGCTCTACAAATTGACGATCTCTATGCCCAGCAAAAAGCTTTGGCGGGGTTGGGAAAAGTCCAATACATGAGCAGCAATTATGCGCAGGCAGATTCCTTATATAAAAAGGCTATCGCCCTAGGCGAGCTTGCCGACGCGCACCTCGATTTGAGTACGCTATATTCTAACTCCGCGCACCTGCTCTATGAAAACGGCAAATACAGCGAGGCTTTAGAGCAGCTCCGGCAAGGCGAAGCGCATGCCCGACGAGCGCGTGACGAAGAGAGTTTGGTCAGTCTTCAAATTGCTTCCGCGCGGGTCTATCGTGATCTTGCCATTCCCCATATTGGCAAACAGGCATGCATGGAAGCAATGACGACCGCTCAGAAGCGAGGCTATGTCAAACTCTATCACCGGGCTGAGGGGTTATACGCCCAAATCCTGGTTGACGAAAAAGATTATAACAAAGCGAGAGAGCTTTGCGATAAGCACATTCAGTATTTACACAAAACCGTTAATGAGTTTGAAATACACAACTATACAGCAATAAAGGCCGATACCTACAATGAAACTGCCGATTATCGCCGCGCCATTGAACTCTATCAGGAGGCAATCCAACAAGCGAGAAAAGTCAGTTCGTGGTATTATGTCGCTTGGTATCAACTCGAAATTGCCCAAATAGACCTCAAACAAAACCGGTTCGAAGAGGCGTTGTTTAAATTCCAGGCAATATTTCCGGATTCACTAAAAGAGCAAAATGAAGCGTTGATACAGTATTATTTCAATCTCGGGTTCGTTCACCAAAAGCGTATGGACTGGCATTCGGCGATTGCAGCATATCGAAAAGCCGCAGCAATTATTGCGGTCACCCATGAGCGACTCAACTTTGATCATTTTCGGATCGGTTATTTTAGTGAGCGTGCGAGAGTATTTCAGGGCCTGGCGGAGTGCTATTTACAAAGCTATCGCGAGCGATCACGTCACGGCGATTTGGATTCACTTTGGAAGTATTTGCAATTGACCAAAGGTCGGTCGCTCACAAATATGACAACGCAAACAATTTCCAAGCTGAACAATAAGAGTCACGATTCACCGGCATCCGGTTATCACGAATCAGGCAAAAAACTAGAGCGGTTATATAGAAAGTGGCGTGAAGGCCGTGCCGAATATGGTGCAATTAAACCCAAGCTGGAAGAGGCAAGGCTGGAGGTGATTGCACAACGCTTGCGTCTTTTCGAGCATCATGCGATGTCTGCGCAACGCGCTTCGGCGACGCAGTCCCTCACAGAAGCGCAAACATGGCTTCTGCAAAACAACGCTGCGATGCTGCTTTATCATACCTCAGAGGAAGCGGTATTTGTTTTTGTTTTGACAAACAAGCAAGCGTACACAATATTGTTACCAACAACCCAAAGAGATTTATCACATACGATAGACTTTTTACTAAAACCGTTTCATCAGTTCGAAGGGAGCGACATAGAGGCGTTGCCTTTCCATGCCGATCTAGCACACAAGCTTTATCAACAACTATTTGCACCCATTACTTCTGCGCCGGGAGTCGTTTTGCCAGAACGCCTAATCATCGTGCCTGACGGAATCTTGACTAGCCTTCCCTTTGAAATCCTGGTGACTGAACCCGGGCAAAAGAAAACATATTTACCGACTGAAGTTCCAAGCTATGCCAAAAATTTCCTTTTGCAGAGATATTCCATAGTCTATTGCCCCAATCCGGGGGGCATAAGCAGTTCTGTGAACTTGCCCGATCAAACTTCAAGTGCTTTAGTGTTCGCGAATCCATATAGCCCTTCCGACGGCGCAAGCTGGATTTTCGAAGCGCTACCTCATGCGGGGATAGAGGCGGAACGCATCTCAAAAATAAGTTCGCGTACAAAACTGTACACCCGGCAAACGGCCACGCAGCAAGCTTTCTTTCGTGAAGCGTCGCAAAACAATATCATTCACTTCGCGTCGCACGCATTTGTCGATTCTTCATTTTATGAATTTTCAGCCCTGGTATTGGCACCAACGGACTCTACTAAGGATGATGGCCTACTCATGGGCTACGAAATTGAGCGGATAAAACTTAATGCGGCTCTAGTCACACTGAGCGCATGTAAGACTGGTTTAGGAAAAATTGCTGAAGGTGAAGGCGTACTAGGCCTGCCGCGTCTGTTCTTGCGCGCCGGCGCGAAATCCGTGCTCATGACGCTGTGGCAAGTGGATGATCGTTTTGCCGCGGAGCTTGTTCCACGGTTTTATGATTATTATCTTAATGACAACCTCGCCAAAGTGGACGCTTTGGCCAGAGCTAAACGTAGCATTCTGCAAAACAATGGAAGCGCAAACGGCGTCTATCAGCAACACCCGTTTTATTGGGCGGCGTTTACGCTCTATGGCGATCCCGGGCAGCCGCAGACAAGTTTCCAACCCAACATGCGCATCTTTGCCGTGATCGCGTTCATAATCATCGCGCTGGCTCTCTTCGGATACCAACGGTTTCGCGTACACAAACGCGCACGCATATGAATACGCAATACACTCTCACCCGTGAGCGCTTTCGGCTTCGCCCCTTTGCGCCGGAAGATCTCGAAACTTTGCATGCCTTGTGGAGCGCTCCGCAGGTGCGGCAATTTTTATGGGATGATATCATCATTCCGCGCGAAGCAGCGCAAGAAGTCATTGCCGCCAGCCAGCTTCTCTTTGAGCAACACGGCTTCGGCTTTTGGAACATTCTCTCGCAGAGCGGCAAGCAGCATCTCGGTTTCTGCGGCTTGCGCTTTATCGAAGAAACCCCGGAGATTGAAATCCTCTACGGGCTTTGGCCGGAACACTGGGGAAAGGGCTTTGCGAGTGAAGCGGCAACAGAAGTTTTGCGGCATGGGTTTGAAGAATGCCAGCTCGCACGTGTTTTAGCCGGGGCGGATCCGCCGAACACGGCTTCGATACGCGTCATGGAGCGACTCGGCATGCGCTATTTCCAGCACACGCGACGCAATAGTCTAGACGTGGTTTATTTTGCGCTCACACGCGAGCAATGGCTGCAGCGACTCGCAAGTTGAGCAGCCGCACGCTCATATCTGACACACAAAAGGCGCGAGCTAACCAGCTTATGCCTTCGCCTTTCTCCATTTAGCCCTCCCGTTATTTTCCAAAGTACGTTTAGCGCGTCGTTCGACATCACAGTTCTCGCCAGCTTTCAACTTGTTTGCCTGCGCTTTTTTGTCTATATTTTTCAAAAATCAGCGGCAGGCATTACGCCTGTTGCAGCTTTTACTATTTTCAAGTTCACAAGGGAAGAGCATGTTTCATATCGCAGGCCCGGAAGATATTCTCGCCGGAAAAGTTACCGACGTTTATTTCGAGCGCACCAAACAAATCCTCACTGCACTCGATAAAGACGCGCACGTGTCCGTTGAATTTGTCGTGAAAAAATTTCCTGCTCCCAATAAGTGGGGCATCTTTGCCGGGCTGGAAGAAGCGATGACCATTCTCGCGCAATTGCCCGTAACCGTTGAAGGTTTGACGGAAGGCGCGTTATTTTTCGAGGATGAGCCGGTGCTGACACTCAGCGGCAAATACCTTGACTTCGGTCCGTATGAAACCGCGCTGCTCGGTATTCTTTGCCAGGCTTCCGGTGTGGCCACGAAAGCTGCGCGCTGCAAGATCGCCGCGGGGAACAGGCCCGTGATCAGCTTTGGCGCCCGCCGCATGCACCCCGCACTTGCGCCAATGATCGAGCGGAATGCATTCATCGGCGGCTGCGACGGCGTTGCCTCCATTGCAGCGGCGGAGTTGTTGCGCATCGCGCCTTCGGGCACGATTCCGCATGCACTCATTTTGCTTATCGGGGATACGCTGGAGGCAGTGCAAGCGTTTGATCGCTATATTGCTCCCAATCTGCCCCGGGTTGCACTAGTGGATACTTTTAACGATGAAAAATTCGAAGCCTTGCGCGTCGCCGAAGCGTTGCAGAAAAAATTGTATGCCATTCGTTTGGATACGCCGAGCAATCGGCGCGGCGATTTCGTGAGCCTTGCTAAAGAAATACGATGGGAACTTGACCTGCGCGGCTATGAGCATGTTAAAATCTTTCTTTCCGGCGGCATTGATGAAGAAAAGATTTTGCAATACAATGTGATTGCCGATGCCTATGGCGTGGGCACGGCCATTTCCAATGCGCCAGTATTGGATTTTTCGATGGACATCGTTGAAATCAACGATCGCCCGATTGCCAAACGCGGCAAAAAATCTGGGCGCAAGCTGCTCTGCCAAAAACGCGGCACCAGTGAGCGCGTGATTTTGCCTGCGCGGCAAGGAGAGGAGCAGGCGCAGCTATACACTTCGCTTTATACGCAGCTCATGCGCGAAGGCAAAGTACTCTATCAAACGCCACCGGCAACCGAAATTCGCAACGCCGTACTGGAACAAGTGCAGCACATGGATTTGATTGGAAAGTAATGCCGTGTTGACATCACGCTTCGAGCCGATCGATCACACTGCGGATGTCGGCTATCTACTCTACGCGCCGACTTTGCCCGAGCTATTCGTGATTGCGGGGCAAGCGCTCTTCGATGCCATCACCGAGCTTGACTCCGTGCAGCGCAAGCTGTCGCGCACGATTCGCGTTGAAGCCGATGATGTCGAAGCGTTGCTCGTAACGTGGCTTGCAGAGTTGAACTTTCATTGCTTGACGGATTTTGAATTGTTCAACGAGTTCGAGTTGCGCTCCTTCTCTTCGCAGCATATTGAAGCCGTCGCATACGGCGAGAAGATCGAGGCGGAGCGCCATGAAATCAAAACCGAAATCAAAGCCGTGACGTATCACGGGCTCTACATGCGTGAAAGCGCAAGCGGCTGGGAAACACAAATCATTTTTGATGTGTAAAAATTTTTAGCGGGAGGAACACCATGCCCCTCAACCTTAAAAACGCCCTTGCGCTTTTGTCGCCACAAGAGCAGGGCGAGATTTTTAAACACCTCGCAGAGCAGCTTCACGTGCCCAATCTTGTTGCTTTGGCGGAATACTATCAAACGCTGCTCGAACCCAATCCCGTCGAGAGGGAAACTTCTGCTCAAGCTAAACCGATCAGCTATCGCACGGCGGAAGAAAGAGCGACCGGCGCTCCGAATCGCGTGCGTGAGGAGATTGCAACCTACGGCGCACCGGCGACGGTCGCGTCGAAAACCTCGCCGCGTTTTGACGAAATCTTTGCGACGTTTGACGGCAAAGTTTTCAAGCCCGAGGGCAAGATTGAACTTGCTCCCGACAAGCGCTATCGCGTGCTGATTGATAAAGGCGAGCCACAAATTCCAGAGATTAAGATTCGTGCGTTCAAGCGCATCGTGGAAAATACTATTGCCTCAGGTCTCGGCGATTTTGCCGAGCAGCACGATCATTACTTATATGGGGTACCGAAGAAGTGAACACGGCAGTCTTTATTGATACCAGCTTTGTGCTGGCATTGAAGTTTCATGATGATCAATTTCATCATGAGGCGAAAACGATCGCACCAACTCTCGTGCAAGCGCTCACAACGGAAGCCGTTCTCGTCGAAATCGGAAATTCATTTTCACGATCCAATTGGAGACCACATGGGGTCGATGCAATTGCGGACCTACGCAACGATCCAAGAATCGAAGTCGTTCCCGTTGATACTGCGCTTTTGGAACGCGCGTTTTTATTTTACTGCTCGCGTATGGACAAAGACTGGAGCCTCACCGACTGCATCTCCTTCGTCGCCATGCAAGAGCGCGGCCTCACGGAGGCCTTGACCACCGACCATCATTTCGAGCAGGCCGGCTTTCGCGCGATTTTGCGCGAGCTGAAGAATCAAAACTAGCGAGGTCACTATGGCCCGATACCTCGACCCCACCACGGACTTCGGCTTCAAAAAGATATTTGGAGAAGAAGCCAACAAAGAAATCATCAGCAGTTTCGTCACCGATGTGCTGGAGTTGGAAACGCCGCTGGTCGATCTGTCCTTCCTTAACAAGGAGCAACTGCCCGAAATCTTCGAGCAGCGCGCCGGCGTATACGATCTCTTCTGCACCGACAGCGACGGCAATCATTTCATCGTCGAGATGCAAAAAAGCCCGATTGCCTATATCAAAGATCGCATGGTGTACTATTCAACGTTTCCGATTACGCAGCAAGCGCCCAAAGGCGGCATGATGCGCGTGGCTGATCACACCGAAATTAGCTATGGCAAAACCGCAAAGCCCAAACCCAAGCCGTGGGACTTTCGCCTCGACGCGGTTTATTGCATCGCCATTTTGGGCTATGAAATGAACGGGAGCACGAGGGCGGTCAATCGCAACAGTATTCGCAACGATTATCCGCCGCACGAGTTGTTTTATCCCAAGCTGCGTTACTTAACCATCGAGTTGCCATTGTTCGACGAGAGCAAGCCGGAATATAGCCTTGATAAACATGTCAACAAATGGCTCTACTTTCTCAAATATCTTCCCGAGTTGGATCGCATTCCGGAAATCTTCGCGCACGAAGTCGTCTTTCAAAAGGCGTTCTTCGTTGCGGAACTGGCGAACCTCTCGCAAGAAGAGTTGAATCTCTATCAGCGCAACTTGAAATACCATTGGGATGATTACGCCAAACTGACTACCGCTGAGAACAAAGGCATCGCAAAAGGCACTGCCGAAGGCATCATCAAAGGCAAAATCGAAGGCAAGATTGAAGGCAAAATTGAAGTAGCGAAGGCGCTGCTGCAAGAAGGTAGTGAAGTTGCTCTCATCGCAAAAGTGACCGGGCTTTCTGATGAACAGATTCGACAATTGCAAAATTCATGAGTTGCACTCCATTCCACTTTAGGATGATCAATCATGTCTGAAATCAAACTCAACAAGCTCGCCGATTATTTGTGGGAGATTCCACAAGAAGGCAACATGCTCGTGCCAGCGCGCATCTATGCGACAGAGAAAATGTTGCCGAACCTGCTCGCGGACAATGCGCCGCAGCAAGCTGCAAACGTTGCGCACATGCCCGGCATCGTGGGGTATTCACTCGCCATGCCGGATATTCATTGGGGCTATGGCTTCCCCATTGGCGGCGTGGCTGCGTTCGATGTCGATTCCGGCGTCATCTCGCCGGGAGGCGTTGGGTATGATATCAACTGCGGCGTGCGCCTCATGGCCTCTGCGCTCACGCGAGAAGAAGTTGCGCCGAAGATGCAGCAGCTCATGACTTCACTTTATAAAAACGTCCCGACGGGCGTGGGCGCGAGCGGGCGGCTCACGCTTGAGCAAAAAGAATTGCAACACGTGATGACCGAGGGCGCAAAGTGGGCGGTGAAGGAAGGGTATGGCACTGAAGGCGAGCGCGAGTTCATCGAAGAGCACGGCATCATGTCGGGCGCAAATCCCGAGCTTGTTTCCAACAAAGCGAGCAAACGCGGATGCACGCAGCTAGGCACGCTAGGCAGCGGCAATCATTTTCTTGAAGTGGGATACGTTGCCCAGATTTTTGATACGGTTGCGGCGGAAGCGCTCGGCCTGTTTCAAGATCAAGTCACGGTGATTATTCATTGCGGCTCGCGCGGCTTTGGCCATCAAGTGTGCGAAGACCAACTCGCAGTGATGGATAAAGCCGTGCACAAGTACGGCATCACTTTGCCCGACCGCCAACTCTGCTGCGCGCCGATCTCTTCTCCCGAAGGGCAAAACTATCTCGGCGCGATGCGTTGCGCGATCAACTTTGCATTTGCCAATCGCCAAATCATCGCGCATTGGACGCGCGAATCTTTTTCACACATCATAAACAAAGCGCCCAAGTATATCGGTCTGCGCACCATTTATGAAGTCGCGCACAACATTGCAAAAATGGAGCGCCACACGTTTGCCGGCAAGGAGCGCGAAGTATGCGTCCATCGCAAGGGCGCCACGCGCGCGTTTCCCGCCGGGCATCCGCACATTCCCGATGCCTATCAAAAAGTCGGGCAGCCGGTTTTAATTCCGGGCGATATGGGAAGATATTCCTATGTGCTCGTGGGCGCGCCGGGTTCGATGGAGCAAACCTTCGGCTCAACCTGTCACGGCGCAGGCCGTGCGATGAGCCGCAAGAAAGCGATGACCGTCGCGCAAGGCCGCAACATCGCCAAAGAGATGCAAGAGCAGGGCGTGTATGTGATGGGCGCCAGCCGGCGCACGATAGATGAAGAGATTCCCGAGGCGTACAAAGACGTGACTGACGTGGTCGATACGTGTCATATGGCCGGCATCTCGCGCAAGGTGGCACAATTGCGGCCATTGGGATGTATTAAAGGGTAATCCCTTTTGCCGCCGCGGTGTCTGCTATTTGATTGCAACGATGCCGTAGTTTGAAGTATTGCGCTGGCCATCGCGCAGCATATGAATAGAGCGACAAGCTCGGAAAGGTCGAAGCGATGTTCCTCGCACGCGTGATCGGTACGATTTGGGCAACGCAAAAAGATGAAAGTTTGGAGGGCACGAAGATGCAACTCTTGCAGCCGCTTGATCGGTTTTCAACACCGATCGGAACGCCGCTGGTTGCGATTGACACGATCGGCGCAGGCCCCGGCGAGGTGGTGTATTACGTGACGGCGCGCGAGGCCGGCATTCCATTGCGCCACAATCTTTCTCCGGTGGATGCTTCGATTGTGGGGATTGTGGATAAGATCGAGAACTATTGAAGTGTTTTCAAGTTTGAACAATCCTATGCTTGCTTATGTGAGATATGATTTATGCCCCAATCAAGTTTGCCCGCGCGTTTAACCGTTGATCGTATCGCCAAAACTTTTGCAAACGGCACGCGCCGCGTGGAAGTGTTGCGCGAGTTATCCTTTGAAATTTCTTCCGGCCAAACGCTCGCCATTATCGGTCCCTCCGGCTCCGGCAAAAGCACGCTACTGCATGTGCTTGGCACGTTGGAGCAACCTTCCGCGGGCGTGCTTGCGCTCGATGCCATGAATCCGTTCTTGTTGTCCGAGCCGGAGTTGGCGAAGTTTCGCAATCAAACCATCGGCTTCGTGTTTCAAGAGCATCATCTTTTGCCGCAATACACCGTGCTCGAAAATGCATTGCTGCCCGCGCTCGCATTTGGCAGAGGCGACGACCACGTTATCGCGCGCGCGAAAACATTGCTGCAACGTGTTGGGCTGGCGCATCGCCTCGAACATTTTCCGGCGGAGCTTTCCGGCGGCGAGAAGCAACGCGTGGCGATTGCGCGTGCACTCATCAACCAACCGCGCTTGCTTCTGTGCGATGAACCCACCGGCAATCTCGACCGCAACACGGCGCACGCGGTCGCCGACCTGCTCTTTGAATTGCATCGCGAGCACAACAATATCATCATCATCGTCACGCACAGCGCAGAGCTTGCGGCACGTTGCGAGCGCCGTTTGGAATTACGGGAGGGTCTGTGCGTCGCAGCTTGAAGCACTATTGGCGTATGCACCTCGCAGTGCTGCTCGGCGCGGCCGCGGCGACCGCAGTGCTCACGGGCGCGTTGCTCGTTGGCGATTCCGTGCGCGGTAGTCTGCGCGATTTGACGCGCGAGCGTCTCGGAAAAATCGAGTATGCTCTTCTCTCCGAAAATTCATTTCACACCAACCTCGTCGCACGCCTCAATGCCCAGCCACAATATGCCTCCCATTTCGATTCCGCGCGCACGGCATTGCTGCTGATTTCCACTGCAACGCATGCCACCTCACAAGCGCGTGCGACGAACGTGAACCTCAACGGCATTGACGAAAAATTTTTCACCCTCTTTCCCGAAGCGGCTGCGGATTCGCTTGCAGCTTATTTGCGCCGCAGCCCGGGGCAAACCTTTCCTTCAGTCATCATCAATGCCGCATTGCAGCAGGAATTGCAGGCGCAAGTCGGCGAGCAAATCTTACTCTCCTTCAAAAGCTATAGCGAGATTCCGCGCGCGTCCTTGCTCGGAGAAAAAGATGCCGAGCAAGTGCTCGAAACCCTGCGCCTCACGATCTCGCACATTTTGCCCAATCGCAGTCTCGGGCGCTTCGGTTTGCAAGCGCAGCAACAGTTGCCGTTCAATGCGTTTGTGTTATTGCCCGTATTGCAGCGCGCGCTGGGTCAAGAAGGCAAAGTGAATGCGATGTTGCTCGCCGAAAAAATTCCTCTCTTGAGGGGGGCCACGGGGGTGTTGCTCGAACCGAACTCGCGCGATGACACCCCCCTAACCCCTCTCAAGGGGGGAATACTTCCGCAAGCCTTGCGAGCAAGCTGGCAGCTTGAAGAGCTTGGTCTACGCCTTCAAATGCACGAAAATTTTTTCAGCCTCACGAGCCGCGAATTGATTTTGAAACCGAGCCTCGTGCAACATGCGCTAAACGCGGCGAGCGAATTGCAATTGCCCAGGCAAACGATTCTCACGTATCTCGCTAACACGATGCGCGTGCGCGTGCGCATGATGCCATATTCTACCATCACGGCATTGCAAACGCCGGTGGAAGCGCCGTTCGGCCATTTGCAATTGCGCGACGGAACTCCCGCGCCGCAACTGCATGACGATGAAATCTTGTTGAATGAATGGGCCGCGCGCGAACTCGCCGCGAGCGCGGGCGATACGGTGCAAATCAATTATTACGTCGTGAACGCGCGCGAAGAGTTGACGACGCAAACGCATGCGCTGCGCGTGAAAGGCATTGTGCAACAAACCGGCTTGGCGGTGGATCGCACGCTGACGCCGCCGATTCCAGGCGTGGAGCATGCCGGTGACATGAGCGCGTGGGAGCCGCCGTTTCCCGTGGATTTGAAATTGATTCGGCCGCAAGACGAAACGTATTGGGATGAGCACGGGGCAACACCCAAAGCGTTTGTCAATGAAAGCACGGGGCGGCGCTTGTGGCGCAATCGTTTCGGCGAAGTGAGCGCGCTGCGGATTGGCGTGCGTGATCAAAGCTCTGACGTTGAATTTGAAAAAAAACTAGTGGCAGCAATCTCGCCTGAAGAAGCGGGCTTTCATCTGCAAGCCGTCAAAGCGCAAGGCTTGCAGGCCGCAGCGGGAGCGACGGATTTCGGCATGCTCTTCATCGGCTTCAGTATTTTTTTGATTATCTCTGCGCTGCTCTTGCTTGCGATGCTCTTTCGCCTCGGCGTGGAGCAACGCGCACGCGAAGTTGGCACGTTGCTCGCCGTCGGTTTTCCGCGCGCGGCAGTGCAACGCCGATTCTTTCGAGAGGGAATGTTCGTTGCACTGTTGGGCGTTGCGCTCGGCGCCGTCGCGGGCCTCGGTTATGCGTGGCTATTGTTGATTGGGTTGCGCACGTGGTGGGTGGAAGCCGTCGGCACATCGTTTTTGTTTTTGCATGTTGCGCCCATGAGTGTGATTGTCGGCGCACTCAGCTCGTTGTTGCTCATCGCAGTTGTGATTTGGCGCGGCGTTCGTCAGCTCGCGCGCGTTCCAGCAACGAGGCTTATGCGCGGCGTAACGCAGCGCGAGGGAATACAACCCTTGCGGTATGCACGCATTGTCGCCCTCAGCACGAGCGCGCTCGCGGTGCTCCTGCTCCTCGCCGCGGCAATGCTGGAGGGGACTTCGGCCGCGGGCTTGTTCTTTGGCAGCGGCGCTTTGTTTCTCATTGCAGGTTTGGCGGTATTGTCGCTGTGGTTGAGCCGCCGCCAGCCGCGCGTGATCGCCAGCGTGCTTGCGATGGCGGCGCGCAATAATGCGCGCAATCTCCGGCGCAGCCGTTTGAGCGTCGCGCTTGTGAGTTGCGCGTGTTTTATTATTGTCGCCGTGGCGGCAAACAAACGCGAAGTGGGCAACGATGCGCTGCACCAAGATTCCGGCGCGGGCGGCTTTGCGTTGCTTGCGCAGAGCGACACGCCGCTGTATCACAATCTCGCGGCAAACACCGGCCGCGCCGCGCTCGGTTTTGCCGAAGAAGACACGGCGCTTTTTGATCAAACCAAAATCTTTTCCATGCGCTTGTTGCCCGGTGAAGATGCGAGCTGTTTGAATCTTTATAAGCCGGAGAAGCCGCGCGTGCTCGGCGTGACGCGCGAGCAGATCGCACGCGGCGGTTTTCAATTTCAAGCGAGCATTGCCGACAGCGCGAAAAATCCCTGGGCGCTGCTTGAGACGGAAACGGAGCCGAACGTCATTCCGGCCATCGGCGATTTCAATTCGGTGCAATGGATTTTGCACCTCGGTTTAGGGCAGGAGGTCGTTATGCAAAACGAGCGCGGCGAGGAAATCAAACTGCGCTTCGTGGGCCTATTGCAAAGCAGCATTTTTCAAAGCGAGCTTTTAATCTCCGAAGAAAATTTTTTGCGGCACTTCCCGAGCGCAAGCGGGTATTCGTATTTTTTGATCGAAGCGCATGCCGACAGTGTCGCGCGCGTCGCGCAAGTTTTAGAGCATACGCTCAAACGCTCGGGTTTCGATGCCACTTCGACGCGCGAGAAACTGGCGCGCTTTCATGCGGTGGAGAATACATACCTCTCTGTGTTTCAGACGCTCGGCGGTTTGGGTTTGCTGCTCGGCACGATTGGCCTCGGCTTGATTCTCGTGCGCAACGTGATCGAACGCCGCGGCGAATTGGCGACACTGCGCGCGTTCGGTTTTCTGCAAACGACGTTGACGAAGATGCTGTTGTGGGAAAACGGTTTTCTTCTGTTGTGGGGAATATTGATCGGCAGCGGCGCGGCATTGCTCGCGGTTGCGCCGCACGTTTTGCAAGCCGGAGCGAGTGTGCCGTGGTTTTCCTTGATGACAACGTTGCTTCTCGTTTTTGCCACAGGCATGGCGACTTGCGCGTTGGCTATGCGAGCCGCTCTACGCGCGGCGTTGCTGCCTGCTTTGAAAGAGGAATGAGTGCGCACGTTTCTCAATAAGTGCTGCATGCTTTATTGTCATTCCGCAAGAAACTTCCCGCGCACTTGGAACAATGCCGAGCACGAGAGGAAGTCATTTCAGAGTGACGCATCGAATTTGAGCTCCTCGGTTGCGCCCAATGATTCCGCTTTTGAGGAACACTTAGCGAAGCCTTGACAGAATAATTTCGTTTATGAGCGACTCTTCGCGCAGCATTGCCATTATCGGCGACACGCAGAACACGTTATGGGCAGAGCGCGTTTTTCTTCGGCGCGAGGACAATGCGCGCGATCGGGAAATGTTGCTGCAAAATTTGCGTCTGGAAAATTTTGAGGTGCTCATTCATTTGGGCGACATGGTGGAGAACGGCGCGTCGGCGCGCGCATGGCAAGAGTTTGATCGCAGCTTCGCGCCGATTTTCGCGAAAGGCGCGGCGTTTATTCCCATGATGGGCAATCACGACTATTGGGGCAAGGCGCAAAGGCGGCACACTAACATTGCCGCGCGCTTTCCGCAGTTGGCGCAGCGAGCATGGCGCGCGGAGATTTTTCACAATCTCGGCTTGGTTTGCATTGACTCGAACAAATCAGAATACTCGCGCGGCGCTTGGGCGGAGCAAGAGCGCTGGTTTGCGCAAACGCTTGCGGATTTCGCGCAGTCGCCGCAGGTTCATGCCATCTTGGTGTTTTCGCATCATCCTCCTTTCACCAATAGCGCGGTGATGGCGCGCGCCCAATTTTTAGAAGCGACATTTCTTCCGGCATTTTTTTCTTCCTCCAAAACAAAAGCTTTTATCAGCGGGCATGTGCATGGCTATGAGCGTTTTGTGATGAGCGATAAAAGTTTTATCGTTTCCGGCGGCGGCGGTGGGCCGCGCTTGCCTTTGCGAAAAAGGGAGCGCCGAAGATATGTGGATCAATATGAAAGGGAGCGCCACCCCCTTCAAGGTGGGAAGCAACTGGAGGGCGCGACGAGACCATTGCATTATTTGCTCATCACGCAAGAAGCGCGACAGTTGCGAATCGCGGCTTGGGGCCTAGGCCACGGCGAAACGGGGGGTTCGCTTTTTGATGAAATCGTCATACCCATGGATTCAGCCTTGACAAGTTAGAGCGGCTTTGCTATCTTCGCCGCGAATTTAGAGCAAATTCCTCGCAGATCAACACCTCGCAACAAGCTACGCGACTTATTAACGCTGATCGTATCGTGAAATCAGTTGCGCTCACACCGAATTTACTCCACCTCATGTATAGGCGCGGTATGCAGCAGTGCGCCCTAATTCCAACCAAAGTTTCGGGACGGCTTTGAATTTCAAAACCACACACACGTATGAAAGATCTGACTAAGCTGGAGCAGAAGCAACTGCGGCACAAGATGCAGGAACGCAAGGAACGCTTGCGGCTGGAGCGGGACGACGAGTTTGACGATGAACTCAACGCAGAAGTGGAAGACGTGAGTCTACGCGAATCGCTGTTGCGTCAGATTGCGAAAAATGTGTCGCAGCTTGTGATTGTCGCCGCGTTTGACGCGCCGCGTTTGGATTTTTCCACGCTCGACCGTTTGCTGATTCTAGCGGAATTGGAAGAGTTGGAGCCGGTGTTGTGTCTGAATAAGAGCGACCTGCTCGCAAATCGCGGCGAGGGCGAAAAGATCGCGCGCATTTATCGCAAGCTGAATTATCCCGTGATCATCAGTTCGGCGCACACAGGCGAAGGCTTTGCTGAGTTGCGGCAGCATTTGGAGAAAAAGCATTCGGTGCTGCTCGGCCCGGTCGGCGCCGGAAAAACTTCTTTGCTGCGCGCGCTCGATCCGGCTTATGAGCAAAAGCATGGCGTGCGCAATCTCAATTTGCTGACCGCTGCCGACGCAGCGCTGCCGTGTATGATTCATGATTACAAACTCACGCTCGGCACCGAAATCGCGGAAGTAAACGGCGTGAATCTGCACGAGCACGTGCATTTGCCGCACGAGGAAGTGCGGCGCTACTTCGCGGAATTTTTAGCGCCGAGCCGCGACTGCGCCGCAGAAGCATGTTTGCATATTCATGAGCGCGATTGCGGAGTCATGCAAGCGGTGGACGAAGGCAAGATTGCAAAGGCGCGGCATGCCTCGTATGTGAAAATCGTGCAAGCGCTGCGCGCGCATTAAAAAGTGCGCACGGCGCGTCGAAAAAAATGTTGCCTTTTCAGGATGATTTGCGGATATTAGCCGCCGTTGTCAGGAGAAAGAGGAAGATCATCTCATGTTTTTTATCCCGCAAAATCAATTCGAGAACATTTAGGCGTCCAGGCCGGGCCTCGCGACGCTTTTTTTATGCCCATACCGACCGCCAAAGTCCATCGAAAATTCACGCGCCGTTCAACTTACCTTAATCCGGCGTATGTATGTTGCGGGCAAAATGTTCGTGTTGATTGTCTCACAGATCGTTCCTCTCGTCTCTTCACAATGTCAATAAACGTCGTCCCTGCTTCGGCGGGGATAAATCTCTAACCCAAATAACGGAGGGTTTAGGATGCATCGCAACCGTTTTAGTGTTTTCACAGCGAGCCTCGGTGTTGTGGCTTTGTTGCTCGTGTGCGGCTTGGCCGGCTCGGTGTTCGCGCAAGGCGTCACCACCGCGGCGTTGAGCGGCACAGTGTTCGACAGCAACGGGAAGCCGCTACCTGGCGCAAACGTCGTGGCCGTGCATACGTCGAGTGGTTCGACTTTCGGCGCGGCTTCGCGTGCGGATGGTCGTTTCAACATTCCGGGTATGCGCGTTGGTGGTCCGTATACTGTGACTGCGCGCTACATCGGTTACAAAGAGCAAAAGCAAGACAATGTTTATCTCACGCTCGGCCAAGATTTGAAAGTCAGTTTTGTGTTGACCGAGGAAACACTGACCACGGGCGAAGTCGTGGTCACCGCGGAACGCGACGCGATTTTGAGCGCGTCCCGCACCGGCGCGGCAACCTCAGTGAGCAGCACCGCGATTCAATCGCTTCCGACGATCACGCGCAGCATTAATGACTTCACGCGTTTGACGCCGCAAGCCACCGGCAATTATTTCGCGGGCCAAGACAACCGCCTCAACAACATCACGGTGGACGGCTCATATTTCAACAACTCGTTCGGCTTGCAAGGCAGCCCCGGTGATCGCACCGGCGTGGCGCCGATTTCACTCGACGCGATCGAGCAGATTCAAGTCAACATCGCGCCGTATGACGTGCGCCAAGGCAACTTCGTGGGCGCGGGCGTAAATACGGTGACCAAAAGCGGCACGAACGAATTTACCGGCTCCGCTTATTATCAATTCCGCAACGAAGGTTTGGTGGGCGAAGACGCGGGCGATCTCAAGTTCAATTCGGGCACGTTCGACTATAAGCAAATCGGATTGCGCTTGGGCGGTCCCATTATCAAAAATAAACTGTTCTTTTTTGGCAGTTTTGAAGACGATGAATTGGCGCAACCGGGCACCGACTTTACCGCGAACCTCGGCGGCGAAACCGTGGGCGGCACGAAAACGCGTGTGCTCGCTTCCGATTTGGACGGGTTGAGCAATTTCCTAAGCACCAATTTCGGCTATGAAACCGGCCCGTATCAAGGCTATGATTTCAAAACGCCGGCGTTGCGTTTCATCGGCAAGTTGGACTTCAATCTCAACACGCGCAACAAGCTGAGCCTGCGCTATAATCATCTCGACTCCGAAACGGACGTGTTGATGTCGAATTCTTCTTCATTGGGCTTCGGCAACAGAAGAACCAACACCAATGCCATCACTTACCAAAACTCGAATTACACCATCATGGAAAACATTCGCTCCATCGTCGGCGAATGGAACTCGGTGCTCGGCGACAACATGGCGAACAATCTGCTCATCGGCTACAACCATAGCGATGAAAGCCGCGGCTATGTCGGCGAATTTTTCCCGATGGTTGATATTTTGAGCGGCGGCTCCGCCTATACCTCGTTCGGCTTTGAACCGTTCACGCCGAACAACGAATTGCGCTACAAAAGCTTCCAATTGCAAAACAATTTCACGATGTACAAAGGCGATCATAACCTCACGTTCGGTTTGAGCGCGGAGCGTTATGAATCCGAAAACGTGTTCTTCCCGGGCGCGCAAAGCGTTTATGTGTATAACTCGCTGGCGGATTTTTACGCCGATGCGAACGACTACATTGCGAATCCGAACCGCACCGTTTCGCCCATAACCTTGCGCCGCTTCCAAGTGCGCTGGTCGAACATTCCGGGCCAAGAGAAACCCATTCAACCCTTGGAAGTTTTTTACGCCGGCGTTTATGCCCAAGATGAATGGCAGCTCAACAAAGACATTCGCGTCACGCTAGGCTTGCGCGTTGATCGCCCCTCCTTTGGCAAAACGGGTTTCACCAATACCGAAGTTGACGGTTTCAACTTCCTCGATGAAAACGGCAACACAGTGAAGTATTCCACGAGCAAACTGCCCGACGCCAATCTGCTTTGGTCTCCGCGTTTCGGTTTCAACTGGGATTTGCGCGGCGATCGCAGCACGCAAATTCGCGGCGGCAGCGGCATCTTCACCGGCCGTCCGGCATACGTGTGGATTTCGAATCAAATCGGCGAAAACGGCGTGCTCACCGGTTTCGAGCAATTGGATAACACCACGGCGCGCCCGTTCAACCCGAATCCCGATCGTTACAAACCAAGTTCCGTCAGCGGCACGCCCGCGGCAAGCTACGGTTTGGCTTTCACCGATCCGGATTTCAAATTCCCGCAGTTGTGGCGCAGTAATTTTGCGGTCGATCAAAAGCTCCCGTGGTGGGGCTTAATTGGTACTGCGGAGTTTCTGTATAACCGCGATGTCAATGGCATTTATTATATCAATGCCAACCAAGCAGCGGCCACTGCCGCTTTCGTGGGCGCCGACAATCGTCCCCGTTATACCGCGAGCAATCGCATCAACAGCAAAGTTACCAGTGCCATTGTTTTGAAAAATCAAAATGACGGCTATTCTTGGAACCTCGCCGCTTCGTTAGAGAAGCCGTTTGACAACGGTTTCTTTGCCAAGGCTGCCTACAGCTACGGCGTCGCGAAGAATACGGTTGATGCCGGCTCCATTGCGTTCGGCTCGTGGAACAACAATCAACACACGGGCGACGGTAACAATCCGGGCGTGGGTTTTTCGAATTACTCCCCCGGCTCGCGCGTGTTTGCGGCGTTGTCCTATCGCAAAGAGTATTTCAACTTTGGCGCAACCACGATCTCGTTGTTCTGGGACGGTTCGCGCAACAACCCGGCGGATCCGTTTGTCGCCAACTCTCGCACCGCGAGCTACGCGTTTAGCGGCGACTTGAACGGCGACGGCGGCACGAGCAACGACTTGATCTACATTCATAATGACAAGTCGGAAATGAATTTCGAGCAATACTCCGTTACCATTTCCGGTGTGACCACGACCTTCACGCCGCAACAACAAGCCGACGCGTGGGAAGCATTCATCCAACAAGATCCGTATTTGAGCAAACATCGCGGCGAATACGCCGAACGCGGCGGTATCTCGTTGCCGATGGTTTATCGTGCGGACTTGAGCATCACGCAAGACTTGTTCTCCAACATTGCCGGCAAACGCAACGGCCTGCAATTCCGCGTCGATTTCCTGAATTTCGGCAATCTGCTCAACAAGAACTGGGGCGTGGGCCAGCGCTTTGTGTCCACGCAACCGTTGATCTCACGCCCGACGCCGGCTTCCGGCCAAGCACTGTATCGCTTGCGCGCCATCGGCAATCAGTTGATTTCGAAAACCTACGAGCCGACCAACTTCCGGACGGATGTTTTCCAAATCCAGTTTAGCTTGCGCTATAACTTCAACTGAGCTTCTCGGAATTGAAAGAAAAGCCGCTTCCGGTAAAGGAAGCGGCTTTTCTTGTTTGAGAAAAAAGCAAAAGCGTTTTGGGTTTGATGAAAAGCCGTGTCGCTTACTCTGCTGAAATGAAAAAGGCCGGTTCTCTTTAAAAAGAGAATCGGCCTTTTTATTTTAGAAAAAGGAAGTGCAGGCGGTACGTCCTCAAGCGCGCGATTGCGCATGCGCCAAAATCACGGCTTCGGCTTCCTCCAACGACTGTGCCTGCTTCAAGCCCGCGCGGAGTTTTTGCAATACTTCCACGCTCGCAATGGGCTCGACATTCCGAAACAGCCCCAACGCGCTCACGCCAAATTTTATTTCGAGGATGTCGGCAATTGCTTGTTTCAAACCTTCTTCGCGACCTTCGACTCGGCCTTCGACTCGGCCTTCGACTCGGCCTTCGACCAAACCGGCTTCGCGGCCTTTGCGTTCAGCTATAGCTAATAGGGACATTTGTTGTTCCTCCGTTGTTGGTTTGATCTCTTCGTACAACTTTTCGTCCTCAATTTCAGGCAATGCCATGACGACATTGATGAACTCAAATAACGCTCCAATCTCCTCGCGGCGCAGACCGCTGTGATACAGTTCCAGCAAGAAGCGTTTCTTCCATTGATAACGGTCGATGTCGCTGCCCTGTGTCGCCACCGTTTTCAGAAACGCTCTCGTCACGATAGCAAACGGATTGGGAGCGCGCTCCAGTTCCTCATACCTCGGCTCGTAATCCAACAACTTGACCATAGGAAATTCAAAATAGAGCCGAAAACTCCACTGCGAAAGTTCATACACATGTTCGCGAAACGCCGGATCGTCATCGGTCAAAAGCACAAGGCTGATGACCTCTTTCTCAAAGCGATCCGTGATGCGATAATTGCAACGATACACGCGCTTGGCAAATTCACGCTCGCGATAGCCTTGAATTTCGATGTGTAATAGCAGCCATCGCTCTTTGCCGTCGCGCAGATAGACTCTAACGAGTTTATCGACCACATGCTGGCCGGTGTCGTCCTCCTGCGGTAAAATTTTTTGCAATTCTTTATCAAGAAACGCAATGCCGCGCTCAAACGCAATGGCCGCATAAATCTCCGGAAAATAGAACGCCAGAAATTCCGGCAAGAGTTTATCGAGAATTTTGCGCCACGAACTGTCTTGCTTCATCTGCTGCTACCCCTGCTTGAGTTGGATTATTGCGCACGAATATTAAACTTCTCTTTTTGAAAGTCAAGCTTACGCTTCAAGAAACTTCCAGCACCACCTTGCCAAATTGTTCGCGCCGGGCGAGAATGCGATGCGCCTCTTGCGCCTCGGCGAGGGGCATGACCCGATCGATCACGGGCTTGAATTTTCCCGCGCGGAAAAATTCGGCGACGCGCAACAACTCGCCTTTCGAACCCATAATGCTGCCGAAGATTTGCAAGTTTTTGGAGAAGAGATAACGCAAATCCGTCACGGCATTATAACCCGTGGTTGCACCGCAGGTCACTAATCTTCCACCGCGCGCCAAAGTCTTGATCGACTCCGGCCAAGTTTTTTCGCCCACATGCTCGAAGATAATATCCGCGCCGCGCTTGCCCGTGAGCTTCAGCACTTCTTCGCGAAAATTTTGCTTTTCATAGTTGATGAAAAAATCCGCGCCGAGCGGCTTGACTTTCTCCAGCTTGGCCTCGCTGCCTGCGGCCGCAATCACAATCGCGCCGTGCAATTTCGCAATCTGCACTGCGGCCACACCCACACCACTGCCGGCCGCGAGCACGAGCACAAACTCACCAGGGCGCACGCGACACTTCGTGACCAGCATTTGCCAACTCGTAAGAAACGTAAGCGGAAACGAAGCGGCTTCGATGAAACTGAGATTCGCGGGCTTGGGCATGACATTCACGCCGGGCACGGTGATGTATTCCGCATAACCGCCTGTGGAGTTTTCGCCGATCACGCCATAATAACGGCAATTGTTTTCATCGCCGGTGAGACAGCGTTCGCACACGTCGCACGAAGTGCCGGGCGCAATAAATACCTCGTCGCCAACTTTTACGTGCGTCACGCCAGCGCTCACTTCTGCGACGACACCGGAAATATCCGAGCCTAAAATATGCGGCATGGGCAAGCGAGAACCGGGAATGCCGCGTCGCACCCATAGATCGAGATGATTGAGCGCACACGCTTTGATGGCAATCAAAACTTTTCCCGCGGAAATTTTGGGATCGGGCAACTCGCCATATTGCAAAACGGATTCGTCGCCGGATTGGTTCATGAAGACTGCGTGCATGAGGGGCCTTGTTGCTGGTTGTTGGTCGTTGGTTGTTCAAAAGCATTCTTTCAGCGCACGAGCGCAAGCTTGCGCGTCGCCGCGTAGCCCGAGGCTTCAATGCGGCAAAGATAAACGCCGCTCGCTACGCGCGCGCCCGCATCGTCGGTTCCGTCCCAGATGAGCTGATGTCCGCCGTGCGCAAACTTGCCGCGTGCCAGTTGCCGAACTTTTTGTCCGCGTGTATTGTAAATCGCGAGCGTCACTTCTTCTGCCACAGGCAATTCAAAATGAATCGCGGTGCTCGGGTTGAAGGGGTTGGGGAGGTTCGGCATGAGCGCAAACGAAGTTGCAGTATCTTCGCGCCTTTCATGAACGGAGACCGTGGGCACAAGACTGCGAAAAACTCCGCCGTGAATCGTTCCACCAAATAAATACCCCTGTGCATTGCAGACGAGCGAGGTGATTGCTTGCTGCCCCGAACCCTCGCTGATCGGCGCCCAGCTTTCGCCCTTGTCGGTGGAACGAAATACTTTTGCCACCCCCGGCGGGCCAAACGATCCGTCGGTTCCTGCGAAAATGTCGTCGCGCGCGTTGAGGGCAAGAGAGATGATGAGACCGTTGGTCAAGCCCTCGCTGCGCCGTTCCCAATGGAGACCACCATCCGTTGAGCGATAAACACCTCGGCCGTATGTTCCAAAGAAAATCTCGCCCTGTGAGTTGGCGGCGAGGGCGCGGATATCAGGATGGGTCAAACTAGTTTTCAATTCCACCCAACTCTCACCGTGAGTGGTTGAGCGCCAAAGGCCGAATTCTGTGCCCACAAAAACGTGGTCTTCCGCCAGAACCGCCAAAGTTCGAATGTCAATGCCGGACAATCCCTCCAAGCGCGATTCCGTCCAACTCAATCCGTTGTCCGTCGAGCGGAAAATAAGATAATCGCCCTCGAGTGCCGCAAAAACGCGGTCTTCTGAATCGATGGCAAGCGCGCCAACACCAATGTTACCCGGGCCGGCGAAAGTCCAAGTGTCGCCGTGATCGATTGAGCGATAAACTCCAACCTGTTCCTGCTTGCTTGATTCAGAACTCTGCGCGGCAACGAAAAAGTGGCCGCGGGAATTTATTGCAAGGTTTCGGATATTGAAATCGCCCAACCCCAAGCCTTTCCAGCTCTCGCCGTTGTTGTCCGAATGAAAAAGACCGCCATTTCCTTCTCGTGTTCCGGCCAAGATTTGTCCTTGTGAATCGACAGCTAAAGAGTATGCCTCGGAATTATTCAAATTCAGCGCCGCCCAACTTTCTCCATTATCCGTTGATTGAAAAACGCCCCGCCCTTTCATGCCGGCGAAAATTTGTCCGTTCGCGCCAAAAGCCAAAGCCGCAACTGCTTGCTTGGGCAGAATCGTGTCGCAACGCACCCATGAGTCGCCATGATCCTTCGAGCGCAAGAGATGGGTGGTCACGTCAATATCCGAGAAATCCTCCGTTGCTGCGAAGTAATGATCTTGTTGGCTGACTGCAAGTGTGAGAACGCGCGTATTGCTCAAAGGTGTTTGTTGCCAGGATTCGCCATTGTCGTTTGAAAAGTAAACGCCGTTCGTGGTTCCGGCCAGAACGTTTCCACCCGAATCAACCGCCAAAGAAATGACGTACTCGTTCCTAAAACTCGAATCAAAAAAACGCCATGACAGGCCCTCATCAAGCGAGCGATAGACTCCGCCTTCCGATCCAACGAACAAGTGCCCGTTCGCATTGATCGCCATGGCAAAAGAGAAAGCCGCGGGCAAGTTGGTTTTCGTCCACGTGTTGCCGTTGTCAATCGAGCGATAGGCGCCAACAAAAATGTGACCATTGGGAGCCATGCCGATAAAGCTCGCATCTCGCAAGTTGCCGTTGAGGAACGCCCAAGTTGCGCCGTTATTGTTCGACCGAAAAATCCCGATATCGGTCGCGGCAAAAATATCGCCTTGGGCATTAACTGCAAGCGCAGATGCGCCGCGGATATTATAGCGCGTGTTCAGCCACGTCCATCGCTCGCCGGAATCCGTTGTGCGGAAAATGCCGGACGCGGTTCCGACAAAGAGATGTCCCTGGGCATTCCGAGCAAGCGCACTTACAAACCCACCGGGCGGACCATTAGTTGGCTGCCACAATGCGGTTTGGGCCAGCGCCGGAATTTCGGCGAAGAACACAAAGCTGGCGGCAAATGGGAGTAAAAATTTTTGAAGCGCCATACGAGGACCTCCTGGACGGTAAAAATGATCGGCACCGTCACAACAAGTTCAAATTGATTTGCGCTCGCGGCTTTCGGTGCTTTTCATTTACTCTAACAACATCAGCTTGCGTGTAGCGCTGAAGCCCTGCGTCTCGAGACGATAGATATAAACGCCGTTCGCTACGCGCTCGCCGAAATCGTTCTTCCCGTTCCAAACAACTTCATGCTTGCCGCGAGCAAGCTTGCCGTTGACCAATTGCCGCACCAAGCGCCCGTTGAGATCGTAAATCCGCAACGCCATCTCGTCTCCCGAATCGCGCGGCGCTTGAAAACTGATCGAGGTACTAGGAGAGAACGGGTTGGGATAATTCTGCTCGAGTTGGTATTCCTGCGGAAAGCTCAAAGCGCTCTCGGCAACACGGCTCGCGGCCGTATACACCACATGCAATACCGGGCGATTGCCCGTCACTGGATTTTGCTGCGAGTCGAAACGTTTCGTGCTGCCCTTCACACTTTCGTTGCTCAATAAAAGCCAGCCGAAATTATTTTCGGGCGCGTCGAGCCACGCTTGCACATCCGCAACCAGTGCGGGCGTGGATTCCCAGGTATAAAATCCGAGCGCGTTGGTGACGAGCGTTGCGCTCGCCGTGGGCGAAAAATCTCCGCCCGCGGTTCGCCATTGCGGCGTGTTGAAAAAAGTATGAATCCAAGTGGCGTCGCCGGGCCTTGCGTCTGCGCCGCCGCCTTCTTCACCGCCCGCGTCCGAAGCGCCTTCGCCCCAATCCGCAAGCACGCGATGCACCGTGACGGTTTGCGGCCCGGAAATCGTTTTGGATAAATTGAGCGTAAGCCTCGCGCTCAGAATCTTCGCGCCCGGCGGAATTTTGCCGGTCATATCAAACGCGATGAGCGCGCGCCGCACTTCGCTGTGATTGTTCAAGCCGACGAAAAGAAAGTGGCCAATGCCGTTGCTGAAAGCGCCGGCGTTGTTTTGATAAAGCGTGTTGTCTTTGCGCGCGGGAATTTGAATTTCAATTTGCGACCATGAAGTTGCTGGAATAGAGAGTGCGGCAAGCGCGAGCGCTAGAAGGTTGAGGGCACGAGGCATGGTTGGATTCCTGCTTTGAATTAGAAGCACGCGGCGCAAATGTGGGTTGAAGTTCCTGCTCTAAACACAAAGGTCTAGCGTGTTCGCTAGACCTTCATATCGCATCGAATCATTGGCAAACAACGCGAGCCTTTTTGCGTCAATGCTTCACCGCAGGCTTTTTGAGCAGGCGAATTTCCTCCGGCGAAAGGCCAGTGACTTCGGAGATGAACTTGAGGCTCATCTTTTTGCGCAACAGCGTCGCGGCGATCTCACGCTTTTCTTCGAGCACAATCTTGGGCGTCAGCTCTTGCGTGAGATCTTCCTTCACTTCGCGATAGAAGCGGGTTTGTTTAATATCTGAGAGCATGGGCGTAAACATTTTTTCGATTTCCTCTCTTGAAAATTGGGGCAGCTTACTCAGCAGCAAATTGATCAGCATTTCGAAGATGGTGTCTTGCGCCTTTGCGCTCAAATTCTGCTGCGGCAATTGCCGGACGAGGTCTTACGCCGTGGTTAAAACTTCCTGCTCCGAATCTAACACGATTCGAAACAAATTCAACGGGAATTTTTTCAGCATCTCCTCGGGCAAATCGAGAAGGTGGACTCGGCGTATCCGGCCGCTTTCAAAAAACTCCCAGTAATGCGGATGCACGCCGGGGTCGAAGTCCTTTGTAGGAAAAAGCACAACGGCGCGCCAAGGATGCGCCGTCTTGTTCTGTCGGAGATAAACTGCGATCTCGCCGAAGTAGCGCAGGTAGAAATCATCTTCAGGTTGGAACTGCGCTTCGAAGAAAAAGAGCGGGTCTTGTTCCGCTTGCGGTTTGAAGATACCATCAAAGCGAAAAGCTTGCTCTTTCACCTCGACGGAAGTGAAGTCATAGCGCTCCGCTTTGCGCTCGTCGTCGCCGATCAACGTAAAGAACGCGCCGCGAAATTCGCGGAAGAAGCGATGGAGGAAAGAGTCGGTTTTCATGGTTTGTTCGCCCATCGTTTTGTTTTGTGATGAAAAGCAAAGCCGGACTTTCGCGCTGGGATCTCGCGCGGAAGTCCGGCTTTCAAGCAATACCAATCTGCGCTCGTTCCCCAAAAGATTTTGTCAACGAGAAGAGTGCGCCTGAAGGCGCTACTACAAACTTATTTGAGCAGCACGAGCTTCCTCGTGGCTGTAAACGATCCGGCTTGGAGACGATAGACATAAACGCCGCTCGCGAGCCTCTCGCCCGCGTCATTCAAGCCGTTCCAAGTCACGCGCTTTATGCCCGGTGTTTCATCCGCATCAACCAGCGTGCGCACTTTCTTGCCGAGTAAATTATAGATGATCAAGCGCACATGTGCGCGCTGCGGCAGATCGTAGCGGATCATCGTTGTGGGATTGAAAGGATTCGGATAGTTTTGCCGCAACGCAAACTGCGTGGGCATTTCCGCGTTGTGCTCATCAACACTTGATAGCGGGGAAATATCCGTGGCAAGTATGGGATGCAGTTGATAACCCACCGCGGGATTCGTTGAACTAAATTGGCCCAACACGCCTTCGAGCGCAAACAGACCTGTTGGAATGCTTACGCCCGCGATCTTCGTGTCTGAGCTTGCGGGCGTGCGCAGAACCACGGCGCCGGTTGTGTCGCTCGCGTCGCGAATCGCATAAGTTTTGTTCGCGGCAAATGCAATATCGCCCGCGGCATTGATTCGCAAACCCTCTACACGAATCAACTCGCTCTCATACGCCTCGCCGTTGCGCGCCAACTCTGCGAGTGTGACGAGCTGCGCTTCGGGCAACGCATTGTCGCGTGTGAGCACTTCGAAACTTGCAATGGGCGCCATCTCTTTCAAAGCATTAAACTCCGCGAGCGTCCCCGTGAGGCGAATGCGATCGCCTTGCCGCACGCGGCCGCTGTCAATCGCCGTGCGAAACGGACCCGTGCTTTCAAACAAAGTAATCGCCGCGGTCGCATCTTGCACGCGCGCGAAACGGCCAAGAGCGCGAGTCACGATGCCTTCCACGGTCACGACGTTACCATTGGCGGTTTGTCGCGCGAGCGCAATGGGCATAATCGCTTGCGCGCCGGGAATGACTTGCCCGCGAATTTCGCCGCCGGGAAAATTCGCGCTGTGAATGTTCACATAAATTTGTCCGGCCAGTAATTCCACGACAAGATCGTTCGTGAGCGCTTGCGCGTCTGTGCTCTTCCACACGCCCGAAGCGTTTGCGCCGGTGAAATCAAGCACGCGCACCACCGGACCGTTTTTGCCGCGGCCCGCGTTATGAAAATGCGCCGCGCTGAATGCGCTACTCAAACCCGCATAGCCGAGGTTGTAAGCCAACTTCTGCCCACTCGCCGCCAATGTAAATGCGCCTGTGCCCAATGCGGTTGTGCTCACAGGCGGGTTCTCTTGAGCGCCCTCAAGATTCGCGGCGAATTGCGCGGTCGCGTTGCTCAACACTTGCCCACGGATTTCGCCGCTTGGATGCAGTGCGGTGTGCACATTCACATAAATTTTTCCCGCCAACAATTCCGCGACGAGACCGGTAGTGAGCGGTGTATTTGCTTCCGTGCTCGACCACGTGCCGGTCGCAATCGTGTCCGTAAAAGTGATTGCGCGCACGACCCCGACGTTTTCTCCAAGCGGAGCGTTGTGAAAATGCGCCGCGCTCATCGCGCCGCTAAGGTTCGCGACTTTTATTTTATACGACAACTCGGTCTGCGCATCATTCAAAACAAACCAACCGCCGCCGAGCGCCGAAGTATTGACCGCAGGATTTTCCTGCTTGCCATTAAGCTGTGCGAAGAACACGAGCGGCGCGCGAAAATCCGAGCGCGCGGAAGGTTGAAGCTGCGGCACATTGTTGAACGAAGTCGCAACGCCGATAAGGTTGACCGGATTCGGCGGTGTGACCGAGCCGTCGATGTCCGTATCGCGATCAATGAATAGCGCAAGATCACTCGTGCCGTCGTTGAGCGTAATCGTCGCGTTGCTATTTGCCGCCGGAAACGCCGCGGCGAGGTTTGCATTGTTGATGCGAAGCAACTCGCCTTCAAGCAACGCGCGATTGTTGATATACTCCAACGCTGTGACGACTTGCGGAGCAGGCAAACCGGGAGCATCGAGCACAATGAGCGAGTCGGCCACGGTTTCGATATTCTTGCGGCCCGCGTTCGAGGCAATCGTACTTTCTTTTACACGCACGCGTTGACCTTGCGCGAGCGCGGCTTTGCCATTCACAAACAAACGCACGCCGCCCGTCGCGTCTTGCAAATAGTATTCGGAACTCGAAGTGCTCCCGAGATTAAAATCAATCGTCGTGATCACGCCTGCAATCGAAACATTGCGCGTGTTATCCGGCAATTGTCGCGCGAGGCCAATGGGCGTGATGATTTTCGCGTTCGGCAAAACTTGTCCGCGCACTTCGCCACTCGGATTTGCTGCGGTATGCACATTCACATAAATTTTCCCCGCGAGCGCTTCCACCGCAAGCTCCGGCGTGAGCGGTTGCGCATCCGTGTTCGTCCAAATGCCGTTGGCAAAATCGCCCACGAAGTCATTTTGAAAATCACGCACCACCGCGCCATTTACACCGGACGCGGCATTGTGTAAATGCGCGCCGGTGATGGCGCCGCTCAAATTCATCACGCCGATTTGATAGCGCAGTGAATCCGCGCTCGGGTTGAGTGTGAATAAACCAAAGCCCGCGGCATTCGCATTCGTGGCCGGCACCTCTTGGCTCGCTTCGATCTGCGCCGCAAATTTTATCGCAACACCGTTCGTCACTTGCCCGCGAATCTCGCCGCTCGGATGCAACGCGGTATGCACATTCACATAGAGATGTCCCGCCAACAATTCGGCGAGCACCGTTGGCGTTAATGGCTGCGTCGCGTCCGCGCTTGACCAGGTTCCGCTCGCGGCGCTATCGGTGAAAGCGATGTCGCGCACGGGCGGGCCGCTTGCGCCGAGCGCGGCATTGTGAAAATGTGCCGCCGTAATCGGCCCGCTGAGGCCGCGCACTTTGATGAGATACGACAATTGCGTTTGTTCCGCATTGAGCACAAAGCGGCCGCCGCCCGCGGCATTCGTCGCGACCGCCGGCGTTTCTTGCGTGCCGTCTAACACCGCGAGAAAAATTTGCTCCGCGCCTTCGCGCACTTGCCCGCGAATTTCTCCGCCGGGGTTTGTTGCCGTATGCACATTCACATAAATTTTTCCCGCGAGCAATTCCGCCACGAGCGCGGGCGAAAACGCTTGCGCATTCGTGTCGGCCCAAACGCCCGTTGCCGTGTTGCCGACAAAGCTCGAAGTAATATCGCGCACCACAGCGCCATTCACGCCCGCGGCCGCGTTGTGAAAATGCGCGCCTGCAATCACGCCGCTCAAACCGCTCGCGATAATTTCATACGACAACTTCGCGCCGTTTGCCGCGAGCGTGAACTTGCCCACGCCGACTGCGCTCGTCATCACCGGCGGCACTTCTTGGCTGCCCGTGAGATTCGCGACAAAATTTTTCTCGCTGCCCAACAACACTTGCCCGCGAATTTCGCCTTCGGAATAAAGCGCCGTATGAATGTCAACATGCAAGCGGCCCGCAAGCAAGAGCGCAACAAGCTCGGGCGTGAGCGGCTCCGCGTCCGTGCTTTTCCATTCGCCGCTCGCAATGTTGTTTTGAAAATCATTCGTGATCGTGCGCACGATGGGGCCGGTATCGCCCGCGCTCGCATTGTGAAAATGCGCGGACACGATCGCGCCGCTCAAGCCATTGAGGCTGAGATAAAATTGCAGCTCGTTTTGTTCTTCGTTTAAAATAAAAAAGCCGCCGCCGATGCCGGAAGCTTGCGGGTTGGATAGAACCTGCTTGCCGTTCAACGTTGCCATCAAATACGCCGGCTTCTTGATCAAAGCCTCAGGCACGGTGCCGGGCGTAGGCGTGTTGCCCTCGGTCCAACCGCCGCCGGCAAAGCTGAGATTCTCGCTCGTTTCATCATGCCCAGTGAGACCGTTGCCGCCCGTCAACGTTTCGCCCACTTCGAGCGTGGCGCGCGCGGCGCTGTCGTTCACATCGTGCGGATCGCTGTCGCCGTCGTTGTCCGCATTCACCACGGATTGATTCGCGACCGGCGTATCGTTTTGATAAACGCTTGCGGTGGAGTCAGCATCCGGGCCGTCAATCGCCACGCCGGATTTATTCACCGCCGTAGTTTTATTTCCCCACACGACATAATCCACGTCATGCACAAGATCGCTCGCGCCGTCCCATGTGAAGAGCACGATGGTTTCGCTCGCATTGGTCAAGCCCGCGTTCGCGCGCACGACGATCGGCGTCATGTCAGCGACGCTGCCGTTGCTGTTGTTGATTTCATAATTTGCAGAGCGGCCGTAAATGCGCTGAAATGCCGTGTCGCTGAACGCAATGGTCTGCACTTCCTGCGGCCCAATCATCGCGCCCTCGGGAAACTTCACGAGAAAATCGAAATTCGCCACAGCCAGCGCCGCCGCGCCCTGCACGATTTTCACATAATCATTGTTGTTGGAGGTCACATCGTCGGTGAGATAATAACGCGAGAGGTCGATTGCTTTCGAAGTGGGATTGAAGATTTCAATAAACTCGCCCGCAGTGGGCGTGACCACAAACTCGGAGATGAGCACGTGATCGTTTTGCGCGAAGCCCGACGAGGCGAGGGCCGACATGAGCAAGCCGAATCGCAACATGCGCGTGAATGAACGCATAGCAGTCCTCCTTTTTTTGATGAAGGGAAAATGGGGAAGGGAATTGGCGCAAAAGAAAATCAAAGGCGCACGCAAAGCCGCGAAGTCGCAAAGAATCCGCAAAGCTTTTCTTTGCGACTCTGCGCCTTTGCGTGAGGTTTTTTGCTTTTTTTCTGAGATTTGCCTCTTTAAGGTACTAAAGCCGGCAAAGTGGAGGAGAGAAGGAAGAATCCCAAAGTTGCAACGCGCGTTTCATCCCCGACCTACCCGGTTGTGACTAAGAAACTGGCTAAAGCTTCGAGGTGATTACTTTATTCAAAGATCATTCGAGCGTTTGTATTAAGCCGCAACGTTGCGTTTTCGTCGGTTCTTTTTGCTGGCCCGAGTTGCTTTGCCATTTTTCTTGACCGTGCTGGTATGCGTTTGATAAACAACGCTAAGTACCACATCGGGATATTGTGCGGCAACTTGCAACAACACACGCGCGGCGCCCTCCGGCTTTCGCTTTCCTTGCTCCCAGTTGCGTAAAGTAGAAACGTTGATGCCAAGGATGGCGGCAAATTTAGCTTGTGAAAGTCTGTAATGGCTTCTTATTGACCGCACATCCGGTTGCTCAAATGCAAAGACTCGGCTTGGCTTCATTTCGCCGCGTAAAATCGCGCCCCCTTGCTTAATGCTTTCTAAAAGCTCTTCAAACAATTCTTCACGCATTTTTCAACTCCTGTTCAACAAGTGCTTTCATCCTTTTCATTTGTTCGGGGGTGAAATTATCTTGTTCATTCTTTGGGTAAATAAACAACATGAGAAATTTTTCTGCTGATACAAACCGATAATAAATGACTCGGAGACCTCCACTTTTGCCTCGCCCCTTGGCAGCCCATCGAAGTTTTCGCACCCCGCCGCTACCGCGAATAGTGGCTCCTGCCTCGGGTTGCTCTATCAAAGCGTTTTGCAGTTCACGATATTCTTCCTCGGCTAAAAGAGATTCCAACCGACGAGTGAATATAGGCGTCTCAATAAAGTGCATGGGTAAATATGCGCCATCGAAGTATACGAGTCAAGAGTCAATCTGAAATAACTGAAGGAGTTTTTGGTTTTATGGGATAACGGTTCAAACTTGTGATTCAGCATGCTTCCGCGGCGGCTCGAAAAATATCGGCTGCCCTACCGCGATACGCCCGCGTCGAGTCACTGCGCCGTAGACTCCAGCCTTGTTGTCTCTCACCTGCACGATTGCCTTCAGCACCTCCGGCGTTGTGCGTGCCGAGTCAGGATCAAGATTCACCATCGCGCAGCGCTCGTCGCGGTTGGTGATTACTATGGCCGCTGTGTCTCCTTTCCCAAACGAGAGGAGGCCTCCCACCCATTCGTCCTCCTCGAAGGGGATTGAGCGCAGTGAAGTCATCAATATGTTCGGTCGGAATCTTCGGACGTCTGGGCGCTGCGCCGCGAGCTTCGCGATTTCGCTCACCGTCGCAGACGTAATCACGGAGATGCTGGCCTCGTCGAAGATGCCACGGTTGAGATGCATCATCTCGACCGGGGAACCATGGCGGCGACCGACTTCCGTTGCGAGTTCCGGGCTGAACACAGTCAGCTCTTCTCCCTCGGGCGTGCGAACGTGCGTGGGGAGATTGTCCTCGACATCGGGTCCCCGCCGCTGGGGAGAGAAGAGCACCAACTCCGGAAGCTTGGAGGCGGTCAGCCACGGGAACCCGCCGCCGATACGAGCACGACGAAAGGCCAAGCGCCGGTCGCCTTCGAGACCGTGCCAGCCCAAATCAGCAACCTCGAGCGGTTCGCCGGTCATGGACTTCACAGGGTAGCGGAACAGCGCCGCTATTTCACCGATCTTGATGGGTATGTTGGGATTTCGTATGGCTAACACCACGCGTTTGCGGTGGCGCGACTTCAAGCTCGTTGGAATTAAAAATCATAAATCATACTGCCGTCGCGTCGTCAGCATCACGCCGTGTTAGCACTTAGTTGTGACACGTGACATACATCTGTCCTGGATGACTAATTTTCAGTGCGTTATTTACATGCTAGTGCATCGCAACAGAAGTTCTTCGATGTATCAGTATCTTCCACAGCCTTGTTCTTACGGCAATTAGGGGAAGATTTTATCCGCAAATTTATAGTTATTTCTGCTGCGATGCACTACGGCCGAACATCTCCAAATGCAACTGAAATCGAATGAATGCTGTATTCATTTATCATGGTGCTAGAACCAAAGTTTAGCGAGCTTGGATTGTTACATTCATTTTCCGGCGGCGTGCCAATCCAGTATGATAAATCAGAAGCAGAAAAAGGATCTGTGGCATCAAAAACAACCATCTTGCATGGACCATAACACCCGCCTACTATAGAATAGCGGGGTATCGTTATTCTTTCCCCAAGTGATGATGACCAATTGATGCCATCCACTGATTTATAAACCTCAATTTCTTGCCCAAAGATGTCTGGCCCTCCTGTACGTTTTAGCACGACAGCGTAAAAAAAGCCATTGTAATAACTCAATGTTCTTGGGGCAATTGATATATCATTCGGAGGCGACCAGGTTATGCCATCAGTCGATGTAATGGCAACAGATGACCGAAAACTCGACGAGTAAGTTAACACAAACTTATTTTGTCCAAAAGCTATTGCAGGTGTCGAGGATCCATCAACTTTCATCACTGATTCCCAGACGATAGGTCCAGGTTGTGGAACCTCACGGATGACCTGAATACCACTGCGAACATCAAATGCAACCACCCAGCCATTATTTCCATATGCAAGGGTTGGAGTTCCTAATGCTGCATACCTATCGGAGCTAATGTTTATGGTTTCAATATCCGCCCCCCATAAAATACCTGAACTACTTGAAGTAGATCCAGAAGACCCTATTCCACTCAAGTACTTTAGGCCTCCCCCCGTTGGAGTTGTCCACATTAGCATCCAACCTAAATGTCCATCATGCGCAATAACAGGTCCCGCATTACTGATAGAACCAGTATGGGTTCGCTTGTGAAGCCATGTTATGGCATCTCGACTTTCGAGAGTGTTCACCTGATTATCCGTACCTGTCCACGCCAATACATATGTCGGGATAGGAGCTTGATTGCGTGGACAATTTGCACCATTAAGAACAACAAAAACCAGCAAAAGTCCCAAAAGACAGAACATACGATGAATAAATGCTCTTATCATATCATCCTCCTTGTTTTAGATTTGAGCTACTATCGCATTATTAAATGCAAAATAGAGTTTATTTGATGCCTCAGTCTTCGGTGGAAAAAGTAACGCAGATTTCTTGTCTCACGTCACTTACTTTTTGCAACGGCTCCAGCAGTAACACACGCGGGCAAGCTACAACCCAAGAGCACATCAAAAGCGCACGCAAAAACGCAAAGTTTTTCTTTGCGGCTCTGCTCCTTTGCGTGAAAGTTTTTGCTTTTAGCGAGATTGTGTTATTGAAAAGTTAGCAACATTGGACCTCTTGTGTGCTGCCGCTTGGCCGGGCGCTACTCCACATGTAACTGAGACATTACGAGTTTATTCTTAAATCACTTGACTTTCAATGCGGCCAACACTTAGGATTTTATGCGTGGTTGAGGGAAGACGAACCTTGTTGAAGCAACCACCTTTAAACCTACCACGCTTTCGTTACAAACACACCCAACCACGCACAAAATCGTGTTGAACGAATCCGCTATGGGTATTCTATCTCTGCTCAGGGGCTCAAATGGCTTTGATTTGGGGGCAATCCGCCATTTTTGTTTACATGGTTGTAGATCATCGTGGCATTGATAACCTTATAGCCAAGCAATTCCTGAGTCGCGCGAATTACGTGCTCCACTAACGAAGGTGAGTTCAGAGACGGTAGCGTGAGGTTCAAAATCCGAAGCATCGTTCCCTCGTGCAACGGTTATAGGGCAAGGAAAGGTTGCGCAAGCCGGCGTATCGGTATCGGAAAGAGCTCGGAGGCGGGCGTCGACTTGCGGCGAATAAATGCAGAAAATTTTTTCGAATGTCAAGCACGAAAATCGCGAACGTCATTTATGCGAAACGATTTCCGGCAAAACTATTTTGAAAGTCGTTTTGCAATTTCTCAAACCACACCGCACGTTTGCAGCAAGCGCAGTGCATTCTCATACAAGATAGCGTTTTGCGTTTCTACGTTTAGCGGCAGCGCGCGAAAGTCATCAATGTTCTTGCGCAAGTCCATCACGCCGGGGCTGGGCCAGTCCGTGCCCCACAGCGTTTTGCTCGCAATCTCTTCGAGGCGCGGCAGATACTCCAAAAGCTTTTTGGGCGGAATGCCGGAGATGTCGATGTGAATATTTTTGTGGCGACGGAGCAGAAAGAACGTCGTCTCCGTGTGCAGGGGCCGTCCCGCGTGCGCGATGATGATTTTGAGATTGGGAAAATCCACGGCCACGTCGTCAATGGGCATCGTGTCCGCGAACACATTGCGCGCGCCGGGAAAGATGCTCGTGCCGCCATGAAACATAATGAGCATGTTCTCCGCCTCGGCGCGGCGATAGAGCGCTTCTTGCGCGGCATTGCCATAGCGATACGCATTCGCAGCAATGTTCTGATGCGGCGGATGAATTTTCAAACAGCGAATGCCGAGCGCGAGCAAGCGCGTCATCTCCGCGTCCACGTCGTCACAAAAGCGCGGATGCACGCCGCCGAAAGCAATGAGCCGCTGCGGCGCGGCTTTGCAATACGCCGCGATGAAATCATTTGTGGCCGCCGTGAAACCCATGAGATCGGGACTCGGATAATTGATCAAGCCCACGCGCTCCACTTCATTGGCGTCGAGAAATTTTAGAAACGCGTGCGGCGAGGCGATGTACTGCTCGATGGCTGCGAGATCTTTGCGGCCCGCAATCATCTTCTCGCGCACGCCGGGTTTGAGTTGTTCCCACGGTTGAATGTGAACGTGAATGTCAATGATGGGCATGTTAGCGCTTTCGGTTGGAAGTGAGACTTTGATGAGCGTTTACTTTTTCAACACACGCACCCGCACGGCGCGATCGCCTTTCATTTCGCGCACGATATCGAAGCCGACTCTTTGCCCCGGCGATAAGCGCTTCGGCTGCACCGTGGCGTCGAGGTCGTTGATGTGTACGAAGAGATCTTCATCGTCATCGGTTTGAATGAAGCCAAAATTTTTGCTCACGTCCCACTTCTTCACAGTTCCGTATTGCATGGTGTGCTCCTGGTTATGCGATTTAGATTTTCAAATACAGAATAAAATTCTGAAAGTTTTTCTCGGCGACACTCGGTGGCTTCGGCGCATTTCGGTGGAAAAACTTTGCCGCCGAGTGGCTCCGAAGTCGCCGAGTTTCGCCGAATAGTGCGTGCAGCGTTATTGTTCTCTGCCGGCGAGAATCACGTGCGGCACCTTCTCCAAATTCCAATCAATGACCAGCCCCTGTCCCGTGCGCACGGCATGTTCGCGCGAATATAATTTTTCCACCAAATACAAAGCCGGCTCATAACTCGCCGCGCCGCCGACAGAGGTGATGAATTTTCCATCGACGACGAAGTTCGCGTCGAAGCGCACGTTGATTTGCGGAAAGCGCTTCGCAAACTCTGCGCGGTCACCGGGAAATGTAGTCGCCGTGCGGCCGTTGAGCGCGCCGGTGGCTGCGAGCGGAAACGCGCCGTCGCACAAAGTGATGACATACTCCGCGCGCGCCACCGCGGTTTTGAGCCAATGTATGAACGCCGTGTTTTCCAAATCCGAAGACATGCTCGTTTCCGTGCTTGGCAGCAAGAGAATATCGATGCGGGGCGCATTCGCAAAGGCGTAATCGGGCGTAATGCGAATGCCCTCGGAGGTGAGAAACGGCTTGCCGTCGGGCGTGACGATGAAGCAGCGGATGTAGTCGCTCGAATCGCGATAGATCGAATGCTGCAACACGTCGAACGGCGCCATCAATTCGGAGTTATAAACTTTTTCCACGCAGACAAACCCGGCATGGCGCACGCGCGGCGACGCGGCATTGCGCTTCATGCTCTCTTGCGCGCATATCGGCAATGCGGAGCACAGCACGAGCACCAAAATCGTCGGGCGGACATAACGCTCAAATCTGCGGATTGCTTTACCACTGAACGAATGAAGGGACATGAGATTCCTTTTACGCAAAGAGCTTTTGCTACCTGAATTTTGCACCCGTGCTGCCGCCAAGCTCCGCCTGATGCTTCAGCATCAGACGGCTTGCGTTTCGCAACGCTGATGGGTACTTTGATTTGTCATGCAACACAGAATCATTCCTCCCAAATCACAAGGAGTCTGCCATGAAGCACAACCTGTATCACTATCGCGCGCACGTGGTCGAAGTTTATGACGGCGACACCTGCACGGTTGACATCGACTTGGGGCTGTTTACTTGGCTCAAAACACAAAAGGTGCGGCTGCATCGCATCAACGCGCCGGAAATGCGCGGCCCGGAAAAAGAAGCGGGCACAAAGGCGCGGGATTATTTGCGCGCGTTGATTCTAGACCAAAAGATCATCATGGAAACGGTCAAAGACAACACCGAAAAATACGGGCGCTACCTCGGAGAACTTTGGATTGAGCGCGAAGGCCAATGGGTGAATGTGAACGATTTGATGGTGCAAAACGGGCACGCGGTTTATAAAAATTATAACGAGTGAGGCTGCAAAATCACGAGCGCTATTTCTCCGTGATGCAACAGATCCTGCAAACCCGCCTCAACCAAAACGTAGCTTCGCCCGTGCGCGTGCTTTTGCCGCTTCCTGCTCGCGATCCTTCGGCGCCGCGGTCGTCACCAAAGATGACAACAACTCCTTCGAAATTTGCGTCACCTGCGCCACGGCCTCTGCAAACGCCGCTTCGTTTATTGACGAGGGTTTATTCAGCCCCGAAATTTTGCGCACATACTGCAATGCCGCCGCGCGTACTTCCTCGTCCGTTGCCGGCGGCGCAAAATTGTAAAGCGTTCTGATGTTGCGACACATTGCGGCACTCCTTCGGTTTCAAGTCGCAGCCAATAAAACTCAGAAATTTTCTGAAAGCCGGGCGCAAGGCGCAAACGCAATCACGCCGGCGTGCTCGTTCGAAGCTTTTGCTTTTGTTTTGTCGCTGCTGCACCGAGGTGTCTTCTCCGCTTGTTTACCGCGGTGGCCTCTTCGCGCGAGGTGACTTCAGAGCAAAGGCATCCTGCCGCTGAACGCGGTGCGCCTCCGCAAGCTATTGCGCTGCACGTGCAAGCTGCGCGGCTTTCTCCAAAACCATCTGCTCCAATTGCGCTTTATAATTCTTCACCCGCGCACGCACTTCCGGAAATTTCACGCCCAACATTTGCGCCGCGAGTATGCCCGCATTCTTCGCGTTGTTGATCGCCACCGTCGCCACCGGCACACCGCCCGGCATCTGCACAATCGAAAGCAAAGAATCCATTCCCTCCAAAGAAGAAGTTTTCACCGGCACGCCAATTACCGGCAGCGGCGTGAGCGCGGCCACCATGCCCGGCAAATGCGCGGCTCCGCCCGCACCCGCAATGATCACTTCGAGCCCGCGCGCCTCCGCGCTCCGCGCATATTCAAACATGCGCTGCGGCGTGCGATGCGCCGATACAATCGTCAACTCAAACGGCACCTCGAACTCGCGCAAAATCTCCGCGGCTTGCTGCAGCACCGGCAGATCCGAGTCGCTGCCCATAATAATGCCCACGAGTGGTTGCTTCATAGTTTCGTCTCCGCTTCAATGCGCAACAACGTTTTTGCGTACTGTGCTTTCGCCAACACCTCAGCAATGCTCTCTCCGATAATCGTCACGTGCCCCATCTTGCGCAGCGGGCGCGTCTCGGCTTTGCCATATAAATGAAACGACAAGCCGGGAAGCGCCAAAGCTTCGTGCAAACCAACCACAAGCGGCCGGCCCGCAAAACCCGGCTCGCCGAGCAAGTTCAGCATCGCGGCAGGCCGGAGCAAACGCGCATCTCCGAGCGGGAGTCCCATAATCGCGCGCAGGTGTTGCTCGTATTGGCTCGTCACACACGCCTCAATCGTATAATGCCCGGAGTTGTGCGGCCGCGGCGCGATTTCATTCACAAACAATTCTTCGCTGTGTGATAAAAACAATTCCACGCCGAACACGCCCACGCCGTGAAACGCTTCCACCGCGGCAATCGCCAACTCACGCGCGCGTTGTGCAATCTGCGCGGACACGCGCGCCGGCGCGAGCAACAAATCGAGCAAATTGCCGCGCGGATCAAACACCATTTCCACCACGGGATAACACGCAACATTGCCCGCTTGATCGCGCGCAACCATCACCGCCAGCTCTTTTTCCAACGCAATCGCGCGCTCAATCGTTGATTCCACGGGCAAGGCTTGTGCGAAGTCGCTTGCAGTGCGCATGATGACCACGCCGCGACCGTCATAGCCGCCGAAACGCGCTTTCTGCACGAGCGGAAAACCGAAGCGCTCGAAATCCTCGAGACGCGGACGTTCGACTCTTTCATAAGCCGGAAGCGGAAGACCGTGTCGCGCCAAAACTTCTTTCTGCGCGAGCTTGTCTTGCATGATCTCGAGCACACGTGGCGCGGGAAAGAGTTTATGCCCCGCGGCATGAAATGTTTTCAACGAGGCCGTATCGATGTGCTCCAGATCATACGTGGTCACTTCGCTGCGCTCCACCAACGCGCGCAATTTTTCATGATCAGCAAAGCTGCCGAGAATTTGTTCGTCGGCAACTTGCCCGGCGGGCGCATGCGGCGTGGGATCGAGAATCGTGACGTGCAATCCCATTTGCTTGGCCTTTTGCGCGAGCATTTTGCCAAGCTGCCCGCCGCCGATAATGCCGAGCCGCGCGAGCGGATATTTAAATGACCGAAGCTTGCTGGTATCGTTCACACGAACCCTTTGCATGAGGATTGATGTTCAAATCTAAGTTCACGGAAGAACGCGCCAAGAAAAAGATTTCTCGCTTCAATAGCAAGCACGGTTACATAATCCGAACGAGCCGGAGCGAAACAAGAAAAACGCACCCGCCGAAATTCGCCGAAGTCATCAAGTGCCGCTGAAGGAAAGCTTTTTTCGGTGCAGCTTGGCGGCTTCGGTGTCGCTCCGCGGAAAAGTTGTTGCTTTGTTTGTAACAATCAAAGATCATGCGCGCGGGGAATAATTTCGGTGCATGGCTTGACATCGGCGCGGTTTCTGGGTATCTTTTTCAAAAGAGGAAGGAAGAAAAGCGATGAACAAGAAATGCGCGTCATATTGGGCCGGCAAAGCTGTGTTGATCACCGGCGCCTCTTCCGGTTTGGGCGCCGCGTTGGTCGAGGCGCTTGCGCCTCTGCGCGTGCAATTGGGTTTGTTGAGCCGCCGCACCGAAGAGATGCACGCGCTCGCGGAGAAACATAAAAATTCCGGCAGCACGTTTTGGATCAAAGCCTGCGACGTGCGCGATCGTGAAGCCGTGTGCACGGCGGTGCGCGCGTTTCAACAACACGCGGGCCGCATTGACGCGGCGTGGATCAACAGCGGCATTGGCGGCGATACTTCTTTCGCGCGTTGGTCCTGGGAGAAAGTCGAGAGCATGATCGATACGAATCTCAAAGGCGCGATTTACACCACGCGGGCGTGCGCGGAAATTATGGCTGCGCAAAAATCCGGGGCGCTCATCGGCATTTGCTCCGCGTCTTCGATGCGCGGCATTGGCGCGCGCGGTGTTTATAGTTTGACAAAAATCGGCTTTGCCTATTTTCTCGAAAGTCTTGCCGTGGAATTGCCCGAGTTGCAAGTCACCGTCATCCATCCCGGCTTTGTGGACACGCCGCTCAATCGCGGCAACCCCAATCGCTTTTGGCTCATGTTGCCCGAGCGCGCGGCGCAACTCATGCTCGCGGCCGTGGCCAAACGCAAATGCGAGTATATCTATCCCTGGCAAATGAAACTGTTGTATCGCCTCGTGCATGCGCTGCCCGCGCGGCTTTATCGCACGCTCGGAACTAAAGCGCTCGAACTCGGCCGGCCCAAAGGATAATCGCGTGCGAGAAAGTTTAGCAATCATTCTTGTGGTGATGGCCGGCGGCTTTTTGCTCTATGCGCTGCGACTCGTTTGGCTACGCAAATTCGCGACGGAGCCGGAAGAAAATGGAGACGCCGTAGCCGCGCAGCAGACGGAAGTGCGCAAGCCGCCTCCGCCGCGCATGCAATTAGAAGACTTCGAACGCGTGCCGCCCGCATTTACCGGCGCGTTTCATAGTCCGCTCGCCATGTTGCGCCGCGAAGTGTGGTGGGCCGTGTGGTATGTGCTCGCCACGCTTGCTCTTGCGACGTTGCTCCTCAAACTTGTCCATCCCCTCGTTTTATTCACCGTCCTGCAAATTCCCCTGATCGTGTTATGCGGCTACGTTGTTGCGCCTGATCCGAATGTCGCGCGACGTTTGCCGTTTATTTGGAGCCTCACGGCCGTGCTCGCTGCGCTGATTTATCTCTTGCCCAAAGTGGAAAGCGCCAGCGGACGCGAAGCGCTCAACAACGCAACGGATTTGCTCGCATGGCTCTTCATTTTTTTTGGCATCTTCGCCGGCGCGTTGTGGAGCTTGCGCCTCATGGAGGAGCAAAAAGGCAAGCTTGATCATTTGCAAACTTTGGAGCTGCTGGCATTGCTGTGCGCCACCTGGGGCGCGGTGTTTGAAATAGCCTCGTTGCTGGTTTGGCTGGCGCTCAGTTTATGGAGCAACTTCGCAACGACCTTGCCCACGCTTGCAACGTTGAGTTGGACCGTGTCTTTCATTAAGCTGGCGCCGGCGTTGCAATTTCTGCCATTGGAAATCGTGTTCATCAGTTTGCTCGTGCTCACGGCGCTACGTATGCGCGACGATCATTACGTGCCGCGCTCGCTCAACGAATTCCTACCGATTCGCGAAGACTCCTTCTTCGCGCCGTTCGTCATGGCCGTGCGTATTCCCGTGTGGATCGTGGTGGTGATCATCGAATTTTCCGCGCATTTCATTGGTCTCGCGCGCGAGGCGGCCACCGATTTCGCGCGCAGATTTTTGGTGCGCCTCGGCTTTATTCTTTTCAGCTTCGCCCTCGCGCCGTTGCTGCTTTATTTCGGCCATGCGCTCATGCTGCAAGCATTGGATTCCGCCAGTCTATATTTCGTCAGCTTTATGGAAGAGCGCATTCCCGATCCGACTTTCCTGCAAAGCCTCGGGCAGTTTCTTTTGGTGAATGGCTTTATTCTAGTCGCACTTGTTTGTTATGCGCTCGCGGTGCCGCCGTTGGCAGCACGCTATCGCCGGGTCCTCGCGCAAAAATTTTCCGAGGCCTCGCGGCAGGAGTTGTTCGTGCAAGGCAAAACCTATGTGCTCGCGCTGGGTCAAACTTTTTCCTTGCTCGGCGTGTTGCCCTTTGCCATTCCAGTCATCACGTTTCTGCCCGACGGCATTAGCCCCGGCGTATTTTCTCTCTTATATGCCGTGCTGGTGATCGTCGCTTTCGCGTGGTATGTCGGTTCCAAAGATGAGGAAGATGAGGATGAGGAAGAAGAAGTTGATGATGAAGATGAGAGGCTCGCTTCGGAAGAAGCGGAAAACTTAACGGACCAGGATAGTGAGCCACAGAACTCTGCTCAGTCGCCCACTGCGGAGAATCCTTCAGCGACACCTCCAGCCGTACTAGCAGAGGAATTACCCGCGGAAAAAAGCTGAAATCATTCTTGCTTTTTCAGCAAAATCCTTCTAAAGTTCCCAGTTCAACTTTTCCCACGCGATACAATTTCATTTTAGGACTACCGTGCGCATTACGAAAACCGAACTGCGCCTAGCCGCGGCTCATGGCAATGAGTTTCTGCAAGGTCAAAAGCTGCTGCAAGAAGGCGCCGTAAAAATTTCGCAAATCACCGAAGAGGGCGTGCGCGGCAGCGTGCGCGACCAATGGGAGCACCAAGTTTCGGTGCAACAGGCTGTGGGCAGCCAATTGCGCGCGACTTGCTCATGCTATTCTTATCGCATCCCCTGCGCGCACGTCGTTGCGCTTTTGCTCGCCTATCTTGAAGCGGAAGAAAAAAAGCGTCAACCCATTCTCGCCGCACCCTCGTGGGAGAATTATCTGAAAGAACTGCCGGCGCCGGCGCAAGAGACCATGTTGGTGCCCACGCAAAGCTATCAGATAATTTTCGTCATTCAAATCCTGCTCGACATGTGGGCGCTGCGACCGATGCGGATTTACATCAAAAAGACCGGCGAGTTCGGACAACGCACAAAAATTCGCATGAACTACACGATGCCGTTTGCCAGTCCCGAAGCCTCGCCCGCGGAAACCAAAGCGCTCAACCATCTTCTGCAACACGGCAAAATGCAAGAGCGGCGCGCATTTCAAGCTTACTATATCTATGATGCGATCGAGCAATTCGAATTCAAATTCGGTGACGAGGTGGGATACCTGCTTGATCTGTTGGCCGACAGCAAGATCTTTCTCGAGAATGAAGAAATACTGACGCGCGTGCAAGTGGCAAGCGGCATCGGCAAACTCAAGTTCCATCTCGATGGTCCGTTTGCCGAAGGCGAGCCGCCGCAAGAGCATTATCGGTTCTATCCGCAAATGCATTTTCACGACGCCACCACGCCGCTGCACAGCGATTTAAAGCTGCTAGCTTCGCGGCCATATTGGTTTTTGCAAGGCAACAAGATCCTGCGCGCGGAAAGCTCTTTGCCCGCCGCCTATGTGTTGCCCTTCACCCGGCCGGGCTACGAATTGCGCGTTCCGAGCGCGCACGTCAATGTTTTCCTCAATGGCCTCAGTTCGCATCTCAAGTACGATTTCGCACTCACCTTGCCGCCGTCGTTCAATTTTCAAACCGCACGCGAATTGACGGGCAAGCGGCTTTATTTGCAAGAGCAAGAGGGCGCGTTGCGCGTGGCCTTGAAGTTTGTATATGACGCAGTGCTCGAAGTGAGCGGCATGGGCGCAGGCGTGATGACCGTGAGCAATGCAAGCAAGCCTAATGAGTTGTGGCGCGTCGAGCGCAATGAGACTGCGGAAGCGGAAGCGCATTTTGCGTTGCAGGACGCGGGTTTGCATTTGGAAGCCGGAGGAGAGTTTTATGCCACGAACGGCGAGGCCGTGGCATGGGTGTTTGACGAGTTGCCGAAATTGGCTGCTGCGGGGTATGAAATTTTCGGCGAAGAAAAACTCAAGCATCATCGCGTCAATCGCGCGGCGCCGAATGTGAAGCTCGCCGTGTCCTCGGGCATCGATTGGTTCGATATGAATCTCGAAATCGATTTTGACGGAGTGATGCTTACCCTCGGGGAATTGAAGAATGCGTTGCGCCATCAAAACACGTATCTCAAACTCGCGGACGGCAGCCTCGCGCGCATGCCGGAAGAATGGGAAAAACGTTTTCGCCACTTCTTTAATTTTTCACAGGAGCGCAACGGTCGCCATCAAATCGCGAGCGCGCACGCATTGCTCATCGATACGCTCTTTGACGCCGTAAGCGACAAACGCTACGACGACGAATTTCGCGTGCGGCTCGAAAAACTCAACGACTTTAAAGGCATCGCCGAAGTGCCCGTGCCGAAAAATTTTCTCGGTACGCTCCGGCCGTATCAGCAGTTCGGCTTAAATTGGATGGGCTTTCTGCGCGAGTATGGTTTTCATGGCTGCCTCGCGGATGATATGGGGCTCGGCAAAACCGTGCAAGCGCTCGCGTGTTTGCTTTATGAAAAAGAGCAACAAAACGGCGCCGCCATCAACGGCCGTGCGATAACGAAGAAGAAACGCAACGGCACGAAGACGGCGACCAATGGCCGGCCGCGCACGAGCCTCATTGTCGCGCCGCTGTCAGTGATTTTTAATTGGGAAAAAGAATGCTCGCGTTTCGCGCCGGATTTGAAGGTGCTCACGCATCACGGCCTCGAACGCAAACGCGGCACTGAGCATTTCACGGAGCACGATCTCGTGCTGACGACGTATGCCACGATGCGCAATGACATCGAAACGCTCAAAGATTACGATTTCAATTACATCATACTCGACGAATCGCAGAACATTAAAAATCCCGTATCGCAAACCGCGAAGGCTGCGTGCATTTTGCAGAGCCGTCACCGCCTCGTGCTCACCGGCACGCCGGTGGAGAACAACACGCTGGAATTGTGGTCGCAGTTTGCATTTCTCAATCCCGGCATGCTCGGCTCGCTCAACTCGTTTCGTGCGTTGTTCGCGCTGCCCATCGAAAAGTATGGCGACGAAGAGTCAGCGGCCTTGCTCAAAAAAATGATTTCGCCGTTTCTCCTGCGCCGCACGAAAGAGGAAGTGGCGCCCGAGCTGCCCAAAAAGAGCGAGCAGATTTTTTACTGTCCGATGCCGCCGAGCCAGAAACGGCTCTACGAGCAGGTGCGCGATCAATGTCGCGCGGAGATCATGAACTTGATTTCCACTTCGGGCATGAACGACGCGCGCTTCAAGGTTTTGCAAGGCCTCACGCGGTTGCGCCAAATTTCATGTCACCCCGCGCTCGTCCCCGATGGCAAAGGCCACGAGTCCGGCAAGTTTGAGGCGCTGTTGGAGCTTCTGCGCGAGATTGTTGCGGGCGGGCATAAAGTGCTCGTGTTCTCGCAATTCGTGAGCATGCTCAAAATCGTCGCGAACAAACTCAAACACGAGGGCATCTTTTTCGAAGTGCTGACCGGCGCGACGCGCAATCGCGAAGAGTGCGTGCGCCGCTTTCAAGAAGATCCGAACATTCGAGTTTTTTTGATCAGCTTAAAAGCCGGCGGTCTCGGTTTGAATCTCACTGCGGCGGACTACGTGATTCTCTACGATCCGTGGTGGAATCCCGCGGCGGAGCACCAAGCCATCGATCGCGCGCATCGCATTGGCCAGGATAAAAACGTTTTTGTTTATAAAATGATTTCGCAAGGCTCCGTGGAAGAAAAAATTCTGGAGCTGCAAAAGAAGAAGGAAGTATTGGTTTCGCAACTCATCAGCACCGACGCGGGCATTTTCAAACATCTTACCGCGGAGGATATTCGGGGGTTGTTTAGTTAGAGTGCGTGCGCTGAAGTCTTAACCCCTCAAAAATAATTGTGGCAGAATGAGTCCCGGCGACAGATCATTCAGACGAAGTGCTTTAATTCATCTTTCATGAGTTCGAGTTCGGCATGTTCATATTCACCCCAAGTTGGTTTGAAGCAATTGAAAGAGTTTGGGAGCAGGTGTTCTGGGGCAATAGCGTGCGCGATTGGGCGACAGCGCTCGGCGCGATTGCGGCGATCTTTCTGCTCTTGCGAGTGGCGAAGAGCCTGCTGATTCGCCGTCTCGCTATATTCGCAGAAAAGACGCAAACCGAGATCGACAACTTCATCGTAGATTTGCTCAAGGGCACGCGCGCGTTTTTCTTTCTCGGCGTGGCGATGTATCTCGGTTCGCGTTTCCTCGCGCTTTCGGAAACCGCGAATCATGTTTGGCAAAACTTCGTGATTCTCACCGTATTGCTGCAAGTCGCACTGTGGGGCAATAGCTTGGTCGCACTCGGCGTGCGACATTACACGAAGCAGCGCCTCGCGCAAGACGCGGCAAGCGCGACCACGATCGCGGCGCTCGGTTTTCTTGCGCGCATCGTGTTGTGGTCGATCATTGCTTTGCTTGCGTTGGATAATATGGGGATCAACGTCACTGCGCTCGTGGCTGGTCTCGGTATCGGCGGCATTGCAATCGCGCTGGCGGCGCAGAGCGTGCTCGGCGATTTGTTCGCCTCCCTCTCCATTGTGCTCGACAAGCCCTTCGTGTTGAACGATGAAGTCATTGTCGGCGAGTTTCGCGGACGCATCGAGCACATCGGTTTAAAAACGACGCGCTTGCGCAGTTGGAACGGAGAAGAGTTGATCTTTACCAACAGTGACCTGCTGCAAAGCCGCATTCGCAACCTGCAGCGCATGCGCGAGCGTCGCGTCGCGTTCGTGCTCGGCGTGATCTATCAAACGCCCTACGAAAAGCTTGCGTTAATTCCCAAGCTGCTCGAAGAGATCGTCACGGCAAAGCCGCTCACCCGTTTCGAGCGCGCGCATTTCAAAAGCTACGGCAGTTTCTCGCTGGACTTCGAAATCGTTTATTACGTTTTGCGTCCGGAAGTGGTCGCGGAAATGAACGTGCAACAAGACATTAACTTTGAAATCTTCAAACGCTTTCATGAAGAGCAGATCGAGTTTGCTTATCCCACGCAGACTTTGTTTGTGCAAGGCAACGCGAGTCAACAACCATTCGCGTAAGCACGGCTAAAACAGCTCGCCCTGCGTCGTGCCTTCTAACGGCTGTGCGCTGTAACCGAGGCTGCGCAAGTGTGTGGCAAATTCTTTCGGGCCATGGGTCGTGAAAATTTTTTTCGGATTCACACGCCGCACAAATTCCAGCAATGCCGGAGAGTCGGCATGATCTGAAAACGGCAACGCGGCATCCACGCGGCTGCGATATTTGAAGCCGGCATCCACAGCCCAGCCGGAGAGCAGCATGGTTTTACGGTGCACAATGCGCTTGAGCATGCGCTCTTCGCGCGCGTTATGCGGCGCAATGAGCACCTTGCCTTCCATCACAGAATCGCTACGTAGTAACTCCACCTCCCCAAGACGCTGCCCGAATTTTTCATAGAGCCGCACAAACGGCATGACCGCGCGATGCACGAGCAGCTTGAAGCCATGCTCCGCGAGAATTTTGATCGCCTCTTGCGCTTTGCCGAGGGCATAGGCATGAATGATCGGCGCGCGGCCTTCACGCAATGCTTGCGCAACCCAGTCACACAATCTCGTCACCAATTCTGGGCGTGGAGGAAATTTGTAATGCGGCCGGCCAAACGTACATTCCATAATCAAAAGATCGCATGGCACAATTTGTATCGGCTCCGCGGCCGCACTCGCTTCCGTGTTGAAATCGCCGGTATAAAGCAAGCGCTGGCCCTCGCGTTCGACCAAGATTTGCGCAGACCCGAGAATATGCCCGGCAGGATGAAGTGAAATGTGATAGCCGTCGATCACCACCGCCTCGCCGAATGCGAGGCTTTGTGCGCGCACTTTTTTGCCGAGACGCGCGTGCATGAACGCCACGGTGGGTGCGGTAGCATAAATGAAATCGTGCAGACGAATGTGATCCGCATGCGCATGCGAAACGCAACACACCTCGCTCCGCCGTTGCGCGTCAAAAGTGAGGCGGGAGTGGAGCAGGCGAATGGTTTTGTCGTAGATAAACATGTTAAATGAAAGCTTGCATTTGTAAAATTTTCATCCTATGTTGCGCCTGTTCTTGTACAACGTGTTTGCTTTGCGTGTATTGCCTTCTCCTTCTGGGGAAGGGTCGAAACTGGATTGTGCTGCGTCGTGGCCTTCTGCTGAACATCATTGTCGAGGGTCAGGCTGCGAAGGTTGTTGTGCTCAACCAGCGTTCCCCGTACATGTTCGCGAGAGCTTCGGCTCTTGTCTGTGTGAGAGCAATCGTTGCAAAAGCTGGTTGTACGTTCCAACTCCTTCGTGCGGGCTTCGGCTCGCCGAGCCTGTTTAACTTTACACAATGAAAGGCGGTCCAGATAATGGAAACCGGCACAGTCAAATGGTTCAATGAAGCTAAAGGTTACGGCTTCATCAAGCGTGAAACTGGTGATGATGTGTTTGTGCACTTCAAAGCCATCAAAGGCGACGGCTTTCGCACTCTTGCGGAAGGCGAGCGTGTGCAGTTCGAGGTCGAGCGCGGCCCCAAAGGCTTGCAAGCCTCCAATGTCACCAAAGCTTGAAATCACTTTGACTACTTTCAACCCCGTCTTCTGGCGGGGTTTTTTGTTTCTGGATACTAGCTCCTTGATGCTGGATACTATTTTCAGGAAGACAACCAGCATCAAGGAGCTAGCATCCAGCATCAAGAAACCTGCTGACTCGGACGCAAAAGAATTTGATTGATGTCAACATGCAGCGGTTGTTGCAAAGCGTAGAGCACGGCTGCGGCAATATCTTCTGCCTTCATAAATTCAATTGGCGGATGGCTGCGGAAAAAAGTAAAAACGTCCTGGTCGGTGATGTGTGAAGCAAGCTCCGTCGCGACTGCGCCGGGCATGATGCTCGTGACGCGAATCGGCATTTTCTCGCGCGCCAATTCCGCGCGCAGGCCTTCGGAGATCCAATTCACCGCGGCTTTGGTGCCGCTATAAACCGCAGAGCCCGGGAAAACTTTAGTCGCGGCGTCGGAAGAAATGTTGATGATTTCGCCGCTCTTCTGCTCGCGCATGAGCGGGAGCACCGCGGCAATGCCGAGCAACACCCCTTTGATGTTCACGTCGAGCATGCGCAGCCACTCTTCCACTTTCAGCTTGTCCATATAAGAAAGCAACATCACACCCGCATTGTTGATGAGAATATCGACTCGCCCCCACTTCTTCAGCGTGTGCTTCACCGTGGCTTGCCATTCTTCCGGCTTGGTCACGTCCATTTGCGCGATGAAAGCCTCGCCGCCGTGATCGGCAATCTTCTTATTGAGATTGCCCAAACGATCCTTGCGCCGCGCTGCGAGCGCTACTTTCACGCCGGCCTGCGCGAGCGCCCATGCCGTTGCTTCACCGATGCCACTACTCGCGCCGGTGACGATTGCGACTTTGCCTGCCAATGACGACATCCGATTTCTCCTTTTGAATTTTTAAAGCAAAACCTACTTGCGAGGAAAACAACGACTCATGCCTATCCATACCGGTAAGATGCACATCGAACACACGGTCTATTACGCCGTGCATTCGCCTGAAACGAACGAGCCGGCTCCGCTGTTGCTCGTGCTCCACGGCTTCGGGCAAGTCGCTGCGGAGTTCATTAAAATTTTCGAGCCGCTTGTGCAGCGTGGAATACTGATCGCAGCTCCACAAGCGCCGCATCAATTTTATCGCAGTCTCGCCGATCGCACCGTCGGCTTTTCTTGGCTCTCGCGTTATGAGCGCGATCAATCGATTCAAGACTTCGCGCACTACATGGAAAATTTTTATGCGCTCCTGCAAAGCGCGTATCGTATCGATACGCGGCGCGTGTTCGTGCTCGGCTTTTCCCAAGGCGTGCCCATGGCCTATCGTATGTGGGCGCACAGCAACGTGCCGCTTTCCGGCCTCATCGCGTGCGGCGGTGATTTGCCGCCGGACATTGGTGAGAAATTGCGCGACCTTTCACCGCTCCCCGTATTGCTCGTGCATGGCCGTCGCGATCAAATCGTGCCGCTGCACAAAGCACATGAGGCGCAATCGCAATTAGCCGCCGCCGGATTGCCGGTTGAGCTGCTCGAGTTCGAAGGCGAGCATCTCATTCCGCCCGAAGCCATGCCGCGCATCGCCAAGCTTATTGCGCGATGAGGAGTTGGAGTGATGTTTAACTTGTGCGCGATAATTTTATGTTGAACACGCCCCTCTCATTGTCATTCTGGAAGAACCTTTCCTCGCACACGGCACTTCGTTCAAATCAAGCTTTGTCTCAAGAGCAGGGAAGGTCCCTTCAGGATGACAGAGAGGAAATCGCTGGCGCCATTCATCCAACAATCCATTACTCCAATAATCTAGCCAAATAAGTTCGCGGCAAACGTATGCTCAACTTCGTCATCACATCATACGACACGGTTCCTCCCAGCTTGGCGAGATCGTGAATTGAAATCACCTCGCCCGCTTGTTCGCCCAAAATCACAACTTCCTCCCACTGTTGCACATTCGGAATCTCCGTGACATCGACCATCATCGCATCCATCGCATTGCCACCGACAATCGGCGCGTGCTTGCCGTGAATCAACACCTGCCCGGCATTGCGCACGCGCGGATAGCCGTCGCCGTAGCCGAGCGGGAGCACCGCAATCTTGCGCGGACTTTCCGCGGTGTAACGCATGCCATAGCCCACGTGATCGCCCGCTTCGATGTGCTGCAACACGGCAATGCGCGCTTTCACCTGCATGATCGGCGCGAGGCCAAGAATGCGGCGACACACTTGCGAAGGATAAACTCCGAGCGGCAGAATGCCCATGCGCACCATTTCAAAATGCGCATGCGGCAAATCGAGATAGCCGCCGCTGTTGCACGTGTGGCGCAACGGCACGTGAATACCACGCGCGCTGAGTTCGTGCAACACTTCATGAAATCGGCGAAGCTGCTCGTTCGCGAATGTTTTATCCAGCTCATCCGACATCGCGAAGTGCGTCATGATTCCTGCGAGCGCGAGATTGGGATATGCGGCGAGCGCGCTCACATGCGCCACGGCGTTGCTCCAACGCACGCCATGCCGGCTCAAACCCGTATCGACTTCGACATGCACTGCGACGCTCTGCGCATGTTTGCGCGCGAGGCGATCAAGCCTTTGCGCTTGTGCTTCATCATTCACAAAACAAACAAACCGCTGCGCGAGACAATGCTCCAATTCCTCTTCTGTTCTTTCGCCAAACACAAGAATCGGTGCTTGAATATCCGCGGCGCGCAGTTGCGTTCCTTCTTCCACCGTTGCAACGGCCAAGTACGATGCCCCCGCGGCCAAGGTCTCGCGCGCAATCGCAACCGCGCCGTGGCCATAGGCATTGTCTTTAACGACGGAGCACCAGCGCAGATTTGACGGCATGTCGTCGCGAATAATTTTCAAATTGCGGCGGAGTTGCGCGAGATCGATTTCTATCCAAGCGGGACGAGGAGGAGTTGTAAGCGTTGGCATAAGGGTGAAGTGGATGCTCAATTAAAGCACTCGGGCATGACATCTTTCGCTAGATTCATTTGACGAAGCTCTTACCGAAGTTTTCATTTCGAAAAAAACTACTGCGGCTCCATTTGAAAGCGCACGCGTGTGCCGCCGGCAAGAATCGTTGGACATCCGCCGGGCTGCGATTCTCTGCGCGCGTATTGTGCGTGCAACGTCAGTGTCGTGTCGCGATAGCCGGGCGCCGAGGCCGTGAATTGATACGTGCCCGCTTCCTCGCCGAAACCGCAGGGCATGATGCAATACAACACCGTATCCTCTGCGCTGAGGTTGTATGCCGTGCTGAAGCCGGTGAAATAATGGTCCCGCTGCTTGACGCCGTTGATTTGAATGTCGCGAATCCGAATCTTGGCAATCGCTGCAGAAGTTTTAGCGTCGGTCACACTTTCAAAATGCAGAGCCGCGTCGCGGTAAATGACGATGCACGGTCCGACGTTTTGTCCAAAATCGAGGCAGGAGAATTCCAATACACAAATGGCGGCTAGCGTAACAACGAAAGCTAGCTTTTTCATTTTCAAAAAGTCGTTTTAAAATGATAACTCTTCAACTTCGTCACTTCCATAAAACCGTGATGCGAAAGCGAGCAGCCGAGGCCGCTTTCTTTATAACCGATCCATGGCAAGGCCGGGTCAAGAAAGTCGCAGCGATTGAGATACACCGTGCCCGCTTCAATGTGTGGCGCAAGTTTGAGCGCGGCGTTTTCATCGCGCGACCAAATGCTCGCGGTCAAGCCGAAGCGGCTGTCGTTCATCAAACGCACGGCTTCTTCGTCGCCCGCAACGGGCATGATGCCAATGATTGGGCCAAAGCTTTCTTCTTGCATCACTTTCATGTCATTGGTCACGTTCACGAGCACGGTCGGTGCGAAATAATTGCCGCGCCCGTTGTGCTTCGTCGCGCTCCCGCCGAGCAAAACTTTCGCGCCGCGTTGCACTGCCTCGCGCACTTGTTCCTCCAGCACACCGACTTGCTTCTTCTGCGCGAGCGGTCCGAGATATGTTTCTTCCGAAAGCGGGTCGCCGAGTTTGTACGATTTCACTTCCGCGAGAAAGGCTTCGAGAAATTGCGCATAGATTTTTTGATCGACATAAACGCGCTCCACAGCGCAGCAGCTTTGGCCGCAATTATAAAACGCGCCGTCGGCAACATTTGCTACCGTGCTCGTTAGATCGGCATCGGCGCGCACGTATGCGGGATCTTTGCCGCCGAGTTCAAGTCCAACGCGCTTCATCCCCGCCGCGGCTTTTTGATAAACTTCATAACCGCCGGGCACCGAGCCGGTGAAAAACACCGCGTCAATATTGGGTGAAGTGAGCAGCGCCTCCGCGCCGTGGCGATCAACGAGGACGGCTTGCAACACCCCTTCGGGCAAACCCGCGGCGCGATACGCCTCTTCCATGCGCAGCGCGCACAGCGGCGTGAGCGAAGAATGTTTGAGCAACACCGTATTGCCGGCGAGAATCGCGGGCGCGACGATGTTAATCGAGATGAGCAAAGGATAATTCCACGCGGCAATGTCGAGCACCACGCCACGCGGCTCGTGAGTAATCTTGCGCATGAAGCCGGGCTTGTCGGGCAGGATTTCATCCGTGAGCGTGGTTTGTGCGATGTCGGCCATGTAGCTCGCGCGGTCGATCATCGTATTGACTTCGCTCCGTGCTTGTTTCAGCGGCTTGCCCATTTGCAACGTGATCTCGCGCGCAATCTCTTCTTGTCGCTTGCGCATTTCAGCTATGAAGCGCTGCGTAATGGCAACCCGCTCCGCAATGCTCGTCCCGCGCCACGATTGAAACGCGGCGCGCACGTTTGCAATCATCGCACGCACTTGTTCCGGCTCCGGCATGGCGAGCGTTTGAAATACTTCGTTCGTGGCGGGGTTTTCGAGGTGCAAAGTTCGAGTGGGCATATTCAAATTGGTTGAAGTTATTCATTCTAAGTTTTTGTGAAGATAGCCGCCAGCGCGCCGAAAGTCAAGCCGCGATCATATTGCTTCTGCGCGATTGCCACTTGACTTGCAAGCCGCGCTATCATGAAAAAAACGCAGTGACTCGGCTTGAAAAATATTTTGGCTCTAAGCTGGATTTTTCTACCTTGCTGGGTTGAAACCAGGCGCGAGCATATCTCGCATGAAAACGAAACTCTCGCGAAAGCGATAAAGCATTTTCGTGAGAATCGTGTTTGTACGAAAAGTGTGTCTGAGCATAGTGTGTAAACTTCAAAATGGAGAGGAGCACGATGTCGCCCGATTTTCAAGTAGGCATTATCGGCGCCGGCTTTGCCGGAATCATTGCCGCGCTGCGGCTGCAACAGTCGGGGCGCAACTCTTTTGTGATTTTCGAACGCGCCGAGGACGTCGGCGGCACGTGGCGCGACAACATATATCCCGGCTGCGCGTGCGACGTGCCCTCGCATCTCTATTCGATTGCGACCGAGCCAAATCCGAATTGGTCGCGCATGTATTCTCCGCAAGCCGAGATTTGGGAATACCTGCGCAACGTCGTGCGCAAGAATCAGCTCGAAAAACACCTTCGCTATCATTCCGACATCGTGCGCTGTGAGTTTGTGGAAAAAGAAGGCTGGTGGAAAGTCATCGATCAACAAGGGCGCGCGACCACGGTGCGCATGCTCATCGCCGGGCTTGGCCCGCTCAATCGCGCAAAGTTGCCGGAGATTAAAGGCCTCGATAGTTTTCAAGGCAAGGTGCAACATTCCTCGCAATGGGATCAAAACTATTCGCTCAAAGGCAAGCGCGTGGCCGTAATCGGCACGGGCGCGAGCGCGGTGCAAATCGTGCCGACCATTGCGCCGGAGGTCGAACGCCTCGTGGTGTTTCAGCGAACGCCCGCGTGGGTGGGCGACCGTTTTGATTTTACGATTCCAAAGTCGCTGCGCGGGTTCATGCAAAAGTTTCCGCGCGGGCATGCAGCGATTCGTAAAGGCTTGTATGCGCTCTTGGAATGGCGCGGCAAGATGTTCGTCGGCAACGCGCGCATTCACAATTTGTTCGTGAAGCTCAGTTTACAAAAATTGAGGAGGGAAGTGCGCGACCCGGAAGTGCGGCGCAAGCTCACCCCGAATTATACGATGGGCTGCAAGCGTATTTTGGTTTCGGACGATTATTGGCCCGCGTTCAATCGCGCGAATGTTTATTTGGAGACTGCCGCCATTGCCGAAGTCACACGCAACGGCATTCGCACCGTTGAGGGCAAAGAGCACGAAGTCGACGCGATTGTGCTCGCAACAGGTTTTGAAGTCGCGGACGGCACTTCGTTCACGATGAAAATTATTGGGCGGAACGGGCGCGAGTTGTTTGAAGGCTGGCGCTGCGAGAGTATGGAGGCTTACAAAGGCGGCATAATTTCAGGCTTTCCAAATTTTGCTTACCTGCTCGGACCCAATGCCGGCTTGGGCCATAACTCGGTTTTGCTGGTGATGGAAATGCAGATGAACTACGTCATCGATTATCTTGCTCTATTGGAAAGGAAAGGCGAGAAGGCCGCGTTGGACTTGCAGCCGCAGGTGCAACGCGCATACAACGACGAGCTGCAGCGTCTGATGGGCAACACAGTGTGGGCTTCGGGTTGCAAGAGTTGGTATGCGAATGCGCAAGGCAAGATTACGGCGCTCTATCCGCGCCTGCTCGAACAATTCCGCCGCGAAAACGAGCGCGTGGAAGCGAGGGAGTATGAAGTGGTGGGGTGAGGGAGGCAAGAATGCTTTCTGTCACAATTATCCCCAAGCTGGTGTCACTCGCGCGCAGAAAGAGAAAAAGTCAGCCTTGCTTTTTACTACGAGTTTTGTAAACTACTCGCATGATTTATATTTGGAATGCTGCTTTCAAATATGGCTTTTACCGTCGAAGGAGTTTGCCATGACACTAAACGAAATCATTTCGGACATTCATGCCCTCAACGAAGATTTGGGCAATTACGAACGCAAATACGGCGTTCTCTCGGAAACGTTTTATGAAGCCTATGCTTTGGGAGACGAGCCGGAAGAGGAAAGTTGGGTATTGGATTGGGCCGATTGGGCCGGCGCGTATAAAATCTTTCTGCGCCGTCAAGAGCAGTATCGCAACGCGATTGCTGCGCTAAAGGGAGATTCGAAATCTTTGACTCGGATTATCGGCAGGACTGCGCGGCATGAATCCCTTTCAATCGCTGGCTGAATACGAGAGCTATGTTTATACTCTCCGGCAAAAGTTTCCCAGCATCCAAAGATCAACACTGGTCATCGTTCGGCGCGGCAAGCGCACGGCGCTTTTGCACGGCGAATTGGTTTTTGCGCAGGGCTTTCGTATTTCTCTGAAAGAGCGCCTATCGTGTGATGAGGGGCCGGTTTGCATCGAAGATTATGGCTATGAACTTTGGCGCAACACGGAAAAGCTAACGTGGTACGATGCCCAACCTCATCCCAATGACGTAACTCTTGCTTCGACGTTTCCTCACCACAAGCACGTCCCTCCAGATATCAAACACCATCGCATCCCTGCACCAAGTATGAGTTTTAAACAGCCCAATTTGCCCGCTTTGATTTCCGAAGTGGAAGCATTGCTTGCTGGCGAAGAGAACGCAACGCAGTGAGTGAGTTTATGCGAGAAGTTGGATTAATGCGCGGGCGAAGTCGGACTTTCGTAAACAGTGTGTTCAATAAAGTGCGGTGCGAAAGTCCGACTTCACTTTTCGAGGGGCGGGCACTGCGCAATACTCATTTTCAGCGTCCAACGAAACCACATTTTGAAAATGTGCGTTGGGCGGCGGGATGCCGTCGCTTTGAAGTCACCTTGCTCGAAGAGATAAAGGTGAGGTAAACAAGCAAAGATGACACCTCGGTGGAGCAGCGACAAGACATAAAAAAAGCAGCCGGGAGGATTGCGCGGCGAATATGCGCGCACGACCGAGTTCATTTTAAGTTGCTCAAAAAGATCTCACGACAGAAAGATGATGGACAGAAAAATGTTTGTCTCGTGAACGTCAACTTCCCAATAGAATTTTTCTGTCTTCCATTTTTCTGTCATGACTTTGTAATGGCTTTTAGTTTGAGTGTTCGTTATTTTCGCGCATGCCAAAAACCTCCTCTCCCTCCGCTGCGGAGCGCAAACTATTTTTAGTTGACGGCTCTGCGCTTGCTTATCGTTCGCATTTCGCTTTCAGTCGCAATCCTCTCACCAACTCGCGCGGCGAGCAAACCGGCGCGATCTTCGGTTTTGTGCGCGGCCTGCTCAAGATGATCGACGACGAGCAGCCCACGCATATTGCGGTCGTGTTCGACACGCCCGAGCCGACGTTTCGCCACAAAGCTTACAAAGAGTACAAAGCCACGCGCCAAAAGATGCCGCCCGATCTCGTGGCCCAGCTTCCGAAGATTCGCGCGTTCACGCAAGCGCTTGGTGTGCCGTTGCTCGAAATGCCCGGCTATGAGGCGGACGATGTGATGGGCACGCTCGCGCAACAAGGCAGCGCCGCAGGCATGGAGGTTTATCTTTTCTCCGGCGATAAAGATTTCATGCAGCTCGTCACGGAAAAAATTTTGATCTATTACACGGGCCGCAACGACGAGCCGCTCATTCTCGATGCTGCGGGCGTGAAAGAAAAGATGGGCGTGCTACCGCATCAGATCATCGACTACCTTGCGCTGCTCGGCGATACGTCCGACAACGTGCCCGGCGTGCCCAAGGTCGGCGAGAAAATCGCGATTGAATTGCTCGAAACGTTCGGCAGTTTGGAAGGCGTGCTCGCGCATGCGGATCAAGTGAAGCGCGCCGCGGTGCGCGAGAGTTTGAAGGCGAATGTCGAGCAAGCGCGGCTCTCGCAGCAACTCGTGACGATTGACACGAACGTGCCGCTCGCCGTTAAAGTCGAGGAGTTGGAGTATCGCGGGCCGGACAATCAAGCCGCCACCGCGTTGAGCCGCGAGTTTGAGTTCAACAGTTTGCTCGCGCGCTTCACGGAAGCCGCGCCGATGATCAGCGTCAATTATCAACTTGTCGATACGCCGGAACAAGTGCAAGTGCTCCTGGACAAGCTGCGCAGCGTGCCGTACTTCGCATTCGATACGGAGACGACGGCGGCGGATCCGTTGCGCGCGGAGTTGGTGGGCATGAGCTTCGCGTTCGCCGAAGGCAGTGCGTATTACGTGCCGGTGGCCGCGCCAGTTTTGGAAAATGATTTGAGCGATTTCTTTTTGGAAGATGCGCAGGGCAAGCGCGATTTTTCGCTCAAGAAAATTTTTCAGCCGCTGCTCGAAGATGCTAATGCGAAGAAGTGCGGACAGAATACGAAGTATGATCAACTCGTGCTCGCGCGTTATGGTGTGACCATTCGCGGTGCGGATTTCGACACGATGATTGCGAGCTACGTGCTCAATCCCGGCAATCGTCAACACAATCTCGATTTGCTCTGCCTTGAGCATTTCAACTATCGCAAGATTCCTACGAGCGAGTTGATCGGCACGGGCAAGAAGCAGAAGACCATGCGCGAAGTCACGCCCGCGGAAGTTTCGCGTTATGCGGGCGAGGATGCGGATTTCACGTTTCGTTTGTATCGCCATTTCGAGCCGAAGCTGCGCGCCACGGTTTTGTTTGAGTTGTTCGAGACGATGGAAATGCCGCTTGTGGACGTGCTGCGCGCGATGGAATGGGAAGGCATCAATCTCGATTTGCCTTTTCTCAAACAGATGTCCGCTGAGTTGGAAACAAAGCTCGGTTTGTTGATGGCGGAGATTTATGAACTCGCGGGCGAAGAGTTCAATCTCAATTCGCCGGCGCAGCTTTCAAAAGTTTTGTTCGAGAAAATGAAGCTGCCGCACAAACGTCGCACGAAGACCGGATATTCCACAGATGCGGACGTGCTCGAAGAGTTGGCGCATCATCACGCCATGCCCGCGAAACTGCTCGATTATCGCGAGCTAACGAAGCTCAAATCAACTTACGTTGATGCGCTGCCGACGATGGTGAATCCTTTCACGGGCCGCTTGCACACAAGCTATAATCAAACCGTGGCCGCAACGGGCCGGCTCTCTTCGAGCGATCCCAATTTACAAAACATTCCGATTCGCACGGAGCTGGGGCGACAAATTCGGCGCGCGTTTATTCCACGAAAGAAAGGTTGGAAGCTGCTCGATGCGGATTACTCGCAAATCGAGTTGCGGCTCGTGGCGCATCTCGCGCAAGACGCGAACATGATCGAAGCGTTTCGCAACGATGAAGACATTCACTCCGCAACTTCGAGCCGCATTTTCAATGTGCCGATGAGTGAGATGACGCCCGACATTCGCCGGCGCGCGAAGGAGATCAACTTCGGCATCATTTACGGCATGGGAGCGTACGGTTTGAGCAAACGGCTTGGCATATCGGTGGATGAGGCGCAGCAATTCATCACGAGTTATTTCGTGCAATACCCCGGCGTCAATGCGTACATGGCTGGCACGATTGCGGACGCGCACAAGAACGGTTATGTGACCACGATGTTCAACCGCCGCCGCTATTTGCCGGACATTCACAGCGACAACGCGCGCGTGCGCGAAGGCGCGGAGCGCGTGGCGATCAACACGCCGATTCAAGGCAGCGCCGCGGATTTGATCAAGATCGCGATGCTCAATTTGCATCGCCGCATGTTGCAAGAGAAGCTGCAAGCGCGTATGATTTTGCAAGTGCACGATGAACTCGTGTTCGAAGCGCCGGAAGAGGAATTGGAAAAACTGCGCAGCCTCGTGATTGAAGAGATGAGCGGCGCGGTGCATTTGGACGTGCCGGTTAAAGTGGAAGCCGGTGTTGGCGAGAATTGGCTGGAAGCACATTGATTCAGTGGCACGTAAAATTTTTTGTGCTACACACGGATCAAGAACACACGCAGAAAAAGCGTCATCTGCAAAGACTACGTCATCAACGGAAAATCTTTTGGATAACACACGGATCAAAAACACAAGCAGACAAAGCTTTTCGGCGTGCGTTTTTGATCCGTGTGCTGCCCACATTTTTTGAGTACCGTAAAACACTCTCAGCAAAATGAAATTCGATGACCTCGACGCCAAGATGCGCGTATTCGAAACCGCGCACGATCATTGCGCTTTGCCCGGCATGCACCTCGTCGCGCGCCTCGATGGCCGCAACTTCACGCGGCTCACGAAAGAGGTGCATCGCTTCATCGCGCCGTTCGACGAGCGCTTTCGCGATTTGATGGCCGCAACCGTCGAGCATTTGATGGAGTGCGGCTTTCGCATGATCTATGGCTACACGCAGAGCGATGAAATCTCGCTGCTCTTTCATCCCACTGAAGACACCTTCCATCGCAAGCTGCGCAAGTTTAATTCTGTGCTCGCCGGCGAAGCGAGCGCGAAGTTCTCTCTCCTGCTCGGCGCGCTGGCGTGTTTTGATTGCCGCATCGCGCAGCTTCCGAGCGTTGAGCTCGTGTGCGATTACTTTCGCTGGCGCAGCGAAGACGCGCATCGCAACGCGCTTAACGGGCATTGTTATTGGATGCTGCGCCAGCAAGGCCAATCCGAGCGCGCCGCGGCCAACGCGCTCTTGGGCATGACCGTGGCCGCGAAGAACGAACTGCTCTTTCAAAACGGCATCAACTTCAACGATCTTCCGAATTGGCAAAAGCGCGGGCTTGGCGTGTTGTGGGAAACATACATGAAACCCGGCAAGAATCCCAAAATCGGCGCAGAAGTCTTAGCCGAACGGCGCCGTCTGCGGCGCGAATTAAATTTGCCGATGAAAGAAGAGTATGGGAAGTTTATTGCCGGCTTGCTGATTCCCAAACGCTGAAGCGCATTGCCGCGGAGAGTAAAAGATGAGAAATTTTTCAACCTGCATCCTTTGAGATTCTTGTGAAAGCGATCGGCAAATATCATCTCATCGCGGAGATCAAGCGCGGCGAGCACGGCGCAACATATCGCGGCTGGGATGCCGAGCGCCAGCGTGTGGTGCTGCTCAAAACTTTCAAGCGCCAGAGCACGTCGCGTTTTGCGCAAGAGGCCGAGGCCTATGCACGCGTGTCGCACGACAATGTGGTTCAACTTTGGGATTACGGCATCGAACATGAAACGTGCTATCTCGCGTTGGAGTTTGTTGAAGGCCAGGATTTGCGTCGGGTGTTGCAGCGCGCGTTGCCGGTGGAAATCGCAGTTGCGATTTTATGCGAAGCCCGGCTCGGCCTTGCCGAGATTCATCGGCAGAATATCATTCACCGCGATCTCAAACCGGAAAATATTCTGCTCAGTCATGAGGGCAAAGTCAAACTCTGTGATTTTGATTTAGCGCTGTCCGGAGATGCGGCAAACAGCGGCCCCGGCATTTCCGGCTCGCCGGGTTATGTGGCGCCGGAAATTATTTTAGGCGAGAGCGTCACGGCGGCCGCGGATTTTTTTTCGCTCGGTGTGGTGTTATATGAAATGCTCACGGGCGCGCGCCCGTTTCAAGCCGGGTCCTCCAGCGGAGAAATGAATGCCATCGTGCGCCTCGCGCCGATGCCGCTCGCCCAATTTGCGGCCAATATTCCTCCCGCGCTTGAAGCATTTCTAACGCACATGCTCGCGAAATCTCCGAGTGATCGCCGCGCGAACTTGGAAGAATTGGCGCGCGACTTCGAGCTAGGCAACTCTGCAACGCGTGAACAGCTTATTCGAAAATATCTTGCGGCGCCGGAGGAATACCAAGCTGTCGGGTTAACGCCGCGTGTGAATGCGCCGGTGCGGAAACATGTCAGGAGGCGCTCATGGCTTTATGCTGCAAGTGCTGCATCGCTTGTTGGTGTGATTGCGCTCGGCCTTTCTTTGCGCGTGCGTGACGCGCCATTGCAAAAGGTCGCGCTGCCGCCGCGCGTGGCAGTTGATTCAACGCAACAAATCAAAATTGCAACGCCAGCAGAAAAGTTGCCGGCGCCTTCGAATGCTGCGAAGCCCCAAGCCCTCTCCCAAAAGGAAGAACCCGAAAGCACGCATGCCGTTATTTCCGCGCCACCAAGCACGCGGCAATTTTTTCTGCGCAGTATTCCATGGGCATTTCTTTCCGTGAACGGCGATTCGTTGGGCATGACGCCGCGCGCAGTAACTTTGCGTGCAGATGAGACGCCGCAACTTGTGCTGCGCAATCCGCAATTTCCGCATGTGGAATTAAGTTTGTCCGAAGTCGCGCAACTTGCGGATACGGTCACGATTTCTTTGTGGGAACGAGTGGCGCAGTTGGAATTGCAAATCACGCCGTGGGCCGAGGTTTATATCAACAACGAAAAGCGTGTGCTGGCAGAAGGAGAAAAGAGCTTGTTGCTTTTGCCTGGAAGATATAATTTGCGCTTTGTGCACCCGCAATTGGGGGAGAAAACCGAAACCCTCTCGCTGCGTGCTGGCGAGGTGAGGCGGTTGCAGGTGAATATGTTTTGAATTGAAGCGTTCGTATTAGGGTAGCTCTGCATTCAATCGTGGAGTCCTGATTTACTTTGCGCTCCTGCGATTTCTTGTGCATTTTTAGGGAAAGAACGCGACACTCTTTTCAGGAGCACAAGTCATGGATTCTGCGCTTCACTTTTGTCCCAATCCGA
>JAYRWE010000060.1:0-4164 GCA_041918175.1 bacterium
TATCTCAAAGATGTTCTCGCGCGAATCCACGATCATCCCCACCACAAGCTCGCCGAACTGCTCCCGCAGAATTGGGCGCCTGAATCTACAAAGTAAAAACTTCCTCCGCCATCTCCGATATGGGTTCACCGAGGGGATACTGCCCGGCGGCGGTTTGACCGAAGCGGGTGAGTGGCGCGCACTTCCTTATGATGACGAGTTTGCGTTTCCGGTGCCTGCGCTCTCAAAAGTGGTGCGCGCACGATTTCTCAAATTGCTGCGGCAAGCTTATGAGCGCGGCGCGCTTGCGGTTCCTTCATGCGAAGAGGAGTTGCACGCCGGATACATGTTCGAATATTTTCTGAATGACCTTGCGCATGACAAGTGAGTGAGTTATGCGAAGCGCCCGTTTGGCGGGCCAGAACAAGTGCTGAAGTACTTGGGGCGTTACACGCATCGCGTGGCGCTGTCGAATCCTCGCATTCTGGATATCGAGGGCGGACGGATTCGTTTAGCAGTGAAGGATTATCGTCGCGGCGGGCGGCGCGAGATCGTCACGTTATCCGCGCCGGAATTTATTCGACGGTTTTTGCATCACATTTTACCGAAACGTTTTCGCAAGATTCGCTATGGCGGTTTCATGGTGTGCACGGTGCGGCAGGAGAAATTGGCGCAGGCGCGACGGTCGTTGGGTGTGACAGATGATCCGGCGCATACGTTCCAGGAACCGCCGGGAATGGGTACAGAGCCCGAGGAGATGTTACAGGTGCATCGTTGCCCCAAGTGTTTGATCGGTGAGATGAAAATTGTGGCGCTACCGCGCTGGATCGCGGCGCGGCGTGAGTTTGCGGTGATGAACAGCTCATGAGTGGTGCGTGTGGAGATGAGATGCCCAAAAATCGTACCGGTGTTTAGCTCGCGCGAGATCGAGAATGAGTTGGGCGAGCACAGCGGGATCAACCGAGCCATTGAAACGCGCCACCACATCGGAAGGAAATTCAATCTCACACTGGGAAGATGGCACTGCGGGTTCGGCAGGCGTAATGCGGAGGGAATGAAATCCGCAGGTGTTGCGATCGCGGAGGAGGACACGCTTCCTGCAAGTGATACTTCTTGAGCCAGTACCGAAAGAGATTATGGCGGAGGCCTTCCTGGCGGCAGAACGCCGTTTGCGAAAGCCCGCTCGCCAGAAAGCGCTCGATTCTTTCAAACATCTCGTGCGCGTGTGCCTGTTCGCGATGATGTTGTTCCATCCGGTTCTCCTTTTGCTTGACCGCAACGTAAACATTCCAAGCCCAAGAAGAAATATGGGTTCACCGAGGGGATACTTTGTGAAAAACTCAAACCTGAGGGTGTCTTCTTGATGGACAGTGTTCTCTTCAAGGATAGCAAAAGTTGGATGCAATTCAATAGGTGCCGAACATGTGCCAAATCGGATTGGTTGCAAATGACGACTGGCTGGTCCAATCAATCGTTACTGCATTGAGGGATCGCACTGGTTATCAGGTTACCAACCTGCAAAACAATGAATTTCAACCTACCACACGATTCTATTCCTTCAATTTATTGTTGCTAACATGGCAGACAAATGAGCAATTTCCCAGTTTAATCGAGAGTTTCGGCTTTCGACAACCGGAGATCCCGGTCATCCTGATGATTCCTGCCGAACACGCTCATCGTTCCGAAGTGCTATTCGGCTTGGGAGTCGATAATATCATCATTCTCCCGGAGAATAAACAACAACTTGCCGCAACTATCAGATGGCTTTCCAAAGAGATCGCCTCGTTGGATAACTTGCAGGCCCTTCAAGAGAAGCTGTACAGCGAGATGCGTCAAAACCAGATTGTGGCTAAGAGCAATGCTATGAAGGTAATCATGCGCAAATTGCCACAATTAGCAGCTTCTGATTCCACTGTACTTATTACCGGCGAGACCGGCACAGGCAAAGAGTTGATCGCACGGGCGATTCATTATCTTGGCCCACGTTCTAGACACCCGTTCATCGTTGTCGACTGCGGCGCTTTGCCAGAACACTTGGTGGAGAATGAGCTTTTCGGCCATATGCGAGGGGCTTACACCGATGCCGGCTCCAGCACGAAAGGCATGATTGAAGAAGCGGACGGCGGTTCGCTATTTCTAGATGAAGTACAAGCCTTGCCAATAGCGGTACAGGCGAAATTTCTGCGCTTTCTGCAAGAACGGCGATATAAAAGGCTGGGGCAAACGAGGTACGTTGCGGCGGATGTGAGAGTGATTGCTGCAACCAATGTCGACTTGACCGATGCGATCTCGCAAAAACAGTTTCGCGCTGATTTATACTATCGTTTGAACGTCTTGCCGCTTTACATTCCGCCATTGCGAGAACGCCGCGCCGACATTCCAAGCTTGGTTAGGCATTTCTTGAACAAATACACGCCGGAATCACAGTCAACAATGGTGATGCCCCTTGAGACCATACATAGTTGGCAGAGCTATGAATGGCCAGGTAATGTGCGTGAATTGGAGAACAATGTGCAACATTGGCTGATGCAAGCTACTGAAGAAGACAAGGAAGCACTAGCGCGCTATTCCGGATTCCCCAAAAATATTCGCACTTTGATGGAAGTTCGTCGCCATGCACTGGAACTTTGTGAGCGCGGCTATTTGCAAGAATTAATCGATTGGACGCGCGGGAATCTTAGCGTTGCGGCGCGCTACGCCGGCATCCATCGCAAAAGCTTGGCTGGCTTATTGAAAAAGTATCAAATCAAAGTGAATCGCATTCCGAACTCACGCACAACGGCTCGCACATGATGAGAATGAAGGAGTGAGGTGCTGAGGCCTCAGTTAATTCACGCTCTCATCTGACGCCAAAACCGACTCCTCCGTTAATTCTAATCAGTTGTTCTCGTCTAGCTCGTCCCCGTTTTGTGGTCTAATAGTTGCATTAACTTCGCAGCACAAACCACGATCGTCTGCGGTTCATGTGAATAAGAGCCTATCCGGAAACCCCAGCGGCGCGAAAAGTGATGTAGGCGCAGGAGAGGTGGAGGAAGGCATCATATACTCGTTGCGGGTGATTTTGTAATTGCTCTTTGACAGGAACTTTCTATCGTCGTTGGCATAATTTCACCGAAAATTTGCCGAGTTTGGTTATGCCAGCTACCGTGTTTACCCCCGAAGTGGCTCACGCCGCTTTGCAAACAGCACGTGCGCTCAAATTTTGGAAAATTTTCCTGCGCATGCTTTTCGTCATTCTGAAAGTGAAGGGATATTCCAACGAAATGATTGCGGACATCCTGTCGATTTCCCAAAAGACCGTTTGCGTCTGGCAGCGGACCCTTCGCGACGAGGGACTAGAGGCTCTCGCGACCCTGCACTACAAAGGCCAGCCCAGCAAGCTTAACGCCTATGGCGAGCAACTTGCCTTGGAACTCGATGACAAACTCGTCGTGACTTCGAAAGAAGCGCGAACGCGGATCGAAAAAGCCACTGGGATTGCGCGTTCGGTTTCCCAAGTCCGTTCGTTCCTTCAGCGCATCAAGATCAAACATCCCAAGGTCGATCAAATCCCCGACAAAGCCGATCTCAAAGCCCAGGCGTGTTTCAAAGAAGAGAAGCTGGAACCCTTGATTCAACAAGCCTTAATCGGACGCATTCGCTTGTTCTCTTGTTCTTTGTGGATGCCAGTCATTTTGTGCATCTGCCGTTTCTGGGGCATTGGTATAGTTTGAAGCGTAAATTCATTCGTTCCGCATCCGGGCGAAAACGTTGGAATGTTTTGGGGGCGCTGGATGCGATCACGCATCAAGTGACCACGGTTTGCAATGAAATCTATATCACCTCGGCCACCGTTTGTGAATTGCTCGAACGTCTGGCGCTCCAACACGCGCACGAAACGATTTGCGTGGTTCTGGATAATGCGCGCTACCAACGCTGCGCTTTCGGTGAAGCCCGCGGCACGACTGGGCATTCATTTAGAGTTCCTGACGCATTATTCACCGCATTTCAACTTATTACTCAGGCCACTAAATATTTTAAGTTTTTATGCTGCATAGCGAACGTGTGGTAGCTCTGCATTCAATCGTGGAGTCCTGATTTACTTTGCGCTCCTGCGATTTCTTGTGCATTTTTAGGGAAAGAACGCGACACTCTTTTCAGGAGCACAAGTCATGGATTCTGCGCTTCACTTTTGTCCCAATCCGA
>JAYRWE010000061.1:0-36792 GCA_041918175.1 bacterium
AGCAACTCCAAAACGCTGAAACCATAAATGCCGCAAAGAGTGCAGACTCCAGGCGGTAGCCAGAGTGTCACCTCGGAAAACTTATCCACATTCAAAGCCGATTCTTCTCTTGACTTTGAACGGAATAACTTCTGAATGACAGATTCAAGAGGCGCCATTACGAACTCATTCCTTCGTCCACTTCGGCACTCTTCCCGGCGTCCACGGCGCGTTGGCTTGTTCCAACTTTTCTTCGAGCTTGACGAGATCGCTTTCAATCAACGTGCGCAAGCTTTCTAATGCCACCGCAAACTCCTCCGCGGCAATGTTATAATCCTCACGCTGCGTTTGTGTTGCGTTGGAAGTCGAAGTCCAATGTCCGCCGACAATGCCTTCCACGCGATCCGTAATCGCAGGCGGCGTCGGCTCATTGCGGCGTTGCAGCAAGCGATCACCGCTCAACTTGATTTGCAGATCTTTCAAACGTAGCTCAAGGCTGCGCGCTTCATCAACCAAAATAGAAGAAGCTTCCGGTGTATTGCCCAACGCGGCTTTGATATGATCGAGCCGCTTCTGTGCTTCTTCCGCAGCTTGCCCCGCGCCAAGCACGGCTCTTTGCAAGCGCGCGGTCTTGCGTTGAAAAGCGAGCAACTCGCTGCGATTCTCTGCGGGCAAGGAAGCCAAGCCGAGCGGCACGGTTTCAACTTTCTGCGGCGCACCGAGCGGCGTGAGTTTGCCGTCAACACGTTTCGCCAATTCCACGGTGTAAGTGCCCGGCACCACCATGGGCCCAATCGGCGCATCGGCGAATGGATTGTCAAGCGAGGGCGGCGTGAGGTTCGCGGGATTCGCCGGCGGATAACGCAAATCCCACACGACGCGATGCATGCCCGCAGCAGTCGGCCCGTTCAACCGTCGCACAACATTGCCTTCTTCATCTTTAATTGTAAGAATGATCGCAGGCTCCTCCTCCCTTTCTTCCGCGCGCAACTCCTCCCATTTTGGATAAGGCGGCGTGAGGCTTTGCTCCTCCGCTTTCTTTTCAGACTCACGCCTTTTTTGCGTGCGCGTCTTCAACTCTTCTTTTAAATAATACGTGAACGTCGCGCCGAACGGCGGATTGGGCGCGGTGAAATACGATTCGCCGAGAAAGCCTTTGCCGCGCACCCCGAGCGGCGTGTCTTCGATATACATCCACGTCTTTTTGGTTGGAAAAAGAAACGACTCGCTTTCCAACATCGCCGGCGTGATTTGCCGCAGCGGCGAATAATCATCGAGCACATAAAAGCCGCGGCCGAACGTGGCGAGCACGAGATCGTTCTCGCGTGTTTGCATCGCAATGTCTTTCACCGTGATGATGGGCAAGCCGCCTTTGAGTTGCACCCACTTTTTGCCCGCGTCAATCGTGAAGAACAAACCGAACTCTGTGCCTGCGAATAAAAGCTCGGGCTTCTCGTGATCTTCCGCGAGCGTATAAACCGAACCACGCTCCGGCAAATTACTCGCAAGCGCTTCCCACGTTTTGCCGCGATCACGGCTGCGCAACACGTAAGGTTTGTAATCGCCCATCTTGTGATTATCAAACGCCGCATAAACCGTGTTTGCCTCGTGTTGCGAAGCGAGCAGGCAACTCACATATGTCATGTCCGGCACGCCGAGAGATTTTTCGTAGCGCGTCCACGTTGCGCCGCCGTCGTTCGTTACTTGCAGCAAGCCGTCATCCGTGCCGACGTAAATCAAACCCTCCTGCTTGGGCGATTCGCTCAACGCCACGATGTTGCCATAAAACGAAGTCGAAGCATTCTTCGCCACGGCATCGACGCGCTGCACTTTGCCCATGACTTTGAGCTGATTGCGATCCACGCGGCGCGTGAGATCGGGACTAATCGTGCGCCACGAGTTGCCGCGATCATCGCTGCGAAAGAGTTTGTTCGCCGCAAAGTAGAGCCGCGTGTTGAGATGCGGGCTGATGAGCAGCGGCGAATCCCAATTCCACCGCAATGCCTCTTCGCCTTTGCCCGGCTGCGGCTGAATATAAATCCGCTCTCCGTTCTTCTTATCAAACCGATAAAGATTGCCGTGCTGATATTGCGAGTACACAATGTTCGGATCTTTCGGGTCAATCACGGTCTCGAAGCCGTCACCGCCGACTGTCACGATCCAATCCGAATTGAGAATGCCGTGCACGTTCGTCGTGCGCGAAGGTCCGCCGAGCGAGAAGTTGTCTTGCGTGCCGCCATAGACATTATAAAACGGAAACGCATTATCCACGCTCACGCGATAGAATTGTGTCACCGAAAGATTCGCCTTGAAATGCCAAGTCGCAGCGCGATCAAAACTTTCATACACGCCGCCGTCGCAACCATTGAGCAAGTAATTGTTGTTCTGCGGATCAATCCACAGCGCATGATTGTCCACGTGCTTGTGCCGCTCTCCGGCTTGCTTAAAAGTTTTGCCGCCGTCTTCCGTCACCATCAACCACGTATCGAGCGAGTACACACGATTCGCCTCTTTCGGATCGCACACGAGCTCTTGATAGTATTGCGGACTGCCGCTCACATACTTGCTGCGCTTCTCCCAATTTTCCCCGCGATCCATCGAGCGAAAGAAGCCGCTCGAATCATTCGCCGCTTCGACAATCGCATAGAGCACATCCGGATTCGCGGGCGAAATCGCAAGGCCGATACGGCCCAAATCCTCGCTCGGCAAGCCGCTCTTGATTTGCCGCCACGTCGCGCCGCCATCGGTTGATTTGTGAATGCCCGACTCCGGCCCGCCATTGATCAACGTCCACACATGCCGCCGCCGTTGATACGCCGAAACCACAAGCACGTCCGGATCGCGCGGATCGTAAACGAGATCACTAATACCCGTCATCTCACTAATGTGCAGCACGCGCTTCCAAGTTTGACCGCCATCCGTGGTTTTATACAAACCGCGTTCGCCGCCGTCATTCCACAACGGACCCTGCGCGGCAACGTAAACCACATTCGAATTGCGCGGATCAATCACGATCTTGCCGATGTGCTCGGAATTTTTCAGGCCGACGTTCTTCCACGTCTTGCCGCCGTCGAGCGATTTGTAAACGCCGTCGCCATAGCCCACGCTGCGCTGGCTGTTGTTCTCGCCCGTGCCCACCCACACCACGAGCGGATTGTTCGGGTCGAGCGTCACGCAGCCAATCGAATACGAGCCTTGCGCATCAAAGATCGGCTGCCATGTCGTGCCGGAGTTATTCGTTTTCCACACGCCGCCGGATGCGACCGCGAGATAGTATTGATGGCGATTCTGCGGATTCACTGCAATGTCGGCAATTCTTCCTGAAGTGAGCGCCGGCCCAATGCCGCGCAGCTTGAGTCCCGAAAAAGTTTTTGAAGAAAGCGGGCCGTCGTCTTTGGTGGGTGTGGCTGTGGGTTTGTTCGGCTGCGCCAACGTTGCGACGGAAACCGCGCAGCACAAAAGCATGAGGCGTTGCGAAAAGCGCATGAGGTGCTCCCTTCGTGCAAAATGAATCGCCAATGCGATATGCTTTTAACTCCGGTGATTATTCGGGAAATCAATGTAGGCGAGGCCGCAAACTTTGGCAATAAATTTTTGCCGAGGCTGTTTGCCGGTGAAGCGGCGAGAAAGGCGTGTGCCTTGGGTGAGCCACAAGTTGTTTCGTGTCAAGCGAAAAACTATTGTTGATTGTTTATCGTGAACTTTTTACGTTGCTCATAAAGCAAAATCCCAATGAACAATTTCTGAAACGAGGTTACCATGGAAATGACGCTCGATGAAGTCGTGCGCGAAATGAACGAGCTGGAGCAGCACATGCAAAAGTTCGAGTGGAAATACAGCATCAAATCCGCCGAGTTTTACAAGCTCGTGACGGCCGGAATCATCGAAGAAAGCTTCGAGTTGCACGAGTGGCTGGGGCTTTACAAACTTTGGTTGGATTTTTATGAGACGTATTTGGAGTTGTTGAAATCTCCTTCCCCGCTCTTGCAGCTTGCCAAACCGATAGAGACTGCCATTTTCAAACCGGTGGGAATTGCAGCATGATACATTCGGTAGTGGAATATGAAAATCTCATTTAATCTTTACCGGTAGAGTTTGGGACGATAAAGTTTTCGACACTCGTGGTCAAACGCACCAGCCCGCACACGGCGCAAGTCCGCGGCAAGGTCATTTTTGCTAAAGGCGTCTTTCTTCGTGTTTTTGAGTCGATCAATTTCAGAAGAGGGCGAATCGTAGATTATGGCTACGAGATCCACCAGGGAACCAACAAACTTTATTGGTACGACTGCTGGCCGCACCCCGACGATCCTTCGCTCGCCTCGACTTTCCCGCACCACAAACATATCCCGCCCGACATCAAACACCATCGTATCCCCGCTCCCAAGTTGCACTTCGAAGAGCCAAACTTGCCCGAATTGATTCGCGAGATTGAAGCGTTGCTGCCGAAGCTGTAAAGCCGCGCTCTTCACCATTCGCTTCCTACTTTGGCTCCTTTTCTTTTTTCTCTTTTTATCCTTTTTGCTCTAAGGCCACCAGTTGGCGGTATCGACGATGGCGCGGGCGGTTTCGCGCAGAGCAGGCGTGCCGCCTTGTTCAGCAATGACGGGGAGCAGCGCTTGTATGGCTTGGAGAAATTGTGGCCGCTGGGTGCGTGCAAAGGCTCGCAACATTGCCGACAGTTCTTCAAACTCAGATCTTTGGGTTGAACGGCACACGGCTGACCAGCGCGGGGCAAGGTTGGACAGCACGGCAATGCTCTCACTATTATGGCTTAATGTTTTAACGATCTGAAGCGCTTGCACCAGTAAATTCTCAGGTAAAGATGGCACTAATTCCTTCAGCACATTAGCACCAGTTTGTTTATTGGAAATGTCACAGACTGCAGACAACGCTTCTTCAAACATCTTTGCCCTCTCATCTTCCAATAAGCGAGGCGCGAGTGCTCCCAAAACAAGGGCGCGATATTCTTGGTTAGAAAGAGTTCGAGCAGACGACTCGGCTTTTTCTATTAGCCCTATTGGCAACCGTGGTGCCAATTCCCTTAAAGCATGAGCACGGGATTTTTCATGTACAATGTTGCATGCCACCGATAAAGCTTGCCAGATCAGCTTTCCCGACAAACGCGGTACTAATAATCTCAATAAGAATGAACGCATTTCTTCATCAGAAATGGCTTGGAGTGCCAACAGAACCTCTTCTAAAATATCGTCTGGAAGGATTCTTGTCAATTCTTCCCAAAATTTTCCAAGAGGTTCTTCATCTGAAATCGTGCATACAGTCGCTGATGCCACCATTAATAAATTCTTTGGCAAGTGAGGTGCGAATATTTTAAAAATTTCTGCACGATGGCCTTTATCAGCAATCACATGAACTTCAGACAAAGCCTCTACTAACACTTCTTGCCGATTATGTTCTGGCAATCTTAATGCTATTTTCCCTAGGACTTTGGTACGAGCCCTTCTATCAGAAATCGTACGCGCTATCGACAGCGCTTCGCCAAGCATGTAATCAGGTAAGTACTGTGAAAGGTGCTCTAAAACGTCTGCGCGATATACTGCATTAGAAAACGTGTAGATTGCTGAAATCGCCTGCCTCAGCAAGCTTTCAGGCAAGTGGGACACCAAGTCCTTCAGAACTAAAACACGAGACTGTTCACGAGATATCTCAAGCGCTACCGTTAAAGCTTCTTCCAATATTCTTCTTTGATTATCTGCTGACAAACCCTTAGCAATGCTTAAGAGTAAATGAACGCGAGCTATTTTGTTGACAATGCAGTTAGCTTCAGTCAAAGCTTCTTCCAGAGCCTGTGCCTGATCACACGCAGGTAATCGCGACGTTATTCTTCCCAGAACAAGAGCACGAGACATCGTATTTGAAAGCTTACGGGCCAGGTTCAACGCTTTTGCAAAGACAATTTCTTGATCTGGATGAGGTAGCTTCGACCCCAATTCGCTCAGGAAAAGCGCGCGTGAATCTTCATCAGAAATCGCACACAAAGCAGAAAACGCTTCGTATAATAGCTTCTTCGGCAATCTTGGTGCTAATGCACCTAAAGCATAAGCGCGTTCCATTTTATTGGAAATTGTAAGCACTGCGGGGAATGCTTCATTAAACACAAACTCTGGCAAAGATGGCGCAAAGCCACAGAGAACGTTGGTGCGGAATGTTTCTTCAGGAATCGCAAGCGCTGTCACTAATGCTTCCTTCCAAACAGCCGTCTGCAGATTTGCCGGTAATCTTGGCGCTATTTTCCCTAAAATTTCGGCTCGATAAATGTTATCGGAAATCTTCCGAGCTATGGATAATGCTTCCTCTAACAGTTCCTCGGGCAACTGCGTTGTTAGTTCTTTCAAAATAGCGGCGCGGTGATTTTCATCGGCTTCATCTCTAGCCATTTTCCAAGCTTCGTCAATCTGATTCACTGACAATCGTTGCTTTAATCTACCCGAGATGCCGCTTGGAGATTCATCATTAAAAGAAATCCTATTAGTCGCATTAAACTTTTCCACCAACACCGCTGCTTGTTCACAGTGCGGCAACTGTAGTAGCAATGCTCCTAAAACACCGCCGCGAGACTTCTCCTCAGAAATATCACATGCCGCCGACAACGCTTCGCGCATAATGACAAGAGATTCAGAAGAGTGAACTTCAGCGATTGCAGCGAGGCATTCTGCGCGCTCCTGTGGGTCTGGTTTTTGTCGAGCCATGACCAGTCCCAGAGCCGGGCTGATTGCTCCTGCTCTTACGCAGGCCACCAGCAGGTCGTTTGAGATGTTTGCACTCAAAGAAGCGACGCTGGCAAAGCACAGAGCGGCGCGAATTTGTTGGCCCAAGGCGGCTGGGCCTTCGATTTCAGCTTTCTGCCAGGCACGCTCAACGTCATTGAGAAAGCCGGCCGGGGTGCCTTCCAGCCATTCCCACGCGCGCAGCCAGCCTTCACAGATCAGCGCGTAAAAATCAGTTGCCGGCGCGTTGGCTTGCGCGAGATGGGCAGCATAATATTGCACCACATAAGCCGGAGCGTTCTTGGGAAGCAGGGTTTTGTTTTCGAGGGCGGTGTGAGTGTCACGTCCATATTGCAGGAACCGGGCTTGCCACGCTTGGCGCTCGCGTTCGGTGAGCTTTGCCGCAAAATATTCCGCCAAACGCGGATGGCTGAAGACATAGCCCCTATTAAAGCCGTCACCGATGATAAAACGGTTCACGGCTTGCGCCGCTTCATCAAGCAGGCCGCTGTCTTCAAAAATGTCCGGCGCCAGCGCCAGCACGTCATCTTTTTTGAGCGGGCCTAACGCGGCAGCGCACAGGTTCAGGAGGCCGCGCACGGTTTTGTCCTGCAGAGGTTTGGCCGCGCCCCAGAGCTTTTGCTGTTCTTCAAACCAGCGTTTGAAATAGGCCTCCAAGCCGGGTTGCAGCTTGGCCAAATCATCCGGTGTTAAGGTCGCGGCTTGCGCGCCTTGCGGGAGCAGGGCTTCAACATACAACCGCACCAGCAGCGGGTCGCCGGCGCTCAGCTCATACAGCCGGCTGATGAGATCGATTTTCGTCGCCAGTGCGTCCAACGGATTTCCCATCTGGCTGAGAACGTCACGCACACCCTCGCGGTCAAGCCCTGCCAAAGATAGACGTTGGGCGCGGTTGGGCATTTCCCATCCCAAACGATTGAGCCAGGCGGTTTCATCTTTGTCCAAAGCCAGCGGCCGGGCCGCGACGAGTACGCGCAAATGGCCGGGCGCGACAGTTGGAAACAAATCCGCGCTCGCTTCCCAACCGGCGGCTTCGTCGAGTCCATCCAGCACTACCAACACGCGGCTGCCATTGGGCGGGGTGCGCCGGAGATAATCGCTGAACACGCCGCGATACTGATTCGTATCCGGCGTGTAGGTGACTTTTTCGCCAAAGACATGCGAGATGCGTGCCGCGAGCGAGGCAAAGACCACGGTTTCGAGATTGGTATTGAACCGAATGCTGATGGGGAAATACACGACGTGGATGGCCTCTCCGCTTTTGTTAGACGAAACCAAGCGCATGACCCAATGCGCGAGCAAAGCGGATTTGCCCCGACCCGCCGGCGCAATCAGAGACGCATAAGGCGCCGCCGCCGGATCATCCAGCCAAGTATCAAGCGCAGCTAAATCGGAGGCTCGTCCACCAAAAGGCGCCGGGTGATCTTTGGCGCCGAGGTAGTATTCGAGAAAATTTTGTACGCGACTGTCGTAGCGCGTCGGCAGCTCATCGAGGCCGCGAGTGATATTGATGGTGATTTTATCGCGACCGACGACGTCGCCGGCGATGGAGAGGTCGCGTTGTGCTTTAATTTGGACTTCGCTCATTGAATCGTTTTCTTCTGAGTTTCGTTTTGCAATGGCATAGCGGCAAAATGTTCCAGCAGCAGACGATGGATGAAAATGTAGCCGCCGCCGACTTTTTGGAGAAAGACGAGATTAACACAATGATCGAGAAATCGGGCGTAATTCAATGGTGCGTATCTTTTGCGTAGAAGAATGAAACGTATGGTATAATGTTGTATAACATCCATGCCGCCAAAAAACAAACTACCCAAGAACCAATTGACGACCATCCCAGAATACGTGAATGCTTCAGTCGGAATTCGTATCATCTCTAATAGACCAAACCAGCCACCGAATAAACTAAACAGTAAGCCCCCCAAGATAGAATTTCTGATCGACAATTTGATACCCTGATTCGGCAGAATCTTCTGTTTTGAAATGCTATTAGTAAATCCACCCCAAAGTCCAGCAAGCACGATGGCGGGTGGCCCCAACGCGTGCCACATACGGGCGCTTGTCCACGACCAGGGGATTTTCTCAATTGTCATGATGTCATCATAAATGGATCTTCTTCCATTCCTTAGTCCGAAAAACAGTCCACCAAATAACCCCGCTAACAAGGCAATTACGAGAACATCGACCGAGTCATCCAAAAACTCCATCCCCAGCCAACCCAATACTCCCCAAACCAACAGATGAAACAAAATATAGAATACAGCCATCCATTTCGACGTAGCCTTTTTAGGTTTTCTTACACTCTTTTCAAAACGCACCCAATCGATAAGTACTGATGTCGAACTTACTATTGTACCCCCAATTAGTGCTATCCCTATCGCATGAAGAAGGTCAATGGCCTCAGATTTTACTAGTAATGAGATGCCCAAAAAACTCGTCATGGCAATTACACGTGAACTCAACAAGTAAACGAAACGCTGTGTACTATCAGATAACCAACTGGGTTGTAGCTGCTCAAGTAAAAATAGGGTATGATTGTGCCGCCACATGTTTCGCGCCACCCATTTTAGCCAGTCAATGGTCTGCTCGATACTATAGGGCTGAGGCGCTTTTCCCTTTCGTTTTAACATGGATGCAATATAGGCATCAAACAGGTGTCTGCAATGATCTTCAATCCCAACAAATGCCTGCCTGGTCATCCCTTCAACTGGTGAATCTTGATATGCGAGACACATAATATTCAGCATCAGAGGAGTTTGCACCAATTCCTGCAAACTTTGATCTTTCTCAAATGTAGAGCGGAGACCGGCTAGCTTGCTACCTCCTGCTTCCAAATAGTTGTCCACTTGGCGAAAAGTGAGCGGCTGAAGGTAAACTGCTCCGTTGAGTTTGAGGCGAGCAGGCAACTTACTGTATTCCTGGTGGCGGCTACACACTACGCGGCCAGGCAGACCGAAGGCTTCGCCAAAATGGTTTATGGCTTCAATGCAGGCGGCACGATTTTCCGATTTGATTTCATCAAGACCATCAAGAAATGGCAAGATGCGATTCTCTTTCAACCAAGTGCGGCCAATGCGTTTAGGAATTTGATATTTGGAACTCAATTCGAGCAGCAACCAGTCGCGAAGACTTTGACGTTTGTCCAACCAGGAAGAGAGATTGAATACTACCGGAATTGGCTGCGTGGGATCGGCCTCGGCACAGATGATGAGATCGCGGGCCAGTTCGAGGAGGGTGATAGTTTTGCCTGAACCAGGTTCGCCCAAGATGAGTATGGAGCGATTCATCTTTTCAAAAATGTCGATAATCTTGGTGCCAGGCGGCAAAACTTGGTTGGTTTGATCGGGCAGTTCCAACACCATTCCCCAAGGATGTTCAACCGCTTCAGGCCTGGTTTCTTTGCCCAATTCGAGCAAGACCGCATTGTGCACTGATTTTTCCAACACACCTTCAATCCAGAAGGTTTTGACTTTGCGAAGGAGGATCAGCAGGTTGGCGCGGTCTTTGGCCTCAGCCGGAGGAAGCGGCGGCGGAAGGTTGATGGTGATTTTATCGCGACCGACGACGTCTCCGAAGATTGAGGCATCGCCTTCTGCTTTAATTTGGACTTCGCTCATAAGCTGAAATCAGAGAAAAAATTCAAAAGCGCATGCAAAGACGCAGAGACGCAAAGGTTGCGCAAAGAAAAGCAAAAGCTTTGAACACGGATTACGCGGATGACACGGATCGTCACGGATACTTTTTTTGCTTTATCCGCGCCAATCCGTCAAATCCGTGTCATCCGCGTTCAAAAGCTTCTCAAATTCTACATCCCTTGAATTTTGTGGAGCACATATTTCGTTTCCCCTCCAGCAAGGCCGCCGAGAATTGGCGTGGCGAACATGTCGACTACTGCGCTGACCGCACTCGGAACAAGAGCCGCCAAACCAACAACGATCGTAGCCATGAGGCCATCATCGGCCTTATTGCCTTTGGCAATTTCTTTCTTCAAGGCTTCGGCTCTCTGCACCGCTTTAGTCTGCTTTTCCGGCGGAGCCGCGCGCAAAGCATTCATCAACGGCGCAAACAATTGGTTGAGCTGATCGTCGGATAGCCCCGTTGTGACAGTGGTAATTTTATCGCGACCGACCATGTCGCCGCCAATCGTAACGTTGCCGCCCGCGCTGATATGAAAGCCGCCGCTCTGATTTTTTTCATTGGGATTGGACATGAGCATCTCCTCTTCATTTACAAAAATGATTTCTTGTGGATTTGTTTTGAGTGCCAACAATTTCGGCGTGTCCTGCTCTTTCAAATTTTCCAAATGAATTTGCAGACAGCCCAACTCAAACGCGGTTTGCACATTTTTGCCATAACCGAGCGCTTGATAGAAAGCCACGCTAAAGCGAGTCGCGGCTTCGTCGCCAATGGCTTGAGACATGCCAACCACGCAATCAATGTGTTGCGCAATCGCCCGCGCTTGCGTCGCGGAATAACACGCATTGAGCACCACACAGCGAATGTTGTCTTTGAGCACGGCGAACAATTGGCTCAACGCCTGCTCCGAAATTTTGTGACTGCCGCCGAGGTCGTCTTCTAAAATGATCTCGTTTGCACTGCTGCCATGCCCGCTGAAATGCACGATATGAGGTTTGTGGTGTTGCAGAAGGCCCTGCAAATCCGAAGCGCGCACCGCAGGCTCGTACTCGAGATCAAACTTGTCGCGAAATTCTGTTTGCAAGAGGGTTTGCTTGATCGCGCGGATCTCTTGATCAATGCGAAGCGGGAGCGTGTCTTCAGGGTTCGCAGCGAGGAAGAGAATTTTGATGGAAGGTGCGGTATTTTGAGTAGCCATGATCATCTCCAAAAATAAACTTAGCTCAAGATGAAGACACCTGCAATCGGCTTTTTTGCTTAAAAAGTTTTAGCGATTCTTCAGGCTCACCACTCCACCTTCACCCCTCTGGTATCCACATGCACAAACCCTTCGTGCGCGCTCGTACGCTTGTAGAATCCCAAGCCGCCGAGGAACGGTTGGAACCCTGCGTCTTCGGAGAGCGCGTCGATCAGGTCGTACATCACTTGCACGTCGCGTTCGTTGATGCGGCCGTCGCGATTCAAGTCGTCCATCTTGCCATCGAGATTCGCGTCGATGAAAATATCCGCGGCATCGCCGTAAACATGGCGGCTGTTGGGCGTGTTCTCGATTGTCGCGTTGTAGTACGGCGTGCGATAGCCGCTGATGAAACCGAACGTGTTGATCTTATAACCTTCGGCTTGCACTCTTTGCAGAATAAACTCCAACGCGAGCAGCAAGCGCTCGTGTAGCACGACAAACTTCGGGAACGCGCCTTCTTGTTTGCAGAGAAATTGTTTGAGTTGAAAATGCGGGGTGAGAAAAATGTTTTGGTTGGAGGCAGTGACTTTGATAAAGCCGGTGGGTGCTTCGTAAATCTTCTGCCCGCGCAACGGTTTCTCGGGATATGCGCCGATGCGATAGCCGTGCAAGTATTCGTCTTTGATTTCCGCGAACGGCACCATGACGAACACATTGAAGCGCACGCTCTTCTTTGATGCGTTGATTTGCACCACGTAATCGCCGCTCGTTGCAGGCGCGCGATACCGCCATTTGTTGCGGCTGATCGCGCGGAGCGAGCCTTCTTCAGCGCGCGCCGTGCATTCGGCTTCGGCGTGCAGAACTTCAAGCTCGGTTTCTTCATTGGGCAGAAGAAAGGCGCTGAAGATTTCGTGGCGCGAGATTTCGTTTTTGATTTTTAGAGTGAGGCCGGTTTGAGGAAAAGTTTTTGGGGGTGAAGAATCGCACGCCCAAACGATGAGAGAGGCACAACAAGCGAGCAACAATCTCATAACCCTCCTTTGTAAATTGGGTGCGGTCAAGTCAAAAAGCAAAAACTCCACGCAAAGGCGCGAAGACGCAAAGAACCCGCAAAGTTTTTCTTTGCGATACCTTTGCGTCTCTGCGGCTTTGCGAGAGGCCTTTGACTTTTTTTCAACACTCAAGAGTTTTAAAGCGCCGTCGCGGGCTCATTCGACTTCAAATGCTCCAACAAGAAATCGATCATCGAGCTATTCACATGTTGGCTGCCGGCACCGCCGACGCCGTGACGCGCCGCGGGGTAGAACGTGAGCTCGAATTTCTTCTGCGCTTTGATGAGCGCGTCAATGAGCTGAATCGTGTTGCCGGGATGAACGTTGTTATCCACGCTGCCGTGCAAGATGAGCAACTTGCCTTTGAGGTTTTTCGCATAGGGCAACGCGGACCCGAGATCGTAGCCTTCGGTGTTCTCTTGCGGCGTGCGCATGTAGCGCTCGGTGTAGATCGTGTCGTAATTGCGCCAATCCGTAACCGGCGCGCCCGCAATGCCGACGTGAAAAACTTCCGGCTCTTTCAGCATCATGATCGAAGTCATATAGCCGCCATACGACCAGCCAAACACGCCCACGCGCGAGCCGTCGATGTACGCTCGCTGCGTGATTTGCTTCACGCCCGCGGTTTGATCCGCGAGATCAACTTGTCCGAGCTTCATATACGTTTCGGTTTCAAACTTCTTCCCGCGATTGACGAGACCGCGATTGTCCTGCGTCCACACGATGAAGCCGAGTTGCGCGATGCGCTGCAATTGACTGCTCATTTGATAACTGTTGCGCACGCTCTTCGAATGCGGGCCGCCGTACACGCTGACGTAGAGCGGATATTTTTTATTCGGATCGAAGTTCGCGGGTTTGAAGAGCAGGCCGTGCAAATCGGTCGTGCCGTCAGCGGCTTTGACGAGGACCATTTCCGGCGGCGTGAGTTTGAGCGAGTCAAGCCGCGCGGTGGTGGTGCTCATCAAATTGTTGAGCAGCTTTCCGTCCGCGCTGTGCAGGTTCATCGTCGGCGACGCGGTGAAGGAAGAATACGAGTCTGTGAAATACTTGTTGGCAGGATCGAGGCTCACGCGATGCGTGCCGGGCGCGGCAGTCAATTGCTGTTGCTTCGCGCCGGAAAAATTCACGCGAAAGAAATGCGTTTCGAGACCGTCGCTCGTGTTGCCGGTGAAATAGATCCATTTGTTTTTTTCATCAACGCTCACCACACCGCCGACGGGCCATTCGCCTTTGGTGAGTTGGCGCACGAGCTTGCCTTGCATCTCATACAAATAGAGATGCCGCCATCCGCTGCGCTCCGAGCTCCATAAAAACTGTTTGCCGTCTTGCAGCACAAAAAAGTCGTCGTGCAAATTGATGAATGCTTCTTCTTTTTCAAACAAGAGCGAACGCGTTGCGCCGGTTTCCCGATCGGCGACGAGCAACTCCAATTCATTCTGCCGGCGATTCATGCGTTGAAACGTAAAGCCGCTGCCGTCGGGCAACCACTTGGGTTTGATGAGATACACCTCGCTCGAACTGTTCGTGGGAATCTCGACGTTCTTGCCGCTCGTTATGTCGACGATGAAGAGCTTCACGGTGGGATTCGTTTCGCCGGCTTTGGGATAACTTTGCATCTCCACTTCGGCTTCGGGCTTGAGATCATGCACGAGCGGATATTTGTGCACGCCGCTTTCATCGAACTCATAATACGCGAGCTTGCGTCCGTCGGGCGACCACCAGTATGCGGTGAGTTGCGCAAACTCTTCGGGATAAACCCAGTCGGGGCGACCGTGCAAAAGGTTTTCATTGCCGCCAAACGTGAGCCGCTTCTCCTCGCCTGTGCTCGTGTTGACGAGATAGAGATCAAACTCCTTCACGTACGCGAAGTGCGAAAAGTCCGGCGAGTATTCGCCGTTCCACAATTGACTTGCGGCCATGCCGCGCATCAAATCTTTCGAACCGGGCTGTTGCGCCACCTCGGGGCGTTTGAGTTCGCGCAGCGCCGCGGTTTTCAGATCAAACAAGAAATGCTTCTTATCTACCCAAAAAGAAATGGCCGCGCCGCCCTGCTCATATTTAAAACTCTTGAACGGCAAGCTCTTCACTTCTTGTTTGGTGAGATCGTTATAGCTGCGCAGCAAATTGGTTTGCGTGATTTGATCAAACAACGGCGCGCGCTTTTGCGTGGCCGGGTCAACGCGGAAGAAGTTCGTGCTTTTCGTGGCCGCGTCTTCTTCGCTCACAAAATAGCCGTTGCCATTCGGGAGCCATTCGACGGAACGCACGCCGTTCGTCGTGGTCAAACGCTCGCGCGTCATGAAATCATACAGCGCGCGTTCGGAATGTGGCTGCTGCGCCGAAGCGGGAATGACGAACAGCACGGCTATGACAAAGAGCAAAACGTTTTTGGGGCGAATCATTGCTGCCTCCTCGAATGAGAGATGCGTTGCTTGAAAACGAAAGCCGGTTTCTCCAGACGGGCTGTCTGGGTTACTTCGTCGCGCGCGCGTCTTTTGGTTGATCGAAAAAGATCACGTCCGTGCGGCGATTCAACGCGCGCGTGGCTTCTTCGACATTATCATACTTCGTGCTGATGCCGCTGCCTTCAGCGAAAATTCTTTCGGCAACGACGCCTTGCTTTACGAGATAATCGCGAACATATTGCGCGCGGCGGAGCGAGAGGCTGCGATTATAATCCGCGGCGCCCACATTGTCCGTCCAACCGACCAAACGCACGGCGCGCTCCGAGCTTTTTTCCAATTCGCGCGTCACGAAGGCAAGGCAGCCTTGCAACTGCGTGCGCGTGGCGACGTCGGCGAGATTGAGCTTGTCGGAATTAAATTCAAACAGAAAACGAAACTCCGAAACCACGCCTTCCGCGGTCAAGCCGAGCACGATGTCGGCGAGTTGCGGCGCGGCGATCACGTCGACTTGCAGCGTTCCAAAAGTGTAGCCCGGCTTGGTCGCGGTGATCAAAAGCTGATTGCTGGGCGCGCTCATGAAACCATAATAGCCCAACGAATCCGTCATGCCCTCCAGCAATATTTCTCCGCTGCGCAACTCCGTGACCGTCACTTGCGCCTCGGGCAACGGTGCGGTGCCGGAGTCTGTGATCCGGCCTTGCATGGCAATGATGTTCGGTGCCAATTCAAAGTCGACGAAATGCACGGTTTCCTCCGTGACTTCGACCTCGGAACTGTCGGGAATATATCCCGGGGCACTCGCCGAAACGCGCCAACGGTGCGGCAAAGCGATTTTGGTTTGATAAAAGCCGCGCTCGTTCACGCGCAGAGCTTGTTGCCCGGCGGCGGCGAGTGGAGCGCAAATAACTTGGGCGTCGGTCAGCGGCGCGCAAAGATCTTTCGCTTGCACGCGCCCTGCGAGAAACGCGAGCGGCACGCGATAAGAAATCAAATATCCGGAGAGCGTGACGATATCCTGTGAAATCTTCGCGAAGATCGCGCTCAATTCCTCCGCTTTGCGCGCGCGCGAATGGCGCCCGCCGGAAGTTTCCGCCAACTCCACCAAGAAGGCGTTTGTCTGCGTCATGAAATCGATGGTATAAAAAACGACCCCGGAGTTTTTCGCGGCCAACGCTCTGATCTCGTCTTTATTCTTTTGACTGGCGTTATCCAAGCCGTCGGAGAGCACGATGAGATATCGCGTTTCGCGCGGATCCGTCACTTGCTCGGCGAGTTTGATACCGGTATAAATTTCGTCGTAGAGAAAAGTTTTTTCGGCAAGCTTGGTGGAGCTCAAGTGACTAGCAAAGCGCTTGCGCACCTCGTCGTGATTGCGCGTGAGTTCATAGGCCCCAATATTGGCGAGCTTCTCGCGACCCGGAGTGGTCACGCCCGCGAAGTTCGTGTTGAAAAACACCGGCCCGACTTTTACCGAGGGCCCGAAGCTCGCGAGCAATTCTTCCAACGTAGCTTTCAAAACGCCGAGGTGCTCCGACATGGATTGGCTGTTATCGATGCAAAGCACGATCGACACTTTGGCCGCCTCGGTTTGCAGCAAGGGCGTGACGCTGGAAATTTCATATTGGCTCAACTCCGAGCGCACGGCGAAATCGTTCAAGCCGAGTCCGCCCACGGGAACGCCGGAGTCCGTCACAACCACTTTGAGTTTGCCGCGCTCCAAGTGTTCATAAGCAATTTCGGGATGCAGCGTTTTGGGCGAGGCGACGGTGATCGTCAAATTCTCTTGCGCAAAAACCACGACGGCGAACAAACACAACAGACACCATGCGAATCGCAACATGTTGCTACCCTCTCTTTCCATGAATGGTGCAATGATCACATCTATATTGCTTGGTTTGCAGTTTGGCAGACTGCGTTACGCAGTTCCTCCGGCGCCGAAGCCCGTGACGATGTACGTGCCGCTCTTCTCGTGCTTCGCGAGCGTGACGAGGCCGTTCGCGCGCGCGTCGTCGAGCAACTCTTGAAACGAACGATAGCCAAACTCGCCTTCATCGAACGAGGGGCGTTTGCGTTTGATGGTTTCTTTGATGGTCGAAGCGAAGAACACTTCTTTGTTCTCACGCATGAGCGCTTGAATCGCATCGAGCAGCCAATAGAACACCTGCGCCTTTTTGCGCGGCAGGCCTTTGATTTTCGGCGGATCGCCCGCGGGCCGGAACAAGTCTTCATAAAAAAGAAACTCGTCGCAATTGCTGATGAGCAACGCGGACGAGGATTCTTTGCGGCCCACGCCGATCACGGTTTTGCCGTTCTCTTTGAGCTTGGAAACGAGCGGGCTGAAATCCGAATCGCCGGATAGGATGGCGAAAAAGTTGATGTGCTCTTTCGCATAACACATTTCCATTACGTCCACGACGAGATGAATGTCCGCGGAATTTTTGCCCGTCATCTTGCGATGCGGAATTTCGATCAGCTCAATCGCGGCTTGATGCAGCGCCTCTTTTTCTTTGGCGTATGCAGCCCAATCGCAATACGCTTTCTTGGCGACGATCTTGCCCTTTTCGAGCAAGCGTTCGAGAATTTTGTTGATGTCAAAGGCGATGCCGGATTGGCGATCGCCCAACACGAGATTTTCGAGGTCAATGAAGACGGCGATTTTGTTTTCCAATTTGGTCCTTTCGTAATAGAGTCCTAAACAAAAGCGGAAGACAGAAAAATGTAGGGCAGAAAAATAGTTCGACGCAAAAATTTTTCTGCCCTCCATCTTTCTGTCTTAATGCTCTTTGCTTTTCGTATGATTTAAGAGTTTGCGCTCGTCTGCGCGGCTTCATACTCCGCTTGCAAGCGCGCCATTAATTCTTCACGACGATCAAACAAACGCTTAGGCACGCGCGGCGCGTGCTTGGAGAGCGCATAGGCCACGAGTATCGGCATCACAATCGTCGTATCGCAATAACACACCACTGTGTCGGGCAGCATTTCGGGATCGACTTTGCCCCAGCTCACCGCCTCCGCGGGCGTTGCGCCGGAGAGTCCGCCGGTGTCGGGCCGCGCGTCAGTGAATTGCAAAAAGTAGTCGTGGCCCTTCTCCGCGATCGCCATCACTTCCTGCAATTGCGGTTCAGTTTGCAGCATGAAATTTTTGGGAGAGCCGCCGCCGAAGATGAGCACCGCGCTCTTGCCCTCGTTGCGTTTCGCGTCGAGCACAATGGCCGCGGTTTCATTTACATCGGCATTGACGTCATACATGAGTTTGTTGCCCGCGAGCGCTAGCGCGGCCACGTTCATTCCAATCGAAGAATCGCCGGGCGAGGAAGTATAAATCGGCACGGCATGTTCATACGCCGCGGCGAGAATCGAAGTGCGCTTCTGCTTCAACTCTTTCTCGCGTGCGGCCACATACTTGCCGGCGAGATAGTGAAACTCCGCGGTGCTCATCGAGCGCTGGAACTCGGGCGCTTGAATGATCTGGCGATAAAACGCATCCGTGTCGAGCAGCACGTGGTAGTCGAAGAATATATCATAGATGCGCACCACGCCTTCTTCGCGCAACACCACATCGTTGGCTTGATGCGTGCCTTGATGCATGTCCAAACCGAGTCCGAAATGCGTGTCATGATACAGATTCGCGCCGGTGGAGACGATCCAATCCACGAAGCCGTTTTCGATCAACGGAATGATGGCCGACATGCCGAGACCTGCGGGCGAGAGTGCGCCGGTGAGGCTCATGCCGATGGTCACGTCCGGCTCGAGCATTTTTTCGGTGAAGAGGCGACAGGCTTCGTTCAAACGCGCGGCGTTGTAGGCAAAAAAAGTTTGATCGATCAACTCCGCGACGGTCATATTCGGCTTGATGGCTTGCGGAAAGATTTTACGGCCGGAAAGAAAGCGGCTGGGCGAAGGCATGCAGGGTTTCCTCTTATGCGGATTACAGAACCAAACTCAAAACAAATTTCTGAAAGTTTTTTTGATACAGCAAATCGCCGCGCACAGAATTTAGCGCTCAGACTTTTTCTCGCACCACGAGCACGGAGCACGAAGCTTTATGCACGATGCGATCGGTGGTGGAGCCGAGCAATAAATCGGCAAGACCGTGTTGGCCGTTGCTCGCGAGGATGATCAAGTCGGAGTTGATCTCGGAAGCGAGCGCGAGAATTTCATGCACCGGCTTGCCGTCGCGCACGACAACGGTGATATGCACTTTCTGCTTTTGCGCCGCAGAGATGGTGCGCTCGAGCTTCGTGTGCGCCGCCTCGAGCTTCTTGCGATTGTACGCGCGCACCTCGTCAAGATTCACGCGCAGCATCATCATCTCCTCATCGGTGAGCGGCAAATCGGGAATCACCGTGCAGATCCACAGCTTGGCACGATTGGCTTCGGCCAAAACGAGCGCCTGTTTGATCGCGGCATTGCCCGCAGGAGAAAAATCCGTGGCCACTAAAATTTTGCGCAATTTCGACATGAATGATCACACTCCTTGTAAAGAGAGATTGGGCACTACCACAATGCGGACGAGCCGCAACCCAAAAGCTTTTAGTAAGCGGATTCTTCGAATATAGCGGATAAAGAAGAAGCTCTATCCGCTATATTCGTGAAATCCGCTTACTAAAATTTTTTGCTTCTTTTGCACTGATTTGACTCTAGAGATACTAAAAGCGTCAAGACAGAAAAATGATTTTGCTCTTTCCACTTACCAATATCCCTCTCGTTCGTATGAAGCGATGCTTCATCTTTCTGCCGCTATTTTTCTGTCTTCTGCTTTTGATTCTGGCTTTCGTTGCATCTCAAGAAAAGCTCGCCTCACTTTACTCCGCAGTTTCTTCCGCGCTCGCTTCCTCTGCCACTGCGGTCTCTTCCGCTTCCACTGCGCCGCTTTCCACTTTGCGCGCGATGGTTAAAAATCCGGTGTGGCCGATCATGCGCAACTCCGGGCGCACGGACATCGGCTCAACATTCCAGCGGCGGAACATGGTTTCGAAACTCATCACGGCCATGAAGCAGCGCGTGATGCGCAGCGACTCGACAAACGACTTCACTTGAAACACCGTGGGCGAATAGCTGCAAATGATACCGCCCGTGCGCAGCTTGGGCGCGGCGAGATGCGTCACGCGCCACGGCTCGGGCAAATCGAGCAACACGCGATCGACATTCTCATCTTCGAATTGTTCATAGATGCTGGTTTCGCGCACGATATGATTCGGCGTTTCGCCCATGAAGTTGAGCATGTTCTTCTTTGCGTTGTCGATGAAGTCCCGGCGCACTTCATAGCTGATCACCGTGCCTTGCGGACCGACCATGCGCAAGAGCGTTGTTGCCAACGCGCCGGAGCCGAGGCCGGCCTCGACGACTTTCGCGCCGGGATAAATGTCGGCATATTGCAAAATCACACCGAGGTCTTTCGGATAAATCACGGTTGCGCCGCGCGGCATATTGACGACGTGATCGTTGAGCGTCGGACGAAACACCCAAAACTTCACGTCACGCTGCGAGCGGAGCAAAAAGCCTTCATGCTTGCCGATAATGGCATCGTGCGGCAACATGTCGCCGCGAATGTTGGTCTTCTTCCCCGCACGCAACACGTCATAATAAACGCGCTGCTTGCGGTCGTAAAAGATCACTGGCTCTTGTTCGTTAAACGGAAGACTGGGATTTTTCATGAGGCATTCTGTTTTCATTTAGGCTATTCCCCCCTTGAGGGGGTTAGGGGGTGTTGCTCGGTATCAATGCGCGCAGCAACACGAGGATTTTTATTTTCGTCAAGAACACCCCCCTCAAGGGGGGAATGTTGAGAAGGATACTTGAAAACTTTTTCCACGGCCTGCGCGAGCGCGAGGCGGCGCAGCGGATCCAATTCGAGTTTGGATTCGACCTGCAACACGAGATCGAGTTTCGCGTGCGTTTCAGGATTGGCGGGGACAAAGAGCGAACAGCAATCTTCAAACGGCTCCGTGGAAATGGCGAACGAGCCGAGTTGCCGCGCTTGTTTGACGATGTCTTGCTTGTCATCGCCGGCGAGCGGGCGCAGCACGGGCAGCGTCGCGACTTCGCTAATCACGCGCAAATTCGAAAGCGTTTGACTCGCGACTTGCGAGACGTTGTCACCCGTAATCAAAGCGGGCACGCGATGCCGATGTGCAATCTGCTCCGCGAGGCGCAGCATTTCGCGGCGATAAAGAATCACGCGCAAGCTCGGCGGACAGTTGGCAACGATGTGCTGTTGAATTTCGGCAAAGGGAATCAAGTAGAGCAAAGCGTGCTGCTGATATTGCGTTAAAAGCTGTACGAGACGCTCGACCAACTCTTGCGAGGCGTTCGTTGTGAACGGCGCGCTGTGAAAATGCACGTAGATCAAATTCACGCCGCGCTTCATGATGCGAAATGCGGCCACGGGTGAATCAATGCCGCCGGAGAGCAGGCACACGGCTTGTTCTGCGGAGCCAACAGGCAAACCGCCAGGCCCGAGTATGCGTTCGGTGTAGAGCAACGCATAGTTATCGGCGACTTCAATCCACACCGTGACTTCGGGATTGTGCAAGTCAACGCGCGCGTTGCTGTGGCGCAAAATCACGTCGCCCACGTGCGCATTGATTTGCGGCGAGGTGAGCGGAAAATGTTTTTGTGAGCGCTTGGTTTCGACTTTGAAGGTGGAAAAATTTTGTTGCGCGAGCAATTGCACCGCGGCCGAGGAGATCGCGTCAATGTCTTGTGCAAGTTTATAGGCGGGAGCAAAATAAGCGATGCCAAAAATCTTTTGCAGCTCGACGCAGATCGTGGCGACCTCAGCCTTGGGGGCGAGCTTGCAGAGCAAACGGCCATAAAGCCGCACAATCGCTTGCACGCCGAGATGCACAGTCGCGCGTTGAATGTTGCGCAGCAAACGCTTTTCGAAGTAATCGCGATTGTTGCCTTTGAGCGCGATTTCGTGATAATGCACCACGATACTCTCGGGCTGGAGCGCAAGTTCGCCGGCTCGTTCTTCACGTTGCGCGGCGCGGGCGAGTTGTTCGTTGAGGTAATGTGCGGCGGTATTGGTCATGACGTTGCGTGCGTTCGGTTCAATTCAACGGCGCGCAACATAGGAAAAACGGCGAGGAATAGCAAGGGAAAGGTCGGGGGAACGGGCATGCGAATGTGCCCCGCAGATGATTAGGCTTCTTTTTCAACCCAAGAAAAGTCTTTCAAACTGAATGAGAAAATAGTGAATGTACTTGAGCAAGCGCGTGCCTTCTTGTGATTGGAGTAGCTTTTCTACTGAAAAAGAATGTTTGGCAGAAGTGAAGCTGATGGCAAGAAGGCCACGAGGGGCCCTGCGTTTTCTGATAAGCATTCCAATCGGATCGCGCTTGTTCAAGAAAAGCTATCTGCAAGTCCCTCACTTCGATTGTCATGCAGACACCATCTCGCGAGAGAACACTTGATGATTTTCTAAACTCCACCCTTCAGGCAAAGCAATTTGGCTTTGCAAAATCTTTTGCCATTCTTCGGGCTTGATTTCGGCAAGAAATAAAGCAGAAGGGAGCTCATCGGATGGCGGGAAATAAAACGAAAGGACCTCGGCCGTGGGAGGAGTTTCAGAATTGATCTCGAGCAGGCGAATAGCCGGCGTGTTTCCGGATTTGATCCAGATCACTCGCTCAAGGTTCTCATCGAGCGCGAAATGCTCGTTGACAAACTTTTTAACGACGCTCTCAAGGTTGCGATGATTCTGGGACATGGGCAATCGCTAGAAATTGAACAAGCCTTTGTGAGTTAATTAAAGCACGATGCAAGATATAAAATTCACCGTCCGTGTGCAACGCTATTTTCCGAGCAGGATATCAACTCCGCTTCTTGCCATTTGAAAGTGAGGACAGTATCTTCGCGCAACTTAAGGCATGAGCGACGAAGCTTTCCGCGAGGTTGAAATGGCGCAGTTAAAAGCCGTGGAGATTTTGGCGCGCGCGAAAGAATTACGGTTCCTCACGTTAATGAGTTCATCCGAAAAGTCAAAGAGGTGATCGACAAATGAAAACACGAATCTCCAAGAAGCAATTGCAAAATCGTCTTAACGAATTGATCGCGCTCGCCAAAACCGTCACGCCGGACGTTCATGCAGAAATTCAAATACCCGGCGATGACGGCCAGCATGCATGGCTGCGGCTTTATGTTCCCGACGAGTTGGAAGAACAAATTGACGATCTCATCTGCGAACGGGTTTATGAAATTTTCATCGACACCGGCTGCGATATTGCGGCGCTGGTTTATGAGAAGTCGCAATTGCAAACAACGGAAGCACTTGCGGCCGCTTAAAATCTTCCAATAGAAATTCAGGCTTCAACATACCAACGCCGACGCTACGCCGGTTTGGAATTATAATTTTCTCTTTTCTAAATCGCGAATAGGCACGAATGGCCGCGAATCAAAAAGAATGGTCGCTCATTCGCGTTGATTCGCGGTTCAAAAAAGCGGGGAGGTGATTTGAGCGTCATTCTTTAGCCGGTTTTTGCCAGCCCCGCCTCACAAACTTCCTTCACCTCCTCTCCTCTCCTATTTCATTTTCCTTCGGTTCTTACGCAAGCTTTGCGAAGGCACGGTATATACGAGTGCTGTTTTCTGTATTTCCCACCTCCGCTCTCGTGGTGTAAATCATTCGGCGTGCTACTCCGCGGAGATTCTTTGGATTCGTTCTTGGCAAGGGAGCTTCGGCGATCCGAGGAGAAATCCTACCTCGCATTGATGCCGGCAGGGATTGCGGTCTGCATTTTGGCCTTTCGCTATGCGCCTTCCAATGGTGAAGCTCTTCCCTCTCGGTATGCTGCGAGTTCTCCTGATTGCAACGGTATTCTATACTAGGCCAACAAAGCCTCATTCTTACAAGGAGACGCATGATGTTGCATCGTTCACGCGGTGTCGGGCTGTTAATGGGAGCGACTTGGGCAGTATTTTCTCTTATGAGTTTTTTCGTTGCTTCGTCTGCGCTGGCACAAAGTGGAGCCGTCCTTTCCACCACCACGACAAGCGCGCACAAGAAAACGAATCAGAGCAAGGTCTTTTATTACGACAACAAATGGTGGGCGGTCGCGCATCGCGAATCGCCGGATGAATGGGCTATCTGGCAATATGACGGCACAACTTGGATCCGCAAGAATAGCATTCAAAGCGGCTTGAACAACTGGCATGATGTTGTTGTCGATTCGGCCGCGGGTAAGCTCTACATCTTTGGCTCGCGCTCAACGCAGCCACGGTTGCGTCGCTACACTTACAGTGCCGGTACCTGGGTGAAGGATGCCGGTTTTCCGGTCTTCGTCACCGGTTTCACCAATCCCGATAATAGCAACCCCGTGAGCATGGCCAAAGCCAAGAACGGATATCTCTGGCTTTTTCGCATCGAGAACAGCAAGTTGCAAGCGCGTTATTCCACGGATGACGGCGCAACGTGGCAACCAACCTTTACCATCAAAGACAGCTTGAACCAGGCGCGCGGCACGACTGAGACAGTGGTGTTTAGTCAAGGCGGCAACAACTATGTCGGCGTGCTCTATGGCGAAGTGGGCGCTTCCAACAGCCGCTTTGGTTTTCATTATCACAACGACAACGCGGCAGCCACGACGTGGATCAATCAATCCAGCTCGTTGAGCTTCTTTGGCACTGAGCGCGGTTATAACGAACTCAGCGCGGTGGTGGATGATTCGAGCAATATCTATATGCTCGTGCGCACGTTTGGCGGCGGCCCGACGAATCCGCGGAATACGCTTTATAAAAGAAGCACTGCCGGCTTTTGGCATCGTTATATCGTCAACACCGTGGCTTCCGGCGTGCGCTGGAATTCGCCCGCGGTCGCGCTTGATAAAGAGAATCGCAAGCTGCTCGTCATCGGCGCAAACGTTGTGAACGGTAAAGGTGAATACAAATCGTGCCGTTTGGGAGAGGAAACACTTTTGGCCAATGCGCCGCTGCAAAACTTGTTCGTTTCCGGCGTTGATACTTTTCAAAACGTGAGCGTTCCGGCGGCGCCTTTGCGCTCCAACTCCGGTTTCATGTTTACCGCGGGCAATATCACTACAAACGACACTTGGTTCCGCGCGCTGCCGATTCCCGCCAATGTTCCGGTGGTGGTGCAAAATCTCGTGTTGAGCAACAACAAAGTGAATGCGAATGCGCAATACACTTTCACGATTCGCACGCTTGGTTGCGGCGCGCTGCGCAGCGGTGTTGATAAAATCTCATTGCAGTTTCCCGACAATACGCTCGTGCCCGCCTCGATCACCGCGTCCAATATTCTTGTGGACGGCACGCCAGCGAGTGTTGTGAGTTCAAATGCAACGACACGTGTGATCACGATTACGACGCCGGTGGCAGTGGCTGATGAAGACACGATCACGGTAACCGTGAATGCGGCTGCCGGGCTGTTAAACGCGAGCATTGCCGGCTCATACAACGTAATCTTGTGGACCACGGCGCAGCCAAAGTTGGCAACTTCGCCGAATTTCACTTTGATCAATACCAACACGACGGTGAGCAACGTGAAAGCGAAAGTGCTCCCCACCGATGCCGATAGTTTAGCGCAATATACCATCGGCTTTCGCGTGGGCGCGTGCGGTCGTTTGAAATCCGGCGTGAGCACATTGCAGGTTTGTTTTGATCCCAAAGCGCGTGTCACGCAAGGCGCGCTCACCGGCGTGCTTGTGAACGGTATCAGCGCCACTGCAACGGGCGACAGCACGAATGATCGTATCACGATTACGGCTCCGGCGAACCTCGCGATCAACAACAGTGACAGCGTCACCGTGTTCGTTCCGCGCGCCGCAGTGCGCAATCCGAAATACCCGATGACTGCGGACCTCGAAGTGGCGACCAGCGTGGAAGTGACGAAGATTGCGTCGAATAGTTTTTATCATCAACGCGGTCGCGGCGTGGCCGGCACGTCGAAAAAGTTTGATCGCGCGAATCAGAATAAGCTGTTCTATCACGGCGGCTCGTGGTGGATGACGGCGCAAAACAAAACCACCAACAAGTGGCATTTGTGGAAACGCACCGACACGACCTGGGCGCAATCCACGGAGGTGTATTTCGACGGAAAAGTCCGGCCCGATTGTGTGCTCGATGCGGTGAATAATCGTCTTTACATTTTGCTGCCCGGCGGCACGATTGCTTATCTCGCGCGGATGACTTTTGCTGCGGGAAATTGGACGATGGACAGCGGCTATCCCAAACAAGTGGTGAGCGTGCAAGACGAGACGATGAATCTCGTGCGCGCAAAAAATACCAACCTGTGGTCGTTCTGGGTTTCGGATTCGACGCTCTATGCCGTGCGCTCCACAAATGATGGCTCTACTTGGACCGCGCCCATCATCGTCAAAAGCAATTTGACCACGGAAATCGCGTTGACGGATGCTGTGGCTTATACCATTTCCGGCGTGCGTTATGTCGGCGTCGGTTATGCCGAAGACAATAAGACTAATTCGATCTTCGGTTTCCTCTGGCATAAAGACGGCGATCCCGATGCGAGTTGGACCGCGGAGACGTTGCCGCAATTTGCCGGTACGAATGCCGACGTACATTTGAGCATGCAAGTATACAACAGCCAAATCTACATGGCGGTAAAAACCGAGGGCGGCGGCGGCGCGAATACCACGAAGAACGGCCTGCTCTATCGCAGCGCAGCCGGCGTATGGAGCGCATATACCATCATCACCAACAACGGTTGGACCCGCCCCGCGCTTGCGATTGATTCTACCAACAATAAGCTTTATGTCTTCGGCTCGCGCGAAGGCGTGTTACAAACCGTGGAAGCGAAGAAGGTCAACTTGACCACGGGCGGTTATGCAAGCCTCGCGACAACCAAGCTTGATACGCTAATGCAAAACGGCACCGACGACTTCTTAGATTTGTCTGCGCCGGCGCATGTTGTTGGCAACGGCACGGGCCTGCTCCTCGCAGCTTCAAATGAAACCCGCAACGAAGTGTGGACGCAATATCTCGCGCTCGACGGCAATATTTCAAAAGCAGAAGCAGCGCCGCTCGCGGAAGAAGCAGCGACGATGGCAACGGCACTTGAAGATGATATCGAAATTGGCGCGTATCCCAATCCGTTTAACCCGAGCACTCAACTCGCTTTTAAACTCAGCGCGCCCGCGCAAGTAAAGCTGCAGATTTTCAACATCAATGGTCAGTTGGTGAAGACTTTGGTGAATGGGAATCTGCCGGTCGGCGCGCATCAACGCACCTGGCGCGGCACGGATCAGCAAGGACATGCTGTTGCGAGCGGCACCTACCTCTATCGTTTGCAGGTGGATGCAAAAGTTAAAACCGGGCGGCTCTTTTTGTTAAAGTAAAGGATGCTGCGCAAATTAATTCCCAAGGAGAATATCATGCGTAAATTTCTAAGCTCCACCTCTCGCAACCTCCTGACGCTTGTTTTAGGATTGGCGTTAGCCGTCGCCACTTTGACGACAACACCTGCATCCGCCCAAACCGGCGCGGTGCTGCATGCCAGCACGCTGGCCAACAACCCGAAATCCAACCAGAATAAAAGCTGGTTTCATGACGGCAAATGGTGGATGATCGCACCCGACGTAACGAAGAACGCCGATTACATTTGGCGCTACGACGGCGGCGGTGTGTGGACACGCACGAGCACCAAGCTCGAAAAAGGCTCGTTCAATCGCTATGACGTGTTCATGGACTCCGCGATCGGCGAGTTGTCGGTGCTGCGTTCGCATGCTACGTATGTAAAATTCTATCGCTATAATTACAGCGGCGGAGCCTGGTCGCTCGCGGTTACCAGCGTCGCTTCTAACTTTGGCAACGCGGATAATAGCAATCCGGTTTCGCTGACCAAAGCGAAGAACGGCGAGTTTTGGCTCTTCCGCATCGACACCACGCTGCAAGCACGACGTTCGACCGATGGCGGCGTGACCTGGCGCGCGAGGACGATCATCAAGACCGGACTGAATACGTTGCGCGGCACCACCGATGCCGTCACATATACCAAGTCCGGCGTTGATTTCATCGGCGTGGGTTATGGCGAAGTCGGCACGACCGGTGTGAACACGAAGTATGGTTTCGTTTTCCATCGCGACATTGACGGGCCGCTCGCGTGGACCGATGAATCGATTTATCTCACTTACGCCGGAACGGAAAAAGGCCACAATCAGTTGAGCCTGACCGTTGACGACAAAAACAACATCTACTTCTTCACGCGCAACTTTGGCGGCGCTGCGGGCAATCCGCGCAACACGCTGTACAAACGCACGGGCAGCAAAACCTGGCAACGTCATTCCGTGAATTTGGTATCCGATGCGCACGCGTGGTTTTCACCGGCAGTTGCGATTGATTCGACCAGCGACATTGTTATCGTCGGCGGCATTCGCACCGACAGCTCTTTCGCGGAATACAAATGCGTTGCCATCGGCAGCGAAGCCACATTGCTGGCGGCGCCGCGCGGCACGCTTTTGCGCAACGGCTCCGACGTTTTTGCGGACTTGAATTTCCCGCGCAACATGGTCAACAACGTCAACGGCTTGATGGTCACCGCGAGCAATGCGACGCAAAACAAAATCTGGTTTAATGTCTTTCTCAAAAATCCGGTTGTACCAATTCTGGTGGATACGGTCAATGTGGTGTTGAATGAAGTCAACGCCAACGGTCGCTATACGATTCCGATCACGCTCACCGATTTGGAAGACGGCGGCTTGAATGCCGGTGTGGGCAAAATCGCGCTACGCTTTACGGCAACGACCATTATGCCCGCGAGCATTTCGCCGGCTTTGGTTTCGCTCAATGGCATCAATGCGCTTGCGGTAACGACGACACCGGCAACGAAGGAAATGCTTATCACCACTGCGACGAATATCGCGGGCAATGCCGCGGTGACTGTGGTCATCGACTCGCTCGCGGGTGTGATCAACAAACAAACTCCCGGCTTGGATTCGTTGCAGGCTTGGACCACGGCCCAACCGATTCCGGTTTATTCGCCCGCGTTCACGCTTCTGCAAGCAACCAGCAAAATCGGTGCAGCAACGGTAACGCCCGAGCCGACGATCCCCGGTTCGCACGCGGCCTACACCATCGGTTTTCGCGTGGGCAAACGTGGCCGTATGCTTGGCAATCAAGACACGGTGCGTTTGAAGTTTAATGCGCAAACCCAAGTTGCCAACGGCGCGCTTGCCGGCGTCTTGGTAAATAGCGCCGCTGCAACTGCAACCGGCGACACGGTGAATCGCACGATTCACGTAAAGCTGCCGGCAAGCGTGACGGCGCTCAATCAAGATACGCTCACTTTGTATTTCCCCTCGAATCACTTGACCAATCCTGCGCTGCCCGGTTTTTACAGCATCTTCGTTTCGACCAGCGTAGAAACGTGTCAAGTCGCTTCGAAGCTGTATGAAATCGGCGCGGTCGATACGTGCGGCACACCGATCCCCGGCGCCACGGGACTCTTCGCGCGCGGCAATCAAAGCAAAACGTTTTATCATGGCGGCTCATGGTGGCTCATCGCCGCGGCAGAAGCTGATCTGGATTGGTATCTGTGGAAATTCGACGGTATTGGTTGGACGCAGGGCATTAAGATCGCCGAGTCTTCGAAAGATCGCCCCGACGTGTGGTTGGAAAGCTTGAATAACAAAGCGTATGTGCTTATCCCCGGCACCACGCTTACGACGTTCGTGCTCTTGAAGTATTCCGGCGGCGCATGGAGCATTGACGCCGATTATCCCACCACGGTCAATACCGTGCAGAACAACGAAATGAATCTCGCGCGCGCCAAAGACGGAGACTTCTGGGTTTTTTGGACCGCGGATTCGAGCGTATGGGTGCAACGCTCCGAGGATGAAGGCGAAACGTGGTTTCCGGCGAAGCGTATCAAAAAACTCAACGTGGTCAACGCACTCACGGACGCAGTTCAAGTGAAGATCAGCGGCAATTTCAGCATCGGCCTCGGCTATGCGGAAAACAGCAGTTCGCCTGCTTCACAATACGGCTTCCTTCATCATAAAGACGGCGACCCCGACAGCGTATGGACTGATGAAACGGCGAGTAAACTTGTGCCGATTCATCCTGCGGCCACCTCTTCGGATAATCACATCAACATGCTGTCCTACAACGGCGAAGTCTTCATGGTCGTGAAGACCAAAGGCGGCAGCGGCGCCTTCACCACGAAGAACGCGTTGTATCACCGCGTTGCTGCGGGCACGTGGTCACGCTATGACATTCTACAAGGCAATGGTTGGACGCGGCCCGTCGCCGGCATCGATGCCACGAACGGTGTATTCTATTCGTTCGGCATTCGCGAGGGCGGCACCAAAGTCATCGAAATGAAGCGCGTGGCGTTGGGCGATTATGGCAGTCTGCTCTCTGCGCCGCTCGATACGGTGCTCTGCAATCATCCGGATAACTTCTTTGACATTACCATGCCGATGCACACCTTCACCAGTGCCTCGAATCTCATGGTGGTGGCGGAGAATGACACGAAGAATCAAATCTGGTTCAAATATTTGTTGCTGGCGCCATTGAGCAAAACCGGCGCGGCATTCGAAGACGACCAATCCGTTGCCGCAACCAACGCGAAAGTGGAGTTGACTGCGGGTGTGTATCCCAATCCGTTTAACCCGCGCACGGCCATCAAATTCGCGTTGCCGCAGCAAGCGGAAGTGAAGTTGCAAATCTTCAATCTCAACGGGCAGCTTGTGCGCACGCTGGTGAATACGCACTTGCCGGCCGGGGCGCATGAGCGTCGCTGGAACGCACGCGATGAATTTGGCCGCCGCGTCGCCTCGGGCACGTATATCTATCGGCTCCAAGTCGGCCCGAATGTGTTGACCGGCAATATGCAATTGCTGAAATAGCATGCGGCAGAAAAGTTTGGTGTAAATAAAAAAGCCGAGGCGCGTAAATCACGCCTCGGCTTTTTTATTGCGCAAACGCTTTTGCTTAAATCAGCCAATCGCTATGCTCATCGTGCCCATTGGTGGCATTGATGAGCAATTGAAAGAAAGTTTGATAGGTGTCTTCGAGTTCGGCGTTCATGCGCAACGCCGTGGCCAATGATTCCGTGGCCATGTTTAATTCGCCTTTGAGCAAAGCAATATAGCTCAACGCCACGAGTGCATGGCCGTTGCGCGGATCGCAGTTGAGCGCTTCGAAAAACTCGTGTTGTGCCTGCGCCGGCTCATTGAGGAGAAGGTACAGCTTGCCAAAGAAACAATGCACGGAGGAGGAGCCTTTGATTTTGCTCCGCAACGATGAAAATGCCGTGAGCGCTTGTTGATAGTCGCCGTTGTGATACGCGCGCAAGGCCAGCGCCAATGCGCCGTTCTTGCTTTTAAATTCGAATTGCTGCGCGAGCAGTTGCTGCACGGGAAACGCGGCGATGAGTTCGTTTTGCAGTCGTTGCGCGGCGACCAACATTTGCGTTTGCCCGGATTCCTTCGGCGTCCGCGTCGCTCCCTCCTCTTCTATTTTCTCTTCCCGCGCCGGCCACGGCTTCAGCCAACGCCCATTCTGCTCCAAATATGATTGAACCTGCTCGCGCGTGAGTTGTTGCTCATCATGCTCGTTTAATTTTGCGAGAATCTCTTCCGCACCGGCGTGTTGATTGGCGCGCAGCACCGTTAAAATCACCTGCTCTTGCTCGGTGCTCATGAAGTGTGTCGGCAAATCCGCATCTACGGCGTCCGCGTGCGGCTTATCCAAATTGCGCAGAATGTTTTTGAGCACGATCACGGTGAGATCGTCTTGCACGGCTTGGCCGTCGGTAAATTTTTCGATAAACCGCCGCAATTCGAGCAAGAACGTGGTCGGCTCCAAATCGCCGTGCTCAACTAAAAATTCTACCAAACGCTGCCGGCCAAACACTTCCCGTTTCTTGTTGCGTGCTGCGAGCACGCCATCGCTATACAACACGAGCAAATCGTTTTGCTTCAATGCGACTTTGGCGCTTTCAATCTTGCTCAAACTCGAAACGCTTTTGCCGTTGAGATTTGCGACAGCAGTTTCTCCAAAGGGCGAGCCGGGCGTATTCAGCAAAAATATTTTGCCGAGACTGGGACGATACAGCATCATCGGCAAATGTCCGGCGCTGGCAAAATGCAAGAGCCGTTTGTTTTGATCGAAAATCGCGTAAAATGCGGTGAGATAAAAATCCGGAACGCATGCCGCGGTGAGCGCTTGCTCCAAATAACGCAACGTTGCCGCGGCCGACAAACCGGTGCTGTTTGAACGCAACACGGTTTTCAATACCGGCGCACTGTCATCCGGCAATTTGCCGCTCGCATCCGCGAGCAACACGCCGACGCGGTTCTCCCCCAAGATCAGAAAGTCGACTTGATCGCCGGCCTCCTGCACTGCGGGCAGATAAAGATAATCGATGAGCAGGCCGTTGCGCTCTTGGCGCTTGCGCGGAATGTAGGGGAAGATAGTAGTAACCGGTTGATCGGAAGAGGAAGGTTTGGGCTGACGCAATTCCAATGCAGGCTTCGGCGTAGACATACGTGTGTCTTCGAAAGAGGTATCCTCCAGCATAGCGGGAGGCTCCTCTTTATCAAACCGCGTCGAAGTTCCGCCCGAAAGATGGTCATCGAGGAACGCCGCACGGGTGTGCAACACCGAGTTTTCTTCGAAGTTCGCGCGCATAGCTACCCAACAAGCAGGTCACGACCAAATTAGGCCAACTCGCGCAGTCCGCGAGTGTAAAGAGCAGGTAAGTTTTGCAAAGGGATTGACAGAGCCGGGATTGAACGCGCGAATATACCATTGGCCTTCGCTCGTTGTCAAGCAAAAACTTGGCAAGAAAATGTGGTACGACATGTTTGCAACGCCGAGCTTCTGCGCGCGCAAGTGACTTTGCCTATGTATATCTTGCGTTGCGATACTTTGGCTCATAAAACTGGTGCAACAGCAAATCCACCCGCAGCAAGCCTTTCTTAGTGAGCCTTACCTCCTGCTGATCATATTCTAACATGCCTTGACTTTTGAGCGCAAAAAATACTTCGCCAAATTCCGCGAGGAGGTCGGCGTTGAATTTGTGTTTGAAGTAGCTCGTGTTAATCGCGCCGAACTTCATTTGCAAAATCGTTTCGCGCGTCAGGCGCTCGCGGGTGCTCGTCACAAACGCGCGGCTGAGCGGAAGCTGCTTCATTTCAAGCTGCGCAAGATACTCATTCCAACTCGCGGCGTTTTGAAAATGCACGCCGCTCATGTGTGAAAACGAAGCCACACCCGTGCCGAGCATGTCACAACCCTGCCACACGGAGTTGCGATAAACGAATTGGCTGTGCTTGCTCTTTTTTACCATCGTATACGCGCTCGAAATTTCATAGCCCGCGTTCGCCAATTGCTCAAAGGCATAGGCATGCCACTCTCGTTTCAAATCCCAATCCGCGAAGTGCAAGCCGTTGTTGCCGTGCATGTAGTCTTGCGAGTAAACCGTGTTGAACGGCAACTCCAGTTGATAGATCGTGACGCTGTCGGGATCGCAATCAATGGTGCGCTGCACGCAATCGCGCCAATTTTCCCACGTCTCTCCCACCATGCCGGCGATGAGGTCGATGTTGAGTTGGTCGAACGCAAGCGCTTTGATCCACGGCAAGCAGCGATAAATTTCTTCGGAGAGATGCGCGCGGCCATTCTCTTGCAAAATATGGTCACTAAAATTTTCGATGCCGAGACTGAGCCGCGTCACGCCGATCTTGCGAATGGTTTCGAGTTTGGGTTCGGAGAGCGTGCCCGGCTCACACTCAAACGTGATTTCTTCGGCGCTCTTCCAGGAGATTGCGGCTTGCGAGCGCTTCGCCAGAGCTTCCAAATGCGCCGCGCTGATATACGAAGGCGTGCCGCCGCCGAAATAAACAAACTTCAACGGACGGCCATGCACCGCGGCTTGCGTGCTGTACAGTTCCACTTCCTGCGCGAGCGCATCGAGATAGCGCTGAATGTCTTTGCTGTTCTTGTCGATATAAACGCGAAAGTAGCAAAACTTGCAACGCTTGCGGCAAAAGGGAATATGCAAATATAGTCCGAGCGGAGTCTCGGGCCTCGGCGGTGATTGCAAAGCAGAGTGCGCCGCGGCAACAGCCTCACTGTTCCAAAAAGAATAGGGCGGATAATTCGAAACAAACACACTGCCGATCTCAGTCTCTTTCGTGTCATGTGTGGAAGTCGCAGGATCGGGCTGAATCGTAAGAAGAGTCTCGCTCATATTGTTTTTATTTTGACGTAAGAAAACGACCAATTCACTTGCGACCGAAACAATAAACAACACCATCGGTCGAGCCAACAATCAATCTTTCGTTTGCCACAGCCGGCGAAGCAACAAACCCGGAGCCGGACTCAAACTGCCAAACCATTTTCCCCGAACTCAAATCGAGCGCGAGCAAATCACCGCTGCTCACCGCAACGAACACGCGCGTGCCGACAATCACAGGCGAGGCTTCGATCTTCGCTTTCGCGCTGTATGTCCACAAGGCCTTGCCGGTTTGCGGGTCCAGCGCATGCACGATTTTGTCGCGGCCGCATGCAATCACAATTTCGTCCGTTGCCGCTGCGGAAGCAAAGAATGGAAAGTCGCGCTGCGGATGATCGTATTCCCACACGAGTTTCGCGCTGCTCACTTCTAAACACAACACGCGATTTGCAAACGTACCCGCATATGCGCGATTGCCCACCACAGCCGTGCTCGCGGCGACATAGGCGCCTGCTTGCGCTTTGTGCACTGTTTGCCCGTCACGAATGCGCAGAATGTGAAAGTAACCATCACAACCCGCGACCAAAACATTCTCGCCCACAATCGTCGGCGTCGCGTGGATATAGCCATTCGTTTCGAGTTTCCATTGCAGCTTGCCCTGCGTATCGAGACAATAGAGATGATTGTCATAGGAGCCGAAGAGCACGCGGTCTTGATAAAAATTTGCGGAGGAGATCACGCCGGCCTCGGTTTGGAAAAGCCATTTGCGTTTGCCCGTCGCCGCCTCCACCGCATGAAACGCGCCCGACTCGTCGCCGAAATAAATCACGCTCTGCGACACTGCGGGCGAAGCCTTGCTCTCGGCAAGCGCGGCGTACTTCCATTTCAACGTGCCGGTTTGCAGATCAAGCGCATAAAGCTGGCTATCCAACGAGGTTGCATAAACCGTGTTCGCGAAAATGACCGGCGAGCCTTCGATATCGCTGCGCGCTTCGAAGGTCCACAAGAGTTCAGGCTGCTCCGGCAACGTGGTCGTGCTTACGCCGGTGAGTTGGGCGTCGCCGCGGAAGAGGGGCCAATCGAGTCCGGAGGTTTGCGAATGTATGATTTCTTGGCTCCAAAGTTTGTCGGACAAAAAGCTCGTACCAAGAATCAGGATGAATGGGTTTATCAGAGAAAAAAAACGACGCTTCATCTTTAGATCCATTCCTGCAGAATGAATATTTCAATCAAGACTGCATCAAACTCTTTTGCAGCCTTATAAAGTTTTGTGTTCATGCCGTTCTCTTTCTCATAGCAATCACGGCTCCAAGCCGATTGTCTTCTTAATGCGCTGAATTTGATTCCGATGCAACAAATCGTGCGCAGCCATCATCTGCGTAAGTTTCCAAATGCTCTCGGGGCCGCGCTCGCTGTGCACGCCCTCGCGCGCCAGTTGCTCCTTGCGCAATGAACGCACGAGATTGAGATTCAATCCGCGTAACACGCGCAATTGCTCCAGCGCATCGCGCAAGCTCACGTCATTATACTCCAACACATTGGCCCACTGGTCTTGATCATAGCCCTGAATTGCAGGCCGATCTTGCGTGAGCACCATGCGAATGCGATAGCCATAGACCAACTCCGAATCCGCGAGATGCTGCACGACTTGGATGATCGACCACTTCCCCGGCGCCTCTTGCCGGCGCAAGAGAACATCATCTAAGCCGGTGACTTCGGAAACAAGGGCGTCATACAACTCGCTTTGTACTTTAAACGGATCGCGATTGCCGAGCAAATCCATCAACGCTTGCACGTATTGCGCTGCCGCTTCTTTTGCCGCGCCGGCAGGATTGGAAAAAATCGAAGACATGTCTGGTTCTCTCTTTTATGCGTTTCGCTTGAAAGACGGAAAAACCATTGAAACGTTTACAACAAGGGCCTAGCCGGTTGTCGTGTAGCTTCTGCTGATTCGAACAGGGCCAATGACGGGCAGGCGAGATAGTTTTCGAACAACGCAAAAAATTTTCCAACATGCAAACCATCCAGTAACGCATGATGCACTTCAACCGAAACCGGCATTTTAATCTTCCCTTCGCCCTCATAATATTTTCCAAACACGATTTTCGGCACGGAATCTTCCGAGCGCAATCTGCGCGCGTGCGCGAAACTAGTAAATGAAATCCACGGAATCATTGAGTAGTGCAACAAATCATCTTGCGTTTCCCTTGGTTCAAACACTTGTGCGCCGGCTGCAATCTGCGCGAGTTTCCGTTTGGCATCGGCGTGAAACTCTTCAAAGTTCGTGGTGTAATCAAAGTAGCAAAAAGTGAAAGCTTCGTTCGGCTGCAATACCGTTGAGCCGGCGTGAATCACGTCATGCACCAACACTTGCTCACCGCGCAATCTGTAACGAAACGGCGAGACGGCGTTCGCAGCTTTCGTTGAAAGATACAAAGCCACGACAAAGAATGAAAGTTGATGCTCCTTCACATATTGCCGCAGGCCGGTGACTTCGGGTAGCTCTGCATTCAATCGTGGAGTCCTGATTTACTTTGCGCTCCTGCGATTTCTTGTGCATTTTTAGGGAAAGAACGCGACACTCTTTTCAGGAGCACAAGTCATGGATTCTGCGCTTCACTTTTGTCCCAATCCG
>JAYRWE010000062.1:0-195393 GCA_041918175.1 bacterium
ATGATGAACATGAAAATTTTTTTGCAACGAATAACACCCCCCGAACCCCCCTCAAGGGGGGAATATCACGAGTACCAAATGATTCCCCCCTTGAGGGGGGCCAGGGGGGTGTCGCTTCGCATAATGATGAACATGAAAATTTTCCCACCGTGAATAACACCCCCCGAACCCCCCTCAAGGGGGAAATATCACGAGTACCAAATGATTCCCCCCTTGAGGGGGGCCAGGGGGGTGTCGCTTCGCATGATGCTGAACATGAAAATTTTCCCACCGTGAATAACACTTCTCGAACCCTCCTCAATGGGGGAATACCACGAGTACCAAATGATTCCCCCCTTGAGGGGGGCCAGGGGGGTGTTGTCCCGCATGATGATGAAGATGAAAATTTTCCCACCGCGAATAACACTTCCCGCACCCTCCTTAATGGGGGAATACCACGAGCGGCCTCATGAAAATCCGCGTGCTCATTGTCGACGACGAACCCATCGCGCGACGCGGGTTGCGTAATTTGCTCAAAGCCGAGCCGGACGTTGAAATCATCGGCGAATGCGGCGACGGTGTGCAAGCGGTGGAAGAGATTGCGCGCCAAACGCCCGATCTCGTGCTGCTCGATATTCAAATGCCGGAGAGTGACGGCTTCAGCGTGATTGAAACCCTCGGCCTCGCGCGCATGCCGCTGTTCCTCTTCATCACGGCGCACGACGATTTCGCTTTGCGCGCCTTCCGCGTGCATGCGCTCGATTATTTGCTCAAGCCCGTGAAAGCCGCGCTGCTACACGAAGCGCTCGCGCGCGCGCGCACGCAACTCGCCACACAGGCACATGCGCAAGAAGAGCAGCGCCTCGCCGCGCTCATGCGCGAGCTGGCAACGGCGCAACGTTATGCCGAGCGCTTTGTCGTGAAAGAGAAGGACGGTATTTTAATCATTAAAGCGAACGAGGTGCAATGGCTCGAAGCCGAGGGCGATTATGTGCGCTTGCATCATCACGGCAAGCGACATTTGCTCCGCGAAAAAATCAGCGAGTTGGAGCAGCGCCTCGATCCTCAACAGTTCGCACGCATTCATCGCTCCGCCATGGTGAAACTGGACGCCATCAAAACCATGACGCCCCTCACCAACGGCGATTATGGCGTCACACTGCTTGACGGCACGCGCCTCACGCTCAGCCGCACCTACCGCGAAAACTTCTTTGCCCGCCTTTCATAAGCCCAAGCGTTACGAAATGTGAAAAGCTTAGTACCTGAATTTTGCCCTGTTGATGCCGCCAACCTCCGCCTGATGCAGTAAGCATCAGGCTAAAAGGTGGAAGCGATCTAAAGATCGCTAATCACCCGTAGGGTGGTAGCCAACTTTAGTTGGCTTGCACCTCCTAGCCTGATGCTTCAGCATCAGGCGGAGGCTTTTTGCTCCTCCTATACAGAGTTCACTTCAAACATCTCGCCCACCGTTTCAACTCCCTTTTTGCACGCCTCATCGTTGTTCTACTCGCTTCATCGCATCGGCATTGTGACTCGTGCGCTGGTTGCGTAAAGTTTGTAGTGATGCCTTGCGGCATTACATGCTCGTGACACGAGACGCCTGAAGGCGTTACTACGAACGTTTTGCACGCCTCGCAACCCCAAGGAGACTTTGCCATGCAGCTTCGCCTCACTTTCTCGCTTCGCCTTTCGTTTATGCTCTTGCTCACTGCGCTCTTTATGAACGCTAATTTTCTTCATGCGCAAACCTTCACGCGCATCACGACCGGCGCGCCCGCGACCGACGGCGGCGCTTCGCGCGCGGTGGTGTGGGTCGATTATGATCACGACAACGATCTCGATTTGTTCGTTTCCAACGGCCTGCGTGCCGGGCAGAGGGCTTTTCTTTATCGCAATGACGGCGCGCCGAATTTCACGTTCACGAAGATCACGGACTCGCCGCTCGTAGGCGACGCCGCGCGCTCGGACGGCAGCACCTGGGGCGACTATGATAACGACGGCGACGTCGATGCGTACGTCGCGACTTGGTATGGCGACCGCAATCTGTTTTATGAAAACAACGGCGCGGGACTCTTCACGAAGATTACCACCAACACGATTGTCGGCGACAATGATTTCACGGAAACGTGTAGTTGGGGCGATTACGACAACGATGGCTGGCTCGACTTGTATGTTTCGAATAGCGGCGATGCCGCTTCCACCGGCCCGCAGCGCAATTTTCTCTATCGCAACAACAGCAACAAGACATTCACGAAAATCACGACCGGCGCGATTGCAACCGACGCGTTTTATTCGCGCGGCGTGAATTGGGTGGATTATGATGAGGACGGTGATTTCGACATGTTTGTGACGAATGAGGAGGCGCAGGCCAATAATCTCTATCGCAATTTGTTGAAAGACACCGGCGCCGCGAGTTTTGAAAAAGTCACGACTGGCGCGCTCGTGACCGATCGTGCGACTTCATGGAGCGCAAGCTGGGGCGATTACGACAACGACGGCGATCTCGACGTGTTCGTCGCTAATTTCAACGGCCAAAACAACGCGCTTTATCGCAACGACGGCAGCGGCACATTTACGAAGATCACCGACGGCATCATCGTTTCCGACGGCGGCTTCTCCGCGTGCAGCGGCTGGGGCGATTACGACAACGACGGCGATCTCGATTTGTTCGTCACCAATGCCTATGCGAGCGTGCAGGTGAAAAATTATTTGTATCGCAATGATTTGGTGGAAACCGGCGCCGCGACTTTCGAAAAGGTCACGACCGGCGATCACGTGAATGATCTTGGTTGGTCGTACGGCTTCAGTTGGGGCGATTACGACCGCGACGGCGATCTCGATATTTTTGTCGCGCGCACGTTCAATGAAGCGCAGAACAATACGTTCTATCGCAACAACGGCAACGCTAATCACTGGCTGGAAATCAACGCGGTGGGCACAACTTCGAACCGTTCGGCGATTGGCGCGAAGCTGTTTGCCAAGGCAACGATTGGCGGTTCAGCAACGTGGCTGCGCCGTGATATTGAAGGCCAGAGCGGCTATTGCAATCAAAATTTGCAAGTGCATTTCGGATTAGGCACGGCAACGAAGGTCGACTCTCTCAAAGTGCTCTGGCCTTCGGGGCAGATCGACATTCGCACCAATATCAAAGCGGACACGGCGCTGACGATTATCGAAAGCCCGAGCACATCCGTGCAAGAAGGCGCGCACGAAACTTCGCCGCGCGAATTTGAATTGGCGCAGAATTATCCCAACCCGTTCAATCCTGCGACCACGATTCGTTATCGCCTGCCGAGCGCGCAGCCGGTGAAGCTGATCGTTTATGACACGCTCGGGCAAACCGTGGCGACATTGGTCGATGAAAACAAACCCGCGGGCGCGCACGCCGTGGTTTTCGATGCGCCGCAAACCGCAAGCTCGGGATTATATTTTTATCGCCTCACCGCCGGAGCATATGAGGAGACGAAAAAGCTTTTGTTGATGAGATAGAAATTGGGCTGCTGTGTTTGCTAACACGAGGTATGCATGTTGGGGGAAACTTGTGGAAGGGAGGAAGGGAAGGTTTCGGATGATTGAGCGCGGCATTTGCGCAGAAGCAAGGTTTCAATTTGCTCGGCCTGATACGAGCATGCCGCGCACGCGCTGACGTAGTTCTTCTAGCAAAAAGGGCTTCGGCAAAAAATCCGTGCGCGGATGTTCGAGCGCTTGGCGTAGCTTCTCCGAGTCTTTGAAGCCGCTCAAGAGCAACACCGGAATATGCGCAATCGCGCCGTCGGTGCGAATGAGCTGTAGCGCTTCGAGGCCGCTCATTTCCGGCATCACAACGTCGAGCAAAATTAAATCCGGCATTTCTTTGCGAATCGCAGTCAAGCCGTCGCGGCCGTTTTTTGCTTCGACCACTTCGAGATTCTCGCGCGTCAATGTGTGCCGAATCAACGTGCGAATACAGGCTTCGTCGTCTATCGTAATCACTTTGCGCGGGCGTAAAGTTTCGGCAGGAGCGTTTTTCATGGCTGCGCCAACTCCACGCGTTCGTGAAAAATTTCCGGGGAGCGCAGCAAACGGAGCAATTGCGTTTCCACCTCTTCGCTGGCTTGCGCTTCGTTCAATGGGAGTGCGCTGATCCACGCACGATTTTGCTGGAACCAGCGCCGCGCGATTTCAATTTGCGTGCGTTGTGTTGGAGTCACTTCTGGCGCTACAACTTCGGGAGCAACAAAATCCGCGAGCATCTTGCGCAAGCGCGCTCGCGGAATACGCACGAGGTTGATCAGCAGGCGCTTGAGTTTCCGCGCCGAGAGAAAATAGAGCACGACGCGGCCTTTGCTCGCAGTCGGCGCTGGTTCGCGCAGCGGCACGAGAAAAATCGTGGGCGAGAAACGCGCAGGCGTGGCTTCATGAACTTCAATTTGCCGATTGAGCGCCGGCCGCAAACGCTTGATCAAAGCTTGCTCGCGCAACAGCGCTTCCAATTCCGTGTCGAACAACTCATAATGTAAGCGCGCGACTTGCTTCAGCATGTGCCGCAGTTTCGGCTCTTCCGTAAAGGCATTGGCAAAATAGCCGCGCACGCGTGTGCGCAAATTCGCCGACTTGCCAACATAAATCACCCGCCCCTCGCGATCTTTCATCACATACACGCCGGGCGTCTCCGGCAAATCCACAATCATTTTTTCCTCGAAATCAAACTGCGAAAAATCGGCGCGCGCTGGCGCTTGGGCGAAATGTGCAATCTGCTCCCAAGTTGACAAGCCGCGCTCGGCGCAACGTGTTTGCAACGCTTCCCAGATTTCCGCATGCGCGTGCATTTGATCTTCCCAACTTTCGCTCCGCATTTTTGTGCGCACGAGCTTTTCATAAACCAAAGCAAGCTGTGGCGGTCGGCTCAATCCCAAAAGTTGGCGCGCAAGTTTTTGCAACGCGATTCTCCCCGGCGGCAACCATGCTTCGGCATGATTTAGCGTGAGGCGTCGCAAGGCGGCGAGTGTCGTGGACATATTCCACGACACAAGCACGCATGCTTGCAATTCCGGCAAATCGCGCTGCACAAACTCCTGCGCTGCAACTTGCTTTAACCCGTGGTCCGTGCCTTCCTGCGGTGCGCTGTTGCCCACTCCGATTTCACACATATGCAACTTCGTTTCGCGCAATAGTCTCCAGCAAAGCACCACGCGCTGTGCGGTTTTCAGTTCGCGTAACTGCATCGGCGTGAAGACTAAACAATAGCGCGTGGCGTGAGCTTGCTCATTCGGTATTCCCGTTTGCGTCAAGTACCAGTTGCCCAGACCGTCCGCGGCGAAACGCGTTTTATCTGCGAGCAATGCGCCTACTACGCGCTCGGCCGTTGCCGGGGTCGTGTTGCGGAGACGCAAAACCTGGCTCGCGATAGCCATGCTCGAAGCATGGCCGCCGTTGCGCTCGAGAAAATTTCGCACTTGTTCTTGCATGGGAATAAAAAAGGGCGACGAAGATGGCCTCGCGCAGAAACTTCGAGACTTTAGAAGTTCCCTCGCCAGACCATGCTACGATCGCCCGTTTAAAAAATTTCTCATCATACCCAACTCCTGCGCACGATGAGCGGTTGAACACTTCCTTGTTTGTGTCGCGAAAATAGAAGCACGGCTTTAGAAAGTCAACGGGAATTTTTCGCGCACGCGTGCCCTCACATAACGTGCGCGCGACTGCTCATCCCCGCTTTCAGCCTTGCATCCCGCTTCCTGCTTCCAACACAATATCGAAGCTCACGCTTTCATGGTTCTGCCCGTTCGTTTGTTGTTTCGCCACTTTCATCATGAGCGCGCGCTGAAACATGGGATCGCTTTCGTGCCTATCATCTCCTTCGAAAAATAATTCCGTGACGAGCGTTTTGTAACCGGGGTGTGTGATCTTATAATGAATGTGCGGCGAGCGCCAAAAGTCCGCGCTGGGTTGATAGGCAATCGGATGGATCGCTTCAAATTCATAATAGCCGGTTTCGGAAGTGATCAATCGCGCGCGATTTCTAAAACCCTGCTGGTCATTTGCCGCGCCGCTGGAATATTTGCCGGTGTGATCCACATGCCACACGTCGAGCACTGCGCCTGCGAGCGGTTTCTTGGTATCAAATGCCCACACACGACCGCTGACCACCAACACCGTTCCCGGTTCAAACGGCGGCGTTACCTTCGCGCGAAACGGTGCGCCCGCGCGATAAAATGGCCCCAAGGGATTTTGCGGCGTGGGCTTGAGTTGATCTTGCATCACGAGCGCAATCGGCGGCTCGCCCATTTGCTGCAACACCTGCTCGCTGACGGCAATGTTGTGACTCGCTGCAGTTGGTCGGGCCTCCGCGCGCAACGTTAAACCGGTCGCACCTAGAGTTGCCAAGCTCATGCTGGCATGCTTCAAAAAATCTCGCCGTGATATTTCGCTCATGGGTTTCTCCTTTATGAATGCGCCAAGTTAAAAGTTACTTTTTTACCGGGCCCCACATTTGATGCGTGATACGCCATGCGCCGTCTTGTTGGCGCTGCGCAAGCGTGAGGAACATGCCGTTATTCGTCAAATCCGATTTGTTTCCGTCTTTCTCATAGGTGAAAGCAAGCCGGCTCGTTCCGCGCAGATAGGCCAGATCGCCGTTGCCATTAATTTCATCGAGATGCGCGACAAACTCCGTGATCTTCGTGCGCGAACTGTCATTGGGATACCAAAAATTTTTGATCGCCGCCATGCCTGTAATCGGGCCAATGTTGGCAGGCATGAGCACGGCTTCCGGCGCGAGCGTTTGCAAAACGCGCGAGGTGTCGTCTTGCAACCAGGCGTCGACATAAGTTTGGTGCAGGGCTTTGATGGCTTCAACGTCGCTCGGCGAAAGCGCGCGAGGCACCGGTTCTGAAGAAGAGCAGGCCTGCAGCATAAAAGCCGCAACAAACAGGAGCAAAATTTTTTTCATTGCGAAAGCCCTCTTGGGTTAATGTCCGTTATCAAGGCGAACGCGCGGCGCGTGATACGCGGCGCGCACCCACTGTTTGCCGTCATATTCCCACGTATCGCCAAAAACTTTTTCGCCGTCATGTCCGCCGAATAAAACGAGGCGCTGCCGTTTGCGATCATACACCAGTGCTGCATGATTGCGCGCTTCCGGGCCAGCAAGTGCGAGGCGTTGCCAACTTTCGTTGCGGAAGCGCCAAGTATCATCGACGCGTGTGTTGCCGTTCCAGCCGCCGAAGCGAATCACATCGTTTCGTTTGCTATCGAATGCCATGGCGCTGTTGAAGCGGCCTTCTACGAGCACAGGTTTTATTTCACGCCATTGCTCATGCGCAAACTCCCACGTTTCTCCCGAAGCGCCGCTGCCGCCAAAGAGCAGCATGCGTTCGCGCACGGAATCATAAACCAGCGCAGCGCCGTTGCGAGGCGACGGGCCGCTCATTTCGATTTGCAGCCACTGTTTGCCGTCCCATTGCCACGTATCGCCCAACCGTTGCATTTGACCGAATGCGATTTGATAACCGCCAAACAACACCACGCGTTTGCGAGCGCTATCGTAAACCATATTCGCTTCTGCGCGCGCCGGTGGTGTTGCAATTTTCAACTCATGCCAACGCGTGCCATCCCATTCCCACATGTCTTGCAAAAAAGTAGCGGTGTCGTTCTCTGCGCCGAAGAGCACGCGATTGCCGCCAAAGAGCACGACGCGATTGCGCGCGTTATCATACGCCATCGCCGGAAACGTGCGCGGTTGCGGACCGTTTGTCGCAATGAGTCGCCATTGTTTGCCGTTCCATTCCCAAAAATCGCCGCGCACTTGTTTTTCATCCGCGCCGCCAAAGAGCAGCACGGTGCCGCGCGCTTCGTGATAGATCATCGCATGCGCGTTCCGCACGGTGAGTGAATCCGCGGCATTCGTCGCAACCACAATTCCCAGCGTTATCAGCAAGACCAGCCGTCGCGTCATTTGAGAACCTCAAAATTTTTCATGGCGCGCGCCGCCAACTCGTTCGAAAGTTTTTGCCACAGCTCGGTTTCCGTGTCGCCTTGATAAAAGTCTGCGACGCGCTTGCCGGTGCTGCTCACCGATTCGATATAAAAGAGAATAAGCTCGTGCCGTCGTTCGGTGTCGGGAACATTCACGTAACGCGACATCATCCACTCGTCTTCAAACGTGAAGCCTTTCTCATGCAAGAAGGCCGCGGTGAGCGCCGCCTCGCCTTGCGGATTCTCCGTCTGCGCTTCACGATTGCTGAATGCAAACGTGTTGTGTTTGAAACGATGCTTCCCGAGTTGCAGCGCGTTTTGAAAGTTGTAATTGTACGTCAGCGTGTTATCCGGCAGAAAGCCTTCGAATTGCGCGATGAAGAGCCGCGTAATAGCAGAGTCGCTCGCCTCGGCAAAAATGTAGCGCTCGCCCTGTGCCACATCCCGAATCTTGAAAGTGATTTTGCCCAGATAGTTGAAGGCGCGATGGACACGCACACGAATTTCGGGGAGCGCAGTTGAGATCAGCGTATTGGCTTCGACGGAGCGCCGAGATTGTGCAACATACGACTGCACGAACGCCTTCAATTCCAATCGCGTCAAGCCGATTTTAACGGCTTCGGCAAGAGCCTGCTCTTCGCTCCAGCCTTCCTCCACGACGCGATAGAGCATCCACAAAGCGCCGACGCGATTGGCGCTGCCGCAATAGACGAGCAGAGGAAAATTTTTCTTCTCTTTGACCGCGGCGAAGAATTGCGCGATGCGTTTGGTATCCGGCGCGGCAGTCGCAAACGGAATGTGAATGTAACGCAAGCCCGCCTGCTCCGCGCGCACACGATCTTGTTTGAGATCGAAGCCTTCCTCGTTTTCAACGCGCAAACTCAACACGGCGCGATAGCCTTGTTGCGCCAGCTTTGTGAACGCCTCTGCCTTCGGCTGCGCGCCGGTTGCAATGTTTTCATTCAAACAAAGAAAACGCGGAACCTCGGCCTGCAACGCCGCTTCGAGCGTTGCAAGATTCGCGCGTTCTTGCGCAAGCACGTTCGCAGCGAGAAGCGCGACCACAAGCGTTGACCGTGATTTCCAAGTGAAGAGCTTGCTCATTTGTCTCCAATAAAAATTTTCGTGGGCTTCGTGTGTTTCGTGGGCAGAGAACCGCGTGTAAAGTTTTAGCCGTTTAAGAAGGCACGATCTTCATGTGGGTCATTCCCGCGTCTTTAAGCGGGAATCCGCTAGTGGCGACCGTGGATGCCCGATTAAAGCACTCGGGCATGACATCTTCAGCCGACTAAGCTTTTACAACCGCGTTAATTCGCAACCAATTTCCGTTCGAGCGCTTCGCCTTTGAGCTTTTCATAAACCTGCGCTAACTCTTCAATGCGTTGCCCGTGCTCATGGAGATTCACTTCGCCGGCAAAAGCGGAAGCGCCGAGCGCGGAGAGTTGTGTGATCAAGCTCTGCCATTGCGGCCATGATTGCAGCGTCGCAGCTTTCGTCTGATAAAAGAGATCAAACTCGTCGATCAAATAATGCTGCGAGCGATTCTCCACCATTTTGCCGCCGCGTGATTCGAGCGCGATCACGACAAACGGCACGATCATGTCTTTAGCAATCGCCGCGATTTCCGGCACCGGCGACGCCGGACGATTAACAAAGCCAAGCCGCGCCGCCACCCACTCTTTCGTGCCGACCACACCAACCGCGGGATCAGCCGGAAACCAAGTCTGCGTACTCTCTTCATAAACTTCGAGCCAGCGATGATCATTGTGGCGCAGCCCAAAAACCGAAGCGCGTTTGCCCCATTGCGTCACTTTCTCTTCCGCGGTTTTCTGGCGCCTCGGCGTGTATGGATGCACGTTGATCTCCGCAATCCAACGCGAGCGAATTTGGGCCGCATTTAACAAGGCTTCGAGCACGTTCGCCAACTCCGCGCAATTGCCGGCGCGGCGCGCGACGATCTCCGCCACCGTGCGTTTTTGATAATCCGTGTACGACCACTTGAACGTGGTGTTGATCCACGTCACGAGGCGTTTGGTTTTTTCAAACGTGCTGCCGCTCTCGCCGGCAACTTCGCGCGCGACTGCGTTCAAATCGGCGACGGGAGTTTGCGCGAACGTTGTTTGCGCCACGAGCAACAACAGCAAGAGGGGAGCCGCCTTTTTTAGCATCATCGTTTTCTCCGTTGTTATATGACCGAGGTTTTTCTAAAACGTTGAAAGCAACCGCACATTTTTAAAACGAGCGTGCGATCATGGTCGCGAGCATACTGGCAACCAATACGCACTCGCCGGCTTCGAGGCCATAGACTTCGCCTTGACAAACCGTCAGCGTTCGACCTGATTTGAGCACGCGACCTTGCGCCAAAAATTTCCGGCTGCGCGCCGGCGCGATGAGATTGACTTTAAATTCCACGCTCAACACTTCCGTGGCCGCGGGCATCAGAGTCAATGCAGCATAGCCGCAGGCCGAATCCACAATGCTGGTGATTGCACCGGCATGCACGAAACCGTTTTGCTGCGTGAGCGCATCGGCGAAATCTAGCTCAATATCGACTGCGCCAGGTTCGACGCGTGTGAGCCGCGCGCCGAGGGTGTGCATGAATTGCTGCCGTGCAAAGCTTTCGCGCACGGTGCGCTCGAAATCCGGGTTGCGTGGTTGTGATATCGACATGTGCCTTTATAACCCAAACGAGTCGGAGTTAAGCAAGAAAAGCTCATCCACCGAAATCCACCGAAGTCACTGAGTATCGCCGAAAAAAGCTTTTTTCGGTGAAGCTCGGTGGCTTCGGTGTCGCTCGGCGACAAAGTTTTCGTTTTTTTTTGCAGTGATCAAGCTTCTTAGATACTACTTTCATTCGCTGAGAATCGATAAGTACTCTCGCCACGGCCCGACTTCGTCTCCATATTGTTTTGCCAGCACGCGCGCGATTTGGCGAAGATGCCCCAAATCATGCACGACCCAAGTGGCGAGCAGTTGGCGCAATGTAACTCGACCAAAAGCTGGATGCGTGCCGGTACGCTCGAAATCGCGCGGCTGCAAATTGAGCGCGAGAAGTGTTTGCAGATTTTTTTCGCGCAACGCGGCAAACGTATCGAGCAGCTCGGCAAGCGGTTTCCCTTTGCTCTTTTCAAAAAACGCAACGCGATCAAACGGATCGAAGGGGCGCGCTTCACCGTGTTGCAAAATAATCTGCAAGCGCGGAATCCAATCCGTTTCCTCGCCGTGAATGAGGTGGCCAATGATGTCGTATGCGCTCCACGTTTCCGGGCCTTCATTGTTGCGTTGCCACGGCTCGGATAAGCCTTGCAGCAAAACCTGCAAAACAGACGGCGTGCGTTGCAAAATTTCTACGGCATGCGTTAGTTCAAACGTCATGAGTTTCCTTTCTCAATGCGAACGAGTCGCAACTGAAAAGCTCTCTGTAAGCGGATTTTATTGTAAGCGGATAAAGCAAAGGCCTTATCCGCTTATAGTGAAATCCGCTTACCAAAAGCTTTTGCTTTTAAAGCAGTGAGTTTTCTTTTGGTGGCGACGCAGCGCAATCACGACGGCATGATTCGTTGCGCTCAATCAAGTGCTTGCCTACGAATCACCACAAAAGTGATGTCATCATTCGGCGGTTGATTGTGCGACCAGGCTTGGCCGACTTCAAGCAGATGCGCAATGATATCCTTTGCCGGGCGCGTCGCGACGGCTTCAAACAACGTGCGCGCGCGATCATAACCTAAAATTTCGGACTCGGGATTGAACAACTCGGGAAAGCCGTCGCTCATGAAGAGGAGCGCGTCGCCGGGGTGCAATTGCAATTCGAGCGTTTGATAAGGAAAATCTAGCGCGCTGCCCAGCGGCATGCCGCGCAGCTCAACTTCCTCGACTTGCGCGCTGGCCGCATGATACCAAAGCGTGAAGGGCATGCCCGCGGCCGCGAGTTGCAGCGTGTCGTGTTTCAAACGCGCGAGTGTCATGGCCATGTACATTTGGCGAAAGCCCATGTTCTTCAGCGCACGCGAAGTCTCGCGCATGATGGGCGTCAATGCCGATTGTTGCATCAACGCATTGAGCACGCTCTTCGTGGCGGCGACCATTGTGCCCGCGCGCATGCCGTGGCCGGTGGCGTCGCCGATCACGATCTCCAGCGCGCCGTCGTGCGCGAGTTTGACGTCGTAGTAATCGCCGCCGACTTCGGTGGCGGTTTGCATATGCACGGCAATGTCGAGATGCGGCACGCTCGGAATCATGCGCGGCAACATGGAGAGTTGCAGCATGCGCGCTTCTTCCAGCTCTTTCGTTTTGCGCGCGTTCTCGGCTTCGAGCTTCGCGCGCACAATGGCTTCGGCTTGCGCGCGGCGCTCCTGCTCCAACGTTTTGCGCGAAAGCTCTTGCACTTGCACCAGTTGTATTTCCAGGTTGCGATTGATGCCCGCAAAATAACGCGCGAGAAAGATCGACATGGAAATCGTCAAACTCAATTGCCCGTAAAACGGGGCAGGCAAATTATAAAAATCCCACAGCGGTTGCATGAGGTGCAAGGCGGTTAAGATTTGATAGACCGCGGCTGCGACCAATGGCATCACGCCTAGACCGACGATCCAACTGCCTTTGAGCGTTTCCTCATACCGCGCGCGCAGGCGGGCGCGAATCAGCGCACGCACCAATTCGACGATTGCGATCAGCATGAGCAGCAGGATGAACGAATTCGCGTTGAACGGTTTCAACCAACTCCATATTGCCAACCCGCCGCCGGCGAGAGCAAAGGCGTAAAAAATTTTCGGCGTGTGTTTATGCGTGAGCACATAGGTGAAACGCAGCCAAGCGAGCGCGAAGACGATCATCGTGAGATGCGCGCCGCGTTTGGCGAGGAGATATGCCGCGGGACTTTCGGCGAGCGGCAATTGCAGCTCAAAGAAGATGTTGAACGCCGCGGCAAAAGTGAGCAGCGCATAATACCAATTCGCGCGGAACTTGGGATAGAAGCAAAAGAGCATCAAATGCAAAAGCGCGAACGCGAGGTTCACGCCCATCAACAGCATTTGATGAATTGAAATTTTCCGCGCGAGGTTTGCGCGCGCCGCGGCCAGCGCATGAAAGTCGCCCAGCTTGAAGTCGAGTTGCGGCAGTGCGCCGCCCCATTCCGGCTGCTGCAAGTATTGGGTCGAAAACCGAATAGCAACGACGTGGCGCGAACGACCGGAACTTGGTGTTGCGCTCGGTTTGAAGGTTAGCGCCAACGCGGGCGGCGCGGCAGCCGCAAGCTCGTTTTCGGCGCGCGCGGCAATTTGCCCGAAACGATAGCGCAGTTCGCCGTCGAGATAAAATTCCAGCGCGCCGCGAAATTGCAAAACCAAGCCTTGGGGCACATGCCAGAGCGCGGAATCCACTTCAACGACATAACGAAACCAGCCGAGGCCTTGCCAGTCATGATGGGGAAATGTGCCGTTCGGAAAATGTCGCCACGCACTATCAACGAACGCGGGTTGCGCCCAACTCGTATCGTCGCCGGAGTGAAAAGCATAATGCGTGGGAAAGATAATTTGTGCAGAAGGCTGGGCCGCATGCAATGCAAGCGCGGCCCCGAGGAGGTAAGCAAGAAGAAAAGTTTGCAACGCGCGGCGGAAGTTGGTCATCGAATTGGCTCGTGCTTTTTTGTAATATTGACAGTTCACGCGCCGTTTTCGTTGCCAGGAAATGCGGTTTTATTCCGAGGTCATGCCCGCGGCTTGGAGCACGAAATCCGGCACGCGCGGTTCGCCGGCAAAGAACGTTTTATCTTTGCCTGCGGTCATGGCCCAACGCTGCAGCCATGACAATCCTGCCGGGCCAATATACGTATCCGCGGAACCATAAGCTTCATCGCGCAGCGCTTCTTCCAATGTGATGAAAACATAGCCGCGCTGCGCGAGCATTTGCGCTAACGCGGCGAAGTAATCGGCATTGAGCAAGTTCGCATGCAGGAGCAAGGTTTGTTTGATTTCACGCCCGAACAAATCGCGCGACTGCTTTTCATAAAACTCAAACTTGCGCTCCATATACGGCACATACGCTTCGCCGACGCGCTGCTGCAATGCCGTATCGCCGCGCTCGCTCGCCAGCACATAGGCATGAGCGAAAATCCATTCGGAGTTGTCAATCGTCACCGGCGCGACAATATAGTTATGTTCGCCGAGAAAAGTTTCGACTTCTTTTTTCACAGCGAGACTCATGCCCGTGTGCAAATAAGGATGACGAAAGTAACGCGGCTTCATGCTCTTGTGCGCGAGCAACTGTTTGGTGATTTCTTCGCCACGCAGAATATCATTTTTATAAGCCGCCAACTCGATGCGATGCAAATCCGGATGCGAAAAAGAATGATTGCCCAACTCCAGGTCGGCACCGATCCACATTTGCAGCAGAGCCACCCGCGCCGTATCGAGCTTGCCGTTGTCATACAGCTTGGTTTCATTCACGAAACCAATTGCAGGCACGCGCTGCGCCGTGATGCTCGCCAGCAGCTTGGCCGTGGTTTGCCGCCATGTTTTCGCGTTCATGCGCGAGAGCGGCAAATCGTCAAAGGTGACGGCAACGGCGCGAGGCGCAGGTTGTGCGTGCGTTGCATTTTCCCCAAACATGAGGCTCGCCGCAATTGCCCAAATTACCCAGAAAATTTTCAACACAAACTCTCCTCGGTTACGGAACATGAGAATCATGAAACGCCGCGCGGAGCCAACGGCCTTCGCGTTTTACCCAAACGTTGGTGAAGCGCAAATTCATTTTCCACTCTCTGCCGTCGCGATATCCGATCGTCGTGTTCGCGCCGGTGACGACCGCGGTATTGCCGTAAACGCGAATGCGAAGATCGTCGTTGCGATACGTGTCGATCCGTACTTTGCCGGACTTCAAATCTTCATGGCGGGTTTTCATGAAAGCGAGCCAGCGCGTTTTATCGGGCACGCTGCCGCTTGCATTGGTGTGAACGTAATCATCTGCGAGCAAATTTTTGAGCACGACGGTATCGGCTTTCACAAACGCCTCGGCAAATTGCGCAAACGCCGCAGCGACTTCCTGCTCGTGTTTTGAATGTTCATCCGCAGCAAAAAGAAAAGATTGCGCAAGTGCGGCAATCATGCAAGTTGATAATACGGTTGCCAGCTTCATCAAAAATCTTCTACTCCTGCTTTCTTCAACGTTGTGATAAATTCTTCGCGCGTTGCGACGCGGCTGTGATGCGCGTCGATGATGTGCGCGAAGTCGGCGATGCCGAGCGTTTTGAGTTGCTGGGCAAACGCGATGGTGATGGGCATCGCGGCATTCACTGCTTGGCCGGTGTAAGGTATGAAAAAGATATCCGCTTGCCACAGAATTTTTTGCTTGGGCAAATACGCGATCACCAATTCTTCGGAATGCGCGTTCGGGCCGACGTTGTACAGCTCGACGGTTTGCTCGCCGTCGGTGATTACGCGCTTGTCCGTGAACGTTTCAAGCAACGGCTCTTTTGGAGAAGAAGCGAGCGGATCGGGATGAATGGTTTGTTTAATCTGCGCGAGCTTTTTATAAAACGCAACATGAGTAGGAGTCGTGATGAGCGTTACGCCCGCGTGGAAATACGCTCGCACGCCACCGGCATGATCGCCGTGCGTGTGGCTCGAAGCAACGTATTTGATCGCCTTGCCGGGAATGTTCTCGCGCACGGCATCAATCGTGGATTGCGACATAAAATAATTTCCGGGGCAATCCATCACGAACACGAAGTCTTTGAACTCGACGATCATGATGCCGCCCATGTCTTGATCAATGTAAACGCCTTCGCCGATCTTTTTAATGCGCGTGTAACTCTCATGCGCATTCTCTTGCGGCATTTCATAGCCCTCGGGAATTTTAAAAAGGCTTTCATCAATCGGCGCATTGACTGCGAGCGTGAGCGTCAACTCGCGCGCGATTTCATTGTTGAAGTAATCCGCGCGCCTCGTCGGCAATTTCACGCCGTTGAAATCTTGATATGCGGCGAAGCGAATGAAGTCCGTCACGTCGCCGTAAACGCCGTCATCGCGCACGGTTTCGTAGCCTTCGAACAAATGCGTTGCTGCGTCGAAAATCAAAACGAGCGTGGCGCTATTCGGTTGCACAAAGCTGATCGCTTCAAACGCGCGTCCGTCTTTTTGATAGCCGTCGATCCACCGCAAGCTCGTGTTGTTCTCCGCCGCTTGCAACAGCAATAGCGGCGGCAGCCAGCGCATGCTCGCGGCCCACGGCCAATCCGTTTCTTTGTCGGATAACTTCATCACCTCGTTGCCGTGATGATTTCTGTAGGCATCAATGTGAAAGCCTTCGCGGCCGGTGATGGCCCAACTCATTCCGAACGCGCCGATGCCGGGGTAGGCGTTGCTGCTCAAATTGTACATGCGATTATTTTTACGGTCGATGAGGATTTTGCCGGTGGAAGGCTCTTTATCCCACGGCCCTTCCGGTTTGCGGCTTTGATTAATCATGTGACGCAAGCCTTCGTACTCCAATGCAATACTTTCGAGCGCTTTGATTTTTTCCAAACCGCCGAGCGCCGCGAGGCCGTTATTCAAAACCGTTTGCGCTTTTTGATAGGAGCGCATGGTTGACGACAAGCCGTTCGACTCGGAAGGTTTTTGTTCCGAGCTACAACTGAGAATAGAAAAACAGAGAAGCAATGCAGTAATGATTGATGAATTCATGTTCGCTCCGTGCAATGACATTATCTCGAGTGCCACCCCGCAAAGGCGGGAACTTCCCTCGCGCTGAGAACTGAGCCGAGTGCGAGGGAAGTTCCTTACAGGATGACAGTTTGGTGAAGAGCATCACAAATCAGCCTCGGATCACATATTGAATCGCGCGTGCGCCTATTTGCTGCGCGCGATTTTCACGTCAATCCCGAGCTGATTTGGCGCGCCCGCAATCGTTGTCACGCTCAATGCTGCGTTCCAACTTTTGCCGTCATGGCCGGTGAATCGCCATGAGCTTTGGCCCGCGCCGGAGCTTTGCTGCTTTTTCCATTCATCATGCGCTGCCAAGTTATTATCGATCTCCGCCAATATCTCCGCGGCCGAGGCTTGCGTATGCACGCGCCATTTGTTCTCCCAGAAATTTGCATCGCCTTGATGGCTGAGGGACTCGCGATCATATCTGCCCATGATCGCATACACGTTTCGCATGTTTTGGTCGGCGAGCATCGCACGCACATACTTCGTTTCCGGATCCCAATCGTATTCGAGATTCGTGGCAACCGATTGCGCGTAGCCTTTGCCGATGAGTTTTTCAATCACGTGCAGCGCGCCGTCCATGCCCGAAGACAATCCGGCGGAGGTGATGATCTTGCCGTTATCGACGAAGCGTTTGTTCGACACGATATTGGCCTTCGGCGCTGCGGCGCGCAAGCCGGGGATGAGCGACGCAAACGTTGTCGCTTCCAATCCATCCAACAAACCGGCTTTGGCCAAAAAGAATGCGCCGTTGCAAACGGACAACACGGCCTCGGCAGTCGCGGTTTTTTCGCGCAGCCATTTATGCACGTTCGGTTTGTCGTGATGCTGCGGCACTTCGCCGCCGGGAACGAGCAATATGTTCGCCGCGGGATGATTCGTGAAATCATATTGAGGAATCACGCGCATACCCATGGCCGTGGTGATCGGCGCGGTGCTCTCGCCGACCGTGAAAACTTCGAAGTGCGCCTGGCCAAACACTTCGTAGGGTGCGGCGTAGTCGATGATCTGCACGCCGTCAAAGATAAAAATGGCAACGCGCTTTTCGCGCGCGAGCACGCTTTGGCGCGAGGGCCGATTCACTTGCGGCGCGCTGCCTTTGATGATGTAGTTCATGCCGCAGGTTGCGCACGCACCGGGTTTTTCGTGAACGGCATTGTCGCACGGGCTGCCGCACGGCGGGCAAACATATTCGACTTTTGTTGCGGCTGATTGCGCTTGCGCTTCTTGCGTTCCGGCAATTGCGGCGAGCAGCAAAGCGGCGCAGAGAAACGCTGCATTGAAACGAAACGGTTTTCGCATCGAGAAATCTCCTGTAATTGATAAGAGCAGGTTGTTTGAATGACGGATACGATCCGCGTTGCCAAACAATTTACTCTAAACCAATTGAAAGGTTTTGGATGAAATTGCTCTTTTTGAGAAAACGTCCGGGCGGGATTCCCATGATGCGTTTGAAGTGACGATGGAAGTGGCTTTGATCGAAAAAACCGCTTTCATACGCAACGTCGGAAAGCGTGCGACCTTGCAGCAAAAGGCGCTTGGCATGTTGGACACGCAGATTGATCACAAACTCGTGCGGCGGCAACCCCACAGTTTTGCGAAACACGCGCAGCAAGTGGAAGGGGCTGAGGTAGGAAACTTTCGCCAGCGCCTCGAGCGAAACGTTCGTTTGAAAATTATCGGTGAGATATTCTGTCGCGCGTTTCACTGCCGCGTTTTCGTTGCCGGGTGCCGGCAAGGCCGCGCGCTCTTCCGTATGGCGTTGGAGCATCACGGCAAACAACTCGAGCAACAGCGTTTGCGCCGTAAGTTCGCCGGCGCCGACTTCGCAGGCACGATGCACGTGCAAAAACATTTTCGCGAGGTGCGCATCGGAAACGATGAGCGCGGGAAAGTATGGCAAAGAAGCCTTGCGGTCAAAGCCGCTTTCGACAAGCTCATGCAGCATTTCCGGCGCGGGATAAAGCGAGCGATAAATCAATGGCTCGCGCCCCACGGCGCTGCCGGTATGTATCTCATGCGGGTTGATAAAGAAGAGGCTGCCTGGCGCAACGCGATGTGTTGCGCCACGGCATTCGCATTCATTCACGCCTTGCTCCACGACTTGCATGACGTATGTTTCATTCCAATGGCGCGGATATACGTGCGTTTGATGCGAGACGCGCGCGAATTCAAGATCGGAGAAAGCTGCGCTGCGAAACAGATTGAAGGTTTCCTTCGGGCGTTTGCCATCGAACGTCATGAATCCAGCTCCCATGCAAGCCAGCGCATCACATTCAACAAGAAGCGATAATTCTGCGGCGCTTGCGGCGAGTTCATTCCTATCCGCGTGCGATTCGCGCCGGCGAGTTGCGCGAAGAACATTGCGGCCTCGCCAAACACGGCAACGCGGCCTTTGCCAAATTTCAACGTCGCGCCTTGCAGCCAACCGGCAGCAGAGCGTCGTGGTGTTTCCGGCGTGAATTGCCAGGCGATTGCGGGCATGAGCAAAACCTGCGAGGAATCCAGCACGAACAAAAGAAAAGGCAAAAGCCAAAGCGTTTTTTGGAGCATAAAGTTTCCGGCGTGAAAGTTATCGTTGCGGCTTTACTCACCTGCTCTCGAAAATTCCATCACCCAATTCGTTTCCCACTCTTGTTGGGCCTCGTCGAAATAAGCCTGCTCCCAGCGCGCGCTCGTTGCCGTTATGTCCAGCCAACGGACGCTCTCAGTTTTGAATTTGAATCGCACTTCTGTCCTCAATGGCCGCGACCACGCCCCAGCCGCCAAAATTTTCCGAGATGGTGAGCCACAGCTCATTGCGGCCTTTTTTCAGCGGCAGATACAGCGCATCCCACAAGCCGACCGTGCCGAGGAAACGGTAATCGCGCGAGACAAAGTTGTCGCTTCCCGCGTAGAGCAAGTGATCGTTGAGATAAACGCGCACGCGATCACTGAAGCCGAATTTTACTTCCTTGATCTGCTCGCGTTCTGAGTTAATGATGACGCGGGCGAAAGTCGTGTTGCTCTGCTCATTGAGCGGAAGCAAGCGCGAAAGATTGGCGATGCCGGTCGCTTCGCATTCTAACTTTTTCCAAGTCAAGCCGGCTTTGTCGGACTCGCTCAGTTGCAGTTTGTCTTGCAGATTTTTTTCGGGAAAGCCGCTCGACACGGACCATGACATAATCACGCCTTTGGGCGCGGGCTTGCGCGGTTTGGCTTGGCCTTTGAGAGCCGGCGCGTCTAAGGCCGTGAAAGAGAAATTCGAATAATGTGCTGGCGCAAAATTTCCCGCGCTCAAACCAACTTGGCCGGCTACGGGCGCGCGCTTCAGCCCGGGAATAAACAGCGCGGGCGTTTCCATGTCCATGATATAAACCTCGGCCTGCGTGCCGGCGACAACGATTTTGACGCGCATCCATTCGTTGAAGCGATAGCGGATGGGCGTTGAGAACTCTTCGCCATAATAAAACTGCCAGCCGGCATTGCCGTTGAAAACCGGCGTGTATTGATTCGCATCGGGATTGCCGGACTGATGCGGGCGAAAATAAAACTCTTCGTAATTCTCCTGATCTTGCACGCGCCAAACGCCGCCGACAAACGTGCGCTCCGGCGAGAAAGCGATGTCAAACTCGATCACGCCATTGAGAAATTTTGAATCTTTGACCAGCGCCAATCCACTTTTGAGATAAAGACTTTGCCGTCCGAGATATTCTTCGACGCGGCTTTCTTGCGCAGCGAACTCCCAGCGGTTTGAATCGAAAGGAATGTTGTTTTGCGCTCGTGCAGAGAAAGCGAGCCAGGAAGAATTGCTCATTATAAAAACGGCTAACAAAGCATGCGGAAGCGAAGATGATCTTTTATCTTTCATTCTGGGTTCCTTGAGTTTTTCATGGCGATTTTTTTGACTATCACATTGATCCTTCGCGCTCATGAATCGTTTTCAGCAAAGGGGGCCGCTTACGCCGGCGGAATTGCAGCGGGCTGGTGCCATATCGCCGCGTAAAGGTCGCGATGAAATGGTCGAGACTGTTGAAGCCGGAATCGAAGCCGATCTCGGTCACTGCAAGGGAAGTGTTCAACAACAGCGTGACGGCATGGCTCAAGCGCACTTCGAGCAGATAACGATGCGGGCTGAAAGCGGTGTAATGCCGGAACAAGCGGCTGAAATGATAGGGGCTTAAAAAGGCGTGGCGCGCAATCTCGGCCAGCTCGAGTTCTTTTTTAAAATTTTCGTGAATGTATTCTTTGCTGCGCTCGATCATCGGCAGATAAAGTTCAAGATCCCGTTTGCCGAGGGCCATCGGCGCTTCGAGCTTCCGATTGTCGGCGAGATGAGCAAGCGTTCTTTCCAACAAATGAAGGAGCAAATCTTCAAGCGGCAACGTCTCGCGCCGGGTCTGCGCGAACGCCTTCCGATAAATCAAGCCGTGCAAATATTCAATCTCCGGCGTGGAGGGAACGGTCGCCGCCGGAAATCGAAAGTCAAAATCCGCATTCCGCCAATGCGCCGGCGCGCTGCCGTCTGCGCGAACGCGCCCGCCGATTTCTTGGAGCAAATCTGCGGCGATCGCAATGCTCGTGCAAGTATGGGGGATATCGTTCAAGAATGTCGCTGCAACGCCGGCATTTTCGAGATGCAACATGCCGCTGTAGCATTCATGAACCCGTGCGCCGACTTTGTAGCCATACGCACCCTGGCGCGGAAAAGTAATGAAGAAATCGCCGTTGTATGCTTCGTTGGAAGTCGGGTGCGTGCGCTCACGGCGTTGGATATCAAGCACCCGAAACAACGACGACGAAAAAATAGGTTTGGGCGGTGAAGACATTGCTTTGCTTCGCCTCGCTTCTGCGTGATTTCGTTTACGACGTTTTATGTTGAAGACTGCAATCGCGGGTTTTGGTTCAAGCGATTTTCCCGCACGCAGCGAGAACCCGCGCCGTTCTATAAACAGCAAGAACTCTAAAGTTTTTCCCGCCCGCGTTTCGTATTCTGTTAAACGCCGCTGCTCGCAATCCGATGAGCGCAAGCGCCAAACAAGCGACATCCGCGCTCGTCTTGGCGAAACAAACTCGGATGGCCCGCGGCTGCATTTTTCAAACACCCATTAACTCTCACTATGGAGAACCCAATGAAAACCACGAGTGGCAATGCCCGGCGGCTGGGGGCGACTTTTTTCGCGATTGCATTTTTGCTCTTTACATTCCAAGCCGCCAGCGGCCAGGAGATGGCCGGGCCGCTCTATGCTTCACCCCAAACCCAAGAGGTCATTCAAAAAATGATTCAAGCGCATGGCGGCATGGAGAAATGGCGCAAGGCGAAAAGCCTCAGCTTTGACCACAAGATGATCGATCCCAACACGCCCAACGAGCCTTGGGTTTCCAAAGAAGTTCACGATCCGATCAGCCGCCGAACGTATCACGACTGGCCTCTTGAAAAGGCCCGGCTCGCCTTTGACGGTGCGCAAGTCTGGACCTTGAACTGGGGCAAGGACAATCCTCCTGGGATGATGGCGCGCGTCTCTTTTTACTTCCTGTGTTTGCCGTGGATTACGCAGGATGAGTCGGCGCAGCTTGCAGAGCCCGGCAGAGGCAAGCTGCCGCACTCTGCCAGCGCGAAAGAATTCATCACGATTCGAATGACCTACAGAGAGGGAAATCCGTTCGAGTATTTTGTTCTGTATATCGATCCCGATGATTATTTGCTCAAAGGCGTGAATTATACTGTGACGTATCGGCCGCTCTTCGACGCGTTTGGGATGCCGCCCGAGGTCAAAGTGATGGGGCCGTTTGTGAAAACGTATAGCGACTTTGTCAATGTCGACGAGCTTAAGATTGCGAGCCGCTACGACACGTTCACTTCGCCGGACGGCAAAGCCTATGTCACGATGGGCCAACATTACGCCGAAAATTTTTCTCTCAACCGGCCGTTCGACGAGTCGCGTCTGAAAATGCCGGCCGGCGCGAAACTGGACGACTCGGATAAAAGATACGCAGAATATGTTCGGGTGTTAAGGGCCGGCGCTCGCAAGAGATAGCTTGGCGCGCGCGGAGGGTTTCGTTCAACACGGCGGTCAAAGCGTTGGCAAAATTTAGAGATATTTGCTCTTCACAAACGCATACCATCCGCCTTCAAATTCTGCAACCGTAACACCCAACGTCGCGGGAATGTCGCCGAGACTTTTGATCAAATTCACCAACGCAGGCATACCCCATTTTGTGACGACATACTCGGCGAGCACATAACCGAGGTCATAGATTTTGGTGTTCGTTTGCCAGTTTGCTTCCAACTCGGCGAGCGTGGGCGGAGTGCCGCTGGTCATATAGGAAAGATTGCGGGGATGCACGAATTGGCCGGCTTCATAGAGCGCCATCGCTTCCCAAAGCCAGCGCGGGTTATTCGCAAAGCGCGGCGCGAGATTGAGCGTCGCGCAATGCGTGAACTCATGCACGGCAACCGTGAGCATAGAATCAAAATTGCGGCTCGGCCAGTTGGGCGACATCATGCGCAATTCCGTCGCGTTCGTCGCAGTGCCAATCACCCACTCCGGCGCGTTGGGCAGACCGATGTCGGTGTGAATTTTTTTTTGGTCGGAATAAAAATGAACCGTGATCACGGGAAGCGCTACGGCTTCCAAGTCGCGCGCAATACGCTCGTGGCTCGTTTCCAAGCGCTGCGCAATGGCGGCGATGTTCGTGCGATCCAACGCAGTGTAATGAATGACGAAATGCGCCGAGGTGTATTTCATCTCGTCGTCATTTTTCTCCATACTCGTTGTTGGTTGTTCTGAACAAGCCGCGAAGAGTAGGAATGCAACAAGGCTGAACGCTTGGCGCATGGCGCCCTCAGTTTGTTTTTCTCACAAACACGCGCTTGCTTTCGAACGAGCCGCGCGCGTTGTCGATGAAATAATCAATCGTCAGCACACTACCGTCGGGCGAGAGCCGCCACTTGCGCGTAATTTTTTGCGTGGCGGGACCGTTCGGCGAATCGGAGGTGATCTCATCTTCAACGAGAATGCCTTTGTGATTCGGCAGCCAAGAGGCTGTGCGCTTGCCTTTCGCGTTGGGTGGATTGGCCGGTGTGAAATCCGTTTGCTTGCCGTCGAGCGCATAGGCTTCGTTCAAATCCACTTCACCGCGCGCGGATTTTTGTTTGCCCACGAGTTTGAGCGAGTCGCCCTCGTGCGTGATCGTCATGGTTTGCTCCAAGCCGGGTTGATTGCTGAAGCTCTTGTCTTTATCCAACACCCACGCGCCGCTGAAATTGGGTTTGTCCGCGGCAAAACCGCAAACGCCGCATGAGAAAAGCAAAGCGATGAGCATGTTCTGAAACTTCATTTTTATTCTCCTGCTAATCGTGATCATTTTTGAATTACGTTCGCTGCGTTAGCGCCAATGATACTCGAGCGCGCTGAAGAAGCTCAACTGCACTTCGCGAAAGTCATCCAACACCGTGTTTGCGACTTGTAACTCGCGATGCCATTTTAGAAAACTATACTCCACGCCAAATGACCAAACGTAGGCGCGCACGGCCAAGCTTGTTCCCAACGCCAACAGATGACGAAGGTTTTGCTTCGTGTCGCGATAACTCGAAATGTTGTTTTGCGCGCCCACGGCTTGGTTGGAAGCATAGAGTTGCGGCACATAAGCATAACCCAAACGGAGCGGCAAATTTATTTTTTCAAATGGAAGCCACTCCAGCCCAATGCGCCACACGTTTGCGCTCTTCCAATTCGGCGCGCCGCCAAATTCATACAGATGCAATTGCAACGGCGAGGTTTTGAAACGTTGCGTTTCGAAATCCATTGCCAGGGTCCATCTTGCGCTGCCGGTGAAAGCGATGCCCGCGGCGATGATCGTGGGCAATGCAAAGTCGAGTTGTTGATACGACGGAAAATAAACCGCGTAGTCTTGCTCATCTGAAATTTTGGTGTGCGCCTGCACGTGCAGCGCGGAAGGCGTAGAAGCGCGAAGCGCCGCCCGAAACTTTGAAGCATGAAAACTCGCGCCGGCTTGAAAATTCAAACCGGAAAACTTGTGTTCCAAGCGCGCCCATTTGTGCGTTTCGCGGCCGTGATTGTCGCCGCGAATCGCGCTCGTGATCGCGCCGGAATTATAATCCAATGCGGCGCCGAGGCTGAAGCGCTCGCTCATTTTGAAACCGCTCGCCAATCTCAGCGCATGCATACTGCCGCTCGTGGTTTGATGAAACAACACACTGCCGGTGATCGCGCGCCGATCATTGTCAACATACGGCGTCAGTTTGCGAAAATAACCGAGGCCGATTCCGAAACGCGGGCCGAGAGCAAACGCGAGCGCCGCCTCGTCAAATTGCTTCGTCGTCTTCTGCGCCTCCAAGTCGAACGCCGTGCCGTTGCTGTTGCGTCGCAACAAGGAATAGGAATGAATAGCCGCATTCGCGCTCAACGCGAAGGTAATTCCGCGCGTGAACGCCAAGGCCGAGGGGTTCGACACAAGCGCGGAGGCGTCGTTTGCGAGCGCAAGCTCCGCACTTGCCATGCTGCGATATTTGTCGCCTGTTGTGCGAAAGAGTAAATCGGAATTTTGCGCGCGCAGTTGTGCCGCGAAAAAATTTGCCAGCACAATCACGATGACCAGCGTTTCCTTCATGTCGCTTCTCACATTTTCCCAATCCCATACAAATGCTTCTCGCCGCGAATGATGATCATGCCGTTGCTAATCGCGGGCGAGGCGAACACCGGCTCATCAAGCGAGTTGGTGGCGAGCACTTCATGTTGCGGCCCGGCTTTGATCACGAACGTGTCGCCGTCTTCGCTCGTCATCAGTAGTTTGCCGTCAACGGCCACCGGCGAGGCCGTGAACGTTGCGGGCACCGGCAAACGCACGCCTTCGTAAATCACCTTGCCGGTTTTGGCTTCGAGGCAAGTAAGTTGACCACGATCACTCATCACATACATATAATCGCCGTAAAGAATGCCCGAGGGCACATACGCGACGCCTTTGTTATAGCGCCACACAATGTTCGCGTGCAAGCTATCCAATTCACCCGAAGCGCCGAGTTTGACCGCAACCATGCGCTTGAGCGGATAACCCGCAGAGACAATCACCAAGCCGTGGCCGGTCACGGGCGAAGCAATCGCGTTGCTCTCGTGGCCTTTCATGCGCCACCACTCTTTGCCGGTTTTCGGATCATACGAGATGATGAACTCGTTGCCGCTGGTGATCAACTGCGCGCGCTGCGGGCCGTTGACGAGCAGTGGAGTGGTCCAACTCACTTGCACTTTGCGCGGCATTTTCCAAGCGACTTCACCGGTTTTTTTGTTATAAGCGATGATAAGTGACTTCTCTCCATTGTCCTCGTCGCACTGAAGGATGACGTAGTTCTCAAACAGCACCGGCGAAGTCGCAGTCCCCATGCCCAATGTTGCGATTGGACCGGGAGATGCTTTCCAAATTTGTTTGCCGTTGAAATCGTAGCAGTACAATCCTTCGGTTCCAAAATAAGCGAACACGTATTTGCCGTCGGTTGCCGGAGTGGGGGAGGCATGGCTGCTCTTGCGATGGCGATCATCGAAGACCGTGCCTTCGTAGGCAGTTTGCTCCCAAAGCAGCTTGCCGCTATCGCGTGCAAGGCAGAGCACTTTGAACGTGTGCTTGCGATCCGCGCCCACCGCGTCGGGATGTTTATAATCCTGCCCTTCATTCGTATGCTTCACCGCTTGCGCGCCGGGCACAACCTCGCCTTCGATTTCCGCGGTGAGAAATATTTTATTCTCCCACACAATCGGCGAGGAGTGGCCGCTGCCCGGAAGCGGTGTTTTCCATTTAATGTTTTGTGTGCCGCTCCAAGCCATAGGCACGTTGGCGTCGCTCGAAACGCCCGTGCCTTCGGAGCCGCGCCATTGCGACCAGTTCGTGGGTTTGTTTTTATCCGCAGACCAAACGCTGAAACTGAACAACGCTGTGGCTAAAACTAAAAGCGAAACGCGAGATAAACGTTTTGCCATCTTGGCTCTCCTCAAGTGTGATTTTGAAAGTGATAATGAATTGCAGAATAAGATGCAGGCTACGAAATAAACTCCTCCCGTTGCTCCAGCAACTTCACCAACGCATACAACGTTTGATTCACCGGCGTGGGCACGCCCAACTCTTTGCCGCGTTGCACGACATAGCCGTTCAACGCATCGATCTCCGTGCGTTTGCCGCGCGCCAAATCTTGCGCAGTGGAAGAAGTTGCGTTTTCCATTTTCTCGGCAAGTTTCAAACTCACCTCGATCAAATCAAGGTTCGAAAAGTTTATGCCCTCCGCCTGCGCAACAGCGAGGGCTTCTTTGACCGTTTGTATCATCAACGCGCGTGTGATTTCGTGCCGCACCATTCGGCCATAGCGCGCGCCGCGGCCCAACGCCGAGATCGCATTATAGGCGCAATTGATGATCAGCTTTGTCCACAAATCCGCGGCGATGTTTTTTGAAACGACACACGGCACATGCGCGCGTATAAAGAGTGTCGCAAGCGCTTCGAGATCGCGCGCGCGTTGCGCAAGCTCGCCAATGATCAAATCTCCGCGGCCGGTGTGCTTCACATGGCCGGGCGCAATCATTTCCACTGCAACATACACCACCGCGGGAATCGCCTCGATGCCCGTTGCCGCGCGAATGCGGGCGACATTGTCCACGCCGTTTTGCAAACTCATAACAACCGCGTTGCTCGCCAAATGTGGCGCGAGCGCTCGCGCCGCGCTTTCGGTGTCGAGCGTCTTCACGCAGAGCAACACGAGATCGGCATGGTTGAGTTCAGTTAGCGCAGTTGTCGCTGCAACGGAAATGTTCTCGCTAAAATTTATACTGTCGAGCAACAAACCGTTGCGATTGATCGCATCAACCAGCGGCGCGCGGCCAATGAGCGTGACCGGCACACCCGCGCGCGCAAGCATGCCGCCGAAATAACATCCCACTGCGCCTGCGCCGAGCACGGCGATGCGAGGCGCGCGTGACTCGCGTTGTTCGATTATACTCATGGCGTAATCAAATTAAGATCGCGCAGAATGTTTTTGGCGATGCTGATGCGCGCGTTAGCGTCGTCATTTTTTACAACGTCAATATTGAGCGCGAAGAAATAAGTTTGTTCGCCGCGCTCCACATACCCTACGAACCAACCAACTTGCCCGGCCCAACCGGTCTTCGCGCGCAACACATAGCCTTCGCCTTGTTCGAAAATAAAAATGTCTTTGACGAGGTCCATTGTTCTTTGCGAGAACGGCAGTTTGTTTTGATAAAGCCGCACGAGAAAAGCAATCTGCTCGCGCGGCGTGATGCGCAGCTCGCCGGTGAGCCAAAACAGATCAATGCCGCCGCGAAGGTCCTTGTTGCCATAGCCTACGAGATTCACGTAGTGCTGCATGCGTTCTTGCCCGATGCGTCGCGCCATTTCTTGATAAAACCACACCGCGGAAACTTTGAAGCCGGAGCGCAAACTGTGATCTTGATTCCAAGCGGCAACGCTGCGCGTTACGCCGTCCCATTTCAGCGTTTCATTCTCATCGCGAATCACGCCGGTTTCGAGCGCGACGAGAGCGTTGAAGATTTTGAAAGTCGAGGCCGGAATATAGCCGCGATTGCTGCGCGCGAGGTTGTACACGAGATACTGATCGCGTTTCAAATCATAAAGCACAAACTCGCCCTCGACTCCCACTTCGTTGAAGTATTTTGCAAAGTCGGAGCGCTCTTGTACGCGCGGCTGACAAGCGATAAAGCTGCATGCCGCAACCAGCACGAGTATTACTTTTGTCATTGCGCTTGCTTCCGCTCTTTGGTTTGCAGAAATGCTTCTGCCATGATCGGCGCAATGTCGCCATTCACCGGCGCGTTGGTTAAATTCGAAAGAATGGCCAGCACACAATCTTCTTGCGGATAAAGACGAATATATGAAGAGATGCCAGGCCCGCCGCCGCCGTGCTCATAAATGCGCCGGCCGTTTTTATCTTTGCCGATATACCAACCCAGCGCGTAATTTGTCTCCTCGCCCGAAGCGGTTTTGAGCGGCCGAAAAATTTCCGCACGCGTGTTCGGTTTGAGAAAACCCTCGCGCAAGAGCGCAGAGCCGTATCGCGCCACGTCCTCCGCGTTTGCCAATAAACCCGCGCCGGCCCATTTGAAACTCGGATCATATTCCGGCGCTTTGATCACGCGATGGCCGTCTTTCACATAAAACGTGGCAGCGTCCGCGAGCGGGTGCGTGCGATCATTGAATGACGTGCGCTGCAATCCGAGCGGCTGCAAAACGTAGTGCCGCATCGCCGTCGCGAAATCTTTGCCGCTCGCTTGCTCAATCATTGCGGCAACAATGGTGTAGTTGCTCGTGGTATATTCGTGCCGCGTGCGCGGTGCATAGGCGAGCGTGTTCGTGCGGAGAATTTCATCCAATGCCGCGCTCGTTGTCAAGTGGCGCTTCTCATAGTAATGCGAATTGTTGTACTCATCGTTTAAGCCGCTGAGATGGGCGATGAGCAATCGCGCTGAGATATTTTTATTTTTGTGTGGAAACTGTGGAAGATAGTTTTCCACCGGCGCATCGAGGTCGAGCTTGCCTTCTTCCAACAATCGCGCGGCGAGCACGCCGGTGAAGGATTTTGTAACGCTGCCCAAGCCGAAACGGGTTTCCGTGGTCGCGCGCCTTTTTTGTTCGATGTCGGCAAAGCCGAACGCCTCGCTCCAAACGATCTCGCCGCTCATCGCCATGGCTACGCTTACGGCCGGCGTTTGCGAGCTTTGCATCATCGCTTGAATTGCGGCTCGGCTCGTAGCGATGACGGAAGCATATTGTTTGCTGGCTTGTGCTCCGGCTTCTTTTTCAAAACAAAACACGGCGAGAAGCGCAAGCACGCCTCTCAGCCCATGAGCAGTGTTCTTCAACTTTCTCCTACTCTTTCAATTTCATTTTTACGTCGCTCAATGCTTCCGACAAACCAAGCGAGGCCGGCGTTTGGCTGATGAAGGCCCTCGCGCTTTTGTCGTCTTTCAAATACGCATTCAAAAAATTCAACGCATACTGGCAAACGATTGTATAACTCGCGATCGCCTCCGCGCTGCGCTCGGTTTTGATAAGCGTGTGCTGTGCCGCGCCATAGCTTGAAACAAAATCCGCGTGCAAAAGCTTTTTGAACGAGAGCAGATAAGCGTCGGCAACAGCGAGGCTGTCATAAAAGGCAAAATTCTTCGGCACGTTGTAGCGCGGCGGCAGCTCGCCATGCAGGTGCAGATACGGCACGTTCATTTTTTTATAATCAAACCACGGCGATTGCTTCATCAAATCGCGGCCATATTCATAGCCGGTCGCGCCGTCGAGACTGAGCAGCGCGTCAACTTCGGTGTTTTGCATTTGCAGCAACGCTTGCGCAACGCCGCCGACGCTCCATGACGCGAGCGCGAGTTTGTCGGCATCGACATTCGGCAAACGATACGCATAATTGAGGATAAACTGCAAATCACGAAGCTGCGTTTCAACACCGCGGCCATCGAACGGCCAGCGCTCACCTTTTTGCAAGTCCAACGCGGTGTGCGCGATGGCAACGTAACCGTGGCTCGCGAGATATTCGCAGAGCACGGAATACACATGCCCGCCGGTGCCGCCGCCCGCGCCGAAGATGACGAGCGGAAATTTGCCTGCTGCGGGCTTCGCGTCTTTCAGCGCCGCCGTCACTGTGGAAAGCAGCGGTGCAAGTTTGCCTGCAAACGGTTCGAACTCTTGCGCATGGCTTTCCAACACGGCCCGCTTGTGCTCTTCGCGCCATTGCCACGGCTCAGAGTCGGTGTCGTTCAAATACAAATATTCTTCATAACGCATGCGCGGCGCATTCGCGTTTGCTTGCGCGGGATACCAAATGAACATTTGAATCGGCCGTCCGCGGCGTGAGGCTTTCGGCTGCGACAAATCATAAGGCCGCGTTGCATCATACTTGCGCACAAACTTAAAGCCGACTTTATGCTCGCCTTGCGGCAAACCATTCCACAGAAGCGGCGTTTGTGCAAAGACAGAGGCTGCAAAACTGAGCAGAAGGGAGGTGGCCAAGATCCGCATGTCAATCCGATTCGAAAAAAATAGTTTCCAGGCTAAATGATTTTGCCGACATTCATACTGTCAATGGCATCACAATCTCAACGCAATCCATACTCAGCAACCGCTTTGATCGCGAGCCAATCGTCTTGCCCCTCGCGTTTGTGCCAGAGCTGCACGAGGCCGGTACCTTCGGGGCCGCCGTAATTTTTCACCCACGCCGAAGCTTTGCCTTGTTCATCGCGGCCGAGCACGGTCGTCACTTGATCCTCATTCACGGCAAAGCCACCGACCCACCACTCGCGCAGCAAGCCCCATTGCATGCCCTCGCGCGTGACCGAAGAGCGATACCAACCGTTGACGCCAATCGCGCTTTGGCCTTGATAGCGCACGCCCACGATGCGCTCCGGTATGGTGAAATCCAATGCAATCGCTTGATCGGTTTTCGGATCACGTTTATAAACCAACGGCGGCGCGCCGAGCCAAACCACTTTGCCGCCAGCGTTCAAATATTTTCGCAAGAGCGCAGCCTCGGAAGAATCATCGATCACTGTTGCCGGCACACGACTCGCCGCGAAAACAACGACGCTCGGCGATTGGTTCGCAATGCTTTCTTGCATGAAGCGCGCGAGGCGTTGCGCATCGAGTTGTTCATAACCTTCTCGCACGAAGTAGTCGCGAATTTGTTCATCAACGTGATTGCGAAACCAATTGAAGCCCTTGCTTGTTTCCCAATAAACCGCACGTTTCGCTTCCGGTTGTTTTGTTGCACTCGAAGTTAAGCCCGTGAGCGCGTAAAGATAACCGTCATCGCTTCCGAAATAAACCACGCCCTCGGCAACAACCGGCGAAGAGAAAATGCGGTCGCGCGTTTTGAAACGCCATTGCTCCGCACCGTTGCGCGCATGCACTGCGAAAAAATTTCCGCCGCCGTCGCCGAAATAGACCAGCGAGTCGCACACCGTGGGCGAAGACCAAACTGTTTCGGTGGCATTGAAACGCCATTGCTCTTTGCCCGTAGCGAGATTGACGGCTTGCACGAAGCGGCCATCAGAAGTGCCGGTGATTGCCGCGCCGTTGAAAATCGCGGGCGAGGAGATGACCCACGAGATTTCATGATCAAAGCGCCAACGCTCTTTGCCCGTGTTGCGTTCGAGAGCATACAAGAAACCGTCGCGCCCGCCGAACACGATAATGTCTCCGCTGATTGCAGGCGAAGAAACAATTGCGCAACGATCAAAACCAAACTCCGCGGGATTGAACTTCACGCCTTCAGTAGCAAAGCGCCATTGCTCTGCGCCGGTTTCGGCATTGAGCGCATAAAGATAACCTTGCATGTCGCCGAAATAAATCACGCCATCCATCATTGCTGGTGAGCTGCGCACGAGACTCTGCGTGTCGAATTTCCATTTGAGTTGATTGCTGCGCAGATCGAGCGCATAAAGATGTCCGTCGCCGCTGCCGAAATAGGCAACGTGATCGACGAGCAACGGAGAGGAGAGTAGATAATCGAAGCCCCACGCATATGGCAACGTCGCACCGGTTTGAAATTTTGAGATGAGTTTTCCCGTGCGCGCGTCCACAGCATAAAAGCATTCGTCGCGGCTGGTGAAATAAACCGCGCCATTCGCAAGCGCGGGCGAAGAAGGCACCGCACCGCCCGTTCTGAAGCGCCATTGCTCATTGCCCGTGAGCGCGTCAATCGCATAAACGCAGCTATCGCCGCTGCCGAAATAAACATGGCGCGCGCCCACCGCAGGCGTGGAGCGCACCGGGCCGTTCGTCTTGAAGGCCCAGCGCACGGATTCGAAATGAGGCACGGCTTGACCTTCATACACGCCGCGATGTTGCGCGTCGCCGCGAAACATGATCGCGGGAAGAGTTTCGTTCGGCTCATGCTCCGCGCAGGCGATGAGCATGGCAAGCAACACGAAGGGCGCACGCGCGAGTTTATTCATTCGCGGCCTCAGCCGTAACTTTGCGACACGCGCTGCGCTCCGGCTGCTGCGCAATCTCTTCCAGTGCGCTCACCGGCACCTGCTTCGTGAATGGCGAGTTTTGAAACGAGGCGAGCACGAGCGCGCGATTGGCGGCAGGCGAGTAGTCGTTGAATTGCGCAGCAACGTCGCCGCTGAGATCGGCGTTCACATCCAGAACTTTGACGGGCGAGGCGCAGTTGAAATCGAACGACTGCAAACGCACGTGGCGCATACGTTGCGCTTTGCTCGTGAAAAAATGTACGGTGAGATTGTGCACGTCGTAAACGATGCTCCATTGCGTGTGCGGCCCTTGCGCGACGTTGCGCAGAATGTCGAAAGAATAGTCAATCGCAGATTTGCCCGCGCTCGGTTTGTAGTTCTTCGCCATCACGCCCGCGCGAACGAAACGATCCAGCGAGCTCATTGAAGTGGGCAGCGCGGCCTTCTTCTCCTCGCGCTTCAAATAGGCGAGCGATTCTTCATACGTGCTGTTCGCCAGTGACTTCACCGGCATGTTGCCGCCGGAATGCGTAACGAGTTTGCCGTTGAGAAATTCGAGACTCGCGATTTCGCCCTTGCTATCGGCGATTAAAAAATGAATGCCAACGTGCGAGCGAATACGAACTTCGTTGGCGTTTCGCATCACTTCCTGCACCGTTGCGGAGTTGTCGAGCTGATATTGAATCCACTCCAAGCTGCCGAGCGCGGGGCGCGAGTCGGCGCGCGGATATTGCGTGGCGTCCAACTGCGAAAGCTCGACGATCAATCCCATTTCATTCATGCCGCCCGTGGGCAAATCGCGGCCAAACTGATTGAACGTGAGACTGCCATATTTCGAGGCCCATTGCGCCGCGATTTCGCCTTCGTTCGCCAACGCGGTTTTAAACACGCCGCGTTTGTTGATGATCACGTGGCCGTAGCCGATGGGAAAATCATAATTGCGGCCAAAGATCAAATCTTTGCCATGAAATAAACAGAACGTCGTGCAGGCCTCAACGCTCGCTTGCGCGAGCAACACGAGCGTGAACATTGCAGCGAAGAGATGCGGGAGTTTTTTCATGAGATTTTCTGGGAAAAGATTTTGCACAGAATCCAAATCGATTTAGTACCTGAATTTTGCACTGGCGAGGCCGCCAACCTCCGCCTGATCCTGTAAGCATCAGGCTAAAAGGTGGAAACCCCGCAAGCGGGGTTCATACCGAATGGGCGACAGCCCCGTTCACGGGGCTTGCACCTCCTAGCCTGATGCTTCAGCATCAGGCGAAAGCTTCGGCGCAACTCGGAGGGAAAGGCTTTCCGCCGAAATTCACCGAAGTCACCGAGTGTCGCCGAAAAAAGCATGAAAGATTTTTTGTTTTGCGTGCGTCGGGTTCAATCTCAACGTTTGCGCTGCGCTTGTGTCGAATCCTCATGCTGCGCGAAAAAATTTCGCAGGAGCGCTTGCTCCTTCTCATCTTTGATGCGCGAAAAAAGCTGCGTGCCGAGTTTGCGAATCGTCTCTGGCTTGTCGAAGGGAAGCTGCGCATACATTTTTCCGCCGGCGAAATGGCACGGCTGACAGCGCGCAAAGAGCGGCGCAATGTCTTTGGCAAAGTCCAGGCGCGTCGAATCCGGCGCGAACGTTGTCGCGGTAGTGGGAGCGAGCACGGGCCACGCTGCAAGCGTCGAGTTCGTGCGCGGGACGCAGAGCAGCAGCAATGCGCTTGGCGCGAGAAAAAAGAAGAGCACGTTACGTTTTTTGAGAATAGTCATACTGCACCTCGATTCAGTTTTGAACAATGCACACAACCACATCACTTTTTTCGCTGCATCGCCATCACCCAAAGCGGCTGCCACGTCTTGCCCGCGTCGGTGGAGATCGCCAGCTCCCAACGCACGGACGACGCTGTTATATCGGAAAACACGATGCGCGTGAGCAGCGGTTGATTTTGCGCTGTGGTTGAGGAACGCAAGAACGTGCCCGTGCCGTTGACAAAGCTTCCTTCAAAGCTGACGAACTGTGGGCGCCGCGTGTCCATCCAATAAAGCGACCACTTTTTCTTTTCGGCGTCATACGAGCGCACGCTCATGCCGCGCAGCAACTCGGCCTCTTTCATGCCTTCCCAAAAGAACAAAACTTTGCCTTCCCATGACTCAACCAATGCGCAACCATCGAGTGCGCGCGAAACTTTTGTGGTTGCGCCGGTTTTGAACCATGTGCCGTCGGCTTGGAGAATTTGCTGCTCAATGTTCCATTCGCCGAGCCAGAAATCGAATTGGCGCGCTTCGGGCGATTGACACGCCGGCGGAACCTCGCGGCTCGTTTGCGCTAAAGCCGAGGAGATTGCGATCAAGTTTGCGAACGCTGCGAGCAAGAGACGACGCAGCCTCGCGCTTGGGTTTTGCATGTTGCGCATGCGTCTTAAAATCCTTTCATCTGCTCCGGCGAAAGTTTTTTATCTACCACCGGGCGCTTGCCGTTGCCCAACTCCTGCGCCATCGCATAAACCGTGCGCGAAATTTTGAGCAAGTTTTCGAAATCGATCTTCTCCACGTGATCGGTGACTTTGTGATAATCCTCGTGCTCGCCGTCGGTGTAGAAAATAATCGGAATGCCCTGCAGCGCGTAGTTGAAATGATCGCTGCGGAAGAAAATCTTTTCGGGATCGTTCGGGTCGTCGTATTTGTAATTGAATGAGAGGTTGAGATACGACTTATTCACGGCCTCGCTCAACGCGCCCAACTCCGTGCTCATCATCTTCGAGCCGACCACGAACACTTCGTGCTGCTTTGCCAAAGCCGTGTTTGTGTCATTCGCTTTCTGCGCGCGGCCCACCATGTCGAGATTCAATTGCGCGACGACTTTGTCAATCGGCACTGTGGGATTCTCCGTGAAATATTTCGAGCCCCACAGGCCTTTCTCTTCGCCCGCATGCCACACGAAAAGCAGCGAGCGCTTGGGCCGCGCGCCTTTCGCAAACGCTTCGGCAATCGCGAGAATGCTCACCGTGCCGGAGCCGTCGTCATCCGCGCCGTTGTAAATCGCATCGCCGTTGATGGGCGTGCCCACGCCGACGTGATCGTAATGCGCGCCGATCGCGACGAATTCTTTTTTCAAACTCGCGTCGCCGCCCTCCAACACACCAACCACGTTCTGCGTGAAAACTCTTTCGCTCTTTGCGACAACGGTGAGGCTGACTTTTTTCTCCGGCTTGAAGGTGAAGCTGGCCACCGGCTCGCCGCTCGCGGCGCTGTTGAAAACTTTCGCGCCGTTGCTTTGTTCGCCTTGAAACAACACTTGCGCGGCGCGCGGCGAAAGCGCGAGCACGGGAATTTTGCGCTGGCCTTCGACTTGAAATTTTTCCACGCCAACGGAGCCGGTGATCGTCGAACTCCGTCGTGTTTGCTCCCAAAAGGTCAGCGTTTGAAAGCTGCCAATCGCAATGCCACCGACCGCGCCGAGCTTCGCCGCGTTGAAGGCCGCGAATTGCCAATCTTCGCCTTGCTTGCCGGAGAGATCCGCGAAGCTCACGCCTTTGGGAAATTCGCTCGTCCACACCACGATCTTGCCTTTCACGTCGAGGCCAGCGAACGCGTCAATGTTCTTCGCTTTGATCATCATGCCATGGCCGACGTAAACCAGCGGCGCGCTTGCCGTGCCCGCGCCCGAGGCCGAGTGCGCGAGAAAGTCCGTTCCAAACTTGAAACGTTGCCCGTTGATTTCGAGCGCGGTTTGCGCGGAATCAACGATGCTCTTTTGCAGCGCGAAACGTTGCATGAATGTGCCATTGTCGCCCGCAGGCTTCACGCCCCAGCGCGAGAGATTCGTGGCAATAAACTTCGCGGCCACATCGAGTCCGCGCGAAGGCGTGTCGCGGCCTTCGAGTTCATCAGAGGCGATGAATTCGAGATAGTCTTTCAATTGATTCGTCGTAATCAACTCTGCGCCGCGGTATTTGCCGTTCGGCGGATTGGTTTTGGGATGCGGAGAAAATCCCAAAGTGGCGAGCGTCGTGATGAGAAGCAAAACAGAGAAAACGCGCTGCGGTTGTTTCATGGTCATTCCTTAATTTTTCTTTGATAACGTTCTTTCACATGCGGCGTCCACGTTTTCCCGCCATCGCGTGATTGCTCGACGATGCGCTCCAACGTATCCGCTGAGATCGACATCCAATACGTGCGCGACAAAATGGGCTGGCCTTCGCGCAGCCATTCGCGATAGAAGCGCCATTGCCCCTCTTCTTTGCGTCCTTCCCAAAGTTGATGATAACCCGACGAGACCCACGAATAGAACCAACGCTGCTTGCCGTCGCGATGCCGGCCTTCATCAATCGACTTGAGCGCAACGGCATACTCTGCTTCGTTTGTCTTCCAGACTTCCTGAAGCGCGCAACCGTTCAAAACCTTCGTGATTTCGTGTACCTGATTGCCCTCGACTTGTTGCCAAACGCCGATTTGAAAATTAAAAGCATTGGCTTCGGGAGAATTGCAAGGGTTGGTGTTTTGCTGAAGATGGCGAAGCGAGAACCCCGAAGCGCCTAAAGCGCAAGCAATGGCAATGAGAACTAAAAGACGTGAGCTTCTTTTCATGGTGGGTTTCGTTTTAAACAAATTAGAGTTGAATGGTCACAAAAAAGGCAAAAGCTTTCACGCAAAGACGCGGAGTCGCAAAGGTTTCGCAAAGAAGAGCTTTGCGTCTTCGCGCCTTTGCGTGCGCTTTTGATTTTCTTCTGAACTGCGACTTATTCGCATTGTGGTTGTGATTTATGCGCGTGCGAAAATCATAATTCCAACTTCGTCCAGCTCTCGCGATTGAATTTGAGATCGGCTGTCGTCGTACCAAAAATCAATTCGCGTTTGCGACAATCATCGGCCAACGTTTGCAGCCATCGCTGCGAGCAGAGCGAGAAGCGTAATGCGTTTGCTTGGCGTCGCCATATATTTGCTTCTCACAAATTTTCCTTCACAAATTCCGTCAGCGTTTCAAACAGATGCAAGTACGCAAACGGATTGCCGGTGCCCTGCAAGCTGTGATTGCCGCCGGGATAGAGCATGAATTGAAAACGTTTCTTGTTCTTTTGCAATTCGCGCAGCAAGTGCAGCGTGTTGATGAAATGCACGTTGTCATCCTGATCGCCGTGGACGATCAACAACTCCTGTTCATTCCGCAAGCGCGAAACAAAATTCAGCGGCGAAGCTTCTTTATAACCCGCGGCATTCTTCTGCGGCGTGGACATGTAGCGCTCGGTGTAAATCGTATCGTACATGTCCCAATCGCCGCCGGGCGCGACCGCGATGCCGAGCTTGAGCACGTGCGGACCGTCGTACTTCGTCATCGCCATCAGCGTGTTGTAGCCGCCGTAGCTCCAGCCCCAAATGCCGATGCGCTTCTCATCGATATACGGCAACGCGCCGAAATATTTTGCCGCGGCGATTTGATCTTGCGCTTCGACCGTGCCCATGTTTTTGTGCATCGCGCTCTCGAACGCTTTGCCGTAACCCGCGGCGCCGCGATTATCCACGCACGCGACAATGACTTGATGTTGCTGCGCGAGATACGCATGAAAGAAACCGAAGAACGCATCCCAAGCATCCGTGACGTTCTGCGCGCCGGGCCCGCCATACGTGTACATGAGCAATGGATATTGGCGCGCCGGATCGAAGTTCGTGGGCTTGATCATATAACCGTGCAGCGTGACGTTGTCTTCCGTGGTGAAAGAAAGAAATTCTGCTTTGGGAAAATCATGCTCGGCGAGCGTGCGCATGAGCGCGGCATTGTCTTCGAGAAATTTGACGCGCGTGCCATCCGCTTTGTGCAAGCGTGTCACCGGCGGCGTGTGGCGATTGGAATACGTATCGATGAAGTAACGCCGATCGCGCGAGAGGTTGATACCGTGCGTGCCCGCCTCGCGCGTAATTTTAACCGGAGCGTTCGTCGCACTCGCTTTGTTGGCGTCGAACACGAGACGATACAAATGCGTCTCGCGCGGCGCTTCGGCATTCGCGCTGAAATAAAGCTGCTTGCTCTTCGCATCATAACCGTGAAACGCGGTCACTTCCCATTTGCCGCGCGTGATTTGCTGCGCCGCGCCGCTCGTGGTCGAATAGAGATAAAGATGATTGAAGCCGTCGCGCTCGCTTTGATAGAGCACGTGTTTGCCGTCTTCGAGATAAACAAGTTTGGGATTGCCGCCGAATGGATCGAACGGCTCGACCCACGTGCTTTCTTTATCCTCAAAAATAGTCTTGAGCTGAACATTGGCGGGATCGCCGTGCAAGAGCGCCACGTGATTTTGCTCGCGATTCATGCGCAGCATCCACACATAATATTTGCCGTTGATCGCCGGCGTCCAACCCAGACGCGGAATGTATTCGTGCGCGTCGTTGTCGGTTTGCCAATTGCCGGTGTCGAAATATTGCGGCTTGCCGGTGTTGAGGTCGATCACGCCGACGCGAATTTCGCTGTTCGCCTCGCCCGCGCGCGGAAAACGAAAACGCTTGAGCGCCGGTCGCTCGCCCTGCAAATCCGCCATCACAAAATCGCTCGTCTTCGATTCATCGAGTTGCAGAAAAGCGAGATAGCGACCGTCGGGACTCCACGCGAAACCGTCGCGCAAACCGAACTCTTCTTCATACACCCAATCCGTGGTGCCGTTGATGATCGTGCCTTCCGCGCCGTCAAACGTGAGCTGCGTTTCTTTCATGCTCGCCAATTCCACGACCAACAAATTGCGGTCGCGCACGAACGCGACGTGCTTGCTGTCCGCGCTCAACTTCGCGAACATTTGATAGCCTTTTTCGCGAGCGCTGATCGGCGTCAGCTTTTGCGCGGCGAAATCATACACATAATAAAATCCTTTCGTCGGCAAGCGCCACACCGGCGCGGAATCGGTGTAAATCAGCAGCAGCTTGCGATCCGCGCTGAACGTATAATTCTGAATGGCGATGCGGCGATTCACGTCCGCGGCGTGCAGCTTCGCGCCTTCGAGCAAGAGCGTTTGCTGATCGCGTTCGAGATCGTAGCTCATCAAATCCGTCGCGCCCTCGGCGGTCGGCTTCACGAACGTAATCACCGGCCCTTGCTCTGCCCATTGCCCGCCTTGAAAAAAGTTGCCGGCAAATTTTCCCGAGGCAAAAAAATCTTCGAGGGACAAAGGCTTTTTTGATTGCGCGAAGGCAAACATTGCATTCGCGAAAAGCAGGCATGAGGCAACTGCGAAAATTTTTAGTGACGGCTTTGCTAATTTCATCTTCTCTCCATCATAATGAGTGTGCTCTGCAACGGCTTGGCCGTTGCATTAAAAGCGCAATGATCTTTTTAAAGTTGATTCGACGCAAAAACCTTTCCGCCGAGAAGCGCCGAAGGCACCGAGCTTCGCCGAAAAAAGCTTTTATTCGGCGACACTCGGTGACTTCTGCGAAATTCGGCGGAGAGCTTTTCTTGTATGGCTCCGGCTCGTCGGGTTGTGCCGTTAAGGTTGAGATAAAAGCAAAAAAAATTTCTGTAAGCTGATTGAACGGATAAAGCGGATACGGGACGGGTGAATCCAATTCATCGGTTCAATCCGCTTACATTTTTTAGTTGCGACTTGTGTGCGTTGGGCGGCGCGTATTCTCACCGATGCACTTCTTTACTTCGCAATTCCGTGCTTCTGCAAAAACTCGCGGATCGTCGCGTAAATCCTGATGAACTCCTCGCGTTTGAAGCCGCCGTGCATGCCACCGGGAATCGTCAACAATTGATTCGGAACTTTGGCGTCGTCAAGCGCCTTGTGCAAACGAACGGCTTGACTGTAAGGCGCAACTTTATCGGCGTCGCCGTGAACGGTCAGAATCGGCGGCAAGCCGGGCCGCACGTATTGCAGCGGCGAAACTCGGCGCGCAAGTTCTCTCGCGTCGGGCAGGCTGCTCAACCATTGCACGGCAAAAGGTTGTTGATTCGCGCCTTCGAACACCTCAACGACATCCGTGACGCCATACCAGTTGATGATGGCCGCGACTTTTAATTCTTCGGTGCCGGAACATTTCTCTTCAAATCCGGCGGACGAAGGCAACATGCCGGTAGTCAGCGCCAAATGCGAGCCTGCTGATTCTCCGGTCACGACCAGCTTATTGACATCGAAATTGTATTTCGCGGCATTGCGAATGACCCAACGCAGCGCACAGCGACAATCTTCAACCGCAGCAGGCGCAGTCGCGGGTCCGCCTCGATATTCCACATTGACTGCGGCCCAACCCATTTCAAGATACGGCAACAACTCCAATATCGCACCGGCTTTGTCGCCGCCCATCCAACCGCCGCCGTGAATAAAAATCACGGTCGGTACGGGCGCTGTGGCGTTCGCAGATCGCGGCCACAAAACATCGAGTTTGGCTCTGTGGTTGTCGGCCTCGGCATACGAAAGATTCGAGGCGCGAGCATAACGCGATCCGATTTCCGCGACCCAAGTTGCCACATCAGGCGCAGGCGTTTGGCCGAACACCGCGCTTGAAATCATCAACACGGAACAAACAGATTGCAAGAATTTGAGCATATTTTTTTCAATCAAAATTTTTCTTTTCCAATTCTTGCGCAACCCTCTAATTCAATACGCAAGTCAAACACTTCAAATTCGAACCGTCGGCGTTCATCACATAAATTTCCGGATCGCCGTCGCGGTCGGATGTGAACGCGATCTTCTTCCCGTCATGCGACCATTGCGGAAACATGTTGTTCGCTGCACGCGTTGGCTCCGGCGGTTGTTGCGCCGTTGCTGAAATGCAAGTCGCGCTGCAGATGGCAATGAGGAACCCGATTACTGCGCGCTTGAATTTTTCTGCCATACGGTTTTGACCATGATTCGTATCGTTAAAATTGAAATTGTAAAAATGGCAAAAACATTTCCGCAGAGAGACACGGTAGACACCGAGACTCACCGAAAAAACTTTTATTCGGCGACACTCGGTGACTTCGGTGAAACTCGGCGGGTTAGCTTTTCCTTTTTGGTTCCGGCTCGTTCATGTTGTGGATTCGTCCGGTCGTTTCGTGATTGGAGCAAGCTTGCCGTAAATACCACGATCATTCACGCGCAAAAGTGTCCGGGCGGTGAGCTGTTACACGCCTTCCACGAGTATCATCTCCGTGCTCGCGCTCGCTTGTCGCAGCGCTTTTGCTTCGGCATATTCCGGCGATTCCCACCACGCGCGTGCTTGCGTAGCCGAGGAAAATTCGAGCATCACGAAACGCGTCGGTTGCCACGCGCCTTCGAGCGTTTCCGTTTTGCCGCCGCGCACGAGATAGCGACCGCCATACGTGGCAATCGAAGGCGGCGCGAGTTGTTTATAACGCTCGTAAGTGACGGCGTCTTTCACATTGATTTCGACGACGATGTAGGCTGCCATTTCCTTCCTTTGATTTGTAGTTCTCGCCCCTTGTGGGCGAATGTTGCAAGCACTCGCTTTGTGCATGCTGCATTACCCCACAAGGGAGAACTACGATTGCGCTTCATTGGTTTGTAGTTCTCACTCCTTTGTGGGCGAATGTTGCAAGCACTCGTTTTGTGCATACTGCATCACCCCACAAGGGGGTGGGGCTACGATTGTACTCGGAATAGTCATCGCGCAACGAGCGCAAACCGCGTCAAACTCTTCGCGTCGCGCACGATCATGTCATTGCCGAGCAGCGCGGGCATCGCATACGTTTCGGCTTCGGCGAACGCATATTTCTTTACCACCTCAAACGCCGCGGCGTTGCGGCGCGTGACAATCAAATTTCCTTCATTCGAAAAATAAAGCACGTGCTGCGGCGCGAGCAGCACTGACGCATGCCAACCTTCGCGGCCTTCCGTGGCCCAACGTATTGCGCCGGTTGCGGCCTCGAGCGCGAAGAACATGCCTTTGCGTTTCGCCGAATGGCCGTAGATCAAACCGTCGCCGAGCACGGGCGAACTCATGTAAATCGCGGCTTCCTCGTTCTTCCAAACTTCCGTGGCTTGCCAGGTGCCGTTCTTCTCCGCGAGCGTGTAAGCGTGCATGCCCTGGCGCGTGCCGGAGATGATGAGATGCGCGCCGGTCCACAACGGCGTGGCAATGTTCTCATGCCACTCATCGAGAAAAGGGATTTGCCAAAGTTGCTTGCCGCTCTTGGCCGCGAGGCCGACAATCGAACTATCCGTGAGCGTGACGATTTGTTTTGTGCCCGCGATGTCGAACACCATCGGCGAAGCATAGCCCGGCCCGTGCCCGCGCCATTCCCACTTCACATCGCCTTGCGCGGGATCAAGCGCAAAGATGCGGCCGCCGTGAATGTCGCTGCCCACTTGAATGATAACGTTGCCCTCCAGCGCAAGCGGCGAAGCGGAGGTGCCGCAAAAGAGCTTCGACGTTTCAACCGTCTTCGAATAATCTTTGCGCCACAACTCGCGGCCGGTGGCAACCTCCCACACGATGAGCACGCCGGTCACGCCGAGTGTGAAGAAGCGATTGCCGAGCACGAGCGGCGTCGCGTTCGGGCCTTTGGTCATTTTGCCCATGTAACGATTCTTCTCAAACGCTGCGGGATATTTTTGCTGCCACAGCATCTTGCCGGTTTTGAAATCGAGCGCCGTCACCAACTCTTCCGGATCGCGCCGGCTATGCACAAACACGCGGCCGTTTGCCACCACAGGCGAAGAATAACCCTCGCCAATTTCCACGCGCCACACACGCCGCAGCGAATCGGGCCAAGACGCAGGCACATGCGAAGCCGCGAGCACGGCATCACGCATCGGGCCGCGCCATTGCGGCCAATCTTGCGCGAACGACAAACTCGCGTGCAGCAGCGCGCTTGCAAGTGATAGCAAAGCCAATGTTCTCGAAGTATGTTGCAGCAGGCTTCGAACACGATTGCGTATCACGAAACGCGGTGCGTCTGCGTTGAGATAAGCTGTCTGTGCTGCGAGCGGCAGCGCGAATGTGCTCATTGCTTTGGTCTTTCGAATAAAAAGAAATTTAAAGCGGTTGCTGGGAAGAAGGCTCGTGGCGTGGCTAAAGCAAGCTTTGCGAAAAGTGCGCGCACGTTTTCGGGCATGACCAAAAGACGCAGGGGGAGCAGGTTGCGTTCAAATTTTTTTGGTGCGCAAGCGCGCGAAGAGGGGAAGGCGCATTGCAGAGGTCTTGCGTTGAATATAGAATGATCCCAGCAATGCCCCTCGTTTGAAAATAGCCTTGCAAAACATCGGTAGTTTTCTAACTTTGTCGCACGAAACGAAAACATGCAAGGAGCACGAAATGGCAAATCCACTTTTAGATCGCATCGAAATCAACCCGCAAGTCATGCTCGGCAAGCCCGTGATCAAAGGCACGCGCATCACGGTGGAAATCATTTTAAGAAAACTTTCCCAGAGCGTTTCATTTGATGAGATTCTCTCGGACTACCCTCGCTTAAAACGCGAAGACATTCAAGCCGCCGTTGCGTACGCGGCCGGCGCGTTGAGCACCGATGAAGTGCTCCCGTTCGAGGCGGCTGCGGCGTGAATTTCTTAGCAGACGAAGATGTGGAAAAGCCCGTGGTGGAAATGCTCAGACGCGAAGGCCACGACGTGCTCTATATGTGCGAGATCGCGACTCGCACCATCGATGAAAAGCTTTTGGAGCAGGCCAATACGGAATCTCGCATTTTGCTCACCGGCGACAAGGATTATGGGGAACTCGTCTTTCTGCAGAAAAAGATTTCCGCGGGCATTATTTTAATGCGCTTCGTCTCGGAAAAAAGTTCGATCAAAGCTCGTTTCATGGAATCCTTTTTAATGCTCTACGGCAATCAATTGCGGGGTTATTTCACCGTCGTGCGGGAGGGCAAAGTGCGGCGCCGGCCTTTGCAATGACCTCACTAATCTCGAAGATGAATCATCCATTATTCACGCTCTCCCTTTCTTCTATTTATTCTCTTCCACAATCCTAATCTCTTCCTCACTCAAGCCATATAACTCATACACGAGCTGATCAATCTGCCGATCCGTGGCTGCGATTTGGCGTTTGAGCGCGGTTTGGTCATGCTCCAATTTGGCCGCGGCGAGTTGCCGATGTAGCGCGAGCATGCGTTCGACCAGTTCCACCATGCGGTCGTGGCGGGATTTGTCGGCGGGGTCGGAGAAGTTGATGGGGCTGATAGTGAAACAGAAAAAAGGGCGTAGCCTAGCGCTCTTTGCTAATGCACTTGTATTTGCAATGAAAGGTCTGTCTCAACTTCCAAAAGCCTTTTATTATAGATTTGCACAATCTCCTTCAAGATGCTGAAGAAATCTTTGTTTTCTTCCATCGCGAGTTCAATGATATTGGATGCGACATAGCATTCAATCGAGAGAATGGTCAATTCTTTATCGATGCCTTCGTCTTGCGCTAGAATTTTTGCTTTATTCTCTTGTTCGTCTGGGATCAGCAATATTGGATGCAAACCGGCTTTGATGTTTTCTGCGCATTTTTGAATCACGTTTCTCGAGGGCGATGCTGTGACATGATAAACAAGATTTGAAATACTGAAATCGCCTGCTCGTGCTGTTTGGCGGTCGCCGGCATGAGCTGGATGGTTAGGTATTTCAATTTCCTTGAAGCGCCGTTCCAGCTTTGCGCCGATGAGGTGCTGCTCAACAACGCCTCCCGAACGTTGCTTTGCGCTTTCAACGATCAAATTTATCCATGATGATGGTGCTTGCCTTCTATCAACATCCAATTTCAAGTTTTGTCGCTTCAACCAAGCGTCTGCTTGGCTTTTTAATGATCTTATCAAATCCAGTAACAAGCTTTTTCGTGCATCTTCAGTCAGTTTTGACAGATTCTTTCCCCAACCAAATTGTTCAAAAAGCCTCTGTCCATCTTGATGACCCTGCCGTGTCGTCACTTCTTTCAAGTATGTGCTGGGTATTCCATGTTTTTGTAGAACGGTCTGTAATCCAGAACGCGCTCCCTTAATCTCACCGCCCCTCGAAATGACTTCATTTCGAGACAAAGGGGATCTTTGCAACAGGTGGTCGAACACAACGATCCCTACAGCCACAGTGTTTCGCGACACTTTCTTGCCGCGCGTGCAAGAAGCTATCCACTGATCGAGAATATGGTGGCTTTCTTTTTTAATGCCTTCTCCCTGTGCGCCCATCTGCATTTGGCTCCTTTTTAAGGGCTTGCTGAATCTTCATTTTGATTTTGTTCATGCTGATTGGATTGCGGGTTTCATGTTCCCAAATTCTTATCACTAGCCAGCCCTCTTTTCTTAGTCGGCGATTTGTTAATTTGGCCATCTCAATGTTGCGGTTTATCTTTCTCGCCCAGTACTCGCGATTGGTCTGTGGCAATTTTCTACGGCAATGCGGGCAGCCGTGCCAAAAGCAACCGTCGATAAAAATAGTCAAACGCTCTCTTTCAAAAACCACGTCCGGTTTTCCAGTAAGCCAGACGACATTCTTTTTCCAACCTTTCAAGTGCATTCCTGCCAACATGGAAAAAAGCTTCATCTCAAGGCTCGTGCCCTTTCCTTTGACCGCACGCATAGCCTTGCGACGATCAACAGGCTTCAGATTATCAGCCATTGGGAATCATGATGCGAGCTTCGTATAACTTCGTTTAGCGAGATGGTTCAAGGCATGCTTCGTGATCCAGGAAATCGCGGGCACACACACCGCATCCCCAAAGCCCGTGAGCGCCTGCACGCCATTGACGGAAATCGGATACTCATCCGGCACGCCTTGCAAACGAGCGTATTCTCTCGGCGTCATCGCGCGCATTTTGATTCGGCCTTGGCCCGCTGCAATTAAGAACTGCTTGCCGCTGCCGCCAATCGCGGTCCGCAGGCAGCCAGCCAAATCATCGTTGCGCACCTCCGCGCGTTGCCCCTCCACACGGCGGCGGCGGTAAAAAGTGCGATAAGATATTTTATTGCACTCGGCAAGTTGCTTCACGCGTTGAAAATGTTCCGGGCTCATCATTTCAAGGTGGCGTTGAAGTTCTTCTTGCGGCCACCATCTCTCGTCGGCGTCTTTCATCGGTTCAATTATGTTGGCAAGGCCGGCTCTGTTTAGCGGAGGCGGCGCGGGCAGATTGATGTAAAACCACCGCAAATCTTTGTTGCGGGCGAGGTTCCTTTTCAAACGTTCCGACGACAACGATTTCGGACGAGACAGGATATTGAACATACGCTCTTGGTTGCTCTCGACGCTCGGCAACTTCGTTCCAACGAGAAAAACGCGCGGACGGCTTTGCGGCGTAAACCTGAGCGCATCCAAAATGAAAACGTCGCAAGCATAGCCGAGCTTATTGAGCGCTTGCACCGTCGCGCGAAAGTCATTGCCGTGGTTCGAATACAGCCAACCGGGCACGTTTTCAACCAGAACGAGTGGCGGCGCAGCTTCGTTCTGCGCTTTTAAAATTTTTATGAATCCCCAAAACGCACTGGAATGTTGCCCGTCTATTCCGTTCATATTGCCGGCGAACGAAAGATCGATGCAAGGGAAAGAACAAGTCGCCAACGTGGTCGAAGGAATTTGGGAAGGTTCGATTTTGAAAATATCCTCTACGACGTAATGGTTTCTCGCGGAAGGAAAAAAAGCCTCATACATTTGATGCTTCTTGGGAGATATGTCATTGGCAAAAACTATTCGCCAGCCCAAAGGCTCAAGCCCCATTCGGACAAGACCAATACCCGCAAAGTATTCGGCGCATGTAAAGATCTCGTTTTGTTTCTTCTGCAGAATCCCATTTCCATTTTTCGCTTGTAACGTGAAATAGTTTTCAGAAGAGGAGGTGTATTGTATCATCGTTTTGCTAGCCGCTATTAGGTTGGATTGAATGGCCTGAAACCAAGTTATCAGCCTAAAAGAATCTTGCAACTACTTTTTTTTCGCAAACAACTCGCGCCACGCTTTGATCTCGTGCAGAAACGCAGGGCTGATATCGTCTTTGAGATTGGCGGAAGGCTTCTTGGCTTCGACGAAAAATTTGCGCGCGCCGCCGATGCGAAACGAGTAGTCCGGCGCTTTGGTCGCGCCAGAAATTTTAATCGCGTCTTCGTGGATTACGTCTTTGTAGGCTTCAGCAAAGCCCTGCGTATTGTCCACGTCCCAGCCGAGTGCGGCAAAGAACGGATCAATGAACTCGCGGCGGCTATGAGTTTCATTGTAGGTTGAGGCGAGATAGGCTTCGCGATTGCGTTCGAAGCGTTCGATGAGGGTGAGGATGATTTCGGGTACGGTAGAAGTGCTCACAATTTCTCCTTGTTGAGCGTTTTGCCGAATAGCTTAGGATAGTATGAAGTCTCCCGCACGCCCGCGCCGTATTGATGGATGTTGTTGCGTTCGCGCACATAGGTTTCGAGAGGAGGCATGTATGAGGTAAGGGGTTGGTATCGGAGGGAAGGCTTTGGGCTATGCTAGTATTCAATAACTGCCGTTATTGCCGCCATGATTTGCGGCGAAACGCTTCCCAATTTCTCCACGAATCGCTGAGTATCAACACCGCAAACTTTAGTAATGATACCGCGCCTGGAGAAAATCAATGCGGTCATGGCTAACAACATATACCATGCGATGTTCTTCCGTGAGGCGTCGCGACCAAGCGCCTGCAGCAAATTATTTCAATGTTTCGGGCTTGCCAATACCTGTGAATGGCTCTCGCATAATCGCTTCGATCAAATCGAACGCCCTCAAAGCTACTTTGCGGTCAATCTCAACCCAGTGGCGTAAATCTTCGCGAAACTCAGGATGAAATATCGCGTCACGAGCGGCCTTCGTTAGCATGCGATTCTTATTTTTGCTTGCCAAGCCCGACCTCTTGCCGTAGTTTCTTTATGGTTTGAGGTTTCATCGTTCGGGCTTGTGCTCTCTTCAAAGCAGTCAGTAGCCGTTTTGCGTTCTTCGGCGAACGCAGCAAAGGCGCCGTTTCTGTCAAGCTCGTGAGTTCGGAAGCCGCGATCAAAGCAACGTCGTCGTTGTTGTTTCGACTAATAATCACCACTTCAAGATTGGCGGTAACTTCGTTGCAGAACTTGGCGAAATTGGTGCGCGCATGAGTATAACTTGTTTGAATGGGCATGCAAACCTCGTAGTAGTTGTTTGTTTTGTACAGGGTACAGATCAGCCTTACACCTCGCAAGAAATTTTTAGGCTAATTTTCCTTCACTGCCCTCTCCCCGCCAGCATCACATAAATCGTGTGCAGAATAATTTTCAAATCCATCTTCAGCGACATGTTCTCCAAATAGAACAAGTCGTATTGCAGTTTTTGCTTCACGTCGTCGAGCGTGGCGTCGTATGCGCCTTTGATTTGCGCCCAGCCGGTGATGCCGGGCTGCACGCGCAGGCGCCTCGGATAGAGCGGAATTTCTTTGCGTAATTTTTCTACGAAGAACGGACGCTCGGGGCGCGGGCCAACGATGCTCATTTCGCCAGCCAGCACGTTGAGGAATTGCGGCACTTCATCGATACGCCACTTGCGCATGAAACGTCCGCTGCGTGTGATGCGCGGATCGTCTTTATCCGCCCACTTCGGCCCGGTGAGTTTTTCCGCGTCGGAAACCATTGAGCGAAACTTGATGACGTTGAAGTGGCGCCCGTCTTTGCCCATGCGCTCTTGTTTGTAGAACACCGGCCCGCGCGAATCGAGTTTGATAATGAGCGCAACGAGCAGCCACACCGGCGCGCCGAGCACGAGAATGAGCAGCGAGAGCGAGAAATCGAGCACGCGCTTGGCGAGGCGCTCCCATGTGGGCATGTATTGCGGCAGAATTTCAATCAGCGGAAAGCCGTAGATTTGATTCGTGCGCGCTTGGCCGGTGATGATGCCGTATAAGTCGGGAACGATTTTTAATCCCACCGGCAAACCATCGGTCTGTGCGATGATCTCCATCAACGCGCGCTGATCTTTTTGCTGCAGGGCAATGAGCACTTCTTCGATTTGATAGCGCCGCGCAACCTCGGCAAGGTGTTCCAATCTTCCCAACACCGGCACGCCCTCAAATTGCCGCTTGCCCTCGTGCGCTTTGATTTCGACGAACCCCAAAACTTGAAAGCCAAGCGCGGGATATTTGCGCACTTCTTGATAAAGCTCGCGTGCTTTTCTGCCCCATCCGACAATGAGCGCGCGCCGCATGCCGATGCCGCTTTCGAGCAAGTGGCGTTGAATCGTGCGCAAAATCATGCGCCCGGTCGTCACTGCGCCGGCGACCATCAACCAATAACTCACCAACAAGATGCGCGTCTTCGTGATCGGCTGCGCCAGGTCTTGCTCCATTTCAAACGTGAGCACATAAATGAGCAAGACGCCGATGCCGACGATCTTAAACACGGCCACGGCTTCATCCAAACGCGAAGTAGCATTCCACGCGCGATACAAGCCCAGCACAAGAAAGACGATAAACCAAAAACCAAAAATTAAATTCGAGACGGTGAATGCCGATTCGAGATTTGCCGGCGCGAAAAGGCCGAGTTGCGCGCGCAGATGCGTCCAGAGCATGAACGCGGCCGTGACGGCAATATAATCGCTCGCCATCACCGCGACTTTCTCAATCCACTTGGGAATGGCCGAGCCCCATTTCTTCGCCGTGAGCAGCCCCACCATTGTGCCGAGGCCGAAACCGAGATGAAACAGAAATAGGAGAGGAGGCAAGATTGGCAAGCACTGCCAACGCCGGGGGCGCGCGATCGCAAGCGTCATGAGCACATTGCAAAGCAGATAGCCGCACGTTGCGAGACCGAGCCACGTTAAATCGCGCGCGGAACCGAAGTCCGCGCCGCTTGCAAACAATGCGATGAGCACGAGCAATGCGATGGGAATCACATAATGCGGGCGCAACAATGCGGGCTGCTTCTTTACGCGATTGGCCCAGGCGAAACCGTGCTGCAACGCTTGCCCGAGCAAATGCCACAATGTGCCGCGCCAATGCAGCGTCGAAACCATTTGTGGAAAGAAGTGCAAGCCGTGCCGCTTTTGATGCAGCCGCGTCGCAACTTCGTATTCATTGTTCAAAATTTCCTGCGCCAACACGCCGGCTTCGCGCAGCGCGCTTTCGCGATAAACCGCGTGCACGCATCCTTCTGCGCGCGTCGTTGCCGTCGTCAACTCTTGCGTCGCCAGTGGCACGGTCCAATGCGAGCCGAGCACGGCGGTATAGGCCTGCGTTAAAAAATCTCTTTGTTGATAAAGCACGCGCCCGCAAACACTCGCGCCGGAGGCCGTCTGCGCGCATGCGACCGCTTGCGCAATGAAATCATCGGCGAGAATTGCATGCGGCGAGAGTGCGAGCACGAGATGATCATGCGACATTGCAGTCGCCGGATTGCGCTGTTTGTGCGAGATATGCAGGGAGCGTTGCCGCACGCGAAATTCCGGAAACGCCTTCATAAACTCGCGCACGAGTTTGCGCAGCGGAAGCGCGGGGCTATCAAAGAGAAATTGGATTTCGATGAGATGATGCGGGTAGGTTTGGCGCGAGAGGGAAGCGAGGCAATCGGCAATTGTTTCCGGCGCGCCGCGCAAAGGGAGAATGACCGTAAGCGCAACCTCATGTGCGGCAGACGCAAGGTTGGGAAAGCGAGCAACACGTTCTTGTGTCACGGCCATGAGCATCTCGCTTCGCGGAGTCTATACAATGCTCCGCCACGGCTGGGCCGTGGCGTGCATTTGATTGTGAGCACTAAATTTTACGCTACGGCCAAGCCGTAGCGTAATGCTTATATGAGTCGCCGCTTATCTCGCATCCGAATGAAGGGCATGCCACGGCTCAGCCGTGGCGGAGCAGAAAGTAAGCGCTCAATGCTCTTCGCGATGGCGCAAGTTATCGGGAATCGAGTTGTTGCCGTTGCCGAGCTTGACGATTTTGTTTTTGCCGCCGCTGGTGGCTTTGGTGGCGTTGCGCGTATCGACCACGAGTTTCGCGTGCTTCACGATTTCTTGAAAATCGTACGCATCGTGCTCCGTTGCAATCACCACGCAATCCGCCTCGCGCAACACCGCAGGCGAGAGCTTCTTTGATTTATACGTCTTGCCGTTCACGCGCAGCGAGGGCACCCACGGATCGTTGTACTCCATCTTGCGGCCGCCGCGATTATAGAGCAACTCCATCAACTTAATCGCGGGCGAATTGCGCACGTCATCGACATTCTTCTTGAACGCCGCACCGAGCACGAGAATCTTCGCATCGCGAATTGCCACGCCATGATGCGAGAGCGAACGAATGATCAAATCCAAAACATAATACGGCATATTCTCATTCGTCTGCGCCGCGAGTTCAATGAAGCTCGTGTGGAAATCATACTCGCGCGCTTTCCAGCTCAAGTAGTACGGATCAACGAGAATGCAGTGGCCGCCGATGCCGGGGCCGGGCCGGAACGGCATGAAGCCAAACGGCTTCGTGGCCGCGGCTTCGACGACTTCCCAAATATCCACGCCTTCCATGCGATCGCACAATTGCGCAAGTTCGTTGACGAGCGCGATATTCACCGAGCGGAAAATGTTTTCGAGCAGCTTGGTCATTTCCGCGGCTTTGGGATTCGAAAGCTCTTTTACTTCGACGACAACTTTGCGCGTGATGTCGGCCGCAAGCTTCGTGCATTTCTTCGTGACGCCGCCAACGACCACCGGAGTTGTTGCCGTGGTGAAGCGCTTATTTCCCGGATCAATGCGTTCGGGCGAAAATGCCAAATGAAAATCCTTGCCCACCTTCAGCTTTTGCGCTTCGAGAATGGGTTGCACGACTTTCTCCGTGGTTTCGGGATAGGTCGTGGATTTCAAAATGATCAATTGGCCGCGACGCAAGCCGGTGGCAATGCCTTTCGCCGAATGCTCGATATATGAAACGTCCGGCTCTTTATTGTCTGTAAACGGCGTGGGCACGCAAATGAAAATCACGTCCTGCGCCGCGATGTCTTTATAATCGCTCGCCGCGGAGAACTTGGCTGTCTCGACCATTGCGTTGAGCTTGTCGCTATCAACGTCGTCGATGTAATTTTCGCCGCGATTGAGCTTGGCGATTTTGCGGGCGTCAACATCAATGCCCAACACTTCATACCCGGCGCCGGCATATTCCACCGCCAGCGGAAGGCCGACATAGCCGAGACCGATTACACAGATCTTCGCGCTACCATTGTCGATCTTTTGTTGCAGCGTCATAGGTGCTATCCTTCCATACAAATAAAAAGTTGTCGTCTTGACCCCCGCTTCTTTTCATCATAAACACGGGAGCCCGGCGAGATGTAAGGTTAATTGATTCCGTTGTAGCCTTGCCCCCTTGTGGGGCATTGTGGCGAATACGAATTTGTTGCACGAATCAGCCGCCCACAAAGGGCGGGGACTACGATTGCGCAAAAAAACTACAGCGTGCGGCCATAGTGTTTCTTATAAAACTCAAGATACTCGCCGCTCTTCAATTTCTCCCACCACCAACGGTTCTCGCGATACCAGTCGATTGTATTCTGCAAAGCGGATTCGAGTTCATACTTTGGTTTCCAGCCCATTGCCGCGAGCTTGTTGCAATCGAGCGAGTAACGGCGATCATGGCCGGGACGATCTTGCACATACGTTTTCAACGATTGCGGCTTGTTGAGATAGGAGAGAATAAAATCCGTGATCTCAAGATTCGTGCGCTCGTTGCCGCCGCCGATGTTGTACGCCTCGCCGTCAACGCCGTGTTGCCAAACAAAGTCAATCGCCGCGCAATGATCTTCCACGTGAATCCAATCGCGCACGTATTGGCCGTCGCCGTAAATCGGCAGCGGCTTGTCTTCCAGCGCGTTGGTGACGAAGAGCGGAATGAGTTTTTCGGGATATTGAAACGGCCCGAAGTTATTCGAGCAGCGGGTGAGAATGACGGGCAGGTTATACGTCACGAAATAGGAAAACGCGAGACGATCGGCGCCGGCTTTCGAAGCGGAGTATGGACTCGAAGGCATGAGCGGGTCGGTTTCAAGAAAGCCACGACCCAGCGTGCTGCCATACACTTCGTCGGTGGAAATTTGAATAAACTTTTTCACTTCATGGCGGCGCGCGGCTTCGAGCAGGGTGAATGCGCCGAAAATATCCGTGCGAATAAACGCATCCGGACCGCTGATGGAGCGATCCACATGGCTCTCTGCGGCAAAATTCACCACCACATCCATCTCTTCCACCAATTCGTTGACGAGCGCGCCGTCGCAAATATCGCCCTTCACGAAATGATAATTCGCGTGGCCTTTGAGATCGCGCAGGTTTTCGAGATTGCCGGCGTAGGTGAGTTTGTCGAGATTGGTAATGTGGAGGTCGTCATATTTCTGCAGCATGTAGCGAATGAAATTGCTGCCGATAAAACCCGCCCCACCCGTAACCAAAAACTTTTGCATTGCATAATCCTTTGTTAAAAAGCCCGAGATGTTGAACCACAGTTGATTTCGTCCTTGAAGGGCGGCAAGATAGAAAACGGGCTTTTGAAAGTCAATATTGGCATTTCTGTTTAAGCGTGATTAAAACATTCTAAACCGCGAATCAGCGCGAATGGACGCCAATGTTTTTGATTCGCGTTCATTCGCGCGCCTTCGCGGTTGCAATCGTTCCTTTGCTGGGAGCCGGTCGCACGCTTCACAAGTTTCACTCTCGTTCCCAAACTCCGTTTGGGAACGCAATTGCCCGCGAAACTCAGTTTCGCAGCGTGAGCAAAATGCAATTACTTTAAGTTTCTTCTTTACCAACACCCTCTGCCTCATGCCGAAAACGGCGCGCGCAAAACTTTGCCCGTGAGCTTGCCCGTCAACTTTTCTTGCGCCAACACAACCTCGCCATTCACGAGAACGTAAGGAATGCCTGCCGGATATTGAAACGGCGCAGCCCAGGTCGCGCGATCGGCGACAGAGGTGGGATCAAAGACGACAACATCGGCCCAATACCCTGGCCGCAAATAGCCGCGATCTTTTATGCCGAGTGTTTCCGCAGGCAGCGCCGACATTTTGCGCACGGCATCTGAGAGCGACATGATTTTATCTTCGCGCACATACTTGCCGAGCACGCGCGGGAAAGTTCCAAACGAGCGCGGATGCGGATTGCCGCGACGCAAACGGCCTTCGATGCCGAGCGCAGAGCCGTCGCTCGCAGGCATGCAATGCGGATGCGCGAGCAACGTCGCAGTGTCTTCTTCGCTCATCGCAAAGCCGATCATGTTGCCGCCGCCTTCTTCGGCAATAATCAACTCGAACAACGTGCTTATGGGATCGACGCCGGTTGCAGCAATCTCTTCGAAGGTCTTGCCTTCCAACTCGCTGCGGCGCGGATGTTTGCTCAAACTCGAAATCATCACCGAGCGCCAGCCGCCGATCTTTTCCACTTCATGCCAGGCCTCAGCACGCAGTTTTTCTTGCAATGAAGCATCTTGCAAACGTGCGACGAATTTTTCGCTCCCGCCGTCGCGACTCCACAGCGGAAAGAGCGACGAGAGGCCGGTGTTGTAAGCGACATAGGGATAGCGGTCACACGTCACTTGTATGCCGCTCGCACGCGCGGCTTCGAGCTTCGCCATCATCTCCGCCTGCTTGTGCCAATTGCCTTGGCCCGAAGCTTTGATGTGCGATATGTTGAGTGCAACGCCGGCTTCGCGCGCGATGCGAATGGCCTCGTCAATCGCTTCGAGCAGCGTATCGTCCTCATTGCGCATGTGCGTGGAATAAATGCCGCGACCGTTCATGCTGTGGCACACCTCAATAATCTCCTCAGTCGTCGCAAAACTTCCCGGCGTATATTCCAAACCGGAAGAGATGCCATATGCGCCTTGCGCAAAAGCATCGCGCGCGAGTTGTTTCATTTGCTCAATCTCACTTGGCGTTGCGGGACGATCATCTTCGCCGACAACCATTTCGCGCAGCGTGCCTTGCCCAACCATGCTCAGGCAATTCGTGAGCAAACCGCGATGTTCGAGATTGCGGAAATAGCCCGCGAAATCGCGCCACGCGACTTCCAAACCGAAGCGCTCTTTCAAACGATCCACGAGCTGCATGGTCATCTTCTCATTCATCGGCGCCATCGAGCCGCCGTCTTGTCCGAGCACTTCCGTGGTCACGCCTTGCCGAATTTTCGATTGCGCTTCGCCTGCGAGCAAAAGTTCGTCATCACTATGCGAGTGAAAATCAATAAAGCCTGGCGCAACCGCGAGGCCGCTTACTTCAAGCTTCTGCTTCGCAGTGCGATCTTTTAAATCACCGAGCGCAACGATGCGCCCAGCTTTGATGCCGATGTCGCTCGGCACGCCCTCGCCGCCGCTGCCATCATAAACCAAACCGCCGACGAGAATGAGATCAAACTCGTTTTTAAGTGAACATGAAGGAAGGAACCAGGAGGAAGCCGCCACTGCGCCACATGCTTTGAGAAAATCACGCCGCGAATGAGAACGAGACATACACGCTCCTTGACTTTGAGCCGATGAGAAAGTATTATAATTGCATAAAGAGTACGAAAGCTCAGGAGATTTTGCAATGACACTTTTGCTCGATTTCACTCCGTCGAAGGAAGCTAAAGCTCCTTCTGATTACCAATCGCCGCCACCCGGTAAGTGGACTTACGATGATTATTGTCGCCTGCCCGAAGACGGCATTCGCTACGAAGTCATTGAAGGGGTATTGTATATGTCGCCCGCGCCTCGAATCAAACATCAAGCTGTGAGCGCCAAGCTTTTCAGCCGCCTCGAGTTTTTTGTTGAACAACATGACGCCGGATTAGCGCTTTATGCGCCGGTCGATGTCATGCTTCCCGGCTTGGCGACTCCCGTACAGCCGGACATTGTCTTCGTTGCGAAAGAACGGCTTGCCATTGCCTCGGAAGAACGCATTGAAGGTGCGCCGGATCTTGTCGTCGAAATTCTTTCGCCGTCCAATTGGGGCGTGGATCGCGGCAAGAAAGCCGAAGTCTATGCCAAAGCCAGCGTGCGCGAATATTGGATCGTTGACGCCGATGCTCGCACGATAGAACTCTTTGTCTTGGAAAAGAATGGTTATAAACTTTTGGGCAAATACGGCGTCGGCAAAACCGTGCGCTCAAAAGTGCTCGCAGGCTTTGCCGTGAAGGTATCGGAGGTCTGCCCGAAATAGCTTTGGAATTTTTTTCAAAGCAAGGCGTGTATGAGTTGGCGGGAAAATACGGCGTGGGCGAAACGCTGCGTGCGGAAGTCGGCGCCGCGTTCAAAGTAACTCAGTGCGCTCAATGAGGAGGAGAATGCGAGGCGGTGCTCTTCTTCAAGCCGCTTGCGGCTCGCGCAAAGTATCGGCAAAGCTCAGTACTCGTTTCACTCGCTCTTCGTCAAACTCATTGACGATGGAAAAGAGTTGGCGCAGAATCAGCTTTTTCGGTTGGGCAATGCCGGAAGAAAGCGCGACAATTTTTTCCGGCGAAAGCGCGCAAAGCGCGAGGGTATCGCCGTCCTCATCCACAAATTCGACTTCAAACTCGCCGTCGGAATAGCATTCCACGACTGTGCCTTGTGCGCCGCGCTTCAGATCAAACTCCGGCAAATCTTCGCGCAGTTCTACTATATCAAACAATGATGGTCTATTCATGATTTCTTTCTCACCATTAAAGTTGTTAAACGCGCTTGTTTGGAATCATACGCACCAAGTTTCATAAAAGAGTACAAGCGTTTTGGGTTTCAACCTCTGTGTTAGAACTTTCGCCGTTTATAATAAAAACGCTTCATCTCAAATGCAAGCGCGCCACACCGGTTCAGCCCGACATCGTCTTCATTGCCAAGAGACGGCGCCGCATCGTCAAAGAAAAATATGTCGAATGCGCGCCCGATATTCTTGATGAAATTTGTTCTCCTTTGCAAACCGAGGCTGTGATGAAAAAAATCCGTGAACTCCTCTTGGGCGAGCAAGTCACCATGTTTGCCGTGCTCCAGCGCAAAGAGTTGAAGCAGAAGAAAAACGGCGAGCCATATCTGGTAATGGAAGTGAGCGACGCGTGGGATCACATGACGGCGCTGATGTGGTCGCATCTCGAAACTGTACAAGCCGAGGCCGGCAACATCGTCAAGCTCAAAGCCGTGGTGGATGAATATCAAGGCCACAAGCAGCTTAAAGTTGAAAAGATTCGCGTTGTGACCGCGGAAGATGAAGTGGACATGACGCAGCTCACGCCGACGACGCCGAAAGATCGCGCGTTGCTGTGGGAGCAATTTCAAAAGCTCATCGAAAGCATTGCCCAACCTTATTTGCTCGCCTTGCTGCGCAGAATTTTTTCCGATGAAAATTTCATTAAAGCTTTTTGCGACACGCCCGGCGGCAAGAAATGGCATCACGCCTATCTCGGCGGCTTATTAGAGCATACGCTCAACGTCGCGACGCTGTGCGAGCGCATGGCAAAGTTGTATCCGCAAGTTGATCGCGATTTGCTCATTGCCGCGGCCTTGCTGCACGATCTCGGCAAAGTGGAAAGCTACACGCACGGCCCGAGTTTCGAATATACGGACAGCGGACGTTTGCTCGGGCATATCGTGCTCGGCGCGCAACTCGTGGCCGAGAAAATTAAACAGTTTCCCGAGTTTCCCCATGAGCTTGCCATGCGTTTGCAGCACCTGATCTTGAGCCATCAAGGTGCGTTGGAGCAAGCCTCGCCCGTGGTGCCGATGATTCCAGAAGGCTTCCTGCTTTACTATGCCGATGAAGTCGATGCGAAGATGAATGCGATTCTACGCATTGCCGAAAAAGAGCATCCCGAAGGCAGCAAATGGAGCGGCTATGTGAATTTACTCGAACGCTATCTGTACTTGGGCGCAACAACCAGGTGACAATCACAAGGAGGTGTGCTGATGAACTTCAAAACCATTTTAGTGATCGCAGGAGTGAGCCTAGCGGCGTTGACCGTAGCTTCATATGCGCAGCACTCCGTGGCGCGGCAATGGAACGAGGTGCAGCTTGATGCGGTGCGGCGCGATTTCGCGCGGCCGACGGTTCATGCCCGTAATCTATTTCATGCCGCGATTATCATGTATGATGCGTGGGCGGCATATGATCCCGTGGCAGATACCTATTTGCTCGGCAACACCATCGGCACATTTACGTGCAAATTCAACGGTATTAGCTCTCCGGCCAATGTGCAAGCCGCGCGCAATGAAGCGATCAGCTATGCCATGTATCGTTTTCTGCGGCATCGCTTTCAACGCTCGCCCGGCGCCGCCGCTTCATTTGCGGAGTTTGATTCGCTGATGAATATACTCGGCTACAATCCGATGTTCGCCTCGATTGATTATTCCGGCGGCTCGGCCGCGGCTTTGGGAAATTATCTCGCGCAATCAATAATCGAATATGGCTTGCAAGACGGTGCGAACGAGCAGAACGATTATGCCTATCAACATTATGAGCCTCTCAACCCACCGATGATTCCGATCAAGCCCGGCAATCCTACGTTTGTCAATCCCAACCGCTGGCAGCCCATGTCGTTGAAAGTGTTTATTGATCAAGCCGGCAACATCATTCCCGGCGATACGGTGAAATTCATTACGCCGGAATGGGGGCGCGTGGTGCCGTTTGCGCTCAGCGCCGCGGAGCGCAAAATTTTTCAACGCGACGGCGTGGATTGGTGGGTGTATCATGATCCCGGTCCGCCGCCGCAGTACAATCTCGCCGATGGCGCAAGCGCAAGTTCGGAGTTTTATCGCTGGAATTACGCGCTCGTTTCCACTTGGTCTTCGCATCTTGACGCGACCGATCCGACGAGGCTCGATATTTCTCCCGCGAGTTTGGGGAACGTGCAAAAGCTGCCGGAATCGTGGGATGAAATTCGGAATTTTTATGATATGCTACAAGGCGGCGATGCCGGTCGCGGTCGCGCTTTGAATCCACGCACGGGTTTGCCGTACGTGCCGCAGATCGTGCCGCGCGGCGATTATGCGCGTGTGCTCGCGGAGTTTTGGGCCGATGGGCCAAAGTCGGAAACGCCGCCAGGGCATTGGTTCACAATTGTAAATTATGTCAGCGATCATCCGCTTTTTCAAAAACGTTTTCGCGGGCAGGGCGATATTCTTGACGATCTCGAATGGGACGTGAAAGCCTATCTCGCGCTCGGCGGCGCCGTGCACGATGCCGGCATCACGGCGTGGGCGCTCAAAGGTTGGTATGATTACACGCGCCCGATCTCATCGTTGCGTTGGCTCGGCGGCAACGGCCAAAGCAGCGATCCGAATCTTCCCAATTATTCGCCGCATGGTTTGGCATTGATTCCGGGCTTCATCGAGCAAGTGCAACCCGGCGAGGTGCTTGCCGGCCAGAACAACGAGAATGTCGGCAAGATCAAGCTCAAAGCGTGGCGTGCGCATGATTACATCGGCAATCCCGATACCGACGTCGCGGGAGTCGGATGGATTCTTGCGGATAATTGGTGGCCGTATCAACGCCCGACGTTTGTGACGCCGCCGTTCGCAGGATATGTTTCGGGGCATTCGACGTTTTCGCGCGCGGCCGCGGAAGTGATGACGCTGCTCACGGGCGATGAATATTTCCCGGGTGGCATGGGAGAGTTTTATGCGCATCGCAATCAGTATCTCGTGTTCGAAGATGGCCCGAGCACGGATATCGTTTTGCAATGGGCCACGTATCGCGACGCCTCGGATCAATGCAGCCTCTCGCGCATTTGGGGCGGCATTCATCCGCCGATTGATGACATTCCCGGCCGCATACTTGGAGAAAAAATCGGCATTGCTGCGTTTGCGCGTGCTGAACGTTATTTCAGCGGCCAGGCCAAGTTGTCCGCCGAAACGCGTGTGCCCGCGAAATTTGCGATTGCGGTTTATCCCAATCCGATTGGGCGAGGGCAGGCGTTGACGGTGAGGCTCAATCAGGCCGCGTTGAATGCGACCGTGCAGCTTTATAACTTGCAAGGGCAGATCTTGCGCTCATTCAAACCGCAAGCAAAAATCTTTTCAGTTAATACCGAAGCGTTGCCGGCGGGCATTTACTTTTTGCGCGTGGCAAATAAAATCTCGCAGGCGGCGCAGCGGGTTTTGATTTTGCACTAGCGGATTCGTTCAGCAAAGAAAGAATCAAATTCAAAAAGTTCTTTTGATACACACGAATCAAAAGCGCACGCGGAAAAAGCAAAAGCCTTGGCGTGAGCATTCTTTTGTTCCAAGTCAATGGCATGCGTTGGCGTTCGCAGAGGAGAAGCGCGCACGGTTTTAGAAATAAAGCCGCGTGCGTTTTTGATCCGTGTGCAGCTCAAGTTTCGATTCGGCGCGAATAAATTTTTCGCGGCGCGATATTCCCTCTTGTATTTCCGCCCGTAATGTCGTATGATACGCCCGTGCAATCCCTTCGGGCGGCGCGAGAAATATGGCGAGCTGCGGCATGGTGCGATTGCACACGAGAGTCGTTATTAAAATAAATCAGACTCTCGTTCGCAAACTGCCCTCGTGGTCTTTGCCGAAATTCTTCTCAACTCTCTGTGTCAGGCCTGCCTCGCGCAGGCTCCTGCGAACGACTCCTTCCCAAATCTCTTTGGCGGAACGGTTCGAGATTTGATCTGAAGACCAAAAGATTCCCGAACCACTGGCTATTCTCATCCCTATTCATTAGGAGTAGTATGTCGTTTCAATCCTTTGGATTGCACCCAGAGTTGCTCAAAGCATTGCAGCAGTATGGTTACGAAAATCCCACGCCGATTCAAGCGCAGGCCTTGCCGATAGCGCTCGCCGGCCGCGATTTGATTGGCTGCGCGCAAACCGGCACGGGCAAAACCGCGGCGTTCGCGTTGCCCATTCTCAACAAGCTGCATCACACTTCCAGCTCAAAAATTCGCGCGTTGATTTTGACGCCCACGCGCGAGCTGGCCGTGCAAGTCAATGAAGTAATCTCCGCACTCGCGCGACGCAGCAAGTTGTACACGGCCGCGGTTTATGGCGGTGTCGGCATTCCGCCGCAAGAGCGCGCGTTGCGCCTCGGCACGGACATTATCGTTGCCACGCCGGGTCGTTTGCTCGATCATCTTAAACGCGGCGTCGGCAATTTAGACGGCTTGGAATTTTTCGTGCTCGATGAAGCCGACCGCATGCTCGACATGGGGTTCTTGCCGGAAGTCAAACGCATCATCGCGCGCTTGCCCAAGCAGCGCCAAACCATGATGTTCTCGGCTACGATGCCAAAAGAAATTCTCGCGCTTACGCATGAAATTCTGCGCAAGCCGGAAATGATTCAAGTGGGTCGGCAATCCGCGCCCGCGGAAGGCGTGAAGCAAGTGGTGTATCCTGTGCCGCAACGTTTGAAAATGGATCTCCTGCTCAAGCTGCTTTATCGCGAAGACATGTCCTCGGTTTTGATTTTTACGCGCACGAAAATTCGCACCGAGCGCCTAGCACGCCAACTCGACGGCTATGGTTTTAAAGTCGCACGTTTGCACGGTGATCGCACGCAAGGCCAACGCCTCGCGGCCATGGAAGGCTTTCGCAGCGGGCACTATCGCATCCTCGTGGCCACAGACATCGCTGCACGCGGCATTGATATTGACGGCATTTCGCATGTGGTCAACTATGATGTGCCGGTAACGCCCGAAGATTATGTGCATCGCATCGGCCGCACCGCGCGCGCGCAGGCCATCGGCGAAGCATTGACGCTCATGGCGCATGAAGAGGAAGAATTTCTTTATGGGATTCAGCGCTTGATCAAAAGCGAGATTCCGCAGCATCGCTTTGAGGATTTCGATTATCGCGGCAAACCCACGACGGAAGCGCCGGAGTATAACGAAGATCGGCCTTCGCGCGCCAGCCGCCGTCATTCTTTTTCGGAAAAAAGATTTGGTCACAAAGGTGGCCGCGAGAAAACTCGTACGCCGGAGCATGGCGCCCGTCGTGACAACGGCGCACGTCGTGAAAATGGCGCTTCGCCTCGTCGCGAACACGGCGTGCATGTTGTAGCCGAGCGTCGCACCAACGGAGCGACTCATCACACCAACGGCGAGGCGCGGCACAGCGCAAGTCGTCCGGCCAAAGGCAAGCACCATCGTCGGGCGAATGCCTCGGCGCATGGGAAACCTCGTCGCAAACCTTCGCATGCTCCCTCATTCTAAATTGGGATTTGCAGAGCTGCATTTTTTAAACGGCGCTTCTTCGGAAGCGCTTTTTTATTTTAGAGCATTTTCTGAATGAAGGAGAAATACGATGACGCAACGTGTTGCACTCATCACCGGCGGAGCGCGCGGCATTGGGCGTGCGTTGGCGAGCGCGCTGGCGCAGAACGGGTGGGACGTGGCGATTTGCTATCGCCAGAGCGCGGTTGAAGCTCAACACTGGCTCGCAGAAATGCAGGAGCTCGGAGCACGTTGCCGCGCAGAGCAGTGTGATGTTTCGCAACTTGCTGCGGCGCAAGGCTGGGCGCAGCAAATTGAAAGCGAATGGGGCCGCATTGACGCGCTCATCAATTGCGCCGGGCCGTATCATCGCGTCGATTATTTTCAAGAGACCGCGGCGGGCTGGCATGAGATGTTCGATCACAATCTGCATCCGATTTTTTATCTGAGCCACGCGGTTGCACCCGGCATGCGCGCGCGGAAGTGGGGACGCATTATCAATTTCAGCATGGCAAACGCGGAGCAATTGCTCGGGCAGCCGTTTGTCACCGCGCATTACATTGCTAAAGTCGGCGTGCTCGTGCTCACGCGCACACTCGCGAAACTGCTCGCTGCGGACGGCATCACGGTGAATTGCATTGCGCCGGGTTTTATTGCTTCGGGCAGCGCACCAGAGGAAGAGTTGCAAAAGATGGCGAGCAAAATTCCCGCAGGTTATATCGGCGCGCTTGATGATGTCGTTTCGGTGTGTCGGTTTCTGCTTTCGGAGGACGCGCGCTACATCAATGGCGCAAACATTCAAGTGAGTGGTGCGTGGGGGATCTGATTTTTGCCCACAAAACACCCGAATGGCACGAAAGCTTTTTCGTGTGTTTTGTGGGCAAATAAAAACCCCGTTGATCAATTGCCTAATCAACGGGGCTGGCTGTGGAGGACGGCTCATCCGTGAGTCGTTTGAATTTTTAGACTAACCGTTCTTTTCCCAGCGGCCGTGAAAGAAGCCTTTGCCATCGTTCGGGCGGCCGAGACGGAAGTGACCTTGCAGCGTGCCCGCTTCTTGTTTTTGACGATTGAACCATTTGCCCTCAAAGGTTCCGCCGCTGCGTTCGGCGTTGAATTGATACGTACCGCGCAACAGGCCGCTGAATTGACCGTTGCCGCTGATATACTTGCCGAAGAACACATTCTCGCCATTGTTGCGCGTGCCCCAAACTCCCTTCACAGAGCCCGCGTTCGTGCCTTCGCTGTTGATCCACTTGCCGAAAAACTCACCACCCTTTTCGTTTTTGCGCACCCAGCGTCCGGCCAAAAAGCCGCCGTTGAACTCACGCACTGCTTTTGAGTGGCTGATGATCGAAACCGCATGACCATTCGCGCCGACGGACTCGACGATTTCAGCGGAATCAAGTTCGCTGAAATTCAACGTGCGCGAATAACTACCGAGCGTGAGTGTCAACGTTCCCGCGGTGTTACTCGTGTCCTTATCAATGATGATCAACACCAAGCCGTCGATATAGGGGCGTGTCTGCGAAGTGAAGCTCACTTCTTTGCGGTTCGTGCGCGGCAACACGAGGCGGTCGCCTTGATTGCGTTCGAAATCAATCGTGCGCAAAACCGTGAGCACGCCTTTGTTGATCACTGCGGAGCCGCTCCAATCCACAACTTCTGTGGCCGTGGAATCGCCCTGCAGCAAGCCCCAGGTGACGCGCACAGCGTAGGCTTTCGGGCTGTTCGCGGCGTTGAGAAATTGCAAATCCGCGGCGCTCATCAAATCATTCGAGCTTTCATCTTCAAGCGATTCGGCAATGACATTTGCATCATTGAACATCGGCGCTTCGTCGCTGGTGGTGTAGCCGCCAAATTCTTTTTCAAGGCTAATCGCCTCTTGCTCATCAGGTGTGTTCTCCGTGCCCATGGGATTCTCTTTGTTGCAGGCCGTGAGCATCAAGCCCGACAGAACCAATCCGAGTGCTGCGAGTGTGAAGCGTTTCATAGTAACTCATCTCCTTAAGTTTTTGTTGTGGCGAGAGTGATATTGTTGGTGCCCATGAGATGGTCAACCATTGTGCCGCGCTTCTTGGCTTGTATGGCTTCTTTTAATAAAGCCCAATTTTTCAGAAATATAAACCAGTTGGCTGGAGTCTTCTTATATCATTGGTGTGCCCCGTATAGGTCAATTTATCGTCTGAGATGATAAATTTGGTACACTATAATATTTTTAGTAACACTATTACTTATTTAAATATAAAATATAAAAATTTTCTATTGACATTTAATCCAAAAACGCTATCATGTGAACATAAAATCTACTACCAAAAAAAATCGCCGTGCTCTCGTGAGGAACACGGCGATCGCTACAGGGCTGGTGGAATCAGCCACAGAAAGCAAAACAATATAGCTGATTCCGCTGGCGCAATCAACCTCAAATTTGTGGCGCGGCCACAGAAAGGCGGAGATATGCGTGCGGAAGACTGGATTCAAGGCCAAGTGTTGGGCGTGCTAGATGGCGCAACGTTCGACCTACGCATTGTGCTCATCGGGCAACACAATGATTTCCCATATGACGAACTGGAGCGTGTGCGCATTGATCAAAGCTCGCCGCCGCTCGGAACCGAGGCGGGGGAGGAGGCGCGGCTCAAACTCGAAGCGTGGCTGCTCGGCAAGACCGTGCGTTGCTTCGTGAAATCGCGTGATCAAGAAGGCGTGTTGCTCTGCGATATTGAGTTGATCATGTAAACGCGGAACGAGGCGGAGGAAGCCTCCGCCTCACAATAATTTGGGAAAGGAAAAGCACATGGCAGAAAGAAAATTGATTCCGCTCGGCGAGATCGCCGAAATTTTCGTAGGTATGGCGCGACATGGCAAAGGCCTCTCGCCGGAAGAGCATCATCCCGCGCACAAGCTCATTGGCCTGAAAGCATTGCAACCGCACGGCCTCGCTTTCGCTGCAATCGAAACCGTGCATCTCTTGCCCGAGTTTGATTTCAGCTATTATCAAATCGCAGCGCATGATTTGTTGCTCGCGTGCCGGGCCACGGATATGCGTGTCGTGCTCGCACCGCCGCAGGTTGCCGGCATGCTCATCGACGCAAACGTGATGGCGATTCGCTGTGGTCCGAGACTCGCGCCGCAAGTGCTCGCCGCATATTTGCAACATCCTGCGGGCCGCGCGGCTTTAGAGCAAGTTTCACAATCAACGACGGTGCAAAAAAATCTAACCGTGAAAGGCATGAAACGCCTTACGCTGTCCGTGCCTTCGCGCAGCGAGCAGGAGCAACTCGTGCAACTTTTGGAAGCCGCGGAGCTGCAATATCGGCTCGCCCTCGAAGCCGCGGAAAAGCGCTTGCTCGTGGCGCAACAAGTCGTGTTCAATACGCTGTTTCGCGGCAGCAGCAATGGTGCAGGAGTTATAACCACACATGACCATTGAAACCCTCAAAACTCATTTGCGCGAAGCTCTCGCGGTGATTGCGCGCTTCGCCCCTCCGGCAGCTTATCGTAATCATGTGCTCGCACTGCTTTTGGTCAAACGCATCAATGATCAAATCGCCGAACGCAGCCGCGTGCTTGAGCAAACCGCATTGCAAGCCGGGCATTCGCCGCAGGAAGCTCATGCACTGGCTCGCGATCCCGACGAGCATCGCTGGGTGCTGCCGCCAAATGCGCGTTGGGAAAATTTGGAAGCGACGACCAGCGCCTTCAGCTCCACGCTCGAAAGAGCATGTGTTGAGTTGGAGCGGCATAACCCCAAGCTGCTTACTGCCGTGCTCTCGCCGCTGCGCTTTGAAGTTGCGGGTATACTTGCGGAGGCCGAGCAACACGAAATCATGTTCCGCGAATTGTTAATGCATATTGGGAAACTCGATTTGAGGGATGCGAAGGTACAAGACCTTGGCAAGGCTTCGGAATTTTTAATCGAAGAATTGGCGGAATGGGGAGCAAAGCCGCGCGCGAGCCATGCTAGCGCAAAGGCACTCATGCAATTGCTCGCGGAACTGCTGCAGCCTGAGCCGAACATGCGCGTGTGCGATCCTGCTTGCGGTGCCGGCGGTGCGCTTATCGCATGCGCGGAGTATTTGCAACAAGGGGGGCAGTCGCCGCAGGCGCTTTCACTTTATGGGCAAGAGTTCGACGAAGAAACGTGGCGCTTGTGCAAAATGAACTTGCTCCTGCACGATCTGCTCGATGCGCGTCTCACGTGTGGCAGTTCCATCAGCCAGCCTATGTTGGATGATGCCGGACGTTTGCTGCAATTTGATCTCGTGCTTGCTGAACCGCCTTTTTCTTTGGCAGAATGGGAGCACGAAGCCGCGGCGCGCGCTGCGCTCGGGCGATTTGAGGCCGGTCTGCCGCCGCCGCATCGTGGTGAGTTCGCATTTGTGCAGCACATTGCTGCCACGCTCAATGCGCGCGGTCGCGCGGCGGTTGTGGTGCCGCATGGGGTTTTGTTTCGTGGGGGAATTGAAAAACAAATTCGCGCGAGTATGTTGCAGCCCGCGGTCGATGTGGTCGAAGCCGTTATCGCGTTGCCCGAAGGTGCGCTCGGCAATCACAAAATGCCTGCTGCGATCTTAATTTTAAACCGCAGCAAAACCGAAGAGCGGCGTGGATGTGTGTTGTTTATCAACACGACTGCGTTGCTGCGCTCCACGCACGCACTCCAGTTGGAAATCGGCACGCGGCGAAAAATCGCAGCGCTTTATCACAACTTCGGGAAATCAAATGACGCCGCCGAAGCAAGCGCGGCGCGAGTGATCAGTTTGCATGAAATAGCAACAATGCACGACTTTAGCCTCCATGTCGCGCGTTATGTCGCCGCGCTGCCGGATGCTTTCGCGATCGATATTGCCCAAACGCTTGAGGAGTTGGCGCAATTGGATCGCGACCGGCTCGCCGCAGAAGCTGCAATGACGCACATGCTCCAAAAGCTTGGATATGAATGAGAACATTTGAAAGCGGCGTTGCCGCAACCCATATGTAAACGGAGAGAAATTTTAATCGAGAGAACCTACGCCTCGCTTGCATCTATTCGAGTAAAGCAATGATCGCTTGACGATTGCAACATACGAATAGCGAGGTATGAGATGAACGCTCGACGCTCTTTCGCCCAACGAATCACGTTTGGGGTCGTTTTCATTTGCCTGTCGCTTTTTATTTTCCCACAAAACATTTTTGCGCGCAACGCGGCAATCACACATTCCGACAGCTTGCGCGCCGGCCAAAATCCAGACTCCGCCCAAGCGCTCGCCTATGCGCCGATCTTGTGGTTTGAGTCGGGAGAAAAATATTTTCCGACGATTCCATTTTACACTGCGTTCCGTTGGAATCCTGAACCTGCGCGCAGCATACCGCTCACGCCGGAAATGATTCGGCCCGAGCGCTCGTGGGAGGGGCTCTTAAACAAGTATGACAATGATGCGCGTGCGCAGCGCGAAGTGTGGGTGTTTTGGGATAAAGACCCGCGCGGCCTCACCATGAATGAGTTCAAAAAAATATTGGAGAGTGATCGCCAATTTCGGCAGCGCGCGAAAGATTACTTGCGGCGCTTGCGGGAAGAGGTCGGCCACGTCGACGTGTTTCGTTATTGGATGTACTATCTCAACGACACCGGGCTCGAAGGTCATCCGCAAGACCTCGAGTTTGTTTATGTCTTCGTGCCGCAGTGGCGTGAGGGTTTACCCGCCGAATCCAAATTCGCAAATTCGCCGCTTGCCGTCGTTGGCGCGGGTCACACCGAGATGGTGCCGAACAATGTGCTCTTGTGCGATACGCCGCTCAAAGAAATCGTGGTGCTCACCGAATTGGGAGGCCATGCTTCTGCGCCCGATCGCAATAGCGACGGCAATTTCAATCCCGGCTTTGATGCGAATTGGCAAGCCGCGAATTTATGGGGGACGCGCGATACACAAGCCTCTTCCGGATTGGGCGCGTTCGGCAATTACCAATCCTGGATGACGTTTCCGCGCAAGCCCGAGTTTCGCTGCTTTCCGCCGCGAGCGGAGCATCAAAGCGAGTGGCATTATCGCTTGGTGTGGGCGGAAGATTTGAAGCGCTTGTACGAAACCATACTCGCTTTGCCCGCGCAAGCAGAGTTGCGCACCGCGAACGACTCTACGCAATGGTTGAGCTTTGGTTCGCAATACGAAAAGTTCGGCGGGCCGCCCAAAGAAAGTTGGCTCAAGATGGAAGGCAAACGACGCGCGGAGTTATTTGAGCGCTTGCGCGATTGGCACCTTGACCAGTGGATGTATACGCGAAACCACAAAGCCGACAGCTTGGAAAAGACGAGTCACAAAAAGCTTATCGCGTCGAAACATATGCCGTGGCGACACGGCTATTACAAAAGTTCTGCAAAGAAAATTTTTAAACAGCATATCTTTCCGCCCACAGGGAATTTCAATCATTGGTTGCGCGGCGCATATGTGCGTTATGCCGGCCGCCGCGAAACGTCCGCGGGCTTAGTGTTGCACGTCACCGAGCCGCCACTCATTCGCAATCTGTTCAAGCTGCCGGGCGTGGTTGTGTTGGAAACGGGCTATCGTTGGGTGGCAACGGATTCGTCGGCGCAGGTGGAGGAAGAGAGTCAGAAGGAATATGAAGCGCGTTTGAAAGGGATAAATCAAATTACGGCGCGACTGCTTTATGACATGACTTATAATACCGTCTTCACCGGCTATTTCGGTTGGGGCGCGGAAACCGATCGCCTGCGAAGCGAGAAGAATAAGAATAATACCCGCAAATTTTTTTATGGTGGCGTGAAAGCGGAATATCATCTCGAAGGCTTGCCTGCGAGTTTCAACTTTCTCCAAATCCGCCTCGGCGTGCGCATTCCCAACGCCGGTCACAAACTACGCGCAGACGACAGCGCGTTGGATTTGCAAGTGAGTTTGCATCGGTGAAGCGTGGTCCGAAGTGGTGGATGCTTGGATTGATGGAGTTTTGGAGTCATGGCACCATGAGGTATCAAGCTCCAACACTCCACCACTCCCAAACTTCATCACTCCCAATTTCCGCTTACCTTCACCACGACCATGGTGAAATCATCGTGCTGTTGCGCGCCGTCTGCAAATAAATTGACCTCCGCGGTAATTCTCTCTAACAAAACTGTTGCGCTCTCGTTGCTGCCGGCGTTGACCAGGGCGCAGAGTTTTTCCTCGCCAAACTCCTCCCCCTCGGTGTTCATCGATTCCGAAATGCCGTCAGTATAAAACACAAACGTGTCGCCAGGCGTGAGCGGCACGGTGATCTCTTCAATAGTCCGCGCGAAATGCGCGCCGCTATCCATGCCTATAGCCAAGCCCTTCGGATGCAACAACTCCGGTTCTGCGCCTTTGCTTTTACGCACGATGAGCGGATTATGTCCCGCGCGCGCGAAAGTCAAAGTCTTTTTCTGCATATCAAAGTAGCCGTAGATCAAGCTGATGAAAATTTCTTTCGGCGAATTTTCGTAAAAGACTTCGTTCATCTCCGTGAGCAATTGTTTGGGAGAGGCGAGGCGCTTCACCAACGTTTTGATGATGCCCTTTGCCATGGTCATAAAAAATGCGGCAGACACGCCCTTGCCCGAAACATCACCGACAAACACGCTCAATGCCTCTTTGCCGTGCGGCACAAAGTCGAAGTAATCGCCGCCCACTTCCATCGCGGGCCGGCAAATGCTCGCGAGTTCCAAACCGGGAAATTCCGGCACGCGCGCGGGTAGAAAACGCATTTGCACATTGCGCGCGATTTCCAACTCTTTGAGAAAGCGTTCGCGCGCGGCGATGCGGCTCACATACTCCGGCACATAATCTTCGAAGTCTTCCGCGCCGTGTGGGCTTTTATAAAAAAAGAAAGCGAGCGCGAGCCACAGCAATATGCCAAGCGCATACCATGGCAGCGGGCCATTCCAACTCCAAGGCGTGAGCACCAACGCCGCGAAGAGATGAAAAATCACGGTCGCGCAAAAACTGGTGAGATAATCCTCGCGCAAAACGAAATAGGTCCATAGCGCAGAGAGCGGCAGGCAGAGAAGTGCGCCAAGCCAGGTGGGATTGATAAATTGCGTATAGAAACCGGCGAGATGCAGCGAGAGCATGTATGTGAGAAACAATATCGCGCCGCGCTTGATTTTGCTCTGCAAGTAAGCCTGCCAAAAGTTGACGAATATGAGGCCGATGAAACACACGCCTACAAGCAGCGAGAGGGGGGTGCCGATCCAATAGCGCTTATCGCGCAAATACCAAAGCTGCTCGTGATCGATTTCATAGTAGCCGATGCCCGTGGCCGCGACCAAGCGTAGAATCAAACTCCATAGGAGCAAGGCCACGCTCGCAATGAAAAGCGCGCGAAAGAGCGCTGCGCCGATTTCGCGCACGCGCAATTGGCCGCGCTGCACGAGATCGCTCAATAACATTTTTTCCGGAGAAATGTCGCGGCAAAAGGAATCAGTCGTAGCATAAACGAAAACCAAGCCAAGCCCCACAAAAAAACCGCCGAGACCTCCGCCTATCAAAATTCCTTTCCACTCCGGCCACGCTTGAAACGCGATGGCCGTGGCGACCACTACAAAACCGAGCAGCCCCCACCATCGCGCGCGTTTGAATTCTAATTCGTCGTGGCGCAGTCGGCGAAAGAAGGTCACGATCAAAACCAGGCTGAACACGAACCACACCACAACCGCGCTGATGTACGCGGCGATTTCTGTGATTTGCTCGGCATCGAAGCGCTCGGCCTCATTCGGCTTCGTGTGCTCGACTTTGCGCTCGTAATTCGTAACGCCACTGCCGGCGAGGTCGAGGGTAAAAACTTCCGTCAACTCCGCGCCCAATGCGAGCGCGCGTTCGAAGCGGAAATTATATTTCGAAACTTGATCTTCTTCGGTGATCTTCTTTTGCGTGAGCCGCACAGTTGCAGTGTCGAGACCCTGTGCGAGTAAAAATTCTTTCGCACGGCGCATGGCCTCCGCTTCCGGCACTTTTACAGAGTCTTTCAAGCCGGGATATGCTTGGCTAAAGCCGACGAGCCTTCCCGCTAAATCATACTCCAAGGCAAAGTGCGATTTCTTTTCGGTGTCCTCGTCTTCTTTGTTCGCACCGCTCCAGCGGACTTCCCAACGCGCATATGAAAGCTGCGCGCGTGCGCTATCGGAGAGCGCGTGTTGCTGCGCATATTTCAAAAGGCTCTTCGAGACCGTGACTTCATAATCGCGGGGCAAGCTCGCTTGCGCCAACGGCGAAGCTTCGAAGGCTTGCTGCGCTTGCGCCAAGATCGCTTCGCGGCTTTTTTCGAAATGCAAAAGCCGCAGGAGCGGCGAATCAGCCAGCACGAAAAAGAATGCCACGAGACCGAGCACGCCGAGGCTCGCAAGCAAGAGAGGCGAAATTTTTTGATAGAAAGAGGGTTTCATTTGCAGTAAGGATTTGTTCGTTGCCACCGAAACGCATAAAGCTTTGCCCGCGAACGCCGCGAATAAAGTTTCGCGTCCTTCGCTGACAAAGAGCACAAACTTGCTCTTTGACTCACAACGTATCGCGTCGCACCAATTCCGTGCGATAGATCACGTCTGCATATTTCGCCGTGACCGTGAGCGGCATCGGCGTGCCCACATACGTTGCGGTAACGGTGCGAATGAGTTTCGCTTGGGGTGTGATATGAAACGCGGCTTGCAAGCGCAACGTGTCTGCCGGCTCCGCGGACCAGCGAAACGTGACCGCGGTTTTTGATTCCGCAAATTTAAGATCCGATTGCACGCGCGTGAGGCCGAGCGTATCGGCGCGCAACTCTACTTTTACTTCGTACCACGGCTTCGCGGTGGCGAGCGTCCAAGCGACATGCGCCAAACCGGAATCGCTTGCCGCGCGCGTCACCTCTCCGCCGATCATCATCCAGTCCGCGGTGAAGTCATAGGGAAATTCCATTTTGTGGTCCGCCTCGTGGATGGTTTGATTTAAAGCCGCGGACTGTACGGTCACGCCGCGAAAGTACTCGTCGCCGATAAGCTGAAGCTTGCTCTTCTTGTTATTCAAATCGTAACGCGCAACTGCGCGCAGCGACGCGCGCCACATGTCGGTGTAAGCGGGCAAGCCGTACAAGTAACCGCCATAACCAAAGATCGCGAGCAACACGACCAAGCCGCAAACCGGATGGCGCAACACTTTGAGAAACGCGAGTGTTTTATGTTGTCGCGCAAAAGTATATGCGAAGGCATAGGGCACAGGCAAATACCAGAGCACGAGTACAAAAGTGAAGAGCGTGCTGATTAAAAGAGCGGGAACAAAGCCTTCGGGATTCATCAAGCCGCGCGGCCACGTGCGGCTAAAAAGGCCCCAGGCTTCATTAAATAAAATGCGCAACAGCGGCCAGGGCGCAGCAAGCGTGAATATCGTTTTTAACAACGTGCTCGGAATGAAAACGGCCAAGCTGATGAGCATGAGGGTGAGCGCGGGATAAAATGCCAATCGCGAGGAGCCGAGCCAGAACAAAAGTGTGAGTGCAATCGTGAAGATCAGCGCGCGCAACAAATAGGAATACGCATCCGGCGTGAAACGCCACCGCCGCGTGAGTTGCAACGCGACCCACCCGCCAAGCAGCGCCCACAACGCCGCGAACGGCAAGTAAGCCTCGCTATGCGCGAGCCACGGAAAGCGGAGGCCTTTGAGAAATTGCATCAACGCCTCGCCGAACTGCGTGAAGATCGCAACGATGAGGAGCATTAAGAAAATCTTCGTGCCGGAAAAACGCGGCCGCGCGGCTTTGTCAATTTGCATGCGCTCGCTACGGCTGCGCGCGAACGCCATTGCGCCGAGCAACAAAGCGAGCACGTTGAACGCAATCACGCCCCAACTTGGCACAAAGAAAATACCGCCGAAAATTTGCCAAAGCATGTATTGCCCGGTGCGCGGCGCGGGAATGCCATGCGCGTCATACTTTTGCATCATGGCTTCAACAATATGCCCGCTGCGGGTGAGCGATTTTTTGCTGATGAAAGCCATGCGATCATTGATCGTATGAATGGGCGAAGTATTCACGCCTGCGGTGAAATCTATCGCTGGAATGTCTTTTTTCAAAAACGGCTCATGATCAGAACCTGCGCCGCCGCCGGGGATGCTGGCGTTGAGTGAAAAGAAATGCGTGGGATATTCCAAACTGTTGAAGCCGAGTGCGCGATCAAACGCATACGCGTCTTGCACGAGCCACTCCGGCGCTTGTTGGCCGCGCGTTTCAAGAAAGGGAATCAGCGCTTCGTCGCTGCCAGCCATGTCGATTTGCAGCATGAGGGCCACGCGCTTCATGTGTTCGAAGTGCTCCGCAAACCAATAGGAGCCAACGAGACCGCCCTCTTCTCCGCCAAACGCAGCGAACACGAGCGTGTAACGATGCGGCTTGGCGCTCCACACACGTGCAAGTTCGAGCATGACCGCGGTGCCCGAAGCATCGTCGTTCGCGCCGGGGTTCTCGTGAAAGTCAGAGTCGATGTGGCCGCCAATGACGATGATGCTATCCGTTTGTCCGGGAAAGATGCCGACCGCAGTGCCGGAATTGGTATTCAGACTTTTCGCGTACGGAATAGGCATGACGTATGAAGTGTCTGCGCCAAAGCTTGTAAACCTGCGCGCAGTCCACGCCAGCGCTTTGCGCTCATTCATCGAGCCAATCATGCGCGGCCCAATCGTTACCGCGAGATGTTCGAGATTGGCATACGCGCTGTCAGTGTTGAAAGCGAGCGTTTGCGCGGGGAGGTTTTGAGTGCAGAAGAAAAGAGCGAAGAGTATTGCGCTGGTGATTAAACGAAGTGAGGGGCTGGGCGACACCCCCCTGGCCTCCTTCAAGGGCGGAATCGTTTTGCAGCGTGCGCGATTAATTCCCCCCTTGTGGGGGGCAAGGGGGTGTAATGGGGGCAAAGAAATTTTCAAAGCGCGCAACGACGCAAGTGCCGAATGGAAAAAAGCGTGCAAGCACATGTCGAACTCCCTCCTCGTTGGAGTTTTCAAATGCAAACAGCGTGGGTTTCTGCTTTAGAAAAAGATAACACCGAAATGTGCGAAATCCAAATGAGCCATGGCTTAAAAAACGACGTCTGCGATCCCAACCACGGCCAAGCCGGGGTTGAGCACGTTCGCAAAAATCTTCAAACACGGTGCAACGCGGGTATATGCTTTACTCAGACATCAACCTGCAAGGAGCATAAACGCGATGCCGAATTTAGAGCAACATGTGACAACCGCCAAGGACTGGCTGCTCACCAACGGTCTTGGGGCATATGCCATGGGGAGCACTTCGGATTTTTGTTGGAAGGGCGAGCACAATTACCTCGTCGTGCCGGTAAGGCCGCCGCTCACGCGCGTGGCATTTGTGCGCGAAGTCTTCGAACAAGTTTTTTTCGACGGCAAATGGCAATCGCTGCGGCGCACTTCGCGCGGCCATCATGCGGTTTCAATCTTGCGTTATGACGCCGCGAGCGGCATTCCTACTTTTACTTACTCCCTGGAAAAATTTTTTCTCGTCAAGCGCGTGTGGATGGCGGAAGGCTTTCACGGCATGTTCGTGCGCTATGAAATCATCGGCGACACCAACGCGGTGCGTTTGCGCCTCACGCCACTCGTTGAAATGCGCGATTGTCTCACGGCCACGGCATTGAGCGAGACGTATCACTTGCGCAGTGTGAGCAATGGTGCAGGTGTATTTGCCGATCTCAATGACAAACCGCTACGCCTCGAAGCTGATCCCATGGGCAAACTGATTTCCGTGAATGCATGGCGCACGATTGAGTTGTTTGAAGAGCAGCCCCAGCGCTTCAATCGCCATGAAGTTTATTTGCCTTGCGCTTTCGAGTTTGCATTTGAGCCGGGCACGGCGATTACGTTGCTCCTGGCGTATGGCGGCCCAGATTCATGGAGCGGCGAAGAAGCATACAAAACGCAACTCGAACAACAGCGCAAGCTCACCGCGGCAGCGTTGAATACGAATCTTTCGCCTGATTTGCGCGTGACCGCGCGCGCGGCCTCGCATTTTACCATCGCACGCCCAACCGCGTATTCCTTGGAAAGCCAAACCATACTCGCGGGCTATCCCCAGCTCTCCGACTATGGCCGCGAAGCGATGATCGCACTCCCGGGTTTGTTGCTCTGCACGGGCAAGCATGATTTAGCCAAACAAGTTTTCAGTATTTTTTTGAAGCACTCCAATCAAGGCTTGATTCCCAATTATTTTTCGCCGCGGCCGGAGTTGCCGAATTATGAAAGCCTCGATGCGACGCTGTGGATGTTTGCGGCATTTTATGAGTATTGGCTTGCGAGCGGAGACGATGCGTTCGTGGCGGAAAGCTATCCCACATTGCTGGAAGTTTTGCACTATCATTTGGCGGGAGCAACACCGGGCATCAAGTATGATGCGCTCAACGGTATGTTGTTGCAAACCGATCTCAACTGTCCGATGACCTGGATGAACGCCCGCGCCGGCATTTGGATCGCGACTCCGCGCAACGGGCGACCGGTTGAAGTGCAAGCCTTGTGGTATAATGCGCTCATGGTGATGGTAGAGTTTTCGCGTTTGTTGGATAAAAAAGCGGGAGAGAAAAAATGCAGCGAGCTAGCAGAGCTGGCGGGAAAAACTTTGCGTGAGCGCTTTTGGAATGAAGAAGAGAATTATATTTTCGATTGTCTGTATGATGCGCCGATCGGCAACGCGAAACGCACGAATCTCAATTTGAGCACGTTTGCCGCGGATGATACGCTGCGCCCGAATGCGCTCATTGCCACAGGTTTGCCGTTTACGGTGTTTAATCAGGCGCAGATTTGGGCCGTGGTGGATTTGGCGATGGAGAAGTTTGTCACGCCGTTTGGATTGCGCACACTTGCGAGCGACCATCCGGGGTATTATGGGCAGTGCGTCGGCACGCCGCGCCAAATCGCGACTTCATTGCACAATGGCGCGGTGCATCCTTGGCTCGTGATACCGTTCGTGCGCTCATATTTGCGCGCGTACGCGAACGGAGCCTCCTTGCTGCAAGTGTTCCTGCCTCTTTTGGAACGACGCGAGCATCCGACAGAAGGCGTGATCGCGCAAATGTATGACGGCGATGCGCCGCACCAAGCGCGCGGCGTTCCTGCATTTGCAGCCAGCACCGGCGCGGTGCTGCAAGCCTATGAACTCATCCGCAAAGGATGAAGCTTCGCAATGCAGGCTGTAGTAAAATTTTCGAAGAGGATTTATTTCACAACCATGTGAGTGGAGCGGCAGGTCCTTGCCGAAGAAAATCTCTTGCAGTGCGCATGCTTTTCGCGGCGGTGCGCAAAGTTCGCGGCGCCTTCTTATTGCGCCGAGGTGATATAGATCACCGGCAACTCGATTTCTTGCACGGGTTGCTTGGCGGTGGTGTGAAAAGCTGCGGCCAACAAGATGATTGCCGCGGTCAAAGCGATGGCGAAAATTCTGGTCTTCATGACGATGTCCCTTGGTTGAGTGTTCAAGTGCTCCAAATCCCTTTTCACTGCGCTGTAAAGGCAACCCGCGTGCCGCCGCTTGTCTGCTTGCATATGAAGTTTGCAGCGCATCCAATCATCGTGTGCTGCGATTGTTTTTCTTGCTGCGTAAGGAGGCATGCTGCATATATGCTTCAGCGAAAACGGACCGAGCGTTTCGCGCTGAAGCACTAGCGCTTGAAAAAGAGTTGCTAGCTGTCTCAGATGGAATATTTTATTGTACCGTGCTTGAACAATTTGATGCGAGGGAGGTTGTGAGGAGGGACAGGCAAAAAAGTGAAGCATGGAAAATTTTAAATGGCAAACTTTCGATTTAAAATTTTTCACGCTTCTGCTTTATCACTTCTGCGTTTCCGGCCACGGCGCATTTATCCAACCTGCGTAAATCTTCTTTTGCAAATCCGTGGGCTGCTCGACGAGTTGCACGCTCACTTCGGGCGTTGGTGAAGGCTGCAACGTCACTTCAAACTCGCGCAACTCTTCGTCACGAAACAATGTGAGTTTGATTTTGTCTCCGGGTTTGAATTGCGCCAGGCGTGTTTCGAGTTGATTGGCGCGCACGCGAAAACCGTTGAGCGCAACGATCTCGTCGCCGTTGCTAAGGCCGGCTTCATAGGCGGGCGAGCCGGCAAAAATATTCTGCACATACGCCGCACCATTTTGCTCACGCGTATTCACGCCGAGCGCCACGCCGGTGGTGGGCATCGTTTCTTTCACACTCAATCCCGCATAGCCCAAGTGCTTCGCGAAGTCCAACTCCGCGGTGCCGCGCACATAGTTGTCGAAAAATTCGCCATAGCTCCCGCCGCCGATTTCGGCAACCACCTTCTCAAAATCTTCCGGCGCAAAGCCGGGGCCGGAGAGCGGAAAGCGTTTATACATCGTCCGCATCACATCATCCAGCGAAGCGCGATTCTCCGTGCGCTGCCGAATTTCCAGATCGAGCAGCAAGCTTACCGCAGAGCCTTTTTCATAATAATCCACCTCGCGGTTTTGCGCGTCTTGCGAATTCTTCCAAAATTTTATCCACGCATCATAACTCGACTCTTCTACGGATTGCACTTTGCGGCCCGGTTGCCGGCGATCATTGCGAATCACCTCGGCCAAGAGCGTGAGTATGCGCGCCGGTGTGTGATAGTTCGCGCGCCGCATGAGCATCATCGTGTAATAATCCGTCGTGCCTTCGGAAATCCACAGCGAAGGCGAGTAGTTTTCGCGCGTGTAGTCAAACGGATGAATGCCCGCGGGCCGAAGCTGCTTCACATTCCACGTGTGAAAAAATTCATGCATCGCCAAACCCGTGAAGCCTTCATAGCCCGCGTCTTTGCTAAATGCAAATGTGTTGATGCCCATAATCGTAGAGTTGATATGCTCCGTGCCGCCGCCGCCGCTTGGGCGACTGTGCACGAGAAAAGTATAATGCGCATACGGCAGCACACCCCAAAAATCATAGCAGGTTTGCACGACTTTTTGCAAGCGTTCGAGCAACTTGTCGCTCTCCCAATTGCCGGGGCCGTAAATGCTGAGATAATGCTTCTTGCCTTGCACCTCAAATTCAAAGTCTTTTTGATTGCCGATCTCCATCGGGCAATCCACGAGATAATCATAATCCGGCGCGCGGAAAAGATGCGGCTGACTCGGCACGCGATCCAGCCCGGTGCTCACGTGCCAATCACCATAGGGTCGCACTTGCACAGTGACCGGCAGCTTGCGATATTTTTCCACATACATGAATAACGCGCTGCCATTGGCAAAGCCGTGTTGATCGTTCAAGCCGCGCGTGCGTTGATTGAATTCGTTTGCATAAACTTTATAACTCACGCGCACGGTTTTGTTGCCGTTGGTTTGCACGCGCCACGTGGCTTTATCCAACTTTGTCCATTGCAACTTGTTGTTGCTTTCCGTGTTCTCGCCGCGAAACGCCGTGAACTCTTGCACGCCGCCTGCAAAATCGAAAATCACATAACGGCCCGAGCGCCACGCCGGCAGGAGGAGGTCGAGCTGCGTGTCGCTCTTGTCTAAATCAGAGAAAGTGATTTTGACTTCGAAGAGATGCGTATGCGGTTGCGACATGCCGAGTTCATAATGAATCTTCGGCGCAGAGGAAGCGAGAGGCGCGTGCATGAGGCAGAGTCCTGTGCTGAGGATGAGAGCGAAGAGTTTTTTCACGTAGTCAAATGCTCCATGGAGGTGAGAAGCAAACGCGCGTGCGCGCAAAAACGTGGCGAGTATATAGCAAAAAAATTTATGAGTGGCAAGAGGGGGAGGCTAGCTGTGAAGGAAGGATGATTGCTGGAATAATTCTGCTTCAACGGATTCGATTTCAACCACCTGCATGTCGTCGCCGAAAATTTTGTGGTCGATTACGTCTGCCATCGAACAGGCTCCTTGTGACTCATCATTTTTCGTTCGCGAAACACGCGAAGAACTTGCGCGTGTTTCATGGGCAAGTTCTACTAACGCAGCAACAGCATCTTGCGCGTTTGCGCGCCGTTACCGCTTTCTAAGCGATACACGTAAACGCCGGTAGTAACCGCTTGGCCGGCGTCGTTCAAACCATTCCAATGTGCTTCATGCGCGCCGGCTTGCAACACGCTTGCAACAAGAGTGCGCACCAATGCGCCGGACAAATCATAGACCAGCAAAGATACTTTGGCCCGCTCGCGCAGGTGATAACGAATTACGGTCGTCGGGTTAAAAGGATTCGGATAGTTTTGTTCTAAAGCAAAATTATCGGGCGGCTCATTCGCAGAACCCGCTACCGCGGTTGTCGGTGTGATCGAGTATTTGTAAACCGTCTGCCCCACGGCATACGCCAGCGTGTCGCTGAGAAAACGAAACCGATTGATGTTCATGCCGAAATTTGCAAGCTGCCAAGTCGCACCGCCGTCAACCGTCGAATAAGTAGGATTGCCCCAGCCACCGACCCAACCGACGTTTTCATTCACGAAGCCGATGCCTTGTTCATCCAACAGCGAGTCGTGAAAACGCACGTCTTGCCAAGTCGCGCCGCCGTCGGTGGTTTTCAGCACATAAACAACGCCGGGGTTGAAAGCTTCGATGGAGGCATATCCTACGCGTCGCGAAGGAAAAGAAATTTTCCAACCCAACTCGCTACTGCGTGTCCCTTTATGTTTTGTCTCCCACGTTGTGCCGCCATTCGTAGTTTGCAATACCACGACAACTTGATTTTGAAAAGTGGTTCCGCTCGCACCCACCACAAAACCGGTGTCAGAGTTGATGAAGTAACAATCCACCAGGCCGCGCGCGAAAGCGCTCAGATCAAAAACCTGCCACGTTTGCCCGCCATCGCTGGTTTTGACGACGCGCGGATCTCCGTCGTACCAACCCGCGCCATACATGACATCGCGATTCACCACGGAAATGCCGCAAATGCCACGTGGCTTGGGTTCAGGAAAATTCGTGATCTCGCGCCAAGTGGCGCCGCCATCTTCGGTTTGCATCAAAGTCGTATTCGAGGGCAATGCGCCGAGCCAGCCGCGCGCTTCGTCGGCAAAGCCGATGCTGCGCATGCTCATGCCTGGTCTCGTGTAAAGTGATCGCCAACTCTTGCCGCCATCTGTGGTTTTGAAAACTCCGTCTTGACTTTGGATAATCCACCCGATTTGTGCATTGACAAAAAAAACGTCATTAAATCGGCTCGAACTAGTCGGCGCGTTCGGCAGTTTGCGCCAAATGGGTTGCGCTTGCGCATTGAGGTTGGCGCAACTTACAACGATTAATGTAAAGGCGGCAGCCATGAGCATGTTGTTTTTCACAAGACACTCCTTGAGTGAGGTTCGATGGCGGCGAAGGATTGGAAATCTATTTCATAGAAGTTGTATGCGATCCATTCATATGATTTCCTCTGCGCACTACCCGCCCCGGCTTCGCGCCCGTGTGCTCGCCGTCTTGCAAGACCTGCACGCCATTCACCCACACATGTTGCACGCCGGTAGAAAATTGGTGCGGCGCATCAAACGTCGCATGATCTTGGATCGTTGCCGGATCGAACACGACGACATCCGCATAATTGCCGACCGCGAGCGCGCCGCGTTTTTTGATGCCGAGATTTTGCGCGGGCAATGACGTGAGACGGCGCACCGCTTCTTCCAACGTGATCACTTGCTCCTCGCGCACGTATTTGCCGAGCAAGCGCGCGAATGTGCCATACGCGCGCGGATGCGGATTGCGCTTCAAGAACACGCCTTCGGGCGAGAGCGATTCGGCGTCGGAGCAGAAACTCACCCACGGCAGCTTGATTTGCTTCGCGAGGTTTTCTTCCGACATGAGAAAGTAAACACTCTCCACGCGGCTATCGTCTTCAATCACCAAATCCATCGCAGTCTCCGCCGGCGTTTTGCCGCGTAGCGCTGCAACCTCCGCGAGCGATTTGCCCGTGAGCGGCTTCAATGCTTCCGAGCGAAACCCGACGAGCAAAATCTTTTCCGGCCCGGCGGCGACGAAAAAATTCTCCCACGCATCCGTGGGCGTGGTCATCTCTTGCGCAACCTTTTTGCGAATCGCGGGATCCTGCAAACGCGCTTTCCACATTTTGAATCCACCTTCTTGCACCCACGGCGGCATCGAGGCATCAAGCCCGGTTGCGCCCGCGGGATACGTATACATATCCGCGGTGATGCGCAAACCCTCCGCGCGCGCCGTTTCGACTTTTTGAATCACTTGTTCAAGCTTGTTCCAATTATTTTGCCCGGCAGCCTTGAGATGATAAATCTCCGCGGGAATGTTTGCGGCGCGCGCGATGTAGAGCAACTCGTCAACCGCTTCGAGCAAACGATTGCCCTCGCTGCGCATATGCGAAATATACATGCCGCCGTACTCCGCCGCGACTTTGCACATTTCAATCAACTCATCGGTCTTCGCATAAAACGCGGGCGCATAGATCAGCGAGGAGCCGACGCCGAGCGCGCCTTCTTCCATACCTTGGCGCACGAGGCGGCGCATCTCTTCCAACTCTTCGGCATTGGGCGGGCGATTGTCATAGCCCACCGTGTGAATGCGCACCGTGGTCGCGCCCACGAACGACGCGATGTTTGGCGAAATCCCGCGCTGCACAAGCGCGTCCATATATTCGCCGAGCGTGGTCCAATTCACTTCGAACTTGATGTCGCTCTGTTGTTCGAGCACTTCTTGTTTCATCTTCTCATTGATCGGTCCCATGGACCAACCCTCGCCGAACACTTCGAGCGTCACGCCTTGCCGAATGTCGCTTTGCGAACGGCCATCTTCGATCAACGTCTCCGTGGCCCAGCTCAACATGTTGATGAAGCCCGGCGCGACCGCTTTGCCTTGCGCATCGACTTCCGTGCGGCCTTTGACGTTTTTCAAATCGCCGAGCGCGGCAATCGTGTCGGCATTGATCGCGACAATGCCATTCTGCGGCGCGCTGCCGGTGCCGTCATAAATTTTCGCGTTGCGAATGACGAGGTCGTATTCCTTTGTGGGCGAACAGGCGCAGAGACAGATGAGGCTTAAAAGCATGAGCGCGGCGCGATAGAGTTTCAACATGTCCTTCCTCTCCTTTTTGGCGATAGCAAGAGTGTTTGTTTATAAAGCAAAAGCTTTTCTGTAAGCGGATTTTATGAATATTCTTTTGCCATTCCACCGGAAGTATACTTCAAAGTATTATACTTTGAAGTATACTTCTCAAATGGCGATGAATGAAAAACAGTGTTGGTCACTGAGTTACTGTGCTCAACGCTATGACGATCATCGCCAATCCCACCAGCCCGAACACGACCGCGCCGAAGAGTAAGCCGATCATCGTGAGCTTGCCTTCGCGCAACAACGATTCTTCGCGCTGCGTGCTGATGATGAACTTGCCGCCGCGCAACGGCTTTTGCATGCGCAGCACGCCATCGCTATCCACAGCTTCGCCGAGCACATAAACTTCGTGGCCAAGAGGAATGGCTTCTTCCTCGAAACGATACTCTTTGGGCCGGCGCTCTTCCTCGCTCGTCTTCCACGGCGCTTCCATTTCGAAGCGGCCCATGCGAATTTCTTCATCGGGCAAGCCTTCGTCGTCATCTGTGCGCGAGAGCGTTTGTTTGGCGATCAACTCCGCGCCTTCGGGATCGATGGCAATGCGCCCGGTCGCGTCTTCAATCCAAAACGGCATTGTCTCTTTGCGCTCCGCCAACACCTCTTCCTCTTCGCGTTTGTGCTCGCGTTTTTCGTCGCCGTCTTCTTCATAAAAAAATTCTTCGTATTCCCATTCGACTTTCATACGATAATACACACACTCTGTCTCCGTCAATTCGGCAATCAAAGGTTGCTCGCACCCCACGCGGCCTTTCACTTCGGTGATGAAGCGCAATGAACCTGCCTCGCCACGACGCGCGAGATCATCGGACAGAGCTTGCAATTGCTCGACGGAAAAAGTGGGCGTCGCGCGGATCGTGCCATACTTGCGCCGCTGCACGAGATAGGCAATCACAAACGCGAGCGCAATGAGAACGAAGAGAGAGCCGATGATGAGCATGGTAGATCACCGTTATGAAAGATATTTGCCGCCAACGGATAGATGAAGACCAACGGATGAAAAGCATGCCTAATGAAATTTGCCGATCAAAATCGGTAACGAGGCGCGCCTCTTTCATCGTGTCATTCAGGAGGAATCTTTTTGAGCACTGGAGTTAATACCCAGCGCCGAAAAAGTTTCCTTCTGAATGACATGTTCGGAGAAGCGGTTTCCGAATTTGAAAATCAGAACTCATGAGAAGGCATTGAGCAATCGTCATTTGTGCTTCTCCTCGATATGCTCGTAATACTCTTTGCGAACTTCGACATCTTTTGGAATCATGCCCGCGAATCTTTCGATGTCGGGATGGAAGGAGTATTTCGCGCGCAGTCGTCGCCGCGCGAGGAATTGCGCGAGCTTACTATTCCACGAGGAATCATCGCGCTTGCTGCGAGGGTTGTCTTTTTCATTCATGGCTTGCTCTGTTTGTATCGCTTCATCTTTTCTTCGAGAGCTTTGAGCTTTTCTTGGAGAGCATTTATCCTTTCTTCGAGAGCTTTTTTCTTTTGCGCCTCTTCGATGCCCTCGGTCACCGCGTTGTGCAATTCCGGATATGCTTCAGTCGTAAAAATTTTCAGCGCATTTTCAAAGTAAGCAATGGCTTTTTCAAGATTACGACTTTTAGAGCCGGTCGATAATTCCGTATAAACGCCACCCAAAGCGAACTGGCTCATTGCCCATTGCAAGGGATAGTCCTTCTCGGTGAAAACGCGCAATGCCGCTTCAATGGCAGCGATGGTCTTTTTTGCGTTGGCAGTGGGGGCACCGGTGGATAAAGTCGCATAAGCCCCACCCAGAATAATCTGAGTGCTGGCCCAAAGCAACGCGTCCTTTTCGGTGCAGGCACGCAATGCCGTTTCACAGGCAGCGATAGCCCTTTTCGCGTTAGCATTGGAGTCGCCGGTGGATAAGCTTAAATACGGTTCTATGTTGTTTCGTGTTGGCAAAAGAACAAGAACGGAAAGCGCTGAAGGCGCTAAATAATAAAGCCCAGGGTAGCGCGAAGCGCACCCTGGGATCCTAACCAAGAGCACAAAGAACCCTGAACGGGTTCAATACAGGACTCATCAATATCTTTTGTAACGGATTAGCATGCCTTCATGCAAGTTTATTGAACCCCGTTCGGGGTTCTCTGTGTTAGAAGGCCTGTTTCCCAGGGTGCCCAGAAGCTGGCACCCTGGGCTGTTCTCTGCAACGCCTTCGGCGTTGGGCATGCTGATTCGGGCTTCATCTATAAACATACCACTCCTGGCGGAGTTTTCAAAACTATCAACTCGCTAAATGCGCCGCGAAGGCGCGACATTCTTTCCCACCAAAATGCCCGCGGCGAGGGCGACGGCAATGAGAATCATTTTGAATGCGGTTTCAATGCCGGGAATGACTTCTTTGTCCATCAACGCAGCGAGGCTGCGAAAGCCGATGCTGCCGGGCACGAGCAAGAGAATGCCGGGAACAAGCGTGATGGTTGAAGGGCGATCCAGAAAGCGCGAATAGAGGTTGCTCGCAATGCTCACGGTGAGAGCGCCGATGAACACGCCCAATTCTGGCCCAAGCAGTTGCGCGCCCAATTCACTGCCAATAAAAGCGAGTATGCCGGCAATAACAATCCAAACGGCGTCGCGTGGTTGCGCGCGCAGCAGAATAGTGAAAGCGAGCGGCGCAATGAGCAGTGCGACCCATAACGTCCAAGCCGGCAATGCAATCAACTCGAGTAATTTCGGCTCGCCGAGTAGCGTGCGAATCATAATGCCGCCGACTGCAACGCCGAAGCCGAGTTCGAGGAAGATCACGAATGCCGCGCTCAAGCGCGCGGTGCCGGAAACGAGATGGCGCGTGGAAAGTTCGGTCATCGCAGTGGTGAGCGTGAGGCCGGGCATGAGCACAATCAATCCCGAGAGAATGTCATTCGCGACGGAGCGCGAGCCGAGTTGCGTGGCGATGATGGTCGCGCACGAGGACACTGCGAACGCTGCGGCCAATTCAAACACACGACCGAGCGCTTGCCATTTGCTCGTGAGAAAAGCGAGAATGCCGATCATCAATCCCAACAAACACGCGATGAGTATTTCTCTTTCTCCGCCGCCGAGAAAGCGCGAGGCCGCGGCAGAGGCTAAACCGAATGCGGCGATTGTAAGCGGCCAACCATAGGGCGCGGGCGCGGCGAGAATTTCATCGATGCGTTGCGCGCCGCGGGTGGGAGAAATTTTTCCGCGCAATACTTGGCTCGTGATTTCATCGAGGCTGGCGAGTTTGCCGAGATTGGATTCGCCCGGCTCGACGCGCATGAGAAACGTGCGTTGCTCTTCGAGCACGCCAAATGCCGCGAAGATTGAAGTCGGCGTGGTGAAGAACTGGCCTTCCAACTCGAACTGCTGCGCCGCGCGCTGCATCACGGCCTCGACGCGATGCGCGGGATAGCCATATTGATGCAACGCGCGCCCGAGGCGCAGCACGAAGGCGATTTCACCCTGAGAAAACGCGCTACCCGCGTCGAGTTCGCTGCGAGAGAAATTTTGTATTGCAGTGTCTGCGCTCGATTTCATGTGGAGTTTTCGATCTTCAAAACAAAGTGCTCTTATTCATTCCAAACTGCCAAGCGTTGCCCCAAGCGTTGGAGTCCTGTGTGAAAAATATTCTCCGGCGTCAACAAACTCAGGACGAGATAGCCGGTGCCGGGGAAATCGAAAAAGTAACCGGGGTGAACCAAGACATTGTCCTCCTCCAACAATTTTAACACCAACTGCTCTTCGGCAAACGCATTGCTCCCGCGCATGATCGCGTACCATCCGCCTTCGCGCTGGAGAACTTCGATGCTGCCGAGCGCGCGGCATGCAGCGCGTAGCCGGTGCTCATTCACGGCGCAGCGCTTTTGAATTTGTGCTTGCAGCGAAGTGCGTTGCGCCAACAAGCGTGCGGCTGCATGTTGCGCCGGCGTGCTCACGGAAAGATACGTATCCGCGATAAAATCCAAACGCTCTTGTGCCTCATGGCGCAAAGCCGCGGGACCGCTCACATGAATCCATCCGAGTTTGACTTGCGGCAACGCCGAAATTTTGGAAAGCCCGCTCAAGACAAACGTGAGCGCTGCGTCGTTGCCGGCCAGCGAGGGCACGCGCTGCTCTTCTGCGCCCACTCCATAATCCGCAAACACTTCATCGCAAATGAGTGCGAGATCGTGCTCAATGCAGAGTTGATTCAACGCGCGCAGTTCTTTTTGTTTAATAAAAGAGCCGGTGGGATTGTTCGGATTGATGCAAACGAGGGCAACAGTCTTCGTGCTGATTGAAGCCGCCAACTTTTCTAAATCAATTTGCCAACCGTGCGTTGCGTCATAGCGCAGCGGATAATGAATGAGCCGCACGGATTCCAACGCGGTTAAAAAGTCCAGAAGAGGATACGCGGGTTGCGGCACGAGCACTTCGGCGCCGGGATCGGCGAGCAACTTGAAGAGATACGCATACGCTTCACTCGTGCTCGCAGTGAGGTGAATATTTTCGGCAACGACAGGCTCACCTCGTGCGCGATAATATTGCGCAACCGCCTCGCGCGCCGCCGGCAAGCCGCGCGGATCCGGTTCATAGAGTAGGTTTTGCGTTTGCGCGAGCGCGGCCAGAATTTCGTTTTCATCATATTGCAAGCCGGCGCGCGTCGGATTAGATTCGGTGAGGTCAAAAATCGTTTCGCGGGCCGCGCGTTTGCGTTCGAGCGCTGCGCTGAGACGATTGGTGGCCAGCGAGAAATGAAAGCGCGAGGAAAAAATTGGGCTGCTCCGGTTTGATGCCTGATGAATCTGTCCGCGTGCACAAGTTGAACGCGAATTTGTAAAGTGAAACTTGACGTAAGCAATATAGTCGCACACAGTTTCTTCCGCAAAACGTTTTTGTTCGGTTGGACATTCTTTCGGTTTTCGCTATCTTGGGCCGTCCATAATTTTGCCCATGAGCATAAACGGAAACGGGAAAACGTATGCAAGCCCAGCTCTTTTCTCCTGCGCTCGACTACAAAGAACGCGCGCTCCAACACATGATCGCGCTCGAATGGCCGGAGGCTTTTGAAAATTTAAAGGTCGCTTATGACCTCGATGCTTATTTGGCCGATTTAGAATTGCTCTCGCGCTTGTGTGAGTTTGCGCAACACGAAGGCGGGCGCTTCAAAGCTTCCACGCCCAAAGCCGTTGGGTTATGGCATAGCGCGGACGAAGCATTGTTGGAGCAGCGCTTGAGTGAGGCCGAGGTGACGCAAATGCGGCGCATTCTTGCGCGGCACTTGCTCGCGAAAAACTCCGGCACCGGCGAAGGGTTTAGCGCAAAAGATAAAACGCTGCCGCGCGGCGTGTGCCATCTCGTTTTGGAAAATTGGCAAGCCGCGCACGAAGATTTGCTGAACTGGGTCACGCAGCATCCCGAACGAGTTATGCCGCGCGATTGGGGCTATCTCGGCGATGCGGCCACGGCGCTCAAGCTTTGGCAGGAGGCCAATCTCGCCTATGTGCGCGCGCTGTTTCTTGATCCTCTGGCAATTGATCGCTTGACCTTCAAACATGCACAACTCAACATTGCCTTGCAGCGCCTCGAGATGCGATATGAAGATCAAATGCTCGCGCGCATGTTATGGCCATTCGATGCGTGGCGCCGGCAAATCATTCAAATCCCGGCGGGAAATACTTTCCTCTTGCCGATTGTGCAAAAGCAACGGTCTCTGCTTGGCAGCGAATTGCTGCTAGAAAGAAAGCAAACGCTGCGGCAATTCATGCTCTGTTTGTATATCGATCAAGCCCGGCTCAACAAGCGCATCGATTTCAACGTGCGCGAAGAGATGATGGGCTTGGAGCCGGATTTGTTTCGCCAATATCTGGCCGAGGTGCAAGAACGGCACGCTTGATATGCGAACTAGTGAACCAAAGTCAGAATAAAACTCTGAAAGTTTTTTCTCGGCGAAACTCGGTGACTTCGGTGCCATTCGGCGGCAAAGCCTTTCCACCGAAACGCGCCGAAGTCGCCGAGTTTCGCCGAAGAGCTGCTGCGCAGAGGTTTTGAGGTGCAGCGTGCCGACAAATCAGAGTCGCCCGTTACCATCAACGTCGCCGCAGTTTGTTTTCTCACCGACACTTCCTCTCACCGTTTCCCACCTGAACGAAATCGCAAATGATAGCGCAGGCCATGAGAGTTGCACTCGCGCTTGCGCGTGACAATTTTTGACAACTTTTGAAATCGCCATGACAACCGGAAATTCAACCGTGCGTATTCTCTGCTGTCGATAAACGAAAGGAAGGCGTCATGAATAAGAGCAGAACAAAAGCGTTGGCCGTGATAATCGGGCTGCATGTGCTCATGCTCTTCGTAGCACCGCTGCGCAGCCAAGACCTGCGTGAAGCGAAGTCGTTGCGCGGCATGTGGAAATTTGAAATCGGGGATAATGATGCGTTTGCCGCGCCGGGTTTCGACGATTCAAATTGGGAGGAGATTCGCGTCCCGCGCGAGTGGGAGCGCGAGGGTTATCCCGGCTATGATGGCTATGCGTGGTATCGGCTGCATTTCACCGCACCGCAGGAAGCGCAAACGCAGCAGCTCTATCTCATGCTCGGCCAGATTGATGATGTGGATGAAGTGTATCTCAATGGCCACATGATCGGCTATCAAGGCAGCTTTCCGCCGCATTATCAAACCGGCTATAACCTGCAGCGGCGTTATACCATTCCGCCGGCTCTGCTTCATAACCAGGGCGACAATGTTCTCGCAGTGCGCGTATTTGACGAAGGGCTTGCCGGCGGTATCGTGCACGGCGACGTGGGACTTTACTACGTGCGCGAGCAAATAGAACTTGCTCTCAATCTTGCCGGCAATTGGCGCTTGCACATGGCTGATGACGCCAACTTTGCGCAACGCGACTATGATGAAAGCGCATGGCAAAAAGTTGCAGTGCCGGGAATTTGGGATGGCTATGGCAACAAAGATTTTGACGGCATTGGTTGGTATCGCACGCGTTTTCGTGTGCCGCGTGATTTGTCGGAAGAACGGCTCGTGCTTGTGCTCGGGCGCATTGATGACATCGAAGAAGTCTATCTGAATGGGAAACTGTTGGGGCGCACCGGTATGTGGTCGCGATGGGGAGGGCGCAAACCGGAGTATGACGGTAACGACTGGCAGCAAGTGCGCGCGTATTTTATCGTTCCCGGCACGCTTAACCCTGAAGAAGAAAATGTGCTCGCGGTTCGCGTTTACGACGGCATGCTGCATGGGGGAATATGGGATGGCCCCCTCGGCTTGGCAACGCGCAAAGAGTATCGCCTCTGGAGAGAAAATCGAACGCGTTGGGAAGAGATGTGGGACGAGTTGTTTGGTCGCTAACAGAAATGCTAAACGAGAAGAAATTTCTCAGGAGAACTGAACATGACACGCAATTTACTTCTTGCCGCATTGTTGTGCCTCGGCTGCGCCGCCAATTTGCAAACTGCGGAGATTAATAAACAACAAGCCGCCCGCCGTAATTATCTCTCACTGTTGCAGGCGCAACATGAGGGCGTGCGCAACAGCACGATCTTTCGCGTGCTGCAATACAAAGCCGCGTATCCCAATGATCGCTGCGCCGATTTCATCAAGCGTTTGCAGCATCTCAGTCTACACGATGTTTCCGCCAAAAATCGCATGTATGCGGTTATGGCATGCACGCTGTTGCAGGATGCCGCGTTGCTGAAGCTCGCGCCTCCGCCCTTGGCAGAAGAGGAAAAGGAAACCTATTTTGCCGGTGTGCATGCCGTGCTGCAAAAGCATACGGCAATCGTGGTGCGCGCCGAGTGACGCCGATCAAACTTCCAACGTCATCTTGAATTTTTTCGCGCTGATTAAAAGAAAGAAAAGCCCCATAAAGGCGAGCACACCGAGGGGAAGGGCGATGTGCTCCAACGTATTGCCTTTGAGCATGACGCCGCGAATCACGGGGAGAAAATAGCGCGCGGGAATGATATAGGTGACGATCTGCAACGGCTTGGGCATCGCCGCGATGGGAAAGATAAAACCCGAGAGCATGATCGTGGGCAGCATGGTGCCGGTGAGCGCGGTCATCATCGCCACTTGCTGCGTGGCCGCGCGCGTGGAAATCAACAAGCCGAATGCGAGCGCCACGAAGACGAAGAGCAAGCACGCGCCAAGAATCAGAACCATGCTCCCGATGATCGGCACCTTGAACCAAAAGTGCGCGACGAGCAAAATGACGACGCCGTCGAGGAAGGCGAGCAGAATGTACGGCACGACTTTGCCAATGATGATTTCGTGCGGCCGCACGGGCGAAACGAGAATTTGCTCCATCGTGCCGGTCTCTTTCTCGCGCGCGATGGTGATGCTGGTGAGCAGCGCGGAGATCATCATGAGAATCACCGCAACCAAGCCGGGCACGAAGAAGTAGGAGCTTTTCAACGTCGGGTTGTATTGAATGATAGTGCGCGCTTCAAGCGGCAACACGACGCCGTGCTCCGTGTTGTAGCTTTGCAAAACCGCATTGGCGTAGTTTTGTATCAACTGCGCCGTGTTGGAATCGCCGGCGTCGATGAGCACCTGCACCTTTGTTGGAGTTGGCGTGGCGCGGGTTTGCGCAAAGTCGTGCGGAATGATCAAAACCATTTTCGCCGCGCGTTGTTGAAAAAGCTTTTCGATTTCCGACTCGTTGCCTTCAAAATAATTCACTGTAAAGAAACGACTGCCTTGAAACGCGCGCACCAACTCCGCGCTCGCCGGTGATTGCGAATGATCGCGCACCGCAAGGTCGATGTTTTGAATCTCCATGTTGATCGCGTAGCCGTACATGAGCAGCATGAACACCGGCATGGCGAACACAATCATCAGCGTGCGAAAATCGCGGCGGATGTGAATGAACTCTTTGCGGATGATGGGTTTTATGCGAGAAGGCATGGGTTAGTTATCAGTTATCAGTGATCAGTTATCAGTGATCAGTTATCAGTGATCAGTTATCAGTGATCAGTTATCAGTGATCAGTTATCAGTGATCAGTTATCAGTGATCAGTTATCAGTGATCAGTTATCAGTGAACAGTTATCAGTGAACAGTTATCAGTGAACAGTTATCAGTGATCAGTTATCAGTGATCAGTTATCAGTGAACAGTTATCAGTGAACAGTTATCAGTGAACAGTGAACAGTGAACAGTATTAAATCGTCAAAGCCGATCTTTGTTTACGAAAAATACTCGACTGCTTCATCGCGAGCTGCGTACGGGGATCCGGAACAAAATTTGTCTGCTTTCGCGATCATTCCGCCGAGCAAGCGTCCGATTTCTTCACACTTCGCGATGAGCGCTGTTCGTTCTGCCGCGGTTATGTATTCACAATCAGCGGCTGTGTCGAGCCAGTGCTGGGTTTCGTTTTGTTCGCCGTCGGCATCACTTAATTTGCTAATGAAGTGCTTTTCATAAAGCCGCTTGCCCCAAGCCTCGGCAATTTGAGCCCCGATAGATCTTGAACAACGGCGAATCTGATCCGTCAACGAATACATCTCCTCCCGTGGAAATCTCTTCGACAGTTGAAAGATTTTCTTCGCAAGCGCTTTCGCTTTCTGATAAACAATCAAGTCGCGAAAACTCTTCGCATGCGGCAAATTACTCATTTGCGCCTCCGTTTTTTAACGGTATCGTTCGCAAGCACTGATGACTGATCACTGATCACCGCCCACTCACCGATCCACCAGCTCAATAAACACTTCTTGCATCGAGGTTTTCCGATATTGCTGCTTCAACTCTTTCGGCGAGCCGAGTGCGACGATTTCGCCTTGATACATAATCGATACGCGATGGCAATACTCCGCTTCGTCCATGTAATGTGTCGTTACGAAAATCGTTTTGCCCTGTTCGGCCATGTGATAAATCAAATCCCAAAAATTGCGGCGCGCCTCGGGATCAACGCCGCCAGTGGGTTCGTCGAGAAAGACAATCGGCGGGTCGTGCAAGAGCGCGCAGCTTAATGCCAAGCGCTGTTTGAAGCCGAGCGGCAACGCGCGTGTCATCATATTCGCTTGCTCGCGCAGACCCAATTCCTGCACCAGTTGCGCGCGTTTGTGCAACAGCGCTTGTCGCTTCAAGCCGTAGACACCGCCATAAAATTCGATATTCTCCGCGGGCGTCAAATCATCATAGAGCGAAAACTTTTGGCTCATGTAGCCGATGCGTTGTTTGATCTTCTCGTTCTCTTTGTAAATGTCAAAGCCCGCGACCGAGCCTTGGCCGGAGGAGGGGAGCAGCAAGCCGCAGAGCATGCGAATCGCCGTGGTCTTACCCGCGCCATTCGCGCCGAGAAAGCCGAAGATCTCGCCCTGCTGCACCGCGAGGTTGAGATTCTTCACCGCCTCGAATTTGCCGAAGCGCTTGCCGAGGTTGTGCGTGTGGACCGCGTGGTTGGACATGGTTCTATTTCAGCCGTTCGGTATTCTTGTTCATTCAACTCTAACGCTTCACGCAGAGTTACTTCAAGGCTTTCCAAGAGTCCTTCGCGCGTGGCCTCTTGGCATCGGTGGAAAAGCTTTGCCGCCGAGTGACACCGAAGTCACCGAGTTTCACTGAAGATTTTTATTCCACCTTCTTCATCAACTCCATAAACGTGTCCTCAATCCCAGGCGCGATGCGACGCACATCGCTGATCGGATGCGGCGCGCCGAGGATGATGCGGTTGATCGTCTCGTGCGAGAGCGGCTCCACAAAACTCACGTGCAAACGGTCACCAAAGATTTGCACGGACTGCGCCGCCAATTCTCTTTTGCAATAAGGCAGCACCAGTTGCGGGTTCGGCGCAATGACTTCATAAAGCGCGTGCGGAAAATTTTTTGTTATTTCGCGCGGATCGTCGAGTGCGAGCAAGCGGCCTTTGTGCATGAAGGCCACGCGATTGCAGAGCAGCGCCTCGTCCATGTATGGCGTGGAAACGAGAATGGTCACACCCTCGCTGCGCAGTTGCTGCAAGATTTGCCAAAACTCTCTGCGCGAAACCGGATCGACGCCGGTGGTCGGTTCGTCGAGGATCAACACGCGCGGCGTGTGAATGAGCGTGCAAGAGAGCGCGAGCTTTTGCTTCATGCCGCCGGAAAGCTGTTTCGCCAAACGATGTTTGAACGGCTCCAGCTTGCTGAAATGATAGAGCTGCTGCAAACGCTTCTTCTTTTCCGCGGCCGTCACGCTGAAGAGATCCGCAAAGAACATAAGATTCTGCTCGACCGAGAGATCGGGATAGAGCGAGAAGCGCTGCGGCATGTAGCCGAGCAAGTTGCGAATCGAAGGCACGTTGCGCCGCACGTCAAATTCCGCGATGCGCATCTCGCCGGCTTCGAGCGGCAGGAGCGTGCAGAGCGTGCGCATCGTTGTGGTCTTGCCCGCGCCGTCCGGGCCGATGAGGCCGAACAACTCGCCTGCGTTGATCGCGAGCGAAAGCTCATGCACCGCGCGCAGTTCGCCGTAGTGTTTGGAGAAGTTTTGGATGACGATGATGGATGACATGAACAGAATGGGTGAAATTCAATTTCGCTATGCCGGCTCTCTTCGCAAACTGTGCAATACTATTTTTACCGCAACGCATCGAAGAGTTTTATCATCAAAAGGTCAAAGCCGAAACGGCGTTCGTAGTAGCGCCTTCAGGCGCAGGAGGTTCTGAACGCTCTGCGCCTGAGGGCGCTACTACAAACTTTTTTCATCACAACCTCGGCTCCAACGCAATCGCCACCGGCATGCCGTGCTTCAAAATTCCGTCGGGGTTATCGAGATTGATTTTCACGGCATAGACGAGCGCGGTGCGGCTCTCTTGCGTCAAAATATTTTTCGGCGTGAACTCGGCTTTGGTGCTGATCCATGCGACCGTGCCGGAGATCGTTTGCGTTGTGCCGTCGATGCGCACCTGCGCGGCTTGACCGATCTGCACTTTCGGCAAATATGTTTCTGAGATAAAAATCTTCGTCCACATCTTGGAAAGGTCGATGATTTCAACGAGGGGCGCGTTGGGCGGAATGGTCTCGCCCGCGTCGTAATAGCGCGTCGTGACCGTACCGTTGAGCGGCGCTTTCACTGTGGCGTCATTTATTTGGCGGCGCAACAACTTGGCTTGCGCTTCCAACCCTTTGCCCTTGCTCGCGAGCACTTGCAGATTTTGCCGCGCGGCCTCGTAAGCCGTTTGGCTGCGGTCGAAATTGATCTTGGCATCATCGCGCGTTTGCTCGCTCGCTGCGCTCTTTTGAAAAAGATCGAGAAAGCGCTCATAGCGCGTTTGCGCATAGTCAAAATCTTCCTTTGCGCGGCGCAAATTGGTTTCTGCCATGCGGCGCTGCACCGCAAGCTCTTCCACGCCTGCCTGCACTTGTTCGAGTTGATAGCTCAACTTTTCCGTATCGACCACGGCGATGGTTTGGCCCAGCACAACGTCCTCGCCTTCACTCACGGTCACTTGCAGTAAATAGCCGCCGGTCTGCGCCGCGACTTTCACCGCGGTGCCTTCGACAATGGCGCTCGCTTCGAAGGTGGAGTTTTCTTTTTTATCACAAGCGCTCAAGAGCAGCGACAGCACGAGCAAGTATTTTGAATGTTGCTTCATCTCTTTCTCCGAATATTCTCTTGGACGGCACTTTCCCCTCTTCATTGTCATTCTGGAAGAACCTTTCCCAGTGCTTGAGACACTTCCTGTTTTGCGAGACATCGCGAGTGCGAGGCAAGGTTTTCTACGATGACAGTTTGAGAGAGGCGTTGTAAATAAACTTCGAGGCAAGGCTTTTCATTCAGCAATCGTCCCGGTTGCCAAGCGCATCTCGCTCTGCGAAACATAATACTGAATGAGTGCGCGTTGCAGTTGTAATTCCGCCTGCGTCAAATCCGCTTCGGCAACGATCACGTCGTTGGTGGTCGCAACGCCTTCGCGTTGTTGCGTGCTCACGATGCGATAGCGCTCCTGTTGTTGCGCGAGCAATTGCTCCGCGAGCGCGATTTGCCGCGCAGCGAATTTCATGTTTTCCCAACTGCGCTCGACTTCATACGCGACATTGCGCAGCAGCTCGCGCTCTTCAATGGTAAGCCGAGTGTGTTCGACTTCCGCCTCTTCTACGCGATGTTGGTCCTGCTTGCCGCGCCAAAGATTCCACTGCAAGCTCACGCCGACCGTTGTGTAATCCATCCACTCATCCGCAACCTGATTGAGGGCAGGCTTGCCATAATGATATTTCGCTTCCGCGCCGATCTCCGGTAGAAAATTTCCGCGCGCGAGTTTGCGATTGAGCAATGCCGACTGTTGGCTCAATTGCACGCCGCGCAACTCGGGTCGTGCGCGCCGCGCCGCTTGCTGCAAGCTATCGAGACGAAAACGCGGCTCGCCGACTTGCGGCAATTCGCTTTCCGCAATCGGGCGCGCTTCGCTGAGATCGAGCACACGCGCCATTTGCAAATCCACGAGGCGTTGGTCGCGCAGGTTTTGTTCGAGCAAAATTTTCACCTGCAAAGCTTGATTGAAAACTTGCAGTGTGTCATAAGCCACCACTTGCTTGGCGTTGAGGAGATGGCGCGTTTGCGTCAATTGCGTCGTAAGCCGGTTCAAGCTCGCAAGCTGAATCTTGCCTTCCTTTTTGAGGTTCTGCGCTTGATAGAAAAGCAGATGAATTTGATAAGCCGTCTGCTGTTGCACAAGCGCGAGTCGGGTTTCTTCTCCCTGCAAAGCAGTTTTAGCAAGATCAACTTGCGTGCGCAAACGCCCGCCCGTGAAAATCGGCTGGCGCACGCCGAGCGCGAAGTCCGTGCGATCATGGCCGCCCAGTTCGACGCTCGGGGCCGTGAAATTCGGCGGCAAAGGTAAGCCGAGATTGCCAATCGGAATATCGAGCTTGGCGATTTCATCGGTATAGGAAGTCATTGCGCTCACCTCAAGCGAGGGCAAACGTTGCCCGCGTTTGATCGCGACTTCGAGCGCCGCGAACTTTTGCCGCTGCTCCTGTTTTTTGAGCTGCAAATTATTCGCGCGCGCGAGACGGAGAGCTTCGTCGAGGGAGAGAGCAGGTTGGGCATGGGAGCAAAAAGAAAATACAAACGAAAACGCGATGCCGAAATAGATCTTCATGGAGTGTCCTTTGTGAAATAGCTCTCAAGCCGCGTGACGTGACAACACGTAAAACATAAGCAAGCACTTCCTACTCGACAAGACATTTCTTTGAAAAAAAAACTTGGACTTTTCCTCTTTGCATACCACATTATTGAACACAAGCAGTCTCTGCTCGACACCTGAAAGGATACGAATGACGCGGCTCTCTCCCGGCGATCTCGCTCCGGATTTCGAAGCGCTCACGGATCAAAACCAACTGCTGCGCTTGAGCAGCTTGCGCGGCCAGACGGTTATTTTATATTTTTATCCGCAAGACGATACCCCCGGCTGAACGATACAGGCGTGCGCGTTTCGCGACAACTACGAGGTCATCGTAGATCAGAACACAACCGTGCTCGGCATAAGCCCGGACGGCGTAGCGAGCCATGTGAAATTCAAGAGCAAATACCATCTGCCCTTCATGCTGCTCGTCGATGCGGAGCACAAAATTGCCGAAGCGTACGGTGTCTTGGGCGAAAAATCGATCTTGCTGGTTAAATTCACCGGTGTGATTCGCAGTCATTTTGTGATCGGGCCGGACGGGAAAATCGTCGAAGCGCACTACAACATCGGCGCAAAAGATAGTGCGAAGAGCGCCTTGCGCGCGTTGCAGAAGATGCACGAATGAAACGACTGCAAGGCCGTTCGTTTAGTGCCGCGATTTTATGAGAGGCAGAATTTTTTTGCTCGCACTGTTCAAAACGATAGTTAAACCCGGATTCAAAACGCTTGTTGCGTCGCGGTGAAAATCATAAACGCCACTTGAAGAGGATCAAGCCCTGCCTGAAACTCCGACCCCACATGCTTTGGTGGTGATCCCCACCTATAACGAGGCCGGCAACATCGAGCGCATGTTGCAAAAAATTTTCAGCCTCAACCTTCCCAAGCTGGAAGTGTTGATCGTGGACGATAATTCTCCCGACGGCACCGCGGACCTCGTGAAGCTGCGCAGCAAATTCGATCCGCGCGTGCATCTCATTCAGCGCGAAGGCAAATTGGGATTGGGCACAGCCTACGTGGCGGGCTTTCAATATGCGCTGGCAAAAGGTTATGACCTCGTGCTTGAAATGGATGCGGATTTCTCGCACAACCCCGAAGACTTGCCCCGTTTGATTCATGGCACCAACGATTTCGACCTCGTGATCGGCTCCCGTTATCTCACCGGCGTGAATGTCATCAATTGGCCGCTCTCGCGATTGCTGTTGAGCGTGTTTGCCAGTTGGTACACGCGCTTGATCACGCGCATGCCGATTCGCGATTGCACCAGCGGCTTTAAGTGTTTTAGGCGGAGCGTGCTCGAAGCGATTCGTCTCGATCGTATCGTGTCCAACGGCTACGCCTTTCAAATCGAATTGCATTTCAAAGCGTGGCGCAAAGGTTTTCGCATCGGTGAAATTCCGATCGTGTTCACGGAACGGCTCTCGGGCCGTTCAAAAATGTCGCGGCAGATTCAATATGAAGCCGCGCTCACGGTGTGGAAACTCAAGCTGCGCGATTTGTTCGGCGGGTTGGATTGAATGATACATTTGCATGACGTGAATGTTGCGAAGAACACCTCCCTGGCCCCACTCAAAGGGGGAATCGCTACGACGCTATCCCCGGCGGCAAACCTCGACTTCTCCCTCATCATCGTCAACTACAATGTGCGCGAGTTTTTGCGGCAGGCATTGCTCTCGCTGCGCAAGGCGCTCGTCAACGTGAGCGCGGAAATTTTCGTTGTGGATAATGCTTCTGACGAGGGCAGCGTGGAAATGGTGGCCGCGGAATTTCCGGAATGTATACTCATCGCCAACCAAGAGAACCTCGGCTTCGCGCGTGCGAACAACTTGGCGATCAAACAAGCGCGCGGCCGTTTTCTCGTACTGCTCAATCCCGATACGATTGTGCAAGAAGATACTTTCACCGCGGCGCTCGCGTTTATGGAGAGCCATCCGGCCACGGGCATGATGGGCTGCAAAGTTTTGAACCCGGACGGCACGTTGCAGCTTGCTTGTCGCCGCAGCTTTCCCACGCCGTGGGTCGCGTTTACGAAGCTCGCCGGATTGAGCGCGCTCTTTCCGCGCAGCAAATGGTTTGGCCGCTACAATCTCACGTATCTCCCCGAAAATGAGATCTGCGAAGTGGAAGCCATTTCCGGCTCGTTCATGCTTGTGCGCCGCGAAGCGCTCGCGCAGGTCGGTTTGCTCGACGAAGATTTTTTCATGTATGGCGAGGATTTGGATTGGTGCTATCGCATGCGCGCTGCGGGCTGGATGATTCATTATTTTCCCGGCACGCAGATCGTGCACTTCAAAGGGGAAAGCTCGCGCCGCAGCAGCTTTGATAGCGTGCGCATTTTTTATCAAGCCATGGGCTTGTTCGTCAAAAAACATTTTCGCCGGCGCATGTCGATCGTCGCCTATGCCTTGCTGCACTTCGCGATTTGGATGCGCGCCGCGTTTGCCTTCGCGCGAACTTTTGCGCATACGCTCGCGTTGCCCGTGCTCGATCTTGGGCTGATGCAGATTGGGCTAGGCCTCGGCATTTGGCTGCGCTTCGAAGGCCGCGACGTGTTGCAGAGTTATCTCATCGTTGATCTCGTATATTCCACCGTCTGGCTCCTCATGCTTGCGCTCTTTGGTTGTTATGGCAAAGCGCGGTTCTCTTCCTATCAAGCATTTCTGGCAACGCTCACCGGCTTCCTCATCAACGCGAGCTTTACTTATTTTTTTAATCAATATGCTTTTTCGCGGCAAGTTGTGCTCATTGCCGGCGGCCTGAATATGATCATGCTCAGTGCCTGGCGTTTGCTGGTGAAAGGGTTGAGCTATCTCGGCGTGATCAAAACTGCGACTTCTCCCTCGCGTGCGCTCGGCGGCGTGCGCACGCTCGTCGTCGGCGACTTTGTCTCCGATAGCGCGTTGGTCGAGCGGTTGAAGATGAATTTGCAAAGCAATTATGAAATTGTCGGATTGGTGAGCATTGAAGCGGCGCAAGTTGGCACAGCGCACGCGGGTTTGCCCGTGCTCGCGGCGTTGGAAGACCTCGACAAGTTTCTGCACGCGCCTGGCGGCTCGCGCATTCAACAAGTGATTTTTTCCACGCAGCGCGTGCCGTTTGATCGCATTATCGGCGCAATGTCGCGCTCGCGCGAAGCCGGGCAGCGCATCAGTTTTAAACTCGTGCCGAGCCATTTGGACGTGATCATCGGCAAAGCGAGCATCGACGCGATTGCCGCAGTGCCTTTGGTTGAAATTGAAAACCGCCTCCAGCGTTTCGGCGCGCAATTCAGCAAACGCATGTTTGATCTTGTTCTCGCAACTTTCGCGTTGCTTTTGCTCGCGCCATTTTTCATTTTGCAGATGTTGTTGCGGCGCAAATTTGAAATCACCCAAGCCGCGGGCTTGCGTTTGTTCAGCCTCAAAGACGGCGGACGCTTGGGCAAATGGCCGTGGCTGTTAGAAATTTTGCGCGGCCGTCTGAGTTGGGTCGGGCGTGAATTGAGCGCACCGGCGTGCACACAAACCCTCGGCCTCAAGCCCGGATTCACCGGGCTTGTGCAAGTGCATCGCAGCGCCGCGCTTTCAGAAGAGGAAAAAGACAAGTATGAGCTTTATTACGTGACGCATTACAGCCCGGTGTTGGATTTGGAGATTTTGTTTCGCGCAATCTTTAGAATCTGAAGGAGAAGGCGATGAACGGTTTTGTGTTGGAATTTGAAAAGCCGATTGTGGAATTGGAAAAGCGGCTCGCGGAAATGCGCGAGTATGACGTCACGGCTGATCCCGGCTTGGAAGCGGAAATAAAAAAACTCGAAGAGCGTACGTACAAATTGCGCGACGAGATCTATTCGAAACTCACGCGTTGGCAACGCGTGCAACTCGCGCGGCATCCGCAGCGGCCGTATGCGAAAGACTATATCGAGCGCATGCTCACCGACTTTGTGGAGCTGCACGGCGACCGCGCATTTGGCGATGATCCCGCAATTATTAGCGGCGTGGGCAAGCTCGGCGAGCAACCCGTGGTCGTCATTGCCCAGCAAAAGGGCCGGGACACGAAGCAGAAGCTCTATCGCAATTTCGGCATGCCGCATCCCGAGGGCTATCGCAAGGCGCTGCGCGTGATGAAGCTCGCGGCGAAATTCCATCGGCCCATTGTGGCCCTCGTGGATACGCCCGGCGCATATCCCGGCATCGGCGCGGAAGAGCGCGGCCAAGCCGAGGCTATTGCGCGCAATCTGTTTGAGATGTCGCATCTGCCCGTGCCGATCGTGATCGTCATTATCGGGGAAGGCGCGAGCGGCGGCGCGCTCGGTATCGGCGTGGGGGATCGCGTTTATATGTTGGAGAATACCTGGTATTCCGTCATCTCGCCCGAAGGCTGCGCCGCAATTCTTTGGCGCGATAGCACCAAAGCCGAGCAAGCCGCGGAAGCGATGAAGCTTGTGGGCAGCGATCTTTTGAAAGTCGGCGTAATCGACGGTGTGATCAAAGAACCGAGCGGCGGCGCGCACCGCAATCACGACGAGGCGGCGAGCATTTTAAAGAATCATCTGCTCGCCACGCTGCGCGAGTTGTCGAAAATTCCGCCCGTGAAGTTAATTGAACAGAGAATCGAGAAGTACGGCAAGATGGGCGCGTTTGAGCGGGTGGGGTAAATATTTTATGCAGGCCGGGAGAACTTCTAACTTTTCACAAATGTAGCTTGACTAGACAACGGCTATTTCCACGAGCAAGAGAAGAAACGACCATGACAGATACGCACAAACTTTCGCGTGAAATGCTTCAAGAAATCGTTCAGCGCATTGTCGTCTCATATGCGCCGGAGAAAATTATTCTCTTCGGCTCGTATGCTTATGGCAAGCCGCACGCAGATAGTGATATCGACCTTTTGATTGTCAAAGAGACCGACAAGCGCCCGCTCGATCGACGGATGGAAGTCAAACGGTTATTACGTGACCGCAGCGATTCTCTCTCCATTTCGCCTCTGGTTTATACGAAACATGAAGTCGAACACCGACTCGCCATTAAAGATTTTTTTATCAAGAAAATTTTTGAAAAAGGCGAGGTAATTTATGGATGAAGGATTGAGAGAACAGGCCGTGGAGTGGTTCACGCATGCCAACCGCGAGCTCGAGACCGCGCAACTGCTTTATGATCTGCAGGGCCACACCGATGCCGTTGCGTATCATATGCAACAAACAATTGAGAAGTATCTCAAAGGCTATTTAGTGCTCAACGGTAAAGAGCCGCCGTGGATTCATGAGTTGGATACGCTACTCAAGAAGATTGAAAAAATCAGCCCCGGCCTCTATCAACCGTTCATTGAGCTTTGTGAGAAGGCCACCCAATTTTATGTTGAAGGCCGTTATCCGCCCGGTCCACCGATGGAATACACTCGTGAAGAAATCAAGACGGACTTGGCACTGACCTACCAACTGGTCGAAATGATTCGGGAGCGTGCAGGAATAGCGGCCGAGGCAGAACCGAGAAAAGGATCTTAGCAACGAACACAATCATGGCAAGCCTGCGATGATCGTGAAAAATCATTTGTTCGCCACCCTGCGCGAACTGTCGAAGATTCCGCCCGCGAAATTGATTGAGCAGAGAATAGAGAAATACGGCAAGATGGGCGCGTTTGAAAGAGTGGGGTGAGTTGTGCCAGGTTTCAACCTCGGCTGCGCTGAGGGTTTATTGTGATGATGGAATAAACAAACGGAGGATATCATGCGTCAAGAAGCAGTGCTAGCAGCCATCAACACCGAACTGAAACACGCGACATTGCGACCATGAATTTGGTTTTGGAAACGCTGCGCTTCGCCAAACAGGCCAATTCAGACTTGCGCAATAAAATTTCGCTCTGCGCTTAAAATCCTCGCGCGCAAGTCCGACTTCATATTTGCTCCCGAACCATCATCAAAAAATCTCCCAGCGCGTGCAAATGGTCCACATGGTCCGGCGCGGTGTTGCCCGCGAAGCCGTGCACTTCGAAATTGCCGCGGCGCGCGACGCTGAGTTGTTGCATCCCCAACGGCCCCCACTTGAGAATTGCCTCGCGTTTCATTCCCAAGGTCTGCAAAATAAAATCGCTCGCTTCCGTGGTGCTCACAAACGTGCCCGGAAAAATTTCCGAGTGGGTGATTAAGAATTGCTTCGCGCTTTTAGGCTGCGCTGCTGCGCGCGCAAAGCGAATGAACGCCGCCAAACCCGTGCTATCGATCCCACCGCCCTCGGCTAAAACTTGGCGCTCGGGCATGTAGCTCGCATGCAACCCGTCGAGCAGGAGAATGGCATCCACGCGCGCGAAATTATTGCCCGTGCTGATGATTTTTCTGATGGCTCCATAACCCGCGCTGAACCCACTCAAGATAATTTTACCCCATTGCACTTTGTGTCGCACGCGCTGTTCGATTTGTAAACGCAGCGTATCGAGGGCCGCAGAAAATTTCGTCGAATCTTCAAACGGACGCCCATACACACTCGAACCCGCGCCGAGATTGATCGTCACCGCGGCAAGCGCATCGCGATATTGCACTGCGGCCTCTTGTGTGATAAAGCCCCCACCGTGAAAATGAATGAGCAGATCGAGCCTCCGTTCGTTTTGACTCTTACGCGGAATAAAGATTTCTATTGGCTTCGGAAAAAGCTGCGCAAGCTCGAATTTGAGTCCGGCATGCTCGCGCGACGCAATGCGCTCATGTCGTCGCGCGTATTCGACCATGGGCGAAGGATACTGTGCCCGCGGCTTGAGACTATCTGGCGTTTGGGCTGTCGCAGCACAATGTAAGAATGCGACGGCGAGCAGTACGGATTTCATGATGCTCCTTTATCGCAGTATGAATGGCATAAATGACTTTGGAGAAGTGGGGGATGTGCTTCAAACAAGATTTCTGTGAGGCATTTTGACGCGTTGAAAAGGGTGGGCACAGATTGATCAAAGGAGCAATGCGAAAATTGGGGTTCTACCTGAATTTTGCACTCGTGATGCCGCCAACCTCCGCCTGATGCTGAAGCATCAGGCTAAAAGGTGGGAAACCCCGCAAGCGAGGTTCATTCATACCCACTGGGTGGCAGCCCCGTTCATGGGGCTTGCATCTCCTAGCCTGATGCTTCAGCATCAGGCGAAAGTCTTCAGTGCAGCGGAGGCACTGCGCCTCGCGCTGCACCGATTTTGCATTTATTCATTGGTTGCGGCTAGCGCAAACTCCGAGTGCCGCATCACGCCCGATCGAAGCGATCGAGGTTCATGACCTTGTTCCACACGCCAATAAAGTCGTGCACAAATTTTTCCTGCGCATCTGCGCCCGCGTAAACCTCCGCCAGCGCGCGTAGCTGCGAGTTTGAACCAAAGACGAGATCGACGCGCGTGCCGGTCCACTTGCGCTCGCCGGTGGCGCGATCACGTCCTTCGAAGATGTCTTTGTCCTCCGTGGTTGCCTGCCAACTCGTGCTCATGTCCAGCAGATTTACAAAGAAATCATTGGTGAGCGTCTCTGGCCGCTTGGTGAAAACGCCGTGTTGCGACTGTCCGTAGTTCGCGTTCAACACGCGCAGGCCGCCAATGAGCACCGTCATCTCCGGCGCGGTCAGCGTGAGCAATTGCGCGCGATCCACGAGCAGCACTTCTGCGGGAACAGAGTATTTGCCTTTGAGATAGTTGCGGAAGCCGTCGGCCGCGGGTTCGAGCACGGCGAAAGATTCCACTTCCGTTTGCTCCTGCGCGGCATCCATGCGTCCCGGCGTGAAGGGAACTTTCACGTTGTAGCCGGCTTTTTTCGCGGCTTGCTCAACACCGCCGCAACCCGCTAAGACAATCAAATCGGCGAGCGAAACTTTCTTGCCGCTGGTTTGCGCGTTGTTGAATTCTGTTTGAATCCGTTCCAAAGTTTGCAGCACTTTCGCCAATTGCTCCGGTTGGTTAACCTCCCAGTCCTTCTGCGGCGCGAGACGAATGCGCGCACCATTCGCACCGCCGCGCTTGTCGGAGCCGCGGAACGTGCTGGCCGAGGCCCATGCGGTTGCAACCAATCGCGCCACCGACAGCCCCGAAGCCAACACTTTATTCTTCAGCGCAGCAATCTCTTTTTCATCAATTAACTGGTGATTGACCGCGGGAATGGGATCTTGCCAAATGAGTTCTTCGGCAGGCACCTCGGGGCCGAGATAACGCGCACGCGGTCCCATATCACGGTGCGTCAACTTGAACCACGCGCGCGCGAACGCGTCCGCGAATTGATCCGGATTCTCCATGAAGCGCCGCGAGATTTTTTCATAGATCGGGTCAAAGCGCAACGAAAGGTCCGTGGTCAACATAGTGGGCACAAGCTTCTTCGAGGAATCGTGCGCGTCGGGAATTGTTGCGCCCGCGCCTTTGGCAACCCATTGCTGCGCGCCCGCAGGACTCTTCGTCAGCTCGTACTCGTAGCCGAAGAGATTCCAAAAGAAATTGTTGCTCCACTTCGTCGGCGTGGTGGTCCACGTGACTTCTAAGCCGCTGGTGATAGTGTCGCCGGCCATGCCTTTGCCAAATGTGCTCTTCCAACCTAAGCCTTGCGCTTCAATGCTTGCGGCTTCAGGCTCCGCGCCAACATGCGAGGCCGGGCCTGCGCCATGCGCTTTGCCAAAGGTGTGGCCGCCCGCAATGAGCGCGACGGTTTCTTCGTCATTCATTGCCATGCGCGCAAAGGTTTCGCGAATATCCTTGGCCGCGGCAATCGGATCGGCATTCGCGTTCGGGCCTTCGGGATTCACGTAGATCAATCCCATCTGCACAGCCGCGAGCGGATTCTCGAGATCGCGTTCGCCGGAGTAGCGTTTGTCTTCCAGCCACTTCTTCTCAGAACCCCAATAGACCTCTTCCGGCTCCCAAACATCTTCGCGACCGCCGGCAAAGCCAAACGTCTTGAAGCCCATCGATTCCAGCGCGACATTGCCCGCGAGAATCATGAGATCGGCCCACGAAATTTTGCGGCCATACTTTTGTTTAATCGGCCAGAGCAAGCGCCGCGCTTTGTCGAGATTGACATTGTCGGGCCAGCTATTCAGCGGCGCAAATCGCTGCTGGCCGGCACCGGCACCGCCGCGCCCATCGCCGATGCGATACGTGCCGGCGCTGTGCCACGTCATGCGAATGAACAACGGACCGTAATGGCCAAAGTCCGCGGGCCACCAATCTTGCGAATCGGTCATCAAAGCCTGCAAATCTTTTTTCACTGCGGCAAGATCGAGACTCGCAAATTCTTTGGCATAATCGAAATCCTTGCCCATGGGATCGGACAACGACGAGTGCTGATGGAGAATCTTGAGATTGAGTTGATTCGGCCACCAGTCTCGGTTCGAAGTGCCCGCTCCGGCAGCCTGCGTATGGGCCGCGCCGGTTACGGGACATTTGTTTTCTCCACTCATGTTTACTTTCCTTTCAGATCATAGGAGCGGTTGAATTCATACTATGCTGCCGAAAACTCGGCAAGAGCGAATTGATCGAACGGCGGAAGATGAAGCGGTCTTGGGAAAATTGCAAGCTTGAATTTGTGTGGAGAAAAGGGGCTTAGGGTTCATCTAAAAATAACTTCCCGCGCCATTGTAGTCCCCGCCCCTTGTGGGCGGATGGTGGAACAATGAAATTTCTGTGTTCCATCAACGCCCCACAAGGGGGCGGGGCTACGGCGATTTCGGGAAGTAATTTTCAGACGCGCACTTAATGTTGTTTTGTGTGGGTGAAAGCATAAAGACAAAGCGCCGAAGGCGCTCAATATGAAAGCCCAGAGTAGCGCGAAGCGCACCCTGGGATCATAACCACGAGCACAAAGAACCCTGAAAGGGTTCGAGCAAACGCCTCCCAACAAATCAACCTAGAACCGAAATGATTCGCCGCGGCTGGAGCGATGCGGAGTTGAAGAAGTTCTCTGGGGAAAATATTCTGCGCGCGCTGCGCCAAGCTGAAGTGACTGCGCAGCGTTTGCAAAAGAGCAGGTCGGCATCGACAGCTAGGATTGAAAAGTTGCAGGGAGAGAAGGCGATGAAGTGAGGCAAACGTTCATTCTCACTTTGCCGACTTGGAATACCGGCTCCGAGTTGCGGCCACCGAGCGTGCAATCAACTGCTCGAGGATGGAGAGATCAATCTCGGCCAGACGCTTGAGGTACAGACACGCTTTGCCAATTTTGTGTTTGCCGAGTTGCGCGAGCAATGCCTTCGTTGCCGCATCTTCATAGCCGCCGAGCAAGTACACGGTGAGGTCGCCCTTGCGCGAGGAAAACCCCACGACGCACGAGTCCCCTTCATGCCCGCTGGCGTATTTGTAGTGATAGCTATCGAACCCCACGATGCTGGATCCCCACATTTTGGGGGAGCAACCAGTGACGCGCTTCATAATCGTCACGAGCGTCTTGCAATCTTTGCGACGCTCTTGGTCCGTGATCGCATTCAAGTAGGAAGCCACGCTGGCCGTGGTGGGTTTGGCTTTCGCTTCGTACACAGGATGCTCCGTGAATGATTTTGTGATGCTCCACGCGGACGAGCCGCAACCCAAAAGTTTTTTGTAAGCGGATAAGGCTGTATCCGCTTCGATAAAATCCGCTTACCATTTTTTTTTGTTTTTAAAACTAGCTACCTGACACTTTTTGTTTTTAGCTGTAAAAACAGAAGTGGATGGCAAACGGCAAAACGTTGGTCAAACAGCGATCGAGCATTTTGCTGCCGATATGAAAAATGCTAAGATCGCGTCGGTCGGCACGATCAACCAAGCGCCGCGCGCCGGCTTTGATCGTTGGCGTACCGAAAGCGATCAACCAAACATATAACAAGGCCACCGCTAAGGTCAAGCGTGAGAGCCGCATGAAATGGCGCAGATGGGTGCTCTCTAAATCGAAACCGTGCTTTTTGAGATCTCCAAACATCTCTTCGATCCACATGCGCCGCCGATACGCCGCAAGTGCCGCAGGCAGGGAGAGTAAGTTGGTTGCTAATAACCACGGTTCGTCTTCGCCAACTTGCCAATGCGCGAGAAGATTCACGCAGTACGCATGTTTTTGGGTTAAACGCCCCGGTTTCCATTTCCAATGATTCAGCGCTTGAAGCACGTCAACACTGCCAAATTCGCTATCGCCGACGAGCAGCACGCGCGTGCCGGCAGGGATGAGAGAGCGCACATACGAAAGCAGTGCCAGTTGTTTCCAAGCGGTGCTATGACCACAGGAGAAACGAATCCAGATCCAGGCAATGGGAATCGCCCGGCGACGATAGGCGACCGACACCATGAGCAGTTGATGCCCAAAACCGATCTTGGTGCCATCGACGATCAGGCGAATTTCTTTGACATTTTGCGCGACACTTTCAAGCAGCGGTTGAGCAATGGCTTTGTACCATTCCCGAACTCGAATCGCAGGGTTGTCCAAGAGTCGGCTGGGGCGGCGTTCACTACTGGTCGCGGTTGCGGTTCCTGGAATTTTACGCGCAATTTTACTGAGATGAACCGCGCAACTAAGAAAGATACCGCTTAACAGCCACGCCCAATTCCGAACGTGTGCTTTATTTTCATGTGGGCGGAGTTGTTTGGTTTTCGAAAACCACTTCTCAAAGAGTGATTGGTTCATGATTGCTTCCTCCTCTGCCAGAATATACAACACAGAAGAAGAAGCAGTTGTCTTCAAATTTAAAAAGTGTCAGATAGCTAGCTGCGGACGTAACGATCTCCGGCAAGATGGCGGCGCGTTTGTTCGCGGCCACTTCGGGCACGGACAGCGATTGGATTGTGAAAGTGATTGACGTTTATCCCGAGCGCTATGCGAAGGAAGACAAGATGAGCGGGTATCAATTGATGATCGCGGGCGATGTGTTGCGCGGCCGCTTCCGCAAAGGCTTTGAGCAGCCGCTGCCGGTTGCGCCGAATGCAGTGAATGAGTACGTGATTCCCTTGCACGGCAGCGACCACACCTTCCGTCGCGGCCACAAGATTATGGTGCAAGTGCAAAGCTCGTGGTTTCCCGTGATTGATCGCAACCCGCAGAAGTATGTCGAAAATATTTTCACCGCGCAGGAAAGCGACTTCCAAGTTGCTACGCAGCGCGTGTTTCGTTCGCAGAGGTTTGCGTCGTGCGTGGAGGTGCCGGTGGTGAGGGAGTAGAAGATGCCTGGTGAAAAAGATGTGCTCGAAGAAGCGGCTTTATCAGTTTAGCCCTAAAATTCCCCTGAATTCATTTTCTATATCAGTTTTGATAGATGGCAACTGCTTTGTAAGCCTATCCAGTACTTTTACCCACTCGCCAACCCCGTCCATATATGATTGGCTATTATTAATGAGTGGTTGAACTTGATATTGGAATTGAATAAGCGAGTCAGATAGCTCACGAATAAACCCTGAAATTCTTTTGCAACTATCCGGTCTGAAGTATATTCTGTTCTTTTCAAAAAAATCTATCGATTCTCGGGCGCTGATTAAAGCCGCACTGCTTTTTTCGTTTAATGACGGCTCGCCGCTTTGAAAAGGATGAGTTAGCAAAATTATATCGCGTTCCGCTTGTACAAGAAGCTGGTATAATTTCTCAATTACTTCAACTCGCTTAGAGTGGAGGTTGTGATAACGAGTTTGATGCTCAAAAACAGATTTCTCTAGATTAGTTCGAAATCGCTCAAGATCCTTGTCCAAAAAACGCGAAATGATACTTTTGGCAACAAAGCCTATGACAGTCACAATGATGACTGCTATTGATGAGCTTGCTAAAATTGTGGTTACTACGGTGGGCCAATCGATCATTTGAACGTGTCCCTATTTTTTAGGAGTGATCAGTAATTGAGTATTCTGTTATGCTTATTCAATCCGGGGGGCGCCCGGGCAGGTCGATGAATCGTTGTAGTTCGATAATCTCTCCATCTGTAGTTGTGATGAGGGCAAGTACTGGAAATTCACCGTACACTGAAAGCCATAGGTCGAAATTTGACGCGTGATCAGAAGTGGTGAGTATCGGTGGGTTGAAATCATCCCAAACGTGGTACGTGACAGAAGCGATATCCGAGATAAGCTTCTTTCGATCGATCGGTTCGATCCACACTCGCACCTTGTATCGGCCTGATTTTGGTGAAGTACGCCGATGCACCACTTCAGTTTGATGTATAAGAACATAACCAAACGAAATCAGTTTTTTGTACGAACTTTCAATTGACGAGGCAATCTGCGAATCGGTTTTCTTGCCACTGGTGTCCGAGGTGGCAACACCACTGGTTCCGCTACCCAACAGAGAAGGTATCTTTAGGCCACCGAAGAAATAACCTTCATCTTTGAAATCCTGCGGAGCGTAAAGATTTCGATGGTGCCTTGCAACTAAATATGCAAAGACACCAAGCACGACTAGTGGAAAGATCGCGAGAAAAAGAATCGCTGGGTGCAATGGGTTTTGATAGAACTCTGCTTTCGCTAGGCTGATAACTACGCTGGCAACGGCGTAAACGAGAACGATAAACAGCGCAATAATTCCGAGCGGGTTTCTCGCTAAGGACTTGGTTATTTCATACATTGAAGAATCGTCTTTCATGGCTTCCTCGTCTAAGGGAAACAACCAAATTATGTGACCTAAAATTGACAAAAGCTGTACGAACCCACCGGATAACAAGGAAAGCACAAACCTTCTTATGCGAACGTCTCAGAGTTGACCAGCAAGATTGCGTTTTGCCCACGAACCCGCTTCAGTTATTTCCTCTCACCTCTCCGCAGCAATCAACCGCTCCACATTTTGAAAGCATTACGGCAGTTTCATCACCCGCATGGCAATGAGCTTGCAAAGTGGGCAGTAAGACCAGCGCGGCCAGTTGCGATCTACTTTCATGTTGCAACAGACCGGCTCACTGAAGTTTGACACTCTACGGGGTTCACCGTGGAAAAGTGGGTGGCTACGCCCAGAACTTGTCCCAAGCGTGGAGATCATAAAAGTGCTCCCGGCCATCAATCACCTGGCCGTCTTTGAACTCGAAAACGATGCAGCAGTCAACTTCCAACTGCTTGCCGTTCCGCTTCGCGCTGTTGTGATGAACGCCGACCACGCGACCGTCCTCACTCGTGAGCACGTGCTGCAATGTCGCCTTGAAATTTCCTCCGGTCTCACCCGCATACCGGCCGAATAGAGCAAAGACCGCGTCGCGGCCCTTGCGCTCGCCGGCAACGGAGCTTTGCCCGGGCGTGTGCCACGAGGCGCTCTCATGGAAAAGCTCGGTGAGCGTCTTCATGTCGCCTGTGTTGAAAGCCGCATAACCGCGTCGCACGGCTTCGGCGTTTTTTTCTGCCTGCGTCATGTTAAAATTTTCCTCTCTGATTAAATTTTTGACGATGCCACCAGCTTGTTATGTGCCGTCGTGGAAATCGTCGATTGGAAAAAACCGATTCGGCTTCGTTTTTTTTTGAGGTGATTCTTCTCGCAGCGTTGAAGGGCATGCTATACTGCTTCTAGGTCAATTTGTAATCGCCTTTTTGAATTGTCATCCTGGACGGACCTTCCCTAGTGCTTGAGTTTCTTCCCAGTGCGAGGGAACTTTCTTCCAGAATGACAGCTCGAGGGAGTTACAAACCAACCCGCAACGAGTATATCGGGCTGAGGGTTTTTGCAACAAAATCATTCATTCGAACTTCGTCGCTCAAGCAAGATCAGTGTGCCGGTGCCGGAGGAGGAAAAAGTTTCGGAAGGAAAGTAGAATGCTGATCTTGCGGCGGCTATATTTAAACGCAGGCGAAGTCGAACTTGCGCAAAAAAGTTTTCGGTGTTCATGAAGATCGCGCCGTGCAAGTTCGACTTCACACGATTAACACTCATTCTTTTCAATTCGCGTTGATTGACGTCTTAGCAACGGGAAAGTTATTTAATCGTTGTTCCTGCTTGGAATAAATCGACTCAAACCCACGCTAAAAACTTTCTTGCGCTTTGCTGGCATTGTCTTAAATTCGACATGTGCAAAAGAGTAACTCGCAATAGGATTAAAATTTTTTGAGGAATCTTTTCTATGCCGGAAACCATGACGGTTCGCGTGATTTATCCTTTGCAAGACGGTCGAGTCGTGTTGCGCATGGACGATGACTGGAATCGCAACGTCGAAGCCACGAGCGTCAACAACGAGCGCAACGTGTTTGAATTTCTTATGAGCACGAACAAGCCGTATTTTTATTTCAAGCCGTGTATTGAAGGTCGTAACGGCTGGCATTGGTCACTCGGCAACAACTATCTCGCGGTGGTCAATAGCGGCGAGACGAAGGATGTGTATCCGCATTTTTTCAGTGCGCAGGCCGGCACGATCACCGACCCGATTGATTTCTATTCGCAGAGTTTGCAGAACTCGCATCGCGTGCGCATTTACTTCCCGCCCGGCTATGAGGAGAACACGCTCAAGCGCTATCCGGTTTTATACATGCACGACGGCCAAAATCTTTTCTTCCCGCAAGAAGCTTTTTTCAGCAACGAATGGCGCATCGACGAAACCATGAATCGCCTCGATGCGATGAACATCATCGACAAAGTCATCGTGGTCGGCGTGTATCCGCACGACCGCATGTATGAATACACGCAGCCCGGCTACGAAGGCTTTGGCCGCTTTCTCGTGGAAGAATTGAAGCGCGAGGTGGATGCGAATCTGCGCACGCTCGCAAGCGCGAGCAACACGGCGGTGATGGGTTCGTCGTTGGGCGGAGTCGTCTCGCTCTATCTCGCGTGGCAATATCCGCAAGTGTTTGGCAAGACCGCGTGCCTTTCGAGCACATTCACGTATCGCGATGATCTTATGCAACGCGTTGCGCGCGAGCCGAAACGCGAGCTGCAAATCTATCTCGACAGCGGTTGGCCCGAGGATAATTATGAAGTGACGCGCAGCATGCGAGATTTGTTGTTGCGGCGCGGCTTTGTCTTCGGCGAGAGTTTGCTCTATTTCGCGTTCCCCGAAGCGCTGCACAGCGAAACCTATTGGGCCACGCGCAGCCACATTCCGTTTCAATTCTTCTTCGGCAAAGCGCCGAAGTTTCGCGTGAGTTGAGTTTCTTGCAATGAAAGAATGGTAGCGGCGAAGCTGCTCTGGTTGCGTGATCAAACAAGGAGCTTTTATGCAAGATGTGCTCGTCTCTAAAGATCAAATGTTGCAAAGCGTGCAGGAGCTTTTTCACGGACGGCAAAGAAAAATATCTTTACGGCGCGCGCTTTACACGATCTATGTCCGGCACGCGATTACCGAGTGCCGAGGCCAAGCCGACCAAGGCCAAACGATTCCTCATGAGAAAGTAATGGAGGATATGTGGAAGCAGATCAATACCGGGTGGTTTGGACGCGCTCGGCGCAACCGCGGCCCCGCGCGATTGTCGCGGAAATCTTATTGGTGGTAAAGCGCTATCGTATTATCTTTCACGTCGCCGCGAAAGAAGTCGTCATCGACACCATTGTGTTTCCCTACGAGGTTTTTCGTCCGGAATATTTATAACGCCCCGCAACACTGTTCACAGAGAGGAGGAGCATGTGAAATCAGAATACGTCAAATATCGCAAGCTCGGCAAAGAGCTATCGTCGCGCATCGCGAGAACCGTGACGAAACATGAACTGGAAGCCGCGGCTTATTCCCTGCGGATGATACACAAAGGCGTGATGGTCTTCGACAGTGAAGATGAAGCCAGCGTCCTCATGGACCGCGTTTTTTATGACCTGCCTCGCGGCGAGCGCAACGTCGTCTCGGATTTTTATCTTTCACGCTCCCCCGAAGAGTTCACCCCGGACGAGCGGCGCCTGCTCGAAGCGAAGATGAACGCGTGGTTTTCATTGTTTCAAATCGAGGACGTTGACAAAGGCGAGAGCATCGTTTATCTCACAGACTTGATCAAGCAATCCGGTCCGCTCAAACTGATCGACATAAACCTCGCCGCTTCCTGCCAGCAAAAGTGGCTTCTCGCAACGCGTTTGGTTCCGTTCGACGGATGGTGCATGACCTCCGGCGTGAGCTATCCTTTTTTGACGACGCACGCCGCAGAGCTTCTGCAGGGGTTGAAACGTCGCGTAGTCGGCGCAACCAAGAAGAAATTCCGCACAGTGCCCCCGGAAGAATATAGCCGCTATTTCTATTTGCAATTCAAAGCGCAAAACGAGGTTGCAACGAGATATGAAGATATTTGAGGAAGGAGCGATTTGGCGAGCACGAGGTGTTGCTCGGTTAAAGCGCGTCGCGCTCTGCTGACGGGGGCTTTATGATAAGTGCGAGAGAAATTCATCAACAGTTAGGCCGGATTGACGGATGATGTTTGCGAGCGTAGCTTTGGGCAGGTCCTTGTTGTGCATGGGCACGGTTACACGCCGCGTCGAATCGGTGGCATGAAGCAGCCGCGCATGGCTTCCGGTTTGATGATGAACATAAAAGCCGGCTTTCTGGAGCGCGCGAACAACTTCTTTCGGTTTGGCAACGGGAAGTTTTGCCATCAAGCTGCCTGCAGCGTGATGGATAAACTCTCTTTGATCGGTTCGCGAGCAATAAACACGTCCTTAACAATCGGCTCGCCTAACTCTGTCGCGCTTTCCAAATAACAGCGAATCGCATCTTCCGCCATGGCGCGGGCTTCTTCCAGTGTTTCACCAAATGTGCAAATCTCTGGAATGGCAGGCACAATCACATTATAGCCGCCTTCTGCTAGCGGCTCGAAAAAGACCGTGTAGTTGTAAATTTTCACAAGGCCTCCGTGCAAGCGGGGTGGTCATGAATGGCTTCGGTATTTCTCAAAGGTAGACAAAACTATTTGAAAGTCAAGCTTCGCTTCGTCTCACTTCAACACAATCCCCACCGGGCAATGATCCGAACCCATCACCTCCGGCAGAATGAACGCCTCCTTCAAACGCGGACGCAGCGCCGCGGAAATGCAAAAGTAATCAATCCTCCAGCCCACGTTCCGCGCGCGCGCATCGCTGATTTGACTCCACCATGAATAATGCCCGCCCTCTTTCGTGAACTCGCGAAACGTATCCACAAAACCTTTCGCCACAAAATTGCCAAAGCCCGCGCGTTCCTCCGGCGTGAAGCCGTGCGTGCCCACGTTCGCTTTCGGATTCGCAAGATCGATCTCCGTGTGCGCGCAGTTCAGATCGCCGCAAAACACCACCGGCTTCTTCTTCTCCAGCTTCTTCAAAAATTTTAGAAAGTCTGCGTCCCAGCGCACGCGATAATCCAAGCGCGTCAACTCGCGTTTCGAATTCGGCGTGTACACATTCACCAGAAAAAAATCCTCGTACTCCGTCGTGAGCACACGGCCTTCATTGTCATGCTCCGCGATGCCCATGCCCTTCGTATGGCGCAGCGGCTCAATCTTCGTAAACGTCGCCGTGCCCGAATAGCCCGGCTTCGTCGCCCAATTCCAATACTGCATATAGCCCGGCAGTTCGAGATTCACTTGCTCCGGTCGCGCCTTCGTTTCTTGAATGCAAATGATGTCCGGCTTCGCCTGCGCGATAAAATCCACAAAACCTTTTTTGAGAATCGCCCGAATGCCGTTCACGTTGAAAGAGAGAAGTTTCATTGCATGCCTCACACTGGATGATCAATCGACTTTTTTTATGGCTTGTCGCTGCTCCACCGCGGTGTCATCGTTGCTTGTTTACCTCACTTTTATTTTTGCAAGCAAGGTGACTTCAAAGCGACGGCATCCCGCCGCCGAACAAATGTTTTCAAAATGACGTTCGCCCATTTCCATGCAAAGCTTATTTCCACACGAGTGAATAATCTTCGCGCCAGCACTCCACCAATCCATCAATCCACCACTTCAAGCTCAGCACTCAATCACATTCACCGCCAAGCCGCCTTGCGAAGTTTCTTTGTAATGGCTCTTCATGTCCATTCCGGTTTGCCGCATCGTCGCGATCACTTGATCGAGCGAGACCTTGTGCGAGCCGTCACTCTTCATCGCCATGCGCGCGGCATTGAGCGCTTTGACCGCGCCGATAGCGTTGCGTTCAATGCACGGAATCTGCACCAGCCCCATCACCGGGTCGCACGTGAGTCCGAGATTGTGCTCCATGCCGATCTCCGCCGCGTTTTCAATTTGCTCGTTCGTGCCTTCGAGCGCAGCCACGAGTCCGGCCGCGGCCATTGAGCACGCGACGCCGACCTCGCCTTGACAACCGACTTCCGCGCCGGAGATGGAAGCGTTTTCTTTATAAAGTTTGCCAATCGCGCCGGCCACGAGAAAGAAACGAATGATGCCTTCCTCCGTGGGATTACCGGAGAAACGCTCGTAATAATGCAACACCGCGGGAATGATGCCCGCCGCGCCATTCGTTGGCGCAGTCACAACTCGCCCGCCCGCAGCGTTTTCTTCATTCACCGCGAGTGCGTAGAGATTGATCCAATCAATAATCGTGAGCGGATCGCGCAGCGCTTTTTCGGGATGGGAAGTGAGTTCATGATAGAGCATGGGCGCGCGGCGACGCACTTGCAATCCGCCCGGCAAAATACCTTCGCGTGTAAGACCGCGTTGCACACAACCTTGCATCACGCGCCAAATGTTGAGCAAGCCCGCCCGAATCTCTTTTTCCGTGCGCCACACTTTTTCATTTTCAAACTCAAGCTCGGCGAGCGTCAAATCGTTTTCGCGCGCGAGGCTTAACAGCTCCGCGCCGCTCTTGAAGGGAAAGGGAATCGTCTTCGCACCGTGTGTGGATTGCGCTGCCGGCGATTCATTTTCTTGCACCACAAAGCCGCCGCCGATGGAGTAATAAGCTTGCCGAGCAATCGGCTGCGAGTCGAGATCAATGGCGGAGAACTGCATGCCGTTGGGATGCAAGGGCAATGATTTTGTATAATGAAAAACGAAATGATGCTCTGGCAAAAAAGGAATGCGCTGCTCGCCCGCCAGCGCGAGCGCTTTCGAAGCGTTGATTTCGGCCAAGCGTGTGTCGATCATATCCGGATCGATCTCGTCCGGCTTCTCGCCCGAAAGCCCGAGCATAATCGCGCGATCGGTGCCGTGGCCTTTGCCCGTGAGCGCGAGCGAGCCGAATAGTTCGACAAGCACTGCGGAGGTTTGCGCCAATTTATTTTCTACGCGCAGCTTTTCGGCAAACGCACGCGCGGCTTTCATTGGCCCAACCGTGTGCGAGCTCGAAGGACCAATGCCGACTTTGAAGAGATCAAAAACGCTGATGTGGGAGGACATGAAAAGCGAGCAACCTTGTTATGAGAGAAAACGAGCTTGTGAAGAAGTACTTCCTGTCTTTGAGTGAAGTCGATGGCGGGCAGTATAATAACGAATCAAATCATATCCAAGAGGGGCAATCATTTTTCTACTCGCGCCTTTCGCAATGCTTCTTGCTCCGCGTATTGCTTCTTCCCGAACTTTTTGTTATAATGCCCGCGTTGAAATCAATTGGAGATGACTATATGGAAAATGCCATCGCGTTAAATCCCGCGTCTGTTCTTGCACAAAGAATTAACGAAGATGAAGCCATGACTGAAGCGAATGGCTTTATCTTAGAACATCTCGCCGATCGTTTTTGCGCCGGCCTGCCGCATCTATTGTCCTTTCCGGCTAGATTGATTTGGGCGACCCCGATTTTATTATCCTATCCTGAAATCGGGCCCGTGGGCGAAGTCGGCTTTATCGCCGTAGACGCGGAATTGGGCAATGTCGTTGGTTGGACGCCCTTTCCCGAGATCTATAAAGCCGCAGAAAAAATTTACTCCGACAAAAGAGCGCATATTGAAGCCGCCTTTTATTAAACAGGAAGCGCCCCACACTTGCGCCGTCGCGTGCCTGCGAATGATCCTGGAGATGCATGGAGTTGCGATTGCGGAAGAACCATTGGGGCAAAAATGCGGAACGGACAAGTTCGGCACTTCGGCCAATGATTTGGCGCGAACTGCCACTGAACTTGGATTCTCCGCGAAGAAAGAGCACGCCACATTAGATGAGATTCGCGGCTACCTTGCGCGAGAAGTTTTTCCAATCGTGTTTATCAACCTCCTTGTCATTGACGGTTATAATTCCACGCACGCTGTTGTTGTCGAACAGGTTTTAGAAAAAGAGGTCAAAGTGATTGATCCGCGAATGGGTGAAAGAGCGGTAGATGTGGAGCTGTTTCAATATGCCTGGCGCAGGTCCAAAAATGTTGCCGTCATTGTTCAAAAGAGCTAAAATTCTACTCTTCTTTGCTTCCCTCAAAGTTGCCATCGCCACAATTATATCTGCAGAATGCTGTTGCCCTTTTTAGAAGTTCCAAATCATCCCATGGGAACATGATGCCTCCCGAACATGCACAACACGACTTCGACTACCTCATCATCGGTTCCGGCTTTGGCGGCGCGGCTGCGGCATTGCGGCTCGCGGAAAAGGGTTATAAAGTTTTGGTGCTGGAAAAAGGCAAGTGGCTCACGGCCAAAGATTTTCCAAAGACCAATTGGAATTTGAAGAAGTGGTTGTGGCTGCCTGCGTTGCGTTGCTTTGGCTTGTTCAAGCTCACGTACTTTCGCCACGTGGCCGTGCTCTCCGGCGTGGGCGTCGGCGGTGGCTCGCTCGTTTATGCGAACACCTTGCCCGTGCCCAAAACAAAATTCTTTCGCGCGGAAAGTTGGTCGCATCTCGCTGATTGGGAAAAAGAACTCACGCCGTTTTATCAAACCGCGCTTGCGATGCTCGGCGCTGTGCCCAACCCGCGTTTGGAAACCGGCGATCTCGCGCTGCAACAGTTGGCGGATGAGATGGGCAAAACTGAGCACTTCCACCCGACCAATCTCGCGGTTTATTTCGGCAAGCCGGGCGAGACCGTGAGCGATCCTTATTTTAACGGCAAAGGCCCGAGCCGCACGGGCTGCATCTACTGCGGCGGCTGCATGCTCGGTTGTCGTCACAATTCCAAAAACACGCTCGATAAAAATTATCTGCACCTCGCGCAGCAACTCGGCGCGCGTATTCAAGCGGAGTCGGAAGTTTATGAGGTCGTGCCGCTCGATCAACACAACGGCTCGAACGGTTATCGCGTGGAGTGGCGTTCTTCAACAACATCCCCCTTGCTCTCCCTTCGAAGGGGGAAGCGCGGCGAATACACGGCGCGCGGCGTCATCTTCGCTGGCGGCGTAATGGGCACCGTGCCGCTGCTGTTGCAGCTTAAACAAAATTCTTTGCCGCGACTTTCCGATCACGTCGGCGCGAACATCCGCACCAACTCTGAAAGCTTGATCGGCGTGACCACATTTGATAAGCAGAAAGTATTTTCGGATGGCGTTGCCATTGGCTCGATTCTGCACACCGATGAGCATAGTCATTTAGAGCCGGTGCGATACTCCGAAGGCTCGGGCGCGTGGCGTTTGCTCATGTCGCCGCTTGTGCATGGCAAAAGCGCGCTCGTGCGAGCCGCGCGCATTCTCGGTGATTTGCTCGCGCATCCGGTTGCAAATCTCAAAGCCTATTTTGTGGATGATTGGGCGAAGCGCACGCAAATTCTCTTGTTCATGCAAACGTTGAACAGCACGCTGCGTTTCTCGCTCGGATGGTTGGGAATGAAATCCGCACTCGAAAGAGGAGCCGCGCCCACCGCGTTCATTCCCGAAGCGAAAGATTTGGCCGAGCGTTATGCGAAAATTGTGAATGGCAAACCCACGGTGCTCGCAACGGAAACGCTGCTCGGCATTCCAACCACTGCGCACATTCTCGGCGGCGCGGTGATGGGCCGCGATGCGAGCGAAGGTGTGATCGACAAAGACAATCGCGTGTTCGGCTACGAGAACATGTACGTATGCGACGGCGCGATGATCTCCGCCAACCCGGGCGTGAATCCGTCGCTCACGATATTGGCGATAACGGAGAGGGCGATGAGCAAGATTGCGAGCAGAGAGTTTAGAGCATGGTGTTGCGTGCGGAGATTCAAGAAATGGCAGAACGATTGATGGCGGAATCATTTTGTCGCCAATCATTCTGCCACAAGCGTTGCGAGCTTTATTTTCCCTCCGGCGGCATGAAGCCGTGATAGTTTTCTTCGATCTCTTGTTTGCGCTTGATGGAAAGCGTTCCTCCTAAAAAGCGCCACGGATTAGGTTGTGGAGTAGGGCAGGGAGGGCACGGCGGGCATTTCTTTTCTTCCTTGTGCAATGCGGGCGCGAGCTTCGCTATGATGAGAGCAACGATCGCAGTGAAAACTACAACGACAAACGTCATGGAAGATTCGTTCATATCACCTCCTGCGAGGGCGTGAGCAACAAATGTGAACTTGCTACTTGCCATGACGCTTTTGCAGGCAGGCTTCTCACAAAAGATTTTTTGCGCGCAAAGTTTAGGGTGAGACTATTTCGCCCACCACATATTCGGGCTGAACGTGCGTAATGCGCGAGTGCACAAACTGATTGTGCGTCAAGCCCTCCTCGCGCAGCGTGACCTTCACATAATTATCCGAATATCCCGCCCAACTCCCGTCCGCTTCCTGCTCTTCGGTTAACACGCGCAGAGTCTTCCCCACGAACTGTTCATAGAACAATTGCTTCTTCCACTCCGAAAGCTCGTGCAATCGTTTGCTGCGCGCCTTTTTCTTTTGTGAGGAAAGCCTGCTTGCGAGTTTCGTTGCGGCAGTGCCCTCGCGCTCGGAATAAGTAAAGATGTGCGCATAAGCGAGCGGCGAGTTCATGAGCAAATCGCAACTCGCTTCGAACGCGGCCTCGGTTTCATTCGGAAAGCCGATCATCATGTCGGTCGCAATGAGCGCGTGCGGAACACGGCGTTGTGCGTGTGTGATAAAAGCCTCGAACTCGCTGCGCGTATAAAGCCGCTTCATCGCCGCGAGCACAGCGTCATCGCCGCTTTGCACCGGAATATGCAGATGCGGGCAGAGCACTTCGGAATCGGCCATGAGGTCGATCAACTCCAGTGGAATCGTGGTCGGCTCAATGCTGCTGATGCGAAGTCGCTTCAAGCTGCGAAGTGTGAGCAGCATCTTCACCACATCGAGAAAAGTTTTTTCTTCGAACGCATACGTGCCGATATTCACGCCGCTGAGCACGAGTTCTTGGTGGCCCGCGTCGAGCAGTTGCAGTGCTTCGCGTTGAATGTCCCAAAATGCGCGCGAACGCGCGCGTCCGCGCGCAAACGGAATCACGCAAAAGCTGCACATGAAATCGCAGCCGTCTTGAATTTTGAGATTCGCGCGTGTGGTCGGTGCGGCCATATCGTTCGCCGCAATCGTGAACGGCTCTTTCGTCATGCGCGAGCGCACGAGGCGCGGCTCGGGCAATTTCAGCGGCTCATCAATGAACTCGAGCACACGCAGCTTGTCCTGCGTGCCCACGATGAGATCAATGCCTTCGATGCGTTTGAGCGCTTCGGCGCCGATCTGCGCATAACACCCCACGACCGCGACAAACGTATTCGGATTGCGCCGGAGCACTTGCCGCACAAGCTGCCGGCACTTGCTATCCGCGCCCTCGGTGACTGTGCATGAATTGATGACACACACATCGCTCGCCGCAGCTTCATCGACAACTTCATAGCCCTGCGCCCGAAAGCGATTCGAAATGAGCGCGGTCTCCGCTTGATTCAAACGACAACCGAGGGTGTGAAAGGAGGCTTTGAGGGGCATGGCAACAATGTAGGCAAGGCAGCGTGAAAATGCAAAACCGATCCTCAAGTTTTATGAATTGCATTTCTACAAAAAAGCGAGTAACGTAGCGCCGTGAAGAAAAGGCAATTACGACGACGATAAGGAGCGCCCCATGTCCACTGCCCAGGTTCTAAGCCTCGACAAGTTCGTTGACAATGCACATGAGCTTGTTGCCCAACTTGACGCCTCGCAAGGGCATTTCATTTTGACGAAAGAAGACAACGCCGTTGCCGTGGTGCAGGGTGTAAAGGAACATCAAAAGCTGCTCGATGCTTTGATGATGCTCAAGCTTATCGTGCAGGGTGAGAAGGATATTCAAGCCGGGAAGGTGAGCAAGCAGGAAAAAGTGTTCAAGCGGCTGCAACAGCGTTTGGAGCGCAAAAAGTGAATGGCCTCAATGAAGTGACGTGGACGCAGATTGCCGAAGAAGATCTTGCCGAAATCATCGAATACATTGCGGCTGACAATCTTTCCGCGGCGAGAAAGCTGCTGCAAGCCCTCAAAGAAAAATCTCAATCTTTGGTGCGATCACCGCTGCGGGGTCGAGTCGTTCCTGAGTTGCGCGAATTTGGCATCTCGTGGTATCGTGAATTGATCTATAAACACTGGCGAACGGTTTATCGCATCGAGGGCAACACGATTTATGTTGTCGGCGTGTTTGACAGCCGCCGGAATTTGCGTGATATTTTATTGGAGCGCCTGCTGCGGTCGTAAAGCCCTGCATTCGTTATCTCCCACTTCGTTACTCGCGCCTGCACGTTTTTTCCTTCCGCAAAGGCAATAGCCTCCTTGAGACTCTTTTCGATTCGTTTAAAAGCAGCACTCATGGTTTTGCTCCGTAGGTTTTGGCCAAAAACACGACCAGTTTGGCCAAATGATTTCGCTCCGCTTTGGAAAGATTTGCTTTTTCATTGTGACGCCCGCGTCAATTCAACGAAATCTACATGCCACTCCTTCGGAGTTCTGGAACCTCCATGAGCCGCACTTTCTATACACATCTCACTCCTAGCGGAGTTGTGCGTGGCTGGTCTTTCGTTTCTGCCTGATGACCACCTTCAACCCCGTTCGTTTATCGGAGAAGCGCCGGCACGACTCTTGGCAAAGCAAATCCCTTCTCCAAGTATTCGACTTTGTTTCGCGTATTTTTGACGATTTTCCCCATGCGAGCTTTCTTGGTCTTGAATAACTCTAAGCGGCAACATTGCCGCAGCAGTGTTGGGATTTGGGCGTGTTGATCATCGCTCAATGCAAAATAAAAAATGCAATATTGCGGGTGGCAGTAGCGGCTCCTCCAAAAGCCGTGATCAACGGTAATGAAGGTCGTGTGCCTAATACGATGGAGAAGTGAGCCGATGCGGTCGTCCTTGATCACTTCGTCTGGGCGTAATTCATCAATGCGCTTTACAGAGGCCCATTTGCGAATCGGAAAAACGACTCGATCAAAGGGCAACTTTTCGTCAACGATAAATTGGCTCACGCGGCCTTCTTTTGCGTGGGATAGCTCTTTTGCACGAGCCGAGCCGCAAAACGAATGGCTTCTTCAATCGCCGGCCTCTGTAAGCGCGGCCAGTTTTTCAGGACGTCGGCAATTGAATCGCCCATAGCGAGATACGTGAGCACGGTTGCGACTGGAATGCGCGTGCCTTTAAAGGTGAGCTTGCCGTGGCAGATTTCGGGATCAACGACTAAAAAACGGCCGATTTCTGTGGGAGTTTTTCCATTCGATGTCATTTCGTTTTCTCCGACTTTCTTAAAATATCGGTGTGCGAATAGCGCCTCTTGTTTATGCCAAGACAAGTTTTGCATGTGAGCATGCCTTTACGTTGCGCAATACTTGTTTGCTCTCCGTTGCGCCTACCACTTCCAAGCTTTCATCATCGACGAAAACGGCGCCCACTTCCGCGGGGCCGCCGGCTTTTGCCGCGAGCACGATGGACAAGTTCCAAATGCGCCGGCCGTTCATATTCACGGGCACGGGCCTGCCCGCGGCCATGCCGTCGCCGAAATTCATGAGAATATGCTGATTGGCCGCGCCGATAATCTTGAGGATGCGCTTGCCATAGAGGCTCTCATAGCACTGCAATGTGTCGAGCGCTTTGTGCAGAGATTGCGGCATAAGAAGACTCCTGCTTTGATTGATTCACGTAGGAATGTAGGCAAGGCCAAGTGGAAATGCAAAGCGGAATTTGAAGCGCGTGTCATTCAAAAAGCAAAGCCACGGCCAAGTCGTGGCTGAACTGTTCAAAAAAGTCGAGGCCACGCCCCCGTCTGATTCAAATGACAACCGAAAGTGTGAAAGGACGCTTTGAGGAACATGGTTTTTCAAGCTTTCACCAGCAGCGCTTCAATCTCTTGAATGAGAAAAGGCAAGTTGGGCTGCGCGAAACTGAGATGGGGAGCGGGAACGCGATGGTGTTTTATGTCGAGAGGAATGTGTTTGTGGTGCGGCTCGGTCTCTGCCAGTTCGGGAATATGAGGGTGCGGAAAAGGATCATACCAATACCGGTTCATGCAGTGGAAGCTGCACCGGCGCCCGTTGCTGCCCCAACATTTCAGCCAGGCGTTGCTGATAGTTGCGCTCGCGCTTGAATTTGATTTCATACACGCCCAGCCATTCGATGAAATCGTTGGACTGTTCCAGTTTGCCGGAGGTGGCTAAACGGTAAAAATCTTCCGAGCGCAAACGATATTTTTCCTCGAACTTGCTCAAATAGCTTTCGAGGTCGTGAATGCTATGAATCAATTCGTCGAGTGTCATATCTATTCTCCAAAAGCAACTTTCTCGTTGTATGATCGTAAGGCGAGCGCAATATAGCCGACAAGGCGTCGAAATGTAAGTCGACTTTCCACGGCCTGAATGACCATTAAAAATTTTCGCGTTCGCTCGCTCTGTAAAAGTAACAGCAAAAGAAAATAATCGAATGACTCAAATGGTCGAGATTGTCCTCAGCGCACCAAACGGACCACTCCTAATTGTGCCACATTGATATGAAAACAAACACCATTGTTGAAATCCGCTACCCACACTTCGCGAGACGAGAACTTCTCAGAAGTCCAAATAAACCATGGCACGCGCTCAAAAATTTTGTCGCTATACACGCTATACAAACCGCCCGATTGCCTTGGCTCAATCAAAGACATAGCCTCTTCTAGCGTTGGTAATCGCCAGTCTTCATACCCCGCAAAGCTTTTGCGATTCATTTCTTTGACATATTCTTGGGCATCTGCGAAAGCCAAAAACTCTCGCGCACTAGTTTGCTGCCAGCGTTTAGCCGTTGTTCGGTCATAAACCACTAGCCCCTTGCTTTCTAAAATGAAACTATTTTTAATTCCTTTACCTTTGGGGTTACTCCAAATCAATGAATCAGCGCAATAAAAATCATTTTTCACGATCAAGGCTTTGACTTCTTCAGCAGAAAGAAATTTTTCCGGCGGGGCATTAGGCTCTGCGGCTGGTTGAACTTCTTGCGCCGGCGCTTTCGCCACTTTCCATTTGCCCATGCTGATGGAGTTTTGCCAACCCGCCACATCTTGCAGACGAACGATGCCCTCTATCTCTTGCGCGCTTAAAATACTCGTGCTCGAAGTCGTGAACTCCGCAGTGCGCGCGTCATTTGCGAGCTTGCCGGGCACGATTTCATCGGTCAAAGATGCGGCGCGTTGCATTTTCATATCCAAGCCATAGAGCACCAAAACTGCCGAGGCAGATTGCAACGGCTCCGAGGCTTGCGCTTCGATGCGCCATTCTTTGCCGCGCCATTCACCGCTCGGCATGCTTTGCCATGCTTCTTTTTCATTTTCCCGAAAAAAGATTTTGTGCGCGAGCAAACGCGGCGGCTCGCGGTCGATGCGTAACGGAAACGTTGTACTCACTTGGTTTCCCGTTTTTTCAATGGCTTTGATCGTTATTTCCATTTGCGCGCCACGTGGCGGCACTTGCACTATGCCGGTGAAATAGCGTTGCTTTTCGTCGGCAGGTGTCTGCAGCTTCATCGGCTTATCATTCAAAAAGAGACTAACTTTCTGCAAAATTGGGTTATTTTCTAAGACGATCTCCGCTGATGTGGTTTTGCCCAAAGTATCTCCTTTCACAATGCCAAAGCGTGGCTGTCGTAGCTTGACCACCTCTTGTATAGTGTAATTCGCGAGTTGTCTAAAAATACGGGATATCCCTTCGAGTCTTTCTTGTTCTTGTAACCGATTTTGCCGTCTAGCCAAGTCTGCGCGAATGTCGGTAAATCGCACATTACCGACAAATTGGGCTTGCACAGAGTCTAGTAAGGCTTGCGCATTGGCCAAGGCCGAGGTGTCGGAAGCAGCATTCGAGACGAAAGTGTTATAACGCAATTCCACTTGCCGCAGTGCGCGTTGATAAAGCGAATCCGACAACGCGTCGTACATGGCCGTTTCGATTGGATATTCGATCTTGAACAGGAGCAGCAATGAGTCTGCGGCTGTGCGGCTGGTATTGGTCGCTAAAATATTTTGCTCCAATTGATCTTTGCGCCAACCAGCAAACTCATCATGCAAGTTTTTGAGACTGCTGCTATCGGGTACGAACTCGCGCATGTTTCTAAGCCGGTCACGAAAATATCCGGCGCTCATTTTCCCTTCTTTCACTGCCTCGAACTCTGCTTGCAGCGTATCCATCGCAAAGAAGCCCTTCACGAACGGCACGCCCCAATAGATCACCGCGAACACAAGGCCGACAAACGTGAAAGACTTCAAGCCCGTCACCCATCTTTTGCGCAAGCCCCCCGCGGTTTGCAGCGAGGGCACGAGGCTGTCGTGGCTCAATTCATAAAACGATTCTTGCAAGCGCGGCTCGCGGCGCAAGAGGCGGCTGTCCACAAGCTGCTGCAAATCGTTTTCAGCCACGCCGATCTCGCGGATGATTTCATCTTCGTGGCGGCTGTTGCGGTTGCCGCCGGCAGTGATCAAGCGCTCTTCGCACAAACGACGCACCGCGAAGCGCGGGGAATGCATTGGCTGCACGCGGCGCACAACGCCGAGGCCGGTCAAACGTCGCGGGCCAGGGCCAACACGCAATCGAGGAAATTTTGCCAAGATGCTTCGATAATAACGCGAGAGCATATGGCGCATGCCCTTTTCCCCGCCGAGGTCTGCCACGCTGATTTCGTGTTTGCCCGCGGCGCGCATTTGTTCTTCAAGCTGGCGACAGAGCACTTGCAATTGCGGCGGCCCCACAAGCTCTTCGCTGCCGCCCAAACGCCAGCTTTGCGCGGTGAGAAATTCGAGCATGGCCTCCACGGCCTCGGGCGCAATGCTGAAAGCCGCTTCGCCCAAAACCGTTTGCTGCGGCGGATGCGTGATGGCCTCGCGCGCTTGTTCAATCGAGAGCGAGGGCAAACGATAGCGACTGCCGAACACTTTGGGAATGCGGCTGCTGAGGCGATCCAACAGCGCAAGATAATCTTCGCGCAACGAAAGCAGAATGCGCACCGGCGGCGCAACCGTGGCATAGAGCAATTTTTCCAGCTCGCGCGCCTCCGCGCTTTCGGGCGGCAATATGCGCAATTGCGCGCGATAGGTTTCGCGCAACTCTTCGGGGATGCGGCCGCGCACCAAATCCGCAAATTGGCGAATGAACTCTTCCTGTTCCTCGGGCCGTCCGGCCATAAGCGTGAACAGCTCTTCGAACTGATCGAGAATGAGCACGATGGGCTTGAGCTTGTTCTCCGCGCTCGGCCGCAATGCCATAAACGTTTCCCAGAGCGTGGGCTTTTGCCAATGTTCGGGCAGCGGCACGCGGTTCGTTTGCGCCTCTTGCGCAAGGTCTTGATAGAGCGCATCAAGCGGAGTTTGTTTCGCGGCGACATTGAACACGCGCGCGCGCACGGGCAAATAGCCCAATTCGCGCAAGGCCTTTTTCAAACCGGCATTGATGAGCGAGGTTTTGCCCTCGCCGGATTTGCCGAAGAGCACGGTGAGATCTTCCGCGAGAATTCTCTGCGCGAGTTGCTCGATCTCCTGCTCGCGACCGAAGAAGAGCTTGCGATCGATCTCGTTGTCTTCGAAATAGTGCAGGCCGGGAAAGGCCCAAAACTGAGGTGTGTCGGTTCGTTTGGACATGGGTTATCGTGAAGTTCTGGGTAAGTCGGAGCAATGACCTAAAGCAAAAGCTTAAGACAGAAAAATGTAGGGCAGAAAAATAAAACCTGGGTTCGGGTTATTGCAGTTGATGCCATACCATAAGAAAACAACGAACATTTTTTCTGCCGGCAAAACGCTTTGATGATGCGCATTCAACTTCACTCGAGAATCTAAGCTTTATCTTTCTGTCTTACGCTGATATTTTTAGGGCAGTGCTGCGGCTCAGGCCCTACTTAACTTTGTGGTACTCGTGCCGTTGGTTATTGTTGGCCTTCGCGATAGCGGCGATCCAGCTCGCGCAAGAAGGCGAGCGCATCGCAATTATAAACCGAGACGCTGTTGCGCTGCCAATACATCACCGTGCTTTCCCATTCTTGCGCCGCTCTTTGCGCCGCGGCATTATCATTCTCCGCGAGCAAGTGGCGCTGCACCGCAAACCAGCGCGTGTCGTCCTTCTTGCGAAAATAACGCAGCAGCACGCGAATGTTCCAATCTTTGAGGCCATAGCCGAGGAAGAGAATGCTGTAGCGCTCGAAGAGGTTGGTGATGAAGTTCGGCACTTTCGGGCCTTCGATGAGGCTGATGAGAAAGTCGATATAGTTGTCTTCGGTGATGACCATGGAGTCGAGGTCTTCGAGCGAGCCGTGCAGTTTGTAAACGAGCGGCGTTTTGCTGTTCGGATTTTTTTGAATCTGCTCTTGATCGCCGCGGCGTTTGTAAACGGATTTCGCCGGGTCTTTGCCTTTCATCACAAACGCGCGCTCCATCAAGTTGTCATAGTTGGTGGTGAGCACGACTTCGAGCGGCCAACCCGCGAGGAGATGGTGGACTTCGCCGGGCTGCACTTCGTCGCGACTGAGTTTTTCATTGATGGTTTCGCGCAGCGGCAGCTCGCCGAGTTTGATGGCGTAATATTGCGCGACACGCAGCAGGTCTTTGGCGTCGTTGCCGGGATAGTTGCACTCGCCGGCCAATTCTTCGGAAAGTTTGCTGCCGCTGGGCAGACCCGCGTAACCGTTCCCGCCGAGCGAAGCGCCCGCGCCCAAGAACGGCACCAATTTGCCGCGTTTGAGATTGTGGAGAAGAGCTTGCCAATCGAGATTGGGAGGGAAAGCTTGGGAAGTAGGAGGCATGAGCGGCTCGGTTTTCACCAACGCAAAAATTTTATTGATGCCGTGAATATGTCAAGCAAGCGGACGCGATGCAAGGCTATTTTATGATGGTCATTTTTTTATGAGGGCGAAAAGAACTTTCAAATCGTTCTTTACTTCTTTATGATACCGAGCAACACCCCCCTAACCCCCCTCAAGGGGGGAATTTCTTGTTTCACCAATCCATCACTCCGGTTGCGCTTGATACTCTTTCAACTTGCGCCACAGCGTGGTGCGGCCGATGCCGAGGACGCGCGCGGCTTCGTCGTAATTGTTGCCGCAGTGCTCGACCGTTTCGAGAATGTAGCGCTGCTCCATTTCTTTGAGCGTGGGGCGCGTGCTGTTTGAGGTTATTGGCGCACGCTGCGCGCGCAGGTTGTCGGGCAATTCGGTCGCGCTAATTTCGTGATCGAGCGACAACGCAACCGCGCGTTCGAGTGCGTTTTCTAGCTCGCGCACATTGCCAGGCCAGGCGTAGTTGCGCAATTTGTGGATGGCTTCTTTTGAGAGCGCAGCCACGGGCTTGCGCATGCGCGCGGCGTATTTGCGCAGAAAGTGTTGCGCGAGCACGAGGATGTCCTCGGCGCGCTCGCGCAGCGGCGGCAAATCGAGGCGGATCACGTTCAGGCGATAATACAAATCGCTGCGAAATTTTCCTTCCGCCACCATCTCTTCCAAATCGCGATTGGTGGCGGCGATGACACGCACGTCGATCTGCACGTTCGCGTTGCCGCCGACTTTGCGAATGACATTGTCTTGCAAGAAGCGCAGCAGTTTCACTTGCAATGGCTGCGGCAGTTCGCCGATCTCATCGAGAAAGATCGTGCCCATGTGGGCTTCTTCGAACAGGCCTTTCTTGTTGGAGATGGCGCCCGTAAACGCGCCGCGCACGTGGCCGAACAATTCACTCTCCAACAAACTTTCGGGAATCGCGCCGCAATTGACCACAACGAAGGAGCGGCGACTGCGGCCGCTCGCTTCATGCACGGCCGCGGCAACAAGCTCTTTGCCCGTGCCGCTCTCGCCTTGAATCAACACCGTGATGTCCGTGCGCGCAATGCGTGCGATCATTTCAAACAGGGCTTGCATCTGCGCGCTGCTGCCCACCATTCTGTTGAAATGAAAACGCTCCTCGGAAGCAAGCCATTGGCGAAAACTTTCCGTTTCATGTTCAATCCACGCCGCGATTTTATTCTCCGTCTGCTCGCGCAGTGAAGCCTCTTGCGCGATGAGCTTGCTCAAATCTTCGCGCGCAAAGAAAAAGAGATTGTACATCTTCTTAAACTCCGCGGAAGGAGCAGAGCCTGCGGTGAAGTCGGCAAGCAGCAGCGGCGCGCGCTTACGCTTGGCCATAAGTTTTTGAATGAACCGCGCGTCGGTAAATTGCGGATGTAATGCTTCGAAGATGAGAATCAAATCCGCCAACGGGGCAACACTCGATTCACTCGCGGTTTCAAGCAGCACACTGTTGAGATAATCTTCGGCTTGCGCCGTTTTGTTGCACAAGAGCAGGCCGGCAATATCTGCTTCGCGCAGCGCTTGTGCCGTGCGCGTGGCTTCCATGTTGTTGCCGAGAATGAGTGCGGAGCGGTTTTTTAATCCGCCAAAAATTTTTCCGGCAACTTCAATGAGCGTGGTCGCGAGCGAAGTGCTTGTCGAGAAGAAGTCGGTTTCCAAGCGCACTTTTTCCGTGAGCCACAGCGCGCGTTCGTAAAGTCGATTGATCTGCTCGCCGAGCAACGCCTGTTTTTGCGCCGCCAGATGCGCTTCACGAAATGCTTTGGCATGTTGTTCGTCACGCGAACCCTCCGGCAACCAGCCGAGGGCGGAACGGAAATAATGCGTGAGCGCAGCTTTATCTGTCTGCGTTTCGCATTTCATGTTTTGGGAAACGAGCGCACGGTCAATTTCTGCAAGCCATGCGAGAATGGGTTGCGTTTCATCGACATAAACACCGTTGCGGGGAAAAGAGGGCGAGGCGTCGGCAAGATAAAGCTCGATAGAACGCGGACCGACGAGGCACAATAATTCCGCCACGCCGAGTTGTTCGCGCAAACGCATGAGAGGCTGCACTTCAAATTCGAGAGGCGAGGAATTTGTAGCGCGCGAGATAGAGTAAACGCGGAAGGGCATGATCAACGAAAGTGATGAACTTCAGAGAGTGCGAGCGAGACAATGAGAAAGGAGAAAAGCAGCGAGCCGAAGCCGAGCAGTGAAACGAACGCCGCGCGCTTGCCTTGCCAGCCAAGTTTGATTCGGCCCAAAAGATGGAAAAAGTAAATGAGCCAGGTCAAGCCCACAGCTACGAACTTGGCATCCCATTTAAAAAATTGCTCGGCGATTTTTGCGCCTTCATAAATGCCGAGCGCCACGCCGAGCGTAAGAAAGAGCAGGCCGATGTTGACGCCGCGATTGCTGAGCAGATCAAAGAACGCGAGCGAGGGGAGACGGCGATAGAACAAGCCCGTGCTCTTCTGTTGAATTTCGCGCGAGAGCAAAAGATAGAGTAGGCTCGCGATGAAGGAAATCGCAAACGCGGAATAGGAGAAGAGCAGAATGACGACGTGAATTTCAAAAACCAGTTCATGCATCAAAATGGGCGGCAGTGCGCGATTGAGATCGAGAAAGAGATTGGAGAGCGTGTGCAACACGATGATGATGGGCAGAATGAAAAGCCCGAGCGAGGTTTCGTGCAGGCGCCATTCCAAGCTGAGATAGGCCACGCTGAAGAACCACGCGCACGCGGTCAGCGTTTCAAACACGCTCGTCACCGGCAAGCGGCCAATTGTGAAGCCGAGCAGAATGAGATAGCCGAGATGCAGCGCCATAGCCGCGGCCGCGATTTGCCACGAGCGTTTGCGACCGTCGTCATTGCCCGCGCGAAAGGCTTTGACGTAATGCGCCAATGCGAGGCCGTAGGCGAGGGTGACGAGCCATTGGGCGAGAGGGATCATATTCATTCACATTGCTTGTCATTCAGAAAGAATCTTTTTCAGCGCTGGAATTGGCGCTCAGAACGCGCGTAAAATTACGCGAAAAACCCAAACTTGCAAGCAGTTCTTCCGGCAAATAAAAAAGCCAGCCGGTCTATCGACAAGCTGGCTTCATTTCGATACGAAGCTTTGGCTTCATTGCAACCTGTCATGCAGGAGGAGTCTTTCTACTTGCTCGGCACACACTCCAATTCAGTTTCGTGCTCAGTGCTCAAAAGGATTCTTACTGAATGACAGCAGAGGGAGTTTCATTCCTGCTCTTTCTCCTCCGTCGGCTCGAGCTTCATTAAAAGCTGCACGAGCGTTTCGCGTTGCAGGTCGCTCGCATCCAAAACTTTGACGACTTCGCTATAGCCTTTGCGCGCGATTTGAATGACGTGGTTTTGATCTTTGGTCACGGCAATCTTGATCGGCGACTGGCCATAGAAACGATCATCCACAATCACATCCGCGCCGGAGGGGCTGGTGTTGATTTGGAGCACGGTGAGTTCATCCGGCTCGGGCGTGAGATTCGGCTGACGTACTTCGGGAACAGGCACAGGCTGCGGCGTGCGTTCAACGCGCGGCTGTGCTTCGCGGCGCGGCGCGATGATGACGCCGTCGCGTGTTTGCGGAATGGGCGCGGGTTGAATGACGATTGGCCGCTCTTGCGGCGCGGTGTCAATCGGTGCGATGCGCTCGACCGGTGCTTCGGCATACATCTTTTCATAGCTCAAGCGAAAGCGTTGTTGCCTTCCCACGGGCCGGCCGCGCTCATCTTTGTTGACCGCTGCGGTGAGCACAGTGCGCGTGTCCGGCATGATCTTCACCGGCTCATCGGTTTTGATTTCGTAGACTTGCTCGCGCCAAAAGCCGACAACGTGATACTCGGCTTTGATTTCATACAGGCCGTGCTGCAAACGCATGGGGTATGAGTAACTCGCGGAAATGTTGTTGACTCTTTCGGAGGGCGCAATCTCGCGGCCGTTGATGAAGAGCACGACGTAATTGCGATAGCTCTTGCCCGCGTCGGCGACATTGTCAATTTTGATTAAAAGATTCTCCGGCAGATTGCGCAGCTCGCGTTCGGGAAGTTGCTGCTTGGGTTTGATCTCGCCATAAGCGCGGTCGGTCGTCATTTGTCCGCCGCATGCGGCAAGGCTGAGTGTGATGAGCAGAAGCGCAAGAATTTGAAGCGGGCGGCGAGCACAACGAGACGCTGAGAAACGCAAACACTCGAGCATGATGTCCTCCGATAAAGCGGTTAGTACGGGTTGCGGGCCGGTACCAATGTCCATGTGAGGGGCGAGAAGTTCTCGGTCACAGCAAAGGGTTGGGTGCAAAGCATCCTTCTAACCACAGATGCGCGCGCAAAGTTCGCAAAAATTATATGTGAAGCAAGATTTTTTTCGCGGCCAATGATAACGATGACAACCTTGCGAAGGTTTGATGCCAATATTTTGCTTGATTCTCCAAAGCTCATTGGCTACTTTTTCTGTGGAGATCAACGGCTTCACTTTGTCGTTTGCGTGTGCAAGTTTATGCGGGAGAAAAGATGCGGGCATATCAAGATCGCGGCTACGCCAAGCTTTTTTCCAACAAAGAAATCTTTCGACAGTTGATCACTTCGTTTGTGAAAGAAGCTTGGGTGAAGGACTTGGACTTTTCGAAATGCGAGTTGGTCAAAGGCTCGTTCGTTTCTGAAAAGTACAAAAAGACATTCAGCGACCTCATGTATAAGATCAAACTTCGGGGGCGCGACCTCTACATTGTCATCTTGCTCGAATTCAAATCCGTGCCCTCGCATTTCGTGGCGGTGCAGATTGCAGGTTACATTTTGGATTTCTATCGCCACTTGCTTGATTCCGAGAAGCGTTTGCGCAAGTTACCGCCAGTGTTTCCGCTGTTGCTTTATAACGGAAAGAAGCGTTGGGCTTCGCCGTTGAATGTTTCGGATTTGGTGGAAGGCGCGACAATGTTGGGAGAGTATGGAATCCAGTGCAAATACTTCCCGATCATTGAAAATGCCTTTCGGCCAAAAACGCTGCAACGTATCGGGAATATCGTATCGACGTTGTTTCTTGCGGAGACCAACTTCGAAGGCGACGTCATTGCCGCCAGGTTGGACGAGTTATTTGATAAGGAAGAAGACAAACAAGCCGCGTCTCTATTCTTAAATTGGTTCTTGCAATTGTATCATTACGGCAGAATTGCCGAAGCTGACTATACGAAATTAGAAAAAGTTTATCAAAGCAAGCAGGAGGTCAGTATGTTGATCGAAGCGATTCAAAAGGAAAAGGCGCAAATCCGCGCGCAGGGAGAGAAAGTGGGAGAGAAAAGAGGAGAGAAAAGAGGATGGCAAAGAGGAAGATTGGAGACGGCGAGATTGATGCTCCACAACGGCGAAGCAATTGAAAAAATCAAACTTTACACTGGCCTTTCCGACGAGGCGCTGGTTAAGCTGCAAAAGTCGTTGCGACAATAAGCGCAGGGTTTGTCTGTTCATCTCGCGTTATGCCTGATTTTGTCTTTTCTCATAGCCCCATTTGCGCAAGTCCTTCATCAAAAGAAAGACAAGAAAGTGGAAAGACCCTGGCTCAAGCACTACGAATCGAACGTTCCGCACACGCTCACGATTCCGAATTTGACGATGGCGGAAGTGTTCGCCAATGCCGTGCGCAATTTTCCGGACAACACTGCGGTCATCTATTATGGCCGGCGCTTTGATTATCGCACGCTCAACGCACTCGTGCAGCGTTTTGTCGCGGCGCTTGCGCATCTCGGGGTGAAAAAAGGCGACCGCGTCGCGATCCTTTTGCCGAATGTGCCGCAATATCCCATCGTGCATTATGCCGTGATGCAACTCGGCGCGATTGCCGTGCCTACGAATCCGCTTTATGTCGAGCGCGAGTTGGAGTTTCAACTCAATAACAGTGGGGCAGAGGTGGCAATTTCCCTCGATCTGCTTTATCCGCGCCTCGAAGCGGTGCGCAAAAATACCGCGCTGCGCGAAGTGGTTTATACTTCCGCGCGCGATTATCTGCCCGCGCCATTGCGCTGGCTCTATCCGATGAAGGCCAAACGCACGGGCAAATGGATCGTGATCCCGCCGCAAGCGCACACGCACGATTTTGTGAAGTTAATCAAAAATAATTTTCCTGCGCCGCAGCCAGCCACAGTCACTCCCGAAGATATTGCCATTCTGCTTTATACCGGCGGCACCACCGGAATTTCCAAAGGTGCAGTGCTCACCCATCGCAATCTCGTGGCGAATTTGGCACAAGTGCACGCATGGTTCACGCAATGTCGCGAAGGGCAGGAGGTCATTCTCGGGGCGCTACCATTTTTTCACAGTTATGGAATGACCAGTTGCCTGCACATGAGTGTATATTTAGGGAGTAGCGTTATACACATTCCGCGTTTTGAAGTGGAGTTGGTACTAAAATCTTTACAAAAATATAAAGTGACGCTCTTCTCCGGCGTGCCGACGATGTATGTGGCCGTGAACAACAGTTCGGCGATTCACAAGTACGATTTGGATACTGTGCGCGCGTGTATGAGTGGCGGCGCTGCGCTCCCGCTTTCGGTCGCGAAACAATTTGAAACGAACGCCAAAGGTGCCCGACTCGTGGAGGGTTATGGTCTTTCGGAGACTTCGCCGGTTACGCACTGCAATCCGATTTTGGGGCAGCGCAAAGAAGGCTCGATTGGCCTCCCCATGCCGAACACGGATGCGATCATCCTCGATCCCGAAACGCATGAGCCGGTGTTGCCCAACGAAGTGGGCGAACTGGCTCTGCGCGGGCCGCAGGTGATGCAAGGCTATTGGAAGATGGAAGAGGAAACGCGCCGCGTTTTTCACAACGGCTGGATGCTCACGGGCGACATGGCAAAGATGGATGACGAAGGTTATTTTTATATCGTCGATCGCAAGAAAGACATGATAATTGCCGGCGGCTTCAATATTTATCCGCGCGAGATCGAAGAAGTGTTGTACCAGCATCCGAAAGTTTTAGAAGCCGCGGTGATTGGCGCGCACGATGCATATCGCGGCGAAACCGTGAAAGCATTCGTGGTGTTGCGCGAAGGCGAGAGCGCGACGGAGGAAGAGATTATTGCGTATTGCCAGCAATATCTCGCGCGCTTCAAAGCGCCCAAGCTCGTCGAGTTTCGCAAAGAGCTGCCCAAGAGTTTGATCGGCAAAGTGCTGCGCCGCGTGCTCTCAGAAGAAGAGCGGAAAACGCACGCACCAGCAAAACCACATGCTGAAAACTTACCAACGGAAATGAGTCACGCGAGGTAACGCGGGCAGAGTTTTATTCTGAGTTTGAAAAGCAAATCGCCGAAACAAGTTTTGCCGATGGGCTGAAAACTTGAGGGCTTGGGGCAGCACAGAAATTTTCCAACGGATTGTGAAACCCAACCGTTAGACCATGCTCCGGCAGTTGGGTGCTTCTCTTCGGTGAAGAGAAAAATCCAGATTTTATTTTTTTAAAAGCAAAACGTCTAGCGTCTGGGTTGAATATCTCAAATTATGAAGCCACAACTCTTTCAAGTGGAGCGGATCGAGGGTCCGCCAAGCTTGATCAAAATTCGATTTGAAAAAGACGTGCCGATCAAAGAGTTGATCGTGCAGTTGGAATCGTACAGCGAAACGCATTTGCGCGAGCACGAGGCCAATTTGATCGTGGATCTGAGCACCATGCCTTATCCCACGAACAACTTTATTGCGTGTTTGATTGCGCTGACATTTCGCGCGCGCCGTTTGAAGGGCGATGTCGTCGTGGAAAATTTATCGACCTCCGCGCGCGACAACCTGATGACTTTCAGCGCTCTGAACTATTTGGGATTGAGCGTGAGCGCGCGCGGTACGCAAGCCATACCGATCTATCAAGAGCCCGCGCCGCCGCCGGAGGAAGATTTCGATGCGACCGCGTTGGTTGAAATTGCCGAGTCACCATTGTTGGAACGGTTCGCGAGCGAACCCAAGCCCGCGAGCGCGCCCAAAGTTGTTGCGCCAAGCTACGCGCCAGAGGCCGACATGCCTTCTTTCAGTACCCGCGCGGAGAGCACCGCGGCTAGGCTCTATCACTTGTGCGATTTCGTTGTGGGGCATGCGAAGCAAGCGGGCATGAAGGAAAAAGAAATCGGCAAGATTCGTATCGCGGTTTATGAAGCGTGTTTGAATGTGATCGAGCATGCGTATCACTCCAAGCCGGAAAATTGGATCGACCTCACCGTGCAGTACTCGCGCAATCGCTTTCTCATTGTCATTAAAGACAACGGCATCAGTTCGGATTTGAAGCCGGCGCAAAACTACGACGTACAGGAAGCCATGAACGCGCGCAAGACCGGTGGTTTCGGCATGCATATCATTCGCCGCGCAGTTGATAGCGTGGAATACTTTCCCAGTGAAATTCAAGGCAACCGTTTGGTGTTGAGCAAAAATCTAAATTGAGCCTGCTAATGAAAAGCACATCCGCAGCCGCGCCGACCAGCGAGCGCGAAAGCCTCGAAGCAAAAAACAAATCGTGGCGTGATGACAGAAAGAAAAACGCGGCGAAAATGATTGGCCTCGGCGCTGTGGGCTTGGTCGTTCCCGTGATTCCCGGTGCGTTGCTTATCGGCGGCGGTTTATGGCTGCTCTTTCCCAATCAAACCGAAAAGGCGTGGAACAATTTAAAGAAGAAATTTGGCGGCAAGGAAAAGGGATAAGACGATTTTGTGTTATCCCGGGCGGAGGTATGATCGTTGCCATTTGCTTCTGCTGTCTTCATCACCGCGCCATGAACACCTCAAATAATTTTTGAAAATTTTAACGCGACATGCGATTTAAGGACTATTACAAAACGTTGGAAGTTGACGAGCGCGCTTCTGCTGAGGAGTTGAAAAAAGCGTATCGTCGCATGGCAAAAAAATTTCACCCCGATGCGAATCCCGGCAATCGCGCCGCGGAAGAACGCTTCAAGGAGATCAATGAGGCTTATGACGTCATCGGCGATGAGGGGAAGCGCAAAAAATATGATCAACTTCGTTTTTACGGCCGCCCCGATACGAATCACAATGGTTGGTATTCGTTTGATCCCGAGTTTTTGAAGAACCACGGCTGGCCCGGAACCACAAGCAGTGGGCAGCCCAATTCGATGGGGCAGTTTTTCGGACAGGGCTTCGCGTTCTCTGATATTCTGCGTGACCTCTTTGGCTTGAATGGCATGCACGCCGGCGTTGATATGCAACCCGAAGCCCCGCGCGATGTCACCGGCATCATCAAAATTACTTTTGAAGAAGCAATTGGCGGAACGGAGCGCGTAATCGCCGTGCGGCAAACGAAGAAATGTCCGACGTGCCACGGCACCGGCCATGATCGCCAACTGCGCTGCATGCGTTGTCATGGCAAAGGTGCGATTTCTACCAAGAAAAAAATTCGCATCAAATTGCCGATTGGCGTGGAAGACGGACATCAATTGCGTTTGCGCGGTCTCGGCTCGGAAGCTCCGGGTTTGAACTCGCGCCCGGGAGACGTGATCATCACCGTGAAGGTAGAATCACATCCGTTTTTTCGGCGCACGGGCACGGATATTTTTTGCGAAGCGCGTGTGGATGAAGCTGGGTTGCAAACGGGAACGCGTTTGCGCGTGCCGACATTGCAGGGCAAACAGGTGGAACTGAATATTCCTGCGGGCACCAAGAAAGGAACCGTATTTCGCCTGAAGCATTACGGCGTACAAAGCGCAACGCCTCCAGGCGATCAGTTTGTAAAAATCGTATAGGCGTGGCGATTAAATTTTTTGCCCGTTTTGCAAACCGCGAATTCACGCGAATGAACGCTCATGCTTTTCAATTCGCGTTCATTCGCGCCGATTCGCGGTTTAGAAATTGAGATGGAACTCACCCACATACGGGAGCGCGTGCTCATATGGCGCAAAGGAAAAAATATACGCTGCTGGCTGTGACCTTGTGCTTCGGCGTCGGCTTGGGTTTGATTTTGGCGTCACATTTTGAGTGGCCCAAGTCCGGCCATGCCGAAATGACTGCGCCCGTGAAGCTAACGAATAACGAATCGCAAGCCTCCGCGGAAATCACGAGCGATTTGGCGGCCACCAGTAAGGCATATGTGCAAGTCGCAAAGCTCATTATGCCCACGGTGGTTGGGGTGACGAGCGAAAGCGTGGTGCGAACGACGCGCGGTCCGTTCTCGGATCTATTTTCGGAAGATTTGTGGCATGGCCGCATGCGTGATCGCAGGCGCGGCGAGTATCGCCAAGAAGGCCTTGGTTCCGGCGTGATCGTCTCTGCCGACGGCTACATCGTCACCAACAATCATGTGATTCGTGAGGCCGACAAAATAGCCGTGTTTGTTGATCGCAAGAAATACGTCGCGAAGGTTGTCGGCGTTGATCCCGAAACGGATCTCGCGGTGATTAAGATCGATGAAAAAAATCTGGTCACTGCCAAATTTGGCAATTCCGATCAACTTGAAGTTGGGGAATTGGTTTTAGCCGTGGGCAATCCATTTTTTTTACAACTCGCACACTCGGTAACCGCAGGCATTGTGAGCGGCAAAGGCCGAACGAGCGTGGGCGTGGGTGATATTAGTTATGAAGATTTTATCCAAACCGACGCGGCCATCAACCCCGGCAACAGCGGCGGCGCGTTGGTCAATCTTAAAGGCGAGTTGGTTGGAATTAACACAGCGATTGTTTCGAATGGATGGGGCGGAGGCAATGTCGGCATCGGCTTCGCGATTCCAATCAATCTTGCGCGGCAGATTGTGGAACAGTTAATTGCCACCGGCCAAGTAGTGCGCGGATGGATGGGGGTGAGCATCGGCAGCGCAGATCATGAAACGATGGAAGAGAAGAAGCTGCCTTCCATCGACGGCGCGTTGGTGGAGCGTGTCACGCCTGCAAGTCCCGCGGAGAAGGCCGGGCTGGAAAAGGGCGATTTCATCGTTGAGTTAGAAGGCACGCATATTCGCGATCACAATCAGCTCATGAATCTGATTGCGACTTTCAAGCCCGGCACCAGCGTGGCACTCAAGCTCTTTCGCAGTGGCGAAGAAAAGATCGTTCGGGTCAAACTTGGCGAGCGCCCTTCGAGCTTGGCGGAGTCGGAGTCAAGCGAGGAAGAAGATCCCGAATCCAATTTCTTTCTCGGCATGATGCTCGAAGATTTGACTCCTGAGATTAAAGAAGAGTATGAGATTGAAGTAAGCTCCGGCGTGGTGATCACTGGGGTCGAATCCGGGAGCCAAGCGCGCAAAGAAGGCCTTCGCCCCGGTGACGTTATTCGCGAAGTGAATCGCAAGACTGTCGCCACGGTCGCGGAAATTCGGCGCGCGCTCGAACGCACGAAGCCCGGCGATCTCGTGTTGCTGCGAATTTCCCGGCCAAGCGGGAACTTCTTTGTTGCATTGAAGGTCGAGAAATACTAAATTGCGCCCGTTTTTTTTGGAACAAGTTCGGAATCAATGCGGCTTTGGGGCCGCTTAGGAAGAATGGTCGTAACTAAACGAAACGAAAAGGCTCGTATCCATGGACAAGAAGAAGTTGGAAAGTTACAAAACCCGGCTGTTGCAGGAACGCGAACGCATCATGCGCGCGCTGAATCAAAACGAAGTGGAGTTCGAAGGCACTACCTCTAGCCGCTCCGCGGAGTTTGAAGAAGCTTCGCGTATCGATCGTGACAAAGAATACATCTCCGGCCTATTGTCCAAAGACACGGATATTCTCAGTGAGATCGAAGATGCGCTCAAGCGCATTGACGAGGGCACTTATGGCCGTTGCATTGACACCGGAAAAGACATTCCCGAAGCACGCCTCGATGCCATGCCCTGGACGCCGCGCACACGCGAAGCACAAGAAGCATATGAAATTCGTCGTCGCGCCGGTGAAGAAGAGTAAACGCGATCCCAAAACATGTAGATACATTTGACGGCCATGCTATCATGGCCGTTTTCTTTTCTGTCAGCGTGACAACTTCCTGCTAAAAGTTCTCACCGCACGCTCTCCCTCCACATTGACACTTGCTTTAAATCCAATAGACTCTGCACAAGTCACTCACAGCTTCACTGGCATGCCGTTTGTTAAATGAACAGTGTCAATTTTTACTCGCACTCATTGCGTGTGCGATACATCAATTTGCAAATCACTCGAACAACATACTCTGATTGGAGGATTTTTAAATGGGTAAAATTATCGGCATCGATTTAGGCACCACCAACTCATGCGTTGCGGTTATGGAAGGCGGCGAGCCGGTTGTGATCGCCAACTCCGAGGGCGCGCGCACCACGCCTTCCGTGGTTGCCTTTTCGAAAACCGGCGAACGTTTGGTTGGCCAAGTTGCCAAGCGCCAAGCTATCACCAATCCCAAGAACACGATTTATTCCATCAAGCGCTTCATGGGCCGCCGCAACAGCGAAGTCGATCGCGAGCGCAAGTCTGTGCCCTATACGGTTGCTTCCGGCAAGAATGATGTTGCCGTGGTGCAAATTTCCGGCAAAGAATATACGCCGCAAGAAATCTCTGCGATGGTTTTGCAAAAGATGAAGCAGACCGCGGAAGATTATCTTGGCGAAAAAGTCACCGAAGCCGTGATCACGGTGCCGGCTTATTTTAACGATAGCCAACGCCAAGCAACGAAAGAAGCAGGCGAAATTGCTGGCCTAAGTGTGAAGCGTATCATCAACGAGCCGACCGCGGCCTCGCTCGCGTATGGCCTCGATCGCAAGAAAGATGAAAAAATCGCGGTGTATGATTTGGGCGGCGGCACGTTCGATATCAGCATTCTCGAAATCGGCGAAGGTGTTTTTGAAGTGAAAGCCACCAATGGCGACACGCATTTGGGCGGCGATGATTTCGACCAACGCATCATGAATTGGCTCGTCGATGAATTTCGCCGCCAAGAAGGCGTTGACCTCGGCAAAGATGCGATGGCCGTGCAGCGTTTGAAAGAAGCCGCGGAAAAAGCCAAGTGCGAACTTTCTACCGTGATGCAAACCGATATCAATCTCCCGTTCATCACCGCCACCGACTCCGGGCCCAAGCATATGCAGATCACGCTCACGCGCTCGAAGTTTGAGCAGCTTTGCGATGATTTGTTCGAGCGCACCATCGGCCCATGTGAGGCCGCGATGCGCGACTCTGGACTTTCCGCGAGCCAGATTGATGAAGTCGTGCTCGTCGGTGGCTCCACGCGCATGCCCAAAGTGCAAGAAATCGTGCGCAAGCTTTTCGGCAAAGAACCGCATCGCGGCGTGAACCCCGATGAAGTCGTGGCCGTGGGCGCTGCGATTCAAGGCGGCGTGCTTGCCGGCGACGTGAAGGACGTGCTCCTGTTGGATGTCACCCCGCTTTCGCTCGGTATTGAAACGCTCGGTGGGATCACGACAAAACTGATCGAACGCAACACGACGATTCCCTGCCGCAAGTCGGAAATTTTCTCCACCGCTTCGGATAGCCAAACGCAGGTCGAAATTCATGTGCTGCAAGGCGAGCGCGAAATGGCCATGGATAACCGCACGCTCGGCCGTTTCATTCTCGACGGTATTCCGCCGGCCCCGCGCGGCGTGCCGCAAGTGGAAGTGACTTTCGACATTGACGCCAACGGCATTCTCAACGTTTCCGCGAAGGATAAAGCGACCAACAAAGAGCAACGCATCCGCATCGAAGCTTCCACCGGTCTTTCCAAAGAAGAGATCAACAAAATGGAACGCGATGCGCGCGAGCACGCTGCCGAAGACAAGAAGAAGCGCGAGTTGGTAGAAGCGCGCAATCAAGCCGATCAGATGATTTATCAAACTGAAAAGAACATTAAAGAGATGGCCGACAAGCTCGATGCGGGATCGAAAGAACGCTTGGAAAACGGCATCCAAAAGATCAACGACGTGAAAACTTCTGAGCGCAGCGAAGACATCAAAGCCGCATGCGAGGAATTGAATCGCGCGTGGAGCGAAGTTTCTTCGAAGATGTACGAACGCGCCACCGCCGAAGGCGCGCAACAGCCCGCTGCCGGCGCGACCGGCAAAGACAAAGTCGAAGAAGCCGACTTCGAAGTCGTCGAAGAAGATTCGAAAAAGTAAAACTCCTATGAACGATAAAAAGGCGAGCCCCGAGGTTCGCCTTTTCTGTTTATAGTCGGGGAAAATTGCCTTGATTTTTGCGCACTCCCTGTTTAGATTCGCGCCGTTCAAAAATCACTGAAGCGCGTATTGTGGAGGTCCTGATGTCAAAAGTGTTGCGTAGTGCCGCGTTGTTGTTGAGCCTTGCCCTGTTTAGTTGTGGCGAAAAACTCACCGAAGAACAGCTCTATACCAAAGCCCGCGAATTTGAGGCGAATGCCGAATACTCCCAAGCGAAATCTTCTTATAAAAAACTCCTCGCGGATTATCCCGAAAGTTTGAAAACGCAGGAAGTCACTGCGAAAGTGGAGTTGCTCGAAAAGGCGCAAGCCCTGGAGCAAGCGCCGCTATTGGCCGAGTTGAAAACATTTGAAGCGCGCGAAGAGTTGGAAAACATGCTCATTCTCTATAACGCTTTCCTCGCGCGTTTCCCCAAGTACGAGCAACGCGATGATATTCTGCAAAAGCTCGCGTGGAGTTATCACAATCGTAAAGAGTTTCAGCGCTCGGTTGACACCTATCAGCGCCTGCTCACCGATCTGCCGCAGAGTTCGCACGCGGCGCAATCCCAATTCATGGTCGGCTACATTTACGCCAACGAGATCAAGGATCTCGACCGCGCCCGCCAAGCATACGAAGCCTTTCAGAAGAATTATCCGCAGCATGACCTGAGCGACGACGTTGCGTTCGAGCTTGCGCATTTGGGCAAAGACATCAACGAATTGGAGTTCCTGTCCAAACCGCAGGAAGAGCCGGCAACGGTCAATCCCGCGAGCACGAACAATGGCAAAGCCGCCGGACGTGCCGCGAAGCAATAGAACTTTTCAAAATGGCTCGCCGTCTTAGTTAGCCGGATGTACCTTTCTCTCCGCGCCCGCGCACGGGAAAAAGATCATTTCGGCTTTTTTTTTGATGGATCATTCAGGGAAGAGCATTCATGACCGCCAACAAAATTCATTCGGTAATTTCCCCCTTGAGGGGGGCAGAGGGGTGTCGCCGTCGCAAGCCGTATCTTATCGCGATCACCTCGCTTGTCTTTGCCCACGCCGCCCTCGCGCAAAACACACAAGTCAAATTGAGCGCGACTGTCGCGGCCTCGCAAGTTCCGCTCAATCGCACGGCAACATATATCGTCCAACTCAAATGGTCCGGCAATCTCTCTCTCATTGAATTTGACCAACCCGAAACGCCGCGTCTCACCAATTTTAAACTCGCTGGCTCTTCTTCCTCCAATTGGGTAGGCGTTGAGAACGGACAAAACACTTCCCTCAAAACTTTCGAATACACCTTGCGCCCCGAAGGCTTGGGCATGGGCTATGTCGAAGGCATGCGTTTGAGCTATCTCGACAAGAGCACGAATGAGAAACACGCGCTCTATGCCGATCGTTTGGGCGTCGAAGTCATTGACCCTCTGCCCGAGCCTGGCGAAGTTCCGGTGGGTTTGCTCGCAGTGATTTGGCTCGCTGTCGTTGCAATCGTCGCCGCACTTGCATTGATTTGGCGCGCGCGCAATAAGAAGAAAGAAGCGGCGCGGCGCGCGGCGATCGTGGTCAAGCCCGTTGAACAAGAAATGCTCGAGCAATTGCAGGCGAGCGTCGATCTCAATTCGCTCGATACCAAAACCGGCTTTTCCGAAATCTCAAAAATTCTGCGACAATATTTGAAGCGCCGCTTCGAAATTCCCGCGCAAGGCATCACTTCCGCCGAAGTCGTTGCTGCCTATCGCGCTCTCGATTCCTCCGTTGATCAAGCCATGAAACTCGAAGAGATTTTGCAAACCAGCGACGTGATCAAATTCTCCGGCGAAAGCGGCGAGCCGGCCAAACTCGCGCGCTGCTTCGCCCTCGCGGAGAATTTTTTGAGAACGAATTTGAATGCTTTACCTTCAACTACAAACAGATAGCACCGTAGCTTGAACCCACATCATCAAAGCGTTTAGAAGACAGAAAGATGAAAGACAGAAAAATGTCCGTTGTTTTCTTTTGTGTATCGCCATCAACTTCGCTTGTTCGAACCCAAGCTTTATTTTTCTGCCTTACATTTTTCTGTCTTAAGCTTTTGCTTTCATCTATCGGCAATCAATTTCAACCGGAGGCGTAATGCACATCGACATTCAAGCTCTGAATGAAAAAATCCGCCGCGAAAGCGGCTTTGTCGAAAATCTCAACCGCGAAGTTTCCAAAGTCATCGTCGGCCAAAAATATATGGTCGAGCGCCTGCTCATCGGCCTTTTGAGCAACGGCCACGTTCTGCTCGAAGGCGTGCCCGGCTTGGCCAAAACACTCGCGGTCAAAACGCTCTCGTCCGTTATTCAAACGAAGTTTCAACGCATTCAATTCACGCCCGACTTGCTCCCGGCGGATTTGATCGGCACGCTGATTTACGATCAACGCACCGGCGAGTTCACGACCAAGAAAGGCCCGCTCTTTTCCAACTTGATTCTCGCGGATGAAATCAACCGTTCCCCCGCGAAAGTGCAATCCGCTTTGCTAGAAGCGATGATGGAGCGGCAAGTCACTATTGGCGAAAAAACTTTCAAGCTTGATGATCCATTTCTCGTGCTTGCCACGCAAAACCCGATTGAGCAAGAAGGCACGTATCCCTTGCCCGAGGCGCAGGTCGATCGCTTCATGCTCAAGCTTGCCATCGGCTATCCCAGCAAAGAAGAAGAGTTGGAAATCATGCGCCGCATGACGCGCGGCAAGCTGGAAGAAGTGCGCGCCGTCGTGAGTCCCGCGGACATTGTGCGCGCACGCGAAGTGGTGTCGCAAATTTATATGGATGAAAAAGTCGAGCGCTACATTATCGACATCGTCTTCGCCACGCGCGAGCCGGCCAAAGCGGGATTGAACGAGCTTGAAGATTTGATTCACTACGGCGCCAGTCCGCGCGCGAGCATCTTTCTCGCCCAAGCCTCGAAAGCGCACGCGTTTCTGCGCGGCCGCGGCTACGTCACGCCCGAAGACGTGCGCTCGATTGCGATGGACGTCATGCGTCATCGCATCCTGCTCACCTACGAAGCCGAAGCCGAAGAAAGAACGCCGGAATACGTCATCGGTCAAGTCCTCGGCCGCATCGAAGTACCGTGAGCAAAAGCTCAGACAGAAAAATGTTGGGCAGAAATATAACGCTTGGTATCTTTTGAGTGAAGTTGACAATGGCAACACGAAACAACCGGTAAAACATTTTTCTGCCCTTTATCTTTCTGTCTTCAAAAATAGTTTTGCCCTAACCGAGCGAAAGGAAAGATCATGGCAACAGCACATAGTATCTCGGTTTCGCCGGAGATATACTCCGTGCTCGAAACGCAGGCGCAAGCGCGCGGCTGGAGTATTCAGCAGTTTGTCGAGTTCCTCTCGCGCGAGTATGAAAAGCTGCGAGAACGCGCTTTTATCGAAGGCTTGCGAGCAGACGGCCTTATTGCCTCGTTTCCAGCAGGCTCAGAGCCGGCATTTCATGATTTCAAACCAGTACCGGTCAACGGCGAGCCGGTTTGTCAAAGTATCATTGAAGATCGCGAGCCACACTGATGAATAACAAAGCCACAGCTCACGCAAAGCCGCAGAGACGCAAAGAACCCGCAAAGCTTTTCTTTGCGAAATCTTTGCGGCTTTGCGTCTCTGCGTGAATGTTTTTGCTTTTCATCCGTTGGCCTTCATCTATCCGCTGGTGAAATCTTTTTGAAAAATTAATCGCGTCATCGCATCCATGATCCCCAAAGAAATCCTCAAAAAAGTCCGTCGTCTCGAAATTCAAACGCGCGCGCTTGTGAACGACGTGTTCAGCGGCGAGTATCACTCCGTGTTCAAAGGACGCGGCATGGCCTTCGCCGAGGTGCGCGAATACGTGCTCGGCGACGACGTGCGCAACATTGATTGGAACGTCACCGCGCGCACGGGCCATCCGTTTGTCAAAGTGTTTGATGAAGAGCGCGAGCTGACCGTGATGCTGCTCGTGGACGTCAGCTCCTCCGGCGAGTTCGGCACGCACGAGCAAATGAAGGGCGACATCGCCGCGGAGATTTGCGCGCTGCTCGCGTTCTCCGCGATCAAGAACAACGACAAAGTCGGTTTGATTATTTTTACGGATCGCATCGAGAAATTCGTTCCGCCCAAGAAAGGCCGCACGCACGTGTTGCGCGTGTTGCGCGAAGTGCTCTATCACAAGCCCGAAGGCCACGGCACGAATATCACCACCGCGCTCGAATATTTGAACCGCGTCATTCGCCGCAAGGCTGTGGTGTTTCTTGTTTCGGATTTTCTTTCGGAAGGCTATGAGAAGGCGCTGCGCGTAGCAGGCAAACGCCACGACCTCGTCGCGATTCCCATTACGGACCCGCGCGAGACCGAGATTCCGAACGTGGGTTTGGTGGAATTGGAAGACGCGGAAACCGGCGAGGTGCATTTGCTCGACACTTCCGATCCGGCCAATCGCCAAGCCTTTGCCCGCGAGGCCGCACGACGCGGCCTGCTCCGCGAAAAAACGCTGCGCTCATCAAAGGTCGATCCGGTTGACATTCAAACCAACAAGCCGTACATCGACCCGCTCGTGCGCTTTTTCAAGATGAGGGCAAAGAGGTTTCGGTGAGTGGACTTCTTTCGTGTTCATTCTTAGATCGAAAGGCAGTTGTCAGCAAAGCCTTGTAGTGCGTTAAACAGCCGATCGCAATAACAAAAACCGATGTCATTCGAATCGCACCGATTTGATCGAAAACGGACTAATCATGGCAGCAAAAACAACTTCATTGTCGAAACGATCTGCAGGGCGTTCATCTGGAATCACCTGCTATCTTAGCTATAGTCATAAAGATGGCCAGCATTATGCGAAGACACTTACAAATATTCTGTCTACCAACGGAATTCATGTTTTTGCTGATTACAATATGATTGCTGGTGAAAACTGGGCGGATAGAATCCAAAATGAACTTCAGCGTGCTGACGTATTAATCTTCATAGGAACCCCAAGCTCGTTCCGTTCGGATTATATAAGGCATGAACTGGAGTTTTTCCATCGCCGTCCTGACAAGCACATCCTTCCAATTATGTTTGGTGGATTTCATGAAGTTCCGTTGTTCTTGAGGGATATTCTATGGTTAAAGGAAGACGAGTCCGCTCTTCGTGACGGACCAAGCAATGAGGCGGTGAAGCAACTGTTGAGAGCACTAGAACACGTCCAAGAATCTACCCCTTTGATCCCCATAGCAAAGCCTCCTCGACCAAAACAAGTAGAGAAACGTCCACTAAACGAGGGAAAACTAATTATAGTCGGAAGGGGCGAGGTGGGAAAAACATCCCTTGTGAAAAGGCTTATTGACAATAAGTTTCGAGGTGATGAGTCGAAGACACAGGGTATCAACATTACAACTTGGCCACTTCACTGTGGTTCCGGAAATTTACGATTGAATATATGGGATTTTGGCGGGCAAGAAATTATGCACGCCACGCACCAGTTCTTCCTTACAGAGCGAAGTCTCTATCTTCTTGTACTTAATGGACGCGAAGGGGGAGAAGATATTGACGCAGAGTATTGGCTTAAGCATATCGAGAGTTTTGGTAGTGATTCGCCAGTAATTGTAGTCCAGAACAAAATCGCTCAGCATCCATTCGAACTGAACTATCGTGGACTACAAGCACGCTATCCGCAAATTCGAGCTTTCGTGAAAACGGACTGTAAGGATGCGATTGGACTTGACGCACTCCGCAATGTGATAAAACAAGTCGTTGCGGAAATGCCCGAAGTACGTATGCAGTTCCCGTTGGATTGGTTCACGGTGAAAAACCAACTTGAATCCATGGAAGACGACTTCATCGGTTACGAGGGGTTTCGGCAATTGTGTTCCAAAGAGGGAATCGATGAGGAGTCAGACCGAGACACTTTATGCTGGGTATTACATTGTCTCGGAATTGCACTCAACTACCGCGACGATTCACGTTTGCGAGAGACAAGTGTTCTTAAACCAGAATGGGTGACACAAGGAATTTATAAGGTTCTGAATGCAAAAAAACTTGCAGAGCGTCAAGGTGAACTGCATTTGAATGATCTTCAACAACTCCTGCCTAAAGAGCGATATCCTCTTAACAAACACTTCTTCCTTTTAGAGCTGATGCGGAAGTTCAGTTTGTGTTTCGCGTTTCCAGACGAAGTAGATCGATACTTGATCCCCGAACTTCTGGGAAAGGAAGAGCCGGAAGAAACGGGTAAGTTTCCACCGTATGATTGCCTGAATTTCGAATACCACTACGGAGTTCTTCCAGAGGGTTTGATACCACGGTTCATTGTGCGTTCACACACATTGAGTCGCGGTCAAGAACGCTGGCGCACAGGGGTGGTTCTTGCGCACGAAGATTGCAGGGCGTTGGTTAAGGCCGAACCCGCTGATCGTCGGGTAATCGTTCGCGTCATTGGGGGAGATGCAGGAGCGAGAAGACGCCTACTGGCAATTATTCGTTATGATCTCGACAGAATAAATGGGGAGTTTAAAGATCGGTTAGATGCACAGCCAAAAGTCCCGTTAATCGGCGTACCCGAATTTTCGGTAGACTACAAAAAACTGGTTGCGTTCGAGAAGCAGAGTGTTATGGAGTTTCCGGAGTTTATCGGCGAGCGAGTCATCACAGTGCAAGTCGGCGAACTATTGAATGGAGTTGATTTGGAAAAGCAACGAGAAGAGTCGTTTGAAACAATTGCACAGGCAAAGGCGATATTTTTTAGCTATTCACATAAAGATGAAGGGCTTCGTGATGAGTTCGAAACTCATCTTAAGCTACTACAACGCCAAGGGCTCATTTCTACTTGGCACGACAGAAGGATTCTTTCCGGCAGTGAGTGGGATCGCGAAATTGATCGCCATCTCGAAAGAGCCAAAATCATTCTTTTGCTCATAAGCGCAGATTTCATCGCTTCAGATTATTGCTGGGAAAACGAAGTGAAGCGAGCCTTGGAACGTCACGAATCAGGTGAAGCGACTGTAGTTCCAATCTTATTGCGGTCATGCGACTGGAAGAGCGCGCCGTTTGGGAAACTGCAAGGTCTGCCTAAAGACATGACGCCTATTACCACATGGAAGGACCGCGACGCTGCATGGACGGATGTTGCAACCGGTATTCGGGCGATTGTTGAAAAGCTAAAGTAGAGTGGAATAGTAATCCACAAACGATAACTTAGTAGTTACCACCACAATGATAAACTCACCCATCCCCAGGCTTGACAAAAATCCTGAACTGCGCCATTGCCTGCTCAAGTATGTCAGGCTGAAAACTGTCGAGGTTTGGGATGACCCGCTAGGAAAACATCGCATCGGCTTAAACAGCAAAGGCAGAAAGATGGAGGGCAGAAAAATGTTTTTCTCCTGCTTTATTTTTCTGTCTTAACCTCTTTTTGAAATGACCATCGCATAACGAACGGATCATCTTTATGTTGAAATCGATTCGTCTTCAACTCATCTTCTTCCTGCTCGCTCTCGTCGCTTGCAACTCAAACGAGCCGAATCTTCCTGCGGAGCGCGTGCGGGAGTTTGCGAATGTGCTCTACAATCGCGAATTGTATAAGCAGGCCATTGCGGAGTACGAGCGCTATTTGCGCGATTATCCGCTCAATGAAACCGAGCAAGCGAATATCAGCTACACCATCGGCAACATTTATCTCGACCGCCTGCGCGATGCCGAGTCCGCGCTCGCGTATTATCTGCGCGTGAAGGAGCTTTATCCCAAAAGTGAATTGGTGGATGACGCCGGCCGCCGCGTGGTGGAATGTCTCGAACGTTTGCAGCGCTCCGCGGATGCGCAGCAAGCATTGGAAGAGAGCACGTTTCTCGACACCTCGCAAGTGACGAAGAAGCGGCCGGGCGAAGTCATTGCCAAAATCGGCGACCGCGAAATTACCACTGGCGATCTTGAATTTGAGATGAAAAATCTGCCGCCGTACATGCAGGCGCAAATTCGCGATCGCAGCAAGAAGCTTGAGTTCTTGCAGCAATATGTCGCTACGGAGTTGTTGTTCAACACTGCGAAACGTAAAGGTTTGGAGAATAATCAAGAGGTCGTTGATGCGGCGTTTCAAGCGAAGAAGAACATCGTCGTGCAGAAGTTTTTGCAGGAAGAGATCGGCCAGAGTATCAACTTCGAGCCGAGCGAGGTTGAGCTGTACTATCGCGCGAACTTGAGCCGCTACACGAAAACCGATTCGAGCGGGCAAGCGCCGCCGAGCTTTGAAGAAGTTCGCAATCAAGTCACGCAAGACTACGTGCGCGAGAAGCAGCAGGAAGCATATGGGAAGTTGGTCGAGCGCATGATGCGCGCGGAGAACGCGGTGATTTATTCAGATAAGGTGAATTAGAGCATGAAGGTGATCATACAAAATTCCCCCCTTGAGGGGGGCCAGGGGGGTGTTGTTCGGAACATGAGCGCTGAGATTTTTTTCTATCCGAAGAACACCCCCCTAACCCCCCTCAAGGGGGGAATCAATCGAGCCTCTAGCAATTCCCCCCTTGAGGGGGGCCAGGGGGGGGGTGTTCGTGGCATGAGCGGTGGGATTTTTTTTTATCCGAAGAACACCCCCCAAACCCCCCTCAAGGGGGGAATAAGTCCGTTGCGCACGCAGAGACGCAAAGACGCAAAGGTTTCGCAAAGAAAAGCTTTGCGGTTTCTCTGCGCCTTTGCGTCTCTGCGTGAGACTTTTTGCTTTTTAGTCGTACTAATCCTCGCAAGCAACTCTGCTTTCTCCCAAACTTCCTCTCCGGTCTCCGTCGAATCGCGCATCGACAAAGCCACGATCACGATTGGCGACACGGTGCGTTATCACGTGCGGCTCATGCGCGCGCCCAACGTGCAAGTGCGCTGGCCGGGGCTTGCGGCAAACTTGGGCGCGTTCGAGATTCGCGATTACGACAAGCCCGAGCCGCGCGCGGAGAAAGAGAGCATCATCGAAGAAGTCGCATACACAATCTCCACTTTCGACACGGGCACGTTTGTGATTCCGCCGCTCGCGCTGCAATATCTCGCGCCGCCCGATACGGCGTGGCAGCAACTCGCAACCGAGCGTTTGGAAATTCGCGTGAACAGCGTGTTGCCGAGCGAAGCTGGCGACATTCGCAACGTGAAAGCGCCGTGGGAATTGCCGCGTGATTGGCGCACGATCATTTTGATTAGCGCCATTGCGGCCGCGGTGCTGTTGCTCGCGGGCTTGGGATATTATTGGTGGCGTCGTCGGCAGGGGAAAGGCTTGCTGCCGCAACGTGAAGAGCCGAAACGTCCTGCGCACGAGTTGGCTTTGGAAGAGTTGCAGCAACTGCGCGCGAGCGATCTCTTGCAACGAGGCGAAGTGAAAGCGTTCTACAGCATTCTTTCCGAAATCGTGCGGCGTTATATCGAAGGCCGATATGAAGTCACGGCTTTGGAAATGACCACGTATGAAGTCAATCGCGAATTGCGCAAGGTTGAAAGCAATCGCAACGCATGCGACGAGGCGCGCGAAATTTTAGAAGCGAGTGACTTGGTGAAATTTGCGAAGCTCGTTCCGCCGCTCGAACAAGGCGAAACGCTCATCACACTCGCGGAGTCGTTTGTTGAAGCGACAAAGCCAGTCGTCATTGCGACGGCGAGTGCGACAGAGCCGGCGCAAGTTGCAACGGAGGCGAACTGACATGCCTACCTTCGCGAATCCCTACTTTCTTTTTCTGCTCGCGCTATTGCCGCTGCTCCTGTGGTGGTATTTGCGCACGCACAAAAAACGCACAGCCACGATTCGCTACTCCAATTTGGATTTGCTGCGCACGTTGCCTAAGCCTTCGAACTATCTTTCTCGACATGTGCAATTTGGTTTGCGTATGCTCGCGCTGGCGCTTGTGATCATCGCGCTTGCTCGTCCGCAGAGCGGGCACACTGAAGAGGAAGTGACGACTGAAGGTATCGACATTGTGCTCGCAGTGGATATTTCTTCGAGCATGCTCGCGGAAGATTTCAAGCCGAAGAATCGCATCGAGGCCGCGAAGCAAGTAGCCGAGCAATTCATCACCGGTCGCAAGAGCGACCGCATCGGCATGGTGGTGTTCGCGGCGCGCAGCTTTACGCAATGCCCGCTCACGCTGGATTACGGCGTGCTGATTAACTTTTTGCAGAAGGTCGCGCCGGGCCAAATCGACGACGGCACTGCAATTGGTTTGGGCATGGCCACCGCGATTGATCGTTTGCGCAGCAGCAAAGCGAAGAGCAAAGTTGTCATTCTGCTCACCGACGGCGTGAACAACGCGGGCGAGATCGATCCCATCACTGCGGCGCGCGTGGCGAAAGCGTTTGGCGTGCGCATATACAGCATCGGCGTGGGCACGCGCGGCGAGGCCATGTATCCGGTGCAAGATCCATTGTTCGGCAAGCGCTACGTGCGTATGCCCGTGGAGATTGACGAAGCCATGCTCACACAAGTCGCGACGATGACGGACGGCAAATACTTCCGCGCGACGGATCGCACCAGTTTGGAAAAAATTTTCGCTGAGATTGACAAACTCGAAAAGACGAAGATCGAAGTGAAGCAGTTCACGCGCTATCGCGAACTGTTCGTGCAATGGCTCGCGGTCGCGCTCGGTCTCGTTTTCGTGGAAGTCGTTTTGATGAACACTAAATTCCGCAAGATACCATGATTCGATTTGCCAATGATATTGCGCTCTATCTCTTGCTGCTCATTCCGGCTTTGATCGTTTTCTTTGTGCTGGTCTTTCGCTGGAAACGCAAAGCCATGAGCCGTTTTGGAAATTTGCTCCTGCTCGAACAATTGACGCCCACGTTTAGCCGCAAACGCAGCGTGTGGAAAATCGTGCTCTTGCTGGCAGCGCTTTCGTTCATGATTCTCGCGCTTGCGCGGCCGCAGCTCGGCACTGCGCTCGAAGAAGTGAAACGCAAAGGCGTGGACGTCATCGTTGCGATTGACGTATCGGAGTCGATGAATGCGCAAGACATTGCGCCGAGCCGATTGGATAAAGCGCGGCACGAGGTCTCATCGTTGATCGACAAACTCGAAGGCGACCGTATCGGCTTGATTGCGTTTGCCGGCGAAGCGTTCGTGCAATGTCCGCTCACGCTCGATTATGGCGCCGCGAAAATTTTTCTCGACGTGCTCGGCCCGAATTTGATTCCCACGCCGGGCACGGATGTCGCCAAAGCGATTCAAATGGCGATGAAAAGTTTTGAGAGCACTGAACGCCAACACAAAGTGCTCGTCTTGATAACGGACGGCGAGCATCACGGCGAAGACGTGATGACGGTTGCGGAAGAGGCGGAGCGCGAAGGCTTGGTGATTTACACCGTTGGCATTGGCTCCGCGCAAGGCGTGCCTATTCCGGTTGAGCAACAGGGCGGTTTTAAAAAGAGCAACAGCGGTGATGTGATCGTTACCAAACTTGACGAACTCACATTAGAAAAGATTGCGCTTCAAACCGGCGGCAAATATTATCGCGCCTCTTCCAGCGAAGCAGAGTTGGATCGCATCTATGATGATATTTCGGGGATGGAGAAAAAGGAGCTAGCCTCGCTCAAATTCTCGCAGTTCGAAGAGCGTTTCCAATATGTGCTCGCGATTGCGTTCGTGCTATTGTTGATTGAAATGCTGCTTTCGGAAAGAAGAAAGGCGGCGACGAATGGGCGTGCACGAGGCATTGCAAAAGAGCCGGTTCAGCAAGAATAGATTGCGCCTCCTAATTTTTCATTCAGAAGGAATCTTTTTAAGCATCACCACTAGCGCAAGTGCTCAAAAAGATTCCTTCTGAATGACACGCGATCACATTGCGAGGAGGTGACTCAAATACCAAAATGATACTCTGATCATTCAATTACGCAGGTTCATCATGCTCCACATCCCCCTCCTTCGCGCCGGGCAGCCTTACCAAAGTCTCGACACAACCACGGTGCGGCATTTTCAAACCGGCGAGCCGGTCGCACAAGTGAGCCAAGCCAATCGCGGTTTGATCGCGAAAGATTTGTCGCGCGCCTCTGATTTGCAGCGCAAACTGCAGGAGCACTCGATTGCAGATTTGCTTGCGATGTGCTCGAAAGCCGCGCAAAATTTTATGCAAGCGAATTTACCTATTGATGGCGCAACGCAATCGCCGGATGAATATGTGCAACAACTCTCGGCCACCACCGGCATGCCGGAAGTGCTCTGCCGCCGCAACATGGGCAAGATCGAATCTGTGCTGCAACAGATGCCCACGATTTTGCGCGGCCTCATGCACGGCCTCGAACTCGAAGTTCTAGATTCCGGTTGGATTGTGCGCAACGAAAGCTTGCTGAGTTTCTTCTGTCAGGCGAATGCGCTCGGCGCGATTTTGCCCAGCAACTCTCCGGGCGTGCATTCACTGTGGCTACCTGCGATCCCGCTGAAAGTTCCGCTCGTGCTCAAGCCTGGTCGCGAAGAGCCGTGGACGCCGTATCGCATCGCGCAAGCTTTTATTGCCGTGGGTTGTCCGGCAGAGGCATTCAATTATTATCCCTCTGATCATTCCGGCGCAACCGAAATTCTGTTGCGCTGTGGCCGGTCGATGTTCTTCGGTGATCAAAGCAGTGTGAGCGCCTGGGCCAATGATCCGCGTGTGGAAATTCACGGGCCGGGTTGGAGCAAAATCATCATTGCCGAGGATCAAATCTCGCGCTGGGAAGAACATCTCGATATGATGGTCACTTCAATTACCGCGAATGGCGGACGTTCGTGTTTGAATGCTTCCGGCATTTGGGTTCCGTCGCACGGCCGTGAAATTGCCGAAGCGCTGGCGCAGCGTCTCGCCGGCATTGAAGCGCGGGCCATGGATGATCCTGAGGCGCAGATCTGCGCCTTCACCAACAAGAAGTTCGCGCAGCGCATCAATGACATGATCGAGCAGCAGCTTCGCGTTGCCGGTGCGGAGGATTTGACTGCAAAATATCGCGGCGGAAAAAGGCTGGTGGAAAAAGCTGGTTGCACGTTTTTGCTGCCGACCGTGGTGTGGTGTGAAGACGCCGAACATCCATTGGCAAATGTGGAATTTTTATTTCCGTTTGCGAGCGTGGTGCAAGCGCCGCAGAACGAATTGTTGTCGCGCATCGGAAGCACTTTGGTGTTGACCGCGATTACGGAAGAGGAGGCCTTCACGCGCACGCTTTTTTCCTCGCCCAATGTCGATCGCCTCAACCTCGGCCCGATCCCGACCAATAAAATTCTTTGGGATCAGCCGCACGAAGGAAACTTGTTCGAGCATCTTTATCGCCAGCGCGCCTTGCAGTTGATGGTGAAAGCGTGAAAGGACGATATCTTTTTCATTTCTCGGATTTCAATGGAGCCCGAAGCTGTCGAATTTGCCTGAGCGTGTCGAGTTCATCTGACCTGTGGGCGTAGCCATGCCCTTCCTCCTTCATATTCTCCTGCTCAACAACATCTCTTCTCTCGCCCATTCTGCTCACAGTGTTTGCCTGTGTTGCGGTCTTAATTTCCCGACTTGCATTTGAAACTGGAAGGGCATCGCATCGCCGCTTCCTCACAAGTGTCACTTGGGAATTTTGCTTGGACTTCGTATACTCTTCCGCAGCAATCACACCCACTCCGCGCGACACCTTGCGACTGCCAGCAATAATTCCATTCACGTTTTCTTGAACGAGTTTTATAAACAAGAGGGCGAGCTGTGCCTGAACTTACTCCCGTTTTGCAAAACGAGCGCGTCACGATTGCGCGCGACGAGTATGGCGTGCCGCATGTCAATGCGCGCACCGAGCAAGATCTGTATTGGGGCCTCGGCTATTGCCATGCGCTTGATCGCGGTTTGCAGCTTTTGCTCATGCGCATTTTGGGCAAAGGCCAAGGCTGTGAACATCTCGACGATAGTAAAGAGATGCTTGCCATTGACACGTTCTTTCGCCGCATGAATTGGTGCGGCGGCGTTGAAGAAGAGGCGCGCAAACTTTCCGAAGAAGCGCGAACGTTCTGCGACGCATATTGCACAGGCCTCAATCATTTTCTCTCAAACAAAACGCCGTGGGAATTGAAGCTGCTCGGCTATGAGCCGGAGCCGTGGCAAATCGGCGATACAATTTTGCTCTCGCGCATGATCGGCTATCTCACGCTCGCGCAATCGCAGGCCGAGCTGGAGCGTTTGTTTGTGGAAATGGTGCAAGCCGGCGTGGATCGCACGCGCCTCGCAGAACTTTTCCCCGGCATACTCGATGGCTGCGACGAGGATTTAATCAAACAAATAAAACTGAGCGAGCGCATCGTGCCCGCGGGCGTGAAATGGAACACGGTGTTGCCGCGTATGATGGCCTCGAACAATTGGGTTGTTTCTCCTGCACGCAGCGCCACCGGGCATGCCATGCTCGCGAACGATCCGCACCTCGAAACGAATCGTTTACCGAATGTGTGGTATGAAATCGTGCTGCAATGCGGCGAGCGTTATGCGATGGGTGCAACCATGCCCGGCCTGCCCACTGTGCTCATCGGGCGCACGAACGATCTTGCATGGGGCGCGACGTACACATTTATGGATGCAGTGGATTCATGGATCGAACACTGCAAAGAGGGTAAGTATCGCTTCGATGATAAAACGTGGCGCGCGTTTCAACGGCGCACGGAAATCATCACGCGCAAGAAGCACGAGCCGGTTGAGCTTTTCTTTTATGAGAATGATCATGGCGTGCTCGAAGGCGATCCGCATGAAGAAGGTTTTTATCTCGCTACGCGTTGGGCGCCCACGAGCTTCGGCACAAAGTCAATTGAGCATGCGTTCAAACTTTGGCGCGCGCGCAATGTGGAAGAGGGCATGCAGCATCTCGGGCAAGTTGAGAGCGCATTCAATTGGGTGCTCGCGGATCGGAGCGGCAACATTGGCTATCAAATGTCGGGCTTGCTCCCGCGTCGTCGCGTAGGCGTTTCCGGCTTTGTGCCGTTGCCCGGTTGGAAGCGCGAGAACGATTGGGACGGATTTGTTGCGCATGAAGATTTGCCGCGTTGTGTGAATCCCGCGGCCGGTTACTTTGTGACGGCGAACAATGATCTCAATGCGTGGAGCAAAGTGAAGCCAATCAACAATGCGATGGGTTCGTATCGTGCGGAGCGTATTGCGCAACTGATTGAGCAACGTGAAAAGCTCATGCGCGAAGACGTGCAGCGCATGCACTACGACGTGTACTCGCTGCAAGCGGAGGCCTTCATGAAAATTCTGCGGCCGCTTTTGCCCGACACGCCGCAAGGCCGCATTCTGCTTGACTGGGATTTGCGTTATGATGTGGAGTCTCAAGGCGCATATTTGTTCGAGCAAATCTATCGCGCATTGTTGCACAAAATTTTCGGCGACTCGGGAATGGGAGAGCACGTCACGCATTTCCTCGCCAATGAAACCGGCGTGTTCGTTGATTTCTATGGCAACTTTGATCGCGTGTTGCTCGCGGAAGAGTCGGCGTGGTTTTGCGGCGAGCCGCGAGAAGAGTTGTATCGCCGCATCGTTGCCGAGGCTTTGCAGGTGAAGCCGCGTGCATGGGGCAAAGTGCAGCAATTGCCGCTCACGCATATTTTGTTCGGCAATCGCATGCCCAAGATGCTCGGGTTTGATCGCGGCCCCATCACGCTCGCGGGCGGACGCGCGACTGTGCAGCAAGGGCAGATCTATCGCAGCGCGGGAAGATTGACGAGCTTCACACCTTCGTTGCGCATGGTCACAGAATTTTCGCGCGACGAGTTGCGCATCAACCTTGCGGGTGGGCCGTCGGATCGCCGCTTCTCGCCATGGTATTGTTCGGATTTGGAGAATTGGTTGGAAGGGAGATACAAGACGCTGAAGCTTTGATATTAAAAACTGAAGCACGGATTTAACGGAAGAAGCTTTGATCAAAAACGATTTTGAAGGGATCGCTTTCTGATCAAATCTTCTCGTTCCCAAACTCCGTTTGGGAACGCCATTGCATGTGAGACTCCGTCTCTATTGCAACGAAGTTTTTTGAGGTGAGAATTGAAACGGAGTTGCCAAGGCAAGTGCGTTCCCAAACGGAGTTTTGGAACGAGTAAAAGAAAAATTAGTCCTAACCGGAACGGAGAGAGCAATGGTCAAACTTTACCTCGGTGTCGTAGCAAGCGGGCTTGCGCTTATCGCATTGTCGTATGGCCTCGCGCCAGCAACTTTTCTTCCGCTCTTTGTGGACATTCCCGTCACCACGATCGATTCGAAACATGTCTTGCGCGGCATCATGGGGCTTTATCTCGGCATGGCGAGCTTTTGGGGCATCGGCATTTACTCGCCGCAGTTCTCGAAGGCCGCGGTCATCTCAGTCGTTTGCTTTATGCTCGGCCTCGCGCTTGGCCGTGTGGTGAGCATGATTGCCGATGGCGTGCCGAGTCCGCTGCTGATTGTCTATCTCGGCTTGGAAGTGGTGATGGCAGCGCTCGGCATTTTGGTGCTGCGTAGGATTGAGTAATGCGCTCTTTGAAATGTCATTCTGTAAGAACCTTCCCTCGCACTTGTGATGCTCTCAAAAATATGATGCGTCTCAAGCACGAGGGAAGCTTCTTCCAGAATGACAATTGGAGGGGAGTTGCAAACCAACCCCAGCGCGTATAGTTCGAAGTCGTTGCCCACGAAAGACACGAAGCACACAAAAAAAACTCTCGCGTCATTCGTGTGTTTCGTGGGCCGATAACTTTTTGAGAAGTGATCAAAACTGCCGGAGCCGTCATTGAAAAAAATCTTTTTCATCATCGCCTCTTGTCTCGTTGCCCTGCCTCTGCTCCTCGCGCTTTATTGGCATATCCAATCTCCCGAACTGCATTGGGAGTGGAGCACGATCGACACGAACGCTGCAAAATTTCCGCGCGACTTTCTCTGGGGCGTGGCGAGCGCTGCACATCAAGTCGAAGGCGATTGCAATAACAATAACTGGTCGGCATGGGAGCAAGCGCGCGACGCGCACGGCAATCCGCGCATCAAGCACGCGCAAGCCGCGGGCAAGGCATGCGAGCATTGGACGCGCTTTCGCGAAGACATTCGTTTGCTGCAAGAGCTTGGCGTGAAAGCCTATCGCTTCTCCATGGAATGGAGCAAGATCGAGCCGGTTGAAGGCCAAATTGATTCGAGCGCGCTGCGGCATTATCACGAAGTGTGCGACGCGTTGCTCGCTGCGGGGATCAAGCCCGTGGTTACGTTGCATCATTTCACGCACCCGCTGTGGTTCGAGCAGAAAGGCGCATTCGAGCGCGAAGAAAATATTCCCGCGTTCGTGCGGTTCTGCGAATTGCTCTTTCGCGAGTTTCACGAGCAAGTCAATATGTGGTGCACCATTAATGAGCCGGAGGTGTTTGCATCGCAAGGTTATTTTCTCGGCGTGTTTCCGCCCGGCAAGCAAGATCCCCGGCTCACCGCGGAGGTGTTGAAGAATTTGCTGCTCGCACACGTGCAGGTTTATGAGCGACTCAAAAAGCTGCCCGGCGGCGAGCAGGCGCAGATCGGCATTGTGAAAAACATCATGCAATTCGATCCGGCGCGGCGTTGGCATCCGCTCGATTGGCTGCTCGCGCATAAATTCAACGCGCTCTTCACCGCGAGCATACTCGACTTCTTGCGCGACGGCGATTTTGATTTCAGCATGCCGGGCTTGGCGAATTTGCACTATCGCGACCTCCGCGCGACGCGTTCGCTCGATTTCATCGGCCTGAATTATTATTCGCATTTGCACGTGCAATTCAATTGGAGCATGAAAGAATTTTTCAAATTCACCTTCCCGGAAGATGCGACGATGACCGACATGCCCTACACGATTTATCCCGAAGGTTTCTATCGCGCACTGCAAGAAGTGCGACAACTTGAAGTGCCGATTTATGTGACCGAGAACGGTATCGCGGATGCAAAAGATGATCGCCGCGCGTTGTTTATCTCGCGCTATCTTTATGCGCTTCATCGCGCCATGCAAGACGGCGCGGATGTGCGCGGCTACTTCTATTGGTCGTTGATGGATAACTTCGAATGGGCCGAGGGCTATGACATGAAGTTCGGTTTGTATGAAGTGGATTTCAACACGCAGGCGCGGCGATTGCGCGAAGGCGCGCAGCCGTTTGTGCAAGCCGTGAAAGGCGAAAAGTGAAAACCCAAAAGCTTGTAGTAGCCCCTTCAGGGGCAAACAGTGCAAAAGAAAAAGCAGAGTCAGCCTCATTGCTCTACGACATTTTCCTCAGCCACAATCACGTCGATGAGGCCTGGACCAAGAAGCTTGCGGCGCGATTGGAACAGGAAGAATGGCAAGGCCGCAAGCTGCGCGTCTTTTTCTCGCCGTGGGATATTCGCCCCGGTGAAATCGTGATTCAAAGCATCGAAGCGGCTTTGGATGACAGCCGCAAAGTCGGCATCGTGGTCACGCCCACCGCGATGCAATCGGCGTGGGTGGAGTTGGAAGTATCTGCCACGATGCATGCCGCCTTGCGCGCGCACGAGCATCGCATCATTCCGCTTTATCGCAGCGCGTGCGACATTCCCACACTGTTGCACAGCTTTCGGCGCATCGACTTCCGTGACGATGAACGCTTCGAAGCCGGCGTGAAAGAACTTTTGGCTGCGATCAAAGACGAGCCTTTGCCGCGCGAGGCACCTTCACACGACAAACCAACACGCGCGCTTGCGCCGCCTTTGCCGCGTCCGCCGATCACGGGCTTCATCGCGCGTCATGATCGCGAGGGCCACGATTGGCTGGCGCAATTGCACGCGAACCTCGCGCCGAATAGCGCGGCATGTCTCGCGTTGTGGGGCCCCGGCGGCGTGGGCAAAACCACGCTCGCCGCGGAATTTGCCCGGCAATGGCAACGCGAGCATGAAAGCGCGTGTGTTGTGTGGAGCAACGCGGATGGCCGCGTCAATTTCACATTGAATGCTTTGCTCGATGACATTGCCACACAGCTTGGTCAAACCGAGTTGCGCCCGCTCGCGTTGGAGCAGAAGCGCGAGGCCGTGCGTTATGCGTTGACCGCTGCGCCCACATTGTTGGTGGTCGATAATTTTGAAAGCGTGGCGGAGGAAGAGCGGCGTTCGTGCAGCGCGTGGCTCCTCAACGAAGCGCAATGCCCGGCGCTCATCACTTCGCGCGATCGCGTGGAGGGCGCGCGCAATGTGCCCGTGCATGCCATGTCGCCCGAAGAAGCGCAAAAGTTTTTGGACGCGTTGCTCGCGCTCGCGCAGAACCCGGCCGCGTTCACACCCGGCCTGCGCGAACGCTTGCTCGACTTCACCCACGCCAACCCGCTCATGTTGCAATGGCTCGTGGCGCAGATTGATTTGGCGCAAGAGCCGGAAACCGTGCTCGAAGAATTGCGCGCTGGCGAAGGCGAAGTGGCGCAGCGCATTTTCACGCGCTCGTTCGAATTGCCGCAAGTGGGCGAAGACGGCCGCAGCGTGTTGCTCGCCCTCTCTTTGTTCGTGCCCAGCGCGAGCCGTAAGGCTTTGGCCGAGGTCGCGGGCTTTGGCAATGATCTGAAACGATTGAATGAAGCCTTGAAAAATTTGGCGAGCCTTTGGCTCGTCAATAGCGCGGAAGACGGGCGCTTGCAATGCGAAGCCCTCACCCGCGATTTGGCAATGAGCCGGTTGACCAATGCAAAGTTTACCCCGGCGGAAGTGGCCACAGAATTTCGCCGCCGCTTTGCAATTTATTTTTTGGAATATGCCACTACCCATGCGCAACCCACGCCCGAAGATTACGACGCGCTGGAGGCGGAAATTGAAAACATGCTGACCGTGTTCTCTTTGGCTTTTACGAAAGAGATTTGGGAGGTTGTCATTGCGCTGGCGGATGTGATTGGCAATCCGGTTGAAGGCATGTTGGGCGTACGCGGCTATTGGGAAGAAGCGCTCAACCTTCTTGCTCAAGCCTTGCACGCCGCGCGTGTGCTTGGCGAGGAAAACGCTATTGCACGCTTCGCTCATAACCTCGCCATTATGCACCAAAATCGCGGCGACTACGAACAGGCGCGGCAGTTTTATGAAGAGAGCTTGGAGATTGCAAAGCGGCTGGGCGATCAAAGCGGCATTGCGAGCAGCTTGCATCAGCTGGGAGGGATTGCGCAAGCTCAAGGCGACTACGAGCAAGCGCGGCAGTTTTATGAAGAAAGCTTGGAGATTCTAAAGAGGCTGGGTAAGGAAAGTGGCATTGCCAGCAGCTTGCATGCGTCGGGAATGCTCGCGCAAGCTCAAGGCGACTATGAGCAAGCGCGGCAGCTTTATGAAGAGAGCTTGGAGATTGCAAAGCGGCTAGGCGATCAAAGCGGCATTGCCTATAGCTTGGGACAAATGGGAATACTTGCTCAAGATCAAGGTGACTACGAGCAAGCGCGGCAGTTATATTTAGAGATCTTGGACATTAACAAACGGTTGGATAATCAAAGGGGCATTGCCATCATCTTGCATGAATTAGGTAGGCTCGCACAAGGTGAAAGCGACTACGAACAAGCGTGGCAATTTTATGCAGAGAGTTTTGAGATTGCAAAGCGGCTGGGTGATCAAAGCGGCATTGCTGGCAGCTTGCACCAGTTGGGTAATGTTGCTTTTCTTCAAGGTGACTACGCGCAAGCGCGGCAGTTTTATGAAGAGAGCTTGGAGATTGCAAAGCGGCTGGGCGATCAAGGCGGCATTGCCATTAGCTTGGGGCAATTGGGATTGCTCGCCGAGACCGAAGGCAACCTCGCTGAAGCAAAGCGACTCTCGCAAGAAGCTTTGCTTATTTTTGAAAAGCTCAAATCACCCAACACTGCCATCGCGCGGGCATCGCTGCAAAGGGTTGCGGCAATGCAGAAGAAAGCAACGAGCCAGGTGAAAGCAAGGAGCCAACGAGAGACAACGAAGAGAAGGAGTCAAAAAGCGAAAGGCAGAAGCGGAGGGAGAGCGAAGAAGAAGGCGGGCACGCGGGCGCGGGGCAAAGGGCGGTAATATTTAAAGTCGGATCGTTGCAAAAAAAAACTCACGCAAAGCCGTAAAGAAAAGCTTTGCGGGTTTTTTGCGCCTTCGCGCCTTTGCGTGAGCTTTTGATTTTCTTTTGGACTACGACCTGTTCGCGTTGTGCCTTTGATTGCTTGCACGCGCGAAGAACACCCCCCTGGCCCCTTCAAGGGCATGCGTGTCAAGCTAAGAGGAGCACCCACACAATTCCCCCCTTGAGGGGGGTTAGGGGGGTGTTCTTGGAGACTGCGATGCTATTCAAATTCATCATGACATGCTTTAATGCTTTTTAAACTGCTCTTCACTTGGCTCACGATACAGAGCGACACCCCCCTGGCCCCCTTCAAGGGGGGAATTGTATGGACGACTTCAGTTTCGCATTTCCTCCCCCGGACGATACTCCCTCTCCAAATGCGCGCGAATTTCTTTTTCATCCATCCACACGGGCTTGAGCTTACGCGCGACGAAGAGTGGGGCTTGATCAGCATAGTGCTTTGAAGTCTGATTCGCCGTGGCGCTGCCGTAAACGTGAATGCTGTGCGAGCGTACTCTTCCCGCCTTGTCCCAATTCACCAACAACACATATGAGTCGCCGGTGTGGCCGAGCAAGTGGCCTTTGCCATCGGGGTTGCCATAAACCGCGTGCAAAATATCCGGGCCGCCGCCGAGCCCGAGATCAACCTCGCCGCGGCGCAGGCGATTCACTTTTTGCCATTCCACTTCGAGCGCGCCATGATGCTGCATTAACACACGTGTGGCCATTTGCAAGCTGTCGATGAGCGTCGCAGTTGGAATGGCCTCGTCATAATCATCGACAAACGTGCGAAAGGCACGCAGCGGCAATGCCGCGCGCATGTTTTCAGGATTGGTGCGCAAATCCCACTTGCGTAAAATTTCCCACGCGGCGAGCATAAGCGAATCGCGCGGCGGCGCTTGAGCGAGCACTTGCTGAAGAAGCTGCGCGAGTTTTGATTGCTGCGAATATGCCAGGTCATATTTGTAGGCATAAAACTCTTCGGCCGTAATTGACGAATCACTCCCAAACAATTCGAGCGCACGCAAACCGCGATTGGTCATGTGCGTTTCAATACCCAAGCGCGCAGCAAAATTTTCCGAGCGCGGGTTGTCGTTGCTGCTCGTGGTTTGAAAAGGCGAGCTATTGCAATTTTGCACAAAGCCGGAGGCGGGATTCAGCACGCGCGGCAATTGCTCAAAGGGAAGATAATCATTCCACAAAGTCGCGGAGGTGTTGCCGGGCACTTCGTTCTTCCAATCATAACCCGAAGCGCGTTGCGGAATACGACCGTTGTAGAGATAAAAAATATTGCCCGCGCTGTCAGCGTAGCCAGTATTGAACATGGGCAGCGCGTTCATGCGCATGGCGTTCAGCCACTCCTCGAGCGTGCGCGCTTTGTTCATGCGATACCATTGCTCGATATGGCGCACCTCGCCGAAGCCTGCGAACCGCAGCGCGAACGTGCCACGCGGGCCGCGCATGACCGGACCGTGCACCGACCACAACACTTCGCGTTTGAACGTCCACTTGAGCGGGCCGAGCAGCTTCACTTCAATCGGCGCTTCGCGCACTTCCAACTCGCGCCATTCGCCATCGAAACGATATTGCTTGTCGTTCTGCGGATTGATTTCCAATTCATAAACGTCGAGCAGATCGGGAAGATTGACGGTGTGCGCCCAACCGAGTTGCGGATTGTGACCATGGAGCACAATCGGCGCGCCGGGGAAGAGTCCGCCGACCATGTTCCAACCTTGCTCGCTGCGGAGATGCACTTCATACCACGCAACCGGGCCGTCCCATGGCTGATGCGAATTGACGGCGAGCCATGTGCTTTGATCAGCGGTGCGCTTCGGCGCAATGCTGAAGGTGTTGGAGCCTTTGAGTTGATGAGAGAAGTCGAAGTATTTTTGTGATGAAGTGATTCCCTCCTCAAAGGGGGAATCGTGCGCGGAAGTAATTCCCCCCTTGAGGGGGGCAGGGGGGGGTGTCGGTCGCAATGAAGATGCTTGGAGTGATTGTTCAAATGGGCGACACCCCCCTGGCCCCCCTCAAGGGGGGAATTGTTTACGGAAGCGGAAGCGGAGGGAGCAGGCGGCTCTAAAATTTTTTTGAGCGCCTTATCCATACCAAAGAAGAGCGGCACTTTATGTACGAAGCCGGCAACGAGGTCTTGCCCGCGCACGGGATACAACTCTGCGCGCGCTTGCTCGGGATGCAGCGCGGCGTAATGATTCATGCCCGCGGCATAAGCTTCGCACAACGCGCGGGTATCCGCAGAAAGTTGGGGATAGCCGGTCTCGACGACTTCCCAAATGCGAAGAAGCTGCACCATGTAATCATTCGGCGCGGCGTCTTTGCCATACACACTCGCGAGTTTGCCGCGCGCGGCGAGCAACACGCCTTGCATGGTTTCGAAATCATCTTCGGCATGCGCATACGCAAGACCGTACGCCACATCAGCATCCGTCTTGCCGAAAATATGCGGCACGCCCCATTCGTCGCGGAGAATACGGACGTCATAGCGCGTTGCGTTGCTCGAAGCGTCATACTTCACGGGCCGAGCAGGGAAGAACCAAACGCCGAGGACTATGACCGCGCCAATAGCGGCGAGGAGCAGGAGCGGAGCTTTGAGTTGCTGTAGGTTCATTTGCAAAACACTGTCTGTGAGTTCGTTTCGTATTTTTCTTCAAGCTGCCAAAAATAATGCACAGGCTCAAGCGGTTTTTCATGGAGCGCGTTCAATACACTGCGCTTCATTTAACCAAAACCTTGCTTTTCCAAACTCTAATCCGCATATTCGTCGGCCAATTTTGCAAAGCCTTTTTTCGAAACTCTGCTGCTAACTTATTTCGAAGTGTCGAGCGCGATATGATCTTTCGCTATTCCGAATGGCGCGATGAGCAAGGCAAGAGCCGCATGACGTTTGACGATCTCATGCGACTCTTCAGCCAATTGCTCGTGCAAAGCGACGGTAATGTTGGGCAAGCGCTGCAATGGCTCACGCAACTCGATCAGCGTCATCGCCTGTTTGATGAACAGCCCGGCCAAGGCTTGGGTGATTTCATCGACTGGCTCAAGCAGCAAGGTTATGTCGAAGAAATCGACCGCCAATTTCGCCTGACGAAACGCGGCAGCAAACGTATTCGCCAAGACTCTTTGAATCAAATTTTTTCTTCGCTGCGCAAGAGTCCGACGAATGGGCAGCACAGCATGCCGCAATCGGGCGAAGGCATCGAGCGCCTTTCCGAAACCAAAGCCTATCGCTTCGGCGATTCTCCCACCAATCTCGATTTCACCTCGACGATCAATAACGCGATCAAACGCAACGGCATCGAAACCATCAACATCACCGAAGACGATTTGGAGGTGCATGAGACCGAGCATCTCACCACGTGCGCGACGGTGCTCATGATTGACGTGAGCCACAGCATGGTGCTCTATGGCGAAGACCGCATCACGCCTGCGAAGAACGTGGCGCTCGCGCTTTCGGAATTGATTCTCACGAAGTATCCGAAGGACAGTTTGCACGTTGTGCTCTTCGGCGATGACGCAGTGGAAGTGAAGGTGGAGGAGATTCCGCATGTTACGGTCGGGCCGTTTCACACGAACACCAAAGCCGGCTTGCAACTCGCGCGGCAGATTTTGAAGCGCAAACGCAACGTGAGCAAACAGGTTTTTATGATCACCGACGGCAAGCCCTCGGCGATTTTCGAGTATGGCCGCATTTACAAAAATCCCTACGGCTTGGATCGCAAGATCGTGAACAAGACGCTCGACGAGGCGGTGATGTGCCGCCGCGAGAAGATTGCGATTACGACGTTCATGATCGCGCGCGACCCGTGGCTCGTGCAGTTTGTGAACGACATGACGCAAGCCAATCACGGTCGTGCCTATTTTTCTTCGTTGAATAAGCTCGGCGAGTACGTGTTCGTAGATTATATTCGCAATCGCAAACGCACGGTGCGCTGAGGCAGTATGAAAAGATATCTCGCTTTTCTGCGCGCGATAAATGTCGGCGGACATACGGTGAAGATGGATCAGCTTCGCCGCATGTTTGAAGCGCTCGGTTTTGCCAATGTCGAGACATTCATTGCCAGCGGCAATGTTTTCTTCGAGTCGCCCTCGAAAGGCGCGAAGGCGCTGGAGCAGAAGATCGAAAAGTATTTGCACGAAAGCCTGGGCTACGAAGTCGCGACGTTTATTCGCACCACTGCGGAACTTGCGGAGATCGCACAGTACAAACCGTTCAGCGCAAGCGAGCTGAATGATAAAGGCAACAAGCTGTACCTCGCGTTCACGGCAGACCCGCCGAGCGCCGCCGCGAAGCAAAGGCTTTTAGCGAGCGCCACAGAAATTGATGAGTTCCATATTCATGGTCGCGAAGTCTATTGGCTCTGCCGTAAGCAATTTCACGAGTCCAAATTCTCCGGCCCAATGCTCGAAAAAATTTTAGGCATGCCGGCAACCGTGCGCAACGTGACGACGGTCAGCAAGATGGCAGCGAAGTATTCGTGAAGTTCATCGAAGATTGATGGCAGGATGATTAGAAGTGATTGCTATTGAAGAAAAAGCGAAGACAGAAAAATGGAGGGCAGAAAGATTGAAAGCGGCAGTTATTTTTCTGTCCTCCATCTTTCTGTCTTTCGGCTTTTGAACAAGCCTTCGCGTTTGGTCACTCTACCCGCGCGATGATCTTTTTCCGAGTCGCGCAGCAGTTTGAGAAAATCTTTGCGGAAGAAACCGAACGTGTTGCAGAAGCGTTCGAACTCCTCGCGGTTGATTTCAATGCGAATCTTTCCATTGGCAACGCGCTGAACTTGGGCTTTGAGTTTTGTTGCCATAAAAACCCTTTTTGATTTGTGTTTTCTTGGCAAAACTATAGTGAACTCTTTTCGAAGAAGCAACGAGCAATTTTGAGAAGTAAAGGAGATCAATCATGTCTAAACTCCTCATTCGCGGCGGTGAAATTCTCACCGGCACGGAGCGCTATCGCGGCGATGTGTATTGCGAAGACGGCGTGATTCGCGCGATTGGCGATAAACTCGATGCGCCCAGCGGCGCTGAAATAGTTGACGCGGGCAATCAACTCGTTATGCCCGGCGGACTCGATCCGCACGTTCACATGGCGCTGTCGTTCATGGGCACAGTGAGTGCGGATGATTTCGAATCGGGCATGATTGCCGGCCTCTGCGGCGGCGTGACTTCGATTATCGACTTTTGCATTCCCAATCCGAATCAGTCGCTGCTCGATGCGCTCAAAGAATGGGATGAGAAAGCGAAGATCGCGGTTGCGGACTATTCGTATCACATGGCGATCACGTGGTGGAGCGAGCAAGTTGCGAAGGAGATGGAGATCGTTGCGCGCGATCGCGGCATCACCAGCTTTAAACATTTCATGGCCTACAAAGGCGCATTGATGTTGAATGACGATCAAACATATCACAGCTTCTCGCGCATCAAAGAGTTGGGCTGCATGGCTACGATTCATGCGGAGAATGGCGACGTGGTGTGGAATCTCCAACGCAAGTTGCTCGCCGAAGGCAAAACCGGCCCGCAGTATCATGCCGCTTCGCGCCCGCCTGAGGTGGAAGGCGAGGCCACGAATCGCATCATTCGCCTCGCGGAGATCGTGGGCATTCCGGTTTATATCGTACACATGTCGTGCAAAGCCGCGCTCGATGCGGTGATTGCCGCTCGCTTGCGCGGACAGCGGCATGTGTTTGCCGAGTCGTTGATCAATCATCTCTTGTTGGATGACAGCGTGTATCAAAAACCGAACTTCGAAGCCGCAGCGTATGTGATGAGCCCGCCGTTTCGCCCCAAGGGCAATCCGGAAGCGTTGTGGGATGGCATCAAAGCTGGCATGATTCAAACAACCGGCACGGATCATTGCGCGTTCACGATGGCGCAGAAGGCCATGGGCAAAGATAATTTTACGATGATTCCCAACGGCTGCGCCGCGATTGAAGATCGTATGAGTTTGTTGTGGCATCATGGCGTGAGCGCGGGCCACATCAGTGCGCACGAGTTTGTGAATCTCTTCACGACCAATGCGTGCCGCATCTTCGGCATGTATCCGCGCAAGGGCGCGATTGCCATCGGCTCCGATGCGGACATTGTCGTGTTCGATACGCAGAAGCCACGCACGATCAGCGCGAAGACGCAGCATCACAAAATTGATCGCAGCATCTTCGAAGGCTTTGAAGTCACCGGCTGCCCAACGCATGTGGTTGCGAATGGCAAGCTAATTTATAAAGACGGCGACGTGCGCGCGCAAAGAGGCGCAGGGAGATTTATTCCACGCAAGAGATTCAGCGAGAGTATGTGATGAGCAATGCACAGAGTCTTCCTTAGCAAAACCGGCGTCGGGCTTTTGTGCATGATCGGCTCTCAACTCGTTAGAGGTGAGTTATGGCAAGCGAAAAAATTGAGGTTTTCGTTTTAATGCCATTTGGCATGCGCAATGAATATCAAGGTGGAAGCCTTGAATCGGATTATGTTTTTGATGAGATCATCAAACCGGGCGTCATTGATGCCCTTGGTGAGAGTCATCAAATCGTTCGGGAAGTCGATGAAAGCAAACCGGGTTCAATCACCATCTCGATTGTAAGGCGAATTGCTTCCGCGCAAGTCGTGGTGGTCGACATTACGGGATGGAACCCCAATGTCTTTCTCGAACTCGGCATTCGTTACGCTCTTCGCAATCGCGTCACCGTTGTTATCGCGCAGGAAGACACGCAGCTTCCCTTCGACATTGCCGCTTATCGAGTCGTGAACTATAACCGCTTTCGACCTCGCGAAGGCCGCGCCAAGATCGCGGATTGCATCAAGCGCGGCTTGCAGGACGAACTCGGCTCGGACAGCATTGTTTTTGACACATTCAAAAATATTTCTGTAGAGATTCCGGGGCTGCTTAAAAGCTTCGGTGAAGAGGCTCAGGCGCAACGGCACATAATGAGTTGGGAAGAGTATATGATGCGCATCCAGCGCGTAGCGAATTGGTTGGCGCCGGCCGTTGCCGAAGGTCGTTATGTGCCTCATGCTATGCTGGGCATTTCGAATGGCGGCCTCATCGTGGCGGATCTGCTTGGCAAGGCCGTGTTCTCCGGGAAAAATACTCCGGTGCTCGGTCTTTGGGCGCAACGTTACACCAAGAAGCACGACTACTTCGATAACCCCTATAACGAAGCGATCGTTGATGCGATTCGGCGCTCGGACGGCGGCTCAACGCCGTTTGAAATTCTGCTTGTCGATGATCACTTTGGGAGCGGGAATACGGCGAAACAAGCCATTGACTTTCTTTATAAACATTTTGGCAGCGACACAAGCGTGCTATACATACCGCTCGTTTCAAGCCGGCTAGAGCACGTGAATAAGATTGAAGACTTTCTGCCCTTTGCCTATGCTAGTAAGGGGAAACATTCCTTCAATGTTACGCGAGAAGAATTTCTTGAGTTTCTTTACACCGACGCGCTTTACTTTCCTTATCTTCAAAAACAGATTAGCAAGGGGCTAGAGCAAATCAGCCGGAAGTAGATAGTTGTCCTTCGAACGCTAGAGCGCAACCCCGAAAACGTCAAATCATTCAGCGTTGGCAATTTGAACTAATTTGAAACTTCAGAGCTCCTATGTCCCTGCAACCGACTCGCCTCAATCCCGAACAACTTGAGCAAAACTTTGCCGACCTCGCGCCGGCCTTGAGCCGCAACGAAGCGCTGCTCGAAGCTTCGCGTTGTTTGTTTTGTTATGATGCGCCGTGTACGCGCGCGTGTCCCACGCACATCGACGTTCCCAAATTCATTCGCCAAATTTTGGATCGCAACCCGCTCGGCGCGGCGCGAACGATTTTCTCCGCGAACATTTTAGGCGGTGCATGCGCGCGTGCGTGCCCCACGGAAGTGTTGTGCGAAGGCGATTGCGTGCTGCACGGTTTGAATGAAAAGCCTATTCAAATCGGATTGCTGCAGCGTTACGCCACCGATCACGCGATGGCAAAGGGCGCACAGTTTTTCGAACGCGGCGCGGCAACGGGAAAACGTGTCGCCGTTATCGGCGCAGGCCCTGCGGGACTCGCGTGCGCGCATGAGTTGATGAAACACGGTGTCGAAGCAGTGATCTTCGAAGCGAGAGATATTGCGGGTGGACTCAATGCATACGGCATTGCCGCGTATAAAATGACGACTGACTTTGCGCTGGCCGAAGTGGATTACGTGAAGCAAATCGGTTTCGAGATTCGCACAAACACACCGGTTGGAAAAGAGTTGCCCGTCATCAAGTTGCTCGCGGATTACGATGCCGTTTTTCTCGGTGTGGGATTGGGCAAGACCGCCGCGCTCGGAATCGAAGGCGAAGAGCTTGAAGGCGTTTATGAAGCATTGGATTTCATCATGCCTACGCGCTTACAAAAAATGCAGGAGTGCGTGGTCGGTGAAAATGTGCTCGTCATTGGCGCGGGCAACACGGCGATTGATGTTGCCACCGCCGCGCGCCGCCTTGGCGCAAGCTCAGTGACAATTGTCTATCGTCGCGGTGAAAACGAAATGCCCGCGTTTAAATATGAATATGAATTGGCCAAAGCCGACGGCGTGAATTTTCTCTGGCATACCGTGCCGCAGAAAATTGTCGGAGCGAATGGCAAAGTTGTCGGCTTGCAATGTGTGAAAGCCAAGCCGAGCGCGAAAGACGCGAAGCTCGAAATCCTCGCAGGCTCGGAGCACACACTGCCGTGCGATATGGCCGTTGCCGCACTCGGGCAAGAGCCGCTGTATGATCTCTACAAAACGATTCCCAATCTGACTATGGAAGGCAAGAAAGTCGCGGTTGATGCAAGCACGGGCGCGACTTCAGTGAAAGGCCTCTTCGCCGGCGGCGATTGTGTGAACGGCGGTAGCGAAGTTGTCGATGCGGTGGAGATGGGGAAGATTGCGGCGCGAGGAATTGCGAAGTATTTTGGCGTGTGAGAATCGAGGTATGAATGATGAACACACATCGAGTAATCCGCTCATGGCGCGAAAGCGCTGACAAAGATTGGGAAGTCGCGCAAAGCTTGTTCAAATTGAAGCATTATGCGTACTCCCTCTTCTTTTGTCATCTCGTTGTGGAGAAACTTCTCAAGGCGTTGGCTGTTCAAAAAACAAATGAACACCCGCCGACGATTCACAACTTGACGAAATTAGCGCGGTTGGCTGGCCTGAAACCTACGGTCGCGCAGCGAGAAAACTTGAAAATCATTACCGGCTTCAATATCAAGGCTCGCTATGACGACGTTAAACAGAGCTTTTATAAGCAGGCAACGCGGGATTTTGCCGGAGAATACTTGAAGATTACGAAGGAGATTTGTTCATGGCTAAAAGAAAACTTTCAATGAAAGAAGTTCGCCATCACGCGCAATCGTATGTGGAATTACTTCAGAATGAAGCTCTTCGAATTGAGCGAGTTTTTTTGTTTGGCTCTTATGTGAAAGGAAAAGCTCATCCCTGGAGCGATATAGATGTTTGTGTGATCTCTCCGAAGTTTCGCGATCGCTGCCACGCAATAGATTATCTCTGGCATAGATTGCGCGATGAAGACATTGATCACGGTATCGAGCCCGTCGGCTTCAATCCCAAAGATTTTGTCGATGAAGATCCGCTGGCGTGGGAGATCAAGCGCACGGGAATCGAGATTTGGCCGAAAGGAGGCAAGAAGTTTGTGTCACGCGCTAGCATGAAAAAGAAAAAATGAGGCCATTGGTTTTCAATGCAAAAGGCTTTGCCCTCAAATGGAAGCCGTTTTATGATCTTCGACAAAGTTATTGCTACGATTACATCTCATAATGGAATCCCCATTCGCCTAACGAGGAAGCAATGGCTTCATATTATCGAGTCTCATGACTACATGGCCGGCAACCGTGATAAAATTCTCGAAGCCATTCATGAGCCGGATTATATCGTTGCAGGTGACGGAGGCGAACTCATTGCGCTCAAGCATTATTCAAAAACCAATATCTCAGAAAAATTCTGCGCGGTGATATACAGGGAATTGGACTTCGATGGATTTGTCATCACCGCGTTTCTGACTTCAAAGCCTGAAAAAATTCTTGTCAAAGGAATCTTATGGAAACGAGTTTAGCAATCGATCCTACCAGCATTCCACATTTACTGAAAATCAAGAAGTGGCCATATTGGGTGGACTATGATGAAGACACGGATACGCTCTATCTGAGTTTTCGCAAACCACAGGCTGCCAACGACAGCGTGATGGAAGAAAGTCTTATTTATCATTACGACGACAAAGAATTGGTCGGAGTCACGATTCTACACGCATCAGAATTTTCACTCTCATGAGGTATCACTATGCCCGATCTGTCCATAAACTTCTGCGGCATCAAATCTCCCAATCCGTTTTGGCTCGCTTCCGCGCCGCCGACGAACAGTGGCTATCAAATCGCCCGCGCGTTTGACGCGGGTTGGGGCGGCGCCGTGTGGAAAACCATTGGCGAGACCATCGTCAACGTGAGCAGCCGTTACTCTGCAGTGCATTATGCCAATCAAAAAGTGATGGGTTTGAACAATATCGAACTCATCACAGACCGCTCGCTCGAAGAAAATTTGCGCGAGATTCGCGACATTAAAAAGCGTTATCCCAACAACGCGCTCATCGTTTCGTTAATGGTCGAATCGAAACGCGAAACGTGGCATGATCTCGTCAAACGCACGGAAGACACGGGCTGCGACGGGCTCGAACTCAACTTCGGTTGTCCCCATGGCATGAGCGAGCGCGGCATGGGTTCCGCGGTCGGACAAGTTCCCGACTATGCTTGTCAAATCACGGAGTGGGTGAAAGAGGTTGCGACCACGCCGGTGATGATCAAGCTCACGCCGAACATCACGGACATTCGCTATATCGCGCGCGCCGCGGTTCGCGGCGGCGCGGATGCGCTCTCGATGATCAACACCATCAACTCGATAACGAGCGTCGATCTCGATACGCTCGTGCCTCGTCCGGCGGTGCGCGGCCTCACTTCGCACGGCGGCTATTGCGGGCCGGCAGTGAAACCCATCGCGCTCAACATGGTGCATTCAGTGGCGGCGGATGCGGACATGCCGCGACGTGTGCCGATTAGCGGCATTGGCGGCATTCAAAGTTGGAGCGATGCGACCGAGTTTATGTTGCTCGGCGCGACCAGCGTGCAGGTTTGCACCGCGGTGATGCACTACGGCTTTCGCATCGTCGAAGGCATGATCGAAGGCATGGAAAATTGGATGCGCGAAAAAGGTTTTGCGACGACGACGGACTTCATCGGCAAGTCAGTGCAGCGCGTGACCGATTGGGGCAATCTTGATTTGAATTACGTCATCAAAGCGAACATCGATCAACAAACGTGCATTCATTGCGGCTTGTGCTATATTGCCTGCGAAGACGGCTGTCATCAAAGTATTCGCATGGAGCAACGCAATGGCGCAAACTTTTTTGAAGTGAAAGAAGAAAGCTGCGTGGGTTGCAATATGTGCAGCATCGTGTGTCCGGTGGAAGGCTGCATCACGATGGTCGATAAGACCAACGGCAAGCCGGAGATGTCGTGGAATCAATATCAAAAATTGCTGTCCGAAGGGAAGATCGCGCCGATTCAGCCGCCGGTACACGCTTAAGGCAAGGAGCCAAAAAAGAAAAAGAGCCAATGAGCCAAAAAAGGATTGAGGAGATTGAATGAATCGTCAAAAGATCGCAATGACGTTGGAAGTTTTGGAGAGCAGTCGCAAACCGCTCTTTTTGGTGTTGGAAGGAATTGCGCCGGAGCAGTTGAATTGGAAGCCCGCGCCGGAGTCGCGCAGCATCGGTGAGATCATGCGGCATTTGATTCGCGTGGATGCATGGTATTTGAAACGCCTCGGCGTGACGCCGGTGGTGAGCGATGCGAAGTCCGGAACGCGCGAGGAGTTTGTCGAGAATATGCAGAAGATTCAGCAGCAGATTAAAGAAGTCGTGGCCGCCTGCGCGAGCGATGACGAATTGCACGTTGAGCGCGTTTCGCTCGACGGAAAGGATAAAGAAAAACTCGGCGTCGCGGTGATTCACATTGCGCAGCACTATCTTTATCATCTTGCGCAGATCATTTACCTGCGCCGCGGCCAAGATCGCAATTGGCCTTCGCCGAATAAAGAGTGGGAGGAGGCAACGTATGTTATCGGAGATCACTTGCTCGATTTGAAAGCATAAACGCATGACAAGGAGCGATTGAATAAATCCGGAAGGTAATTTTGTGACTTCTCTATTTGTACAACCTGCAAAACCTGTTTCGCGGGCCATTGCGGAAAAGATCAAGAAGCTCGTTCAAGTAGCGAATGAACTTCCAGCGAGCAGAGGTTTCAACATAACTCGCTTGACGGTCATCAAAAGTTTGTGCAAGGAGATTGAAACCGCCTCCTCTTTTGTGATGTATCTATCCCAATTAACCAAAGAGAGAATGGACAAAGAAAAAAGGCCTGATTACATTCCTAAAAATAAATGGCTGCAACATAAAGAATTAGTCAATGAAGCGGTTTTAATGATGGGCGACTATGTCGTTCAACGGAAAACCGAAGGTCGCAAAACTGCTGTGCAAGAAACCCTGTCTCGAATGAGACAATTGCAAAATGAGTATAGAAGGCACAAGTGGGGGCACGTTCGTATTATTGAAAGCTCGGAGACTCTGTTGGTTGAAAAGGCGCTGGAATGCATTCTCTCCGAGAGTGAGTGCTCGTTTTGGGCTTATCAAGTAGCGCGAGAGTACGCGGAGAGATATAATTCCTCGTATGGCACAGGCTTGATTCCGGAATCAGCGCCATTTATGAATGATATCGTGGCTTTTTGGATTCGGTATTACGGCCTTGATCTCGCAAAGTTGTGAATCCTTATTATGAGGCAAAGAAAATGATTGTGCCTAGTGTGCAAACGGTACCGCCGCGACGTACTCCTCGGAAAGAGTATCTTCCAGAATCGGATGGGAAGCCTATGGCAGAGACCGACATTCATTTAAATCTTCTGATTGCGTTGCGCCATGCGTTGAAGCAGTATTTTCGCGCGCGCAACGACGTCTACGTGAGCGGCAACATTTTTCTCTATTATCGCGATACCGATGGCCACCGCAAAAACGTGTCGCCGGATATTTTGGTCGCCTTCGGTATCGAGAAGAAAGAACGCCGCATCTATAAACTTGAAGATGAGGGCAAAGCGCCGGATGTTGTGATCGAACTGATCTCCGCCGAAACCAAAGACAAAGATTTGGGAGAAAAGCGATACATCTATGCCACGTTAGGCGTGCGCGAGTATTTCATCTTCGACCCGTTGCATGAAACCATGGAACCTGTTTTACGCGGCTATCGGCTCGCCGAAGGGGAATACACTCCCATCATCGGAACACGAATGTTGAGCCAAATGCTCGGCTTGGAACTTCGTGTGGAAGATAGAACGCTGCGGCTTTATGATCCCCAAACCGGCGTGCGTTTGCTCACGCCGGAAGAGGCAGAAGCAGAAGTCGTGCGCCTGCGCGAAGAGCTCGCCATGCTGCGCGGATAACGATTCGATTTTGAACCTGATGAGGTGAATATGGCATTAGCCCACATACCCACAACCTTGCCGCAGCGACGTGTTTACCGGAAGGAATATCTTCCAGAATCGGATGGGAAGCCTATGGCAGAGACCGACGTTCATCTAAATCTCTTGATCGCATTGCGCCATGCTTTGAAACAGTATTTTCGCGCGCGGAGCGATGTCTATGTGAGCGGCAATATTTTTCTTTATTACCGTGATACCAAAGGGCGTCGTAAAAACGTTTCGCCGGATATTCTGGTTGTCTTTGGCGTCAACAAAAAAGAGCGCCGGATCTATAAACTTGAAGACGAGGGCAAAGCGCCGGATGTTGTGGTTGAATTGATCTCGACCGAGACCAAGGAAAAGGATCTGGGCGAGAGACGTTATATCTATGCTGCGCTCGGTGTGAAGGAATATTATATCTTCGATCCCTTGCACGAAACGCTCCAGCCCGCGTTGCGCGGCTATCAGCTTGTGGAAGGTGAGTATATGCTGATGGCGGGCACAAGTTTGTTGAGCCAGGCCATGGGTTTGGAATTGCGCGAGGAGGAAGGCACGCTGCGGCTTTATGATCCTCTAACGGGCATGCGCTTGCTCACACCGGATGAAGCAGAAGCCGCACGCGATGAATCAGAAGTCGCACGCAGTAAAGCCGAAATCGCACGGCGTGCAGCAGAAACGGCAAGGCGTGCCGCAGAAGAAAGAGCGACGAATGAAACGGCGCAACGACAAGCTGTCGAGGCGGAACTCGCGCGTTTGCGCGAAGAACTCGTTAAGCTGCGCGGATAACGACTCGATTTTGAACCTGATGAGGTGAATATGGCATTAGCCCACATACCCACAACCTTGCCGCCACGGCGAGTTTACCGGAAGGAGTATCTTCCAGAATCGGATGGGAAGCCTATGGCAGAAACCGATGTTCATCGCAGATTGCTTTTCGCTTTGGCGCATGCCTTAGAAACATATTTTCGCGCGCGCCATGATGCTTATGTGAGCGGAAATATTTTTCTTTATTATCGGGATGACAAAGGCCATCGCAAAAACGTGTCGCCGGATATTTTAATTGCCTTCGGCGTCGAGAAAAAAGAACGGCGCATCTATAAACTTGAAGACGAGGGCAAAGCGCCGGATGTTGTGATCGAACTCATCTCTGCCGAGACCAAAGCAAAAGACCTCGGAGAGAAGCGTTACATCTACGCCACACTTGGCGTGGGCGAATACTACATCTTTGACCCGTTGCACGAAACCTTGCAGCCCTCGCTGCGCGGCTATCAGCTCGTTGATGGCGAATATATGCCGATGATGGGCACGAGCTTGTTGAGCAAAGCAATGGGCTTGGAACTGCGCGCCGAGGAAGGCACGCTGCGCCTTTATGATCACAAAACCGGCGTGCGTTTGCTCACGCCGGAAGAGGCAGAAGCAGAAATCGTGCGTCTGCGCGAAGAGCTCGCGAAGCTGCGCGGATAATCTTTTCGCAACGAAATTGGAATAAAACAAAAACGAGAAGCCTGCCGCTTTGATACAAAATATGCAAGCCCCTCGTTGCGCATGCAATGATAAGATTTTTGCGGAGAAAATAAATTGTTTCCGGCTTAACGAATCAAATTCATCCTCCGCGTTTGTGTATTCTCTCCCGCCAGCATCCTGCAAAGGTAAATGCCACTCGCCACCGCAAGCCCGCGATTATCCTTCCCATCCCACACCACTGTGTGCCTTCCGATTTCGTATTGCGCATCAACCAACGTTCGCACTTCCTGGCCGAGCGCGTTGAAGATTTTCAATTGCACGTGCTCCGCGGTTGGAATTTGGAAGCGAATGTTCGTCGTCGGATTGAACGGATTCGGATAGTTCTGCTCCAACATGAAAGCTTGGGGCGGCGTCGCGGCAACGTCGTCATCGCTGCGTACTTTATGAATCGGCGCGCCGGCAGGAATGGGGCCGACGTGGAACGGCCGCATCATCTCGTTGTCCTCGTGCTCGACGATGTGGCAGTGCCAAACATAAAAGCCAGGCAAGTCAAACTTTGCTTTAATGCGCGTGATCTCATCGGGATATGCAATCACCGTGTCCTTGTAGCCGGTTTCCCAAGCTTCAGGCCCGCGCACGAAGCCGGTGGTTTTGTTCTCCCGATTGACCACTTGGAATTGCACTTGATGCACGTGAATGGGATGGGCATCGACCGTGAAGTTGTTGATCTCCCACGTTTCCGTATCGCCGAGGCCGGGGTTCTCCGAAATGTTGTCCATCCACAAAAGTGGCTGTCCTGTGCCATCGGGATTCACCGTGCCCAACACTGCCGAGGTTGGGCCAAACGGTTCGCCGTTCGCACAGTCCAACACGATATTGCCGTTCTCTTCCGCAACGCGTACGCTCATTGACATTTGTTCGTTCAAAGAGAGTTGCCGCGTGGTGACCGGAGCGCCGAGCGCAGTCACCGCGGGCAGACCGAGACTCATGGCGGGCGTGCTCTTGTCAATGCTCGTGGAAGCGATCACGCGGAATTGCATCACTTGGCCAGTCGTCGCAGGATCGGCAGAGGTGAAATCCATGCCCGGGAGGCCGCCGCCAAAAGGCTCATCGGGACCGAGGTTGAGCAGAATTATCTCGGTGTTGATCGGCACGTTGGTGAAATCGACGATGACGTCGGCACGTTCTGCGGGAGACATGAGCAGTTCATTGAGCTGCACCGGCCCAGGCAAAAAGCCGCCTTCGGTGCCGATTTGATAAAACGGCAAGCCGTTGTCCATTTTCAAAATCAGGAAGCGCGAATTGCAGCCATTCAAAATGCGGAAGCGATAACGCCGCTGCTCGACTTCCAAATAGGGCCACGACTGACCGTTGACCACCATCGTGTTGCCGAAAAATTCTGGATTCCAAATGGGCGAAACGTCACTGTGCATGTTGTCACACGCCATGTCGGGAATAAACGGAATCTGAAGCTGCGCCAGATCAAGCCCTTCGAAGAACGCGCGATTGTCGGGATAAAAGAGCGAGCCGTCGGCATTGAACGCGCGATCTTGAATCGCAAGCGGGATTTCATAAAACGTTCCGAAAGGATTCGAACCGGCGACCGGCGCCGGGCCAGGCAAACGACCGGTGATTGCATCATCCGGTCCACCGCGCAGTAGATAAAACCCCGCGGGGCCGGCATAAACATTCGCGCGCGTCATGCCGAGCGTGTGATCATGATACCACAGCGTGCTCGCGCGCTGATTGTTGAGATAGATGAAGGTCGCCTTGCCCGGTCCCCAATAGTTGGGAAAATTATTGAGACGATATTTCTGCACAAAGTAATCATAGAACGTGCCCGTGCGCGCATAACCTGCGGGAATGTTGTTCGCATTGGGCAAGTACCAGGCTTCTGCATAGCCGTCACTCTCCTCGGTTGCATGCGCGCCATGCACGTGTGTGACAATAGGCACCGGGCCAGTGTAAGGCGCGGGATCGTGGCCGTGCATATCGCGGCCCAGGTTACCGCCCGCCGGATTCGCCCAATGCAGCGTTTGATCCACGGGTAAGAGGTGCGGCAGATAATTGCCGTTGCTGTCGACCAGTCCGTTGACCCATTTCACCGCAGTGGGTTTGAGCCATTTGTTTTCCAGGGTGAATGCCGGATAGAAATACTGGCCGCCTTGTGCAACAGTTCTGGGATCATCCGCCGGACCGTAGCTCCACACCGTTGTCATGGGATAGCCCGAGGGCAGAATCTGTTGTTGAAATTGTCGCACCGCGAGTTCGTAATACTGAACTTTGACAACGCCTCTAAAAGTGATTTGCGCTTTGCGGGCGAAGGCTGGTGGTTTGACCAAAGGCGAGACATACTTGGGCAAAACGGTTGGATCCAACGAGCCGCCGGGAATCGCGGCATAAAGTTGCTTTGTGCCCGACCATTTCCACGGAAGGAAAAGGCCAGCGCCGGCGAGACCGGTGATTTTAAGAAAGTCACGTCGCTCCATAGGACACCTCGTAGTTGTGATTAAAAGAAACCAAAGGCGCAAACTCTTCAACAACTAAAATGCCGCTGGCATGATCGCCGAATGTAAAATCTCAACGGGCTAATTCGATATTCTATAAAGCGGTATTGTGCAGTGTAGCACAATGCCTGCTTGCCCGCGTGCGCAAAAGTCCAATAAGTGAGAAAAATTGCGATGGCCGTTTGCAGTCTCGCGAATATCAGCCCGTCTCTCGAAATTTATTTCTTTGCTGGGCTTGCTTTTCCATCCCGCTGTGGCTATAATTCTGCCGCTCTCGGAACCGGCAAACGCTTGAGTTTTGCGCTTGCCCCAACTCACAACGACTAACCTAGCGCCGGAGGTGTCCCGTGGCTCGCATCGTTCGTGGCGGTTTGATTCAAGCTTCCCTCGCTGCCCCTATTGATTCCCCCCTTGACAAGATCAAACAAGCAATGATCGACAAACACGTCGTGCTCATTGAGCAAGCCGCGAGCAAAGGCGTGCAAGTGCTCTGCTTGCAGGAAATTTTTTACGGCCCGTATTTCTGCGCTGAGGAACAAACCAAGTGGTATGAAACCGCGGAGCGCATTCCCGACGGGCCGACGATCAAGCTCATGCAAGAGCTGGCGAAGAAGCATCAAATGGTCATTGTTGTTCCGATTTATGAAGAAGAAATGACCGGCGTATATTATAACACCGCCGCGGTGATCGACGAACGCGGCAACTATCTCGGCAAATATCGCAAGCATCACATTCCGCATTGCCATCCCGGTTTTTGGGAGAAGTTTTATTTCAAGCCGGGCAACCTCGGTTATCCGGTTTTTCAAACCACGTTCGGACGTATCGGCGTTTATATTTGCTACGACCGCCATTTTCCGGAAGGCGCGCGCGCGCTTGGGCTTAACGGCGCGGAGATTGTGTTCAATCCTTCGGCAACAGTTGCGGGTCTCTCCGAATATTTGTGGAAGCTCGAACAGCCCGCGCACGCGGTGGCCAATCAATACTTCGTGGGCGCGATCAATCGTGTGGGAGTCGAAAAGCCGTGGTGCATCGGCGAGTTTTATGGGCAGAGTTACTTCTGCGATCCACGCGGGCAGATTCTCGTGCAAGGCAGCCGCGATCAAGACGAGGTCATCGTCGCAGACCTCGATCTCGACAAAATTCGCGAAGTGCGTAATGTGTGGCAATTCTTCCGCGATAGAAGGCCGGAAAGTTATGGAGCATTGTTAGAGTAATTCTTGCTCGGCAGCATTGTTCTACCTGAATTTTGCACCGTGCTCGCGCCCACCATCACCCGATGCTGAAGCATCGGGCTAGGAGGTGTAAGCGCCGTGAACGGCGCTCTCACCCAATTGGTGGCTAGTCCCGTTCACGGGACTTTCATCTCCTAGCCTACGGTTTCAACCGTAGGCGGTGGTTGGCGACATTATCAGTGCAAAATTCAGGTCTATAATCCAAGCGCTCGCAAACGGTTATCTCGTGAATGCAAATATATTTTACGGTTCGATGATGAAAGGCAGATGCTTTGAAAACGATGAAGCCAACTTGCAATACGATTAAAGTTGTAAATGACTTTCGCTCACTTGCTTCCATTGCAACACCCCCCTCAAGGGGGGAATATTGCAGTAACCAATATACTCGCTTAATTCAAAGAGCCAGAAATTGGCTCTTTCTCTTTTTTATCCTTTTGGCTCCTTGCCTTCAGGCGCAGGTCACTGGCCTCTCCGGTTGGAATATCTACATCGACCCCGGCCACAGCCAGCGCGAGAACATGGGGATTTACAATTACTCTGAAGCAGAAAAAGTTTTGCGCGTCGGCTTGAACTTGCGTGAGCTGCTGCTTAAAACCACGGATATTGACACGGTCTATATTTCGCGCACGAACGACAACGTCGTCGTGGGCCTCACGCAGCGCACGGACGAAGCGAACAGTCTCGGCGCAGCGTGGTATCATTCGATTCACAGCGATGCGGGCGGACCGGAGGCGAGCAGCACGCTTATGTTGTGGGGGCAATATCGCGACGGCCGCGAGAAGATTCCGAACGGCGGCAAACGCATGAGCGGTTTCATGATTGACTTGCTCACGCGCGGCTATCGCACGGGCACGCGGGGCTCCATCGGCGATTGCACGTTTTATGGCTGCACTTCGAACGGGCCATACCTGCACGTGAATCGCGAAAGCACGATGCCCTCGGAATTGAGCGAGGCTTCATTTCACACCAACCCCACGCAGAACCAACGCAACATGAACGCGGAGTGGAAGCGCCTCGAAGCCAAAACTTTTTATTGGAGCATACTCAAATATCATAGCCTCGCACGGCCGCCGGTGGGAACGTGCGTTGGATACGTGTCAGATGCCGAATCAGGTGCGCTCATCAACGGCGCGAAGCTCACGCTCAATGGGCAAACGTACACGACCGACACTTTTGCTTCGCTGTTTAACAAATACACAAACGATCCCAACTTGCTCCACAACGGCTTTTATTATTTTGAAAATTTGCCGAAGGCGACGCTCGATATGGTGATCTCCGCCCCCGGTTATTATGGCGACACCGTACAGGTTGCGATTTCAGACACGTTCTTCACTTTCAATGATGTGAAGCTCTTTTCAACGGCCTCGCCGTATGTGCTCGCCACCGCGCCCGCGCAGAATGACACCAACTTCGCGGCTTGGGCCGACATCATTCTCGACTTCAATCGGCGTATGGATCGCGCTTCGGTTGAAGCCGCAATCACGCTCACGCCCTCCAGCAATATTTTGTATCTATGGTCGAACAACAACACCCGCGTGTTGTTGCGGCACGACAGCTTGCAGGTGGAGACGAATTACACGCTGCGCATTGCCGGCACTGCGCTCGGCCAGTTTGGGCAAGCGCTGGATGGCAATCGCGACGGCGTGGGCGGCGACGAATTTGTGTTGCGTTTCAAGACCGGTGCGCTCGATATGCGTGCGCCGAATCTGCTCACGGTGTATCCACCCAATCGCGGCACGAACACGGAAGTGCAGCCCATCATCAATATGTATTTTGATGAAGAGCTTTTGCCAAGTTCGATCACCTCGAATCGTTTTGAATTGCGCCGCGCTTCGAACAATGCGCTCATAGCGGGCGCGCTGCGGCATTATATTGCGAACAATCGCAGCATCGTGTGCTTCTTTCCTGCGCAGCTATTGGCTTCCAACACCCTCTACAATGCCAAGCTGCTGCCCGGCGTGCGCGACGTTTTTGGCAATGCGATCTCCTCCGAAAAGAATTTTACTTTCACCACGGGCGCGACGGGTTTTGTGCTCACGAAGATTGACGACTTCGAGACGAATCTCGCAAGCAATTGGTGGGAGCCGCAGCAAAGCGGAACAACCACGGGCATCATCACCGAGCAAACCAGCCGCGCGAGCAATGCGGCTTATGCGAATGCGCTCACGAACAGTACGGCAGCGATGGAAGTGAAATATGGTTGGGATAGCAATGCGAGCGAGCGTCTGATTCGTGTTTATCTCAATAGCGGGCCGCCGCAGCAAGTGCTCTTCGATAGCGGCTATTTGTTGCAAGCCTATGTGTTCGGCGACGGCAGCGGCAATCAATTTCGCTTTGCGGTGGATGACAAATATCCCGTGATCGCGAGCGGCAATCATGAAGTCAGCCCGTGGTTCACGGTGAATTGGACCGGCTGGCGACTTGTCACATGGGACATGACGAATGACGGCACGGGCACGTGGATCGGCGACGGCTCGCTCGACGGCACATTGCGTTTCGACAGCATTCAACTCACGCACGTGCCCGGCAAGGCGACGAGCGGCGCGTTTTATTTTGATGATTTGCGCCTCGCGAAGAAGACGACGGTCGCGGTTGCCGAAGCCGAGCACGCTGCGCCGAATACGTTTCATCTCGCACAGAATTATCCCAATCCCTTCAATCCCACCACGACGATTAGCTATCACCTCTCCGCGCCGAAGCAGCACGTCGCGCTCGTGATTTTTGATATGCTCGGCCAGCGCGTGCGCACATTGCTTGAACAAGAGCAGAGTGCCGGCGCATACATGCTGCACTGGGACGGTAAAAACGATCGTGGCCAACCGGTGACGAGCGGCACGTATCTTTACACGCTCACGACCGATACTTTTACCGAGACGCGGCGCATGCTGTTGCTGCGCTAACGGGATGGTGGAGTGATGGAAAACCATTAATTCACCAATCCATCACTCCACTAATCCCAAACTCCAGCACTTCAAAACTCGGAGTAACCCTACTTAACTTGTGGAGCAAACATGATCGACCTCAGCGGCAAAGTAATGTTGATCACCGGCGGTTCGCGCGGCATTGGGCGCGCAACGGCGCAATTAGCGGCGCGCGCTGGAGCAACGGTGGCCATCAACTATGTGCAAATGGAATTGGCAGCGCGCAAACTCGTTGAAGAGTTGACGAATAGCGGCCATCGCGCCGGCGCGTTTCAAGCGGACGTGAGCCGCTTGCCCGAGGTGGAGAAAATGGTTGCCGCCATCTTGAAAGAGTTTGGGCAGATCGATGTGCTCGTTAACAATGCAGGCATTTGGACCTACGGCGCGATCGATACAATGCCCGAGTCGGTTTGGGATGAGACCATGAACATCAACTTGAAAAGCATATACAATTGCTGTCGCGTGGTCGTGCCGCATATGAAAGCGCGCAAGAGCGGCACGATCATCAACATTGCGAGCACTGCCGGCCAGCGCGGCGAAGCTTTTCATTCGCATTACGCCGCGACCAAAGGCGCGATTATTAGCTTCACCAAATCGCTCGCGCCGGAACTGGCGGCGCACAACATCCTCGTGAATTGCGTCGCGCCCGGTTGGGTGGAAACCGATATGTCCAACGAAGCCATTGCGCTGGAAAGCGAAAGCATCATGCGCACGATTCCGTTGCGCCGCGCGGGCACGCCCGAAGAGATTGCCGGGCCGATTGTGTTTCTCTCTTCGTCATTTGCTTCTTACATCACCGGCGAAGTGTTTAATGTCAACGGCGGCAGCGTGCTCGCGGGTTAGGCGGTGACGATCGCGCGCATTCGTGTACGCTTTATTGGGGCAAGATGATTTTATCCAAATACAATGATCTATCACGATCGCATCTACGGCACTGCCGAAATCACAGCGCCGGTGCTGCTTGCTTTGCTGCAGAGTTGCGCCGTCCAGCGTTTGCGCGGCGTCTTGCAACATGGCGTCACTGCGCTCTTGGGAATTACAAGTGCCACAACGCGTTTTGAGCATTCCGTCGGCGTGATGTTGCTTGCGCAGCGACTCGGCGCGCCGTTGCAAGAGCAAATTGCCGCGTTGCTGCACGATGTGAGTCATACGGCTTTTAGCCACGTGCTTGATCATGTGTTTCGCGGGCCGAGGCAGCAAAGCTATCATGAAGAAAAGAAAGCCGAGTATCTCGCAGCAACAGACCTTCCGAACATTCTCTCCGAACACGGCTACGATTGGCGCGACTTCATTGAAGACGCGGCCTATGCTCTTCTCGAACAACCCGCGCCGGCATTGTGCGCGGATCGCCTCGATTATTTTTTCCGCGACAGTCTCGATCTCGGTTTGGCGACGACGCATGACATTGCCAACGTGCTCGCACATTTGACCGTGCATGAAGGCCGCCTGGTCAGCGCGAATTTGGAAGTTGCACGATGGCTGGCCGAGGCCTATCTCGCGGCGGATCAAAACAGTTGGGCAAATTTTCGCGAAGTGGGGCTATATGAAGCCGCAGCGCAGGCGTTGCGCACCGCGCTGGAGTTGCGTGCGATCACGCAAACGGATTTGTGGAGCACGGATGAAGCGCTTTGGCGGAAATTGCATGCCCACGCAGATGCCAACCTACAACAACAGCTTCGCCTGGTTTCACCGCACACCAAGTTTGTGTGGGATGAGGCCGCGCCCACTTTTTCGATTCAGCCCAAGCTTCGCACGCTTGATCCGCACGTGCTCTGCGCAGACAAGCTCCATGTGCTTTCGTCGCTTGATGAAAATTTTGCGCGCATACGCGAACAGTATCTTGCGGCGCAAAGCGGCGTATGGCCGATGCGAATGATTGCCACACCCAGCTAAACGCTGATTGCCTGCTTGGGATTGCACCTGCAGCCGCTTGCTCAATGCGCGTGCTCACATTCTTGCTCCTTCTCCGCGAACGCCCGCGGTTGTTCGTACTCCTTGCATCAGTTTTTATTTCCGGCTGCAACGCTGTGACATTTCCTGCCTAATTGCGTTGCGGCTCTCGCTCAACTCCTTCTCATTTGCAAGCCGAGGGATCGGTTTGCCCGCGCCTTTGATCGGTTGCGAATCCTCCCATGCACGGGTTTTAATCAAACTGGGTTGAAATTTTCTGCCACAGGAGGTTTTTGTGATCGCTGCTTTTTACCAAGGAATTTGCAAAAATTGGCGCGTGAAAGGGATGCTCTTCGTATTGCTTCTTGCCGTGCTGCTGTGCAACACGCAAACTGCCCTCGCGCAAAACGGCAAGTTGCTTTCCAATAACACCAAAGACGGCTATTCGAAATCTAACCAAAGCAAAGTGTTTTATCACAATGGCAAATGGTGGGCGCTCGCCTTTGCGGATGCGGAAGACACTTGGGCGATTTGGGAATTTGGCGATTCGACGTGGAGCTATGCCGCGGCTGCGGGCAACACCAGCTCGGGTGCGCATCCCGACGTGGTGTTGAATGCTGCAACGAACAAACTCTATGTTCTTTACTCCGCCAAATCTTCGCAATTCCTACGCATGAGTTTTAACGGCGGCGCGTGGAGCATTGATGCGGGTTATCCCATCACGCTCACTGTGCTCGGCAAAGGCGATAGTCAAAACCCCGCGAGTTTGGCATTGGCGAAGAACAACGAGTTGTGGATTTTCCGCATCAACAATGAAACGCTCCAAACCATTCGCTCTGCCAACGAGGGCGTAACGTGGTCTGCGTTGATCAATGTGAAGAGCGGTTTGAACACGGAAAGCGGTTTGACCGATGCGCGCGCATTCACGAGTGGCGGGCAAAATTTTATGGGCGTGGCATTTGGCGAAGAAAATACGCCGGGTGTGAGTCGCTATGGTTTTCTGTGGCATCAAGACGGCGCGCTCGAATCCGCGTGGACGGATGAGTCAGCATCGCTCACTGTCGGCGCGGAGAACGCGACGTCGAATATCGCCATGGCAGTTGATGCGGCGAACAATCTTTATCTGCTCACGCAGAATGCGAACGCGACCGGCAGCAACGCGCGCAACACGCTTTATAAACGCGCGGCCGCGGGCGGCTGGCAAAGCTTTAGCGTGAACACGAGCAAAACGTGGACGTCGCCCGCAGTCGCAGTTTCGAGCACGAACAAACTTTTCCTGCTCGGCATTGACACGACGACGTTCGAAGGCGAATACAAAAGCTTGACGATTGGGCAAGAGAATACTGCCAGCGCCGCGTTGAGCAATCCGTTGTTTGACAACGCGGGCGAACAGTTTGCAAATTTGAGCGTGCCCGCGCAAATCGTGGATGGCACTTCGCAGTTGCTGATCACCTGCGAGAATATTTCCGCGGGATTGATTTGGTACAATCGCCTCAATGTCAGCGGCGGCGGCCCTGGGCCAGGCCCCGGCCCGAGTTGCCCGCCGGTGCTCGCTGCGGGCCCGGCTGCGATTGAAGGCACGCGCGGCGGCTCCAGCGTTTTTTATAAACCGAATCAGAGCAAAGTTTTTTATCACGCCAACACGTGGTGGGTGGCGGCGCAAGACACGAGCGGTAAAGAATGGTTTCTTTATAAGAAGCAAGGCGCAAGTTGGAACAAGTCGATTTCGCTCGGTTCGCCCGGATCGTTGAAGCCCGATTGCATTGTTGATTCGCCGAATAACAAACTCTACGTGCTGCACTCGCACACTTCAAATGACGGCACGAAGTTTTTGAGTTTGAGTTATAACACCAACACTGGTGCGTGGTCATATGATCTCGGCTTTCCCGTGAGTCTCATCGGCTTCAAACATTCGGGCGAAGATCCGTGCGTGCTCGTGCGCGCGAAGAACGGCGACTTTTGGGTGTTCGTGGCGCGTTTTGGCGCGCTCTACGCGCGACGCTCGACGAACGGCGGCGCAACGTGGAGCGCGGATATTATCGTGAAGACGCTTGACATCTCCACCGCGTTGGTGGATGCCGTGGCGTTCACGAGCAACGGTAAAAATTACGTCGGCGTAGGTTTCGCGGAAGACACCGATCCGATTTCGCATTACGGTTTTATTTATCACAAGGACGGCGACGCGGATAACGTGTGGACGGATGAAACGAACCTCATCAGCATTCCGCCCAATACGTTTGGCGACGATCATCTCGCGATGGCGGTTTCGCCGAGCAACGACGTCTACATGGTCACAAAGACGAATCCCGACCTCAACAATGCCACCGGCATCGCATTGTATAAACGCACGCCCGCCGGCGTGTGGAGCATGCGCACGGTGTTCGTGGGCAGCGCGGAAACGCGGCCCGCGCTCGTGATTGATGAGACGAACAACGAGCTTTACGTGTTCGTGACCATGCTCGGCTCGCCGCGCTTTGGGCGCTATAAAAAATGTCGCATCGGTTTTGAGGACAGCTTGAGCATCGTGCCGGCCGTGAACTACATGCAAGAAGGCGTGAATGATTTTCATAACATCTCCACGCCGGCGCATTATGTGAACAGTTGCACCGGCTTGCTCGTGGCCGCAGAAAACAACACAAATTTCAAAACGTGGTATCAGCTTTTTTCCATCAAAGGTAACAACGTGACGCTGCCGGTGGCGGTGGATAGCACGATCGTCACGCCGACTACGGTGAATCAAAAGGCTTCATATAAAATCAAATTCACGCTCGGCGCAACCGGTGCGTTGACCGCGGGCGTGGATCAAATCATCGTCACTTGGCCGGAGGGCACGAGGGTGCCGGGCGCGATGCTTAACACGAACGTCAAAGTGAATGGTGTGAATGCCTCAGCGGTCGCGACCGACTCGCTCGCGCGGCAAGCCACGGTCACGGTTCCGGCGAACATTCTCGCGAGCACGCAAGTCACGTTGCTCTTCGCCAAAATTGCGGGCGTGTTCAATCCTGCAATTGCAAACACGCACACGCTGCAATTGAAGACGAGCATGCAACCCACAGACGCGACCTCGCCGACCTATTCGATCACCGGCAACGTCGGTGTTGCGGTCGGCACCGTGATCGTCACGCCCGACACGGCAACGCGCATTGCGAGTTATCAAATTCCGATCACGCTCGGCGCAAGCGGCGCATTGAACGGCGGCCTCGGAAAGATTATGGTGAAATGGCCGACAGGATTCGCGCTGCCCACGACCATCGCGAAAACGAATGTCAAAGTGAATAACGTGAATGCGTTTGCGGTCGCGGTCAATCTCACCTATCGCGTGATTACGATCACGGTGCCGAGCAATCTCGCGAACAATGCGGCGGTGACAGTGTTGTTCACGAGCGCGGCCGGCATCGGCAATCCGGCGCTTGTGGGCGATTACAGTTTGCAAGCGAAAACGAGCATTCAAACCACGTTCAGCACTTCGCCGTTGTTTGCAATCAAAGCTCTGCCCACCGGCCCGGCAAACAACACGGGCGCGCTGCTCGCCAAGCAAACCAAAGCCGTGTTCGACAAATCGAGCCAGAGCAAAATTTTCTACCACGACAGCAAGTGGTGGACGATCACGCAAGATAGCTCGGACAGCAAATGGTATCTGTGGTATCACAGCGGCGCAGCGTGGGCGCGCAGCATTAAAGTCGATTCCCGCGCCGGCTCGCGCGCGGATATGTTTATGAACAGCGCGACGAATCGTTTGTACATTCTCAGCTCGCAAGGCACGAGCACGATCTTCTTTCGGTATTTGTATTCCGCGGGCAGTTGGATTGCCGAAGCCACGGTGACGCTGCTCAACTTTAACCACGGCGACGGCATAAACGTCGCGACGATGGTGCGCGCGAAAAACAATGCACTGTGGGTATTTCGCATTGCGTTCGGCGCGCTCGAAACGCAAGTCTCCACCGACGATGGCAACACGTGGTCGAGCACCATTCAACTCAAAACCGGGCTGGTGGGCAACAACGGCCAAACCGATGCTGTGGCGTTCTCGCAGAGCGGCGATCATATCGGCGTATTTTATAGCATGACCGCAGCCTCCGGCGGCACTGCGATTGGCTTCCTCAAACATTTGGACAGTGCCCCCAACGCAACGTGGACCGATGAAAGCGCGCAGATTACGTTTTTCGGCACAGAAGGCGCGGACAGTTGGGTGAGCGCGAATACGCTGGCCAACGGCACCGTGTATGTGATCACGCGCAACAAAACCGGCGGCGCGAGCGATCCCACGAACACATTGTACAAACGCAGCACCGCGGGCACATGGAGCAAATTTAAAATCAACACGGGCAGCAATGCGTGGACGAGTCCGACTTTGGCGATTGACGCGACGAGCAATCGTTTGCTCGTGCTGGGCATTCGCACGAGCGCACCGAATTTTGGCGAATATAAAATTTGCACCGTAGGGAGCGAGGCAACGTTGGAAGCCGCGCTCGCGAAGCCCGTGTTCAAAAACAATACGGACAACTTTGGGCACATGTCCGCGCCGCTCGCCGAGGCAACAAACGCAACCGGCTTGATGCTCATCGCGAGCAACACGGCCACGGATGATTTATGGTTTAATAAGCTCAATCTCGCTTTGGCAAAAGAAGAAGCAGAAGCTATTGCGGTGCATGAAAAGCTCGAAACCGAGATTGATAATTTCAAAGAGGCGGGCGTGTATCCGAATCCGTTCAACCCCACGACCTCGATTCGTTTCGCGGTGCAAGCGCCGACGAGTGTGAAGCTGCAAATTTTCAATCTGCGCGGCGAACTGGTGCGCACATTGGCCAACGGCGATTTCCAACGCGGCGTATACGAGCGTGTTTGGAACGGTCGCGACCACACCGGCACTCTCTCCGCAAGCGGCATCTATTTCTACCGCCTCCAAATCGGTGAGAAACTCTATCGCGGGCGCATGCAGATGTTGAAATAGAGCCGTTAGGCGCTGAAAGTCAGAAAAAAATCCTAAAAGTTTTTTGGGCCACACACGGATCAAAAACGCACGCGGAACAGCAGCCACATTTTCCGCGTGCGCTGCGTTTGGTTGCTATTATAACGCGTGTCAGATGAAAGCATGGCAACGCGCACATAAATCTTCCTCCCTCCGAGGCCGGCAAGGATGTTTCTTGTCGGCCTTTTTTTTTCGAATAGCCGTGTTCCAATACCGCCTGGTCGTGGTTTGCTGCGAATGCGCACACAATGATTTTGTCTCTGAAATTTGCTTGAGCAATGCTGCAAACTCCGCCTTGTGCTTCAGCCTCTTCGAAGCGAGTGCCCGACTCGCGTCCATTCGCCGATTGGACAAATGACTTGACACCCCTCGCTTGCCGCCGTATATTTTCGCATAAATAATTTCGCAACAAATCGGCTTGCAGGGATGATCTATGGAGCACAAACGCTCGCTCACGTTTTTTTTGCTGGCACTGTTCTGCTGTTCCGCCACGGCTCAAACTTCGCGACCACACCTCGACGCACTCCGACAAAAGTTAAAGCTCTCCGCTAATATCAAACTCGAATGGCAACCCAGCGCGAATGGCACCGACACCGTGCGCGTGATCGATGACTTCAACCGCGCCGGCTTTGGCTCCGAATGGTTGTTGGATGATCGCTTCTGGGCCATCGAAAATCACGAGATCGTGCTCAACGACAGCTCGCCCTCGGAGTGGCGCTATCTCGCTTTGTTTCGCCCAATCTTCAACACCGTCAATCGCAAGATGTACTCCGTTTCCTATCGCTGGGGCGCGCAAGCCGATTCCGTGGGCATCGGCGAAGGCTCGTTCGCGCTGTTGATCAACAAACATTCTTACAAAGGCGATGCCTATTGGCTTTGGCGTCGCACGAATCAAAACTCGGTTTGGCTTTATGCGATCAAAAACGGCACGTGGGAATATGCGCCGGGCACGAGCAAGGAGTATGATCGCCGCGACGCGCGTTTGCCGATTCCCCAAGCCGGCGATGTGATCACCGCGGTCATGCGCAACGAAGTGCATGCGATGCTTTTTGATTACTACATCAACGGCCGTTTGGACGCGACCGTGCAAGACACTTCGAAAGAGTTTGCGCAAAAAGATACTTCCTACTTCGGCTTGTTCATGCACGGCCAAAATTTGAACAACATGGTCGATGACTTCACGCTCACTTGGCTCACGCCCGACACGGTTGCGCCCGCGGCCATCAACGATCTGCGGGTGGTGGATAGCAGCCTCACGAGCATGACGCTGGCGTGGACTGCGACGGGCGATAATTATTGGGACGGGCAAGCGCGCGCGTTCGATCTGCGTTACGCCACGTTTCCAATCAATGCCGCGAATTTTTCATTGGCCACACCCGCGACGAATCTGCCTCTGCCCGCGGGAAGTGGAAGCGAGCAGCAATACACGCTCGATGGCTTGCAGAGCAGCACACGCTATTATTTTGCCATGCGCGTTTTTGATGAACAGCAACAAACACGTGCGCTTTCCAATGTTGCCGAAGGCGTGACGCAAGGCGCACGCGTGGCAACGATACTGCAACTTCTCGAAGGCTGCGAGCAAAGTGGAAGAGTCGGAGAAACGTTGGCGCAGCCGCTTGTGATTGCCGTGTTGGATCAATTCAATGCGCCGTTCGTCGGCTATGCCGTGCAGTTTGGCGTGAAGAGCGGTGAGGCGACCTTTGCCAATGGCGCGAGCGAACTGGTGCGTAATACCGATAGCAATGGCCGTGCGCAAACCGAAATTCGTTTGGGCACAATCACCGGCGCGATTGCGATCGCTATCACTGCGGCGAATTTGAACAACTCGCCGCTGGTGTGCCATGTCACTGCGACTTCCGGCGCGCCCGCAGAGTTGTTTCAGGTCAGCGGCAATTTGCAATTTCTTTCCGCGGGCAAACGCGCCGCGCCACTCGTCGTGCGCGCCACAGATCCGTTCGGCAACTCAGCCGCAGATTTTTTCACGCAGTTTGCGATTATAAAAGGCGGAGGCCAGTTTGTAAATGGCGAAGCGACTTTTGCCACGAGCACTGCGGCCAACGGCGTCGCGAGCGCGGAATTTTTCGCGAGTGACGTTGCAGGTGATACCACGAATGTCTCCGTGACTTTGCGCGATAGCGTTGCCAATGTGCAATTGCAAACAAGTTTTTTCATCTACACCGCTTCGGCGGATACATTGCTCGCGCTCGGCGGCGATCAACAAAGCGATACGGCCGGCACGCAGCTCGCCGCGCCGCTCGTGGTGCGTGTGCTCGATGTGTTCGGCGCGCCCGTGAAAAACTATGCGGTGACGTTTAGGCGCTGCGCAAAAATAACTTGGAATTTTCACGAGTTATTTTTTACACGCACGTAGATTTGACTTTTGCACGGTGCCGGTGGGATAAATTGTGTAGTTCCACTTCGGCAGGACTTTGTGTCGTTTGAGATTGATTTGCGCCATCTGTGCGTCATTAACCTTGAGGCGCGTGTGATATTTTTTCCGGTTCAACCTTGCACAGACCTTGAGACCGGTTTGGGTGGTTGTCGTGCGAATATATTTGAGCATCGTCTCCAACGCGCGTAAGGGAACACCGGCCCAATTCGCGCTGATGTGGCTGAACAGGCGATGTTCAATCGGATTCCATTTGGACGCGCCCGTGGGATAGTGGCAAACCGTGACGGCAATACCAAAAATATCACACAAACGCGCTTGAATGGCGTGCTTCCACCTGGGCTTGACGACACCATGCCTGGCCATGATTGTAGAAATTGCCGATGAGTTCTTTTTTCTTGCTATCGACACTGATCGCAGGTTCGCCCCGCGCCGCAAAGCGCTGCGCCATGTGGGCGATATATTGGAATTGTCGATTACGATCTGGATGTTGCGTTTCGGCGATGGCTTTGCGATTTGTTTTCAAAGAAAAGTGTAGCCGCTGCTTCAACAGTCGGGCGATAGTTTGTGGACTGACGGAAATTTTTCGACGCATGAGTTCACGGCTCACTTTGCGTGCGCTCTTGCGCGTCCATTTCTGTGTCAAAGAGCGTTGCGAGGGTCTGGGGATGGTATTGCATAGGCCGCATAATGTTACCTTTAAGCTACCTGAATTTTGCACCCAAATTGTTCTTTGACAGCAATCCGCTAGCGGTTGCGATGCGGAGGACAGGGCATACGTTGGCGCTATGAAGTGATGCCATTTTTTTTGAATCGGCTTTTCATCTTCCGAAGCGCATCTGCCATCGCTTTTCCCCTGCTGCCGCGTGACGCGCGATCTGATTTTTCTCGTTCACGAGCGCGATGC
>JAYRWE010000063.1:0-11317 GCA_041918175.1 bacterium
TATATTCATTACGGGTTAGTTTGTAACTCGTCGAAGTTTTGAAATCGTAAGGTCAAGAGTGAAGCAAGATCGTCGCGATATTCTCCCGAAGCAATTTTCTCCAGACAAGTTTTCACGGCTGCTCGGAAGGCGTCGAAGGTGGCATAGAATTCATTGTACAGGACTTCTTTTTTTACGAAGCGCCACAGCCGTTCAATCACGTTGAAGTGCGGCGAATATGGGGTCAGGAACTCTAAATGAATGCCCAGTCGTGCCGCGGTGGCTTCGACGAAAGCGCAGCGTTGGTAGCGCGCATTATCGAGAACCACGCAAATCGTTTCGTGAGCATGTTGGATTGCCAGACGTTCGAGCAGTTCACAAACAGTGCCGGCGGTGATATAGGTATCATTGCAAACCGTGACCACTTGATGAGTCAAGGCGTCCAGCGCCCCCAAAACATTAAAGCGCTTTCGCCCGGATGCGGAACGAATGAATTTGCGCTTCAAACTATACCAATGCCCCAGAAACGGCAGATGCACAAAATGACTGGCATCCAAAAAGAACAAGCGAATGCGACCGACTAAGGCTTGTTGAATCAAGGGTTCCAGCTTCTCTTCTTTGAAACGCGCCTGGGCTTTGAGATCGGCTTTGTCGGGGATTTGACCGACCTTGCGACGTTTGATCTTGATGCGCTGAAGGAACGCACGGACTTGGGAAACCGAACGCGCAATCCCCGTGGCTTTTTCGATCCGCGTTCGCGCTTCTTTCAAAGTCGCGACGGGTTTGTCATCGAGTTCCAAGGCAAGTTGCTCGCCATAGGCGTTCAGCTTGCTGGGCTGGCCTTTGTAGTGCAGGGTCGCGAGAGCCTCCAGTCCCTCATCGCGAAGTGTCCGCTGCCAGACGCAAACGGTCTTTTTGGAAATCGACAGGATGTCCGCAATCATTTCGTTGGAATATCCCTTCACTTTCAGAATGACGAAAAGCATGCGCAGGAAAATTTTCCAAAATTTGAGCGCACGTGCTGTTTGTAAAGCGGCGTGAGCCACTTCGGGGGTAAACATGGTAGCTGGCATAACCACACTCGGCAAGTTTTTCGGTGAAATTATGCCAACGATGATAAAAAGTTCATGTCAAAGAGCAATTACAAAATCACCCGCAACGAGTATAGCACGAAGCCGAAGACGCTGCTCAACTATCGCATTGCGGGCCGTCCCGTTTTTGATAAGCGTGATATGCGCGTCGAAAAAGTCGATAGCAACACTTTTATTGTGACCGGCGAAATTCCGCGCGAGGCTGTTACCGCGCAAGGCGTGGAATACGAGATCGAAGCGACGGACAAGCATAACGTATCTTCCAGCATTCCGAGCAACGGCGTTTATGCCGTGCGCGTGCGCGTGCCCGCAGGCGTGAGCCACACTTTGCCGGGCGGAGAAGAAAAGAGCAGCTATCATCTTTTCTCCGTGCCGCTCGATTTGGAAAACAAAAGCGCGAGCGCGGCCTTCCGCGAGCTGGGCGCATACGATATTTTGAAATGGCGCTTCCACGAACTGACCACCGATACTACGCGCGGAACTTATTCCTACCTCGAATATCCCAACACGGATTCGCTCAGGCCGGGCAAAGCGTTTTGGCTCATCACGCGCAAGTCGAGCCTCATTAACACGGGTACGGGCACGACCGTGCAAACCGCGGAACGTTATCCCATTGCGCTGCAACGCGGTTGGAATTTTATCGGCGATCCCTTCAACTTCGAAGCTATTGTGAAAGACACGGCCACGAGCGCGGCTGCACTGAGTTTTTATGCGTATGCGTTCGGCAAAGGTTGGAGCGATGCGCAATCCGCGAATGAAGTTGTGCTGCAACCGTTTTCCGGCTATGCCGTGTATGCGCCCACAACGCGCACGCTGTTCATCGATCCGCATCGTTTTGGTGAGGGCGAGCCGCTGCCGAAGCCGGAACAGGATAAAGCGGAAAAACTGTGGGCGATTCGCATTCTCGCCTCATGTCGCGAGGCGCACGATCGCAACAACCTCGCTGCCATTGCGCGAGGCGCATTGCCCGCAAATGATGCGGCAGACCACCCCGAGCCTCCCGTCATCGGCGAATACGTCTCGGTCTACTTCCCGCACCGCGAATGGAACACGCTGGCGAAAACGTATTGCATCGACGCGCGTCCCGAACCCAGCGAGGGCGAGGTGTGGGACTTTGAAGTGAAAACCAACATTCGCGACAAAGTGAATTTGTCTTTCGAAGGCATTGCCAGCGTGCCGAGCGAGTTTGAAGTGTGGCTCGTGGATGAAACCTTGCAGATCACCCAAAACCTGCGCGAGGGCCCAACTTATTCCGTTGCCGGTTCGAAGCATCCCAAAGCCCTCAAGCTCGTGGTGGGCAAACGCGAGTTTATCGCGGAACAACTCGCGGAGATCAATCTCGTTCCGGCCACGTTTGAGCTTTCGCAAAACTTCCCCAATCCCTTCAATCCCGTGACGACCATTCGCTATGGCCTGCCGCAAGCGGAGCGCGTGAGTTTGAAGATTTACAATCTGCTCGGCGAAGAAGTGGCAGCATTGGTGAATGATGAGCACAAAGCGGCCGGCTATCATGTGGCGATATGGGATGGGCGCGGGAAGAATGGGAATGTTGCGGCGAGCGGGGTTTATGTGTATCGGATAAGAGCAGGAAGCTTCGTGAGAATGAGGAAGCTGGCATTGATCAAATAAGAGGTCAAAATGGTCTCGATTTCAACTTGCTGTGTTATCGTGCGAACCGCAATTGTGCTCGTCGCTTTAGGAGTGGCTACGATCAAGGGATTTGCGGCGCAAAGTTTTTGGAAGCAAGTGAATGGGAAGCAAACTCGTGCGCTTCCCAATAATCCCATTTGGTCCCTGGCCTTTAGCTCGCAAGGATACCTTTTTGCCGGAACCAACGGAGCCGGCATCTTTCGCTCAAGCGATTATGGCGAAACCTGGCAGTCGGCCAATCCCGATTTGAAGAGCACCATCATCCTTTCTCTGGTCGTTGATGCGCACGGCCGCATTTGGGCAGGAACGCACGGCCGCGGACTCTTTTTTTCAAATGATAATGGTGTGAGCTGGCTGCCCGGAGACACAAGCCTGAAAAACAGCAGGGTCTTTTCGCTCGTTACCAGTGCGCGAGGAGACATTTTTATCGGGACGGGATCCGGAGGCATCTTTCGCTTGCACGAAGAAAGCCAAAGCTTAATCAATGTCAGCAGCAATTCGATTCGGACTCCGGTTTTGTCTTTTGCAATGAACTCTCAAGGCGACATTTTCGCCGGAACGAAAGGCGAAGGCGTTTTGCGCTCGAAAGATTGTGGCGCAACCTGGACGCTGGTGAATCAGGGGTTGCTCGATAAAGAAGTCTTCGCGCTCGCCGCGAACAAACGGAACGAAATTTTTGCAGGAACCTCGGGCGAAGGCGTTTTTCGCCTTCTTCACAACGAAGATAATTGGGCGGCTTTCAACGAGGGGTTGACCAATCCGGTCATTCTGACGCTTGCTTTAGATCATCGAGGAGAGCTCTTTGCTGGGAGCAATGGCAGCGGAGTCTTCCGCCTGAGAAGCGGCGACGAAAATTGGAGCGCGCTGAGCGATGGCGGCCTGAGCAATGCGCAAGTATTTTCCCATGCTCTCGATCCGTACGGGGTCATATTTCTAGGCACCTATCGCGATGGCGTGTTTCGCTCGATTCATCCGGCCATAACGCACACGGCAATAACGAAACGTGTTGACACCGAACCCATTCCGATTCGGGCTGATATTTCCGAAGATATAAGCTTGGATCGCGTCAGCCTGAACTTTCGCAAGAGTGGAGATCGCGATTTCATCAGTTTGCCGATGTTTAGGGGCGGTCAAGAGTATGAGCAAAGCATTCCTCGTGAGAGCGTCACTTCGCGCGGCGTGGAATATTTTATCACTGCGAACGCTATAAACGGCCTTTCGAATCGTGAACCGGCCTCGGGCTTCCATTCCATTTCAATAGATGTCGAAAATGAATTTAAGCCAACCAGGCAATTCTTCGGCGAGCATGAAACCTCGTATCGCCTTTTTTCTGTGCCTCTCGATCTGGAAAACAAGGATGCCAGGGCGGTTTTGGAGGATGACTTGGGCCAATACAAAAACAGCGAATGGCGTTTTTATGAGCTACGAGAGGACTCGAATTACTATGAGCTGCCTGATGTTTCACTTCTGTTGCCAGGCAAAGCTTTTTGGCTGATTGTGAAGCGCACGGGGCAAGTGATTGATACGGGCCCCGGACGATCCAATTTTACGGACTCGAAGTATGCCATTTCATTGGACCCAGCCTGGAATTTCGTAGCGAACCCCTTCAACTTTACGATTCCCGTACAGAACCTAAGCTTGAAAAGGAACAAGGAAATGCCGGAGCTTCGCTCATACCAAGGCCAGTGGAACGATGCCACTATCGAGAGTCTAAAAGTGAAGGAAATACAACCTTTTGAAGGATATGCGATCTTTGTCGAGTCGCGGGACACACTTTTAGTCAATCCAGATTTGACGGATTCAACCGGACTTCTTTTCTCCAGAGTACATGCAATCACAACTGATGAAAGAAGGCCATGGCTCATTCGCATTCATGCACGCTGCCGAGGCGTGCGCGATGGCGATAACGTCGCAATAATCTCTGCTAACGCATATGCTCAACATGACGACCTCGACCACCCCGAGCCTCCCGTCATCGGCGAATACGTCTCGGTTTACTTCCCGCACCGCGAATGGGACACGCTGGCGAAAACGTATTGCATTGATGCGCGTCCCGAGCCCACCGAGGGCGAAGTGTGGGGCTTCGAAGTGAAAACCAACATCCGCGACAAAGTGAATTTGACGTTCGAAGGCATTGCGAGCGTGCCGAGCGAGTTCGAAGTGTGGCTCGTGGATGAGGCATTGCAAATCACCCAAAACCTGCGCGAGAGTGCAACTTATTCCGTTGCGGGTTCGGAGCATCCCAAAGCCCTCAGGCTCGTGGTGGGCAAGCGTGAGTTTATCGCGGAACAACTCGCGGAGATCGCTCTCGTTCCGGCGACGTATGAGCTTTCGCAAAACTTTCCCAATCCCTTCAATCCCGTGACGACCATTCGCTATGGCCTGCCGCAAGCCGAGCGCGTGAGTTTGAAGATTTACAACCTGCTCGGCGAAGAGGTTGCGACGCTGGTGCATGACGAACAGAAAGCAGCGGGCTATCATGTCGCAATTTGGGATGGGCGCGGGAAGAATGGCAATGGCGTGGCGAGCGGGGTTTATGCGTATCGGATGACGGCCGGAAGTTTTACGAGCACAAAGAAACTCGCATTGATAAAGTGATGCGAAGGGCGCAGAGCGAATGGCGACAGGAGAAAAGCGAAGAGCGCCTTCACCTTTCGCTCCTCGCCCATCTCCTTTCATTCTTCGATCACTGATAACTGGTTACTGATAACTGAAAACTGATCACTGAAAATGCCCAAACCCCATTTCACCGTCGGCGGCACCGTGCAAGCAACCGGCGGCGTTTATATTCCACGGCAAGCTGATGAAGAATTGCTCAAGCTCTGCGTTGAGGGCACGTTTGCTTATGTGCTCACCTCGCGGCAAGTGGGCAAGTCGAGTCTCATGGTGCGCACCGCGGAGCAATTGGCCGGCATCGGCACGCGCTCGGTCATTATTGATCTCACGAACTACGGTGTGCAAGTGAGCGCAGAAGCGTGGTATCTCGGTTTGCTCACGACCATTGCCGACGATCTCAGCCTCGATACCGACGTGATCAACTGGTGGCGCAGCCATAGCGATTTCGGCGCAACGCAACGCTTGACCCAGTTCTTTCAAGAAGTCGTGCTCAAAGAAATTCCCGAGCCGATTGTGATTTTCATCGACGAGATCGACAGCACGCTCAGCCTAAATTTCACGGACGATTTCTACGCCGCGATTCGTTTTCTTTGGAATGCCCGCGCGAAAGGCGCAGAGTTTCGCCGCCTCACGTTTGTCCTCATCGGCGTGGCCACGCCCAGCGATCTCATTAGCGATCCGCACCGCACGCCTTTCAATATCGGGCAACAAGTCAATCTCACGGACTTTACTTTCGAGGAAGCGTTGCCACTGGCTGAAGGGCTATGCACTTCTGCGGAGCGCTCACAGCAAGTTTTGCAATCGATCATGAAATGGACCAACGGCCATCCGTATCTCACGCAGCGTTTGTGCCGCACCATTGCCGACGAGCGGCGCAGCGATTGGACCGAACCCGAGATCGCGCACGCGGTGGCGCAAGCGTTCTTCGGCCGCATGAGCGAAGAGGACAATAATCTGCAGTTCGTGCGCGACATGCTCACCAAACGCGCGCCGGACAAGCTGCGCGTGCTCGAAGCGTATAAAGAAATTCGCACAAGCCGGCGGCCGGTGCGAGATGAAGAGCAATCGCGGGTTAAAGCGCAGCTTAAGCTTTCCGGCATCGTCAAGCGCGAAGAGGGCAAGCTGCGCGTGCGCAATCCGATCTATCACGAAGTCTTCGGCCCGGCGTGGATCAAAGAGCATTGGCCCGTGGGTTGGTGGCAGACCGTGCCGCTCTATGCGAAGATTGGCAGCGGCGTGATTGTGGTGTTGGCGATTGCGGCGTTGGGATTCGGCATTTATGCGTTCGATAAGGCTGATGAGAATGAAAAATATGCAATCCAATTAAAAGTAAAAAGCGACTCGCTCCAAAGCTTGCTTGATAATACGCGTGTATTGACTGAGCTAAGAGACAGTGCTAACGCCACAGCCTTGGCATCTGCTAAATTTGCCGAGGACAGAGCGAAAGAGGCTACCGAATACGCTGAAAAAGAAAGGTTGGCTCGTTTCGAAGCTGAAAAAGAACGCCAGCGAGCAGAGGATCAAACCAAACGTGCTAACCAACGTGAGGCTGAAGCTCGCGATGTCGGGCAGAAGTTGCAAAAAAGTTTGAGTGAAGAAGAACGTCGCCGTCGGATCGATATTGCACAAAAGCTTATGCGCGAGGCAACGCTGCAGCAGCAACTCGGCAACGCTGATTTGGGAGTCTTGCTGGCGCGCCAGGCTTTTCTGATGAATAATAAGTATGGGGGGCCATTTGAGAATGAAATCTATCAGATATTTGTGAAGACTCTCGACGGTATTGGTGGTCCGTTTCTTTTCGTAGGCCATCAATATGCAATTAAAGCTGTAGCTTTACATCCCGATAGTCATTTCATCGCCTCCGCCAGCGAGGATGGAACGGTACGCGTGTGGAATTTCTCTCAGTCTCAAGCTAGCTTAATGACTCTTGTTGGTCATACTGCTGGTATAAGAACCATAGCTTTCAGCCCAAGCGGCAAGATACTCGCAACTGGCAGCGATGACCACACCGTGCGACTGTGGGAACTAGACGGAATTAGTTATAAAAGTAAAATCCTTAGGGCACATGGAGATGGAGTATGGGCTGTTGATTTTAGCCCAGATGGTAATTATCTTGCTTCAGGTAGCGCTGACAAAACCGTCAGATTATGGGATTTGCGCCTAAACCAATCAATTCTCTTTAAAACAAATGACCGTGTTCGCAGTGTAGCAATTAGTCCCGATGGGTATTTTTTAGCAGTAGCGATCGATGACGGTAATATTTGGCTCTGGGATATACGTCAAACGAATCAAGGTCCAAAAGTTTTGCGAGGGCATATTGCTCGCGTGAACGCAGTGACATTTAGCTCCGATGGTCAGGTGCTTGCTTCGGGAAGTAACGATCAGACTATTCGATTATGGAATATGCAAAACTTGAGCGATAGCACTAAAATTTTGCGCCATCATGATGGTTTTGTCAACACCGTCAGATTTAGCCATGATGGTCAGATACTAGCCTCTGGAAGCCATGATGGTAACGTCCTATTATGGAATCGGCGCAAGTCTAACGATACTCCAATTCTATCGTTGGCCCATGGAACTATTGTTTGGTCTGTGATATTCAATAGCGATGGTCGAACTCTATTTGCCGGGTGTGAAGATAAAGTCCTTCGCGCCTGGCTAACACAAGTTGAACTGATCGCAGACAAAGTATGTGACAAGGTAAAACGTAATTTGAGCTTTGCTGAATGGGAGCAGTTCATTGGCAAGGACATTCCTTATGAAAGCACCTGCACCAAACTGCCGCCAGGAAAATGAGCTCAAGCAAGGGATCGGCAACGACAACGTAACGAGATTTTTATCGACTTGTGCAGCAGCCGCTACGTCGAACATGAAAAGGAGGCAATTATGAAAAAAATAGCTAACAGTTCCATCTGCCATGCCCGTTTGTTACGGTTGATTGAAGTGATGCTGATGCTAGCTGTTTCAACTGTCTGTAATTCATTCATTTCCTCAGCCAAAGCGCAAGAAAATTGCGATATAGCTTTGCAAGAAGCAGAACGATGCTACAATGATGGCCGTTTCTCAGAAGCAATTGCACTTCTAAGCCGATGTTTGCCACGAGGCGTTCCTCAAAATGATCGTGCCGATGCTTATCGTTTTTTGGCACTCATGTATCTTTCTCAGGATGATCTTGAACAAGCGCGGAAAGCGGTTTACAATATGTTAATGTTGAATCGAAAGTATAAAATCGATCCGGAAAAAGACCCACCGGCGTTTATTGTCCTGTTGGAAAAAACACGTCCAACCATTCCCGAATCTTTAAGTGAAAGGTTATTTGGCGGTTTCAAAAAGTGGATTTGGGTCAGTGGAGGTTTGGCAGTTACATATGTTACATTCTCTCTTTTGAATACGGAAAAAACTGATGCCGATTTGCCTGAGCCACCGTCATTTCCATAAGAATTCGTAAATTTTGGTGTGAAAAAGTAACGCCCGATATTTGATGACGATTATCGGCGTCAATATATTTTAGAGTAAATCCCCCAAAAAATAGCCACACCCTAAGGAATGCATATGGATACAAATACCTTTAAAGGCGTCATTAAACAAAACAAGCTTACAAAATGTAGGTTTTTGTTTTTAGTTTTGTTTTTAACTACTCACGCCATTGCTCAGAACTTTTTGGAACCAATGAATGTACTCTGTGGAGGGCTTTTCAACAGGCTTATTTTTAATTCGAGTCACGATCTTGGAGGTAGAATCTATAGCAATGAATCCTTTCTTAGTATAGGGTATAAACCTGCTTCTCCTCTTCCTGCATTTGGGGCCGTTGTATCCGATAATGCAACAACGGTTTTTCTAATGATTGTGAACGACCCTCCTCAACTTGTTAGCCCAATTTCCGATATCAGCTTGACAATAGATGGTAATAGTTTTGAACGTAGTCTCTATGATTCACCTTTTGTTTTTGTTGATCCAGATGGAGATGTCTTGAGTTATTCAGCCACTAGTTTCAATCCTGGAATTGCTATTGCAAGAATTTTGGGAGGTATACTCAATGTCTCGCCAGTTGCCATTGGGAGTACAAAAGTTGCTCTCGTGGCTCGTGATTTCCAAAGTGACACAGCATCGGCAACTTTTAATGTTACTGTACATCAGTCTAATATCGCACCTTCAATAACAAATGGAACAATTTTAGGTACCCAATATGAAGGTGAAGCAATCCCAATAATTGCTAAAATTACTGACGATTCTGGTATTTCTGATGCTAATTTATATTACCGGAAGGGCGGGGCTAAAAGCTTTAGAAAAACTGCCCTGCGTATAGATGGCCGCAATTCTTATGCTGCTACTATTCCAGAAGACGAAGTAACTTCACGTGGAATCGAGTATTATTTCGATGCAATAAATAGTTATGGCCTAAAATCACGTTTGCCATTGGTGGGTGTTTATGTAGTTCAAGTCTTAGTTTCTCCTCTTGGGCTAGTCAAACTTGAACCTCAGCCAGGCGGTTCGGAGAAGACTTCGTATCGCCTTATCTCTACACCCTTGGATTTAGATGATAAAAATCCTGAAAGGATTTTGAAAGAAGAATTTGGCCCCTATAACAAAAAGCAGTGGCGTTTGTATTCATTCACTGAAAGTCAAAATTTGATTGAATTCCCAGAATTTTCAGAAATAAAATCTGGACAAGCATATTGGCTTATTGTAAAAGAAAAAGGGAAAAGAATTAGCACCGGTAACGGAAGATCTAAAAGAACAGATAGTAAATTTTCAATCCTACTGTACAGTAAGTGGAATCTTATAGCTAATCCATACAATTTTGCTATTCCGTTAAGTAATGTTACTCTGGAGGTTTTGAGAGATCGAGTTCCCATAGAAATCTCGATAGATCATAGAAAAATTCGTACATTTTTAGGCTATTGGAATAACTCGACGGACTATTATGAGCAGATCACAGAATTGAATCCTTTTGAAGGCTATGCGATATTTAACGATTCTTCAAGCACCAATACGCTTTTAATTAACCCAGATCTTTCAGAAGCCCCGACTGATTTTACAAAGTCAATTACTGAAGCTTACACATTGTGGTCTATCCACATCATCTCTCATTGTGAAGAAGCCCGCGATATTGATAATGTCGCAGCGATTGTTACTGGCGCTTCTTCACAATGGGATGAAATGGACCAACCCGAGCCACCGCCCATCGGCGAATACGTCTCGGTCTACTTCCCGCATCGCGAATGGAACACGCTCGCGAAAACGTATTGCATCGACGCGCGCCCCGAACCCACCGAAGGCGAAGTGTGGGACTTCGAAGTTAAAACCAACATCCGCGACAAAGTGAATTTGACTTTCGAAGGCATTGCGAGCGTGCCGAGCGAGTTTGAAGTATGGCTCGTGGATGAGGCGTTACAGATCACGCAGAATCTGCGCGAGCAGAAGCAGTATGCCGTGGCAGGAGCCAGCGCAAATCATCCCAAACAACTCAAGCTGGTGGTGGGCAAACGCGGCTTTATTGACGAGCAACTCGCAGGCGCGCAAGCCATTCCCGCGACATTTGAGTTATCTCAAAACTTCCCGAATCCGTTCAATCCCGTGACCACGATTCGTTACGGTTTGCCGCAAAACGCGCGCGTCACGCTGAAGCTATACAACCTGCTCGGGGAAGAAGTCGTGACGCTGGTGGACAACGAGCAAAAGGCCGTGGGCTATCACGCCGCGATTTGGAACGGGCGTAACAGACTCGGGCATGCCGTGTCGAGCGGTCTGTATTTGTATCGCATGCAAGCCGGCGATTTCGTCGCGGTGCGGAAGATGGCGCTCGTCAGGTAAAGAAAGTGCATTGCAATCAATGCAAACGTATCCCCTCGGTGAACCCATATCGGAGATGGCGGAGGAAGTTTTTACTTTGTAGATTCAGGCGCCCAATTCTGCGGGAGCAGTTCGGCGAGCTTGTGGTGGGGATGATCGTGGATTCGCGCGAGAACATCTTTGAGATA
>JAYRWE010000064.1:0-9633 GCA_041918175.1 bacterium
CACCCACTTGGGACAACAAGTCGCGGTGATGACGCTCAAGCTGCGAGAACTTTACGTGATTCCAGCTCTCGCACACGCGCCAGCGCACTGATCCGCCAAAATCTTTGCTTTTTTTGCTTCAAATTGGATCTTTAGATTCTAGGGTCCTTCTTCGCTTGTTTCTCTAGGTGGCCTTTTCAAAGCAGAGTGACTTCAAAGCGACGGCATCCCATCGCCACTCTTACTGCTCCACCAATGCTCGAGCAAAACCCTATGCCTGCTCTCTCCAAGCTCAATCCGCACCGATATGGTGTGCTGAAAAGCCTCGCCCTCTTCACCTTTGCCACAATGCTTTTCCTCAATCTCCGCCTTCCAAGCTGGAGCGCGGCCAATCGTGAAACGCGCATCGTGCGTAAAGGCGATTCGGCGAGCTACCTCGCGATACGTTATTACGGCTTCTTCAATGACTCGCTCTTTGCCGTGTTGCAGCAAGCCAATCAGCACCTTGTGGATTTAAATCGCCTGCGCGTCGGCGATACGCTTTTCTTTCCCGCTCGCGCCGCGGCGAACCCAACGCCGGAAATTTTGCGCACGCAAGCGGCGAGCGCAGTGCTCACGCTCTCCGAAGGCGAGGTGCGTTATCGCAGTGGCGCGCATGTATTCCAAACGGCCTCGCCGAATTTGATTTTGAAACCCAACGATGAGATCACCACGGGCAAAGACGGCCGCGCAGAGTTGGTGTTGGACAATCGCAGCGTGATGCGTCTCGCTCCAAATTCAAACTTAAAAATCGTTGCGCTGCAACGCGCCGCGAGCACGCGCAGTTTTGCGAACTCTTATCACGCGAGTTTCTCATTAAGCGTCGGCTCAATTTGGACGCGCGTCACGCTCTTTCTGGATAAGCCGCCGAAAGTCGAAGTGAAACTGCCGACCGCAATTGCGGGCGTGCAAGGTACGATTTACCGCGCGACGGTTGCCGCTGATAGCACGACCAACGTGCGCGTTTACGAAGGCACGGTGAGCGTGCGCGCGAATCCGCTCGGCAATGCGCCGCAACGCATTGGCCCGCCGCAACAAATCTCCGGGCCGCGCCAAATCACCACGGAAGAGTGGATTAAAATGGTGCGCGCCTATCAAGAGTTGGTGATTGCGAAAAACGGTAAACCCAGCGAGCCGCGCCCATTTACGGATCAAGGCAACGATCTCGCGTGGGCGCGTTGGAATCAAGAACGCGATCGTGATTTGAGCGCGGAGCAATGAGATGTCGAATAAAAAGCACACCATCTTTGCGCACGTCAAGGGCAAACTCGTCAAGTCAAAGCAGTGCGCCCGAACTATTCCCCCCTTGAGGGGGGTTAGGGGGGTGTCGCTCGGCATCATGAAGCAATCAAAGTATTTTTCCGAAATGCTGCTATGTCGCAAGACCAGCTTTAAGCTGATCTTTGTTTTCAAAAACACCCCCCTTGCCCCCCTCAAGGGGGGAATCGTCATATGCGGGATCACGTCATGATTCCGCGCCGACTTCCTACTTTGCTCGCCGCGGCGATACTCGCGCTCTTTGCCTTGCTGCACGCGGGCTTCCTTCCTTTTTCCTCCCTCCTCGAACGTCTCGAGTTTGCCAATCTGGATCTCTTTTTCAAAGTGCGCGGGCCAATTTCCCCGGGCGAACGCATCGTGATCGTTGCGCTGGATGATGCGAGCTTGCAGCGTTTCGGCGCATGGCCGTGGCCGCGCGCCCGCCTCGCCGAGTTGGTGCAACGCATTGCAACTGCAGACGCCGCGTTGATCATGTGTGATTTTATTTTGCACGACAAACCCGAAGATAGCACGGGCACGGTCGCGCTCGCGCAAGCCATGCGAAACACCCGCGACGCGAACGGCCGCAGCCGCGTGGTGTTGCCATATTATTTCTCCGACTTCAATCAACCCGCTGCGACGCCGCGCGCAGCTTTGCCTGCGCCGATTGCGGCGAGCGCGCTCATTCTCTTTGACGCGCCGCAAGAGTTGGCGCGCCTTCCGATTCCTTCCGCGACACAGTTGTTTCATTCAACCACAAGCTTGCTCGAAGCCAGCTTGCCGAGCGGGCACATCAATATTTTGTCCGAAGGCGAAACCGTGCGTTGGGAAAATCATCTCATGCGCTATGGCGAGGCGTACCTGCCTTCATTGCCGTTGCAAGTGGCGCTGCTCGCGCAACATTTGACACGCGGCGAAGTGCGTGTGCAAGTGGGTAAAGGCATTCAGGCAGGGAAAAATTTTCTGCCGCTCGCAGCGCAAGGCCGGAGCTTGATTAACTTCTATGGCGGCGAGGGCACGTTTCCCTTGCTCTCGGCGACGGAGGTTTTTGCGCGCGAGGTGAAGACGTTTTTATCCAACAAAATTGTTTTTGTCGGCGTCACCGCAGCGGGCACGCAGGATTTGCTGCGCACGCCCACGAGCGCGCGCTTGCCGGGCGTGGAAAAACTCGCGACGGTCACTGCGAACATTTTGCGGGAAGAGACGCTCCTGCGCACAGGCGGCATGCTCGCGTTCGAACTGGCGCTCATGGCTTTGTTGGCTGTGCTCGCGTTTTGGGCAGGAATGAAGCTGCCGAAATCATATGCCGGCGTTGCGCTGTTTGGAATTGCATTGTTGCTTTGGGTTGCGGCGTTCGGCGCTTTTGCGAGCAATGATCTTTGGTTCAAGCCCGTTGGATTGCTGTTGTGCCTCGGCGGTGTCGGCAGCGTGAGCCTCGCGCTGCGCACGCGCACCAAATCGCGCGCAGCTTTTTCTGATTTGGAGGCTACGCAAGCGGAGGCATTGCCGCGCGCAATCGGGCCGTATGAAATCGTGCGCGAAATCGGCGCAGGCGCAATGGGAAAAATTTATGAAGGCCGCGATCCGACCATCAATCGGCGCGTGGCGATTAAGATCATTCGTCCGTTGGTTGGGCTTTCCTCCAGTTCGAATGAACGCATGCGCCAGCGCTTTCTTCGCGAAGCACAGGCCACGGGCGCGCTCAATCATCCGAACATTGTGACGGTGTACCAAGCCGGCGAGGACGGGCCGTATTCTTATATTGCGATGGAATATTTGGAGGGGAAAACTTTTGAGGAAGTGATCGAACGGGAAGCGCCGTTGGCTTTGGAAAGAGTCATGAAGTTGCTTGCGCCGATTTGCGAAGCGCTCGCTTATGCGCACGAACGCGGCGTGGTACATCGTGATATTAAGCCTGCGAATCTCATGCTGACCCGCGAGGGCGTGGTGAAGCTGATGGATTTTGGCATCGCGCATATTTTTTCTTCGAGCCTCACGCAAGAGGGCGCGCTGCTGGGTACGCCGAACTACATGTCGCCGGAGCAGATTCGCGGCGAGAAGATTGACGGCCGCTCGGATATTTTTGCGCTGGGAGTGGTGGCGTATGAAATGGCGACGCGACAGCGGCCATTCGTGGGCGAGAACATGGCGGCGATTTCGCATCGCATCGCCTCCGGTGCAGTGATTCCGCCTTCGGAGTTGAATGCGCACTTGCCGGAAGAGTTTGATGCGACGCTTGCGCGGGCGTTGCAGAAAGATCGCGCGGCGCGCTATGCCTCGGCGAGGGATTTCGCGCTTGCATTGAGGAGCGCGATCTTAAGGAGCGGCGATTAAATAACTTTCCCATTTCTAAACCGCGAATAGACGCGAATGAACGCGAATTAAAAAGAATGAGCGCACACTCGCGTTCATTCGCGGTTCAAAAAACGGGCAGGTAGTTTAATCGGCATTGCTAAATTTGTGGTCGGTTTATGAATCGCGCATGGGCGCGTAAAAAGATTCGTGCGGAAGGACGCTTGCGCGCAGGACGGTTACGGCGGTGGGTTTGAAGATAGGCTTTCGGCAGCGGGTTGCCGTCGCTTTGAAGCCACCTCGCTCGAAGAGGCCACCTCGGTAAACAAGCGGAGAAGAACCCTCGGTGAAGCAGCGACAAGCCATAAAAAAAGTCGCGATGGAAATCGGCAATGAAAACGAAAGCTCAGCCACGGCCAAGCCGTGGCTGAATTTTGTTGCGCATGCCAAGCGCAGTTAATTCACTTGGAGGTGCGCGTCAGTTTTTTGCGAATGCGGGTTTGCGGGCGGGGGCAAAATTGTCGCGTGGGAATTGCCGGAGTGCGCATGGTGTTTGTTTGCGAAATCTTTGAGCAATGCTGCGGCGACGTTTTTGTGCAAGCCTTGTTGGCGCAGATATTTTAGCTGCTCAATGTGCGGCTTGTTTTCTGCGGTCATCTTGGCAATGGCGTTGACGAGCATGGTTCTTTTTTCACCCGAGGGAAAATCTTCCAATCCCGAACGCCTTCGCATGCTGATTGTGACGTAGCCGCCGATGATGACCAAGAACAGGACGAGAATGAGGGCGAAAGAATCGCCAAGAGATTTTTCCATGGCCGTGCCTTTTTCGAAAGGTGTGGTTCATGCAGTCGTGGCCGCGGTTTGGCCGCATGCCGCGAAAGGCTCCGGGTGAGCTGTGGATTCAAAAGATGTACTGTTGAATGTCGAACTCCGGATCGCTCTTGATGAGCTTGCGTAAAATGTCGGCCGGGTGATCAATGATGCGTAAGCCGTTCAGTTCGTAGCCGCCATACATCATTTCGCTGCGCACGAAAAGGAATGCTTCATACCATGCGATCAATGTGCGCGCGGAAAGCCGTTCCAGCTCCTGCGCGATTTCCTCTTTTCTAACTTCCACCACGCCATTCTGTTCCGCGGAGTGATAGTCGAGATGCGTCAGAAGATCGTTGATGATCTTCCGTTTGAAATCGTGCTCGTTGAGTTGCGTGTGTGCGACGACTTGCACAGGCTTGGTTTCGCTCTCGGAGGTGTGCTTTTCAGCATGCCCGTTGAGCGCTTGATGGCCGTTGACCACCGGTGAGGCGAACGTCATACAATCCTCCCGCATTGGTTAAACGCTGATGACCGGATGAAATCTTGCTTATTCTGCGCGGCGCGGCGTGATCGTGATATCATAACTTTTCAACATGCGATAGATCGTCATGCGATGCACACCGGCGCGGCGCGCGACGCGACTGATGTTGCCGTTGTATTGATTCAGCAAGTCGATGAGATATTTTCTTTCAAACTGCTCCACCCATTTTTGCCGCGCTTCGCGCAACGAAGCACTGGGGTCGTATTGCGGCGCCAGGGGCGATTGCGCGAGCGCATTGCTTGCCGTGTTCGCGCTCATGTGCTCCGGCAAATCCGCGAGGGTGATGGCGTCATGCGGTATGCGTGCGGCGAGATTCTCCAGGGTTTGGCGCAATTCACGCACATTGCCGGGCCAGCTATAGTTTGACAATTTCGCTTCCGCTTCGGGCGTCAATTCCACCACGCGCTGCTCATGCAATTGCGCAAAATCTTGCAAGATGACGCGCGCCAAAACCGGAATGTCTTCTTTGCGCTCGCGCAACGACGGCAAGGCCAGCGGAACGACGTTGAGCCGATAAAACAAATCTTGGCGCAGCGTTTTGTTTTGCAACGCCAATTGCGGATCGCGCACGCTGGCGGAGATCACACGAAAATCGGCATTGAGCGCGTACTTGCCGCCCATGCGATGAAACTGGCGATCTTGCAACACACGCAGCAACTTGGTTTGCAAATCCAAATCAAGTTCGGTGATTTCATCGAAGAACAGCGTGCCGCCTTCGGCCAATTCCAACATGCCGCGGCGCAGATGCAGCGCGCCGGGGAAGGCATCCTTTTCGTAGCCCCATAATTCATGTTCGATCATGTTGCTCGGGAGCACGGTGCAAGCCATCGCAACGAACGGGCCTTGTGAGCGGCTGCTGTTGGCGTGAATGCAGCGCGCCAAATACTCTTTGCCGGTGCCGCGTTCGCCGTGGAGATAGATGCCGGCTTCGGTCTTCGCTACTTTCTGCAAACGCTCGACTACTTCACGCATGCGCGGCGAGTGCTTGATCAATTTCTCGCAACTCAAATGCTCTTGCAGTTGCGAGCGCAACATACGATTCTCTTCCAGCGCACGCCGCAAGTCTTCGCCGTTCGCATGCGTTGGGAGGTCTTTGCGCCCGCGCAATTGCTGCGCGAGCAAGACGTTGTCGATCACTTTCAACAATTCGCGCGAGCCAAACGGTTTTTCGAGATACATGCTCACGCCCGCGTTGAGCAGTTCCGGTTTGCGACTGTGAAAATCTTCCACTGCGGTGAGGGCAATCACCGGCACACTGCGCACATGCTGGAACTCCGGATGTGAAACTAACTCGCGATAAATCGTATAGCCGTCTTTGTCGGGCAGTTTGAGATCGAGCAAGATGAGATCTACTGCCTCGCGGCGTACAAGCTCCAAGCCCTGGGCGCCTTCATAGGCGGACACGAAATGATAGCCGGCCTTTTCCAAATAATGGCGGCAAAGCGCGTGCATGTCGTGATCATCATCAATCAATAGCACCGTGGGGGAAGCGTGGGAATCTTCGTGCAAATCTAAAACGGAACGCGATTCGAGTTGACTCGGCGGATTCATACTCCTCTCTCTTCTCTGGTTGCAAGCTCAGGCTGTGCCGTCAACGCACTCACTGTCGCAGAGCAATGCCGTGAGTTTAAAAAATGTTTGTCATAGTTTTTCGCATCCCAACTAGCCTGGGAAACACAAAAGTAATGCCACTTGCGCGCGTCGCGTGACGCTTGTGCTTACGCTGATTTGGCTGGTCTTAACCGTGTCTAGGTTCTGTGACACTGTATTTAAAGGTGTTTCAGCGTGAGGCAGATGTCCCATGTTTAACAGATTTCAGCATAGTTTTGCTGAAAATTAATCCTTATCTTGCGCGCGTTAAATTTCTAATCCGCGTATTGCTCATGAAACCACAACTCAAGGAGATGTTGCTGTGCAAGAAAGAATCATTCGTGTTGGCCATAGTCCGGATCCCGATGATGCGTTTATGTTTTATGGCCTCGCTTCGGAGAAAGTGAAAATCGCGGGCGTGAAGATTGAACATGCGATGGCCGATATTCAAACCCTCAACGAGCGCGCGCTGAACGCGGAGTTGGAAGTCACGGCGATTTCGGCGCATGCCCTGCCTTATGTGAGCGATAAATATTGGGTGATGCGCACGGGCGCGAGCATGGGCGAAGGCTATGGCCCCATCATCGTTTCGAAGAAATACACGAGCATGAAAGAACTCGCGGGAAAAACGATTGGCACGCCGGGGCGCTGGACTACTGCAAACCTGCTTCTGAAAATTTATGTGGAGAATGTGCAGAACGTGGACATGCCGTTCGATGCGATCATTGCCTCGGTGCTCGAGGGAAAAGTTGATGCCGGTTTGTTGATTCACGAAGGGCAGATCAACTATCACGAATCCGGCTTGAACAAGCTGCTCGATTTCGGCGAAGTGTGGCGCGACGATTCGAAGGGGTTGCCGCTCCCGCTCGGACTCGACGTGGTGCGACGCGATCTCGGCTTGGATTTGGCGAGAAAACTTTCGGAAGGATTGCGTGACAGCATTCATTATGGCTATCAGCATCAAGAGGAGTCGATTCCCTATGCACTCGAATTTGGCCGCGGCATCAACGCGCAGCTCGGCGCGCGTTTCGTGAAAATGTATGTGAATGACGTGACCATCGACATGGGCGAGCGCGGCGAGCAGGCGTTGCATTTGTTGTTTGATAAAGCCGTAGCCCAAAGGCTTATTCCGCGCAAGCCGGAAATCTTTTTGGTGTGATAAAATCTTTTCGGCACAAACGATCATAGAATAGTTTTGCCAGCAATCGTTTTGCACTATGCTCTTGCTTTAACCAGCGGCCATTCTGAGGAGAAGAAATGAACACGCGTCGCAGCGGCATCTTGCTGCATCTCACTTCTTTGCCGGCGAGGTTTGGCATCGGCGATCTTGGCCCCGCAGCCTATCGCTTTGCCGATTTCTTGGCAGAGACCAAACAATCGTTGTGGCAAATTTTGCCGCTCAATCCCACCTCTCTCGCCTACGGCAATTCGCCCTATAGTAGTCAATCCGCATTTGCCGGCAATCCGCTTATGATTAGCCCGGAAGTGCTCGTGCAGGAAGGTTTGCTGCAAGATTCCGATCTCGCGGACGCGCCTGCTTTTCCCGCGAGCTCGGTGGATTATGCCGCGGTGATTCCATTTAAGACCAAACTGCTCGAACGCGCATTTGAGAATTTCCAACGCCAAGGGCACGGCGAAGACGACGAGCTGCACGCGTTTGCGCGCGACAATGCCTGGTGGCTGGAGGATTATGCGCTCTTCGTTGCATTGCGTGAGCATTTCAACTATGTTCTGTGGAGCGAGTGGCCGTGGGAATTGCGCACGCGGCAGGAGCATGTCATGCAAGAGGCGCGTGCGCAATTGCAGAGTCGCATCGCGCGCGAAAAGTTCATTCAGTTTATCTTTTTTCGGCAATGGCGCAATCTCAAACGCTATTGCAATCGCAAACACATTCAGATTATCGGCGACATTCCAATTTATATAAACTACGACAGTGCCGACGTGTGGAGCCATTCGCATTTGTTCAAGTTGGATGAGAGCCGCAAATCGCGCCTCATTTCCGGAGTGCCGCCGGATTATTTCAGCGCCACGGGCCAGCTTTGGGGCAGTCCGGTTTATGAATGGGACACGCTGCGCGCGACGAATTACGCCTGGTGGCTGCAACGTCTCGATCAAAATTTCACGCTCTGCGATTGGGTGCGCCTCGACCACTTTCGCGGCTTCATGGCGTATTGGGAAGTTCCGGCGCATGAAAACACGGCGGTGCATGGCCGTTGGATCGAAGCGCCCGGCTGGGATTTTTTCAATACGCTCGCGCGGCATTATACGCATCTGCCGATCATCGCTGAAGACCTCGGCGTGATCACGCCCGACGTGCGCGAAGTGATGCAGCATTTCGGTTTTCCCGGCATGAAGTTGCTCATGTTTGCATTCTCGAGCGATACGAACAACGTGCATCACGGCGCGCCACATACGTACTCGCGCAACAGCGTGGTTTACACCGGCACGCACGACAACAACACGACACGCGCGTGGTTTCAACGCGAAGCGAGCGCGGAAGAGCGCAAAAAGATGTCGGAGTATATCGGTCGCGATTTAAAAGAAGAAGAGATTGCGTGGGAATTGATTCGCATGGGCATGATGTCCGTTGCGAACATGGTCGTGTTCCCCATGCAGGATTTGTTGAGCCTCGGCGAGGAAGCGCGCATGAATACGCCGGGAACGGACAAGGGCAATTGGCTATGGCGCGTGCAAGCAGAGCAATTGCACGCCACGCTCATTGAACGACTCGCAGAGATGACGCGCATTTATGGGAGAGGCTAAACGTGCTCACCATCACCCGATGCTGAAGCATCGGGCTAGGAGATGTATGCACCGTGAACGGCGCTCTCACCCAATGGGTGCTTAGTCCCGTTCACGGGACTTTCATCTCCTAGCCTACGGTTTCAACCGTAGGCGGTGGTTGGCGACAGTATCAGTGCAAAACTCAGGTACTCAAAGTAGGATTTTCAAAATCTGCCTACGAGCCAACTCATTTCTTCGAGGTGAGCATTGCTTTTAAAAGAATGATGAAGCAGAGCGAGTGGCGGTGGGATGCAATCGCTTTGAAGTCACTCTGCTTTGAAAAGATCACCTAGAGAAACAACCGGAGATGAACCCTAGGTGAAGCAGCGACAAGACAA
>JAYRWE010000065.1:0-57256 GCA_041918175.1 bacterium
CCATCGGATGATCGGATAGCGGAGTTATCCACATATCCACACTTATTCACAAAAAGAAAGAAGAAAAAAAGTAGCAAAAAAAGAAGAAAGAAAAAGTGACGACGACGAGCTTTGCACACACCACAACTTTGAACATACGAGGAATCTTTTTCAGTTCTAGCGGAACCGCCAGTGCTCAAAAAGATTCCTTCTGAATGACAGGATGAGTAAAAACGCAGCGCATACTCGGCGGCGATTTCGCGATTGACTCGCCCGGCAAATCTGTTTATATTCGCCGCGTTTATTCAAAAAAATTATATCAATCATGAGGTGAAAAAGTTTTATGCGTGTGCTTTGCATTACGGACATTCACGGTTTTCGTGACAAGTTCGAACAGATTCTTCGCCGCGAGCCGGAACCGGACCTGCTCATCATCGGCGGTGATTTCACCAACTTCGGTTCCGCGCAAGAAGCGGAGGGACTACTTGATCTCGCGCTGCTTTATTGCCCAAAAGTTTTTGCCGTTGCGGGCAACTGCGACAGCGCAGACATCGACGCGATGCTGCGCCGCCGCGGCGTGAGCCTGCACGCGTTCGGACAAGTCTTCAACGACATCGGCTTCTTCGGCCTTTCAGCCATGCCCCCGTGGCGCGGCGACATGTATGAGTTTCCCGAAACGCAGCTCGAACGTTTTCTCGCGCAAGGTTATGAGTATGTTCAGCACTGCTCGCGTTTCATTATGGTCACGCATCCGCCGCCGCACGACACGCGCGTCGATTTCAACAACAGCAAAAAGCACGTGGGCAGCAGTTCCGTGCGCGCGTGGATGGAGAAGACCAAACCGGCGCTACTCGTGTGTGGCCACATTCACGAAGCGCGCGGCTTGGATGAATGGCAACACACGAAGATCGTCAACTGCGGCCCTTCGAAGCAGGGCTTTTACGCCGTGGCCGAAGTCGGCGAGCAAGTGAAAGTCGAACTCAAACAAATCGCCTGACCACCGTCTTGGATTATTGGATTGATGGATTATTGGATTAATGGGGCCGGAGAACCCCGTGCTCCAACAATCCATTCATCCAAAAATCCAACCTCCATCACTCCAACGATCTTGCCCCATGCTCAAACCTGTTATCGGCATTCAAGCCCAGAAACTTCCCGAAGAAAATTTTTATCGCCTCAATCCGAAATATGCGGACGCGGTTTTCGCGGGCGGCGGCGTTCCGATTATTTTGCCGCTCATCGCCGCGCCGGAATATTTGGAGCGCGTGTGGCCCATGCTCGACGGTCTCGTGCTCTCGGGTTGCTATAGCGATCTCGATCCGAAACTTTACGGCGAAGCGCCGCACCCCAAACTCGGGCCGGTGAGCGAGAGACGCGACCAATTTGATTGGCTGCTCTTGCACCGCGCACACGAGGAGCGTTTGCCCATCTTCGGAATTTGTCGCGGCTTTCAATCGCTTAACGTGTTTCGTGGGGGCAAACTCATTCAAGATTTGCCGAGCCAGCAGCCTTCGCATGTTGAGCACGATCCCGTGGAAGATCCGAACCAACCCTTTGCACATGCGGTTCGTCTCGCGCCAGGTTCGTTGCTCAATCCTTTGCAAAAAGAAGTGCAAAGGGAAGTGAATAGCCTGCACCATCAAGCGCTGCGCGAACCGGGCAAAGGCTTGCGACCGATAGCGTGGGCGGAAGACGGCGTCATCGAAGCGGTGCAGGGCGAAAATCTTGCGGAGCATTACGTACTCGGTGTGCAATGGCATCCCGAACGCACGCACGAGTTGGAGGATTTCTCTTTGCAGTTGTTTCAAGATTTCGTGCAGGCGGTGATGGAGCACAAGGCCGCATTGAAAGCTATGACAGAAAAATGCCTGGCACAAAAATAAAGCTCACGTCACGCCTAAAAAGTTGCGATGACCAATATCACGTACCTCAAAAATTTTTCTGCCATTCATCTTTCTGTCATATGAAGGAGCCTTCGTGAACGACGCCCATGAACGCGCGCAAGCCTTTCTGCAGCAACACGCGATCAAAAAAATTCGTCTCGTGTTCGCGGATCAAAACGGGTTAACGCGCGGCAAGAATATTCCCACGGATTATTTTCTCAAAAGCATCGATAAAGGCATTGGCTTCGCGCAATCTATTTATGCGATGGACATCGAGGGCGAGACCATTCCCGAAACCGGCTTGCTGTGGGAGCACGGCGACCCTGATTATCTCGCGATGCCGGACTTGAATACGCTCACACTTGTGCCGTGGAAAGAGCACACCGCACAAGTCATCGTCGAGGGTGTTTTGCGCGAGGGCGCTCCGTTCTTCGCGGACCCGCGACACATTCTCAAAAAAGTATTGGCGAAACTCTCCGCTTCCGGGTTCACTGCTAAGGTCGCTTCGGAGCTGGAATTTTATTTACTGCTTTCAGATAAAGTCACACCGACTACGACCGGCACGCAGGCTTATAGCATTCTCGGTCTTGTGGCGATGGAAAAAGTGCTCGAACAGTTCGAGCGCTACGCGGAGATTATGGGCATTCCCGTTGAGGCCACGCTTACGGAATATGCGCCCGGACAGTTTGAAATCAATCTGCGTTATGAAGAAGCGCTGCTCATGGCCGATCACACTTTTCTCTTTCGCAATATGATCAAAGAAACCGCGGCGCAGCTTGGCTATCACGCGACGTTCATGGCCAAGCCGTTCGCCGAGAGCGCGGGTTCGAGTTTTCATTTGCACGTGAGTTTGTGGAAGGAGGGCAAAAACGTTTTTGCGAAAGCGAGCAGGGCCGAACAGTGGCCGGAGCCGTTGTTGCATTTTATTGGTGGATGTCAGCGTTATTTAAATTCCGTCATGCTTTTCTTCGCGCCGCATGTTAATAGCTATAAACGTCTTCGCCCAGGCAGCTACGCGCCGATTAACGATTCGTGGGGAGTAAACAATCGCACCGTTTCGTTGCGCGTGCCTGAGGCAGAGGGAAGCGCGAGCCGGTTGGAAATTCGCACGCCCGGCGCTGATGGCAATCCTTACTTCGTTATCGCCGCGGCGCTTGCGATTGGCTGGCTCGGCATGGAAGAAAAGCTCTCGCCGAAGCCGCAAGTGACGGGTAATGCCTATGAATTGCCAAGTGCGATGCCGCGCGATTTGTATGCTGCGGTCGAAGCGCTGCAAGCCTCGCCCAAACTCATTGAACTCTTCGGCGCGGATTTCATTCATGTTTATACCGCCATCAAACGCGCGGAGTGGAAGAAGTATATCAGCGTGATCACGGAGTGGGAGAGGGGGAGGTATTTTGAGCTTATCTGAAAATTGCTCAACTCGCAAAACGCCGTCATTGCAATGGAGAAGTCGATTCGTTATCTTTTACCATATATCATCTCTTAAACTAAAGGAGGTTAGTTTGACATGCTGACCCATATCAAAATAAAAAACTTCAAAAAGCTCGACGACGTGGAGATCGAGTTAGGTCAAACGGTAGTGCTAATCGGTCCTAATAACTCGGGCAAAACTACCGCACTCCAAGCACTTGCGCTTTGGGATATTGGTTTACGGCGATGGAACGAAAAATGGCAAGGAAAAATTTCTGCTGAAGAACGACCGGGGGTCGCAATAAACCGCAAAGATTTAACTTCTATACCAGTTCCAGATGCCAATTTGTTGTGGCGGGATCTACACGTGCGTGACGTCAGGCGAGTCGAAGGTAAACCACAAACGCAAAATATTCGAATTGATATACTAGTAGATGGTGTTAGCGATGGAAAAACTTGGTCATGTGGGCTTGAATTTGATTACGCGAATGAAGAATCTTTTTACTGCCGTCCTTTGCGGTTGACAGATCACAAGCCGCTGCAGAGAATGCCGATTCCAGTTGAAGCTGCCAACGTCAAAGTCGCTCTTCTTCCGCCGATGTCAGGGCTGGCGGCAGTTGAGCCGAAGTGGGAACCCGGCCGGATAAACGTTTTGCTCGGCGAAGGGCAAACCGCGCAAGTTTTACGAAATGTGTGTTATCAGATTCATGAAAAGCCGGATGCGAAAGCCAACTGGCAAAAGTTTACGGAGCACATTCGAAACCTGTTTGGAATTGTTTTATTGCCACCCCAGTTTGTCAAAGAACGTGGGGAGATCACGATGAGTTATGAAGAACCCAGCGGCATTCAACTTGATCTTTTGTCTTCAGGGCGAGGCCTGCAGCAAACGCTTCTGGTGTTAGCTCATCTCTATGCCAATCCACAAGCGGTTCTTTTGCTTGATGAGCCGGACGCGCATTTGGAAGTTCTGCGCCAGAGGCAAATTTATCAACTGCTGACTACCGTTGCTGAACAGCAAGGTTCGCAGATTATTGCTGCCAGCCATTCCGAAGTGCTGCTCAACGAAGCGGCTGATCATGATGTCGTAATCGCCTTTGTCGGTAAACCGCATCGTATTGACGATCGCGGCAGTATGGTTTTGAAATCGCTGAAAGAAATCGGCTACGACCATTATTATCTAGCAGAGCAAACCGGTTGGATACTGTATCTTGAAGGCTCAACCGACTTGGAAATTCTGCGAGCTTTTGCCGATACTTTAGGTCATGAGTTAGCACAGGAAGCACTTAAACGGCCGTTTGTCCAATATGTGGGCAATCAACCCAATGAAGTACGCAAACATTTTTGGGGATTGAGGTATGCCAAGCCCGAGCTTGTAGGAATTGCCGTGTTTGATCGCCTTTCAAAAACAATCCCGGACGATCTGGGCGCAGAAGCAACACAATGGCGGCGACACGAACTGGAAAACTATCTTTGCATGGAAGAAGTTTTATTGGCTTATGCGCAGCACGATCACCGCGATGATCTTTTCGGCTTGGCAGAAGCCAACTTCAGAAAACAAGCAATGCGCGAAACTATTTTAGAAATCTCGACGGCGCTAAAAACGCTCCGTAAACTTGATCCCTGGTCGCCGGATATTAAAGCCAGCGATGATTTTCTCGACCCGCTTTTTGAAAAATATTTTGAAAAGCTCGGATTGCCAAATCTGATGCGTAAAACCGATTATCACGTTCTGGCTCGGCTAGTTCCAAAAGAGAAGTTGGATCACGAAGTAGTTGAAAAGCTCGACGCGATTGTAGCTGTTGCAGCGAAAGCAAAACCGCGAATAACTTAATTGCAAAAAGAGGACGAGACTTCGAAAGGAATTTCCTCCCAATGATGAACATGCAAGAAGCGCGCACGATCATGAAAAAGGCGCGAGCCAAGAGCACGGACCCGATTTGGCAGCTTATGGGCGTGCTCTTCAAATCGCATCCGTGGCACGGCATCCAGATCGGTCCCGAAGCGCCGCGTGTGGTGACGGCTTATATTGAAATGGTGCCGACGGATACGGTGAAGTATGAAATCGACAAGGCCACGGGGCATTTGAGAGTAGATCGTCCGCAAAAATTTTCGAATCATTGTCCCACGTTGTATGGCTTGATTCCGCAAACGTATTGCGCGGAGCGCGTGGCGGATTTGTGCATGCAGCGCACCGGCCGCACGGGCATTGTGGGCGACGGCGACCCGATCGATATTTGCGTGCTCACCGAGAAACAAATTTCGCATGGCGACATTTTGCTGCACGCGATTCCCATCGGCGGCTTGCGCATGATCGACAAGAACGAGGCCGACGACAAAATCATCGCGGTGATGCAAGGCGACGCGGTTTACGGCCAGTGGCGCGACGTGAGTGAATGTCCGCCGGATGTGATCGACCGCTTGCGGCATTATTTTCTCACCTACAAACAAGCGCCCGGCGAAAAGCAGAGCACGTGCGAAATCACGGACATTTACAATCGCGATGAGGCGGAGGAAATCATTCGCCGCAGCCAGGAAGATTACAAAGCGCGCTACGGCGACCTCGAAACGATTTTGACGAGCGCGTTGCGATTGTGGGGATAGTGCCTTGCGATGTCGCCCGTTCTAGCCAACAAAATGCTTGCATTCAAAAACTTTTTTCCCTATCGTAAGCGCCGTTTGAAAATAGCTGATTGGCTATGGTTGACGCGAATGAGTTTCTTGTCGTTCTTCCAGCATATAATGCCGGAAAAAAGTTAGATGTCGTCCTATATAAGCTGAAAAAGTATTTCAGCAACGAACAAATTTTGGTTATCAATGACGGCTCTGACGACGACACACCGCAGTGGGCAATTCGAAACGGCGTAACGTTAGTTGAGCACACAAAAAATCGTGGCAAAGGCGCAGCGCTCAAAACCGCTTTTGATTATGCGCTGAGTCAAACACAAGCAGTAGCCGTCTTAGCTCTAGATGCCGACGGTCAGCATGCACCGGAGGATATTTCGAAATTCATTGCATGTTTCAAGCAAAGCCATGCTGATCTAATTATAGGCGCTCGTGATTTCTCCGCTGGGGCTATGCCCGTCTTGCGGCGGTGGAGCAATCGATTAACAAGCCGGTTGCTTTCGCTTCGAGTTGGGCAAGTTATCCAAGATAGCCAATCCGGCTATCGCATGTACTCGCGCCGTCTGTTGCAAGTATTAACATTGAAAACTAGCGGTTACGAAACTGAGTCTGAGATCATCATTCAAGCCTGCCGGCAGAAAATGCAGGTTCGTTTCGTCCCAATTGCCACAATTTACAATGACTCCATAAGTCATATTCGCGGATTACGAGATATTATCCGTTTTATTAGGTTGTATTTGTTTGATTAGATAACGCCTCGGGGCGTAGCGCAGTTTGGTAGCGCGCTTGGTTCGGGACCAAGAGGTCGGCGGTTCAAGTCCGCCCGCCCCGACATTTTGTATGGATTTTATTTGATGTTAGTGTATACATAACAGAGAATCCGCTCTCGTTATCACGCCTTAGAAGTATAAGCTTTCTCCCTCAAAGCACCATCAAGGTGCATCTCTCAACTTTCCCCTTGCCACTGTACTTTCGCGTGTTAAATTTGCTCCCGCTTTCCGCGCATAAATGATTGAGTCGTATGTTTGACGATTATGCTCTAAAAAAAGTGCTTGCTTTTATATCCATAAGAAAAGTTGTTGTCATTTTTGCCTGCAAACACACGATTCGCTGAAGATTATATCGCGTTCTCGTGTACATAAAAGTAAACCACTCGCCGCAACAAAGGCGCGCCAAAACACTCACTCACATTCCGTTTCACATTATGCCCGACGCTCAAAACATCCCTCTTGCTCTCGGCCCGAATGCGTGGCTCATCGAAGAAATGTTTCGCCAATACAAAGAAAGCCCGAGTTCGCTCAGCGAAAGCTGGCGCGAGTTCTTTGCGGATTATCGCCCACTCGGCACGCCGAGTCATGAAGTCATGATCGCTTCGGCAGCACCGCCAGCGCCGGTCACGGCTGCAATCAAAAAAGAAGAAGACAAAGACAACGGCCACACGGTCGCAATTCCCGAGGGCGCAGTGCCGTTGCGCGGCGGGTTCGCTCGCATCGTCGAGAACATGGAGCGCAGCCTTACGATTCCCACCGCGACCTCGGTGCGCGCGCTTCCCGTGAAGCTGCTCGAAGAAAATCGCCGCGTGCTCAATCAATATCTCGCGGACACCACCGGCGCGAAGATGAGCTTCACGCATCTCATCGCGTGGGCGATCGTCAAAGCGCTCAAAGCCATGCCGGTGATGAAGAATTCTTTCTTGCACGCGAACGGCTCGGCGTACAAAGTTGTGCCCGAGCATGTGAATCTCGGCATTGCAGTCGATGTCGCTAAGAAAGACGGCACCCGCACGCTGTTCGTTCCGAACATCAAAGCCGCGGATGCGCTGGACTTCAGCCAATTCTTCGCGGCATACAACGACGTGCTGCGCAAAGTTTTTGCGAATCAAGTGCAGCCCTCGGATTTCGCGAACACGACGGTCACGCTCACCAATCCCGGCACCATTGGCACCGTGCATTCGGTCCCTCGCCTCATGCCCGCGCAAGGCTTGATCGTCGCGACCGGCGCGATTGATTATCCGCCCGAATATCAATCCGCGGATCCGCACACGCTCGCGCGCCTCGGCATCAGCAAAGTGATGACGGTCACCAGCACGTATGATCATCGCGTCATTCAAGGCGCGGAAAGCGGTCTCTTCTTGCAAGCGCTGCACAAATATCTTTTGGGCGAGGAAAACTTTTACGATGACATCTTCAACAGTCTGAAAATTCCGTTTGAGCCGGTGCGTCTCGCGCGCGATATCAACCCGCTGTTCGAGAGCAGCGCTTCGCCCGAAGCATTGGCCGAGAAACAAGCGCGCGTGTGGCAGCTCATCAACATGTATCGCGTGCGCGGCCATCTCATCGCCAATTGCAATCCGCTGCACAGCGCGATTCCCACGCACACCGAGTTGGATCCAAGCCGCTATGGTTTAACGCTGTGGGATTTTGATCGCGAGTTCATCACCGGCGGCGTGGGCGGAAAGACGCGCGCGACTTTGCGCGAAACGCTCGACACACTGCGCGAGGCGTATTGCCGCAGCATCGGCGTGGAATACATGCACATGCAAGAGCCGGAGCACAAGGTTTGGATTCAACAACACATGGAAGGCAATCCGCGCAAGGCTTGGCTTGATGCCGAAGGCAAACGCCGCTTGCTCGCGAAGCTCAATGCCGCGGAAGCGTTCGAGCGTTTTCTGCAAACCAAATATGTGGGCCACAAACGCTTCGGGCTTGAAGGCGCGGAGTCGATGATTGCCATGCTCGATGCGCTGCTGCAATCCGCCTCGCAAAAGAACATCAGCGAAGTCGTGATGGGCATGGCGCATCGCGGCCGCTTGAATGTGCTCGCCAACATTCTCAGCAAAACGTATGAACAAATCTTTTTGCGTTTTGAAGACAACCCCGATCCGAACAGCCGCGAAGGCACGGGCGATGTGAAATATCATTTGGGCGCGACCGGCGTGTTCGAGCACAATGGCCGCAAGATCGACATTTCGCTCGCGCCAAATCCGAGTCATCTCGAAGCCGTTGATCCGGTGGTTGAAGGCATGGTGCGCGCGAAACAGGATTTGAAGAACGATCGCGCACATGCGAGCGTGCTCGCCGTGCTCATTCATGGCGATGCCGCGTTTGCAGGCCAAGGCGTGGTTGCTGAGACGTTGCACCTCAGCGCGTTGCACGGCTATCGCACCGGCGGCACGGTGCATCTCATCGTGAACAACGCGATTGGCTTCACCACCGCGCCGATTGATGCGCGTTCGAGCGTGTATGCGACTGACGTGGCGAAGATGGTGCAAGCGCCGATCTTTCACGTGAACGGCAATGATCCCGAAGCATGCGTGCGCGTGATGGAACTTGCGCTCGCGTTTCGGCAAGAGTTCAAGAAAGACGTCGTCATCGATCTGTGTTGTTATCGCCGGCAAGGTCATAACGAAAGCGATGAGCCAAGCTACACGCAGCCGATCATGTATAATCGCATTCGTGAGATGCGTTCCGTGCGCAAGCTTTATACGGAAACGCTCATCAAACGCGGTGAACTGACGATTGAACAAGCCGAGGCTGCGCTTAATGATTTTCAAAAACATCTCGAAGCCGCTTTCAAAGCCACGCAGGAGCAAGTGACCATCACGGCCTCGTTGCCGAAAGAGCCGCCGCTCGATAAAGTGTGGCCGCTCATTCCAACCGGTGTATCGCGCGCGACGCTCGATGAGATTGCGCACGCGATCACAAACTATCCGAGCGAGTTCAAAGTGCATCCCAAGCTCGCGAAGCAACTCGCGGGGCGCAGCACGATGCTCGCGGATGACGCGGTGGATTGGGGTATGGGCGAAGCGCTCGCGCTCGGCTCGTTGTTGTTGGAAGGCCGGCCCGTGCGTTTTTCCGGTCAAGATTGTCAACGCGGCACGTTTAGCCATCGGCATGCGGTGCTTGTGGATTATGAAAACGAGAAAGAGTTCACGCCGCTCAACAATATTCGCAGCGGGCAATCACAATTGATGATCTACGACAGCCTGCTCAGCGAATATGCCGTGCTCGGTTTTGATTACGGCTATTCGGTTTCAAACAAAGAAGCGTTGGTGTTATGGGAAGCGCAGTTCGGCGATTTCGGCAATGGCGCGCAGATCATCATTGATCAATTTATTTCATCTGCCGAGGACAAATGGGGACAAACCAGCGGCCTCGTCATGCTTTTGCCGCACGGCTTCGAAGGTCAAGGCCCGGAGCATTCGAGCGCGCGGCTCGAACGCTATCTCACACTGTGCGCGGGCGAGAACATGCGCGTGGTTGCGCCCACCACTTCCGCGCAATACTTTCACTTGCTGCGCAGCGTGCTGCACGCAGGCGTGCTCAAGCCCGTGATCGTGATGGCGCCGAAGAGTTTGTTGCGCTCCAATTCCGCGAAGAGCGCGGCGGCGGAGTTTGAAACCGGCGGTTTTCAAGCCGTGTTGGACGATCCAACGCCGCCCACGGACGTGAAACGCATTCTGCTCTGCTCGGGCAAAGTCGCATATGATTTGATGGAGCATCGCGCGCAAAATCAAATCAACGACACGGCGATTATTCGTCTCGAGCAGCTTTATCCCTTCGCTTTCGAAGCCATGAAAGAAATCTTCGAGTCGCGCTATCCGCATGCGAACGACATTCGCTGGGTGCAAGAAGAGCCGCGCAACATGGGCGCATGGAGCTTCGTGCGCGCGCGTTTGCGTTATATCACTTCTTCACGTCATCATATCTCATACATTGGTCGTGTGCCGAGCGGCAGTCCCGCCACCGGCAGCCAGCGCATTCATCAACTTGAGCAGAAGGATATTGTGAAGCGCGCGTTTGAGGAGGGGAAGTAAACAATCGAGCGAAGTCGGACTTTGCAGAAGTAAATTTGATAAAAGCGTTCGTAGCGAAAAAGATTCTTGCTTCATGCAAGTTTGCAAAGTCCGACTTCCCTGACATGCGTGAGCGCGCCTCCCTGAAACTGTCATTCAGCAGGAATCTTTTTAAGCACTGGCATTGGTGCCTTGAGCTTAAAAAATCCCAACTAAAGTTCACAAAGGGGAGCATGCCGAGTTGCAGCTTTTGATCGTCAAACGTTAAAAGAAAGAAGCGCACGCAAAGGCGCAGAGACGCAAAGGTTTTTCTTTTATGCCAATGAGCAACCCGTTCTTGTGCGCAACCGCCGCTCATATCGATCCCGTTTCAAGAGAAATTGAAATCACCCTTGAAAACGGAGACGTGTATCGTTGCTCATTATCTCTACTTTCTGAACGCCTGCAACTCGTGCATTCTTCTCTATTAACAGAATGGGAATGGATCGGCCCGCAAGCCGGCATTCATTGGCCTGCAGTGGATGAAGACGTTTCGGTTGAGGCCATTGTCACGAATGGTGTACTGCGCAAGCAGAGGTCCGAAGCGCAAATAGAAATTGTTTAACCCTTTGCTCACGCGCCAAAATGATTCATGAACTTGTTAAGGCTTGAGGCGATGCTCACGTCATTTGAAGAAGCAAACTATGAGCACCCTTGTTGAAAACGTGCTTGCACAAGCCCAGCAAATGCCTGCCAAAAAACGCACAATCATTGTAAAACGTTTGCTCGCGAGCCTCGACATTGAAGCCGATGACGAGGTTGAAAAGGGCTGGCAACAAGAAGTGCAACGCCATTTGGCGGAAATTGACAACGGCGAAGTCGTCTGCCTTCCGTGGGAGCAAGTCCTGCAACGGTTGAGAGGGAATGCTCGTGCGACGGCTTGAAGTACATCTCGAAAGCAACATCACCAAATGCAAACCATGGCCAAACCGTGGTTGAGCTTTGTTGTTCCCTCCTTCCTTCCGCCTCACCCAACTAATACAATGAACATTTTTATGCCTCCATCTTTCTGCCTTCCAAACGCTTTTAGGCATTCTCGTTCTATCTGCAGCGGACGCCTGAAGGCGTTACTACGAACGCAAGAAACGCACTTGCTTTTTACTCGCGCAGCAGTTATGATCATTGTCGCAAGCACAGCCGTTTTCTTTTTTTAATCAAACCATAGCGACGTTGCTTTGACTCTCGATCCCGCACCTCTCCTCACTGCGCCCGAAGCGGAACAGCTTGCGCGCGCGACTAGCTTCGATAACTCCTGCCTCGAAACCATTGCCGCGATGGCGAACGCTGCCGGCGGCGTGCTCGTGCTTACCGACCTTGCCGACGACGCAGCGCTCGAAACGGGTCTGCAAAAAATTAGCACGAACACTCAGCCCGCGATTTTGCCCGAATGGGAAATCCACGAGCACGAAGGCGCGCGGGTGCTTGCGCTGCGCATTCATGAAGCGCCGATCAAGCCCGTGGCCGTATTTGGCAAAAGTTTTCAACGTCGCGGGGCAACGAACTATCTGCTCACGGCCGCGGAAATTGCGCGCCTCCATTTTGAAAGCCTCGGCAAAAGTTGGGATGCGTTGCCGCATGAGAGCGCGGCGCGGGACGATGTCGATGAAAATCGCGTGCGGGCTTTTATCCAACAAACCAACGAGAAGCGGAGACGGCAACTCGATGTTCATGCGCCGAGCACGGATATTCTCGAACGTGAAGCGCTGCTCACGAACGGCAAACTCACGCTCGCCTCCCTCCTGCTCTTCGCAAAAAATCCGCAGCGCTTCGTGCCGCATGCGCGCATCAAAGCCGGTCGCTTCAAATCCGAAACGCTGATTGTGGATGATCACGAGATCGCGGGCAACTTGTTCGAGCAAGTCAATGCCGCGTTCGCGTTTATTCAAAAGCATCTTTCCGTGCGCCTCATCATCACCGGCCACCCGCAGCGCGAAGAAGTGTGGGACTATCCGCTCGAAGCGATTCGCGAGGCGTTGATCAATGCCGTGTGTCATCGCGATTATAGCGTGGCGATTGAAACGCAGATTCGCGTGTACGACGATCACATCGTGATTTGGAACCCCGGCTCGTTGCCGCCGAGCTTGCGCGTGGAAGATCTCAAAGGCCGGCATCAATCCGTGCCGCGCAACAAATTGATCAGCACGATTTTTTACGAAGCGGGCTTGATTGAGAAATGGGGCAGCGGCACGAATCGCATCATCGAAGAGTGTCGCAAATACGGCCTCGCGGATCCCGAATGGCGCGAGCAACAAGGCCTCATGTTCATCATGCGCAAGGATGCGTTCACGGAAGATTACCTGCTCGAACTCGGTTTGCACGAGCGTCAGATCAAAGCTGTGGCGTATGTGAAGAAGCGGCGCCGCATCACCAATCAAGAGTATCAAGAATTGACTGAGGTGAAGAAACGCACGGCTTCGGAGGAGTTGCGCGATCTCGAAGAGCGAAATATTTTCGAGCGCGTGGGTTCGACGGGCAAAGGCACATACTATAAGTTGAAGCAAGGAGCCAAATAAGAAAAGGAGACAAAGAGCCAAGCCTTGGGGCGATTGGGCGAGGGTTTTGTTTACCTTTCTGGGGCGCAAAGGGGCAATGAACGGGCAGCAATGGGGTGAAAGGGGCGAAACAAGATTCCAAATCGCTGAATGCATATTTCTTTGGAAAGAGTTATGGACAAACGATATCAAGTCTTTGTCAGTTCAACATACGAAGATCTTCGAGAGGAACGACAAGAGGTTATGCAAGCTCTTCTTGAACTGGATTGTATTCCCGCAGGAATGGAGCTATTCCCGGCAGCAGACGAAGATCAATGGACTCTTATCAAACGCGTCATTGACGACTGCGATTATTATGTCGTTGTGATTGGCGGGCGCTATGGTTCAATTGGCCCAGAGGGGCTTAGCTACACACAGATGGAATACCAATATGCGCTTGCTAAAGCTAAACCTGTTATTGCTTTCTTACACAAGGATCCAGGCTCGCTTTTAGTCAACAAAACTGAAAAAACTCAAGAGGGGCGAGATAAACTAGAATCATTTCGTGCCCTGGTACAACAAAAAATGTGTAAATTCTGGACTACTCCATCTGATCTGGGTTCCGTAGTAAGCCGAAGCTTGATCAAACTAATCAAGACAAATCCTGCTATTGGTTGGGTAAAAGCTGATCTTCTGCCAGATACAGACACGACCGAAGAAATCTTGGGCCTCAAGCGACAAATCGAGTATCTTAAAATCCAATTAGAGGAGTCCAAGCAGGCATCAGTCTTAGATCTCAGCCAACTGGCGCAAGGAGACGATCCAATTGAACTAATCTTCAGTTTTAGTGCATTCAAATCGTCCAGTATTCGACCAGATAGCCAGCATACCTCTAAACTCTTGGCTACATGGAACGAAGTCTTTGCCGCAGTGTCTCCACTGCTTGTTGATGAAGCATCTGATGTTCTTCTGAAAAAAGCACTTACTGATTTTGTGTTTGCTAAAATCCAATCTCAGCTTAAAGCGGCAGATGAATTTGTTGGTTATACCCTCAAGAATTTCGGCGTCGATAATAGCGCGTTCGACACAATCAAAGTACAGCTTTTGGCGCTCCGCCTGATGACAAAAAGCACAAAGAAAAGAACGCGAAGTGTGAATGATAGAAATACTTATTGGATGCTCACACCTCACGGCGAGAACGTAATGATGAATCTGCGTGCAATCCGTAGGCCTGCTGAGAATTCCTAGCTTGTCCGTACAAGTGTGATTAGCTGGCAATGAAATTCGTGAAGCGCATTTTGATATTAACTGGCTTCTTTGAAGAGTACCACTGCCAGTCGCACTGGCGAGTTTTGATGTTTGACGAAATTCCATTAACTTTTATCTATGTGAGGAGAAGCAAATCATGAGTCAAAGCTACAATCTACTCGCCGGCAAGAAGGGCATCGTGTTCGGCCCGTTGGATGACAAGAGCATCGCGTGGCACATCGCGCTCGCCGCGTTTCGCGAGGGCGCGCAGTTCGCGCTGTCGAATGTGAAGGTCGCGTTTCGTTTGGGAACCATTGCGCAGCTTGGCAAACTCTGCGGCGATGCGCCCCTCATCGCGTGCGACGCCACTTCGAGCGAAGACATTGCCACGACCTTCAATGAAGTGAAAGAGAAGATCGGCAAGATCGATTTCATCGTGCATTCCATCGGCATGTCGAAAAACATCCGCAAGGATCGGCCATACGATGATTTGAATTATGATTGGTTTCATGAATCGCTCGACGTTTCGGCGATGTCGTTGCATCGCGTCATCACCGGCGCGATGAAGGCGGACGTGCTCAATGACGGCGCGAGCATTGTCGCGCTTACGTATATCGGCGCGCAGCGCACGTTTTCAAGCTACTCCGACATGGGCGATGCGAAAGCGCTGCTCGAAAGCATCACGCGTAGTTACGGCTCGCGGCTCGGCAAGCGCGGCATTCGCGTGAACACGGTTTCGCAAAGTCCGACCAAGACCACGGCCGGCTCGGGCATCGAAGGCTTTGACGCACTCTATGACTTCGCGGAAAAAGTTTCGCCGCTCGGTAATGCGACCGCGGAAGATTGCGCCGACTATGTCGTCACGCTGCTCTCTGATCTCACGCGCAAAGTCACGATGCAAAATCTCTTTCACGACGGCGGCTTCAGCACGATGGGCTTGAGTGATGAGTTGTTGCAGATGATGTATGGAGGAAAGCAGTGAACAGTTATCAGTGATCAGTGATTAGTGATTAGTGATTAGTAACCGATGCACTGATTACTGAACACTGATAACTGTTCACTGATCACTGCCCCAATGAACTGCCTCGCCTTCGGTCTCGTGACGCATGATCGCATCATTTTGCCCGAGCATTTTCCATTGCCGAATCAAAAGCTCGTAATCAAGAATTGGCATGAGCAAGTCGGCGGGCCGGTGGCAGTGGGCGCGATGGCAATGGCTTCACTGGGCATGCGCGTGCATTGGGGTTTTGCGTTGCCCTCCTCTCCTTCTTATCAAATCGTGCGCGCGGAATTTGATGCGCTCGGCGTGAGTTATGTTGAAGCCTCGCCCGCGCCGAGCAAGCCGAGTTTGCCCGAAGCCATTTTGTTGATCGAACAAAAGAGCGGCGAGCGTACGGTGCTCTTGCGCGAGCAGCCGCGTTTGTGGCTCGAACAATTTGAGCATGCGCAACACAGTTTGCCCGAAGCGGAATGGCTCTATTGCGACGCGCGCGACTATGCTTTCATGATGCGCTTGAAAAACTGGGCGCGCGAGCGAGGCATGAAAATCTTTTTGGACATTGGCGGCCTGCGCGAAAATTGGGAAGAGATGATGTCGGATTGTGAAGTGGTCATCGTCTCGGATGATTTCATGCGGCAAGTGGATGCGCGTTTGCAGCCGGAGCAATTGTTGGCGCGCATGTTCGGTTTCGGCGTGAAAATCGCGGGCCTCACGCGCGGAAAAGCGGGCAGCATGTTTTATGATGGCCGCGCGTTTCATCATTGCCCCGCAACGCTCGTGACTCATGCCGTTGACGCCACCAACGCCGGCGATGTTTTTCACGGAGCATTTCTCGCAGCTTGGATCAAGAGCGGCTCGATTGCAAAGAGCGCAGCCTTCGCCTCGCGCTGCGCCGCGTGGGTGGTCGCGCAGATCGGGCACAAGCTCGATCATCTCCCCCTCGCCTTCAAACAAGAATTTGAGAAGTTATGAGGCTTACCACGCTCATGAAACTTGCACAACGCAATTCCCCCCTTGAGGGGGGCCAGGGGGGTGTTGTTGATAACAATCTTCCTCTATTGTCATTCTGCAAGAACCTTCCCTCGCACTCGCAAGAATGCAATGCACAAGAGCATGTCGCGAGCACGAGGGAAGCTCCTTACAGGATGACAGTCAAAGGAGGCGCGCGCAACACCCCCCTAGCCCCCCTCAAGGGGGGAAACATTGCAGTGTTCCTCCTCGCGCTTTTTTTCATTACACAATACACTCAAGCCCAAACGCTCCCTCCTGCCGAGCAATTGAGCAATGAGCTCGGTTGTCCCTCCTGCCATCTCGGTCTCGAACGCAAAATCGATCTGCGCGAGAAAGCTCCGGATTTGAGTCACGCGGGTTTGCGTTTTAATCCCGCTTACCTATTCGACTTTCTCCAAAACCCGACAAAGGTGCGGCAGCATCTCGGTCGCTCGCGCATGCCGAGCTTTCATTTTGATCAACGCGAGAGTTTGGCTTTGACGCTCTATCTCGCCACGCTCACGCACGTTAAAGAGCAATGGTCTGCTCTTCTTCCCGCAACACATGCGCTTGTTGATAAAGCGATCGCGCGCGCGTCATCATCGGAAATGAAGGCCCTGCTCACGCAAGAGCTGAATTGCACGCAATGCCACAGGCTCGGCGAAGAAGGCCGCGACGATTCGATTGATCTCGCGACCATCAGCTATCGTTTGCAGCCGGACTGGGTGAAACGCTATCTCGTCGCGCCGTATGTTTATGACGGCGTGAAGACTGCGATGCCGAGTTTCTTCTTTTCCTATGAGCCGGCGCAGAAAAGATTTGAGCCAATGCTCAACCAACCCGCGGAGTCGATTGCTGAGATCACCGCGTTTCTTTTTGAGATGAACAAAAGCAAGCGCGAGGAATTGCAACGCACCTTCGAGCAAGCACGCAAAGCTTATCCCGCAATCACCGCCAGCCACGGCGAGAAAATTTTCCTCTCGCAAAATTGTTCGGCGTGTCATCGCAATCTTGCCGCGCAGCCGTGGTTTGAAAAGAACGCGCCGGATTTGAGCGATGAAGGCAGTCGCGTGCAAAGAGAATGGCTCGCGGCTTATTTGCAAAAGCCTTTGCCGCTGCGCCCGTTCGGCTTCTATCCCGGCACGGGTAGTCGCATGCCGGATTTTAAATTGACCACTGAAGAGAGCGCGCAGTTAGCCGGTTATCTTTTTCAACAAAAAGAAAAGCAGCCGAGCCGCGCGCAAACTTTTCAGCCGCAAACGCTTTCTGTTTTTTCAAAAAACAAAACCCGGCAACTGCTCAACGACAAGCTCGCGTGCCTCGGCTGCCACCAACTCGGTGAGCATGGCGGCAGAATCGGGCCGAGCTTCAATCAACTCGGCGCGCGTTTGCAAAGCGATTTCGTGTATCGCATGATTGTTGACCCGCAACACAACGTGCCGGAAACCATCATGCCGAAAATTGCGATGCCGCAAAAGACGCTTGAACTGCTCGCGAACTTTCTCATGCAACACGAGAGCGCGGCAGCAACGCCAACTTATCTTTCACTCATCGATTATGCGCCCGCTTCTTTTCATGATCAAGACTCCACGCGAACGCTTTATCTCAAACACTGCGCAGTCTGCCATGGCCGCGAAGGCGAAGGCAAAGGTTACAACGCGGCATTCTTGCCGAAAGCGCCGATTGCGCACAATGATAGTGCCTACATGTCCTCGCGCCCGGATGACACTCTCTACGACGGCATTCACGCGGGGGGCTACATTTTAAACAAGAGCCACATGATGCCGGCATGGGGCGAGACTTTGAGTCATGAACAAATTCAAAGTTTGGTGCGTCATTTAAGAAAGCTCTGCCGCTGCGAAGGCCCGAGTTGGGCGCGCGATAATAAATGATCTGTTCGTAGTCGCGCTTTCAAGCGCTCATCTTTTGGAAAGAACAATACGCTCATGAATTTTCAACTCGACCATTGGCAAGTCAATCCCGATCGCAACGAAATTTCAAATCGCGGCGAAACGCAGAAGCTTGATCACAAAGTGATGCAGCTGCTGCAATACTTCGCGGAGAACGCGGGCAAAGACCTTTCGAAGGAAGAAATCATTCGCGCCGTGTGGGGCGAAGGCGTCTTCTCGGAGGAGGTGCTCACGGTCGCAGTCAGCTCGTTGCGCAAAGCGTTGTGCGATGATTCGCGCTCGCCGCGATATATCAAAACTCTGCCGCGCTTCGGCTATCGCATGCTCGTCGCGCCCGTCGCTTCTTCCCCGCAAGTCGCCGCACATTCACCCAAGCCCAGTATGCTCGAATTTTTAGAAGAGCGCGTTGGCTTGCGCTTTCTCATTGTAGCGGGCTTGATCGCGCTCTTTCTCCTCGTTTTGCTCACTCGACGCCACTTCCACTGATTTTTTAGAAAATTTTAGAACACTTTAGCGCTTCGTGTGCGTAGGTGCGTGCAATTTTTCAATCACACATTAACCCACGAGGCCACAATGGAAAAAAAACTCCCCTTCTTCCCCCACGTCATCAACGCTGCTCTGCTGTATGCGTTGGCGTTCAACCTCATCTACTTTTTGCATGAAGCCGCGCTTGTGCTTGCCGGTGCGGCATGGGGCAACGAGCCGATTCTTTATCACAACAACATGAGCTACCTCAACATGGCGCGGCCGGAGCAAGTGCTCGCGTTTGCCTTCGGGCCATTGGCCGTGCTCATTGCGGGGTGCGTGTGCTGGCTCGCATTGGCGCTGCACAAACGCGCGTCGCACTTTACGCGCACGCTGCTTTTGTGGATGGGATTTCACGGCTTGTTTCTTTGTTTCATTCAAATGCCGAGCGTGGCATTCGGCGCGCATCCCACCGATCTCGCAAAAGCCATACTCTATTTCGAGCCAAGCGCGTTCGTGCGAAACGGCATTGCTGTGCTCGGCTCCGCAGGTTTAGTTTTTCTTGGAATCGCGACGCTCAAGCTGCTTTTGTCGCACGCGCCCGCGAGTGATTTACTCACCACGCCAGCGCAGCGACGCGCGCACATTTTTAAATTCGCGACGCTGCCGTGGCTGCTGGGCACGCTGCTCATTCTTCCGTTTCGTTTGCCGCCGCTCGAACAAGCCGCGTTGCCCATTGCATGCGGCGTCGTGTTGCTTTGGATATGGCTGCTCGCGGGCAAGATGTCAAGCCGTTCGTCTTCGCATTTGCAGGCGCCGGAGAAATTCAGTTGGAGCGCGCTCGTCGCAGGCGCACTTGTGCTAGCGTTCTTCCGTTTCGTGCTCGCGGAGGGAGTGCCGATTCCAAACTGGCTCAACCCGCGACCGGAGCACGTGCGCGTGTATCGCTTCGAAAACGGCAAGTGGTTTAATGGTGAAAAATTTGAGCCGAAAACTTTTTACTCGGTTGATGGCATCTTACGCGCGCACTATGATGGCGCAGTCGGCGCGACGATTGATTTGCACGGCGGTTATGTGGTCCCTCCTTTTGCCGACGCGCACACGCATCATTTCATTGACAGCACGAGCGTGCGCGAACAGATCAACGATTATCTCTCTCGCGGCATATTCTACGCGAAGAATCCGAACAACGTGCCGCAGCTCACGGCGCAAATTCGCGGGAGCCTCAATGAACCACACAGCATCGACGTTGCGTTTGCTAACGGCGGCTTGACTGCGAGCGGTGGGCATCCCACTCAAATCTTCGACGCGCTCGCGCAACAAGGACAGCTTGCGGGTCTGACGCAAGCCGATATGCCGAACCACGCTTATTTCGTCATCGACAACGAGGAGGACTTGAACACGCGCTGGCCGCTGATCCTCGCGGGCAAACCGGATTTCATCAAAGTGTATTTGGAGTATTCTGAAGAGTTCGAGCGGCGCAAGAACGATGATACTTTTGTTGGAAAAAGAGGACTGAATCCCAAGTTGTTGCCGCACATCGTTGCGCGCGCGCATGCCGAGAGTTTGCGCGTGGCCGCGCATGTCAACACCGCCGCGGATTTTCATCATGCGCTCATTGCCGGCGTTGATGAGATCGCGCATCTGCCGCTTGCAAAAATTTCAGAGGAAGATGCCAAGCTCGCGGCGCAAAACGGTGTGGTCGTGGTGACGACGACGATCAGTCATCGACCTTCCGCTCATGTGAGCAATGTCGATGAAGTGCATCGTTTCAATCTGCAATTGCTGCATCGTCACGGCGTCAAGCTCGCACTCGGCACGGATGATAATAGTCGCACCGTGCTTGAGGAAGCGGAGAATATCCGGCGCTTGCAGGCGTTTGACAATCTCACTTTGCTCAAACTGTGGGTGGAAAATTCCGCGCAAACAATTTTTGTGGGAAGACAAATCGGCGCACTGCGCGAAGGTTATGAGGCGAGCTTTCTGGCTTTGGAGGGAGATCCGCTTGCGGACTTTGCCAATGTGCGCAAGATAACGTTTCGTTTCAAACAAGGCCACGTGCTCGATCTTTCACGCCAACATGCGGGCGCGCCCGCGAAGCCTTCAATAGCGGGCGAGATCAGTCACGATTTGCTGTGGAAAGGAATCGCAGAGGGAATCGCAAAGTACCATCGTCTCAAACAAGAGCGGCCGAACGATTTCAACTTTGCCGAGAGCGAGTTGAACAACTTGGGCTATAATCTTTTGCGGCAGGATAAAAAGCTCGAAGCGATTGCGATGTTCAAACTCAACACGGAGGTTTATCCGACTTCGGCGAATGCGTTCGACAGTCTCGCCGAGGCCTATCTCGCTAGCGGCGATTCCGCGCATGCGCGCGCGTGTTATGAGAAAGTTTTGGCGCTGCTGCCGGAGAGTAAATACAACGCGGAGTTTAAGAGCAGATTGGAGCGCACGGCAAAAGAGAAGTTGCAGCATCTGCGCTAGATTCTTTTCAGCGAAAGCTTCGATAAAAAACCTTTACTAAACTTTTCAAGTTTAGTAAAGGTTCGCTCATGAGGTTTGACGATCAAATTCGGCAATCAGGTTCGCGCCCCTGCGCCCTGTCATTCAGAGGAAATCTTTTTAAGCACAGGGCAGTATCGCCAGCGAGTAAAAGGATTCCTCCTGAATGACAGGTCGTGGAGGAAGTTGCAGATTTTTGAAACTCAAAACTCGTAAGCGCGCGCTTTATCCCAACAACCCATTCAAGTATTCCGCCACCGCCTCTTCCTTCCCTGCTTGCGCATGCTTCAACAGCGTGATGCCGTGCGGCCCTTTTGAATGCAGCGCGTTCGGAAATGCGGCGAGCATCGCTTTCACGATTTCCAATTTGCCCAACATGGCCGCGACGAAAATATCCATGCGCGCGCCTTGTTCCAGCAAGTAATGCGCGATATCTTTGCGGCCCATGTGGCCTGCGCCGCCGAGCGCCGTTTCGAAATCGCCGGCCTTCCAATCCCACGTTGCATTGAGCAAGCCCGGCTCGTTCGCCAGCATCTCTTTCACGCGATCCAAATCTTTGTGACCTGCAACCACGAACTCCTTCACCAACTCCGGTTTCAGCGGCGGCAATTTTTCTTGTGTCTGTGCGACGGCAAATGCCGGCAATGCGATCAAGCCTGAAGCCAATGTTAGCGTCTGCGCGAAAAAGCTTCGGCGCGTTATCGTCGTTTCGTTTGAGTGAAGCATCGTTTTTCCTCTGGTTCATGAAAAGCTTTGCGCGGTTTGCAAAAGAGACCGGCGCATGAGCGAAACGTTGCACGCGCATCTCAACGCGATGAAAAATTTGCCGTGTACCAAATCGGAGTGAGTTCCGAATTGGTAAGACTTATCTGGAAGATCATCCTGTGGCTGGGCGTAACCTCATCTCGGCTTAAATGCTCTTGTTTCGCTTTGCGAAATTCGATAGGTTGCATTTGCGCAATCAACCCTTCAAAAAAATCCAATGGCCCGATCAACGCAACCAGGAGAACCCATGCATCCAACCTATCGCAATGTAGAAACGCAAGTCATTCACGCGGGCGAGTCGCGTGCGAACGGCGCGGTGTGTTTGCCAATTTATCAAACCGCGATGTTTCTCTACTCCGGCGAACGAAGCTATCACGATCTCAAATACATTCGCCTCAACAATACGCCGAACCATGAGGCGCTGCACAAGAAGCTGGCCGCGCTCGAAGGCGGCGAGGCCGCGGTGGTGACGGCGAGCGGCATGGCGGCGATCACCACAACTCTGCTTAGTGTGCTCGAAGGCGGCGGGCATTTACTCGCGCAAGATTGTTTGTATGGCGGCACGCATGATTTTCTCACACAGAATTTTTCTGGCCTCGGCCTCTCCTACTCGTTCATCGACGGCAACGCGCCGCACACATGGGAGAAGCAGCTTCGACCGAATACCAAGGCAATCTATGTCGAAGCCATGACCAATCCGACGGTGCAAGTGAGCGATCTCGCAGCCGCGGCAAAGTTTGCGAAAGCGCACGGACTCATTTCTCTCATCGACAGCACGTTTGCTTCCCCGGTGAATTTCAATCCCATTGCGCACGGCTTTGATTTGGTTTTGCACAGCGCCACGAAGTATCTCAACGGCCACTCCGATCTTGTGGCCGGCGCGGTGATTGGCCGCGCGGGTTTGATTCAAAAGATCACGCATTTGCTCAATCATCTCGGAGGCTCGCTTGATCCGCATGCGTGTTTCTTGTTGCAGCGTGGCATGAAGACGCTGGCTCTGCGCGTGCGCTATCAAAACGAGAGCGCCCTCATGCTTGCGCGTTTTCTCGCGGGGCATCCGAAAGTGGCGAAGGTCAACTATGCGGGATTGCCGAGTCATCCCAATCACGAGCGCGCGAGCAAACTGTTTCGCGGCTATAGCGGCATGTTGAGTTTTGAATTGCACGACGACGTGGAAGCCACGGAGCGCTTCATCTCGCGTCTGCGTTTGCCGCTCATTGCGCCGAGCCTCGGCGGTGTGGAGACGCTGATCACGCGCCCGGTGACCACTTCGCATGCCGGCATGTCGCGCGCGGATCGCGAGCGCATCGGCATTTCGGATAAGCTCATGCGCGTTTCGGTGGGGATTGAAGCGACGGAGGATGTGATTGCGGATTTCAAGCAGGCGTTGGAGCGTGATTGAAAGCCTCCTTATGAGTTTTGATTTTCAAAATCGGTAATCCCCTCCACGAGTTGTCATTCAGAAGGAATCTTTTTACTCGCTGGCGTAACCGCCTAGTGCTGAAAAAGATTCCTCCTGAATGACACGATATGGGAGGCGCATCCGGCTATCGAATTTGATCCGCAAATTTCAAAAGAAAGAACCTTGACCATGAACGATCCGACTCTCGACCTTTTACACAAACTCGTCGCGATTGATTCCATCAACCCTTCGCTCGTCGCCAATGCTGCGGGCGAAGCGAAGATCGCACATGCGCTCGCACATGAGATGCGTTCTTTCGGCATGCGTGTTGAGTTGGAAGATGCCGCGCCGAACAGACCAAACGTTGTCGGCGTATTAGAAGGCCGAGCGCCAGGCCGCACGTTGATGTTCTGTGGGCACATTGATACGGTTGGCGTGACGGGCATGAACGCTCCTTTCACGCCGAATGTGCGCGAGGGCAAACTCTATGGTCGCGGCGCGCAAGATATGAAAGGCGGCGTTGCGGCGATGGTTGGCGCAGCGCGCGTGCTCGCGGAGCAGGGCGGTTTAAATGCGGGAAGATTGATTATCGCGGGCGTGGCGGACGAAGAATACGCGAGTATTGGCGCGGAAGCGCTCGTGAAGAAGTGGCGCGCGGATGCTGCGGTGGTGACGGAGCCGACGGATTTGATGATCGGCGTGGGGCACAAAGGTTTCGCGTGGGTTGATATTGAAGTGCGTGGCCGCGCGGCGCATGGCAGTCGTCCGCGCGAAGGCCGCGACGCGATTTTTCGAATGGGCCGCGTGCTGGCGCGTTTGGAGGAATTAGATCGCAGATTACAAGCGCGAGCGGCTCATGCGATTTTGGGCACAGCTTCGTTGCACGCTTCGATTATTCACGGCGGCCGCGAGTTGAGTGTGTATCCGGATGAATGTGTTTTGCAAATGGAGCGGCGGACGATTAGCGGCGAGAATGGCGCGACGGCTTTGCGCGAGGTCGAAGAAATTTTGCGCTCTTTGCGCGAGCACGATCACGAGTTTGAGGCGAGCGCGAAGCTGAGTTTCGAGCGCTCGTCATATGAGATCGAGGCGGAGCATGAGCTGCCGAGGCAATTGGAGCGCGCGCTTCATCAACTCGGCCAGCAAGCCACGCGCGGCGGTTTGACGTTTTGGACGGACGCGGCGATTCTCGGCGAGGCGGGTATTCCGACGCTGATCTTCGGGCCGGGCGGTGCAGGCTTGCACAGCACCGAGGAGTACGTGAAGATAGATGAGGTGCTCGTGTGTCGCGATGCGCTGGTGGAATTGGCGCGCGGGTTTTGTGTTTGATATTGAGGTTCTGCCACGGCTTGGCCATGGCAGAACGATCACTCGCGAGTCGATTTGAAAATATCATCTAGGCGGCGGGATGCCATCGCTTTGAAGTCAGCCTGCTTGCAAAGGCCACTGCGGTAAACAAGCGGAGAAGACACGCAATAACGCGCAGCGACAAAGCAAAAAAAAAGCGCAGCTCGAACAGCAACACTGGCACAACGGCGCGCTCGAAGCTTCGGCTGCGGCGTGGTGCGAGGTTAGTTTTGTTTCTCCGGCATTTTGAAGCCTAGGTACGTGCCGGCGCTGAGGCCTTGCAGCGCAAGCAAGGTGGCGCTAAACTCCGGCATGGCGAGGCGCTTCCAGACGGAAGAAATAAAGATGATGCCGAGCACGATCGTCCACACGAACATTTGCAAGCGATGCAAACTTATGCCGGTGGAATCAGAGAGCACGTCGCGAATGAAACCATGCGATTCCTGCGGCCCGACGGTGGTTTCGAGCGTGCTCATTTGCCGGTTGACTTGCACCAAGCGCGATTTCATCGCACGCGTTTCATGGGTTGCTTCGGCGTCGGAAAAGCTGCGCACGCCGGAGGCGGTTGTCTCTTCGCGTGTGTTAATATCGCGATCCAAAACGGTCTGCTCGGCTTCCAAAGCCGTTAACTCGTTGGTGGCTGCGGTCTTTTTGCTGCTGTCAATCACAGCCGCGCCCAATGCGGTGCCGGAGCCGATGCCGATCAGCGCGAGCACGCTGCTGGTGATGATGTCGTATGCGCCGGTGATCGACCACAAAAAGAGAAAAGAGGCAATCACGAGAAAAAACCAAAAGGCAAGCTGGCAACGCGAAAGGCTATATGGTTTGCGTTTGGTTTTGCCATAGCGATCCACACCCGCGGGATCGGGACCGGCGTCGCGCACAATATCGCTGTGCAGCGATAGATAAATCATGACGCCGAGCAAGAGCAGCAGGCCGCCAATGCCGGCCCAGAAACGCCCGGTTTTCATGCGAATCAGTTTAAACTTGCCTTCTTGAATCATGCTCGGAACGATATAGCCGTTTTCCAAACCCACGCTGAGGCGAGTATCGCGGAGAAAGAATTTTTTGCCCCATGGCGGATTGCCGAGCAGATCGGCCCAAGCTTCATCGTTGTCCTCATCGCGCAGCAGGTGAAATTGCAGCGTCTCGCCTGCACTGTGTGCGTCACTCGCTTCCGGCGTGATGCCGGTGATGAGTCTACCATCGAGGCAGAGCACGATTTTTTGGTCAATGCATTCCGGTTTGCGCGCGCCGGTTTCCTCCAAACATTGGGCGCGATTGAGCAAGGTTTGCAGGCCTCGCACTTGCACGACAACGATATCGCCGATGCCGGCGCTGACGCGCTCAAGTCCGCTGCTCTTTTCTTGCCCGAGGCGATATGCATCAATTACCATTGGCTCGCGTGGCGCAGTGGAATCCGCGGCCGTCTCGGCATGGCTCCACGTTATGTCGCCTGCCAAGGCCAGTGCCACAAGCCAAGCGCTTGCGGCGCAACGGAGGCTTATGTGTCTTCGTTTCATTCGACGCTCTCCCTCGTTTTTCTGTTTTGGTTTTTCATTTAAAAGAACAAGGCCTTTTTCGGAAACAGGCCAAAGATGCCGCCGGTGTGCCAAAACAAAATTTTCTCGCCGCGTTGGAAACGGCCTTTGCGAATCAAATCCATCAAAGCGAACATTGCTTTGCCGGTATAAACCGGATCGAGCAGCAATCCCTCCAAACGCGCGGCTTGCTTGATGAGCGCAATCTCTTCTTGACTGCACAAGCCATAGCCTTTGCCCACATAGCCGTCAATCACATGAATGTCGTCTTTTTTGAGGTGTAGAGCGAAACCATAGCGACTCTTGGCCTCGGCCAGAAGATTGAAGATGCGATTCTGAAAGTACGGTGCATCATCACAAACATTGACGCCGTGCACTTCGGCTTTAATTTCATGCAGGCTGCGGCCGAGCAACATGCCCGCAAGCGTGCCGCCGGAGCCGACGGCGCAAATCATGTGATCGAACTCGATACGCAGCGTTTTCATTTGCCGCGCGAGCTCTTCCATTGCTGCGACATAACCGAGCGCGCCCAACGCATTCGAGCCGCCCTCGGGAATGACATAGGCTTTGCCGCCTTGGGCATTGTGCTCTTCAGCGAGCTTGGCCATGATGCTATCGACATGTTCATAATCTTTGGTTGGGATAAAATGAATCTCCGCGCCGACGAGGCGATCGATGAACAGATTGCCGTCAACATCGCCGCCGCCGCCGTCGCGCAAAACCAATTGACTTTTTATGCCGCATTTCGCTGCCGCGAATGCCGTGGCACGGGCATGATTGGATTGCGCGCCGCCGCAGGTGATGAGCAAATCGCATTGCTCGCGCTGCGCTTCGGCGACGAGATATTCGAGTTTGCGCACTTTGTTGCCGGTCTTCGCGATGCCGGTCAAGTCATCGCGCTTCACATAGATTTCCGGACCTTCGAACGCTTGACTGAGACGTTCCAACTTTTCAATCGGCGTGGGCAAATGCGCCAGCGGCAAACGCGCGGGAATATTTTTGAGCATATTTACTTCCTCTATTTTTGACTGGACGGTTTGAACGTGAAATTCGATTTGTGGTCGCGAGGAGTTGGGTCCGGAAAGAATGGTTGGGCAGAATGATTAGAAAAATCTTTCGCCAAATGATTCTGCCTATCGTTGTGGCTCAATCGCCTGCGATGAATTCGATAACCAGGAAGCATTTGCTTGCGCCGGGCGAGATTAAATCATGCGAAACGTTTCAATGATGCGCGTCAACTCTTGCAACAGGTGATTGTAATCGGCGCTGCGGGTTTTGCAGACAAGCGCGTAAGCGCGTTCGCGCCGCGTGAAATAGGTGCAAACCCAAACCGTGAAATCAGGCGGTGCGAGCGCGACACCGGCTGGAATTTCAACGACGAAAAAAGAGGCATCCATGATTTTGGAAGTCACCGGCGTGACCGGGGCGATGATGGCCACGGAGTCTGTGGCCGAACGAAACTGTGCGCTGATTTGCTCTAAGCTCAGCGCGGCCAGAGCACGCGACAAGCGCGGTGGCTGAGGACGCAAGGCGCCGACTTCCGCATAGGCCGGCAAGCCGCTAACAGTGGTTTTCGTCAATCGCACAAGCGTTTGCGTAGCCGCAAGCAGGTTGGCGAATTCTTCCGTACTGCGCAAACTGTCCGTGACGAGAACGGGCGAGAACTTCCAATTCGAATCGGGAACGCTTATGTAGAACCCCCATTGCTCACTGTAATACGTCAAAGGATTGTGGGGCACAGGTGCGGAAAGATTTCCGGTCGGCCCAAGGTTGGAAGCCAGACGAAAAAGAAAGAACATCAGCACGACGGCAAGCGCAAGTTGCGCCAAAAGCATATAGCGTTTGCGTTGATGCAGTTTGGCGTCGAATGGTTTATTGGTGAGCATAAAACTCTCACGTGACAATGGGGGCGCGAAAGGTTTCCAAGGTGGTTAGATCGAACACCGGCGTGGCGCCGCCTTGCGTGCACAAAAAACCGGCGAGTAGATTGGCGAATTCAGCAGTTTCACGCAAACTCGCATGTCGCAACAGTTGATAGACCATGCCCGCGGTAAAAGCATCGCCGGCGCCGGTCGTATCCACGAGTTGCACGGGCATGGCCGGCAAACGACAACTGGCCTGACCGTCAAACAATTCACAACCATTCTCGCCGTAAGTTATGGCAACGAGGCGCACCTGAAATTGCTTCATGAGGAAATCGACAAAGTGCGCGGTGGTGTCGCCCTCGCGGCGCAAAATGCGCGCGAGCAAACCAACTTCCTCCCCGCTGAGCTTGACCACATCTGCCAACTCCAAAGCTACGGGCATGAGCATTTGCAAATTAGCCTCACTCGCGCGAGCATTGACATCAAACACTTTGAGCGCTTGCGGCGCGGCATGCAGAAATGACAGAATCGTTTCGCGCGCAGTTTTTGAGCGTTGCGCCAACGTTCCAAACACGATCGCATCGACCGTAGGCGCAAGCTCTTTGGCTTTGGCATTGAATGCGAGATAATCAAACGCGACATCATGCGAGCAGCGAAAGCTGGGCACGCCTTTGATATCAAGCGAAACCAGCACGGTGCCTGTGCCTTTTTTGCGATCAATTTGCACGTAATCCGTGTTGAGGCCGCGATGTGCAAGCGCGCGCAACAGTTCTTTGCCCATGCCGTCATCGCCCACGCGCGAGACGAGCATGCTTTGCAAACCGAGCTGATGCGTGTTCATCATGACATTGGCCGGCGCGCCGCCCAAATGGCGCTGATCGTGATAGATGTCCCACAAAACTTCGCCGATGCCGGCAACGACTTTATGTTTGGAACGCGCGTGCATGACAGACCTTGCAGAAAAGTCAAAAAGCTTTACTAAACTTTTGGCGTGTAGCAAAGCTGTGCTTCCGGTTCGCCCGGCTTATGGTGAAGCTCAAACTAAAAACGGCGTGGGCGTGAATGACAGAACGAAAAGCAAGAAGGTGAAATAGGCCAGCGCCTGCCGTTTGCCATCCAACGGCGCATCGTCATCGAGCGTCGGCGGATGCCGATATCCCACCCAAAGCAACATCATCACCAACAAGACCCAACCGTTGTACACGACGATACACAGCAGAGCAAACATCGCCATGTTGACCGGATAAACGCGCTGGCCGCGATCGCCGAGCAACGCATATAAAATGTGCCCGCCATCCAATTGTCCAATGGGAAGCAAATTAAGCGCAGTAACAAATAATCCGGCCCAGCCCGCGTAAGCAAGCGGATGCAGGATCACGTCTTGTTCCGCGCCGAGCGCGAGATAACTCAGCCCTTTGAAGAGCAACGATTCTCCCAAAAGAATGGTTGTACCTTCGACGTCCGCGCTCGCAGCAGGTGTGGACCAAAGCAGGCCGAAATAGATCGCTGGTAAAGTAAACACCAGCCCCGCTAACGGTCCGGCAACGCCGATATCGAAGAGCGCTTTGCGATTGGGCATGCGCGCATCCATACGAATCACTGCGCCCAGCGTTCCAAACGGCGAAAACGGAAACGGAATGAAAAACGGCAACGTGGCGCGAATGCGATAGCGCACGCACATGAGATAATGCCCCATTTCGTGCGCAAACAAGATAACAATGATGCCGACGCAATACCACAAGCCGGCGATCCATTTGCCTTGAATGCCGCCGCCGGTAAGAAAAGTTGAAACGCAGGTCAACACAAACAGGATGATGTTCAAGCGCGGCTGATCGGAGCGTAGCGCACTCGCAAGCCATGCCGTCGCCGGTGTCGCGGTGGATGATTGTGGAATTTCTTCCCAAGAGTTTTGGGTTGGTGTAGACATGTGATGGGTTTACGATCCTCGTTTAATGATGATGGAAGTTCCTAATGGTATAGCAAACTTTGTTTGGGCGTTGCCTTGCGCAATGCCGATTTCCAAGCGCTCAAAGCTGTTGAAGAGCGCAACCACTGCGCCGGGCTCGGCATAACCATATGCGGGCACGAGCGCGTCATGCGAAATTTTTTGGCAGTGAATCGCAAAGCCGCGCTTGCCGACAAACGCTTCAAATGCGGAGCGCGAAATATTCGAGATCAAATTGCCATAGCGATCGCAGTAAACAATCGCGCCGGTCAGCGTGTCGTCAGTTGCTTGCGGCGTGGCCGCAATGCCATGCGTTTGCAATTCGCTTCTTTCACCCAAGCGCAGCAAGGCAACACCGGAAGCCAAATGTGCTGCGACCGGCGCAAAGAGATCGCGGCCATGAAACGTGTTCGAGATTTCTTTGAGCCAATACTCCCGCCGGGTCAATGCCACAGCAACGCACGAATCATCATCGGCGCAAAAATCAAGCAGACCATTATCCGGCGCAATGAAATAATGCTCACGCCAATAACATGCAAGCGCTTTGCGCGCCGTCCCCACACCGGGATCGACCACGGCAAGATGCACCGTGCCGCGCGGGAAGTATTTGAAATGCGCCGCGAGCAGAAACGAAGCCGCGGCGATGTTCTGCGGCGCGATCTCATGCGTGAGATCAACAATGCGCGCGTGCGGATGAATGTCGAGAATGACACCCTTCATCGCGCCGACAAAGCCGTCCGCATTGCCGAAATCCGTGAGCAACGTAATGATTCCGGAAGGCGGCGTGAAGTTTTGATTGTGCAGGTTCATTCGAGTGAAGTCGGACTTTGCAAAAATGAATGTGGGAAAAGACTCATATTCACGCTTTGAGCTTTCTTTCGACGCCGACGCAGCAAAGTCCGACTTCGCTCGAGTTATTCTTCCGCTTTGATCGCGATGCAACTGATTTCAATGCGGCCGTCGCGCGGGAGTCGCGCGATCTGCACGGTTTCGCGCGCAGGCGGCGCGCTGTTCTCCGGAAAGAACTCGCTGTACGCTTCGTTATAAAGTTTGAAATCGTTCATGTCGAGCAGAAAGACCGTGGTTTTCACCACGTCTTTATAATCCATGCCGCCGGCTTTGAGCACGGCGCCGAGGTTCTTCAATGCCTGCCGCGTCTCTTCTTTGATGTCACCGATAATCAAATCGCCGGTTTCGGGATTGATCGCAAGCTGGCCGCTGCAAAAGAGTGTGTTGCCCACTTTGATGCCGGGGCTATACGGCCCGATCACCGGCGCACCGCCGACGGGATCAACGCGCTCGCGTTTCGTCGGCACCGGCGGCGGTTGCAACAACGTGCAGCCGGAAAACAAAATTGCGCTCAACAGCAGAGTTGGTTTCAACATGGGTTCTCCTTCCTCGGGGTTAAGCTTGAAGTTTATGGTTCGTTATCAGATTCATGCACGGCGTTGCTGCTTCATTTTCTCCCAAAAATATTTGAATGATTGCGAATGCCTGACTGCAATATCGGGTTTGAATTTTGGCGCGATTCTTTTTGCAAAGTCGAGCTTATTGAAAGCAGAATGTGGGAATTGTTGAAGCCAACACGCGGTAAGCGTTCTCTGCGCATTCAATTGTCCCGTCTCCGAAGGCGCGCGGTATTTTGCTTTGGGCAAGACGGCTTGAATCGCGCCATCATCTGCTAAGAACCAAGCTTCCAACTCTCGGATAGCAACACAGATGAACAAATATCTTTCCGCCGGCGGTTTGCGTGCTTCATGCTGAATCTGTGGATCAAATGCCTGCATGATGCTGGCAACACAGGGAGATTGATCACGATCCAAAATGATAAAACCCGCGCGATAGTGCAAATCACGAAAGGCTGCGAGTAAACTAGGTGTTGCTCGAATCAACTTCTCACGATTGTTCATGCTTCGAATATCAAAGCGCAAGTGCGGAAAATTTTTGTGGAGAAGTTTGTCCCAGAAGGCGCGATCTGATGGCCCTTCCACTCCGACGCCAATCGTCATGGTATCCCTCCCAAAACGCCTTGCACCCACAACTCACCAAGCCGAAAATGCTTTTGGAAATTTTTGATCTCTACAATGTCAGAAGCGCGTTTTGTTTTGGTGAAGCCGTCGATCTTGTCAAACAGAACAACCTCGCTCGGAGCGAGATAATCTAAAAAAGCAGGGTTGTGCGTCGTAATCAAGAACTGCCGCGCTTGCGCTGTGGCCCGCAGAATTTGTACAAGATGTTCGGCGAGATGAGGATGGATCCCGTTTTCCGGCTCCTCCATAGCAACAAGCGAAGCGTGTTGCGTCGTCCAATGCGCGATAACCATAAACGCCAACAAACGAATCGTGCCGTCTGAAACCGAATTGGGATTGATCGCGCCACGGATTTTTTCTTCAACCACCTGAAACGCCCATTGCCCTTCAATCGGCAATTGCGCCGTCTTAACACCTTGAAATCCGGCAACGGTGCTTTTCAAGCCAGCGACAATCGAATCCATAGCTCCTCTACCATTTTGCTTTTCGAGCTTGTGCAAAATGACGGCGAGGTTTTCGCCCGCCGGGCCGAGATCAATGTCGGGAATCTCCTTCGCTGGAACACGCGCTACCTGCGGGCTGATGTTAAAGAAGCGCCAGTTGGAAATGATATGCCGCAGCATCACGCATGGCGGGCTAAAGAAGCCCACGCCAAGAGCCAATCTTGTCGCTTCTTGTTCGGGAACTCTTATCTTCTGCGAATGTGTCTTGCCTTTTTGGCTCGGGTCGAAGATCTCGACTTCGCTGGCGTTGCGCTGTAGTTTGTAGCGTAAAGTTTGATGTTGCTTGTCTTCAATATCCGCTTCCAAAAGCTCAGCAACCACTTTGGGCAAACTCTCTGAACTGCGCAAGTCCAGCGTGACGGAATAATTGAAAGACAAGAAGTGGTAGCGACTGTCTTCGGTTTCAAAACCGACTTTTTGAGCTTTGGAAAAATCTAATCTCACGCTCAAACGCAAAGGTTTGGGCTGGGCTCTCTCTCGCACTCTTTTGTTGCGAACATCCGCCGGCCCGCCCCATTCATTCACCGCGGACTCGGCATTTTGCAAAACTGCGTGTTGAAGAAAGCGCAGAGCAGAAATCAAATTTGTTTTGCCCGAAGCATTCGCACCGACAAAGAAATTGATGCGGTCAAGATGAAGGATTTGCTCTGGCGTTCCGAAGCTTTTGAAGCCTTCAATTTTTAATTCCGTGATCACTGTTCAATTCTCCAGCTCTATCTTCTATTCACTTGCATTTGCAGTCTTGCCACCAAATCGCCAAACGAATCCATCGGCCTGCCGGTTTGCATTAGATGTGTATTGAGTTGCTTCGCCATTAGCGCGAGCCGCGCGAGTGCACCGCCGGTTTTATCAACATGAATCGGCAAAATCGAATTGTTCGTCAGTAAGGGATCGGCATCGGCTGCAATCTCGCCGGCCTCAACCGCGCGCGCGAAATCCACCGTGCCGGGAATCGGCGAAAACGCGGCGAGGCGAATGCCGACTTTGAGCGAATGCACGTAGGCCATGCTTGCGATAACTTCGTCGAGCGCTTGGCCGGGCAAGCCCATGAGCACGTAAGCATCCAACTCGTGCGGACCGAAGCCCGCGGCTTGCAAATGCGCCACGCCGCGAGCGAAAGATTCGTTGCTCACTTTCTTGCTCATATCGCGCTGGCGTTCTTCGCTGCCGCTTTCATACGCGAGCCGCACGGTTTTGAAACCTGCGCGATACATGAGCCGCGCGGTTTCTGCCTCGATGAACTTCACCTGCAAACCGTTCGGCGTGTGAAAAGTGGATTGCAAATTCTTCGCGATGATGCGCTCGCACAACGGCAGAAAGTGACGATCACGATTCGTGAGCAGCGCGTCATCATAAAACGCAAACTCGCGCACGCCCAAGCCCGCGTGCAACCAGTCCAACTCCGCCATCACGTTTTCAATCGAGCGCCAACGATATGCACCGGACACGAGGCGCGAGGCGCAGAACGTGCATTTGAGCGGACAACCGCGCGAGGTCATGATCGCGGCGTAAGGCAGATTGGGATAAAGATCGAACGCGGGAAAGGGCAAATCATCCAATGCAAAATTTTCACGCGCAGACCTCTCTCCTACCTCATGGCCGTTCATTGCGGCTTGAAGCAAATCACCAATCACATGCTCCGCTTCGCCGGCGAACACGACGTCTGCGCCGGAGTGTTGTCGCGCGTGCTCGGTGCAGAGCGTCGCGTAAATGCCGCCGAGTACAATCGGCGTTTTCGGAAACAGTTCGCGCAGTACGGCAATGGCTTCTTGCACGCCGGGATACCAATACGTCATGCCGCTGGTGACGAGTATCGCATCCGGCTTTTCTTTTTCCAAACAAAGCTTTTTAAAAAGCGCGAGCGGCAAACCATAACGCGCGTAAATGCGCGGCACGTGGCGATAACATACCGGCTTCGCTATCGGCGTGCGCACAAACTTGCCCGTGCTCCATTTTTGATGCGCCGGACGCGCCAGCCCTTGCCATTCGAGCAACGCCGGATGCGCGCGATCCATGCAATCCACCAAACGCACGCGATACCCTTCTCGCCGCAACACGCTTGTGAGATAAAGCAAGCCCATGGGCTTGAGCCAAAAATCGTACGCGGCGAAGTCGGTGATCCAGGGGTTGACGAGGAGGATGTTGGGTGATGGCATTGTTGATGATCGTAGATTGTTGGTCGTGGATAGTGAATCGTTAAATCCATTGCTTTGACGATCCACGACCTACAATCCACTATCCTCAATCTTCAAACCCACGAGCTTTTCATACGCTTCAAGATACTTCTCGCTTGTCACGCGCACGACTTCCTCGGGCAGATTCGGTGCGGGCGGTTGTTTGTTCCATTTGAGAGAGAGCAGATAATCGCGCACGAATTGTTTGTCGAAGCTCGGCTGGCTGCCGCCAGGTTTGTAACTTGCTCGCGGCCAGAAGCGCGAGGAGTCTGGCGTGAGCAGTTCGTCGATGAGTATGAGCTTGCCGTCGCGTATGCCGAACTCCATTTTCGTGTCGGCGATAATGACGCCGCGCTCTTCGGCTATCGCGCGCGCGCATTGATAAATGCGTATGCTGTGTTCGCGCAACTGCTCTGCTCGCTCTCTGCCGACGATTTGCGCGGTGCGCTCGAATGAAATATTCTCGTCGTGTTGTCCCGTTTCGGCTTTGGTCGCGGGCGTGAAGATCGGCTCGGGCAGTTTATCCGACTCCATCAAACCGCGTGGAAGTTTGAGGCCGCACACGCTTCCGCTCTCTTTATATTCCAACCAACCGGAGCCGGAAAGAAAGCCGCGCACGACACACTCGATGGGCAACGGCTGCGTCTTCTGCACGAGCATGCTGCGACCTGCAAGCTGCTCGCGATAGGGCCGGCATACTTCAGGATAGTCCTCGACCTTGAGCGTCACAACATGATTGGCGATGAGATCAGCCGTGCGTTCAAACCAGAACGCGGAGATCTGTGTGAGCACGCGGCCTTTGTGCGGAATGCCCTGCGGCATGATGACGTCGAACGCCGAGAGCCGATCGGTGGCGACGATGAGCAAATACTCGCCGAGGTCATAAAGATCGCGCACTTTGCCGCGCCCGATAAGTTTGAGATTGGGGAGGTTGGTTTGAAGCAAGGGTTGTGATGACATATTCATTCGAGCTAAACGGCTCCAGCCAGTACAAGGTTTTCAAGCTTGAATGTAGAAAGCGTCACTTGCGACATCATAGCTGAGTTTCATATCAGCTCCATCAAAACGCATATCCGAACGTCAAGCCCGGCCAAATAAAATAGCTGCCTTCGAAGAACATATTGTACGCAGTGAAGCGAAACACGAAGCCGCTCTCGGCGCGATGCTCAAAGCCGAGACCGGCATAGCCGTATAGCGTCGAGGCGGAGTTGTCGTCATCAATCGGCCCGAGGTCGGTCGTGGCCGTGAGCAACACGCCGCCGCCGGTGAGATAAAGCGAGCCGTTTTTCGGAATGAGATAAACTTTTGCGCCCACCGGGATGAACGCAATGAACGTCGAGCTGCCGTTGCCGCCGCCGCCATACATAGCGAGGCCCGCGTCCAATCCCACGCTAGGGTTGAGCATGCGCTGATAATAGAACGAATATAAAAAACTATTGCCCAACAATTCGATGCCGGTGGCGTTGCGCAACTTGGCGCGACTCGTGTTGTTATCTCCGGCGCGCGCTTCGATGAACAAAAGCGCGAGGAGGCATAACCAAGCGGCTCGTGCGATCAATTTATTTTTGCTCATGTCTTCTCCTAAAAGTTTACATTCCGCGATCAAACCATATTCGGCAGTGGCCTCATCTAAAAAGCCTAGCGGCTCACGGCAAGCGCTAACGTTTCAGTTGCCCATTGGTCAATGCTTTTGCCTTTGGCTTCCGCGACGATGGCGACTGCGGCGTGAATTTCCGGAGGAACGCGCAGTAGCAGTTCGCCAGAGTAGGGCTTTTGAGGAAGGCGATTGAGCTTTTCACAAGTTTCGAGATAATCATCGACCGCAGCTTTGAAAGCCGCACGCAGTTTCTTAACGGATTCGCCATGAAATCCGATGATGTCATTGATGCCGGCGATGTGGCCGATAAAGCAACCATCCTCTTCGCTATATTCAATCTGCGCAGCATAGCCTTTATAAGTCATGGCTTTCATGGAGTTTTATAGATTGCCTCAAGAATTTTTTGATGTCGCTTGTTCATCACGCTTCGCCCGCAGATTCCCAAACTCAACTATTTCTCTTTAATTCGTCCCCTCCAACACCGGCGCTTGGCCGAGCACGTCTTCAATCGTCAAAAGATTCACCGGCCCGAGATTGAGCGCGCGAACGCCGGCTTCGATCTTTTCGCGGTCGCCGACCACGATAATGGCGACTTTCTCCGGATCGATATACTTCTGCGCCGCGGCGAGCGCTTGCTCTTTTGTCACGCCGAGAATGGCGTTGACGTAGTTGTTGAAATACGTGTCCGGCAAGCCATAGGTGACGAGTTGCGCCAACTCGCCCGCAATTTGACCAGTGGTTTGGAAATCGCCGGGATAACTGAGCGCGACGTAATTCTTCGCGCGCGTCAGTTCTTCCGCCGTCATCTCCGCGCGAACGGCGTTCAACTCTTTCATGAACTCGACGAGCGACTTGTCCGTCGCATCGGTTTGCACGGAGGCCGCGGCAGTGAAGGCTCCGGGCAAACGATTGAACACGAAGCCGGAGCTTGCGCCATAAGCATAGCCGTGCGTCTCACGCAAATTTTGATTGAGGCGCGAAGTGAAAGAGCCGCCGAGAATCGTGTTCATAACCACGAGCGCGTTGTAATCCGGCGTGAGACGCGCCACGCCGAGGCGGCCAATGCGAATCACCGACTGCGCCGCGCCGGGTTTATCGACAAGATAAATTTGCCGCTCCGCAACTTGCTTGGCTTCCGGCCAAGTGGGCGCCGATACTTTGCCCGCTTTCCATTTGCCGAACGCGGCTTCAAGCTTGGGCAAAATCGCTTTGGCTGTGGTCGCGCCGACCACGATGAGATGAGCGTTGTTGGCGACGAAGTGCGCCGCGTGAAAAGCTTTCAAATCTTGCACGGTGAATGCGCGCAACGTTTTTTCCACGCCGCCGGTGCGTTGGCCGTAAGGATGTTGCTCGCCGAACAGCACGCGATTGTAAATCACCGCGGCAATCGTATTGGGATTGTCATGCGCTTGCGCCAGCGCGGTCAAACGTTGCTTGCGTTGGCGTTCCAACTCCTCGCCGGGAAAAGTCGGGCGCAAGGCCACGTCGGCCATCACGCGCATGGCCGCGTCCAAACGTGCAAGCGGCGTGTGCAATGAGATCGAAGAAGTATGAAAGCTTGCTCCGGTGGCAAGCGAAGCGCCGAGAAAGTCGATTTCATCCGCGATTTGCAAGGCGTTGCGCGTGCCTGCTCCTTCATCAAGCATGGCGAGCGTCAAACTCGCCAGGCCGGTTTTGTCCGCCGGGTCCATGGCCGAGCCGGCATTGATCTGCAGCACGATATCCACGAGCGGCACTTGTGGCTTCTCGATCAACGTCACGGCAATGCCGTTCGAAAGTTTGAGATGTTGAATCGCCGGCACTTTGAGCGCGGGCGGCGGGCCAAGCTCGGGCGGTTTGCTGCGATTGGGCGCTTGCGCGAAAATAATTTGTGCGGTGAGTAGAGATAAAACCGAAAGCGTTTGGCGGAAACAAAAACGGAATGTGATCATATCTTCATTAACCTTATTTGGCAAGTGAGATAAAATAAGCCCAAAGCAAAAAACCACTTTGGCAGAATAATTCAGCGGCAGAATGATTTAAAATTATTCTACCGACAAATCATTCTGCCTAATACTGCAATCTTCGGTTGAACACGCATCCTCAAAGCGCTTAGAAGGCAGAAAGATGGAGGCAGAAAAATTTTCGCTATTTGTTGTGAGGCATCAACTCCAATTACCCGAACTCGAGCTTTATTTTTCTGCCCTACATTTTTCTGTCTTAAGCTTTTGCTTTAGGGCTATTGAGACGGCGCAAACAGGGCTTAATATTGTAGCACTAAGCGCTCAATTCGTGCCCTTCGATTTCACTTCATACTTCTTGCCTTGGCCCGAAGCCAACTCCGGCTTGCCTTGGGGCACGATGCTCAACACGACGCGCCCGTCGTTGTGCAGATAGGCCTTGGCCGCGGCGCTCACATCGCTCGGTGCAATCGCCATGTAGCGCGCGAGGTCTTCATTGAAATAATCCGGATTGCCGGTGACGCGATAATAATTGTTCAATTGATCCGCTTTGAAGCCCACAACTTCCAAGCCGCCGAGATAGTTGGCTTCATATTGATTCACAGCGCGCTCGACTTCACGCGCCTCCGGTGGCGTTTGTTTGAGGCGGTCGATCTCTTCTTGAATCACTTTCTCCAACTCCGCCAGAGTGTGGCCGCTGCGCGCCGTGGCTGTGATGGCAAAATAGGAAGACAACCAGCGCGAGGCTTGAAACGCGGACACGTCTTGCGCAATCTGCAGATCATAGACAAGGCGTTTGTACAAACGCGAATTTTTCCCGCCGGCCAAAACATTCGCCACCAAATCCATCTCCGCATCGCCGGGCGTTAATAACACCGGCGAAAGCCACGCCATGTACAAACGCGGCAACTGCACGCGATCTTCATAAACCAAACGCTTCTCTTGCGCCAACACCGCGGGCGGCGCGTCGATCGGCGCCGGGCGCGCACGGCCCTTCACGTCGCTGAACCATTTCTCCACGAGCGCGCGCGTTTGCGCCGGGTGAATATCGCCGGCAATGACGAGACTCGCGTTCGAAGGCGTGTAATATTTTTTGAAAAACTCCACCACGTCCTCATACGAAGCCGCAGTGAGATCTTCCATGTAACCGATGGTCGGCCAATGATACGGATGATTCGGCTCATACAAACTCTCGCCGAGAATCACGAACGACATACCATAAGGTTGATTCTCCACACTCTGACGGCGCTCATTCTTCACCACGTCGCGTTGGCCGTCCACTTTGCCGGGCGACATGGCCTCGAGCAAATAACCCATGCGATCCGATTCCAGAAACAGCGCCAGTTCCAGCGCATTCGCTGGAATGTCTTCATAATAATTCGTGCGATCCGGATTGGTCGAGCCATTGTTGTTCCCGCCCGCGGCTTCGAGCCATTGATCGAACGCGCCCTCCGGCACATTGCCGGAGCCTTCAAACAAAATGTGCTCGAACAAATGCGCGAAGCCGGTGCGTCCGGCTTTCTCGTTGCCCGAGCCGACGTGATACCACACATTCACGGTCACCGTCGGCGTGGCGTGATCTTCATGCAAGATCACATTCAAACCGTTGGGCAGAACGAAACGTTCATACGGAACGGTCAAGCGCGTTTGCGCGGAAGCGGCGGCAACCAACAGCAACAGCAGTGACCACAGTTTCTTCATTATGTTCTCCGTTAGTTTTGTTCGAAAGCGGGAAATGAGCGCACGTGCAAGCGTTCCTCGCGCGCATGATGCTGAATAAAATGCAGCCGCGCGCCGTCGCAAAACCATTCGTCCGCGTGATGCGGATCTTGTCGCCGCGTCACCAACAACACCTCGGGCACATGCAACAGCTCACGCAGTGCCACGCGCGAAGACAACAACGCGAGGCGCAATCGCACCACGAGCCAAGAGGCAGCCAACAGCAACACGCTTTTTTTTCGCATACTTTCTCCGTAAATTGCGCGGCAATCTAAAGCAAATCTTCTCGGAAAGCAAGCGGCAAAAGCCCAGCGTAACACGAGCCGGTTTATTATGTTTTGTCGCTGCTCCACCGAGGTGTCATCGTTGCTTGTTTACCTGACTTTTATCTTTTCAAGCGCGCTGACTTCAAAGCCACGGCCTCCCGCGGCCCGAGAATTAAGCAAGATTCCATAGGTTGCCACGGCTTGCTTTCATTACCTTCAAATCAAACCACGCGCTCAAACGCATATCGTTCCTCAAACCTCAAGGAGCATTTCATGTCATCACGAATTTCGCTGTTTCTCCTTTCTCTCGCGGCTTTTGCATTATGCACTGCCATGCTTTCGCACGAGCCCCAACAACACCCCCGTACACTCAATGCGAACGAGCGCGCGGAATTGCTCGCCGCGAGAGAGAAAGTTTGGCGCGCGTATTTCACCAACGATCGCAAACATCTCGAAGCCGTCATTCCGCCGGAGACGATTGCGATCAATGCGTACGAAGAGCAATGGGCAAATCGCGAAGCCATCTTAACCGGCGCCGCACAATTCGTGGGCGGCGGCGCAAAATTAACGCGCTTGGAATTTCCGCGCACGGAGCTGCAAGTTTATGGCGAAGTGGCAATCATTTACACCACATATCTTTTCGAGATTGAAAGCGCCGGCGCGCGCGAAACCTACAGCGGACGCGGCACAGAAATCTTCGTGCGCCGCAATAATGTGTGGGTGAATTCCGGCTGGCATTTGGATGCGGGAAAGTAGGGCATTCTCTTATCTCGTTTAAACTGCGGGCATGCAGATGTGGCGAGGGATTGCCGCGATGATCGCAAAACAGTTGTAAGCCGCGGCGTTTATGTCCACGCTGTGCGCGTGGGAAAAGAAACCGCGAGCTGAAAGACGTTGTTGCTGAACTAGAACCAAACCTAAAAATAAACGCGGCGCACTTTGCGAGTGCGCCGCTTGCAAAAAGATTACGCCTCGTCTGCAACTTCTCCTGCCGGGCAGCAGCGATACTCCTGCGACTTTTCCAACAACGCAATCTTCTTTTGCAGCAAATCGTTTTCGAGCCGTTTGCGCTCCAAATCGAGTTCGATTTCTTTCATCACGGTCGGTTCGCAAATGTCGCATTCGTCCAAGCAGCCTTTCACCAGAACTCCGGGCGTGGGCAAAGAAGAGCGTTGCTCAAACGAAATGCGGCGCTTGGTTTCTTCGGAGACTTGTCCGTTTTTATCAAGCAAGCCTGCGGCAATCAACTCTTCATCAACCTGTTGCAATGCCTTTTGACGCACGGCCGCGGGCAATGGCTCGATGCGTTGCAACGACAACGCGCGCAACCCGACAAGCTGCGGATTGCCGAGCTCGCCTTCACGCGCAGCCGCGGAAACACTGGCGCGCGCGGTTTCTTCCACCTTGAGGCGATTGAGATCCGTGGCCAACACGCTGTTGGGAATCGCGGAAACATCGCCGCGCGAAAGAAACCCATTGTTCGTGATGCGCGTGTCCGCCGCGGGATCGATCACGCGACGTTCAATCGCTTCCACCGTGAATTTGAGCGTTTGGGTTTTGTTGATTTGATAAAAGAAGAAAGTCACCGCGTGGCATTTGTTCGGGTTCGCAAACTCGCGCGAAGAGGATTCGAAATGATCTTGCGACTCGCCTTCGCTGTGCGTCCGGGTTTGCACCTCGCCGATGGAAACGCTGTTCGCGGCGCGCGTGCCCAACTCCGCACGGCGGCTGGAGGAAGAAGCATGCTGCGAAAGTTCGCGCAAGAACGTGCTCGTGGAAGAGGAATCATACGAGCCGCTCACATCCACCGAAGGCCCGCTAAAAATGCTGCCCAAGAGGCTGCTCGTTTCGCCGTGGCCTTGGGCCGAGCCGCGTGCGGTGTTCGTGTTTCGGGTAGAATCGCGCACGGTCACGTCGGACATGAAATCATTCATGCTCGCCATGAAAAAGCGCTCTTCCGAGGCTTGTTCATTGCGATAGCTCACCTTTGAACTGCTGTCGAAGCTGAAGCGCGTGCGCCGATCGGAAGTAAACAAGCGCACCTTCTCGCCCGGAAACAACGTGCTGCTATACACGAGATCGCCCAACGCGAGCGGGCCGGGGCAGCGCTCAAAGCGCGCGTGAATGATCACTTCAACCGGAACGATTTGACGCTGATTGTTGGTTACGACTACGGCGTTGTGCGTGAGGCGGTAATGAAAATCCAACACGTCACACGGCTGATCGGTTTCGAGCGCGGGACAACATGGAACCGCAGACTTCTTTGCTTTACTCATCATGAGTGCGGCCATGGGAAAATCCTCCTGAAATGGGATACAATGAAGAGGTGAAACAGTTTTTTAGAAGAGATGCTGCTGCATCTCCTGCACATAGATGCAATGTGGAAGAAATTCTCTTGAGTTTTTTTCACAAAAAAGGCAGAGCAGGTTTGCAAATGGAATTACCAACGTGCTTGCCAATTTAAGCAAGAGCGCCAGCGCTGGTATGCGAACTAGAGAGGCAAACGCAGAATAAAATTCTAAAAGTTTTTCTCGGACACTCGGTGACTTCGGCGCGTTTCGGTGGAAAGGCTTTGCCGACGAGTGGCACCGAAGAACTGCTTCGCAGAAGCTTCAAGGCGTGAAGCCACAGGCTTGCACCGGTTCGGGCACATTGCGCCGCGCCCAGCCTAACACTTGCAATCTCTCCAGCAAATTCCTATTCGAAGAAAAAACCTTCTTGCCATTCTCAGCAATCAGAGTTATCATTACGAGTGCATGATTGGGTATCGATATGGAGTGACTGTCCCGATAAACAACCGAAGCGGAGCGCCATAAATGCAGATCCAACTCTCAGGCAAGGCCGAAGAAATCGTGAACGAGCAGCTAGCTTTAGGAAGCTATACCGACGCCGCACAATTCGTGTCTGAAATCATTCTGCGCGCGGAAAAAGAGGACAAACGCAAGCTGTCAAAACTCCGTCAAGCAATACAAATTGGCCTTGACCAGTTGAATCGCGGAGAAGGCGTGCCCTTGGACCTTGACAAAATCAACGCGGCCATTGATCACGAACTCGGTTATGCCAAGCAATGATGCAAGTCATCATCTCCCCCGAGGCCGAAAGCGATCTAAAAGAAATCGGCATTTTTACCGAACAGAATTGGGGGCCAAAACAGAGAAAGAAATATCTCGAGCAACTTGTCCAACGCATGCACTTTCTCGCCGCACACCGCGCGCTTGCAAAAAGACGTAACGACCTACCCGATGCTCCCTACAGTTTCCACGAAAGCAAACACGTCATCTTTTTCCGTGAAGTCTCTCAAGGCATAGAAATCATCAGAGTGTTACACGAAGCTATGGATTTTCCACGGCATCTTTGAACTCACCCTCGCGCAGCTTCTGCTTTTCAGTAAAGCACTATACTGCCGGCCATAATCATCCGGCAAACAACTCATAAGGAGGATGTGATGAAAGCTTTGCTCGTGTCATGCATTTTGCTGTTGTCCCTCACCGCAACAACTCACGCGCAAACCACGCCGTTTCTCACCGACAATGAAATCCGCATGCTGCAGAATGAAATCTCCGGCGACCGCGCGTTCGAACATATTCGTTGGCTCACGCATTGGCATCGCGATTCCGGTATGGAGGGCTATTTCAAAGCCGCGGAGTATGTCATTCAAGCCGCGAAAGACGCGAGTTTGGAAGACGTGAAGTTCGTCGAGCAAGTGTTGGACGGACATAACTACACGGCGAAATCCGCGGAGCTGTGGATGATCGAGCCCGTGGAAGTGAAGCTTGCGGATATTGGCGAGCACAATGTTTATCTCGCGGACGGCAGCCATGATGCGAACGTGACCGCGGAACTTGTGTGGATCGGCGATGCTTCGAAAGAGGCGTTGGACTCGCTCGATGTGAAAGGCAAGATCGTGCTCACGGATGCAAGCCCCGGTCGCGCCGCGCAAAATGCGGTGTGGGATAAAGGCGCGCTTGGTATCGTTGCTTATCCCATCTCCGAAAACAAAACTCTGATGGATTTCCCCGATCAAATCGCGTGGACTCGCATTCCCATCGAGCCGCCGAAAGACAAGCAAGGCACGTTTGCCTTCACACTTTCTCCACGCAAAGGCGAAACGCTGCGCAAGATTCTCGCGACAAAAGGCGAGCAAGATTTTTTTGCAATCGGCAAACGCACCAAAGGCGGGCGTGTGGTGTTGAAGGCAAAAGTCGATACTGAGATTGGGCCCAAGCCGGGTCGCACCGGTTTTGTGGAAGGCTGGATTCGCGGCACGAAGTATCACGATCAACAAATCGTCATCACCGCGCATTTGCAGGAAGAGAAAGGCTCGGCGAATGACGACGGCACAGGTTGCGGCAACATTCTCGAACTCGCGCGTGTGTTTAACAAGCTCATCGCGGAAGGAAAGATGCAACGTCCGCTGCGCGATATTCGCTTTTGGTGGACCGACGAAATTTATTCCGAGTATCGCTACTTCCGCGATTTTCCGAATGAGCCAAAGAAGATGCTCGCGAACTTGCACCAAGACATGTCGGGCGCGAAGCAATCCATGGGCAATCGCGTGCAACATCTCATCTTTGCGCCGCATTCGCGCACTTCGTACCTCGACGCGATGTTCGAGAGCCTCGGCACGTTTTTGATTCAAACCAACAATGCGTATCTCGCCGCGGGCCGCATGGGCGGAATGCCGCATCCCTTTTCTCGCGCGCTCTATTCTAGCATGGGCACGCGGGATAATTACAACGCGGCGTTCGTGCCATATTTCGATTCTTCCGATCACATGTGTTTTGTCGAAGGCGCGATTGGCGTGCCCGCAGTGGCGCTCATCAACTGGCCGGATGATTTCATTCACTCATCGGATGACGATCTTGACAACATCGATCCCACGCAATTGCGCAGAAACAATTTTCTTATTGCCGCGATGGCGTATGTGTTGATGCACGCGGAAGACGACAAAGTGCCGCTCTTCGCAACCGAGACCTTCGCGCAAGGTAATCGTCGTTTGGCGAAAGATTTGACCGTGGCGATGCAACTCCTGAAACCGGCCACGAACGGCAACACGAATGAAGCGTGGAAAGATGCAAGCCTTTTGATCGAACAAGGCATTTTGCGCGAACGGCGCGCCGTGCAATCCGCGCGCGTGTTTGCGAAAGACAATCGCAACGCGCAGCAATGGCTCGAAACATTTACCGCAAAGTTGGGCGATAAAGAAAAAGAGTTGCGCGCGGATTTGAATGCGTATTATGCGCTGCAATACAACAGCGCAGCGCAAGCGATCAAACTCTCGCCGGAAGAATTGGCCGCGAGCAAGAAAGTGCCGGCGAACGCCGCGCCGCTCGAAACGTATTTCAAACAGCGGAGCGAAGTAAAATTCAGCAGCAAACTGCACGGCTTGATGCGCGATGAAGTGTATTACTTCGTCGACGGCAAGCGCAGCTATTATGACATCTACAAAGCCGTGCGCGCCGAAGCGTTGGCCGCGGGCTCGTGGTATTATGGCGAAGTGAAATTGGAAGACGTGGTGGGATTGCTCGATGCGGCGGTGGAAAAGGGTGCGCTCAAATTGGAGTAATGGATTAGTGGAGTGTTGGAGTATTGGAAAAACAAAAGCTCCATCACTCCAACAATCCCCGAGAATATTAAAATGGAAGCGTGTTATCACGATTCATAAACGACTTCCGCTGTGTTTAGAATTTCTTGGCGGCGAATCCAGTTGCGACTTTGCTCAATCGAGCGTTTGGTAAAAAGATCGATTTTGCGGCCAACGAGTTGAGCCAGTTCTTGTTCCATGCGCGCGTGCTCAAGCAAACCCCAGCGGGCTTCGGGAGCGAACGAGACCAACAGATCGACATCGCTCTCTGGCTTGAAATCATCGCGCAAGATCGAACCGAAGAGCGCGACTTCTTCGATCATCCATCGGCGGCAGAAGTCGTCCAATGGTTCACTTGGCAATAAAAAATTCGGTTTATGCATCGCTTTAAATACTTTTTTGATTGGTTTTCGAAGGATCACGGTTCGCCGACTTTTGTATAGCCGGCTTCTTCCAGCACTTCATGCAGAGTGCCCAAGCTTTCACAGCCTTCGAAGAAGAGTTCCAAAGCTTCGCGAATACTTTTTTCTGCTTCTTCCAAAGTATCGCCAAAGCTTGAAACTTGCAGTTCGGGGCAAAGCGCGACGATAACGCCGTCTTCTTCAAAATAATCGATGTGTGTTTCAATGTTCATGGCAACGCTCCACAGTGATTTCAAAATTCGAAGTCGAATATAGGACAAATTCACCAGTTTGCAAGCGCTGTTTCTCTTTGAAAAGGAGTCCTCATGGCCCGTTTGAAAACACTCGAGCGCGAAGAAGTCGCGCCCGAGGTGCAAGAGATTTATGACAAGTATTTGAAAGAGCGCGGCAACGTGCCGAACGCGTTCAAAACGTGGGCGCAGATTCCGAACTATCTCACCACGCTTATTGCGCACTACCGCGCGGTGATGTTCACGGGCAATCTGCCGTTCAAGCTCAAAGAACTGCTCGTGGTCAAAGTTTCGCTCACCAACAACAGCAACTATTGACTGGCCGGACATACTGCTTTGGCAAAGCAGATCGGCTATTCGATAGAAGAGTTGCATGCGTTGCATGAGTACGAAACTTCTGAGCACTTCTCTGCTGCGGTTCGCGCTGCTTTGCGACTCGCAGACAAGATGACGCGCGATATGAACAGCGTGAGTGATGCAGATTTCGCGGCGTTGCGCGAGCATTACAGCGAGACCGACATCATCGAGCTGGCGAGCACGATTGGCATGTTCAACTACTTCAATCGTTTCACCACTGCGTTGCGCATCGATCTCTCGGGCAGCAATGCACCGTATGGCTCGTTCGAGTTTTAAAATTGGATTGATGGATTTGTGGATTGTTGGATAAATGTTTTTTGCCCATCAATCCAATTGCTACTTCTTCTCTCCCTCCAACCTTCCCGCGCGTTCGCCGTCTCGCACCGCTGGCCAATCGCGCGGCTTGCCCGTTTTCTCGTCCTTCGGCATCAAACGTTTCGTGCGATCGACAAACGTTTCGTCTTCGCTCGCAAGATATACGAGCGAGGCCGTGAGCACGACGTTGTTGCGCAAGTCATCGAACACGAGCTTGTCGTATGTATCGCGGTTCGTGTGCCATGTGTACGTGCCGTAGTTCCAACTATTTGAACCCAAACCAAAACCCGGCGCGCCCGCGGCAACGAATGAAGCGTTGTCCGAGCCGCCGCCCGCGGGCATGCCCGGAAAATTTATCTTCAACTCCTGCGTGACCTCGCTCGGCACGCGCGCCAGCCACTTTGCGAGCGATTGCCCCGCATCAACAAAACCCGCACCTGATAAGCGTTCGATGCGTCCCGTGCCGTTATCTTGATTGAACAACGCTTGCAGCTTCGCAACGACTTCAGGATGATCTTTCACAAACGCGCGCGAACCGTTTAAGCCTTGCTCCTCGCTACCCCAATGCCCGACCATAATCGTGCGCTTGGGATTGGGATAAAATTTTTTGAGAATGCGCATCACTTCCATCATCAATATCGTGCCCGTGCCATTATCCGTTGCGCCGGAGGAGGCATCCCACGAATCGAAATGCGCGGAGAGCATCACGTACTCTTCCGCCTTCGTGCTCCCTCGCATTTCGCCGATCGTGTTGTATGTCGGCGTCTCGCCCGTGAACTTCGATTCGGCAACGATGCGCAAGAGCGGTTGCGCGTTGTTCTCGGTCAAGCGATACACCAAACCATAATCTTCCAAACTCAAATCAAGAGTCGGAATCTTCTTCGTGTTCGCGCCGAAGATTTTGTTCACGCCATAACCGCTCGACCAAGTTGATGAAATGATACCCGCTGCGCCGGCATTCTCCAATGCCTCGGCGAGTTTCTTTTGATCGAGCTTTGTTTTATTCAATCGCCGCTGCCATTGCGCGCGCAGCGTGTCGCGCTCGGCTTTCATTTTATCAAACGACTCTTTCGTGGCGAACTCTTCCCAATCTTTATCGGGCCGGCCGGTTGGCTGCGGCATTGAAATCAACACGAGCTTGCCTTTGACATTGGGCAACCACTTTTGAAATGCGACGGAGTCGGCAACATCGGCGAGAATAATTGTTGTCGCTTGCAATCCGCCCTTCGGCGTGCCCGGACTCCACGCGAGCATCGTGCCTTCAAGTGTGCGCACGCGCGGCGCGAGCAAATCAATGTGCGTGATGCCGCGCTCCCACCCGAGCCACTTGCCAAACTGCTCGTTGCGCGCGGCGATGCCATAGCCGGTGTATTTGGCTACGGCCCAATCATGCGCCTTCTTCATTTGCGGCGTGCCGACCAAGCGCGGGCCGACGACGTCCATCAACTCATGCGCCAAGTGCGGCAATTGCGAGTTGGTCGTGGCCTCTTTCCAAATTTTTTGCAGCACACTGTCTTCGACCGCGAGATTTTGACTGCGCGCGGCGGTCACCAGGAACAGCAACACGAACAGTGCAAACCGGCTTCTGCAACATAACGACATAAATGCTCCTCCGAAAAGTTGAGGTGATGAAACAGCTAACATCAAGGAGAAAATTCCCTTGTCTTTATAAGAGGGTTTCTTTATCTACAACCATGATGGACGTTGAACAAATAAAAGCCAAAGTTCGTACCGGCGAATACTTTTATACTTTTCACGGCGATATTGAGCGTAAGGCCGATGGTCTGACACTGTCTCAAGTCGAAGAAGCCCTACTTGATGCGGAGCTTTTAGAATCGTATGCTGATACCGGTCGAGGTGAAAGTTGCCTGGTGCTCGGCTTTTCAGATGAAATCCCAATTCACGCGGTTTGTGGTTGGCGTGGAAACAAAGCGGCGATCATCACGGTTTATATTCCAACGCCGCCGAAATTCATCGATCCCTGGACAAGAGGAGAATAAAGTTTATGCAAGAGAGCAAGTGCAATTACTGCGGCAGCAAAAGCTATGAGGAGAAACGAATCGAGTATCTTTATAGCTACAGAGGCAAATACCTGCTGGTGCCGAACACGCCGGTGGAAGTGTGCTCGCATTGTGGTATGATTTACTATCCTGCGTCGGTATTGAAGGAGATTGAACGCCGTTTTTTCGCCATTCAACGCGCGGAAGAGACCCCCGATCTTTACATTGAGATGCCTTCGATGGCTTATGCTTGAGCTGCAAAAAACGATCTTCACACTGCAAGATACGTCATGAAAAACAGTATCGGCTGAATGACGAGCACGATGAGGGCAAATTCGCAGAGCACGATAAACAAGGCTTTGGCGAGAGTCATGAACCAGGACTGCGCGTGTACGCGTTTAAGGGCGAGAACGAGATAAATCAACATGCCGAGGAACAACGGCACAAGAATATATGGATCGTTGCCAAATGTGCGCGAGAGCCGCGTTTTCAGCAAAAGATCAAAGAGGCCGAGCACGAGCATGAGCAATGGCATGCCGGCAACGACGAAGATCAAATAGTAGGAATGAACATGGATGGAGCAGATAAGATGTTCGACATAATAGCGCCGGCGCCGCAGATAAAAAACTTTGAGCGCAACCGCAAACAGAGGAATTAAAAAAAAGAACATGCTCTTTTGATTATAGCGCAACACTTGATTGAAGTGCGTCACAAACTCCTCTTCCCCAATTTGCTGCGCCGCGATCTTTTCCGCCACAAGCTTCTGCGCGAACGCTGCGTGCGGCCCGCGCGTCACGCCTTCCATCGTCCAATTCAACATCCCCATGCGATGCACCACCAAAAAGAACAACAAATTCACGAGCACGAACATCGTGATCGGCTTGATATAATTTTTCTGCCGGCCCGCAAGGTACTCTGCGGTGAGAAAGCCCGGCTTAAACACAAGCGGCAACAGGCTGCGAAAAATTTTGGAGTCGAAGTGGGTGAGATCATGCAGCGCGTGTTTGAGAAAATGCCCGAGCGCAAAATGATGTGGCGTGAACGCTTGCTGGCCGCAGCGATGGCAATACTCCCCCACCATATCTGCCTGACAGTTTGTGCACAACGTCGGAGGTGTCGCTGGAGTCATAGATACTCTGGGTTTTGGCATCACGCCGTTTGGCGGCGCGTCATGCGATGCGCAATGCCGAAGAAGAAGGGCAACACGAGGCTCCAAATTACCGCGAGCGCGAGCATCGTGAGAACATAGCTATGTTGAAACCGCACTGCGCCGATGCGCTCGCCCGCGGCATAACTCAGCGGTCCGCCGAGCGCGCCGAGCACGACCGCGAGCCAGGTGCGGCCTTTGAGCCATCCGAAGGACCAATTGATCGTGCTCGCAAAGAGCACCCAAATCGCCGTGATCCAAATCGGTCCGAGCCACGGCGCTTTCGCATAGCCGCCCTGATAAACGAGCAATCCCGTCGCTGCTTGGCCGGAATCGACCAAGGTGCCCAAAACACCGATGACGACGATCATCATGATTTCTTCGCGCAACGTGTGCGTGAGCACAAAATGAATGAGCACGAGCAACGCCGCGACAGCGACGCCGATCGCGCTCATGTTGAAGGCCGCGCCATAAACGCACGCGAGCCACCCAACATAGTAGGAAAAATAGTTGAACACCTTGACGGCCATGCGCTCCTCAGATTTTGAAGGCGGCAAAATAACACGGCGATCTTGCTTTTGCAAAGGGATTTTTGAAAATAGCCTTTGACATTGCACCGAGAGCTTATAAATTCCCCGCAGCAAACTGCAACAGCAGAACGTCGATTGCATTTCACGCCCTATCCTTCTCATTGAGGAGAACCAATGCCAAGCTTGCTAAAAGGTCCGCTTCTCCTCGCCGCTGCGGTGATCCTCCTCCGCGTGTTGGCGGAACAAGTTGGTGCGCCGGAAAGCGTCAACAAGATTTTCGGTGTGACCTGGTTGTTCTTTTTCGTGCCGATATATTTCGCGTTGCGCATTGCCGCAACGCACGATCAACAGCCCTACAAAACGCTTTTCCTGAAAACGGCGCTCTACGTCGCGCTCGTGCGCCTCATGCTGATTCCGGTGTATTGGCTGGCGTATACATTTAGTTGGAGCGCGCAGCGTTTCGCTTCCGATCAAGGCGGCGTTGTGGGCGATGGCATCGCACCATCCACCGGTTATCTCTTCATCCCTTTCGCTGCGCTGCTCGCATGGGTCGTCGCCGCCACATTGTTCGGCGGCGGTCTCGGCGCCGCAGTGCTCGCCTGGCAACGCCGCGGGCAAACCCATACCAAGCCGGTGCGTTGACCAATGGTTGAACGTGATTACCTCATGCGCTTGGTGCAACAACTGGCAGCGGCCTTGACGCGCATTTTTAAATTGAAAGAGCAAGAGCAATTCGACCTGGCGCTTGTCGAAACCGACAAAGCGTTCACGGAATTGCTCGGCATGAGCCGCGACGTCCTCGTTGCGTTTGACTCAACAACGCTGGCGCAGTTGCTTGGGCAGCACGAGCGCGTTAAAACTGCCGCGGCTCTCTTCCAAGCGGAAGGCGAAATTCAGCAACAGTGCGATAACGCAGAACAAGCGCGTGCCAGCTTGCAACGCGCGTTAGAGTTGTACTGCGAAGCCGCGCTGCTGCAAACGAACCACGACCAAGAATGTGTGGCTGCAATTCAAACGCTCGCAGCGCTTCTCCCGCGCGAAGGTATTGCGCCAAAGTATGCTGCCCTCATCTCTCAAATGACTCATGCTTCTCTTAACGCCGCATCAAATAGTTGAACTCAAAGATTGGTTTGCGCCGGAGCGTCCGGGCCCGTTGGTGGGCATGCACGTTCTCAACACCGGACATGGTGCGTTTTGGGTTGATCGTTGGCCCGAGCCGCGCGCAGTGCTCGCATCCTCGGCGGACAATTACGTGTTCGCAGGAGAAGCCGCGGCTTTTAATGTGAAAGAGTTGCGCTCGCGCGTGCGTGGCTATGTTGAAGCGGCCGGGCGTTTTGTGCCACTGCTCACACTCGCTTCCGCTAATTGCAAGCCGTGGCCGCGCGTCATCTTCGAATGCCGCCGAAAAATAGCACCGGCGAATTCACCCGCAGTGCGACGCCTCACACTTGCGGACGCGCCTCACCTGTGGGCCTTGCACAGCGAGAATGCATGGATCAGTAAAACGTGGGGCGGTCCGCTGGGGCTTGCTGCGAGCGGTTATGCGTTTGGCGCTTTCATAAACCAACAACTCGTTGCGCTGGCATGCACATTCTACCTCGGCGCGCACTACGAAGACATTGGCGTCATCACGGAGCGCGAGTTTCGCGGCCGCGGCTTGAGCACGGCCTGCGCCGCAGCGTTGTGCGCAGACATCATCGCGCGCGGCCACATTCCGAGCTGGAGCACTTCAACCGACAATCTCGCGAGCATTCGCGTTGCAGAGAAGCTGGGCTTCACGTTGCATCGCCATGACATGCTCTACCTCGTTGACATTACACCACACGAAACCGATTGAGCTTCACATGCAATTTCTCTCACGTATTGCTGAAGAAAAAATCAAACAGGCGCAGGCCGCAGGTGAATTTGACAATCTGCCCGGCCATGGTAAACCCCTCTTGTTCGGAGATGATTCACACACGCCGGAGCACTTACGCGCAGCCTTCACAATTTTAAAAAACGCCGGCATACTGCCGCAAGAAATGGAGCTGCGGAAAGAAATCGCGGCCTTACAAAAACAACTCGAAGCATGCACGGACGCGAACGAGCAATCACGTTTGCGAAGCACCATCAACGACAGGAATCTCAGGTATCATTTGCTCATGGAGAAAAATAAACGCACTTCGCGCCGTACAGAGCTTTAAGCGTATTTGCTGTTTCACTAAACCATCATCAACTGTGAGGAGAGGTCATGAACATTCCGTATTGGCTGTATTTCATTTTGATCGGTTTGCTCGCCGGTTGGCTTGCGGGCCGCATTATGAAAGGCCGAGGCTTTGGCTTGGTCGGCAATCTTGTTGTCGGCGTAGTTGGCGCGTGGCTCGGCAGTTTCTTGTTTGATTTGATGAACCTTTCGGCCTACGGCACGCTCGGCATGATCGTGATGGCAACGGTCGGCGCGATAGTGCTGCTTTACGTCGTCAGCTTAATCAAAAGACTCTAAGCGGTGCGCCCGTCATGAAAAGCACTTCCCGCCTTTCCAACAAATTTCGTGACGGGCTGCTCCTTCTTCTCCTCTGGACGCTGCTCGGAGTTTTTTCCGCGAGTCAAATTTACATTCGATATGCGTATTACTCCGAGCATGCTCCCACTTGGAGACAAGCTTTCAACGTCGCTTTCTCGGATTGGTATGCTTGGGGCCTGCTCTCTCCTGCGATTCTTTGGTTGGCGCATCGTTATCCCCTCGCGCGCGGCGTGGGCGGGCTGCGTTGGTTCGCGCATCTCAGCGCCGGACTTGTATTTTCCATTCTCAAAATGCTGCTTGAGTTGGGCGCGTTCTACCTCGCTGCCGGCGTCGTGCGCCAAGTCACGTTGCCGCAACTGCATTCCAATTTGTTGACCTACGGCGCGATCGTGGGCGTGATCTACGCCGTGAATTATTATCGCAAGTATCGCGCGCAGGAAGTGCAAGCCTCGCAGCTTGCAGCGCAACTTGCGCAAGCCCGGTTGCAAGCTTTGAAAATGCAGCTTCAGCCGCATTTTCTTTTTAATACGCTGCATGCGATTTCCGCGCTCGTGCACAAAGATGCGGAGGCCGCGGAGCGCATGATCGCGCGTTTGAGCGAGTTGCTGCGCGCCACGTTGGACAGCGCCGGCGCACAAGAAGTGTCGCTGCAGCAAGAGTTGGATTTGCTCGACCGTTATTTAGAAATCGAGCGCACGCGTTTTCCCGATCGCCTTCGCGTTGAAATCAATGTCACGCCTGAAACGCTGCCCGCGCTCGTGCCGAATCTGATCTTGCAACCGCTCGTGGAAAACGCCGTGCGCCACGGCATCGCACCGCGCGCTGCGGCGGGCACAATCACACTCTCGGCCCAACGCGCGGAAGAGCAACTGATTTTGATTGTGCGTGATAATGGGCCCGGGCTTGCGGCCTCGCACGGCAAAGAAGGCGTGGGCTTGCTCAACACACGCGCGCGTTTGCGGCAACTTTATGGCGAAGCGCACACGTTTGCCCTTGAGAACGATCCCGCGGGCGGAGCAATCGTGCGCCTCGCGTTTCCTTTTCATGTAACTGCGGAGCACGAGCACGATGAAAATTAAAACGCTTATCGTGGACGACGAGCCGCTCGCGCGCGAAAGAATCAGCTCTTTGCTCGCACACCATGCCGGCTTCGAAGTGCTCGCCGAATGCGCGAACGGCGTTGAAGCATTGCAAGCCATCACCGATTTGCAGCCCGACCTCGTGTTTCTCGACGTGCAAATGCCCGAGCTGGGCGGATTCGAAGTGTTGGAGGCACTCGCGCACGAGCGTTTGCCCGCGATCATTTTCGTGACGGCTTACGACAACTACGCGCTGCGCGCTTTCGAAGTGCATGCGTTGGATTATTTGCTCAAGCCGTTTGATCGCGAGCGTTTTGCGAAAGCGTTGCAGCGCGCGCAGGAGCACGCGCAGCATGGGCACAGCGCGTTACAACAACGCCTGCAAAATTTGTTGGAAGAGTTGCAGCGCGAGCGCCGCTATGTCGAGCGCCTCGTGCTCAAAACCGCGGGGCGCGTGTTCTTCGTGAAAGTCGCGGAAATCACATGGGCCGAGGCCGAGGCGAATTACGTGCGCCTGCACGCGGGCCGCGAAACGCACCTGCTGCGCGAAACGCTCACGCATTTGGAAGCGAAGCTTGATCCCCAAAAATTTCTGCGCCTCAGCCGCTCGCTGCTCGTGAACATTGATCGCATCAAAGAACTGCAGCCGTGGTCGAACAACGGCGAGTACGTGGTCATGCTTCAAGACGGCACGCGCTTGCGTTCGAGCCGAAACTATCGCGCGCGCGTGGAGAGCGTGTTCAAGCCAGCGTGATTTTCATCCGGTGCCTGCCAAATTCGTCCGCATTTCTTCTCGCTTCATCCCTCCTTTTCCTCGCTTCATCCCAGCTTCATTGTGCCGTGCGTTGCGTGCGGCTATATTTGCGCCGACGCAATTTCTCTTTTACTCCCTCCCTTTTCAAACAAAGGTGATTATGATAAGACTCAAACTTGCCGCATGGCTCGCGCTTCTCCTCTCCTGCCGTCTTGCATTCAGCCAAAGTTTTACGCGAATCACGGATCCCGCCAACCCCGTGGTTAGCGAGCAATTCGAAAGCGGCGGCGGCAGTTGGGGCGATTTCAACAACGACGGTTTTCTCGACCTCTTCGTTGCCAACGGCAATCTTAGCAACCAAAACAACTCGCTCTTCTTGAATGATCGTCACGGCAGCTTTAGCAAAATTTTTAACGGCGCTATTGTGAACGACGGCGGTTCTTCCATTGGCAGCGCGTGGGGAGATTTCAACAATGACGGCAAACTCGATCTCTTCTTAACCAATCGTGCGGCCTTTGGAAATTTTTTATATCTTGGCAACGGCGATTCGAGCTTCACGAAAATCATCGCGAGCAGCCCGGTAAGCGACCGCGGCAATTCCAACAGCAGCAGTTGGGTAGATTATGACAACGACGGCGACTTGGATTTGTACGTCGTCAATTTCGGCGAGCGCGATTTTCTTTATCGCAATGAGGGCGCGCCGGATTTTTCTTTCACCAAGATCGACACCGCAACGCTCACGCAAGATCTCACCAACTCGATTCTCGGCGCGTGGGCAGATTTTGACAATGATCGCGACGCGGACTTGTTCATCGGCAACGCGGGAACGCAAAACGATTTTCTTTTCATCAATAACGGCGCCGGCTCATTCACGAAAACAACATTCACGGACGGACGCAGCACGCTGGGAGCAAGTTGGGGTGATTATGACAACGACGGCGATCTCGATCTCTTCGCGCCAAATTTTCTCAATCAGCGCAATCTGCTGTATCGCAACAGCGGCGCGCCGAACTATGACTTGGTTTCGGTCAGTGCCGGTGCAGTGACGAACGATGCCGGCATGTCAGTCGGCAGCGCTTGGGGCGATTTCGATAACGACGGTGATCTCGACTTGTTCGTTGCCAATGACGGGCAAAACAATTTTCTTTATCAAAACAACGGCGCGCCCGATTATGCTTTCACAAAAATCATCGCCGGCAGCATTGTGAACGACGGCGGCAACTCTTTCGGAGCCGTTTGGGCTGATTATGATCGCGACGGCGATTTGGATCTCTTCGTGGCGAATCGGCTCAATCAAAATAATTTTCTTTATGCCAATGACGGCAATGCGAACAACTGGCTCACAGTGAAATGCGTAGGCACGGTTTCGAATCGCTCGGCTCTCGGCGCAAAGGTTCGCGTGCGCGCGACCCTCGCGGGCGCGCCGCGTTGGCAAATGCAGGAAGTGTTCGCGCAAAGCGGCTACAACAGTCAGAATTTGGAATTGCACTTCGGCATGGCCGAGGCGGCGTTCATCGACTCGCTCAAAGTGGAGTGGCCGAGTGGCAATAACGAGGTGTTCAGCAATATTCCCACGCGACAATTCATTACACTCATCGAAGGTCGCGGCATTACGGTGGTAGAGCATGGCGCCGTCGCCCCCGCGCTCGTCTTTGCACTGCACCCCAATTATCCCAATCCTTTCAACCCGGCCACCCGCATTCGTTTCGAGTTGGCGCGCGGTCATTTTGTGACGCTTAAAATTTATGACGTGCTCGGGCGCGAGGTTGCAAACTTGTTTGAAGGTCTAGCTACCTGACACTTTAGAAATTCATGGATGATCGACAAGTTTGGGGTGAGTAAATTAGCCCTCAACCAGAAAGGAGCACGCTACGTCGATCAGCCAAGTTTTTGCGCAATGGCTTCTTAAGCTTAAACAGCTTCG
>JAYRWE010000066.1:0-9548 GCA_041918175.1 bacterium
AAAGTTCCGCGATTGGAGCCACGCGCGGTGCGCACGCGCCCACGAACATATCCGTATCTTGTCGGTGATCGCAAGAAAGCGCGGAAGAAATACTGCCAAAAGCTCAAAGCCCAGATCGCAAAAAGTTAGTGACATTGGGCATCTTTGCCTGCGCTATGTTCTCCATCAATAATTGAGACATTACCTGCGCAGTGAAAATTTTGTTGACTGCGTTTTATGCAGATTGCAAATTGAAATTGCAATCTGCATAAACCCTGCAAGCCGCACTTGAAGACTCAAGGACAATGCCATGCACACTGCTTTCTCCAATGTCTACGAAGATCAAACCCGAGCACAAGCTTACGCCACACTGGAGTTTCCCGCTACCTACTATCTCGGCTTTCGCGATTTGCCTGCGCTCATTGGCAAATACGTGCGTGGCACCAAAGCTTTTGATTTCGGTTGCGGCGCAGGACGCTCGACGCGTTTTCTGCGCGCGCTCGGCTTTGACGTTGTTGGCGCCGACATCTCCGAGCATATGCTTGCGCTCGCACGCGAACGCGACCCAGAAGGAAAATATTTCTTGTTGCGCGACGGAGGTCTCGACGAGTTTGCGCCTGAGTACGATCTCGTTTTGGCGGCGTTCACCTTTGACAACATTCCGGTTTTGGAAAAGAAAATTGCGCTCTTTCGCGGTTTAAAAAAGATGCTGCGCCCCGGCGGCCGCATCATCAATTTAGTTTCCGCCGCAGAGATTTACTTGCACGAGTGGGCTTCATTCTCCACAAAAGACTTTCCGCAGAATCATTCTGCACAGAGCGGCGAAAAGGTTTTCATTGTGATGTTGGACGTCGAAGATCGTCGCCCCGTGGAGGATATTTTATGCCTGCATGAAGATTATCTTGCGGCATATCGGCAAGCCGGCCTGCGCGTGCTCGAAACGCATAAACCTCTCGGCAATGCAAACGAGGCGTTCACGTGGAAGAGTGAGACCGTGATCTCGCCGTGGTGCATTTATGTTTTAGAATGAACTGCGGCAGCGGAATTCTGCTGCCCGTTTTAAAAAGACCTCAGTCATTCAAAGCGGAACGGTTCACGTCGGCGATCTCGCCCAAAAAATGTGAAGAGGGTTCGCATTCTTCCTTTTTTCTTCTCACGAAAGTGAAAAGCATTTTCTTGGCAGTTCCATTTTCGCGAGAAGAAGCCTGCGCTGTTTGTGCAACAAAAGCCCTTTTAAGAAACTAGACCAGTTATCATACAAACTGAAAACCGGAGCCGTTGCGGGCAGAGCACACGGATGAAAAACGTACGCGGAAAGGGCATTATCCGAGTGTGTATTTGATCCGTGTGTGACGGCGAAACTTTTAAAGTTCTCTCGGAGCCAACATGAATCACCAAGAAATTTTAGATCACGAAGAAACGCTTGATCCTGAAAATTGGGACGAGATGCGTGCGCTTGGCCACCGCATGGTCGAGGATATGATCACATATTTGCAAACCGTGCGCGAACGGCCGGTGTGGCGTGCGCTTCCGCCAAGCGTGAAAGCGCATTTGCAGCAACCTGTGCCACTTGCACCGCAAGGCGCGGAGGGTGCTTATCAAGATTTTGTCGAGCACGTGTTGCCTTACCCACATGGCAACATTCATCCGCGCTATTGGGGTTTTGTGAACGGCACTGGGTCCGCGCTCGGTGCATTGAGCGAAATGCTTGCTGCAACGATGAACCCCAATGTGGGCGGCGCGGATCACAGCGCGATTTACGTTGAGGAACAAGTGCTCGATTGGTGCAAAGAAATGTTGGGCTTTCCGCAATCAGCCAGCGGCTTGCTTGTCAGCGGCGGCTCAATGGCAAATCTCATCGGACTAGCGGTCGCGCGCAATGCGAAGGCGGGTTTTGATATTCGCAAAGAAGGCGTTGCTGCCGCGCCCGGAATGATGACCGTGTATTGTTCGACGGAGACGCATAGTTCGGTGCAAAAGGCTGTTGAGTTGATGGGCCTCGGCAGCAAAGCGCTCCGCAAAATTCCAGTTGACAATAATTATCGCATGGCCTTCTCACAGTTAGAAAAGATGATTGCCGAAGATCGCGCTGCGGGACACTTGCCCATATGCGTCGTGGGCAATGCCGGAACCGTGAACACTGGCGCGATCGATCCGCTCGCGCAGATTTCGGATTTGTGTCGCCGCGAGAAAATTTGGTTTCATGTGGATGGTGCGTTTGGCGCGCTCGCTTATCTCGCGCCGGAGATGCGCCGAGCTTTGCATGGTATGGAAGCCGCGGACTCGCTCGCGTTTGATTTGCACAAATGGATGTATATGCCGTATGAGGCCGGTTGTGTGTTGATCAAAGATCGCACGGCGCATCGAAATGCGTTCACGCTCGTGCCCGAATATCTCGTGCAACACGAGCGCGGTTTGAGCGGCGGCCCGTTTTGGCTCGCGAATTACGGTATACAACTCTCGCGCGGATTTCGTGCATTGAAGGTGTGGCTCTTGCTGAAAGAGCACGGAGTGGATAAATATCGTCGCCTTATTCGACAGAACATTGCGCAGGCGCGCTATCTCGCGCAGTTGGTCGAGCAGAACGCGGAGTTGGAATTAGTTGCGCCGGTTGCGCTCAATGTCGTTTGTTTTCGTTTCAACCCGAAGAACATGAGCGAAGAAAAACTCAATGAAGTGAATCGGCAAATTTTGATGGAACTGCACGAGCGCGGCATCGCTTCGCCGACTTCGACGATCCTGCACGGCACGTATGCTTTGCGCGCCGCAATCACCAATCATCGCAGCCGCAAAGAAGACTTCGACGTGCTCGTAGCCGAGACGCTGCGACTCGGGGCGGAAATGTTGTGCACGAGGGGGTGAACATTTTTCGGCTCATAGCCTGTCTCACGGCTTGTTCCCAAATTCCGTTTGGGAACACACTTGCAAAAGAACTCTGTTTCGCTTCTTCAATCAAACCTCTACTGTGTGGGAATGCAAACTTGAAACGGAGTTTCAAGCGCAACGGCGTTCCCAAACAGAGTTTGGGAACGAGAGTACCCGGAGCAGTGGCGCGCATTCAAGCAGTTAAATTTCGAATTGTATCTCAAGACGAAGAGTTTTACATTGCTTTAGAAAATTTAGCCAAAGAGTTTTTGAAACAAGTCCATGAACCAATGTCTCGCGGAGGTTGAAACATGAAAACGGCTTCGAACCCCAAACGCTCCCGCGTGACCGTTCGCCACGTCGGACTCGCGGGCCTCAAGCGCAAACTCGCCGGCTTTGAGAAGAAGTACGGGATGACGACTCCAACCTTTGTGAAAAAAGTCTGGAGCGGCAAGCTGGAGGAGTCGAAAGATTTCCTCATGTGGTTGGGCGCAGCAGAGCAGTTCGATCATATCCAAAAGAATGGTCGAGTATGAAATTTCAAGAATACGTTGATATCATCGATAGTCTTTTGCGAAAGCACTGGGCCGTTATCGATAGCCCGGTGTCCCAGGATCCGTATAACCAAACGCAAGGAACTATCGAAGGCAAAATCACTCTGCTCGACGGCTCCTACATTGATTTCTTCGAAGAAATTTTAATCACCTCGAATAGCATAGAGAGGAGCCGCTATAGCTATCAATACGTCAAAGCTCAAACCGAAGTCTTCCGCTTCGACAACTATCCCAACCATCCGGGGTTGCGCCCGCCTTATCATCATAAACATATTCCGAAGAAACGGCTCGCCTTGTTGAAGGAAGCGCCCAAGCTCATCGACATACTTGAAGAAGCGTTGCGCCATATGTTTTAAGAGCATTCCGCGACGGCCCATCTCCACGAACCTCACCATTCCAAACTTCTTGCAATAGATGACACACAAAACCCATTCTAAAAAGAAAGCAACGCTCCCGCGCACGCGCGCGGAGAAACCCAAACCGGCTTCACGCGTGAAACTACTTTGGGGCGCTAGTGTGGTTGCGGCTATTGTTATCGCAGTGGCCGTTTTCTTTTTTAATAAAGAAAAAGCGGAGGTGCCTTTGACGCTGCCGCCGTTCTCTGCGGAAAATGCTTTTGCGCATTTGGAAAAGCAATGTGCGTTCGGCCCGCGTGTGCCAAACACGAGCGCGCACGACAGTTGTCGCGTCTTTCTCGTGAACGAACTGCGCAAATATGCTGATGCTGTGATGGAGCAAACCTTCACGCACACCACCCCGCGTTTGCCCGGCGAGTTGAAGTTGACGAACATCGTCGCAAGCTTCAATCCGCAAAACGGGCAGCGGGTATTGCTCGGCGCACATTGGGACTCCCGGCCATGGGCTGATGAAGAAACGGATTCGAGCAAACACAACACGCCCGTGCTCGGTGCCAATGACGGCGCTTCGGGTGTTGCGATACTTTTGGAAGTTGCGCGTGTGCTCAAGACGAATCCCGCGCCGTTTGGTGTGGATATTATCTTGTTTGACGGTGAAGACTTTGGCGCGCCCGGAGAGCCGCGCAGCTATGCGATCGGCTCGCAATATTACGCGCGCCACAAAGCGCCAAATTATAGCCCGATGTTCGGCATCCTCCTCGACATGGTCGGTGATCGCGATTTGGAAATTTACCAAGAAGGCAATTCGATCCGTTACGCCGCTGGCACAGTAGATCGAGTCTGGAGTTTGGCCGCGCGGCTGGGTATCACAGAATTTGTCGCAAGTCCGCGTCACGAAGTTTTCGATGATCACATTCCTTTCCTCGAAGTCGGCATTCCGATGATTGATCTTATCGATTTCAATTATCCGCATTGGCACACCACACAAGACACGCCCGACAAATGCAGCCCCGCGAGCCTCGAAAAAGTGGGCAAGGTCGTGCTCGCCGCATTGTATGATCGTAGCGGCATCTGACTACGGTCATTGGGGTATTAGTTATTGGGCAGCATCACATCCATTGCGCCAATACTCCAATATCCAAATAACCCAATCTCCCTTTTCCCTCACGCCCAACAAACCATTTGTATCGCGCCTCGCGAAACATTAAATTGCGCTTGTTGATTATGAGAATGGACGCGAGCCTTGAGAGCGATTGTCACGTTGCTATTGTTGTGTTTGCCGCCGTTGCTAAAATCAAGCTATGCCCAGGAGCCGCAAATCGTGCTTGACTCCTTGCGTTTAGAAGCAGGGCAATTGCTTGCAGACTTTCATGTGGATAGTTTGCTTACCACGAAGGTTTGGCAAAGCTTGGAGCGCGGCATGACTTCCGCGGCCCGCTTTCGCATTCAGCTTTGGCGCAAGCGCGGTCTGCTGCTCAATAGCCTCGTGGCAGAACGTGATTTTGAAATTAAAACCGCGTTCGATCCGTGGGAGCAACAATTTCTCGTGGAAACGTGGGAGGAGCGGCGCATGACGAAGTCGCGCGATTTCGTGCGGCAGAAGTGGGAGCAACATCGCGGCTTGGTGCTCGCGGATTCCGGTAAGATCAGCGACAAGCATCGTTACTATGTTGTGCTCGCGCTGCAATTCGAGCCGATCTCGCGCGAATCGCTGCAAGAAATTCGCGGCTGGCTTGCCGGAGAAGTGAAGTCTGTGGGCAAGCGCGATTCGACCCAAGTGGTGCCGCAAAAGTCGCGCGGCCTGCAAGATCGCATGCTCGGCTTTGTGGTCGAGTTGACAGGCTTGGGCGAGCAATCGCTCAGTATCAAATCTGAACTCTTTCGTGTTGTGGAAGACCAGCTTATGTTTGAAGAATAAAGGAGAATCGCGTTTTGAAATTGCTGCCGAGGAGAGCGCTCATCGTGGGCGCGAACGGTTTATTAGGACAAAATCTCGTCAATGCTTTTGCGAGCGATTACGAAACGCTTGCCGTCGCCGCGCAACCTGAGCCGCGTGCGCCCAAGCCGGGCGTTGCCTATGAAAGCTGCGATATTGCCGCGCGCGCGGAAATCAAGAAGCTCGTCAAAAATTTTATTCCCAATTGCATCGTGAACGCCGCGGCGTTTACCGATGTCGATGGCAGCGAAACGAAACGCGAAGAGTGTTGGCGGGTGAATGCCACGGCCGTCGGGTATCTTGCCGAGGCGGCAAAGAGCATTGCTGCGCGCCTCGTGCATGTGAGTACGGATTATGTTTTTGACGGCACTGCGGCGCCCTACAATGAAGAGAGCCGGCCGCTGCCTTTGGGGTATTACGGCAAAGCCAAGCTCGCGGGCGAGAATGCGCTGGTTACGAGCGGCGCGAATTACGCGATTGGACGCACGATGGTGCTCTATGGCAACGGTAAAAATATCCGGCTCAATTTTGTGACGTGGCTCATTGGCCAATTGCGAGCGGGCAAGGAAGTGCGCATCGTCAACGATCAATTCGGCAATCCCACGCTGGCGAGCGAGTTGGCGCATGCGCTCCGCAAACTCGCGGAAGCAAAAAACAACGGTGTGTTTCATCTTAGCGGCGCGGAAACGATCTCGCGTTACGAGTTTGCCGTGCAAGTCGCGCGTGTTTTTTCATTGCATGAAAAATTGATTCATCCCGTCAGCACCGCGGAGCTTGGTCAAGCTGCCAAACGTCCGATGAACTCCGGCTTTGACCTTTCCAAAGCGCAACGCGAGTTGGGTGTGCGCATGTCGAATGTCGTGGAAGGATTGAAAAAATTTCGAGAAGAACAATTGGCGGCAGAGCATGGATAAAATAAAAATCTATACGGATGGTGCATGCTCCGGCAATCCCGGCCCGGGCGGTTGGGGCGCGATCTTGCTGCACGGCGAGCGCGAAAAAGAGTTGAGCGGCTATCAACCGCAAACCACGAACAATCGCATGGAACTCACTGCTGCGATTGAAGCGCTCAAAGCATTGCGCAAACCGTGCGAGGTGACGATCTATTCCGACAGCGCCTATCTCATCAACTGCTTTCAACAAGGCTGGCTCGAAAGTTGGAAACGCAATGGATGGCGTCGCGGCAAGGATAGGAAAGAACCGGTACTGAATACCGATCTCTGGCAAGAGTTGGACGAGTTAATGCACACGCACAAAGTACGTTGGGAAAAAGTGCCCGGTCATGCCGGCGTACATTATAACGAGCGCGTCGACCAACTTGCGACCGAGCAAATTCGTTTGGCGCGACGATAGTGTTCCTGAGTGAGTCTCAAACTAAATCGCGAGGCGCTTATGCGCATGGCACAGAAGTCTGCTCCACACGTCACGAATGATTACGGCATGATCATTATGCGTTACATGCTCGCCCTGATGATGCTCATTCACGGCGTCGCGCGTATTGTGCTCGGTGGCGTTGCCCCGTTCGGCGAGTTTCTGACAAGCAAAGGTTTCCCGTTTGGCACGGCCGTGGCCTTGCTGGTGACGTTGTTCGAATTGGCCGGCAGCGGATTGCTCTTTGCCCGAAAGTATGTGATCGTGATCGCGTTTATGTTTGCGCTCGAACTCATCGTGGGAATCGTTCTCGTGCATGGGACGGAGGGTTGGTTCGTTGTCGGCGCGGGCCGCAACGGCATGGAGTATAGCGTCTTGCTTATCGTCGGTTTTATCGCAGTGATTGTTTCCGAAAGACAGCGGCAGAAAATGAATTCGTAGTTGATGTTCAAACGAGCCATTAAAAAAATCTCTTGGTGCGCCGCGCTTGCGTCTTGCTTCGCAGTAGAAAAACTCCCGGCGCAGACCCGAGCGGCGCGGAGCGATTCTCTCACGTTGGCAGCCGCAGATTCTCTTTGGGAGGAAGAGGGTGAGCGCGCGAACTACGACATCGCGCGCGTGCGGGTGCAGCGCTGGCTTATAAAAAATCGCGCGCAATCCCAAACCGAAGCCGTCAAAAATGTCGAAGAGCTTCTTCGCGAAGCCGAAAATTTCGCGCGCGAATCTGATTATGTCACCGCGCTCGTGCTTCTGGAAACCGCATTGGATTTAACGACTGCTTCATCTTCTTCTGTCTCCTCCTTTTCCTCAACTTCCTCCTCCAGCAAAAGCGCATGGCAATGGCAACGCGAAGCGCTCGCGGGTATCGATCTTTCGCGCTTGGAATATGAATTGGGCAGCGACGAGATTGACGAATTCCTCGCCGAGTTGCAGCAAAACTCCGTTCAGAATAATGCGAACCCATTTGCCGGCTTGCGTTTCCATGTTGCACGCGCGGGAAATACGCCATGGGCGTTGCGCGCGTTCTCAGCCTTCAAAGCGAGCGCGGAATATTATAATGCCGCGTTCGATCTTTCCGCGCAAAGCACGAACGCGCAGCAAACCAATTGGCGTGTGGAAAACAAGTGGGAGGGAACCTCTTATCGCGACACTTCCGGCTTGCGGTATTGGCAGAATACGAGTCTCCTGCAAGGCGGCGTCAAACTCGGGCGACAGTTTCAGTTGGAGGTGGGAGAGGAGTTTCGCGTTCGGCAATATCGCGACGAAGCGCTGTTTAGTCCGAACTATCGCCACAATGAGGTCGGTATGCGCGCGACTTATGCCGGCGGTTTCTCGACGCGCTTGCAGGCGCTCTATGAATACGGCGTGCGCACCCATCCCGACTCTCCGCGCGATGATTATCTCGAACATCGTGTGGAAGCGAGCCTGTCGCAGCATTCGTTGGAGAGCGCGTCGGTGTATGTGCAAAATATCTGGCGGCGGCGCATCTATCCGCTCGGCATTCCGGACAGCACGTTTCAAAACACCTATCGCGAAGAATTTTTACGCGCAGATTTGACCTTCAATTTGTCGGCGCCAACGGCGCTGCGCCTCGAAGGCGACTTGACGCTGCGGCAATATGAAACGCCGAGCGTATTCACGCCGGATTTTTTCAGCGCGAAGTTGAATCCGAAAGTGCAAATTAAATTGTGGCGCGATTGGCAGGCGAGTGTCGGCTATATTTTTCTCGTGCAAGTCAACGGCACGCAAGGCGAGGCCGCGGCAAGTGCGCCGCTCGTGAACGGCTTTTATGAAGATTATTACGCAAACGGATTCACGCTGGGGCTGGATTTCTTCAGCGCCAAAGGTTTGTTGCTAAGCGCAAGCCACGTGTTCGAAGCGCGCGTTTATCCGGATTCGCAATTGGAGCAAACCGCGGTTTTTAATCCCAACCCCAACCGCAACAACAATTCCTTCCTGCTTTTTCTCTCCTGGCAAATGACGCCGCGCTGGCAAGTGAGCGGCATCGCCAATTTCGATAGCCAAATCAGCCGCGCGGAATATCGCGAAGATTTGCGCAACACAATTTTTTCGGTGGAAATGGGCTATCGCTTCTGAGCAAATACGATCGTCATAATTTAGAGAACGCGCACCCGCCCGCTTGCGCAGAGATTAAGCTTCGTAGTTCGTGATCTCTCATTGATGACCATCGCCCACCATGATCGCGCACTTTCCCCACGCTTCTTGCTAGCGTTGTTCCAATCCAAACCCTTCTTCATAACTTCGCTGCGCTAAATTTTTGCGACTGTGCAAGCAGAGTGAGATTAAACACAAAAGGCCCAGCAGCAAGCCAGGCCTTTTTGAAAGTAGAACCTGAATTTTGCACTTCTTTTTCGTTCCTTGACAAACGCGCTTGCGAAAGTGTGATAAAACCCCTTTCTTTACAGGACAAAATCACGACTAGCCGCTCTGCCCCTTAACCGCGAAAGGACACCCAGATGGTGGCTG
>JAYRWE010000067.1:0-7681 GCA_041918175.1 bacterium
AATTTTTTCCCGCAAAGACGCGAGCAGCGCTGCGCACTGTTCACTGATGACTGCTACCGGCCTTCTTGCCCCTTGCTCGTTGCCACATGCACCGCCTGCCCCATGCCCATGGTGGTGTGCGATCCAACGCCGCTGAAGAAAACGAACTTTGCCAAGAGATGCAAGGCGTGTTTATAATTTTCGGGCAACGCGGGATGAAGCGCGAAGCGGGCGAGGCCGATGAAGCCGGTGCGCTCGTATTTTTGCAAATCGACTTGCTGCGTTTCGATCTGCGCGTGCGAGAGATGAATGCTTTCGACAAAGTGCTGCACGTCGTCAACCGGGAGCGCGAGCGGCGAAGCGAGTTGCCATTTGTTGAGGAGATAGCCGAAGACATAGCGCGGCACGGGCAGCGGGAGCGCTTGTTTGTTTTCGATGAAGCAGGTGGGCGAATGAAAGCGCAGCGTGAGGCTGTGCGTGAGAGCGCGTTCTTCTGCTTCGCGCTGCACGCTGTGCGCGAGTTGTTCGAACGAGGTGGTTGCGGCCCAGGGATGTTGCTCGCGCGCTTGCAGCGGCGGGCCGGGCACGAGGCGACGGTCGTCGGGCTGTGGGCCGGTTTTTTGTTGTGTGATGGAGGCGCGCACGCACTGGAGAAAATATTCTTCCATGGTCGTGAGGCGAAACCAACACGTATCGCCCTTTGCAAGTTTGAGGCGCGGACCGCTCGGCACGAGGTTGCCTTGCAAATTGGAGATGGTGTAGGGCCGCGGATGATTGGCATCGTGCAGTTGCGCGACGAGTTCGGGATGGTCGCGTTCGAGCCAACGCAGGAAAGAGGCGTGGAGAATGCGTCCGGTATGCAGCGGAACCGTGGTGGTTTCCGCGGCGGTGAGGGGGAAGATGAGGCTAGCGAGGGACATGGTTGTGTTGCGTGTTTGGAGTGATGGAGTTTTGGATTTATGGATTGTTGGAAAAGCATTTGACATTACTCCGCCGTTCCGAATATCCATTACTCCAAGTTGTTATTGTTGCAGTGCGTGTCGCTTGTCCCTAGTCGTTTTGTCACGACGAGGTGCTTTTGTGACGCCGCGAAACTGATCGAGAATGAGGTTGGCTTCGTGATCGAAAAATTCTTCGCCGCAATTTTCACATTTCTCGCGCGTAACGTGGGGTATGGTAACGGCGCCGCTTGCCGTTTGAAAAGTGATCGCGCCGGTGATGACTTTGATTTTGCGTGAGGTGCAAATAGGGCAGGTCGTGATTTTCATAATATCACCTAGATTGAAATTGAACGTTTGGAAGAGATCAGGATATACAGCGTTTCTTTTCCGGTTTCGTCGGTTTGTATTTTGCCTTTTGTATAAATGAGAAGACCGTCATACGTGAAGCTTTCGATGATGTGAAGCTTTTCGCGTTTGCCGGTTTGCGGATTGTTGGAGCGGAGCGTTTTCTTGATGCCATTGGCATTGAGTATGGCTTCGAGCACGTCGGGTTCCGTAAGCGCGTCGGCGAACATTTCGGTTTCAGCTTTGCCCGTGAAGCGGTAACGCTTGGCGATGATCAATCTTTTGATTTTGAGTAAAAGCGCGTGCATGTGTTTTCTTTCGGAGCATCTCACTGTTTGCTGAACGGCAGACGGTGCGAATATATGAATGTCGCTTACGGCGCGCAAGGGATGATTGTGTGCGCCACAACGGCTATGCGCGCAATGGAAATTGGGGAGATAAAACTCTTTGTTGTCTCAGTGCACACGCGATTATTAGCGCAGGGTGCTGCGCAAAAATTTTTAATCGGGCAGCAAATCCTGATACCGCAGCGCGTTGACGAGGTTGCCGTAGAGCTGCGAACGAAAATTGGCGGAAGCGAATTTTGTCGTGTCTTCCAACATCACGTTGGGTTGGCCGCCGAAATAGAAAGCCAATGTTTTCTCAGGCATCTTGCGAATAGTCTCGACAATCTCGGTTCTGTCTTTGGAAAAGCTTTTGCCGTCGTCATTGTTGAAAAGGACGACATCGTAATTCGAAAAGTCAATTTTATCAGCCAGGGTGAAGGATTCAAAATAAGGCGGTTGAAATTCCGATTCACGAAAAAATTCTTCCAGAAAAGTTTTGCTGTGGCCGTCCGGCGTGAGCACAAGTATCCTTTTTGTTTGCCGAAGTTGTTTTTCAGTATTTTGCTTTTCAACGAGCCGAAGAAAATCTTCCTTCTTCTTATCAAATACGTCCTCGATCATTTTTGCCGCTTGCCGCTCTGCAAAAGTCTTCGCGCCTTGCCAAGCGCTAACAATTATGCTGATTCCAATAATCACGAACGTGCCGAAGAACACCTTTATGAGCAGGGAATCTTCTCGCACTTGCTGCCTGATTTCGCGCATTTCGACATTGAGCGCGTCCAACTTTTTCTTATAGTCGGCTTCAAGAGCGTCCTTTTTGTTTTGGTAGCTCTCTTTCAGCAAATTATTCTGCGCCTCAAGCTGCTGCACGCGCTGTTCGAGCTGCTGCACGGCCTGCGGGTTTTGCGCCGGGCTTGGGGAGAACGAAATTGCGAGCACGGCGATGGCGAAGATCATGAGGTGTTGAGTTTTCATGGGGCTTTCCTGAAAAATTTTGCCAAAATAATTTCACCTTTCTTGCGAGTGACGTTCGCGATAATCATGTCACCCTTCTTCATTGTCGATGGAATGTCCTGGCAGGGAAATACCTCTTTTTCATCACTAACATTTTTCACTTGCGCTCTAAATCTATGGACATCGTTCAACAAAACGGCTATCACCGTCGGTTTTTGAAGCGGCGATGCAGATTCAACTTCATCTAAAAACTGTATCGTTTCTAAAAATTTTTCATCTGCAAGCGCCTTATCGAGACTGGCTGAAATTGGCCAGTTCGGTTGATATGGATGAAGCCCGCCAGACCAATCTCCAAATTGCGAAGGAGGAGGAAGAACCGGACGCTTGCTATACTCGTTTTTATCCGTGCCTGCTTGGCCTTCGAGTTCGATGGTCATGTAACGTGTATTGGGACGACGTTCCGTTCTTGAACCAATATTGCGATTGTCTTTTTTCGCTAGCCATTCCGCAGGGTAGCCGGGCCATTCCATCATCTTGAGCAGAGTCGCGATGCGCTCGAGCTGATAAATATGCTCACATTGACCTTCAAGGCCAAGCACCTTGAGAACAAATTCTTCGAAAGCCTTTGTCCGGCTGGCCAATTTTTCTTTGTCGCTTAACTCTTCGCTCGAAACAATGCCGCTTGCCCATTGCTCGCCATTGAAAAGATCTTCGTAGCGTTTTAAGCGATTTTCGAGATGCAGCGTGGCATTGAGTTTCACTGCGCCCATGCCAAAGGGCTTGCCCATGCCGAGGCTGTGGCAATAATCTTCAGCCTTGCTTTCAGGATCGCGCATCGGATGCAACGCCCAGCACAATGCGCCAAGCTCGATCTCGCTCAGATTTTCAAAGTAGAGACGGAATTTGAAAGTCGCGCCTTCGTTCACAGGGTACATTTGAGTGTGCTGCGTGCTGTTCTCCAAAACTTCCCCCGTTGCATCCAAATTAGGCGAGTTGGGGAGCGGTTTCAAATCTGCGAAGGTGCGTTTTCCTTGATGCCAATAAAACTTAATGCCCCGAAGAACGGTGTCCTTCACCGGCTTGGAACTATAGTGTTTCAAGGCTAACGGATTGGAGTTTGTCTGCACGAGGTAATGCTGAAAGGCGGTTGGCTTTGGGCCAGCGAGAATCGGCGGAACCGTCGCTTTGTCTTTGTTTAGCCATAATCCTTTTGGATCAAAGGAAACCATGGTCGCGTCTGTCACCGCAATGCGACTGGCGTATGCATGAGCTTTCCGACCCTGTTTTCCGCTCGAATTGCGAGACTTCGAAATAAACCCCCAAATCGCATCAGCCAGGTCAACGGTTTCGGGACCGCATATTGCTTCAGGGATGAAATCGTGAATTTTGTAATCATATGGTATCCGGAACATCTGCGCCCTCCCAAGAAAAACTACTTCCAGTTTGCCGTCATTTTCTTTAGACAGGAAGAATACCGGATCTCCGTCTTCATCTTCGACCTTTGTTCGAAGATATCCATCTAGGCGCCGGCAATTGGCGCTTGGCGTGTTTTTAGGAAAAGCCTCCTCTTGCCATTTCGTAATCTGCTGCTCGTCGTAGAACTTCTCCAATGTTTGTTTAGAAATCGCGGCTGAAGGGGCGTTTTTTGACGGGAACAAAAACACAAACTCTCGTTTCTTCCCTTCCATAAAACCGGACTTCACAAAAACTCCTTCCCGCCAACCATCAGTTTTCGAAACTGAAATGCTCTCGATTCGATCTGAATCTGGCGGCGCCTTTACCCAAACACGTTGATGCTGATGAAACTCACCCACCCATTTAGGTATTCTCACGGATTCATCCACTTCGTGCAGTTCATTTAGTTTTTTCCCCAAGGCTCCTTCGTCGACGGTCAAAACTTTACAGAAAACGACTACGGAGTTGCCGCCGGTTTTGCGGTAGAAACCTCCCGATATCTGTTTCTTGTTCATGACTCGTTGATAGTATCCCCGCAAACTAGAAGTATCCATCGATCGAAAATAAAATTTTCTATTTGACACTCTGTTCTTGTCCATCTTCGAATAGCTCACCACTTCCAGCAACTGCCGTAACATGCCGCGCAGGCTGCTTCCGGGAATAACCGGAGTGGGGAGAGGATTTTCCACGGTTTCTATTTGTCGAGCGAAGAACTGGGGCTTATTTTTGAAGTCCTTTTTGAAGGAATAACCCTCTTTCTTCTCACGAATTTCACTTTGGGCTTTGTCAATTTCAGCGAATTGCTTTCTTGTCAAGGCAGCCCGCACATAGGTGGGAGATTTTGTTGTTAAAAGCACATCAAAATATCCAGTGTATGATTTCGGAGAAGCAGAAAAGCAATCATGATCAGGCAGTTCTTTTTCGGCATCCGTCACCGCCTCAACTACCGTTTCCGGTAACGGCACGAAATTGTACGGCGCACTGGCGATACGATTCTCGTCATCAACTCTGCACTGTTTCAATGTTTGATCAGCCATGACTCATTTCTCCTCGTCATTATCGATTCCAACCAACCGGCTCACGACCACGCGGGCTTCGCCGTCTTCTTTTTTATTGAGGTAGTGGCGTACACGCAGCTTCGGCTCTTTGCCTTTCACAATTTTACTATCGCTCTGCACCAAATCGAGTTTTATGGGGATGATTTGGTGCATGCCCTGCGAGCCTTCCCAAATCAAAGTGAACTGATCATTCAGTTCCTTGTCTGACTCAACATCCGCGGGAATGCCGTGCGTGCCCCAAAGCAATTGCGGCTCATCGAAGCATTGGAGCCAGGTTGCGGTTGCTGCGTCAGTCACGTCTGCAATTAACCGCGCGTGAAAATTGTTATCGCCGTCGCGCCAGAGCAGCAGCTCCGCTTCCTTGCCAAAGAGCCGCGCTTGTTGCAAAGTTTCGAGCCGCAACTCCGGCGCGGTTTCGTATGCGGCCTGCATTTGAATGTTATCCTGTGGCTTCATCTTCGTGAGAATTTCACGCGAGATCGCAAGGCTGGCGTCGCCGAGGTTTTTTCCCCAAACCACACCGTCATCCAAATGCGCGAGGAGAAAATCTAGCTTGAAGTCTTTCGCCTTCTCTTCGAGCCAGGGCTTGAGCTTGACTAAATCATCGGTCGCAATGTTTGTATCGAGCCGCGCCGGGTTGGCCGTTGTGATTGTGCGTGTCATTGTTCCGCCTCCTTCTTCTTGCCCAACAAATAATCATTCAAATTCTTGACAAATCCTTGCAAAACCTCTGATCCATCTTCCGGGGAGATGACAATTTTATCGCCGTTTTGCGTGATGCTCCAAGTTTGAAGCAAGCTCAAATTCGCCTTCTCTCCGCGCAAACGACCGCGGCCAACATTGGCCTCGCCGCCAATCACAAGATCACTCGTCCACAAATCTTTGAGCAGAAGCATCAGCATGCCGACCTCACAGTCTTTGGGATTTTGTAGGCGGAGATCTATTTTAACCAGGGTTTTGTCGGTTTTGAAAACCGGCGCTTGGGTGAAGAGCGCCGTGTCGAGCGCGCCGCCGGTGAAGCGATCGATGCTGACGCGGTTTTGCACCAAATCATTGGTTGCGCCCGCAATCTCCGACTCGCTCACAATCAAACGGCTGGCTTGGGGATGCCCATTTGCCGCGTTGTCCGAGCCAAACATGCCATCTATCAACTTTCTCACATTGTCTTCGTGCTTTTTCTGCGTGATGGTATTGGCAATTTTTTCGGCACGCGCGCGCAGCGCGCCGGCGAGGCTCGTGCCGGAAATGATCGGAACAGGGTTGCCTTTGCGCTTCGAGTGTAAATGCTGCATATCCGGCCCAACATCTTCAGCGCCGCTCCCGCGAATGAGCATGGAACCCTCGAGCGTGAACTCGGCGTCGAGGCGAAATTCGCGGCGTTGATCCTCGCTCAAAAGAGTTACGCCAAGCGCTGTCGCGAGAACTGAAGAGAGCGCGCCCGTTAAAGGGCTCGAACCATTTTTAAGCCAATCGAGTATGCCAGCTTTGGTGCTTAAATCATACGTGTGCGCCCTCCAATTTTTGGCGCTCACGCGGCCATAGCCGCGACGTTTGCGCGCTCCAATCGTAATGCTGCCATTGTTGAAACCGCCCAAAGCAGTAACCAGCGCTCTTTTTCGGTTTTCATTCTCATCAGTCTTTTCATTGAGCAAAAGCTCGAAGCGTAGCCCGAAGGTTGTGCCTGCTTCCCAAAGCTGGCGGCTGTAGAGTTTTTTATCTTCAGCGGTGCGGCTCTGAGCATTGATGCTTACGCCTTCGCGGGCTTCCGTGGCAAAACTTTCTCCCTGACCAAAAGCATCTTCGATGATGAGCGGGCTTTGCTTGCCTTTGTCGTCGCCTTTGCTGCCGCCAAACAAGATCGCGGCGAAGGAAGATTTATCTCCCGCGATTTCGGCTTCTCGATAACCCTTCTCCCGCGTGACGAGATAGCTGCGCAAAGCGCCGGCAATCGAAGCGCCGGTGAGCACCGGCGTTTTGCCGTCATAAAAATCTGTAGCCACTGGGAGATCGGTCATCTCGCTCGCGTCGCCGTTGCCGAAGTGCGCCGGAGTTTCCAACACAAGATCGCATTCGAGAATGATGCGCGTCGTGATTTTTCGCGAGGCTTCTGCATGCCAGCGTTTATTTATCATGATTGCACCTCCTTCGCAAGCTTGGCGAGCATGAGATCGATATAACGCAGCAAGTATTCGATTCCCATCTCTGCCATTTCTTTATCGTCCATTTTCACCGCAACAGAGCCGATGGCGCGGGGCTTCAATTCCGATGAGTGATCGTTCTTTTTCGGTTCTAACTCTTCGAGTTTTTGCCAAGAGGTTTTGCCGTCTTCCAGTACGAGTCCTTCGAGCCATGTCATGAGCCTTTCTCCATCAAGAAAAGCGTTTTCGAATTGCTTCTTGACGCTTTCTCGAGATTTAATATTCTTCAAGAAATCATGGATTCTTTTTAGTGGCGCTTTTTGATCCACAAGCGCATTTTGAACGTATCCCCTCGGTGAACCCATATCGGAGATGGCGGAGGAAGTTTTTACTTTGTAGATTCAGGCGCCCAATTCTGCGGGAGCAGTTCGGCGAGCTTGTGGTGGGGGTGATCGGGGATTCGTGTGAGAATGTCTTTGAGATAT
>JAYRWE010000068.1:0-6649 GCA_041918175.1 bacterium
CAGCCACCATCTGGGTGTCCTTTCGCGGTTAAGGGGCAGAGCGGCTAGTCGTGATTTTGTCCTGTAAAGAAAGGGGTTTTATCACACTTTCGCAAGCGCGTTTGTCAAGGAACGAAAAAGAAGTGCAAAATTCAGGTTCTAAGAGAAGGTAAAAGCTTCGCAGCATCATTGCGAGTCCAGTGCCTTGCGCAGGGCTTCCCAATTATCCAATGTCAGTGCGCGTGTGATTAGTCGGTCGAGTTGTTCCACTTCTTGCAGCGCGCGGAGCGCTGCGACCAAATCTTCCGGCACCGGACCGAGCTTTTGGGTGAGAATCAAAAGCAACGTTTCGATCTTGCCTTCAACCTTGCCTTCGATTTTACCTTCGATTTTACCTTCGATTCTACCTTCGATTCTACCTTCGATTTTACCTTCAAGCTTTCCCGCGGATTTGCCTTGATTGTATTTGGTCTCAAGCACGGCTTGATTGTCCCAGGTACGTCTCAAGTTTTGCTCATAGCGCCGGCGCTCTGCCGGCTTGAGCTTGGCGATCTCGGCAATGCGAAAGGCCTTTTGAAAGACGACTTCGTTTCTAAAAATATCCGGGATGTGGTCGAGGCTCGGAAGGTATTTTAAAAAGTAGAGCCATTTGTTGAGATGGCTATCCAAAGCATACTCCGGCTTGCTCTCGTCAAAGAGTGGCAGCTCGACGGTCACGAATTTGAGTTTGTCATAAAACAATTCGTGCGGCGGCTCGTCGTTGCGGAGGCTGTTGCGGTTGACGGCTTTCTTGCTGTGGTTGAGCGCATAGCCTAAAATCGCGATGCAATACACGCCGCTCAATTCGTAGTTCCAACCCTTCGCGTGCGTTTTCTCGCCATATTCCGCGCGCTGTTCTCGAATCCGCGAGCCGTTGCCGACGGGCAGTGCGGGCTTATAGCTGGAAAACAGCTTGCCCTTCTTGGCTTGCGCGACAATCGGAAACGTGGCGTAATACAGCATACGATCTTTCACCCACGCGATATAGTTCTTTTGCATCTCGACGATGAACTGATTGCCTTCCACATCTTGACAAAAAAGATCATAGATGCCGCTGCGATCTTCATCGCTTTCCGGAAGCTGTTCTTTATCCAAAAAACGAATGTCGCGCAACGGCGTTTGCAGCTCCAACACGTCGGTGATGAAGCTCATAATGATTTCTTGATCGGCCTCTTCGCCGAAGATCTTTTTGAAACCGAAATCCGTGGTTGGGTCGAGGTAGCGTGACATAAAAACTCCCGTTTGCAAAGACGAAACACAACAACAGCACGGCGCAATAATAGGCAGAACAACTTGCAAAAGCAAGTGGCGAGGCTCGCGGTAAAAGCCCGAGTGAGAAATAACGCATGCTTCATGACGAATAACGAAGCGCACAAGAAGCGATAGGCGCGATCAGAGCGTTAGGCAGGAAAGTGTAATCTAAATTTCGTTCGGAGGAGTAGGGCAAATCTTAAATTCGCGAACAAACAAAAAGGGCATCCGAGAGAATCTCGAATGCCCTTGTAAGTTATTGCCGGTTTCGTGAACGCGGCTCTTTAGCCAATGCTGTAGCTCGGTCTTCTGCGCGATGGAAATGCTGCGCGCAGATCGGCCCACAAGGGGCCGGGGCTACGAGAAATCGCCTCACAGCGCCATTGGCTCTTTATCTTTTTTGGCTCTTTGCTATTTCACGTAGAGCATGCGCTTCGTAATCGTTTGGCCGTCGAACATGAGGCGATAATAATACGTGCCCGTGGCGAGGCCTTTGGCATCAAAGGTCAAGTTGTGGCTGCCCGCGGGCATGACTTTGTCAACCAGCACGGCGACTTCGCGGCCGGTCATGTCATACACGCGCACTTGCACGGGCCCGTTCTTTTGCAACTCAAACGGAATCGTGGTTTGCGGGTTGAACGGGTTCGGATAGTTTTGGAAGAGCTGGAAGGTTTCAACATAAGCCCAGTTGCTCTCTTTCTCATCCACACCAGTGCCGACTTTCACGAACTTTTGAATCGCAGCATAATCGCTCGCGCCAAAGCACGTGACGTATGCGATCTTGCCGTCGGGCGAAAACGCGATACCGCGCGGACGTTCATTGACGTTGTTCGGCGTGTTGAATTGCCAATCGATTTTGTCGACGATCTGTTCCGTTGTTACGTCGAATGCGTACCACGTTCCAGGCGTGTAATTGGTGATAGCGCCGGGAAAACGATTCGGTAAATCAGTATAAGATCCGGCACTCAACCAAAGTCGATTGCTGTTCGGCTCCCACGCGAAGGATTCGCTGTCGAAACCTTTCAAAATCGTGTCAACCAGTGCAAAAGCGGAGAATTCATCGGCGCGCGTATATTGATATACCGCGTGCCGTGTGTACCCAGCCCAGTAAATCGTGTTGCCATCTTTTGAAACTTCAAAACTACGCGAGAATCCACGCGAGGTGTCCACCGCGATCCCGATAAAGTTGAAATCTTTATCGAACATTTGGATCGGATGAGCATTTTGATTGACGCTGGCCGTAAAAATATTTCCTTGCGCATCCACGCCCGGCGCTGTCAAAGATTGGCCTGGTCGCGGAATGACTTTGTTCATACCCTGGCCGGTTTTATAGTTCAAGCGATACAACCGATCAAAGCTCGCCACCAAGATGTTGCCTTGATGATCAGCGCGCAAACCACGATTGCTGATATTGGGCGGCGTGGTCATGGTATCGGTTACGCCATTGACGGTTATGGTTTTAATCGGTGAAAAAGGCGCTTGCGTGCCGTCGGGATTGAACACGTACACGACGCGCGTCGGAAGTTTCTGGCCGCCGGGCGTCACAACGCTATCCGTTGCTCCAAACGCTTGAAACCAAACCTTGCCGTCCGGGTCGACCGCGAGACCATGGCCGCCGGAGTTCACTTTGAAGTTGTCATCAGGAAAATTCGATTTAGTCGGGAAACTGCTCGCGATAGGCACACGTTCGAACTTCTGAATTGCGGGATAATCGCTCGCACCAAAACACGTCACATAAACCGTGTTGCCGTCAGGAGAGAACGCAATACCTCGCGGACGTTCATTGACGTTCCCCGGCGTATTGAATTGCCATTTGAGACTGTCGGCAACAACTCCGGTCTTCGTATTGTAAGCGTACCATGCGCCCGGAGACCATTGTGTCACAGCGCCTGGAAAACGGTTCGGTAAATCAGTATACGATCCAGCACTCAACCAAAGTCGATTGCTGTTCGGCTCCCACGCGAAGGATTCGCTGTCGAAACCTTTCAAAATCGTGTCAACCAGTGCAAAAGCGGAGAATTCATCGGCGCGCGTATATTGATATACCGCGTGCCGAGTGTATCCCGCCCAATAAATCGTGTTGCCATCTTTTGACACTTCAAAACTACGCGAGAATCCACGCGAGGTGTCCACCGCGATCCCAATAAAGTTGAAATCTTTATCGAACATTTGGATCGGATGGGCGTTTTGATTGACACTCGCTGTGAAAATGTTTCCTTGCCGATCTACTCCCGGCGCGGTGAGCGACTGGCCCGGTCGCGGAATAACTTTGTTCATGCCCTCGCCGGTTTTATAGTTTAAGCGATACAGCCGATCAAAGCTCGCCACCAAAATGTTGCCTTGATGATCCGCGCGCAAACCACGATTGCTGATATTCGGCGGCGTGGTCATGGTGTCCGTTACGCCATTCACGGTGATGGTTTTAATCGGCGAGAAAGAGGCCGGCGTACCGTCGGGATTGAACACATACACAACGCGCGTCGGCAGTTTCTGGCCGCCGGGTGTCACAACGCTATCCGTTGCTCCAAAAGCTTGAAACCAAACCTTACCATCCGGATCGACCGCAAGACCATGGCCGCCGGAATTGACTTTGAAATTGTCGTTGGGGAAACTGCCCGCATACTTCCAATAAGAAAGTTGCGCTTGGCTGGCTGTCGCTGTTAACGCGAGCAACAAACACAGCGTGGTAAAAAACTTCGACATAAAAAACTCCCTTCGCAGTGAGAGGTTAAAGTGAATTAGATTCGACATAGCTTGTGAAAACTTGCTTCACGGGCACGACTTGACGAAATGCAGCAACGCCCGCAGGAAAATCGCCGGTGCTCAATTATCTCCGCGCCCATAATAGGGCGCACCTTTCTTCAGCATGTTAATCGTCAAAATAGTTTGCGGCTCAACCAGTCTTGTCGTTGTGCCTTCGACAACGGTTTTCTTTTCCTGCGTCGCATACAGAAAATTTCCTGTGCCCCAGGCAAAGGAGAAACACTTGCTGGGAAATAGACCGGAATACAATTGCTCCGCACTCTTGTCGGCATGCACCACGACAATCGCCTCGGGCGCGTCGGTGCCGATTAACATATCGCCGTCCGCTGAGAAAGTGAGCGCGTAAATTGCGCCGGCATACTTCGAGCTGAAATTAAAATACTCCTCTTCCGGGCCCACTTGATCCGCAGAGATGCTGGGCACGCGCCACACGGTCTCTTGATTGTTGCGCACGCCACCGAGGTAAACCGCGCCGTTGTACACGCGCACCGCGCGGATCGTGCCCGTAAACGGAAACGAGCGCGCATTCTTGTCTTGCTTCACGCGATGCAAATCCAAGCTGCCGGCGGTCCATAAATTTCCCTCGCGATCAAAATCTAAATCGTTCAAGCGCACTTGCGTGTTGGGCAACACCACCCAATTTGTGGCGGCGCCGCCGGCTGCCGGCATTTGCAAAATGCGACGCTCAAACGTGACGCCATAGAGCGCGCCGCCAGGCCCGACTTTCAAACCGTTGAAGCGTGTGACCGTGCCCGTGAGGCGAGGAGCGAAGTCCGACTTCGTGCCCGCGGCCGTAATCTTCTTCACGCCATCACCGAGGCTGTTCGAAGTCAATGAGGCGAGAATATTGTCCTGCGCATCTGCAGCAATGGCCCATGGCTCATCGATTTCTGCAAACTTGAACAGCGGCGCAACCGCGGCAACGAGTTTATAGCTGATCACGTTGCTGAATTTTTCGACTTTCGCCACGGTGATTTTCAAGCTCACATTATCGCTGACAAGATTCGGCACTTTCACTTTGAGTTGTATCGGAGACGCTTCTAAAATTTCGCCCTTAATATCGTCGAAGTACACGGTATTGTCGGTTTTCACCGCGGAAAAATTTTGCCCGCTGATGGTGATGGTGCCGAGGCCGGCAAATGCTTCGCCGGCGGGGTCAATGCTCGCAATCACCGGCGCGGCAAGCGTGTTGAATGTTTCCGGCTGATAAAGGCTGGGCGTGGGGTCTTCATTGCACGCCCAAAACGCCGAGGCGGCAAAGAGCACGCAGAGGCTCGTCGCGACGAGACGCGTGCTCCATGGTGAATATGATTTGGCAGTCATGGTTGGTCTCATTCTTGATTGTTTTCAGCAATCTGTCATCGTAGTCTCGGCCCCTTGTGGGCCGCTGATCATGCACGATGCAGAGCCCCACAAAGGGGCAAGACTACTAAAACGAAAAGTGCAGCGAGAATCTTTGCACGTTATCAAACAAGCCGAACGGCGTATAGGCATAATCCAACGCGAGGCCATAGCTCTTCAAAGATTTTTTAAAGCCTGCGCCGAAGCTAACGCCGTGCTCATCGTTCGGAAACGAATAGCCGCCACGCAGCGAGAAGGTATTGACGAGCACGTATTCGCCGCCAATGTTCAATTGCTCGTCATAATCGCGCGGATGCGTGGCGTCGACCGCGAGCAAGAGGCCATGCACGTCGCGATTCATCGGCAAGATATCCGCGAGGTTCATCGCAATGCCGATTTTGAATTGCAACGGCAATTGCAAGCCTTCTTCCTCAAAAGTCACTTCTTTGGAAAAATTTTCCACATACATGCCGAAGTTCAAACTCTTAAAGCCGGTGCGATAGAGAATGCCGAAATCAAACGCGAGCACGTTGGCCTCATAGCCGCGCGTGATGAAGCTGTTGGCTTCATCATAACCGACCACGGCGCTGCCCAAATCCTGCATGACGTATTTGATTTGTCCGCCGACGGAAAATTTATCCGACAGCGATTTGCCATAACCGAGGCCGATAGCCATTGCGGTCGGGCTGAACGTGCCGTTGTCCAAAAAGCCCGCTTCATTGGCCGCGTTGTTATCGCGGATAGTAGAGCGAAACGCGCCGTAATCCACCGAGCGCACGGACACACCGAACACGCCCCACGCTCCGTCTTTGGGGCGAATGGCGGCGCTGGCGTAAACATATTTAATGTCCGCGATCCAATTCATGGAGCCGAGCGACACGTTGGCAAAGCTGTTCAAACGCGCCATGCCCGCGGGATTGAAGAACATTGCGGCGGAATTGTTATCGAGCGCGGTGACGGCATTGCCCAACGCGCCGACGCGCGCATCGGTCACCACGCTGAGAAACTTCATGCCGGTTTGCGCCAGCTTTTGGCGCTCTTGCGCGGCGCTCTCCTGTACAAGCAGCGCGGCGGCGATTAGAATAAACACGAGAAGATTTTTTTTCATATGAACACCTGTTGAGATTTGACCAGCAACTGCGATTTCAGCATCGCCACCATTAATTCCCCCCTTAAGGGGGGTTAGGGGGGTGTGCTTGAGTACGTTGATCATTTTATATTCATCATTCAAACCGCCGACGCTTTGGAACCTCTTTTTCTCTGCGATACCAATCGA
>JAYRWE010000069.1:0-15315 GCA_041918175.1 bacterium
GAAACAACCATGCTCAAAAGAACTCTGAAAGAGTTCAACAAAAGAGGGCGCGGCCGCCGGCCAATCGTTCATTGTCGCCACGCATTTCTGTCTACAAGGCCATTTTTGTTGAACACCTTCGGTGTTCATTGGGTTGGATGTTGTTAGACCCAGGGTGCCCAGAAGCTGGGCGCCCCGGGCTGAGGTCTGTAACGCCTTCGGCGTATGGTTGCCACATAGTGTCATTGTCTTGCAATGACCCACACCAAACAACATAAAACCGTAAATAACGAGCTACTGTGCTCTGCCACGCGAAACTGCGGGAGCTTTCGCATGCAAAAAAAAGCTTGCTTACCAGATTTTCGCAAGTTATCGTTTTAGCAAGTCCGCTAATGATTTTTCTAATTAGCCCTGTGTAGTATTTTTCACCAACCGGAGGAGGCGTTATGTTTAAGTTACGAGCAGTCGCTTTTGCGGTTCTGTTCGCGCTGTTGTTGCCCGCGGTGGCCATGTCGCAAGTTTTGACTGGCACCGTGAGCAGTGAAGGGACGGCCCTGGTGGGCGTCAACGTTATTGTGAAAGGCACCACGCGTGGTGCGGTCACCGATGTCAACGGTCGATACTCCGTGAAGCTGGATGCCGGAACGTACGAAGTCGTGTTCTCGCTGTTAGGGTATGCGCGAAAGATCGAATCCGTAACCGTGACCGCCGGCGCAACGCAACAACTCAACGTCGAGTTGCAAGCACAAGATGTGACCAAAGACGCGATCGTCGTGGTCGGTACGCGTGCTTATGCGCGCACCGTGACGCAATCGCCGCTGCCCATCGACATTCTTCCCTTCCGCGAAATTACGCGTACCGGGCAAAACTCTTTTGACAAGATGTTGCAATATCGCGTGCCCTCGTTCAACACCGTGCAAACACCGGTGAATGATGCGACGGCCTTGCTCGATCCATGGGAAATTCGCAACATGGGCGTGAGCCGCACGCTTATTCTCATCAACGGCAAACGCAAGAACCTTAGCTCGCTCGTTTACACGCAAACTTCTCCCAGTCGCGGCGAGAGCGCGGTGGACATTTCCGCGATTCCGGTGGATGCGATTGAGCGCGTCGAAATTTTGCGCGACGGCGCTTCGGCGCAATACGGCTCCGACGCAATTGCAGGCGTTGTGAACATTGTGTTGAAAGATAACACCGAAGGCGGCTATTACACCGTGAACTCCGGCGTGACCGGCGAAGGTGACGGCGAGCGCATCGGCGTTTCTTTGAACAATGGCAGCACGATTTTCGAAGACAAAGGTTTTATCAACTACACGATTGATTTGTCCCGCATCAATGAAGCGCGCCGTTCGGGCATCGTCGATGCCGAGGGCGACGCCGGAGATTTTGGCGCGAATATCAACGATGTGCGCGCCTTCCTTGCTTACGATAAATTTGCCGGCAACCGCAACTCCTCGCCGGCAACTTCCGCAGCAAAGTTTTTGATCAACAGTGGCGTCAAGCTCTCCGCCAACACGGAGTTCTACTCCAATGCCGCGTATTACTATAAAAAAGTAAACTCCTTTGCGAACTATCGCACGCCGTATTGGCGCCCCGTGTCTGCCTTTCCCTATCTCGCAGACTTTTTCCCGAATGGCCCGAACGGTTCGTATGTCGGTTACGTTCCGACGTTTGACGGCGATCTCGTCGACTATAACGCGACGTTCGGTCTGCGTTCCGAAAAGAACGATTGGAAGTATGACGTGAGCTATACGCTTGGCCATAACAGCCAAGACTACACCGTATTCAACTCGCACAATCGTTCGGACATCAAAGATGCCAACGGCGCGAACGTGTATCGCGAAAACAGCCCGATCAGCTTTAAACCGGGCGGCACGAAGTTCACGCACAATGTCGGCAATGTCGACATTTCCCGGCCGGTGACGGAGAAGTTCAACATCGGTATGGGCGCGGAGTTTAGAAGCGAAACGTTCGAAGTGGTGGCGGGCGATCAAGCTTCGTGGGACGGCATCGGCGCGGACTCGTTTGCCGGCAACCGTCCGGAAAATTCCGGCATCTTCAATCGCTATAACTTCGGTGGTTACTTCGATGCGACCTATGACGCGACTAAAAACTTTCTCATCGGCGGCACGATCCGCAATGAGTATTACAGCGACTTCGGCAATGCGTTCGTGTACAAAGTCAGTTCGCGCGTGAAAACGTCGGACGACAAGTTGACGCTGCGCGGCTCCTATTCCACGGGCTTCAAAGCGCCGACGTTGCATCAGATTTACACGCAACGCGTGCAGTATAGCTTTGTGCCGGGACAAGGTATTCAATCCATCGGCTTGGTCAACAACGTGTCGCCGCAAGCGCGCGTGTTGGGCGTGAAGCCGCTGGAGCCGGAGGAATCGAAGAACTTTACGTTCGGCGTTGGCGCGAATCTTTCCACGAATTTCAATGTGACGGTCGATTATTATGACATCGCGATTACCGATCGCATCGTCATCAGCAATCGCGTCGTCACCGCAACGGGCGAAGTGGAATTTTTTACGAACTCGCTCGACACCAAGACCGCGGGCGTGGATGTGGTGTTGGATTATAAGAACATCAAACTCGGCGCGGGCGCGTTGGATCTTTCCGTGGCCGGCAATGTCAATCTGAAAAACGAACGCGACGGCGCAATTCGCACGGTGCGCGGCACGCCGGTGATTGACGCGACGCAAGAAGCGCTCTTCTTCACCTCACGTCCCAAGCAAAAATTCGTAGTCGGCGCTTCGTATGGTGTACGGCGTTGGAATCTCTCGTTGAACAACACCTATTTCGGCAAAACGGAATTTCGGCAAGCGGGATTGAGCAGTAATTTGAGAACCATCTTCAATCCGAAAATCGTTTCGGACGTGGCGTTGTCGTTCGATCTGTTCGGCAATTTCACCGTTTCCGCCAACGTGAACAATTTGCTCGACGTGTTGCCGGAATGGGAGTTCGAAGCGTTGAACTCTGCAGGCGCGGCGATTCTGGCTGACGCGGCGCAAACCAAGGTGCAACGCAACCTCATCACCTTCAACGGTCGTTACGACGTGATGACGTATGACGGTTTCCATTTTAGTCAACTCGGTCGCATTTTCAACCTGAGCTTGACGCACAAGTTCTAAACGCGAGTATTTGAGTTGAAATAAAAAAGCCGCCTGATTTTTCAGGCGGCTTTTTTTATTTGAGCCTTTGATCGAAACAAGAATTTTGGAGTTTTGCGCATTAGCTTGGCCATGACAGGAAATGAATCTTGCCGTCAGATTCATAGTACTGGATGTGGCTTTGGGTAACGTGAATGACTTTTCCCATCCGAGAAGCTTTCGTTCTAAATTCAGGTAAACGCAAGAGCCGACGTAAAAGTGGCGGCATTTCGTGAATTTCATCTTGAGTGAGCGCAAGTGTGACGATGCCAAAATTCCGATGCGGACGAACTTTTTTCCAAAAGTCGCTGACATTGATCGTGACAAAAGTCGGTTGGTTGGCATGATGAAGCAAGGTGGGAATAACGTCATCTTGAATGAGAGACCCCGGACGTAATTTGACAATCGGAACGATTCGCCCCGGAAACCAAGCTGCAATGGCGTTTATGATCGAATGGCCATGCAGATGTTCATCAAGTACGATCATGCAAAAGTCAAATTCCGCCTTTTGGCGGAACGCAGTAACGCTTGTTCCGCTAGATGAATGGCTTCTTTAACCGCTTCCGTTGTGATTCGACTGAGCGAGTAATCTTGCACGACTTCTGTGATCGTGTGGCCGGTTCGAAGACGCGCGAGGATCACACTCACTTCCAGACGAGTGTATTTAAAAGTAGGCCTACCGCCGCAAACTCTTGGCGCAGCAACGACATATTCTCCCAGCGGGTAATATTCATATGGCTCACCTCCATACGTTTCTCGCACCAGCTTATTTCGAGAGGCTTTGCGGCTTGCGGTTCTCATGGTGACTCGCTTCATTTGTTGGACTCCTCTTTTTTTATTCATACAGCTTTTTTCTGAAAAAAGCAAGCCCAGCGCCGAATCGAATCTTCGTCTTCTAAAACCTATGCTATAAAAGCACAGACCTTACTTTTGAGGAACCACTTCTTCCGCAACCCGAGGCCTCCGCTCGTATTTCCTCTTCGCATCAAAATGGAGCATGGCTGCTCCTTTTGCTGATTTCTCTTCCAACCTCTTTTCTCAATTTCCGTCAAGCATCGACTATTTTACGCCCAGGATCGGGCAGGCCTCTCGTAGGACAAGGCTCTTTAAAATTGAGAGCGACCTGACCATGCTCACATGGCAGGGCGCGCTACGTGGTTTTCCTCTTTGGCGAACAGGGCGAGCTGCTTAGGCAATCTTGGCTGAGAGTGGGGCGGCATGCAGGCATGTTTATTTTTACTTCTTACAACAAAGGATGCCCCATGATGAATGATCATGCTAACGGACAATCGCGTTGTCACACGATGGGAGCGTGGCAGCGGCTGGTATTTGGCATTGTGCTTTGCTTGCTGAGTTGGTCGGCAATGCAAGCAATAGCGAGCGCTAATACTACAGCAACCGCCCCCGCGGTGCCTTCTTTAACGGCAAATGCGGGCACGGATAAATTTTTGATCGGCGGCCAAGGCGCCGTGCTCGGCGGCAGTCCCACAGCCTCGGGCGGAACTTCGCCATATTCTTACAGTTGGTCGCCCACCACCGGCCTGAGCAACCCGGCAGCGTCTAATCCCACGGTGAATTCCAACACCACGCGCAATTATATCGTCACGGTCACGGATTCGTTTGGCAATACGGCCAAAGATACCGTGCGCGTGCGCGTGAATGCCGTGCTCAAAGCGTTCGCCGGACTCGATAAATCCATCACCGCAGGACAGACCGTTCAAATCGGCAACAACCCCGCGGCCACGGGCGGATACTCGCCCTATACTTATAGTTGGTCGCCCACGACAAACTTGAGCAATGCGAGCGCGGCTCGCCCCAATGCCAACCCAACAACAACGACGACCTATATTCTCACGGTCACGGATATCTATAGCAACGTCGCGAAAGATACGATGCTCGTTTCCGTGAATTCCACATTGACCGCAAACGCGGGCGCGGATCAAGCCGTATGCTCCGGCGATAGCGTCACGCTCGGCGGTACTCCCAGTGCGAACGCGGGCACTTCGCCCTATACGTATAGCTGGTCGCCCAGCACGGGGATGAGCAATACCAGTGTTGCAAATCCCAAAGCCTCGCCCGCGACCACAACATCTTACGTTTTGCAAATCACCGATGCCTCTCTGGCGATTGCAAAAGACACGGTGGTTGTAACGGTGCGCTCCAAGCCTACGGCCAATGCGGGCGCGGATAAATTCGTGCTTGCGGGACAACCGGTGGTGATTGGCGGCAGCCCCACAGCCAGCGGCGGCACCGGCCCATACACATATTCATGGTCTCCGACCGCAGGCTTGAACAGCGCCACGATTGCGAACCCGACCGCGACCGTGACTTCAACGCGGACTTATATTCTAACGGTGATTGATGCGAATGGCTGCTCGAACAAAGACACGGTGAAAGTAAACTCGCGCGTGGCTTTGGTGGCCAATGCTGGCTTGGATAAAAATATTTTACCGGGCGGGTCAGTGGTGATTGGAACCACGACTGCGGCCACCGGCGGTTATCCGGGCTATACCTATAGCTGGTCGCCGAGTACGGGTTTGAATAACTCTACTTTGAAAATGCCGACGGCCACGCCCGCGGCAACGACCTCATATGTGTTGACTGCAACCGATACCAAAGGCTTTACGGATACCGATACGATGACGGTGTTTGTCGGAACGATTGCAACGGCAAATGCCGGCGCAGATAAAGCCATTTGCCTGGGCACCAGCACAACAATTGGCGGTTCGCCCACTGCACAAACTGGTTCGGCGCCTTTCACTTATAGTTGGACGCCGACCACAGGCTTGAATGATCCCACTTCTGCAAACCCAACGGCTGCGCCGACTACGACCACCGTTTACGTTGTGCATTTAACAGACTCCGGCAGCAATACGGATACGGACACAGTCGTCGTCACCGTGAATCCGAATCCCACCGCGCATGCGGGAGTTGATAAACTGGTTTGCGCGGGTGATAGCGTAAACCTCGGCGACGCGCCCTCGGCAAGCGGAGGCACTGCGCCATACTCCTATTCGTGGACGCCAACCACCGGGTTAAATGATGCGACCAGCGCGAATCCTTCTGCTGCGCCGGCTGCAACCACGAATTATATTCTCATGGTGACGGACAACAAAGGTTGCGTTGCAAAGGATACCGTGCTCGTGACCGTTTCTTCCGGCCTTACGGCCAATGCGGGTGCGGATAAAGCGATTGCTGTTGGTGGAGCAACCTTAATCGGCGGCTCGCCTGCGGCAACGAGCGGCATTGCGCCCTATACATATGCTTGGTCTCCGCTCGATAGCCTCGACGACGCCACCGCAGCAAATCCAACCGCGAATCCGACGACTTCAACGACTTACATTTTAACCGTGACGGACGCGGCCGGCTGCACGGATACTGACACGATGCATGTGACCGTGAGCTTGTTGCCCATTGCGCACGCCGGCCCCGATACCGCAGTTTGCGCGGGTAGTTCTGTTGTCATTGGCGGCAGCCCAACCGCGAGCGCGGGCACCTCGCCTTACACTTATAGTTGGTCGCCCACCACGGGTTTGAATGATCCCACGAGCGCGAACCCCACGGCCGCGCCCACTGCGACGACGACTTATATCGTGACTGTGACTGATGCCAACACGAACAGCGACACAGATACGATGACCGTCACGATTTGTCCGAACCCGATTGCCAGCGCAGGAGCAGATGTTCTCATTGCGCTCGGCGATTCCACCACGCTCGGCGGCAGCCCAAGCGCAAGCGGCGGCACGTCGCCTTACACATATGCGTGGTCGCCCGCGACGGGCTTGAACAGCACCACTGCGGCGAATCCAACCGCGACGCCGACCGACACGACGATTTACGTGCTCACGATCACGGATAGCAAAGGCTGCTCAGACACGGATACCGTGATTGTGTATGTGAATAGCGTCAATCTTCCGCCCACGGCAATCGCGAGCGCGAATCCCACGAGCGGCGGCGCGCCGTTGCTGGTGCAATTCACCGGCTCCGGTTCCACCGACACGGACGGCACCATCGTTTCGTATGCGTGGGACTTCGGCGACGGCAACTCTTCGACGCAGGCTGATCCGCAATATACCTACAATGCCTTGGGCAATCCCATCGCACGCTTGATCGTCACCGACAATGACGGCGCGCAAGACACGGCGTTTGTCAACCTCAGCGTGTTCGAATGTCTGGCATTGCCTGCAGCCGCGGCTTATGGCAAAATCACCGGCGGCGATCAAACGCATGTGGATGAAGTGACGTATTGCTTCCCGGGAACGAGCGGCAGCAAGCAACTGCACTATGAAATTCACGACGTGGATTTCAACGATGAGATTGCCGTGCGCCTCAATGGCAAGCTGCTGTTTCATGCGCCGGTTACGGTCAACAACGCCTGGAGCGCCGCACTCAATGTGTTCATTCCCGACTCTTGCATTCTTGATGGCAGCACCAACGTGCTCGTGTTTGACAATACGTATAACCCGCCGAATACGAACATTTGGGGCGTGCGCAACGTGAGCCTGCAAGCGCCGCCCGCAAATCAAACGCCCAATGCCGTGGCGAGCGCAACACCGGTGATCGGCCCCTTGCCGCTGAATGTGCAATTCACCGGCAGCGGTTCGTTCGATATTGACGGCACGATCGCTTCTTATGCGTGGAGCTTTGGCGACGGCAACACTTCGACCTCTGCGAATCCAAGCCACACCTTCACCGGCTTGGGCAAATTCACCGCGCAGTTGATCGTGACGGACAACGGCGGTTTGAAAGACACGACCACCGTCACCGTTGATGCCGTCACGTGTATCACTTTGCCCGATGCCAATGCGTATGGTAAAATCACGGGCGGCGATCAAACGCACGTGGATAAAGTCACCTATTGCTTCCCGGCCTCGAGCGGCAGTCCGACGCTGGCATATCAAGTGTTTGACATCGACAGCAATACCGAAGGCGATGTCTATTTGAACAATGTCAAGATCATTGACCTCGCGGTAACCGGCGATAACCTGTGGAGCAGCACGCGGAATTTTGTCCTGCCCGATTCACTGGTTTATGACGGCGCAACGAACGTGCTCGTGTTTGACAATGCCAAAAATCCTCCAGCGACGAATGAGTGGGGCGTACGGCAAGTGAGTGTCACAGGCGTAGTTGCGAATGTTGCGCCCAATGCCGTGGCAAACGCGAATCCCACGAGCGGCTTGGTGCCGTTGAATGTGCAATTCACCGGCTCCGGCTCGACGGACAGTGACGGCAGTATTGCTTCGTATGCTTGGACTTTCGGCGACGGCGGCACCTCCACGCTGGCTGATCCGCAGCATACCTACAATAGCTCGGCGAATTATGCCGCGCGCTTGATTGTCACCGACAACCACGGCGCAAAAGACACGGCGTTTGTCAATGTGCAGGCCAATGCCAATCAACCGCCGAACGCCGTTGCCTCCGCAAACGTGACGAGCGGCGCCGCGCCGCTTGCGGTGAATTTTACCGGCTCATCTTCATCTGATCCCGACAACAACATCTCGACCTATCTCTGGAATTTTGGCGACGGCAATACGGCCAACACGGCAAATGCTTCGCACACATATAATATCGCGGGCAATTACGTCGCGAGCTTGATCGTCACCGATGCCGGCAATTTGAAAGACACGGCCACGGTGAATATCACGGCGCAAGCGCCCTCGGGCTTGCCCACGATTCGCGTGAACGCGGGCGGCGCGCTTTATAACGCAGCCGGTGGAAAAGTATTTTCTGCGGATCAAAAATATACGGTAGGCGGTTGGGGCTTCGTGGATAGCGGCTTTGTGCGCATCGAAACGCTAGCCATCAGCGGCACCTCTGATCCTGATCTTTACCGCGTGCAACGCGAACGCACGCAGTTGGATTATAAGTTCGACATTCCGAACGGCAGCTATGACGTCATTCTCCACTTCGCGGAAATCAAAGACAACGTCGCGCTCAACCGCGTGATGGATGTTTCGCTTGAAGGCACGCTGGTGTTGGATGATTTCGATCTCTTTGTGCAAGCGCCGGGCAAAGGCGTGGCCATGCAGCGCCGTTTCAATGGCGTTACCGTCGCCGATGGGCAATTGCATCTGCTGCTCGTGAAATCGCTTTCGACCTACAAACGTCCGTGTGCGATTGCGGCAATTGAAATCGGCCCGGCAGGTGTGTTGCCGAAAGCAGCCGGTGAAGAAGCAGAAACGCCGGCAGTGGTTGCAGAAATTCCGAGCAACTACGCGCTCGATCAAAATTATCCCAACCCGTTCAATCCGAGCACGAACATCACGTTTCATTTGCCGGAGCCGGGTGAGGTGAAGCTCATCATCTACAATGCGAACGGCCAGTTCGTGCGCAAAGTAGTGGATCGCTATCTCGATGCGGGCCGCCACACCGTGCGCTTCAATGCGAACAAGCTGCCGAGCGGCACGTACTTCTACGAGCTGCAAGCGAACAACTTCCACGCACGCCGCAAGATGATTTTGACGAGGTAGTTTCAAAGAGCCAAAGCTTTAATGAGTTTTAAATAAAAGCCTCAGACGCATTTCGCGTCTGAGGCTTTTTTTGTGCGCCGAACAAACGAATACAGATTTTCAAGCAGACTGAACACCGCAGTCTTTGGAGCAGCGCAAACATTTATTCTCTGAATGCTAGAATGCGGGTGACCGCTTCTGCTTACAAGGCGATTTTCGATGACATGAATGATGCTCCAGGCAACCTTGATGAGTATGCGTCGCATTTAGTGAGGTGTAATAAAACACCTCACTTCGAAAACATGGTCACAAGCCTGTGGAACGAAATATTCCGACAACGCCCAACCTCGCCAGTGCGTCCACCGGCTTCTTCTGCATGAAGTGCGGCAACCGTTTGTTTTCCAACATAAACCGCAAAGCTGTGCGGCGCACAATGGTGAGGCCGTCAATGGCATAACGTTTGTCAAAGTATATACGCGACGGTTGTGAGATTGCAAAACAGTGGAACACAGTAGAACCTAAAGCAAATTCTCTTTGCACTATGACAAGGATTCGGAGAACTCAAAAAATGCGGCGTGTGCTTTGGGCATTAGCGCCGGCGATGATCGCCTTATTAAGCGCGTGCTCCGGTGCGCGGCACATGACGGCCATTCCAAAAAGCGTTGCGCCGGTGATGAGCAAAAAGGAATATCGCATCACCGCGGGCGATAATCTTGTGATCAAACTCTACTATCATCCCGAACTGAATACCGAAGTGTGGGTTCGGCCGGACGGTTACATTTCTCTTGAACTCGCAGGAGAGGTGAATGTCGCCGGGCACACGCCGGTGGAAATTGATTCGGTATTGGAAATGAAGTTTGGCCGCAAGCTCGTTAATCCCGAGGTGGCGGTGATCGTAAAAAATTCTGCGACGCTCAAAGTTTTTGTCGGCGGTGAAGTACAACAACCAGGATTGGTTGCGATTGACGGCGGCATGACGCTGCTGGGAGCGATCTTTCAAACCGGCGGCTTTAAGTCTTCGGCGCGGCTTTCGCAGATTGTTTTGTTGCGCAAGGACGAGCACTCGGCGCAGCCGCAAACGATAACGATCGACGTGCGCGGCGCTTTGCACGGAGAGCAGGCGCTGGCAAACATCGCGTTGCAGCCCTTTGATGTGATCTTTGTGCCCAAGTCCGGTGTGGCGCGTGCGAATCAATTCATGGATGATTTTGTCGAAGGCTTGTTGCCCGTAAGCACGCTCACCGGATTTGCCTGGGTGTATTCGTTTATCAAATGAAGCCCGCGGTTGCAACCGCAGGCTAAGAGATGCAAGCCTGAGGATTCATCCTCAGGCAAAGATTTCGGTTAGGCTGACAAACCTGTGGAGAGGTTTTCAAATGTTAGTGAACAATTCCAGAATGTTGAGCATGCGCGACGGCCTGCAAGCGATTTTCAAAAATCGCGGACTTGTGCTGCTCGTTTTCGCGTTGACCGTGATTCCGGTCGGCATTGCGACTTTCACGGCGAAGAAAGTCTATCACACCACGGCCAAAGTGTTAGTGCGCCGCGAAGATCGTCCGGCCGCGTTGAATCAATACTACTCGCGCTTGAATCAAGAAGAGGACATTCGCTCCGAGCTTGAGATTGCCACGAGCCGGCCCGTATTGGAAAACGTGTTGCGCGCCAGTTGGGCCACAGGCAGACAAATCGTGTCGAATGATCGCCCCACTCCCGGAGATGACACGATCAGCGAGAAAACGCTCGCACGCTTCCGCGAGTTCATTACGGTGGAAGCGGTGACCGGCTCCAACGTGATCGAGATTAGCTTTCAAGACAATGAGCCGGAGCGCGCGGCATGGTTTGCCAATGCGCTCACGAATGCCTACATCTCTTACAATGCGCAAGTCCACGGCGGCGGCCAGGCGGAAGATTTTCTGAAAGAGCGCATCGAGGAAACGCGCAGCCGCATGGACAGTTTAGATCGCGTGCTGAATGCGTATCGTGCGGCCACGGGCTTGGTGGCGCACGGCAAGCAAGAAGATTTGATGTATGAAAAATATCGCTCCGCGGATCAACAACACGTAGAGTTGCGCGAAAAGGCGGAAATGTTGCGCGAAAAGATCCAACGTTTGCGCCAAATCCGCAGCGTGGGCGACTCGCTCGTGATTCCGACCGCGGAAATTGACAATCATCCTTCCGTGCGTTTGCTCTACACCCGCGTGACCGAACTCAAACTGCAACGCAACGCCTTGGTGGAGAAATATCAAAACGACCATCGCTTGGTGGCGGACCTCGACAAGCAAATTACCGGCGTGCAAACCGAATTGGTCGCGGAAATAGATCGTTTGCTCACGTTGGAAAACGAACGGCTCAATTCGTTGCAACAAGAAGAACGCGTGCTGGCGAGAAGCTTGGCCGCGGTGAAGAGCGAACTGAACGCGATGCCGGAAAAAGAACGCGTGTTGAATGAGTTGGAATTGGCAACGGACAATGCTCGCCGCGTCTACTCGCTGCTCGTGATGCGGCACGAAGAAATGAGCGTGGAGAAAGCCACGGATCGCCGCCTCTCCCGCATTACGATGATCAGCCCGGCGGGCGTGCCGGAAGATCCGATCAGCCCGCTGCCGGTGCGCAACATGTCGCTGAGTATCATCTTCGGAATTTTTGCCGGGCTTGCGGCTGCGCTGGTGCGCGAGTTTTTCAACGGCACGTTCAAAGCGCCGCACGAAGTCATGCACGCGCTCGACGTGCCTGTGCTGGGCGTCATCTCCGCGGAAAAAAATATTAAACTCACGTATGCCATGGACGATGTTGAAATATGATTGACCTGAAAACCAAACCGTATGATCGGCGCAACGGCAATGCACACGCCGCCAACGGTCCTGCGCCAGCCGCCAACGGTCACGCGCGCCCCGCCAATGGTCGACGCATGCAAGACGACGACCGCCGTCCGGAATCCGAACCGGAGTTTGACGAGGCCAGCGGCAATTTTCGCTCGTTTCAATATGTCGCCGAAAAAGAATTGCGCGAGCAAAATCCGAACACGGCATTGACCTTGACCGACGAATCCGTGGTCATGTTTCGCGCCTTGCCGCTCGCGCAGGCGGAGATCGAAAAGATCCGCAGCGAAATTCAAGTCATGCACCAACGCCATGGCGAGCCGATGAGCCTCGGGTTTGCCGGTTCGCACAGCGGCGAAGGCACCTCGACCATCCTCGCCAATCTCGTGCTCTCGTTCAAGCACACCAACTTGCGCGTGCTCGTGGTGGATTTAAACGTGCGTCACGCCAATCTCCCCGGCATGTTTTCGTTGCCCGACGGCCCGGGGTTAATCGACCTCATTCATGCGCGCCGCCGTTTTGCCGACGTGATTCGCGTGATCAAAGAACATAAAATATTCATTCTGCCGTTGGGCATGCCGGAAAAAAGCACGCGCTTCAATCTCGAAAATGCGGTCCGCGCCATTGGCAAAGCCGCAAAGCAAAGCAAATATTTCGACCTCATCCTGTTTGATTTTCCGCCGTTGAACGAAGTGCCGCAAGCGGTTTTTGCCGCCCGTCAAATCGACGGCCTCGTGCAAGTCGTGCAAGCCGAGCGCACGCGCGTCGAAGTCGTGCGCTCACTCAAGAGCAGATTCGATCACCTGGGTGTGTCGTTGCTCGGCGTCGTGCTCAATCAACGACGTTATTATATTCCCAAAATTATCTACGAGAATTTGTAAACCAAAAGGAGATGGTTTTCATGAAAGTCGTTATCCTCGCTGGAGCGAGCGGAGCCCGCTTGTTGCCGTTAACCCAAGTGACCCCCAAGCCGTTGTTGCCCGTTGCCAATACGCCCATGGCGATTCATCTGGTGCAGCATTTAAAGCGTTCGGGTTTTACGGATTTGATTTTTTGTTTGGATCGTGAGCACACCGCGTTGATGGAAGTGTTGGGCAATGGCGATCCGTGGGAAGTCGTGATTCGTTATGCCGTGGAAGAGCGGCCCTCCGGCACCGGCGGCGCGCTGCATCAGCTCGCCGGCTTGCTCGCCAACGAGCCGTTTATTGTAATGGGCTGCAATGTGCTTTTCAATTTCAACCTGCGCGATCTGGTGAAGCAACATATTCGCTCGCAAGCCGAAGCCACGATTTTGGTTTCCAAGCTGCCGCCGGTTTATGATTTGAGCCACAACGAAGTCGTGGAAGTTTCCGAAGACGGCGGCATGGCGCGCATCAATCGCGGCGACGGTGTGATTCAATCTTCGCGCTTCTTCCCCATGGGCATCTATTGCTTTCAGCCCTCCGTGTTCAAACACTATCGCGCGGGCGAAAGCTTTCTCGACATCAAAGAGCAATTGTTGCCGCGCTTGCTGGAGGCCGGTTGCAAAGTCAACGCGCAACAATCAACCGGCGAATGGCAAAACCTTTTCAACTTGGAAGATTACATGAAGCTCAACGACGCCGTGCTTTCCGGGCGTTTGGGCAACATCACCTATCATCGTCAAATTTCGCATAACGTGTGGGCCGGCCAAAACGTGCGCATCGGCAGCCGCGTCAACTTCATCGGACCGATCGTCATCGGAGACAACACCGTGATTGACGACGACGTGCAAGTCATCGGGCCGGTTGCCATCGGCGCGGATTGTTTCGTGGGCAAAGGTGCCATGCTGCGCGAATGCACGTTGTGGAATCGTGCGCGCGTGGCCGAAGGCAATTGGATCGAGCGCTCCGTGATTACGCGCGACAGCACCGTGGGACAACGCCAACACTTGCAAGGCGTGGTGGTGGTGAATGATCAATTGCATGCCGCGACCGTGAATTTGCTGGAGAAGAATTATGCCATCACCACGATTGCCTCTTCCAAGTCGATGCCGGCCATGACCGGGCAATTCCGCCGGCGGCTATATGATTTCAGCAAACGCGGCATCGATCTTTTTTGCGCATCGATTCTGTTTCTGTTCTTTCTGCCGCTCGTGGGCGCACTGGCCGCGGCCATTAAGCTCGACAGTCCGGGGCCGGTGTTCTTTCGCCAGCGCCGTTGCGGCCTCGGCGGGCGCGAGTTCTTTATGTTTAAATTTCGTTCGATGGTGCAAGACGCGGCCGAGCGCCAGCATGAGTTGAAACATCTCAATCAAGTCGACGGCCCGATTTTTAAAATCGAAAATGATCCGCGCATGACGCGCGTCGGAAAGTTTTTACGCAAGTTCAGCCTTGATGAAATTCCACAACTCATGAACATCCTGCGCGGCGAGATGAGTTTCGTCGGCCCGCGCCCGTTGGCCAAAAAAGAACTCAAGTTCGAGCCTTCGTGGTATGAAACCCGTTTGCAAGTCAAGCCGGGCCTCACCGGGCTGTGGCAAGTCAGCGGCCGCAGCGATTCTTCCTTCCGCGATTGGGTCGCGATGGATAAGTATTACGCCATGCATCAAAGCTTGCTGTTGGATTTGAAAATCATGTTCAAAACTCCGTTCAACGTGCTCCTCGGCGCAGGCGCGTATTAAGCGGGGGAAGAGATGGATTGATGGATTGATTGGGTTGTTGAATTTTGGAATGATGGAATGGTGGGTTGTGGAATTTGACGATCAAAATCGGGAATGGACGAATTTGAACTCATCCCCCGGCCCCTTCTCTTGAGAAGCTGATCTTTACCCACATTTTGAATGCTGGACACAGATGGAAATCATAACATGCCACTCCTAAAGGAGTTTAATCACAGCTTGTGGGTGATTCTCTATAAACATGGCACCCCTAACGGGGTGCTTGATAAACCATCCGA
>JAYRWE010000070.1:0-88776 GCA_041918175.1 bacterium
CCTCACGACGCGTCAATGGACTCTCATAGAGTTGTTACGCTGTCGCCGCTTGACGTCAAAACCAGAACACGCGGAGCAACCCTTGAAAACCTTTCCCCTGCTTCAAATAACATAGTCCACGATTAAGTGGAGAGCTACCCGTATTAGCACCTTCAGGCGCAAATGTCTCAGCGCTGTTTGCGCCTGAAGGCGCCATTACGAACTATTGCAAGTCTCCGTTGATTTCATTCCGAGGCGACCGTTCGAACATGTGCTTTCCCGCGTCGAATCAAACACCGCGACTTCGTTCGTGGTTTCTTCTCGTGCTTATTTTAGGGTCTGCCGCTGCATTCCAATCCCATGCCCAAACCAACGCCGCGGACCGTGTGAAAGAAATCCAACGTTCGTTGCAGCGCGCGGATTACGCCTTTGCGCAAACGTTGGCTGACAGCGCGATTGCGAATTTCAAACTGTTTGCGCCGCGCGACCTGGCGGAGATTCATACGTTGCGCGCGCTCCTCGCATTGGAGCAAAACCAAACTGCGCTTGCCGATGCGCATTTCATGTCCGCCTTGCAACTCGCGTCTGATTTGCAACTCAATCCCATTTTCTTTTCGCCTACGCTCCAAGCGCGATTCGAAGAGTTACGCGCCAAGCTGCCTAAAGTTGAGACGCCGGTACGAGTGGAAACGCGTTATGTCGTGGTTCCTGATCCGCGTATTAAAGCCGCAGGCAAATCGCTCGCACTGCCGGGTTGGGGACAACGCGCGAAAGGCCAGCGCACGCGTGGCTTGCTCTTCACTTCCGCGGCCGCGACTTTGACCACGGCAACCGTGGTTTCACATTTTCTACGAAGCGCAGCGGAAGACGATTATCGTAATGCCGATTCCGAAAATGTGAGGGCGCGTTACGATACTTTCAATCGCTATCATCTGCTCCGCAACAATCTCGCTTTGAGTCTGGGTGTATTGTGGAGCGCCAACGTGCTCGACGCTTTGCTCTCGCCCGCGGCTCCCGCGCCGGTTACTCTGGGCGTAATCCCGCCACATAATTCTTCCGCAAACAAATTTCTGTTAGCCGTGACCGTCACGTTTTGACGAAGTTTGTAGTAACGCCTTCAGGCGTTTTCTTTTTATTCGAAGCTTAACGCCTAAAGGCGTTACTACGAGCTTTCATTTGTAAAATTCTTTTCCTCGTTCTCGCGTTGGCAATTGAATTGCAATTTCCTTTGCTGGGAAGAAAATTCAACGCGCGAAGAAAAATTAGCAACGCGGGAAAAGAACATGACGCACGAACAGAACCCCACCTCGGACCGCCCCAATTTTCATGTCGTAACGCGACGATCTTCTCCGGCGCACGCTACAAAAGCCAAGTGGTGGAAACTGTTGGAGCGCGTCAGCTTGATTTTAGGATTGACGGGTTTCTCCATCACTTCGCTCGTTGCCGGCGTGGAAAAATATTTCGATACGATGCAAACGCTCGAAACCATGCAAGCGAAGATGCTCCAGCTTGAAGAAAAGCTGGGCAGTTTGCAACATGCGAATGCCCGGCTGGAGAATGAACTGAATTTTATTAAAGGGAGATTAGAGCGTGCGCGCTCCGAAACGCCTCTGCCGGAGCGCGAGGGCATGGCGCGCAATGAAATAGCGACGAGCACCCAGCCCGCTTCTACTTCAAGCGAAGCTCCGCGCCAAGCCTCGAAACAAAATTATGACACGCGCGCGCCGTTGCACGTCATTGACAAGTTGAACATGACGATCAACTACGCGTATCGCAAAGCACGCAGTTCAAATCCTAATTTAGCGGGTAGATTATCGGTGAGGTGTAAAATGGATGAAGAAGGAAATCTTACCGGCTCGGAAGTCATCGCGCTTGATCCCGAGGTTGAAAACGTGGCAGCCAGTGTGCGCGATAAAGTGCGGCGGTGGAATTTTCCCGAGACGGTGACGGGATTGGAGGAAGGGAATTTTGAGAAGACTTATTTTCTCACGCCGAGCGGGTTTTGAAAGTTTCTTGGAGTGGTGGCGTTTTGGATTTATGGAGTGTTGGGAAAAGCAAAACTCCAACAATCCAAGCGGCTAGATCTTCGCGACGCTCTCGGTTTTGAGCCATCCCACTTTGCCGTCAGCGAGACGAATGCGTTGCCACGCACCGGCTTGTTCTTGCAATTTCACCTTCGCGCCTTCGTGAATGATAAACACTTCGGTCGCATCCGCGGCGGGTGAGCTGTGTGCGACCACGCGTTGTTGCATGACAATGCCGTATTGCTCCGTGCTCTGCTCGTACCATTGCAACGCAAAGATGAGCGCAAAGAACAAGCAGAGCGCACCGGAACTCCACGCTAGCACGCGCCCGAGGCGTTGCATGGCTTCTTGCTTTCCGCCAAATAGAAAAATCACACCGAGAAGAGCGCCCCACCAAAACAAGAGCGCCCAGTTCGCAGCAGCTTCATGCGAGAAAAAATCCAAAGCGCGATCCACCCATTCGAGCACAACCGAGCGCGGCGGTTCGAGAATGCGATCGGTAATCGAGAGATTCGCGAGGTCGAGATTGAACTGCAAGTCTTCGTTCGCGCGGTTCAGGCGCAGCGCACGCTCGTAGTTGAGAATGGCCAAGCCGGTTTTGCGCTGCTTGAAGTAAGCATTGCCGAGGTTGTAGTAAACCTGCCAGTTCTCCTTTTGCAGCGCAATGATGCGCTCGAAGGCCGCTGCGGCTTGCTCATAATCGCCCGCTTGATAGGCTTGATTGCCTTGTTGAAAGAGCGTTGCAGGCTCGTCGGCGAAAGCGAGCGAGGCCACAAATGTAGCAAAGATAAAAAGGAGCGCGCGCCACCGACTATTCCCCCCTTGAGGGGGGCAGGGGAGTGTTAAGGTTTTACAATTCACTCTCGCCGCGTTGAAGCACACCCCCCTTAAGGGGGGAAATAGTTTATCAATTCTCATAGCGCCTCCTCCATCTGCGCGATCGCGTTTTGCGCTTGATCATAAAACTGCTTCATCTCAACGCCGTTGGATTGCGAGGGCGCGAAGCGTTGGAAGTCACAGGTGTGTAGGCAAGTGATAAACGCCGAGGCAATTGTGGGCGCAACATTTTTCGCTTCCAACATCTTTTGAATATCATCTGTGACCAAGCCGGCCTCGGCGACGTTGAGTTTGTTACCGAGGAATCCCATGAGCGCGCGCTGTACTTCGGCGTAAAATTGTTTGCCGTCGTTGCTTTGCAAAAATTTCTTCGCAGTTTGTAATTGCTTGTTTGCCACACGCGTGGCTTTGCGTCCGCGCGCATAGGCCACGTTGGTCGAAAGCTTTTGTTGGTGGCGTTGATAAAGAAACGCGCCAGCAAGTCCGAAGAGCGGCAGCGTGAGCAGCGCAAGAAACCAGGGCTGTGCGTAGTTGGGCTGCCCGATTTCTTCAAACGGCATTTGCGCGAGCGCGATGAAACGAATATCCTGCCCGATGAGCTTCACGTCCGATTTGGACATGCCGCCGCTCGCCGTCGCAACTTCGCCCGCGCCTTTGGCAATGGTCAACGCAATGGGCGTGGCGCTCGCGAGGCGATACTCCTTCGCGCGCGGATCGAAGTAGGGCAGTTGCACTCCGCTAATTTCGAACTCGCCGGGGAAGCGCGGCACCATCACGTATTCCCATGTCTTGCTGCCGGAGATTTGATTGTTCGCGCGATTCACGTCTTCCACCACTTTCGGATCGTAGATTTCGAAATCGCGCGGCAGCGTGAGACGCGGCGCGCTCAATGTTTTGATATTGCCCTGTCCGCTCACCGAGACTTTCAGCGTGATCGCTTCGTTGGTTTTTGCTTCGCGCCGATCAACCGTGGCTTTGAGAGAATAATTGCCGACCGCACCTTCGAACCCCGCAGGCTTGTTCGTAGGCAGGGGCAACACTTCAATGCTCACCGGCTTGGAAGAAACCTCGACGCGCGCGGTGCGTGCAAAAAAAGGATCGTCAAAAAAACTTTCGAAGAGATCGCGCGAGCGCCGGCGTTGCGCCTGCACTTGCACTTCGCATTCAATCGTCATTGGCTCCAGAGTGAGCTTGCCTGCGCTTTGTGGGAACACCGCGGTGCGCTTGATCTCCGCCACGAGATAGCCTTGACCGTTGATGACCTCTTGCCGGGTTTGCGGTTGGCGCGGCATATCGAAATTTTCCACCCAAAAACCGGCGAAGTTGGGCAGCTTCGATAGACTATAGCTGGAGATCGTGCGCAGCGTATAAATTTTGTAGCTGACCACGATCGGTTCGTTTTGATAAATACGTGTGCGATCCAATTCTGCTTTCAAGAAAACGCCGACCTCGCTGCTTTGCAGCGAAGGATCCGTGCGCGGCTGCGAAGGCGTTGCGCCGGATTGTCCGCCTTGCGGTTGCGCGCCGCCGCCGGCCTGCGCGATCTCGATGCGAATCGGTTGGCTGCGCACGATCTGGCCGTTGACTTCGACTTCCACTGCGCCGATTTCAAACGCGCCCGCTGCCTGAGCAAGATAGGTATAGTGAATCGTCGTGGAAGAGGACATGCGGCCATTGATCAACTGAAAATTTTGCGAAGAGCTTCTACCAATCTGCTGCGCGAATTGCGAAAGATCAGGCAGGCGCGGCTCGCCTACATCGCGGCCGGAAATTTCCACGCTCAAAGTGAAATCTTCGCCGAGGCCGATTTGCGTGCGATCGACGGTGGCCACAACGGTTACGTCTTGCGCGCGGAGAGACGCAGGCGCAGCGCCGAGAATGACGAATAATAGAAGTAGAAAATTAGACGACGATTTGAACATTGCGCTTCCTGAAAACTTTTATGTTGATGACCACCTCCAATAGTTGTCATTCAGAAGGAATCTTTTTACTCGCTAGAGACGAACCTAGTAATTGCCGTTCTTGCCGCGCTCAAAAAATTCCTACTGAATAACATCCATTTGGAGTGTGGGGGGAGATGCTAAAAACGCTTACCAGTCTTTATCCACGCGCACGCGGCCGCGCACTTGGGCCTGCTTTTTCTTTTGCGCTTCCTTTTCCTGATTTTGTAAAGCTTCTAATAAACGCGCGGCTTCTTCTTTGGAAAGCTCGCCGGGCTTGACTTGTTGACCCTGCTGCTCTTGTTGTTCTTCGCCTTCCTTTTGTTGCTGATTTTTTTGCTCCTGCTGTTGCTCGCCCTGTTGCTGCTGTTCTTCTTGCTGCTTTTGTTGTTGTTGATCTTTCTGCTCGTCGCCGTTTTGCTGATTCTGCGGTTGCTGCTGCTGCTGTTGATCCTGCTGCTGTTGCTGTTGTTGATCCTGCGGTTGCTTCTGTGCGTTCTCTTTTATTTTGCGGCGCACATATTCCAAATTGAACTTGGCGTCTTCGTCGTTGGGATTGAGCTTCAAGGCTTGCTGATAAGCAGCGATGCTCTCTTGCCATTTATCCAGGCGAAAGAGCGTATTGCCGAGATTATAATAACCCTGTGCCTGCAATTTCGGATCGTTGCTCTTTTGCACGGCGCTTTGATACGACTTCAGCGCCTCTTCATAATTGCGCTTTTGATAGAGCGCGTCGCCGATGTTAAAATGAATGATCGGCGATTCGGGATTGTCCACTTGCGCATCGCGGTACTTGTCGTTCGCTTCGTCAAACTTCTCTTCGGCATATGCGCGATTGCCGTCCAAGACTTTGGCGCGGGCGGCGCCTTGCGCAAAGGATTCGGCTTGAAGGAAGATCAATGACGAGGCCGCCAGCATGAGCAAAAAAAAATCGCTCGCGCACCGAACATTCCCGCTTTCAGCGAGGTTTTGTTCGATTTGAAAAACACTTGGAAGCATTTGAGTCTGAACATGGCATCCGTCCCCCCATCTCAAAGGGTGATTTTTTCTGGGAGCTTTGTGCAAACGAAATGACATATTTTATTCTCCAAACTTCAATATACAGCTTATTCAATTTGACGAATCAAGCAGGCTGTAGCCTTCGCTTCTGCGGGCCTCAACTTTTGATTTCGCTCATTAAAAGGAACCCGGACTGAGAGCGGAGCACGCTTTTCAAATCCGGGTTATATGGAACATTATAGATTACGAATGCCGTTAAAAAGTTTTAAGCTTTGTCGGGATGAGGAGCGAGTCTGTTGAGCAAACGCCCGATGGTCGCGGCAATTGCGCCAGTAATTGGACCGGCAATGAATCCTCCGGCGCGCGTCATCATGCCTTTTGCCATCGGCACCACCGTGCCTTCCGCAACATTGAGGGCATCCCAATGGAGGAAGTAGGAATTATCAAATCCGCCGACATAGCTGATCAACGTTGCGATGAAGATATAGATTTGCCCCGTGAGGGCGATAACGGCGCCAGCTAAAAGCGTTCCCAGCCAACTAAAACCTCCCACGCGAACCGACAGCGCACCATAATAGATGCAACTGATGATCGTCAAGCCAAAAACGGAAATCATCGCATTGCCGCGCGGGGTGTACGGCACACCGGAAACACCCAATGCAAAACGCAGCACGGTCCAAATGCCCAGCAAAAGCAACGGCAACTGCACGAAACGTAAAACACGTGACAACATAGCTCCTCCTCCTTTGAAGGAATGGGTGAGATGAGTTCGGCGTAGAGCAGAGGGCTTGGCGCATGGAGAAGCCTGAGCGTCATGCTCCAGGCCCTCCGCTCTACGCTTTAATACACGCCAACTACAACCGAATCTTGCAACTGCGAAAACACGCGCACGTTTTTCACGCCGTCCCACGGATATTTTTCCATCGGCGCGACGCGCTCGCCCTCGTCGCGTTCGAGAAAGCGCGGCATGAAAAATTCTTTGGTGAGCGTGGTGAGCATCACGCGGCCGGTTTGATCGTAATCCACCGTCTCTTCGGGATTGTCGGGATTGACCATTTCGATCACCGCGCGCGGCGAGGGCGGATAATAGATGATCGCGTAATTGTCCGCCGGGTCGAACGGCTTGTGACAAGCGAGGCCCATGAGCGTGTTGCCGTAAGTCGGCACGAAGTCGATGCCGGGCACAAGTTCTTCGCGCGCGAAGCGATGAAACTGCGGCGTCATTTCCGTGCCGCCGCAAAAGATGCCGGTAATGCCGTATTTCACCAAATTGATTTTCTCGCATAACGCTTCGAGCAGTTTGGGCGTGGTGAAAATACATTTGATATTTTCATGCGCGCGCAGAATGGTGAGGCCTTGATCGATCACGTGCGTTTTGTATTCTTCGAGATCTTTCAGCTTGCCGCGCTTGATGAGCTTGTTGACCCAACGCGGATCGAGATCAACGAGAAACGCGATGCCGTTACGGTGCTGCGCGAGGTGCTCGATCGCAAGCCGCAAACGCCGCGGGCCGGAAGGGCCGAGCATGAGCCAATCGCTGCCTTTCGGAAACGTTTCGTCGGAAAGCGTTTCGCTGAACAGCTCGTAGTCGGTTTGAAAATCGCGAAGGTTCACGCGCGTTTTGGGCACGCCTGTGGTGCCGCCGGTTTCGAACACAAACGTGGGTTGATTCGCGAGCGCTTTCGGAACCCAACGCCGTACCGGTCCGCCGCGCAACCACGCATCGTCGAAATGGCCGAGCAGTTTGAGATCATCGTAGCCATGAATCTCTTTGCGCGGATCGAAATCGAGCTTCGCAGCAAACTCCAGCCAGAACGGGCATCCGGTCGCGGGATCGAAATGCCATTGCACCATTTCGCGCACGTGCGCATCGAGGCGTTTGCGCGCCGCAATGATTTGTTGCGAGAGAGATTGGTTGAGGATTTCCATAAAACGTTATGCAGCCTTTCTTCTTTTGCGCTGTTTCGCATACGCCGGAGAATAAGCTTCGATCTTGCGCATAGCCTCCGGGCCGTAGAGTCGCTCGCCGCAGTCAGGGCACTCGTGAAATTCTAACGAAGGCACGAGGTAAGTTTCACCCTGAAATTCATCGACAAAACTTCGCGTTACCTTTTTGATTTTACGCCCGCCACATGTCGGGCAAGTTGTGATATTGATCATGGCTTTATGCTCCGATTAGACGGTTCGTTTTGATGAGATGAGCACGTAATAAGTTTCGTTGTCATCATCTCGTGTAAGCTTGCCTTTGGTATAGATAAACAGGCCGTCTAGGTTTGTGCTTTGGATCACGTAAAGATACTCCAGCGCATGTTTGCGCCAAGGACTGCGAGAACGAATCTTCTTGTAAATCGTTCCGGCATTCAAAATAGCTTCGATCACATCGCGTTCAGTTATGCCGTCGCTTTTCATTTCGATACGCGCTTTTTCACTAAACCGATAGTTTCCGGCTAACACGGCGCGTTTGATTCGAACAAGAATTTCGTTCATGTCATCGTTGCCTAATTCTACTTAGACAGAATCCATTTTTTGCCCACGAAACACGCTACTCACACGAAAAGGCTTTTCGTGTTTTTCGTGGGCAGAAATTCGATATGCAGAAGTAGAACTAATACGCTATGCACGTATGAGCGTGAACTCTTTCACGAGTTTTTGTTGCTGCACAAACACGCAAAAGAATCATCTCACCACCACGACCTTCCGCACCGCTTGCATGCTTCCCGCTTGCAGCTTGTAGAAATACACGCCGCTCTTCACGCGTTCGCCGGCTGTGGTGCGTCCGTTCCAAGCGGCGGTGAAAGCGCCGGGAATATACGCTTTATCCACGAGTGTCGCAACCTCGCGGCCCAAATTATCATACACCTTCAAAGTGACGCGTTGCGCCTCAAGTTGCGCGGGCAGATCATAGCGCACGATAGTTTCGCGCGAGTTAAGTTGAAACGGATTGGGGTAACTTGCGCTCAAATAAAAGGCCTCGGGCAAATGGCTCGGCGTGGGATTATTATCCACTGTCGTCGTGCCATTGAGCCAATTGATCGCGTTCAGCAAAATATTCTCGCGCGATGAAAAGCCGGTGCGATTGACCACCGCCTCCAATCCAAAACCGAGCAGCACTAAACGCGATTTGTTAGTTTCGTTTTCCACGCGCACGCTGGCCACGAGGCGCGTGTTGAGATCATACACGATGCACGCGGTCGCCGAGGCCTCCGGTTGCAAGACATCGCGTGAGTTTTGATTGTTCGCCGCGCCCGCGCCCGCGGTCACGATGCTGTTCAAACCGTTGCCAATCGGGTCGCCGGGCGTACCGTGCAACGTGAAATCAGAAGTATTATTAAGAAACGATACGCGCAAACGGTCGCGTTGAAACGCAGTGCCTTGCAAGCTCTCCGCAATATTCTGTCCGGTGAGCAAAATTTTTCCGCCGCGATCAAGATGCGCGCTGATGCTATCGCGCTCCGCAGCATTGAGCACTGCGCTGCCGGTTGCATCGCCGGTAAACCAGAGAATCACATTGCTTTGAAATTTCGACATCGCACTCACTGGCACGGCACCGCGTTCGAGGCGCGACCACGGATACGCCGTGACATTGAGCGCACGCAAGGCATCGAGATAGTAATTGCCATATGCCGCTTGGGGATCGTCATTCACCAATAACACTTGTGCCGCTTGCAGCGCAAAGTTGTGTGTCGTCGGCGCCCCGCTCGTTATCACGATGTTTTCCTCGGTCTGCGCGACAAAGGGAATGATCGGCTCAATCACGAGCTTGTCATATTTCAACAGCGGCGGCGAGGATACAAAAATATTTTCGAAAGCATAGTCACCGTTCGCGTCGCTGCTATCCGTGAGTGTATAGCTCGCAACAGTGTTGCTGCTAGCGAATAAGGTCACTTTCGCGCGCACAGCATTACCATTGACATCTTTAATATTGCCGCGCAGCGTGTTCATCGTCAGCAGCGGTTGCAACGAACGATCTTGTTGCAAAGGCGAGCCTGAGGCCAATTCAAACTTCACCGTGTCGCTTTTAAAAGGAAACGCTTTGACGATCATCGTGTGCGGGCCCGCGTTCGTGCGCGCGTGATATTCGCCGTTGCTATTCGTGGACAAAATACGATTCGCTTCGACCAATTGCACGGTTGCGTTCGTCAACACTTCGCCTGTGGCGCGATTGGTGATTCTGCCGCGCACTTCGCCCACGCCCGCGTGATCCAAACGCAAGACATACAAACCGGTTTGCATGTCGGAGAGCACGAAATTGCCCGAAGGAAAATATGGGAACACGCCCCAATCGCCGGCAAAGCCGGCACCGGGCTGGCGAAACGTATCGTAGTAACCCACTTCCGCAGGGTTGCGCGGATCGGAGACGTCAAAAACTTTCACGCCTTCGGTGTAATGCGCAATGAATGCATAATCGCCGCGCACGTGCACGTTGTGTGCGATGGAGCCGGCTGGCACCGGAATCTCGGCCACGAGTTCGATGTTGCTGTTGTTGTTCGGATCGTTGTCCCACAGCACGCGAATATCCCAAACCTTCACCGTAATGTCCGGCGCTTCATCCGTGGTGATGAGATAATTGCCGTCCGCGGTGGTGCCGGAATTGTGCGAAGCGCCGTTGGGATACGTGATGGCCGTGACAAACTTGGGATTTGCGCGATCGGTGACATCAACGACGTCCACGCGGCCGCCGTCATTGATGTTGCTGTTGAAAAGAATATTTTTGTGCGTGTAGGAGTCATGGACGTAGCGCGCACTAAACACGCCGACGGGCGCGGGCACAGCCGGATTCGCCAAGCTCAAAATGCGCACGCCGCCGTTGCGGCTGCCCGTGCCCGTTGTCGTATTGCCGCCTTGAATGTAAAGATAGCCCGCTTCATCCACCGAAATCGAATGCGCGCGCGCATCGTTCGCCGTTACATTCGGCCAGAGATACGAACGAAAAGAATTCACGTTGTTCGGCAGAGTGGAGAGATCAACGATTTGCACGCCGGAATATTGCGAGGGCGCAGAGGCTTCGCTTACGACGTAGGCATAGTGCGAAAAGGTTTTAATCTCGCGCCAACCCGTAGGCCCGGGGCCAGGCACGAAACCGACCTCAATCGGATTCGCGGGATTCGTGATATTCACCACCGAAAGCCCAACATCCGCGCCGACCAGCGCATACTCATTGCCGTTCGCATCGGTGTAACCCCAAATGTTCGAATAGCCGTTGTACTTGTCTTGCCTGCCAAGCAGCGTGATGTTGTTATTCACGCCGGGAACGTATTGCGCAAAAACATGTGAGGCCAACAAACAAAAGAGCGGGAGAAAAAAACGTTTGGCGGAACGTGGCAGAACGTGAGAGATCGGCATACCTTCCTTTGGTTGGATGAGAGCAATCGTGTTTGAATCGTTTTGTTGAAGCCGTTGCATACATATGAATGTTACGAGCGTTGTGAATTGGCTTGTGCGCCTCCTCAATTTGTCATTCAGGCGGAATCCTTTTAAGCACTTGGCAGCATCTCCAGCGAGTAAAAAGATTCTTTCTGAATGACAGCATAAGGCGCGCCTTGCTTTTAATTGCCGATCACATAAACATGCTGCTGCGTGCGCACGAGCAGCATGTTGTCCGCAAGCGCGGGCGTGGCCATGCACACTTCGCCCATCTTGTTCGCAGCGAGCAATTCATATTTCGCTCCGGCTTGCACCACGAAAATTTCGCCGTCTTCGCTCGTGAAGTAAATTTTATCCTCTGCCGCAATCGGCGAGGCCGTGAACGCATACGCGCTGCCTTGCCCGCCCAAACGCTCGCGATAGATTTGCGCGCCGGTCTTCGCATCGTAACACGTCACGGTGCCGTTGTTCGCGCAGATATAAAGATGATCTTCGTAGACAATCGGCGTGGGCATGTACGGACCGCCGCGTTTCTTGCTCCACGCGATGTGCGCGTTCGTCGTGGCCGTGTCTTGCAAAGAAATGTCACCCACGGCGTCGAGCCGAATCGCATAAATCGGTTGAATGGGGCGATAGCCGGTCGTCACGTAAATCAAATCATGCGCAATGACGGGCGTGGGCACTGCGATTTCGGAATTGCCCGCGAGTTTCCACAACTCCTTGCCCGTTGCCGCATCATAACCGCGAATGTGCTTCGTCGCGTTGGTGATCAACTGCGTGCGCCCGTTGCTCGCGTGAATCGTCGGCGTGCTCCATGAAGGAATCTCATCGCGCGCGATGCGCCACACTTCTTTGCCGTCTTTGAGCGCATACGCCGCCATGAAAGAATTTTTCTGAATGTCGCACTGCACGATCACGAGGTCTTCGAAAATAATCGGCGAACTGCCATGGCCCCATTGATAATCGGGATCATAAAACCAGCCGCCATCCAACACGCCGAGATCTTTCTTCCACAAAAGCTTGCCGTTCATATCATAACAATACATGCCCTCTGCGCCGAACAAAGCCACGACGTATTTGCCATCCGTCGCGGGCGTGGAGTTCGCCTGTGTGGCTTTCGTGTGGCGCTTCACTTTCGGCGCGCCTTCGTAAGCCGTGTGCTCCCACAAAATTTTGCCGCTCGTTTTATCCAAACAAAAAACTTTCCACGTGTGCTTCGAAACGTCTTTGTCCGGCGCAACGTCGCCATAAAGCCCGACGCGGAGCTTGGCGCTCGTGTCGCTGCCAATGGCAGTCGTGATGAAGACGCGATCGTCCCACACAATCGGACTCGCGTGCGAAAGGCCCGGAATGGCCGCCTTCCATTTGATGTTTTCGGATTTCTCCGCGTTCCAACGCACGGGCGCATTCACGCTGTGCGCCACGCCCGAAGCATTCACGCCGCGAAACGAGGGCCAGTGTTTGGTGATGATGCCGTTCGGCGTTTTCTTTTTAGAAGGAGAAACAGCAACGGGCTTGGGTTCTGCAATAGGTTTATTTGCGTCCGCGATTTCAGCGGGCTTCGCTTCTTCCGCAACCACACGCTCGAACAAATAATCCGCCGGCCCTTGCCGCAACGTGAAGCTCTTCGCTTGCTCGCCTTCAATGTTGAACGTGATGCGAATGCCTTGAAATTCGATGGCATTGAACGTGACTTCGTCCGTTGGCGCATAGGTGAGCGGCGGCTGGCCCGCAATCGTACTCATGAGCTTGCCGTCTTTCAATGAGAACGACATGCTCATGCCAATGGTCTTGCTGTGATAATTGCCGAGATAGCGCGCGAGCTTTGCCGGTTCGATTTTGAAGCTCGACTCCGGCGGCGGCATTGCACCCGCCTGTTCGAGCGCGGCAACAATCTCCGTGCTGTTCGCGTTCTTCGCATTGAGCAAAGCCGAGGTCAGCGTCTCGGCTTTGGGCTTCGCATTCTCCAACACGGCTTTGACCAGCGCGAGATTTTTTCCGCTCACGCCGATCATGAGAATATCGTCCGCCCCCTCCGCGCCCTTGGCGAGCATGACCTGCACTGCCTCGATGCGATCATTGTACGCGGCCCAGCTTATGGCCGTCGCGTTGTAAAATGTATCTTTCAAATTAATGTCCGCGCCAAGCTCCAGCAGTGTTTTAATCATTTCCACGTTGCCGCGATCCGCAGCATAGAACAATGCCGTGGCGCCGTGCCGCGTCTTCGCGTTGATCTCCGCACCTTGCGCAACGAGCTTCTTCACGGTTTCAACTTCGCCTTTGCGCGCCGCTTCCCACAAAGCTTCATTGAGATTTTGCGCGAGCAACAGAGACGGCAGGAAAAACGCGAACACCAAAACTTTTTTCATCATGCTTCCTCACAGAAGGTTTAATGCGACAACGTTGCACCGTCCGGCCTTCTTCAACTGTCATTCAGAAGGAATCCTTTTGAGCATTCAGCGCCATCTCCAGCGAGTAAAAAGATTCTTTCTGAATGACAACTCAAGGGGCGAAAGTGTAACCTCTATTTCGCTTGAATCAATAACTGCGCTATTGCAACGCCTCATTCAACACCTTCGCCAAGCGCAGTCCGGCTTTGCGCAAACGGTCTTCCACCACGGGCAATGTTTTGTTGTAATAGGCCTGCCCGAGTTGACGATTGGGCGGAATTTTATACGCGTGATCTTTCGCCGTGGCCAAAGATTCGAGCGCCCATGCCGTGACATTGCCCTGTTGCAGCGCGGGAATTTTTTCGGGTGTGATGGAAGCCGAAAGTAGTTTGAGCCAATCCTCTTCTTTGCGCCCGCCTTGTTCGATGATGGCATAATCCCACACGCCGTGGAGATTTTGCTGCCGCTCGTTCGGGCCGAACCATGTGACTTTGACGTCGTTGCCGCCGCGATCGTTGTTATCGCCGCAGTGCAGAGGTTGATGAAGATCGCCGACGAGATGCACTATGAACTTGAGCGCAAACGCGCGGCGCTCGCGGGTTTCCTTCACATTGGCGAGTTCGAGACGAAAGCGTTCGAGCGCGGCAATGATGCAATCGCCTTCATCGGAAGAGCGGCAATCGCGCGAAGGCATGTAGGTGTTCGCGAGCAAAGGAATGTTGACGAAGTGCAACCGTCGCGTGTCCGGGCGCGAGTTGCGAATCTCATCGGCATAGGTTGAAATCGAAGCCAGCGTTTCGCCGGGCTGCAAGAGTTTGCTGATCTCCTGTTTTGTTTTCGGCGTGAGATGCTGCTGAGCGATCATCGCCACCACGCGATGGCCGATGCCGCCCCAAGCAAAAGTAAACGTGGGAAAGGAGATAATGAGCAGGATTAACATTGAGCCCGATCTCATACAAAAGCAAAAGCTCTCACGCAAAGCCGCGAAGGCGCAAAGGGCTCGCAGAGAAAGACTTTGCCGGTTCTCTGCGGCTCTGCGTCTTTGCGTGCGCTTTTGCTTTTTTATTAAACCAAGAGTTGAAACGGGAATTTCTGAACGGTTCTCATTCGCCATAACGAATTCCATGCTCCACGTAAAATTTCAACAGCGTCAACGCCTCGCCCCAACCGCACGCGCATTCGAGCATCTTGCGGCGGCCGGAGGGCGTGTCTTCATAACCGTGCTCGCGCAAACGAATCACCGTGCCGCGCTCGCGTGCTTCGAAATTTATTTCAACGGTGGTCGCGTAGGAAGGCTGATCGGGCCGCCATTGAAACACGAAACGCGAAGGCCGTTGCGCTTCCAACACCGGGCCGCCGTCTTCTCCGGTGATGCGATCTGGGCCCCAATCTTTCCAGCGAAAGAGAATACTGCCGTTCGGCCGCGCGTCAATCATAGCGCCGGTGGTGAACCAAGCATCGAGACCTTCCGCGGTCGTCATTGCAGCATAAACTTTTTCCGGCGGCGCGACGACGAACACGGCATGCTCAATGACTTCCGGAATGAGCTTGGGCATAGACATTGAGATTATGCAACTCCATGAAGCGTTCCGGCTTTTCCAACGGACGGAAGCCGTATTGTTCGTACAAACCGTGCGCATCGCGCGTGCCCAACATCCAACGCCACAAATCTTGCAATTCGGGATGCGCAATGATGCACGACATTAACCATTTCGCCAAACCGCGACCGCGATGACTCTCCAAAATAAAAACGTCGGCGAGATACGCGAACGTGGCATAATCGGTCGTCACGCGCGCGAAGCCGATTTGTTTATTTTCTTCATAAACGCTGAAGCAAAGCGAGTTGGCAATCGCCTTCTCCACTACGGCGAGCGGAATGTTTTTCGCCCAATAAGATTCTTGTGAAAGGAACGCGTGAACAACGGACATTTGCAGTTTGGTTTTGTCAGTGCTGAGGAGGAGTTTGCCACGGCGAAATTCCATAGGGGTATATTAGGCTAATGCTTTAAGGCGCTGATGAATTTTGCCCCTCGCCATTGCATCGTCAGCCATGTACAACGTCTCCGGCGCAATATCCGCTCCATTCGGCCAGGCAATCGTCCAGCCATCCAAGAAAAAATTTTTAAAATACCTTTTATCCTTGAGCGGCTCGAAGATGGGGCCGTTCAGCCATTTGGCAAAGTCGAGAACTTTTTTGATGCCGTTATCGAACTCAACCTCGATGAGATAATCCCTTTTGTATTTCGCCGAGACGACGACGGGGAGATATTGACTCTTCATGGAATGCTCCTAATTTAGTGGCGCAATTCGGCGCAGCGGTTTTCCTGAACGCGCTTCGCTCCAATTCTTTTCCAACTCATCGCGGTGTAGTTTCGCCCAGTTTCGAATCATGCCCTTCGCAGTTTTTGAGCGCATGCTGCCTCTTGTCATATTGCCATTAAAATCAAAAATACCGCGTTGACCTTGATATTCCGCATGGAAATGTGGCGGCCCATGCTCATTGTAGAACATGGTTATCACAATTCCAAAGAACGTCGAGATCGTTGCCATGTTTGCGAGCTTTACATATGCTTAAATAAGCGCATTCGTAAAAACCTAAAACGCAAGTATTGCCATACTTACTTCTTCGTCTCCAGCGCAAACAACGTCGAGCGATTCGTGATATACATCACGCCGTTCTTCGCCACGGGTGTGGTGTAAACCGCGCTGCCCATATTCACTTCGTGCAGCAGCTCCATTTGTTTGCCGGTTTTCAAAACCGCCACATCGCCGTCTTCATCGCCGATATATACTTTGCCGTCGACCACGTAGGGCGAACCCCAAATCGCCGCGAAAGTATCATACTTCCAAATAAGCTCGCCGGTTTTCACGTCCATACAATACACAAAGCCGCTCAAGTCGGCAACGTAGAGCAAGCCGTCATGAATCGCAACGGTAGACATGGTGCGATTAAAATCTTTGTAGCCGCGATGCCACACCGCCGCGGTCTTGGTCACGTCGCCTTTTTGCGTGGCGTCGATGCAATACAAATGGCTAATGCCCTCGCCATGCTCCGGGTCTTGGCCGAGGCCGATGAAAACTTTGTTGTCGTAAACTACCGGCGTAGCGATGAAATCGTTCTTCGTGCCCGAGCCGCCGAGTTCATAAACCGCTTCGGGCGGATTGCAATTGAATTTCCAAATAAGCTTGCCGGTGGGCGGATCAAAAGAATAAATCACACCGTCGCCGCCGGGGAAGATGACTTGCGGCACATCGTTGATCACCGCATAGGCCGGGTTCGACCATTGCCCGTGCATGATGTCCGTGCCAGGCGAATTATCTTGCCACACAACTTTGCCGGTGTTCTTATTCACGGCAATAAAGCTTGGCGCATACGGCGAGGGAATATGAATATGACCTTCATCCACGCCGTTCGCCGTGACCACAAAGAGCAAATCGCCCACGGCAATCGGCGAGCACACGGCAAGGTTGTGCGGGAAGACGTCAAGCTCGCCCATCATATCCAGTTTCCAAACCACATCGGCGTCAATCATGCTCGTGTCCGCTTCGGTTTTAATCGCGCCGTCGTTTTCTTTATCATAAAAACCTTCCGTGTCGAGACACACGACTTCGCAGCGATTCGAGACATAATAAAGTCGGTCGCCTTCCACAAACGGGCTGGAGCACACGCCCTGCAGAGGCCAATCATTCACGCGGCCCGCGGCGAGTTTCGGCGAGGCGATTTGCCAGAGAAATTTCCCGTCGGCTTCATTGAAGCACATCACCACGCCGCGATCGCCGGTAAGTTTCGAATTGCGCTTGCCCTCGTTGTTCGTACCGACGAAAATTTTTCCGCCGCTGATCACGGGATTGCCATACGTTTGCGAGCCGAGCGCCGCGGTCCATTTGACGTTCAAACCCGCGGCGGGATCCCATTTCGTGGGGAGGTTGGTCTCGCTCGAAATCATGTTGCGCGTGAGTGTGCCGCCAAACATGGCTTGCTCCGAGGAATAAAAGCCGATGGTCAAAACCGTGAGCACGCCGACGAGCACGTGGAGTTTGGTAAAATTGTTTTTGGGGAAGAGGCGTTTGAGATTCATTTTAAAGCTTCCTCACAAGGTTTGTTCATGCAAAACAAAATGAAAGCGGTTGGGAGAATCAAGCTTTCAACTTTTCTTCATAAGCGCGAATGCCTTTGCGGATTTGATCGCAGAGGTTGGGTGATGCGGCGAGAGCGTTCAAAGTTCGAATCGCTTGTTCCGCTAACAGAACCCAGCTCGCAGGTTTAAACTGAGCCCTAAACAAAGCAGACGTTAACTCATAGTCCGCTTCAATGCGGTGGCCGTGCAATTCCCGAAGCCAACGAGCGATCTGCACGCCCTCCTCGTTGCCGCAATTATTGAGTCGCGCCCGTACCTCTCCGTGCGCTTGAGGCCCGCCTGAAGCGCGAAACCCTAGTTGCGCGAGGAACGCCGTAGCTGCATGAAACGTTGCGTAATAAGCTCGACTCACCGCGGATCGATATGCCGCTTCAGAAGGCACGTTCATAATTTTTTTGGCGATATCCAAAAACTGTATCGGCTCCATTTCACCGTCCCAATCCAATCAGAAGCTCAAGACAATCTTTTCGCCTTGTGCCGGAGGCACCTGCTTTACCATCTGTCGCGTAAAGCGATTATATTGCTCCAATATCACTTGGGGCGAGCCGAGAATATTCATCTCGATTACAATCCAACTGCTGTTTTCCTCCTCCCAGTCAATTTGATGCAAAAGGCGAATCTCGCTCACGGTAGAAAAACACTCCCTCACCAACCTCACTGCAACCTCCAAATGCGGAATCAATTCGTGCGTGAGCGCAAATTGCCAGACCTCCGGAGAAGCCGCGAGCCCCGCGATGCGCCGTTCGGTGATTCGGCGCGGCGCTCTCGTTGCAGCGGCTCGCGCTGGAGCGTAAACCGCAAGCGGCTCGGCGATGCGCGAGGGCCCCTTCGTTTCCTCAGCCGTGCGATATGGTTTCGGCGTTGTTTGCTTTGCCATAAAAATGAGTTCTAATAAAAAATCTTTAGACAGAAAAATGCAGGGGCAGAAAAATATCTGCGGTTGTTGCCTTGCGCCATGGCTGGCTCTCTTGCTTTATTTTTCTGCCCACGAAACACACGAAAAACGCAAAAAGCCTTTTCGCATGATTAGCGTGTTTCGTGGGCAGAAATTCGAATGTGTCAAAGTAGAGCCAATCTTTCTGCCTTCCTTACTTTGTTCACTTGCTCTTGATGAGCTTCACGTTGTCAAAGTAAATGTCCGAAGGCGAATAGCCATACAAGCCCGGGCTGCCTTCGAAGTTGGGCAAATCATCTTCGAGCGAAATGGTCCAGGCTTCCGGCTCCGCCTCGGCGCGCGGCCACACTTTGCCTTTCACCGTTGCTTTCGTGCCGTTGAAATCAACCTGCAATTTCATCGTATACCACACGTCTTGCTGCCATTGAAATGCAACGTTCTTCGCTTCGAGCAGTTCCGCGCCCCAGGTGCGCAGTTGCAAACGTTGCGACACGCCCATTAAATCAAGCGTGTAACGATAGGCATTCAAACCCATGTCCGGCAATTGGCGCTTCTTCGTGCCGAGCATGTCGGCTTGCAGCGTGTAGCCTTTCATGCTTCCCGGGCCGAGATAAATATCCGAGCGATTGAGACCCACGGCGGCCGGCGGCTTGACGAGCACTTTGTTGCCGTCTTTCGTTTGCACGGAGAATTTATTCGCGTGCCCAACGAAATAGAGTGGCACCTTGCCCTCTTCGGTGGATTCAAAATCTTCACTCCACGGCGCCGGAGCAATCACGCGCACGCGCGCTAGGGCTTTGAGACTCTCATAAGTCGCGGTCACGGTTCCGGCTTGCGCGGCTTTGCTCTCCACCGGCACAAGCTCGCTTCTATTGAATTGCATGGCGAGATCCGTGGACCATTTCGCATCCACTTCGCGCAAAAAGCGGCCTTGCGCGTCCAATGCCTGCGCGCGAAATTTCAACTTCTGTTTGGGCGCAAGCACAACTTCCGCGGGCACAATTCGCAGCGCTGCCGCTTTGGCGGAGGGATCAAATTTAGCTTCTTCCAAAACGACTGTCGTGGGCGGCGTCATTTTAAACGAGAGGTTTTTATCTCCCAAACAAAAAACGCCGTTCTCCGACGTGAAATAAACGCGCTGATACGCAATCGCGGGCGAGCCGTACATTTCCGCATAACGCCCGTCTTTCACCGTGATCTTTTCGGAGTCGAGCGTCTTGCACGTGTCCGCGCTCGGCTGGAGAATATGAAACCAGCCGTTGACTTCGGTCGCGAAAATTTTTCCGTCGGCCCACACCGGCGAGCCTTTGCCCACGGTGCCGAGATTGAATTGCCAATAACGTTTGCCGTTGTTCGCATCAAGGCAGAACAAATTTCCGGAGTTGTCGATGACGTACAAACGTCCGTCGTGCAGCATGGGCGAAGCGTAGCCCACTTCGCAATTATCATAGCGCCAGACTTCGTGCGTCTTGGTCACGTCGCCCGTGCCCGTGCCATCGATGCACACGACGCGGCCCATCACCGTGTTGTCGAGGTTCTCTTCGCTGTGCATCGCATACACGCGATTGCCTTCCACCACGACGGAGGGATTGATCGCGGTTTTGGAAAGTTTGAATTCCCACACAGCCTCGCCGGTGCGCGCTTTCATGGCGACCACCGCGCCGTTCGCGCCGCCGGCAATGAGCAATCGTTGGCCGTTGATCACTGCCACCACGGGCGTGGAGTAATTCGTATCGACCGGGCGCGCGCTCGGCTCGGATTCCCAAAGCATCTCGCCCGTGCGTTTATCAAACGCGAAGAAGCGATGGCCCATCGCGGTTTGACTGCCCCAGCCTGTGTTCAAGAAGCTGATGATGACGCGATTCTCGTCGATGATGGGCGTTTGCGTGCGGCCGCCATAGCCGGAGAAGCGGCCAAACTCTTCGGTGAGCGAGCGCGACCAAAGAATTTTTCCGTCACGACTATAGCAATAAAACATGCCGCCCACGCCGTATGCGTACACATTGCCGGTTTCGGGATCGCCGGCCAAACAACTCCAGCCTACGCGATTGAACGGGACGGTGGTGAGAAAGACATTGAAACGATGCTCCCAAAGTTGCTTGCCATCGTTTGCATCAAAACACGCGACGACCTCTTGTCGCGACAAACCTTCGCCCGCGCGACCAATAACATAGACGCGGCCGTTCATCACCACCGGCGTGGAGCGGCCGACGAAGTTTGCCTTCCAAATCAAGTTGTCGCCATTGACCGACCAAGTTGAAACCAAGCCGGTTTCCGTAGAAGCGCCATTTTGATGCGGCCCACGCCAACTGGGCCAATCGGCGGCGAAAGCGAAACCTGCACATAAAACGGCCATGAGCGCTGCGCCGCGCAGCTTTGCAAGAGTGAAGCGATTGCTCATTTTGTTTTCCTCAAGCCAGAGCTTTTTAAGGTTATTGTGGTATTGATGGATGTAGTACATGCATCCGCTTTTCGGCAACAACAGAGTGGTACGCGCCGATCTCCGGTGCACCGTTTTTTGAAAGGGGAAGAACAGAAATGACTCGTTGATAGACGGTGTGAAAGGTCGAATCATTCAAAAGTTTTTGCCATTTTTGGTTTTGATGCCGAATCATCCAACGGGAGAGCAGTGCGGTGATTTCAGAATCCAGCATCCCGGTAATCAAACCTTCCCACGCAACGATGCGCAGAAATTCAAAAAAGGTAACAGGGACGAGCGTGCGGCCACTGATACAGAGGAGCGGCGGGCGCTGATATCGGCCCAAGCAGGAAACATAGAACCCAATCCGTCTTATTCCTCCGGCGCATACTCCCGCGGCAGCGCCTCGGCAATACGTTGATGAAACCAATAACCATAAACAAAAACATCGAGGCCGCTGTAGACATAGCCGGCTTCATTCATTAACACCGACGGCACGGTGGTCATCATCCATGAGGTTCGTTCGCGCTCGCTGTTGAACTCAATTTCCAAATATTTTTCAAACGCCAAGCGCCGCTCCGAAGGCAAATCGCCGGGCGCAAGCAGACGCTCGGGGCTTACCAACTGATGTTTGGTGACGCGCTCCTGCCAGGGCAATTGCGGCATCGTGTAGACTTTAAAACCCTCGGTGTGCGTGCGCGCCGTCACCAGGGCGCGCAGAAAGTGCCGCGAGGAGCCGTGATAAGCTTTGAGCCGATTGCGCTCCCAGCGCCGCGCTTCGCTTGCATCTTTCGCGGACAGTTCTTCAAAGCGCGGGATTACGCTGTAGCGAATTTCGTTGCGATTTTCGTGATATTCAAACTTGTTCAGAATGATTTCGAGGCGATAGCCAAGCGCGCGGTTCTCGGCGCGCAGCGGTTGGCGCGCTTCCGCGGAAAACCAGCCGCCGTCGTCTTCGGAAAAATCCAACACTTCGGCATTGAGCAGTTTGCACTCGCCCGCGAATCTTGATTTGCCCCAAAACATCTTTTCAAATTTGTTCAGATTTTTTTTCCAAACGCTCGGCTCCTCGGCCACGACTTCCACCTCCGGCCCGAAGAGCGGTTTGCTCGTCAAATAAAAACGCAGCTCCGCTACGCGCTCTTGCGTTACGCGCACGGAAGTTTTTTGCACTTCATATCCGAGCATGGAAATCACCAACTCATACGTGCCGAACGGAACATTGCGAATCGTGAATGCGCCGTTGGCGTCGGTTTGATTGCCGAGCATGGTGTTCGCGAGAAACACGTTCACGCTGGCGAGTGGCGCGCGGTTCGCAGCGTCATACACATTGCCGGAAAGCGTAGCCATGGCTTGCGCGTGCGCATGCGCCGACCAAACATGCAGCGACAGCACTGCCAGCCAAAAGATTTTTTTTATTCGCACGACATGGCCTCGATTTGTGCTCACGAAATTTGCAGCGCGAAAAAGTACACAACCATATAGGTAAAGTCAAGGCACGCGGCTTGACTTTTAACAGCGTGATTCTTTATCTTGCGCACACTCTAAAATGCGTTCGTTGCGGTTTAACCAACTCCCGCCTCCACACATGTTGCTCTATGATGCCCATCTGCATTTCTTCTCGCATGATTTTTTTTCTGTGCTGGCGCGCTTAAAAAACGCGAATGTCGATCACACTCTCGCGGAATTGGCAACGCGCACCAAACTGGAGTTGCCGGCGCGAGACGTGCGTGCACACCTCGACAAGTGGCGCGCTGAACTCGATCGGCATAATGTTGCTCGCGCGCTTCTTTTCGCAAGTGTGCCCGAAGAAGTTGACGCCGTCGGGGAAGCCCTGCAACTTGCACAAGGCCGACTCGCGGGATTTTTTCTTATGAACCCATTGGCGGAAAACAGTGCGGCGCGGCTCCAGCAAGTCGTCGCGCAGTATGGCTATCGCGGCGTGATGCTCTTTCCCGCGCTGCATCATTATCATGTGAATGACGAGGCGCTGCTGCCGTTTTTTGAAATCGTCGCAGCGAGCAAGCTGCACGTGTTCGTGCATTTCGGCATTTTGCAAGTGAAGCTGCGCGACGCGCTCGGGTTGCCGCGTTTATATGAGAGCACGTTTGCCAATCCGCTCGCTTTGCAGGCCGTGGCGAATCGCTTCCCGCAACTGCGGTTCATCATTCCGCATTTCGGTTGCGGCTTTTGGCGCGAGACGCTCATGCTCGGCATGCAATGCGAAAACGTTTTGGTCGATACCTCCAGCTCGAATAGTTGGATGGCTGCGCAAGAATTTCCGCTCACGCTCGCCGACGTCTTTCATCGCACCAAAGCCGTGTTTGGGCCGGAGCGCATGCTCTTCGGCACAGACTCCGGCACGTTCCCGCGAGGTTGGCGCAAAGATATTTTTGAAGCACAGCTCGCGGCCATGCACGCCGCAGAATTTTCGGAGAGAGAAATCGCGCTCGTGCTTGGCGAGAATGCGCAAAACCTGCTTGGATTCTTGGATTGATGGAGCATTGGATTATTGGTTTGTAACTTCACTTCAACTGTGTCATTCTGGAAGAACCTTCCCTCGCACTTGACACGCTTTTCAGATTAGGCTGAGCACCGAGCACGAGGGAAGGTTCTTCCAGAATGACAATTTGTTCTCGTTCCCAAACTCCGTTTGGGAACGCAATTGCGTGCGAAACTCTGTTTCGCTTTTCCAAACTGAACGCCCCTCAAATGAATGAACCCCGCAACGACGAGCGCAACCGCACATTCCTCGATGAAATGGCCGAAGCTCGTGCCGTGCAAGCCGAGGGCAACATTGGCCGCGCGCGCACATGCGCCCGTCGTGCGGTCGGTATGGCTCTGCGCGAGAAGCTCGGCCTCGGCCCTAGCCGCGGCGATTATGCTTCAACGTTCATCAATGGTTTGTATCGCTTGGCCGGTGATGAAAATTTTCCCATAGAAATTCGTGAAGCTGCCGCGCGTTTGGTCGATCGCTCGAAAGAAGATCGCACCAGCGCCGCGGTCAATCCCGTGCAGGATGCGGAGATTATTTTGAAACATTTTCGAATGTAGTCTTCGTATGAGTGCCTTCAGATAAAAACTCTAAACCCGACGCTCTCGCACCAAGGAAAGTCGCATGGCACTGCGCATCGCGCATCTCACCAAAACCTACAAAAACGGCGTCAAAGCGCTTGATGACGTCAATCTCGAAATCGGCACGGGTATGTTTGGTTTGCTCGGTCCGAACGGCGCGGGGAAATCTTCATTGCTGCGCACGATCGCCACGCTGCAAAACCCGGATGCGGGCAGCGTCACGTTTGACGGCATTGACGTTTTGCAAGACCCCATGAACTTGCGCAAAATTTTAGGCTATCTGCCGCAAGAGTTCGGCGTTTATCCCAAAATGTCCGCGGAAGATTTGTTGGATTATTTTGCCACGCTCAAAGGCATTGCTTCGCGCCCGGAACGTGCGCGGCTGATTCGCGCGACGCTGGAAATCACCAATCTCTATGAAGTGCGAAAAAAACATGTTGAAGGCTATTCCGGCGGAATGAAACAGCGCTTCGGCATTGCGCAGTTGTTGTTGAATCAGCCGCGCCTCATCATCGTGGACGAGCCTACCGCCGGATTGGATCCCGCGGAACGCAATCGTTTTCTCAATGTGCTGCGCGAGATCGGCACGAACAACACGATCATCTTCTCCACGCACATCGTTGACGACGTCAAAGAGTTGTGCCATGAAATGGCGATCATGAACGGCGGGCGCATTCTCAAACAGCTCACACCGGCGCAAGCGCTGCAGGAAATCGAGGGGCAAATCTGGACCAAGAGCGTCGCGCGCGAGCACTTGGAGGCAATGGAAGCGCGCTACAATGTGCTCTCTTCCAAATACAACCCCGACAATTCACTCGCCATTCGCGTGCATGCCGCGCACAAGCCCGCGTCGGATTTCTCCGCAACCGCCCCGCAATTAGAAGACGTTTACTTTAGCGCTCTGCAAACGGATCGTTGACTCGGCTTCTCATTCACTCAAAACCCGCATGTTCCCAGCCATATTCAAGCAGGAATTGAAGCATTGGTTCACGACGCCCTCGACCTATGTTTACGCGGGCATTTTTTTTCTCTTGGCCGCCGGCGCGATGGCTGGGGCCTCCGGTTTTTTCGGGGAAGCGAGCGCTCCCGCGGCTCGCCTCGCAAACTCACCCGTGAGCCTTTATGGGCTCTTCAACTTCTTTGGAAAACTCTTGCTGTTTTTGTTGCCGGCCTTCATCGGCGCCGGGATTTATCGCGATTACCGCAGCAACATTCACGCGGTGCTGTACACGTATCCCTTCACCAAGCGCGAATATTTATCCGCAAAGTTTTTGAGCGCCTTCAGCCTCGTGACTTTGATCGCAGGAATGGCCGGCCTCGGTTTCGCGCTCGGCGCGCAATTGCCGGGCGTCAATCCCGCGCTGGTCGCGCCTTTCAAGCTCGGCGCATATGCGCATATCTATCTCGTCTATTTGCTTCCCAATCTGCTGTTCGTCGGCGCGCTGGTATTCGCCCTCGTCGCGCTTTCGCGCAATATCTACACGGGCTTCATCACCATCGTGCTGTTGTTGATCGCCCGGGAAGTGTTGTTGCGTCTGCTTGCTGGCGCGGATAGCCGCTTGCTCGCGGCGCTGTTGGAGCCTTTCGGTGAAATCGCCACGAGCTTTTACACCCGCGGCTGGACGTTGGCGGAGCAGAACGAGCGCGCGCTGCCCTTCACCGAGACGATTGTTTATAACCGCATGCTCGTGTCGGCAATTTCAGCGGCGCTTCTCGGAGGCGTCTACAAATATTTTACGTTCAGCTCCACGCCCTTCTCCGTGACGCGCAAGCGCCGCAACGCCGAACGCGTAGTGAAAAATAATTTCGGCAGCATCATCAAAGTGGCGTTGCCCAGCGTGCGCTTCGATTTTTCTGTGATGCAAAGATTAAAAGCCGCATGGATCTTGTCGCAGTTCGAATTTAAATGCCTGGTAACGAGCGGCGCGTTTATCAGCCTTCTGCTCGTCGGCGGTCTATTTGTGGCGGTCTCCATGTTGCAGATGAATCCGCAATATGGCACGAAACTTTTGCCGGTGACGTGGGTAATGCTGGCGTTTCCCATTCTTTTTTTCTCGCTCGTGATTCATCTCTTGACGTTTCTCTATGCCGGCATTTTGGTGCAACGCGCGAAAGTTGCGCGCCTCAACGAGCTCGTAGATGCGACGCCGCTGCCGAACTGGGCTTTGTTGCTCTCAAAATTTCTCGCGCTTGTGAAAATGCAGGCGCTGCTGCTGGCGATCATTCTAGTCGCCGGCGTGCTTGTGCAAACGCACCAGGGCCATTATGACTTCGAGATCGGCCACTACTTGTTTGATTTGTACGGCATCCATCTCCTCGGTTTTATCATTGCTGCGTGCGCCGCGATTTTCGTGCAAACCGTTTTCACGAATCCGTACTTGGGTTTCTTCTTGTTGTTACTCGGCGCGCTCGGCTTGGCGGAATTACCGCAATTGGGCATCGAGCGCCTGCTCTTTCGCTTTAATCAAGCGCCGGAGCCTGATTTCTTTATGAAGTATTCGGATTTGAGCGGTTACGGTCATGCGCTCATTCCATACTTCGTTTACAAACTCTACTGGCTGCCGGCGGGACTGCTATTGTGCGGCGGCGCTTTATTGTTTTGGAGCAGAGGCTTGCCGGAGTCCTTTCGCGCAAGACTCACGCTTGCGCGAGTGCGGCTGCAACACAAATGGGCGCCGGCTTTTCTCCTCTTGCTCATACTCTTTCTGGGCGCGGGCGGGGCGCTAGATTATCTTGAAAAAAAATCGCCGCGAACTTTTACCGAGCAAGAAACGCGGAGAGCCGTTGCGACGGCGAAGCAGCGCTACAAAAAATACGAACGCGTGCTCCAGCCGCGAGTAGTCGCGGTGAAAGTGAATATGCACCTCTTCCCCGAGTCGCTGTGTTTCGCGTCCGACGGCACGTACACGTTGCTGAACAAATCGAATCGCTTTATCGACACGCTGCTGGTGCAGTATGCCTTCGATGTGAAAACCAACTACCGCTTCGATCGCGCCACCTCGCCGGTGAGCCGAGATACGATTGCGCATTTCGATATTCACCGGCTCCACGAAGGCTTGCAGCCCGGAGACAGTTTGCAGTTGCGGTTCGAAGTCGAAAACAAACCGAACACGCTGGTGCGTAAAAACTCCGGCGTTGAAAAAAACGGCACGTTTATTACCTCACTCATTTACCCGGGAATCGGCTATCGTCCGGACGAGACGAACGCGTCGCCGAAGGACAGCTCGGCTTTGCATAATCACCATCGCTCGATCGATTCCGATTACATTGCTTTGGAAACGACCGTGAGCACCGCGGCCGATCAAATCGCCGTTGCGCCCGGGGAGTTGCAAAAAGAGTGGACGGAAAACGGGAGAAGATATTTTCAGTACCAGTCACAAGGCAAGGCGACGAACGATTACGTCTTTCTTTCCGGCCGCTATCAAGTCGCGCGCGAAAATTGGAACGGCATCAATCTTGAGATTTATTACCACGAAGGGCACGAGCATAATTTGAATCACCTCATGCGGGGAATGAAAGCTGCGCTGGCATACAGTGAAACCCACTTCAGCCCTTATCAACATCGCCAAGCGCGCCTGCTCGAATACTCGCGAACGTTGGGCAATTTTGCGCAATCGTTCGCCAATACGATTCCGTATTCCGAAGTCAACTTCATGCTGGACATTGACGACACTGCAACCGGCGGATTGAACCTGCCCTTTCTAGGCGCGGCCCACGAACTGGCGCATCAATGGTGGGGACATCAAATCTTGCCCGCGGACGTATTGGGCGCGAAGATGATCACGGAAAGCATGGCCGAATACGTCGCGCTTAAAGTATTGGAGCGTGAATATGGCACAGCCAAGTTGCGCCTGTTTTTGGAAAAGGCGCGCGACATTTATTTGAACGGCAGAGCGAATGACGCCGGCGGCGAGCGGCCGCTGATGTATAATTCCGGCCAGCGCCAAAGCCACATTGCTTATCAAAAGGGCGCCCTCGTGTTTTATGCGTTGAGCGATTTTATCAGTGAGGAAAATTTGAATCGCGCTTTAAAGGCGTATGTTGAAAAAGTGAGATTTCAAAAACCGCCGTATACGACTTCTCTTGCAATGGTTGAGTACCTTAGAAAAGCCACGCCCGACTCATTAAAGTATTTGATCACCGACCTATTTGAAACGGTCACCTTTTATGATAACAAAATGATCGCGGCGCAAAGCACGCGGCTCGAAAACGGCAAGTATCAAGTCGAAGTCGAATTCGTCGTCAGCAAATACCGCGTGAACGAGGAAGGCACAAAGCTTTATGAAGCCGGCGAGGGAGATTTTCCTGCCACAACATTTGCTGGCGCAAACCGCCAACTGCAATCATTGCCTTTGGCGGATTATCTCGAACTTGGCGTGTTTGGCGAGAGCGGCGAGGACGACGAGCTTTATTTGATGAAGCACAAAGTCGCTCAAATTCATAACCGGCTTTCCTTCGTGGTTGAACGGCAGCCCGCATTTGTTGCGGTTGATCCTTTCAACAAAATGATCGAGACCAATGCCCGCGACAATCGCATAAAGGTTCAAACCCAATAGTGGGCGCATGCGTCCAGCAAAAGCCTTCAGCGCGACCTTGATTTTCGCAAGATTCTTTTGCATTGTGACTCGCGCTTTCAGAACGAGTCGTGAACTTAATGAACTCTATCGACATGACCGCCCGCCACGGCCACAATATTTTTCCACACGCGCAATGCGTTCTCGGCAAAACCGGCTTGCGCGCAAGCCGCCTCGGCTTCGGCTGTTATCGCCTCGACGCCGTGACGCTTGCACATGAAGAAGCTTTGCGCCACGCGCTCACTCAAGGCGTCAATCTCATCGACACTTCCACGAACTATGGCGACGGCGAATCGGAGCAACTTGTCGGCAAAGTGTTGCGCGAGTTGATTGATGAAGGAAAGATCGCGCGCGAGGAAGTGGTGATCGTTTCCAAAGCGGGCTACGTGCAAGGCCAGAATCTCCAACTTGCAATGGAGCGCGAAAAGAGCGACGCGCCGTTTTCAGAGATGGTGAAATACATGGAAGGCTGCTGGCATTGCATTCATCCGGATTTTTTAGAGGATCAACTCGAACGCAGCCTTGCACGTTTGCAGCTTTCCTCGCTTGATGTGCTGCTGTTGCACAATCCCGAATACTTTTTGTCGTTTGCCCACAAGCACGGCATGCCACTGAAAGAGGCACGCGCAGAGTATTATCGCCGAATCGCGCTCGCGTTTGACTTTTTAGAACACAAAGTTGCAGAAGGCAAAATCGGTTGGTATGGCATCTCTTCTAATACTTTTCCCAAACCGAGCAACGATCCGGAGTTTACTTCGCTTGAAGAAGTTTGGAGCATTGCCGAGCGTTTGACGCCGCAGCATCACTTCGCAGTGATGCAGTTTCCCATGAACCTATTCGAAAGCGGCGCGGTGTTCGAAAAAAATCAACGCGGCAACACGCAAACACTGTTGGAGTTTAGCCGCGAGCACGGCCTCGCCACACTCGCGAATCGCCCTCTGAATGCCATGACCGGACGCGACATGATGCGCCTCGCGGATTTCGGAACCATAACGCCGCAACAGGCCGAAAAAAATTATCCGCAACAACTCGCCGCATTGGCCGCGCTCGAAGAAGAGTTTGTGCAGGAACTCGCGCCACGCTTCGAGCTTCACGCACGCTTGCAAAATTTGGATAAAATATTTTGCTGGGCGAAACAACTCGAAGGCGCGTTGCATTTTTTTCGCGGCTGGGCGCATTGGGATCACGCGCGGCAATATACTCTCGCGCCGCACCTCGAACGCGCGTTGCACTTTCTGCGCACGCTCACGGACAACGCGCAACCGTGGCGCGCTTGGGAAAACCGTTATCGCTCTGCACTCGCAACAGTTTTGCAGACGTTAACCGCGGTGCACAGTCGCGAGGCCGCAGAGGCCGCGCGTGAACTCAGTGTGAGATTAAACGAGCATGTGCCGGAGTTGGCGAGCAGTTCTTCCCTTTCACAAAAAGCTTTGCGCGTTTTATTAAACACAAACGGCCTCGACGTGACGCTGCTCGGCATGCGCCGCGTGGAATACGTCGACGACGGCTTGCAAGCGCTACGCGCGGAGCCGATCACGAAAATTAATCGAGCTTATCTTGCATGGAAAAACTGAAAGCCGAGGCGATGCGCTTGTTGCGCATGGCGTATGAGCTGCAAATGGCCGGGCATCTCGAACAAGCCGTGGCTTATTACAAACGCTCGCTCGAAGTGGAGCCGACCGCGGAAGCGTTTACGTTTCTCGGTTGGACGTACAGCATGATGGGGAAGTTAGATGAGGCGATTGTGGAGTGCAAACGCGCGATCACATGCGATCCGAATTACGGCAATGCTTATAATGACATCGGCGTCTATCTCATGCAACTCGGTAAAGTGGAAGAAGCAGAGTCGTGGTTGAAACAAGCGATGCAGGCTTTGCGCTATGATCACCCTGAATTTCCGCACGTGAACATGGCTACGATTTATGAGATGAAAGGTCTGTGGCCGCTTGCGCTGCAAGCGTTTGAGCGCGCGCTTTCTTTGCGGCCGGGGTATAAAGTGGCGAAAGAAGGCATACGCCGCTTGCGCGCAAATTTGAATTGAGCGCAGGTGGGTAATACCTCAGTTATTGGTGGAGAACGTAATGCAGACCTCTTGTCGGCAGGAAGCAGGGCTGCGCGCTACTCCATACATAACTCAGGCATTACAGTGGGGGGACGTTTCGCTTGACTTTGAAAAGCGGGAATGATATTATGCCGCCGTCTGCAACAAGCGCGCGGCATAGCGAAAAAACCGGCGCCGCCTATTTCCACCGCACGAATCACGCATGGGTATCGGGTCTCCGCGAATGACGGGCGCTGTGTGTAAAATTATTGCCACCGAGCATATTAACCGTTCACACAAACTGCGATCATCCTATGGGCCTTTACGGGCAATCCTATCGCTTTGGCATGGGAGCCGGACTGACCGACGCGGTGAAGTATCTCATCATCGCGAACGTGGGCTGCTTTGTCTTACAGCACATGTTGCCGGAAGAGTTCGTCTCTTGGTTTCAGCTTGTGCCCGTAACGGTCATTCATGATTTTACGATTTGGCAGCTTGTCACCTACATGTTTCTGCACGGCTCCGGCATTTGGCATATCTTGATCAACATGCTCGTGCTGTGGATGTTCGGCTGTGAGTTGGAGCGCGAGTGGGGCAGCAAGGCGTTTCTCCTTTATTACTTCGTGTGCGGCATCGGCGCGGGCTTGTTTCATGTTTTGCTCGGCATCGATTCCGCGATTCCCGTGGTCGGCGCTTCGGGCGCAATTTACGGCTTGCTCATGGCGTTCGGCATGCTCTTTCCCGAGCGCATGATCACGTTTCTCATCCTCTTCATCCTGCCGGTTCATATCAAAGCCAAATATCTCGTGATGATCATTGCGGGCATCTCGCTGTTCTCCGGTATCTTTGATCCGAACAGCGGCGTTGCGCACTTTGCGCATTTGGGCGGTATGATTGTGGGATTTATTTTTTTGAAAATGGATTGGCGTTGGACTGCCATGCGGCGTAGTGCCACGTCATGGTTGGGCGCGGAGTATACGCCGCCGGCGCCGGGAAAATCGGCGCACGGCTTCGCGGCGCTCAAAGATTGGTTTCGCCGGCGCAAACAAAAGAAAAGTCATATGGAGGTCGTGCGCCGCCGCCAGCATGAAATGAATCTGCGCGAGCGCGTCGATGTTATTTTGGACAAGATCAATGAAGTCGGTTACGATCACCTCACTCCCGAAGAAAAACAAATTCTCAAGCGGGCCAGCCAATTTCTCGGCCAGGAAAACCTGCGCTCACAGGACTTCGGTCCCAATTAATGTGCAGCGGCATATGCGCCTGCGGTCGAAATTTTTCCCACCACTGTATTGCCTGGCAGCGCTCTTTGCTTTCGCACTTTCTCCCCGCGCTTTCTCCCAAAACCCCAAGAGCGATTTGCGCACCGTCAAACTCGCCGAGCTGAACGGCATGGAATACGTCGGCTTGGAAGATTTTGCCGCGTATCTCAATCTGCGCACGTTTTATAGCGAGAAGACGCGCAAATCGATTCTGTACGTCGGCGAGGCGGAAATCAAAGTCACGGCGATGAATCCTTTCGTGCAGATCGACGATCGCCTCGTGCAATTGCCCGTGGAAACGCGCTATGCCAACGACGAGTTGCTCGTGCCGCTTTATGCTTTTGCGGAAATGGTTCGCCCGCTCTATCGCGGCGCATGGCCGGAACGTTTACGCAAGCGCGGCGCAACTGCGGACACGTCCGCGAGCAATCTCGTGCGGCCCGCGAACATCAACAAAATTGCCGTGGAAGGCAAAGCCAACGGCACGCTCATTCGTATTCAAGCCACGCAGCCGTTTGCGCGCAAACATGTGAGCACGCGCTTTAGTCGTGATTGGATGTACGTCGATATTGTCGGCGGCAAAGTCGCCGCCAACGTGTTTACTTCGATCAACGGCGCAAGCGTCGTGAAAGAAGTGCGGCCCGTGCAAACCGGCATGGTCACGCAGCTTTCGTTTCGTTTGCAGCAAGAGATCGACGCGAGCCAGGTGACCATCAGCAATCAAGGCAACACGATCTTGGTGTCCTTGCCCACGCAAGACGTCGTGCCGGCAGAAGTGTTGCGCACGCTTGAAATGGATCGCCAAAAATGGCGCATCGATACCATTGTGCTCGATCCCGGGCACGGTGGCCGCGATCCCGGCGCCATTGGCCCGGAAGGCACACGCGAAAAAGACGTCACGCTGCAAGTCGCGCTGCGTTTGAAAAAGTTGATTGAAAAAGATTTGGGGTTGCGTGTCGTGCTCACGCGGGAAACCGACACCTTCATCAAACTCGACGAGCGCACGGCGCTGGCCCACACTGCGCAGGGCAAAATGTTTATCAGTCTGCATTGCAATGCCAACAAGAGCCGGCGCGTGGACGGCACCACGACTTATTTCCTCGGGCCCGCCAAAACGGACGAAGCGCTCGAAGTCGCTTTGCTCGAAAACTCGGTGGTGAAATATGAAGACGACGCGGGTGGGGCGCACAGCGATGAAGAGTTCATCCTCACTGCGATGGCGCAGAATGCGTTTCATCATGAAAGCGAAGGTTTCGCGCAGATCATTCAAGAAGAGATGTCGGCGCTCGTGGGCTTGCCCGATCGCGGCGTGGAGCAGGCCGGATTTCGTGTGCTTGTCGGCGCTTCTATGCCCAGCGTGCTCGTGGAAATGGCCTTCATCTCCAATCGCAAGGAAGAGCGCTTGCTCGACTCCGGGGAGACGCAACAAAAAATCGCGCGCGCCATCATGCACAGCGTGAAGCGGTTTAAAGAGAAATATGAGCAAGGCTCGTGATTTCGCGCCAGTAGGTTTATTTTTTAATTTCCTGCAACGCCCGCCCCAAACGTTCCAACCCTTCCTGTACAATATGCGTTTCCGCACCCACGGCAATGCGAAAGTGCTCCGGCATTTCGAAAAAATTGCCGGGCACGATCGTGGTGTCATAGTGCTCGCGCAAGCGCGCGCCTAGCTTGGCGACCTCACCACGGGGCAATTGAGGAAATGCAATCGATCCGAAGCGCGGCTTGAGGCAAGGCAACTCCGGATGCGCTTCCAAAAAGTGGTGCAGCAGCGCGAGATTGTTTTGCAACAATATTTTTGCCGAAGCCGCGAGGTGATCAAGATGCTGAAACGCAATCACGCTCAACAACTCCGCGGGGTGCGCGGGGATCACGCCGAAGAGATCGTTCAAACGCCACATCTTGCGCGCCAATTCCGGCTCGGCCAAAACCCACCCGCAGCGCAGACCATTTAAGCCGAATGCTTTCGTTAAACTACTCGTGACGATAAACTCGTTGCCGAGGTGAATTGCCGAGGCCGGGCGCTGTTCGAACATGGCTTCGAGATACACTTCATCCACGAGCACACGCGCGCCGACACTGCGCGCCATTGCGCCGACTTGCGCGAGCGTGTTATTATCGACAAATGCTCCGCTCGGATTGTGCAAATTCGCGAGCAGGATGAGACGCGTGCGCGGCGTGAGCGCGCGTTCGATCTCGTGCAGATCGAGGCGAAAGCCGTCTTCAAATCTGCGCGCGAAACGCTTGACCTTCGCTCCCAAATACTGCGCGGCTGAGAGCAGCAGTTCATACGTCGGGTGCTCGATTAAAACTTCGTCGCCGGGTTCAAAGGTTACCGCCATCGCGAGATGATTTGCCATGGAAGTGCCGGCCGCGGCCACGACCATATCCGTGTTCACATTGCAATGCCGCGCAATCGCCTCTTGCAACGGTGGATGGCCATACGCGCTCGGGCCGTTGATTTCAAGTTGTTCGAGCGTCACCGGCAAATCTTTGAGCACATACCAGCGCACACCGCTCGAAGCCAGATTATACTTGCTACCGGAATGGAGCTTGGCCCATTCCATGTAGGCGGAGGACATTGTGCGTGTGAGCATGGTGATTGGGAGGTTGGATTGTTGGATTGATGGAGTGTTGGAGTTTTGGATTAGTGGAGTTTTGGAACCTTGGATTGGTGGATCAATGGAGCAATGTTTTTCCATCAATCCACCACTCCATCAATCCAATAATCCAACACTCCATTACTTCATCGCGGCGGCACGCCTTTTCCATAAAAAGTACACCGGCACGCCGGCGAGTAGAATGCCGAGGCCGATCAATGTGTTCTCAGGATATTTGTAAACGCAGTTCAATACCACGAGCCAGCAAATCGCAACAAAGAACATCGTCGTGAAAGGATGGCCGGGAATTTTTGCTCCGTCCGCAGGCAGGGTTTGCTTTGCATGCGCAAGCTTTTCCCGGCGGCGAAAAACCCAAATACACGTCGCGCTCAATCCGAAAAAGATGAAGTCGCTCGACACGACGTAGTTGAGAATTTGATCGTATCGTCCCCACTGCGCAATGAGAATGGCGATGAATCCTTGCAGCACAATGGCAACCACGGGCACGCGCGTTTGCGGATGAATCCACGCGACGCGCTTGAAGAACAAACGATCTTCGGCCATCGCAAAATACACGCGCGGCGCAGTGAGCATGCCCTGGCTCAAAAAGCCGAGCGTGGAAATCGTGATGCCGAGCGCGATAAACGTCGCGCCTTTTTCGCCGAGCACAAGCCGCATCACCGCGGAAGCGGGCGTCGTGGTTTGCGCCAAGCCGTTTGCGCCGAGCGCATGCACGCACACAAAATTCACGGCGAGATACAGCGCGATGACGCCGAGCACGCCGAGCAACAACGCGCGCGGCAAATTTTTTCTCGGCTCTTTTATCTCCGCGGCAATGAAGTTCGAAGTTTGCCAGCCGCCGTAGGCGAAAAGCACGGGAATCATGGCCGCGCCCATAGCCATGAACAAATCAAAGCTCACGGGTTGATCGAGCGCCGGCGTGAAAGTAAATTGCGAATCATCCACGAGCAACCAGCCGCAAAGCACGAGCGTGATAATTGCGAGCGCTTTCAAAACCATCAATGCGCTTTGCACGCTCGCGCCCACGCGCACGCCGAGGCAATTCACGATCACGAGCGCCACCAGCGTGACGGTCGCAATCGTTTTGTCGGAAAAAGGCAATTGCGTGAGTTCGATGAAATAGCGCCCGAACGTGACCGCGACCGCGGCCATGCCGCCGCTTTGAATGACGAGCAACAAACCCCAGCCATAGAGAAATGCGACGAGCGGATGATAAGCCTCGCGCAGATACGCATATTGCCCGCCCACTTGCGGCAAACGCGCGGCAAGCTCGGCATAGATATACGCGCCTGCGAGCGCAACGAATCCGCCGAGCAACCACGCGCCGAGAATCAACACGGGCGTGTGAACTTGCGTGGCAACAACGTAAGGGTTCATGAATATGCCGGAGCCGATGATGCCGCCCATGACGAGCATGGTGGCGTCAAAGAGGCCGAGGCGTTGGGCGAGGTGAGGCGAGGGAGCAGACGCGGAAGCGGAGGGCATTTGGTTCAAGGCAGAACCTCGGAAGGAGTGTGAGGTGAGGAACCAAAGATTGGGAATCTCATGCTACGGCGAGATGCGGCAACTTACGCTCACGCACGGCTTCTGCCGCATAGCGCAAAGCCTCGCGCAGATCTTCCGGCTCAAGATCAGGATATGTTTGCAAAATTTCTTCTTCGCTCATGCGCTCGGCAATCATGCCGACGACGGTCGCGACCGGAATTCGCAGCGCGCGAATGCAAGGCACGCCGCCCATTTGTTTGGGATTGACCGTGATGCGAGCGAGCTTCATGGTATGGCCCTGCGAATTTTATCAGCAAAAATTGCCGTCTCAAAATAGAAAAGCCCCGCGCCGAGAGCAAATACTTTTTTGCGCTCACAGGTTTGCTCTTTTCCAACACGCCTCAAAAAATTCCTGCGGCGCGTGATAATACTTTTCCAAGTCGGATTTTTTATAACACACGAGGTTGTAGACTTGAAACAAACGCATCGGCGTTTTCTTCGTCGGCGCCAAAGGCCGCGGACGATACTTCATGATTTCAAAATGCAGATGATCGAATTGCCAACCGTATTTGTTCAACTCCTTTTTGGTCATAAAACGCCCGATGGGCGTGAAGGGATCGACGGTATCGCCGACAACGACAGTTAAACCGGCGATGTGCTCATACACGGTCCACACCGTATCGTTGCCGCTTGAAGCATGCTCGACGATGAGTTGAGCGAACGGACCGTCGTCGCGTTGGCTAATTACGACGCCGCGCGCTGCGGGAAAGATCGGCTCGTTTTCATAGTTATCGCCGGGGCGCATGAAGTCCGTCGCCGTGTGATAATGCGCGGGCACGGCCGGTCGCGCCTTGCGCATCAAACCGAACGCGCCGATTTGCGTGAGCCGCACGTGCTCCCACGATTGGCGGCTCGCGAAATTAACGGGCAAATACCACTCGCATGAAGCGCGCGCGGAGTGTGGAAGAAGAGCGAGAAGGCAGATAAAAAACGAGCACAGTTTAGTCACATGCACGCCCTCAGGGAAAATTTAGTGTCTCTCGAGTCGAATCAGTGCAAAAAGAACAAAATTTCTCCGCCGAGCGACGCCGAGGTCACCGGGTCTCACTGAAAAAGGCCATCCTTCGGCGACACTCGGTGACTTCGACGAATTTCGGTTGAAAAGCTTTTCGCGTTTAGCTTCGGCTTGTCCGGGTTATGATGAATGCTGCGGATTAAGCTACTTTGAAGTAACATACTTTGAAGTATCTTGTGGCGCAAGTTGATTTTCAAGCCGCAGGCTCTTTTGCCCACTGTTGCGCTGGCGCGGTGTGCGCGCTTGCGCTCGGCAATCCCAAAATCTCGCGCGCACGATTCAAAGCGTGATCGATATCGCGAAAGATATTTTTCCTGCCGATCTTTTCCAACAGCGGCGAGCGGCGCAGCGCGTGCAACGGCTGGCGGCGAATGCCGGCGAGAATGATTTGCGTGCCCTCTTTGCGCGCCTTGTCGCACACATCTTCAAGTACGCGCAAGCCCGTGGCGTCGATTGCAGGCACGTGGCGCATGCGCAGAATCAACACGCGCGGCGGCTTCGCCACGCGGCGCAATGCGTCTTTGAATTTCTCCGCAGCGCCAAAGAAGAACGGCCCGTTGATCTCAAACACTTCCACGCCAGCGGGCACTTCGCGTCTTGCAATCGCTTTCGGATCGCGCAGCACTGCATCTTCCTCTTCTTCATCGTCGATCACACCATTAGTCACAAACCCCACTTGCGTGGCCTGCGCCATGCGCCGCATGAACAAAAACGCGGCGAGCACCACGCCCACTTGAATCGCGACCGTGAGATCGATGAGCACGGTGAGCAGAAACGTGATGAACAACACCGCCATGTCGCTGCGCGGACTGCTGCGCGCGATGTTGAGAAAGAGATGCCACTCGCTCATGTTGTAGGCCACGAAAATCAAAATCGCCGCGAGCGTGGCCATAGGAATCAGGCTCGCCCATTTGCCGAAGAAGAGCATGATGAGCAGAAGCGTGAGCGCGTGAATGATTCCGGCAATCGGCGTGCGTCCGCCGTTCTTGATATTCGCTGCGGTGCGCGCGATCGCGCCCGTGGCCGGAATGCCGCCGAAGATCGGCGAGACGATGTTCGCCACGCCTTGCGCGATCAACTCCATATTCGAACGATGCCGCGTGCCCAACATGCCGTCCGCCACCACCGCGGAGAGCAGCGACTCGATTGCCGCGAGCAACGCAATCGTGATCGCCGGCGAAAACATTTTCGTAAACAGACTCCACGACAAGTCCGGCACATGCGGCTTGGGCAGCGAACTCGGCACTTCGCCGAAGCGGCTGCCGATGGTTTCCACAGGCAAATTAAAACCATGCACGAGCGCAGTCGCGACGATGATCGCCAGCAGCGAGCCGGGCACGCGCGGCGTCACCTTGGGCCAAAACACGATGATGCCGAGCGAAAGCAATGCAATGGCAATGGCGTAAACATTGAACGAAACGAAATGCTCGCCATACGCCAGCCACTTCTCGACAAATTCCGCAGGCACATTTGCCATTTGCAAACCCAAGAAGTCGCGCACTTGCCCGGAAAAAATGATGAGCGCAATGCCCGTGGTGAAACCCACGGTGACGGGATACGGAATGTATTGAATCACCGCGCCGAGACGCGCGAAGCCCATCGCCAAAATCATAATGCCCGCGATGAACGTGGCGATCATCAAACCGTCATAGCCGTATTGCTGCACGATGCCATACACGATCACGATGAACGCGCCCGTCGGCCCGCCGATTTGCACGCGACTGCCGCTGAGCGCGGAGATGAGGAAACCCGCGACAATCGCGGTGTAAAGCCCCTGCTCCGGCTTCACGCCCGAGGCAATGGCAAACGCAATCGCAAGCGGCAACGCAATGATGCCGACGATCACGCCCGCGGTGAGGTCGTTCAGGAATTGTTTGCGCGTATAACCTTCGCGCAGAACCGTGATGAGCTTGGGCAATAAAAGAGAAGGCATGAAAGATAATCCTTATCAAAGTTTTTCGTCCACTGAAAGTTCGTGAAGATATAAAATCGCGGCGCGTGACTCAACGCATTTTCACGTCATTTTTTGCGACGGCTTGCATATTTCGCTTTCGCGCAGTATGCTCGTGCCTGGGAGCATGCGCGCGTCGAATTTTTTTATGGCCCGTCGCTGCTCCACCGCAGTGTCATCGTTGCTTGTTTACCTGACTTTTATCTTTTCAAGCGAGGTGACTTCAAAGCGACGGCATCCCGCCGCCTGAAGTATATTTTCAAACCGTCCGTTGGTGATCAAAAAGTTAGAATTAAATCTGCGCTTGAAAAGCTAATCGCCTAACGCGGACAAGCCGCACCCAAACAGGAAAAGCCTATCCGCCGAACCTCGCCGAAGTCACCGAGTGTCGCCGAGAAAAACTTTCAGAATGTTATTCTGCGTTTGAAACGCTAATCGCATAGAGCCACGGCCCTGCCGTGGTTGAACTATTGACTAAACGAAAGCCTCAAACATGATCCTCCGCCGCTTCAACTCACATGACGATTACCGCGCCTGCCTAGAATTACAAAAACAAACGTGGGGCGATAGCTTTGCCGAGTGCGTGCCGCCGTCATTGCTCCAAGTGAGCCAAAAGATCGGCGGCGTGGCTGCAGGTGCGTTCGATGAAAGCGGAGCCTTGCTCGGCTTTGTGTTCGGCTTGACGGGCGTGCAAGAGGGCAGGCTCGTGCATTGGTCTGACATGCTCGCCGTGCGGCCGGAATATCGCGACCGCGGCCTCGGCTTACAGTTGAAGCGCTATCAACAACAGCTCGTGCGCGAGCTCGGCGTCGAAAAAATTTTATGGACGTATGACCCGCTCGTGAGCCGCAACGCGCACTTGAATCTCAACCGTCTCGGCGCGGCCGTGACGGAGTATGTGCCCGATATGTACGCGAGCGACGCCCCGGGCACGCTCAATCGCGGCTTGAGCATGGATCGTTTCATTGTCGCGTGGGATCTTTTTCAAACAAAAGAAGAAGAAGCCGAGCAACGCCTACAAAGCGCGCACGCACGTTTCAACTCAGCGCCGATTGTGAACGATCTCGCCGAACTCCCTCTTGCGGCGTTCGTGCGCGTGGAGATTCCGCATGATATTCAAGCCATGAAAGAGAAAGAGGAAACACGCGCGCAGGCCTGGCGCGCAAGCACGCGGCGGGCGTTCATGTTTTATCTCGAAAGGCAATATCGGGTGGAAGGATTCTATCGCGAAGCGGACAGCGGAAGAGGTTTCTACGGTTTGACAACCGCATGACTTTTTTTGATCAGCCACGGCTTGGCCGTGGCTTTGGCTTTTCATCAACACAAAAAAGAAAGCCACGACCAAGTCGTGGCTTAACGCAATCACCACTCACATTCCTTTCCGCAACGCTTGCAGGAATATGGGCCAAGCACGACGCCGTCAATGGTGAAAACCGCGTGCTCAAACTTGCGATGCCCGCAGCGTGGACAAGCCTGCCGCATTATCTGGCGAAACCACACCGCAAGTCCGAAGAACAGCGCCGCGAACAGCAGCCCGATCCAAATCATGGCGCGCCTCAATTGAACCGCGAAATCACAATCTCCAAATTGCGCGTGTGCTTTACGGCTTGCTGCCATTGCACCAAGATCGGGCTTTGATATGTGCCCTGCACGATGCGACCGCGGCCCTCGTTTTTCTCGTCCGTAATCAACAAGCTCACATGGCGCTTCATGCGCAGAAATCTTTCCGCGGGCACGCGAATAAACGTCGAGAGAATTTTTTCCACCACCGACTCGCTCACGCCGAACGCGTCCATCAGCTCATTAAAGAAATGCACGAAGTCGTACTTCGCATAGTCAATAGTTTTGCCGGGAATGGCTTTGGGATCGCGCAACATGTGTTTGCTTTGCTGCGCCATGAACTTGAACGGATTGCGCAACACTTCCGCGAGATCGTGCCGCATGAGCAGCGTTTCATATTCATTCACGGTGAGGCCCGCGTGCCGCTCGCTCGAAGGCAGCGAAATATCCACGCGACCTTTTTCCACGCCGGCTTGCGCCACCCACGCTTCGATCTGCTCAATGAAACCGAGGCGCGGATCTTTGAGATTCACGGAATCGATGAGATGCTTTGACATCGGCAATGCGATCTGTCCGCGATGCGCCACTTCCTCGCCGTTGTAAGCGAGCACGCGCGTTTGCCGCCGCCGGCTGCCCGCCTCGTGCGTGCCGTCGAGATCGATAAAATACACCGGCGTGCCGGGACGATTGACGTACGTCACGCAATTTTTCAAACCCGAGCTGATGAAGGTCAAATGCGAGTCGCCATTCTTCGGTTCGCATTTGCGCTGATCCTCGGTCAGCTCCAAACGATATTCCATTTGATCGTGGCGATAATCGGCCTCGGGCGGGAAGAGTTTTTGAAACGCGCGAATGAACGGCGTCACGTGCTCGGAGCTGTGCTTCAAGCGCGCGCAAAAACTCTGTTCGAGATAACCGGCCGTGGTGTGATAGGAACAATACAAGGCCTTGCGATACTGCGATAGCAAATCGCCGCACTCGTGGGCAAGACGTTGGGCGACATTGATTACATCAAAACGCGCACGCGGCACGAGCGCCAGGGTGACTTCCGTGGGCTGCAACGACATTCCAGCTCTCCAATTGCCAGGTGAGTATTGCATCTCCGTTGACTCCTTTGTTTCAAAACAAACGGCGCGAAAATAGGAGTTCTCCCCTGCAATGTCAAGGCGAACTTCCTCGGCTTGCGTTCGGGTTTTGCAATGTGTACTTTAATTCTACTACAACAGATCGGCTTTTTTGCCCACGAAATACACGAAGCACACGAAAAAATCCTTTTCGCGTTTTTCGTGTGTTTCGTGGGCAAAGTTTAAATCTCTCTCTTGGTAGAATTCGTTCATGCGCGTTTTGGAAATGTTCTCCAAACGCGACAACTCTCCTCAAGCATTTTTATGGCAACCAGCATCGCATATTTCGAAGCCCAACGCGCGGTGCGCGACTTTTTGCGCCACGTGGGCGGCTATGAATATCTCCACCACGACGACGAAGCGTTGCGCCGCGAGCGCGGACCTGTGCACGAAACGTTCTTGCTCGCGCGCTTGGAAACGCAGGTGCGTCGCCTCAATCCCGATCTTTCGGAGAGCGCCGTGTCGCGTGCGTGCCGCCAGCTTTATCAACCCGAAACTTCCACTCTCGGCCTCGCGCAAAAACTGGTGCATGAATTATTGCTCTCTGCCTCCGTGCGCTTTTTTGATTTCGTGCAGCCCGCCAATAACAATTTTCTCCTTGTCGAAGCTTTGCGTTTTTCCGACGCGCCTTCCGCGCAGGTGTGCGACTTCACGATCTTTGTGAACGGCATTCCGCTCGCGCTCGTGGCCGTAGGCTCGAGCAACACGCAAGATGGTCTCGCGCACGGCGCGCAACGACTCGTGCAGATGCAAGCCGCAACGCCGCGCCTCTTTCACACGGCGCAAATACTTTTATGCGTGCAGAAAAATTTCGCCGGCGTGGGCGCAGCCAGCGGCAACGCCGATACTTTTGCGTCATGGGAAGAGCCGTATCCCATGACGTGGGACGAACTGCGTCTCGCGCTCCGAAAAATTCCGCAGCGCGATTCTGAGTTACCCACGGCGCAGGACCTCGCGCTTGCGGGCGTGCTCACGCCGAGCGTGTTGCTCGATCTGTTCAAAAATTTTCTCACGCACGTGTATGGCAAACACGGTCTCGTCTCGCGCATGGCGTGGAGCCAACAATATCATGCCGTTCGCACTGCATGCGCGCGACTCGGCGAGGATTCGGCGGCGCGGGCAGGCGTCATTTGGCATGCGGGCAACTCGGGCAAAACGCACACGCTCGCCTGGCTCGCGGCGCAAGCGCGCGCGCTGCCGCAATATGCGCCGCAGCAAATCTTTATCGTCACCGCTTGCGCGCAGCAACGCGAGCGCGTGCAAACGATTTTTGCGCAACATCAGCTTGCTCCACTGTATGAAGCGCAGAGCGTTGAGCCGTTGCTCAATCTCATGCGTCGCGCCCGGCCTGAAATCGTGTTGCTCTCGCATGCTTTGCTGCAAGAGCTATTGCCGCACGCCGCGCCGGAAATCGCGCCGCGGCTTTTTCTGTTTGATGAAAGAACCAATGAGCCTGCGCTCGTCGAAGTGCAACGCGCGTTTCCGCAGGCGCGAATCGTTGCTTGTCTCGCGCAGCCGCTGCGTCGCGCGAGCACGTGCGCGCTGTGGCATCACGTTTCGCCCGGCCAGGCACAGCGTCGCGGCTATCTCGCGCCGGTGCGCCTCGAAACACGATTGCCACGTTTGCATCACGATTTCGCCGCGCCGCGCTCTGCGGCAATGAACACGCGCCGCATAACTGCCATTGCCGAAGACCTGCTCGAACATTTTGCGCAGGAGTTCGAAGGCAATCACGGCAAAGCGCTCTTGCTCGCGCACAACGCGCAGGAAGCCGCGCATTACTTTGCCGCGCTCGAAAACCAATGGCCGCAGCGCGTTGCCGTGCTGCTCGACAAACCAGAGTCGAGCGCACGCGAGCTGCTCGCGCTTTATCGTCGCTTCGGCGCGTTGGAAGATTTGTTGTCGCGTTGGCACGACCCCCAAGACGAGTTGCGTGTGCTCATTCTCGCCGTGCCCGTGCATGAAGATTTGCGCGCGCCGCACGTGCATGCGGTTTATGTCGATCGCGAATTGCGCGGCGAAGAGTTGTTGCGCGCGCTCGCGTTGACGCAAATGCCCGAGGGCGCAAACAAATCTTACGGCTTGCTCGTGGATTATTACGGCGTGTCGCAACATGTCGCGACGGAGCTGGCGCAGTTTGATTTTCACCAAGCCGAGCGTTTGCTCGCACCGCGTTATGCGGAGAGCGATTTCGAAGCGTTGCGGTTGTGGCGGAGAGAGCTGCGCGCGATGGTGCAGCTTTATCCCGAAGAGGAAAATTTTGAGGCGTGGCTGCTCGCGCTGGAGCCTGCGGAATTGCGGCGCGCGTTTGCGCGCACGTGGCAGGGCTATTTGCACGCGCTTGCGCACGTGTTGCCGCGCGCGCAAGACGAGCAGAGTTTGATGCAGGAGGCAATATGGTTTGAGCGCGTGCGCCGCGAAGCCGCGGGATTTTATTTTGACCCCGCGCTCGCGCAAGCGCACGGCAGCGCAAAGGTGCAACAGATGTTGGAAAACGCCACGCGCATTTACGGCGTGCCGCGCGTGCGCGAGGCCGTGCGCGTGACCGCGGATAATTTTATGCAGGAAGTGGACGCGCTCGCTTCCGTGCAAGCGCGCGGGTTGCGCGTGCAATATGCGCTCGGCGAGGAGATTCGCCAAAATATGGATCGCGATCCCGTGTTCTATCAAGCGCTGCAACAGCGCGTGGCGAAGATAACCGCAGAGCGGCAGCAGAAGGCCATTTCAGAGGAAGAGGCGCTGCAACGTTTGCGCACCGAGGCTTTGCGTTTGCGCAGCGGTGCGCTCGCGACGAACAAAGGCACGGCGCTCACTGCCGAGGCGCAGGCTTATTGGCGCGTGCTCGTGCGCTATCTTGCGCCGCGGGAAAGCGAGCACAGCCGCTATGAAGAATTGGCCGCGCGACTGCTCGCCGCGTTGGAGCCGGACACGAAGATGGTGGATTGGACGATCAAAGAAGATTGGCAACGCGAAATGCGCCGCAAGATCAAACACCTCCTCCGCGAAATCCCTTGCCCGGAAGATTTGCTCGATCCGCTCACGCAGGCCGTGATGCAATTGACGAAGGCGAGGTTTGGGTGAGGAATGTAGCCCCTCAGGAAATTTGACGATCAAATTCGGTAACGAGCCCCCCGTGTCATGTCATTCAGGAAGAATCTTTTTAAGCACTGGGATGAGTCTCCTGCGAGTAAAAAGATTCCTCCGGAATGACAAGTTTTTGAGGGCGAAAACAACTTTCAAATCGTTCTTTACATCTTTACGATACCGAGCAACACAAGGGCATGCGCGTCAACCGAACGCGCGCAGCGCGAGAGAAAGTCCCCCTTTGAAGGGGGATTTAGGGGGATGTTGGTCATGTGAACAATTTTAAAAGGCATTTTTCAACTGATCAACACCCCCCTGGCCCCCCTCAAGGGGGGAATGGTTCGGTGCATGTTTCCTTCGTGCGCGTCTGAAAATTACTTCCCGAAATCGCCGTAGCCCCGGCCCCTGGTGGGGCGTTGCTGGAACACAGAAATTTCATTGTTCCACCATCCGCCCACAAGGGGCGCGAACTACAATGGCGCGGGGAGGGTGACCCCAAAAAATTTTCGAGGCGCTCGCTTTGCAAGGGTAAAAGCTTTAAAAGCGCAAAAGCGTTAAAAGCGTAAAGAGTGAAAAAGTCTAACGAACGTCCTGGGAACAACGAAACCCGATAACGTAGTTACGGATCGTGGGCTCGAGGTTGAGGCGGGAGGCACAGCGCAGGTTGTTAGGAATGAAGTACCACGACCCGCCCCGCAAAACCCGAGCTGCTCCTTTGGCTGGCCCCTGCGGATTTGTCACCACCCCTTGCTGCTTGCACGTTTTGTAATAATCATCGCCATACCAATCGCTGCACCATTCCCACACATTGCCACTGACATCGCAAATGCCCTCCGGCGTTGCGCCGTTCGGATAACTTCCCACCGCGGTCGCGCGGCCAACATTGCCATCATCATAGTTCGCAAGTTCCACGGTCGGGTCTTCATTTCCCCAAGAAAAAATTCTTCCAACGTTTCCGCGTGCGGCATATTCCCACTCTGCTTCCGTCAGCAAACGTATTCGCGAGTTTTGCTCCCTGCCCTTTGCCCCTTGCTCGCTCAACCAATTGCAAAACGCTTCGGCTTCAAACCATGACACATCGACCACGGGTTGGTTGGGGAGATTGAAGCGTTCATCATTCCATGAATCTGGTTGTGTCCACTTTTCTTTTTGACACGCTTTCCAACCGGCTTCGCTCCACCATTGCTTTTCTTTATAACCACCGGCTTGCATGAACGCGGCGAACTGCGCATTCGTGATGGGATATTTGCTGATCTTGAACGGCGCAAGCTCGACCTCGTGCGCGGGGCCGTCTTCTTCATCACCCATCACAAAACGGCCGCCGGGCAATGTCACCCATTCGAGTGGGAACGAACAAACGCCGGGGCGTGGGTCGCCGAGCTTGCCGAGTACGAAGCCGGCTTCAATGCGTTCGCGGTGCGCGAGTTTGTTGCCTTCGAGCAACTCAATCAAGTTGTTCGTCAAACGCGCGAGATAGCGCTCGCCGCCACGCTCGTCTTGTTTGATTTGTTCTTTGCCGATCTCCACCGCAAACAAACCGGACCACAACACGCCGCGCCATTCGAATTCGCTCGCGGGATTTTCCGCGCACAGTGCATACGCGGCGTCGCACGCGCGCTCGCGGGTGTGCTCATTGTGCAAGAGATTTTCCAACCCGAGCCGGGCCGCGACTTGCCAATAGTCGCCCTCGGCCAGTTTGTGCGCGAGCGCGTCTTCAAACCGGCCGCGCGCTTTGGTGAGATAGACGCCGGCAAAATATTCTTGAAACGTGCGATGGGGAAACGCATAAACCGTGTTTTCCACGCCGCCCTTGCCGTGCAAAAGTCCGGCAGTGTGATCGATGTATTTCAGAAAGGCCGTGGCTTTTTCGAAAGGGTCGTCAAGCCCGGCAAAGTGGCGGCGCAAAATTTTGTGCGCTTCTTCGTGCGGCAGATCAGCCGCGGCTTTGTCTTTGGCCGCTTCGTGCGCGCGATGCGCCAGTTCATAAAGCGCAGGATAGAGCACGCTGTCGTTCATGCCGAGGCTTTCGAGCAAGCCCGCGTTGCCCGCGCGCTGCTTTTGCCAACGCTTGAGCAAAACTTCCGCGGCGCGTTTATAGAGCTTCACGCGCTCGCGCGGCAGCTCCGTGTCGTTGTAATGCACCACGGCCATGGTGGTGAGCAAGAGCGGATTGCGCACGAGGTCTTGTTCCAATGTGTCGATGGCAGTGAGCATGGAGGCGATGCGCTTTTGCGTTTCGGTTTGCGTGAATTGCTTGGCCTCATGCAACGCGCCGTACCAATGCTGCACGAATTGCTCGACCTGCTCTTCGGTGAAATGCGCGAGCGTGCTGGTGTGAAAGCCGGGCAAAGGCTGCTTGTCATCCCACGAGCGCGTGCGGCAAGTGACGATATAGCGATTTGGGCCGAGGCCTGCGCGCAAGGCTGTGATCGCGGCGCGCAAGAGCGGGCGTTGCGCCACGGCTACTTCATCGAGACCGTCGAGCACGAACAAACAAACGCCGCCGCGCAAATGCGTTTGCAATTCTTCGTTAAAGCCCGCGACCTTCAACTCTTGCAAGCGCGTTTGCAGATGCGTGAAAATCAAATCGAGCAGCTTGCGGTCGCGAGCCTCGGCGCTCAGTTGCAGCCAGTGCTCGGCCTCGGCTTGGGCGAGATCAACGGCGAGCTCGCGGAGCACAATGCGCACGGGCAGCGTTTGCTTGCTCGGCCATTTTTTGGGCAAAAGATTTTTTTTGTGATCAAGCAAAGCGCTCGCGCAGAGATAAAGCAGATGATTGGTGAAAGAAGATTTGCCAGAGCCAGGTTCGCCGAGCAACACGAGATTGGGATGTTGCAACGCGACTTCGAGCGCAGTGAGAGGTTTTTGCTCGCGCTCGCTCACCGCAAACTCGCTCTCAGCTTTTTCTTTTTTGCCCTTTGCCGTTTGCCCCTTGCCCTCCGTCGTATTCAAGTCGATATACACCTGACTCAAGCTCATGGCCGCGCCGCGTTGCGGGTCGCGATCATCCGCGAGCGCGGCCAGCGGCAGTTGGTTGCAAGCATGGCGTATGCATTCGAGGTAATTCTTGCGGGCCGGGGCCGCGGGTTTCGTGCTTGCACGTTCGCGTGTAATGGTCTTGTTTACGATGGTGCCATAGTTTTTATCCACCGCCACACCGCCGCGCTTCGCGGAAATACTTTTCGCTTTAGCTTTATGCCCAATCGCAACGGCCTTGCCTTGCACGCGGCTCTTGGAAATTTTCAACGAGCTGCCCGCGGCTGCGAGCGCTTGCTGCATGGCCTCGGCAAATTGCTGCTGCTCCTCTTTGTCGGCGTGTGTTTGCGCATAAGCAGCTTGCGCCGCGCGCAACGCATTCGTCTTTTTCAACAAACGATCGAGCGCGTTGCTCACGTTCGAAGAGTTTGCGGCAGCTTCGCGCAACAAGCGCAGGCGCTCGCCGTCGTCTTTCTTTGTGAGAAAGGATTTCACCAAGTCGCTGAGTGTTTCGAGGCTAACATCGCCAATGACTTTGCCGAGCGCTGCTAAAGCAGCGGTGAAGTTCGGCGCATCCACCACGCCGCCGAGCGCAGTCGCGCCGAGGAGCCAATAGAGATACGTGGCCTGGTCCCCGGGCATGCGTTCATACAGTTTGAACGAAACGCTGCGAAATTTTTCAGAGATCTTTTCGTGCAGTTGGGAGAAGAGTTGTTTGGGCGACATGAGAGGGGTTCCGTAAAAATAAACTGCTTCCCTGAATTTTGCATTGCTCATCGTGCTCACCATCACCCGATGCTGAAGCATCGGGCTAGGAGATGTAAGCACCGTGAACGGCGCTCTCACCCAATGAGTGGTTAGTCCCGTTCACGGGACTTTCATCTCCTAGCCTACGGTTTCAATCGCAGGCGGTGGTTGGCGACAGGATTAGCGCAAAATTCAGGTATTCTAATTCTGGAAGCTTATGACGTAATCAAAATTTTCGTGTCATTCGCGTGTTTCGCGGGCAGAAAAACAATCACCGCCCATACTTCTTCATCACCTCTTTCAACTTCTCATGCGGCAATGCAATCACTTTGTGATTCTCCACGCCCGTCATCGTTTCCGCGGCCACGAGCGCGTTGATAATCGCCTCTTCCGTGGCTTGCACCGTGGCTTCGAAGAGCGGGTTCATGCGCTCGTTCGGCAAGACTTGCGCGTTCGCCACGGCTTGCGCTTGGCTGGCTTCGAGGTTCGCGGTGGAGAACGCGACAAAAATATCGCCCGAGCCGTTGCCCGAAGTCGCGCCCGTGCGCGCCAGACCGAGCGACACGCGCCGCGCGAGACGTTTGAGCTGATGCGGCAACAGCGGCGCATCCGTGGCGATCACCACGATGATCGAGCCGGTTTCGCGCGAGCGAAAAATGCCGTCGCGAATTTCAACGCCCACGGGCACGCCCGCAATGCGCAGTTGCGAGCGCAATCCGAAATTCGCTTGCACCAATGCGCCGACCACATAGCTACCCGCGCGCTCCGAAAGCTTGCGCGAGGAAGTGCCGATGCCGCCTTTGAACTCATAACAAATCATGCCCGTGCCGCCGCCGACATTCCCCTCTGCGACCGGGCCGCCTTTCGCATTGTCCAGCGCCTGCCACGCGTGCTCCGCCTTCACGTGAAAACCGTTGATGTCGTTGAGCCATCCGTCCCACGTCTCCGCGACAATGGGCAAGCCCCATGATTGGCCCATGGCTTTGTGCTTCACTTGCCACGCGATCACGGCGTCGCGCACCACGCCCACGCTGTGCGTGTTCGTGATCATGATCGGGCCTTCGAGAAAGCCGGACTCCTCGATCCACGTCGTGCCCGTCATCTCGCCGTTGCCGTTGAGCGAGAACCAACCCGCGAACACGGGCGCGCTGTAATTTTTGCCGCGTGTCAAAATCGCGGTGACGCCCGTGCGCACTGGACCTTCGCCGACTTTCAATGCGCCCTCGCCGGAAATCAAAGTGGTGTGGCCGACTTCAACGCTCGCCACATCGGTGATGGCATTGAGCGGGCCGGGCGTGCCCTCGAACGGAATGCCGAGATCGCGGCCGCGCGGTTTGGTTTGGCTGAACGCGAACTGCGCGAGAATGATCGCGGCGAAAAGCGCGAGGCGGATCGGTTGAAATTTTTTCATGGCAACGGTTCCTTTCGGTCTTCGTTTGGGGGATCAATGGGGGTTTGTGGTTCATCAAGATCATCGGGCGGCTCAGCTTCTTCTTGCTCCCACTCCGCGACCTTCTTGCGCGTGCGGAGGCGCGTCGCAACATAAGCGGCAACGAACAATAGGAAAATGCCCGCGCCCCACAGTATGCTTTCATCCCACAAAAAATACCAGCGAAAATTTTTGCGGACGTAATCGAAGTAAGCCACTTCGAAATCCCACAAATCTTCTTTGAAGGCACGTTGAAAAGCCGTGCGCGGCTCGGCATGTTGCGCGAGCGCTTGCGCATAGTTTGGGATCGCAGCCAAGCCGTAACGGCGCGTGAGAAAATTCACGGCATGATAACTTTCCGAATAAGCCAGGCTCGCTTTCTCGTTGGGAAATGCGAGCATGGCTTCAATGTCGTCGAACGTGAGCAACGAGTTGGTCGCCATCGCGCGTGAGATGAGCGCTGGTTCGATATGCTGCGTTTCGCCGGCGAGCAAAATCGCCGCGCCTTCATTGAACCAACGCGGCACGCGATGGGGATACGCCAACTCCGCGAGAAGCAAATGCACCAGCTCATGCTTGAGCGTGACGCGCTTGCTCTCGTTGAGGCGCGGCGCTTTCAAAAAGATGCGCCAGAGCACGGGATCGGCCGCGGCCTCGCCCCAATGCGGAAGCACGCCGCCGGTCATGCGATCAAAGCTGCTTTGTGTCGGACAAAGATAAACCGTGATCGTGCGCTCGGGCGTGAATTGCAACCGCGCGGCGAGTTGTCGATCTTCGGTTTGCATGTCGGAAAGAATTTGCAGCGCGAGATTTTTGTGCTCCGGCGCATAAGCGAGCACGAAGCGCGCGGTGCTGTGGTATTGCCAGGACTGAGGGAATACAGGGGAGGCGAAGAGCAGCAGCAAGAAAGCGAGGAATGCAGCAAGACAATTTTTAGAAGAAAGCCGGAGCGTCGTCATGTGCTTGAACAGAGAGGCCGGCGGCATTTGTGAATAATTCAGTGTTATCGTGTGCTACGAAATCGCACTCGTCCAGCTTCAACTATTGCCAATTTGCCGACGGCCTGATTGACAAGATTTTTCTGGCTGAAGAAGCTATCGATCAAAGCGTTGATGTAAAACGATGTCGCTGTGGGAGGAATATAAAATACGATAATGCCGGCGTAGTTCTCGGGCGGATATGCACGCAGGTCGGCGAAATCATAGTCGCCGGTAACGATGCAACATCCATCCAATTGTGCGTGATGAGCGATAACCTCATCCTTTGCTGTACCCAGGCCAATATCGCGGACATCAATTGCTTCATAGCCGTAACCGCGCACGATAGTAGCGGCCGTTTTCGGCAGATCCGCATCTATCATGAAGCGCATGCTACGCTGCTTTCGCCGAAAAGGGATGAAATTGATCGGCATTAATGAGATCAGCGGCATAACTCAACGCGGCAAAGACGTCTTCTTTACCGATTTCATATTCTCGCATGACTTCCTCAATCGTCATTCCTCCTGCAAGCCCGCCGACAATACGCACGATGGGTACGCGCGTACCTTTAATAACAGGCTTGCCATGTTGAATTTCCGGGTCAATTACGATGCGATCACTCATACCAGGGCCTTTCATTTTATGAAAGCATTTGCTGCGCGGAATATAGACAATGCACACAGAAAAATCTATTAACTTTTTGATTTGAGGAAAATCTCCGACTCATCTAATTTCCCTCTCTTGCCATATCCCAGCGCGAGTATTCTCCGTTTCTCCTCAAGCATGGCCTGCGTTTGCGCGCGCCACGCTTCGTTGAGCACGTTGGAGTCCAGCATCTTTTGCAAAGCGAGCACACGATAGCGATCAATGCCAAACTCGCTGTGCGAGAGTTGATCCGCATGTCCGCCGCGCTTGATGATGAGCGGCTCGTCGAGGAAGCCGATTTCATATTGCGCGGCAATGCGCAGCCAGAGATCGTAGTCTTCGCAAATCGGCAGCGACTCGTCGAACATGCCAACGTGCTCGAAAAGTTCGCGGCGCATGAGCACGGAAGAAGGGCTGATGATGCAGCGCGGCAGGCAGAGCGGATAAATCCAGCCGCCAGCTTTTTGGTGAATCTTTTTTTGATTCACGCGCACGCCGCGACGGTTCCAAATTTCATTCGTGTAGCAGAGCATGATTTCAGGATGCGCCTCGAGCCATGCGATTTGCCGCCGTAGCTTGTGTTTTTGCCAAAGATCGTCCGAATCTAAAAAAGTGATGAAGCGTCCCTGCGCGTGTTTGATGCCGAGATTTCGCGCTGAAGAAACGCCGCGTCGCTCCTGTCGCAGGTATTCCAGCTTCGCACCGAACGTGGCGCAGACTTGCGGCGTATCATCCGTGGAGCCGTCGTCAATGATGAGCAATTCAAAATCGCGCTCGGATTGCGCGAGCACGGAGGCAATGGCCTCGGCCACGAGCGCAGCGCGATTGTATGTGGGTATGATGACGGTGATGAGGGGAGGCATGTGAAGTATACTGTGCGAAGGGTTGACGATCAAAAGATTTTCTGTTTGGTTAAGCTCGCGGATGCCCGATTGCTGAAGCCGGGCAAGATTTACAAAACGAACCGCATCGACTATAGTGATGAACACGAATAACGAGTGAAGTTGATCCGTGAGCAGAAACGGTTGCGAGCTTCATAAGCGCCGCGCAATGCCACGCAAGCAATAGCGCGGTTTTGCTGAGATTGCGCCGCGCACCGCAAGCGTAAAAGGATACTCGTGGCGCATTTGCGAAGCAATGTTTTTTTATGAAGACGCATGAAAAGCCGTGAAGCCGACCTTGCTTTCGGATTTTAGCTTGCACTTCAATGGCCTAATCTTTAAGTTTGTTTATTAAAAAATCGCATGAAGACTCTTTATCAACCCAAAACTTTGGTTCCGGATTGCCGTTTATTCAACGGCTATAAACCGTGCGTGCCGTTCAAACTGTGCGAAGGCTGTCAAGATCGCGTGCCCATGGGCGTGCGCATTTTGCTCATCAACCTCGATGCGCTCGGCACCGTGCTCGCAACCACAGCGCAGTTGCCGGGGATCAAACGCACGTATCCGAATAGTCACATTACATGGATCACGCGCGGCAATGCACTGCCGCTGTTGCAACACAATCCGTTGATTGACCACCTCGTCGCGTGGACAGATGAAAACAGAATGGTGTTGCAGCAGCAACGTTTCGAAGTTGTGCTCAATGCGGATAAGAGCCGCGAGGCCGCGGCGTTCATCAACACGATTGCAGCGGAGAGCAAGCGCGGCTTCGGATTGAATAACAATGGCGCGGTCGTGCCGCTCAATGCCGGCGCGGAGTATGGCTATCGTCTCGGGGTGGATGATCATTTCAAGTTTCGCGTCAATCAACGCACGGGCAACGACATTCTCGCCGAAGCGTGGGAGGTGGATTATCAGCGCGATGAATATGTTTTAAACTTGACCGAGGCCGAGCAAGCGAAATGCAAACAGTGGCGCCGCGTATTGGGCTTGGAAAACGCAAGCCTCGTTATTGGTTTCAACACCGGCTGCTCTGCTCTTTTTTCATTAAAAAAGCTTGAAGTCGAAACGCAAGCCGAGGCGATCAAACAGCTCGCCAATGAATTGCCCGAAGCCAAAATCATTTTGCTCGGCGGTCGAGAAGACACGGAGCGCAATGAGCGCATTGTTGCTTTGACGAACGGTCTTGCGATTCCAACGCCGACAAACTTGGGTTTGCGCGAAGGTATCGTGCTCGAAAATCTTGCGGACATAGTGGTGAGCGGCGATTCGTTGGGCATGCATATCGCGATTGGTTTGAAAAAGAAAGTCGTTGCATGGTTCGGCCTGTCATGCGCCGCGGAGATCGAGCTTTACGATCGTGGCGTAAAGATCATCCGCGAGTTGCCGTGCGCGCCGTGTTGGAAAAAAGTGTGCGATCAACCGCACGGCCCGATTTGCGTGACGGAGTTTCGCGCGCAGTGGATTGTGGAAGGGGTGAAGGAACTAGTTCTGCGCACACGAGACAATTTGAATCTCGCCACTTCAGCTCTGTCATTCAAAGGGAATCTTTTTAAGCCCTCGGCAGTATTTCCAGCGAGTAAAAAGATTCCTTCTGAATGACAGGGTGAGGAGAGAAAAGCGCAAAATAGATCCACTGCAAAGTTTATCTATTCAAGAAGCGTTAATTTTGAACACACGTGATATGACTAAACGTAAGCGTCGATGCTATGCACAAATCAAACGGTAAAAAGGCAAGCATGCCGAGTGTGAAAAAGCCTTCGCGAGCTCCTGTACCCGAGCGCTTTGCCAGCGTAGAAGAAGAACTTGCGGAGAAGATCAACCGTGTCGCGCGGCGACGCGGCGTTTCGGTTGACACGCTCGTGCATTTGAGGCTGCAACAAAAGTTGAGCGAAGCGCAGAAACGCGAGCAACGCCAACGCACCTCTTCACGAATCGCAACGGCGGCGCGATGAGCATTGCCTTCGAATTGGCGGAAGAAACCGTTGCCGAAGAAACGAAGGCGCCGGAGAGAGCGCAACCCATTCCGCGCGTCTCGGCCATCATCATCACCAAAAACGAAGCGCACAACCTCTCCGAATGTTTGGCGACGTTGAATTGGGTGCATGAGATGATCGTAGTCGATGCCGAAAGCGAAGACGGCACTGCGGACTTGGCGCGCGAATTTACGGATAAAGTTTTCATTCGTAAATGGGAAGGCTATGCGAACGCGAAGAGTTTTGCGCTCGCGCAAGCAACAGGCGACTGGATTTTCGCAATTGATGCTGACGAACGCGTCACGCCGGAATTGCGCGAGGAAATCTGCGCGCTGCTTTCAGTTGAGCCGCAATGCGCTGGTTATGAAATGCCGCGTCTCGCGAATTTTTTGGGCAAATGGATGATGCACGGCGGTTGGTACCCTGGCCATGTGCTCCGGCTTTTCCGGCGCGAGATCGGCGGCTTTGACAATGTCGCCGTGCATGAAGCCGTGCAGGTACCAGGCAAGATTGGACGCTTGCGACATCATCTGCTCCATTACACCGATCCCGACATTAAACATTATTTCGAAAAGTATAATCGCTACACCTCGCTCGCCGCAGAGGAATTGCAACGCCAAGGCAAACGTTTTCATCTTTGGGATTTGCTGTTTCGTCCGTTGTGGTTTTTCTTTCGCATGTATATTTTGCGCACGGGCTTCATGGACGGCTTGCCGGGTTTTATTTTGGCCTCGTTTTCAGCGGCGTATGTCTTCACGAAGTATGCGAAGCTGTGGGAATTGCAGCGAATTTCATCAAAGGTATAAAAAATGACGCCACTCTCCCTCGTTTTGAACAAGCTGCTGTCATTTTTATCTGCTTGAGAACAGTCTGAGCTTAAAACCCTTGCGACGTATTTGCCCTTCCGAAAAAATCACTGTCACGAACAAAACGTTATAGACAAACTGTTCATCATATGAAGACAGCCAATGTCCTGATAATAGACTATGACAGAGGTTACAGGCGTGCGTGCAAAAACATTATGGAATTACAAGGTTTCACAGTAAGTGAAGCAGATGATGGTATTCATGGCTTGCGCGTTCTGTGTAAAAACAATAAAACAGATATTGTGCTTGCTGCCCTGGAACTCTCCCCCCAAATGAAAGGATTGGAGTTTTTGAAAGAGGTAAAAGCCTTATCTACCCAGAGCATGGTTATTGTCTTCACAACGAATGCAACGTTAGAGACGGCGATAGAAAGTGGAAGGCTGGGTGCATCTCATTATGTAGTAAAGCCAGTTAAGCCCGAAGGCTTAGTTAATATTGTCAACGATTGCTTGAAGGGAACCTTAAGTAAGAATGCCATAATGGAACTTAGTGAAAAAACGCTCACTGAATATCTTTCAGCGAAAGCAGAACTAGATAAATCTAGCAGCACAAACCCTACAGCACCTCGTGCTTTTATTAGCTACGCATGGGAAGACAAGATTATTGCTAAAAGAATAATGGAAGATTTGTCTAGCCATGAAATAGAGGTTTTTATAGACTTCTCTCAAATAGTTGGTGGAGATTCACTGCCCGCGAAAATTAATGCTGGATTGCTGTGGAGTAATACTGTCGTCCTCATTTGGTCGAAATTCGCTGCGAAGTCATATTGCGTGAACGCAGAGTGGGAAGCGGCTTTTAATCTAAAACGACGAATTATTCCATGCGTTCTCGATGGCACGTCATTGCCGCCTTTATTGGCAAGAGTTCTTCATCTACGTTTTGCAAGTTATGAGGATGGGCGCAATAATTTGCTTCAAGCGTTGAGAGCCAAGTATTAAAAATGTCTTGATGTCGGCTTCGAGCCATTCACGCCTAACAATGATATATGAGTGATAAAATAAAGTGGCATAATCGTCCGGATGATTTCGGAGTCGTGCAGCCAAACCTGACAACGTTAGAAACATTCTTCTCCGGCTCGCGCCGCGCGTTGGCGAAAATCATTTCCGCGGTGGAAAACGAAAGCGCGAGTGCGCCCAAACTGCTTGATGCGATTTATCCGAAAACCGGCAAGGCCTATCGCATCGGCATCACCGGGCCGCCGGGCGCGGGCAAGTCTTCGCTCGTGGATGAATTGACCAAGCTCTTGCGTCGCAACCATTTCACCGTCGGCATCATTGCGGTGGATCCCACGAGTCCATTCACCGGCGGCGCGTTGCTCGGCGATCGCGTGCGCATGAACGACATTGCCACGGACGCGGGCGTGTTCATTCGAAGCATGGCCACGCGCGGCTCGCTCGGCGGTCTTTCGCAAAAGGCGCAAGAGGCCGCGGACGTGCTTGATGCTTTCGGCAAAGACCTCATCATTTATGAAACCGTGGGCGTGGGCCAATCTGAGTTGGATATTGTTGAAGCGGCGGACAGCGTGATCGTCGTGCTCGTGCCCGAAAGCGGCGACTCGGTGCAAGCCATGAAGGCCGGGTTGATGGAGATTGGCGATATTTTTGTGATGAACAAATCTGACCGCGACGGCGCGGAGCGTGCAGTGAGCGAGCTGCAAGCGATCCTGCACTTGCGCCCGAATGCGGAATGGAATCCGCCGGTCGTTGCGACGATTGCTTCGCAGAGCAAAGGCCTCGCAGAGTTGTGGGAGAAGATTGCGGCGCATCGCGCTTTTAATGAACACGAAAACCGCTTGTCAATGAAGCGCAAAGGTCGTTTGGAGAAAATGATTCGACAGCTCGTCGCGCGAAGATTGAAGCAGGAATTTTGGAATGAAGCCGCGGAGGCGCATTTGCAAAGCAGTTTGAATGGCTCTTCCGACGCGAATGTTTCGCCTTATCGCATTGCCGAAGAGTTGATGAAAAATTTTCAAACAAGAGTTCAGTTCACAAGCCAGCAATGAGCGCGCTTTATGTCAACGGCATCATCAAGAACGTGCGCAAGCCGCGCAACATAACGACCGTCGAACGGCTCATGGTCGATACCGGCTCGGAATATACTTGGATACCCGAAGATATTTTGAAAACGCTCGGCGTTGCTATTGCCAAAAAAGACGCGCCGTTTCTCATAGCGAACGGTCAGCCGATCACACGCGACATTGGCTACGCAATTATCCGAGTGGAAAAGTTTGAAACGGTGGATGAAGTCGTGTTCGCTAAGAAAGGCGATTTGAAATTGTTGGGGTCGAGGACGTTGGAAGGTTTCGCCGCGATGGTTGATCCGAGACGCAAAAAGCTCGTGGCTTACGGGCCGATTCCCGCGGCGTGAGTTTGAGAGGAACAATTCCAATGACGGCCATTGAAAGAATCAGAAAAGCCACACGTGAACAACGTTACCGTATCAGTAGCCATGCGAATGAAGAGATGTCGGACGACAATCTCGAAGTCATCGATGTTGAACAAGCCTTGCTCGCTGGAGTTATTGCTTATAAGTTTACTCTCGATCCTCGCGGCACTCGTTACGAAGTGATTGGGACAACCGCGGATCAACGCCGCATCGGTGTTGTGTGTCGGTTTTTGCAAGATGGAACCCTTTTGATCATCACAGCATATGAAATCTCCTACTAAGAAAACCCGCACGACTATGCAATCGCAAACCTGTGAATTTTGTGATGGCACAGTCGAGGTGCGCCATACTCGCGTGCCGTTTCATTTCAAGGGCACAACAATCTATGTTGACAACGTTCCCGTTTGGTCATGTAAAAAATGTGGCGAGCGCTATTTTGATGCGCCCGTGTATAAACGGCTGGAAGAAATCGCTCGGCAAAGTCAAACCATCCGTGCGGCGATCACTTTTCCATTGGCAGATTATGCGGAAGTTGCGGCGTAGAATTGAAAAGCCATTCAAACTTCCTTGCGTGACGATGATTTTTGAATTTTCATCCTGAAGGAACTTCCCTCGTGCTCGGCAATTTTCCCTGCGCGAGGGCAGGCCTTTCCAAGATGACAAGCTTGAGGGGAGTTGTAATTCGAGTTGCTGCGAGCTTAATCAACGAGGTCTTTTGGCTGCAAGCCAATTATCGTCGAAACAAAATTTGATTGAACATAAAAGGCGGAGCACACATGTCGAACAAAGCAACTTCTTCTCGCGCTGAACGCGAACGCTGGCAGAAAGAAACGCGGGCACAATTCAAAGATCGGCCCGCAAAGTTCGTCACCACTTCGAGCGTGCCGATCAACGATCTGTACGGCCCCGAAGATATCGAGCACATTGATTTCAAGCGCGACATTGGCTGGCCGGGCGAATTTCCTTACACGCGCGGCATTCATGCGAACATGCACCGCGGCCGCTTGTGGACCATGCGCCAGTTTGCGGGCTTCGGCACCGCCGCGGATACGAACGCGCGTTTCAAATATTTGCTGGAGCACGGCCAAACCGGTCTTTCCACTGCGTTCGATCTGCCCACGCTCATGGGCCGCGATTCCGACGATCCGCATTCTGAAGGCGAGGTGGGCGTGTGCGGCGTCGCGATTTCTTCGCTGCGCGACATGGAAATTTTGTTCGACGGCATTCCGCTTGATAAAGTCAGCACGTCGATGACGATCAATTCGCCCGCGGCTATCTTGCTCGCTTTTTATATTTGCGTGGGAGAGAAGCAAGGCGTGTCGCAAGAGAAGTTGCGCGGCACATTGCAGAACGACATTCTCAAAGAGTACATCGCGCAGAAAGAATTTATTTTCCCGCCCGAGCCTTCGATGAAGTTGGTCGTCGATACGATTGAGTATTGCACCAAGCACGTCCCGGAATGGAATACGATTTCAATCAGCGGCTATCACATTCGCGAGGCCGGCAGCACGGCCGTGCAGGAGTTGGCTTTCACGCTCGCCGACGGCTTTGCTTATATCGAAGCCGCGCAGAAAGCGGACTTGGCAGTGGATGACTTTGCCCCGCGCCTCTCTTTCTTTTTTAATTCGCATCTCGACTTCTTCGAAGAGATCGCCAAGTTTCGCGCCGCGCGCCGCATCTATGCGCGCCGCATGCGCGACAAGTACGGCGCGAAAGACGAGCGTTCGTGGAAACTGCGCTTTCACACGCAAACCGCGGGCTGTTCATTGACGGGCCAGCAACCCATGAACAACATCGTGCGCACTGCGTTCGAAGCGCTTGCCGGCGTGCTCGGCGGCACGCAATCGCTGCACACCAACTCGCTCGATGAAACGTGGGCGTTGCCCACGGAGTTCGCGGCGAAGATTGCATTGCGCACGCAGCAAATCATCGCACATGAAATCGGTGTGACGAATACGGTCGATCCACTCGCGGGTTCGTACTTCGTTGAAAATCTCACCACACAAATGGAGCGTGAGGCCGAGGCTTATTTTGAAAAGATCGATGCGCTCGGCGGCGTGATTCCCGCGATCAAAGCGGGCTTCTTTCAACGCGAGATTGCGACCGCGGCGCGGCGTTATCAAGAAGAGTTTGAGAAGAAAGAGCGCATCATCGTGGGCGTGAATGCCTATGCCGATCCGGAGGAGAAGCTTGAGATTCCGATTTTAAAGATTGATCAGAAGGTGGAAAAAGAGCAGAACAAAAATCTCGCGAAACTGCGCAGCGAGCGCAATCAAACTCACGTGCGACAAACGTTGGCGCAACTCAAAGCCACAGCGCAAGACGGCCGCAACGTGATGCCCGCGCTGATCGATTGTAGCCGCGCGTATTGCACGATTGGCGAGATGATCAACACGCTGAAAGAGGTGTATGGCACGTGGCGGGAAGAGCCGGTGTTTTGAGAACGGTTCGTAGTAACGCCTTCAGGCGTCCTTAATAATGACACTCCGGCCCCTGAAGGGGCAACTACAAACTTGTGAAGGAGCAAATATCCATGCAACGCAAAATTCGTGTACTCGTGGGCAAAGTCGGGTTGGACGGCCATGATCGCGGCGCGAAGGTGATTGCCAGCGCGCTGCGCGATGCGGGCTTTGAGGTGATTTATTCGGGCTTGCACCAAACGCCGGAGATGCTGGCCGAGGCGGCCTTGCAAGAGGATGTGGACGTGATCGGCATTTCATTGCTCTCCGGCGCGCACATGACGCTCGTGCCGCGCGTGCTCGATTTGCTCAATAAGAATGAAATGCAAGACGTGCTCGTGCTCGCGGGCGGTACGATTCCGCCGGATGATGCGAAGGAATTGGAGCACACGGGCGTGAGTCGCGTGTTCGGTCCGGGCACAGACACGCGCGACATCATCGAGCATATTCGCAGTTGGAACGCGACCCGCAGCTTTGAGTGAAATTGTCAGTTCGTAGTAGCGCTTTGGGGGCGCCGTGAGATTATGCGCCTAAAGGCGCTACTACGAACGCTTCGTAAAAATAAAAACGCCGAGACACGTTTATCGCGCCTCGGCGTTTTTCACTTTAAAATCTCATGCGACGCTCACGTATGCGTCTCCAAATGCGCGAGCGAAATTGCCGTATCCTCTTTCGGGCTGGAGAGCACGACGTTCGTGCGCGTGTTGGTGACGCCGGGCCAGGATTGAATATGCGACAATAACTTTTCCAGCGTTTCCGTCGAAAGGGTTTTGATTTTCAAAAGATGCGAGCCGTCGCCCGTGACCGCATGGCATTCGAGCACTTCGGGATGGGCCACGGCTTTCTCGAGGATTTGCTTGTAATACGAAGAGGATTCCGTGGCCACAAAGATAAACGCAGTCAAGCCGAGGCCGAGTTTGCGCGCATCCAGCACCGCGTTGTAGCTGCGAATGACGCCACGCTCTTCCAGCTTGCGCAAACGCTCGCTCACCGCCGGAATCGAAAGCTTGACGCTCTCGGCCAACTCGTTGCGTTTGGTGCGGCCTTGCACTTGCAAAATTTTGAGAATTTGAATATCGACGTCATCAACTTTATCGTGGTGCATGGCTGATTTTCAAAATGCTGGTTTAATGAACATAGACGGGGCGCGCGAGCAAGCTCGTCACTTTTTGCGAGAGCGCTTGCATGCCGGAGGATTTGTGCACGATGGCATCCGCGGCCCAGCAGCGAAAATTTTGGCTATAGCCGAGATGATTGGTGTTCATGACGATGGGAATGCGCTCCGGTTTGGCGGCAAGTGTTTCGATAAATTCCAAGCCGGGCATGTCGGGGAGCAATGCTTCGGTGACAACGAGATCAATTCTTTCCTGTTTGCACAGTTCCAAGGCCTCGCGCCCGGAATGCGTACACATCACTCGATAGCCATGTGTTTCGAGCATGTTTTTGCAGGCTAGTACTTGCTTGAAGTCCTTGTCCACAATCAAAACGGTTGGCTGCGTGGTCTCACTCCTTGTGGTCATAGCAAGCTCCGAAGTTGTAAAATGAACATATGGGGAAATAGGGAATCCAATAATATTCTTAAAATTCTAAGGCGTCTCACATGATTTTCTTAATTCCTTCAAAGAAAGCTGGCGCAGGATAAAAGAAAAGTCACTGAAAGTCAACCGCTTTTTATCCGCGCACATAAGAACGCGGCTCATGCGAGGGCGCTAAAATTCAGCACGCCTTGCACCAGCGCTTGCGCAATTTTTTCTTGGTTAAAATCCGAGGCGAGAAATTCTAATTGCGTAGGATTGGTGAGATATTCCGTTTCGATATGGCAGGCCGGCGCCGCAAAAGAGCGGAACAACAAAAGATCTTTTGCTTTCACGCCGCGATTGAGGTGATCGGCAAACGTGACCGCGAGCGCTTGTTGAATGGTGCGCGCGAGCGTTTCGCTGCGTTTGTCTTCGGCGCGATACCACGTTTCAATGCCTTCGGGATTGGGATCGGAGTAGGCATTACAATGAACGCTCACGAGCAGATCGGCGCGGGCTTGATTGGCAAGCTCCGCGCGCATACGCACGTCCTGCGTGACATTGTTATCGAGATTCACATCGCCTTCGCGCGTGAGCAAAACCTTGTGCCCTTGCTTCTTCAGGAGATTGCTCATCTTCATGCAGATGGCCAGGGTGACGTCCTTTTCTTTCAATTCAAACGGCACCAAGCCGATAGCGCCTGGAAAAATTCCGCCATGTCCTGGGTCCAACACGATTTTCATTCCAAAGCACCTCTCTGAGAAAAGCATGAGCAGTAACAAATTTTAAAAAATATACTCTCGTGTGATTGTGAAGTCAAGCGATTTTACGGCTATTTCTCAAGGTTTGCGGCTTTTTTGCAGCGGGAGCGCGCTGGATGGCGGCATGAAATCGCGGGAGGTGATCATTATGCCATTGGCGGGCATGCCGCCGCCGGATTTTGACTTGCATTTTTGGGGTGTGCTTTCTATTTTAGCCGCGCTTTGCAATGCAATCCACCGCGGTTGAGCCGCGCGAACGCTCATCCCGTAGGCAACTTCGCACTCTTCTTTTCCCAGCCACTCGACTTGAACGAACACATCTTTTGACAGGAGCACCCATGTGTGGCATCATAGGATATGTCGGTCCTAAGCCTCTCGTCCCCATTCTCATCGAAGGTCTCAAACGTCTCGAATATCGCGGCTATGATTCTGCCGGGCTTGCGATTGTAAACGGCGGCACGCTTCACGTCGAAAAACAAGCGGGAAAAATCTCGAATCTTGAGCGGCAAATTGCCGATCAGGAATTGTCTGGCTCGGCCGGCATCGCGCATACGCGCTGGGCTACACACGGCGAGCCGAATACTACGAATGCACACCCCCACGCTGATGGCCGCGAACGCTTTGCGCTTATTCACAATGGGATCATTGAAAACTACGCCGCGATCAAGCGCGAGTTGACAAAAAAAGGCCACGTGTTTCTTAGCCAAACGGACACCGAAGTTTTGGTGCATTTGATTCAAGAGTTTTATGATCAAGGCTTGGGCTTTGAAGAAGCCGTGCGCACCGCATTGGCGCAGGTTGAAGGCACATATGGCATCGCAGTGGTGTCACGTGACAACCCAGACATGGTAATTGCGGCGCGGCAAGGTAGCCCATTAGTCGTGGGTATAGGCGAAGGTGAAAACTTCGTTGCGTCCGATCCGGCTGCGATGATCGAGCACACCAAGAATGTCGCGTATCTTGACGATCGGGAGATGGCGGTGATCACGCGCGACGGCGTGCGCGTGAAAACCATTCTCGAAAATAAGCCGGTCAACAAAGTCGTCGAGCAGATTGCGTATAATATCGATCGCATTGAAAAAGGCGGCCATGATCATTTCATGATGAAGGAAATCATGGAGCAGCCGCAAACGATTATGGATGCGATGCGCGGCCGGCTGTTGGTGGAAGAAGGCACAGCGCGCCTCGGCGGTATTCGGCATGAAGTGGATTCGATGCTCTATGCGCGCCGTATTTTACTCACAGCCTGCGGCACTTCTTGGCACGCGGCCCTCATCGGCGAATATATGCTCGAAGAATTTGTGCGCGTTCCCGTGGAGGTCGAATATGCGAGCGAATTTCGCTATCGCGATCCGGTGATTGATCACGACGCGGTGGTGATGGTGATTAGCCAATCGGGCGAAACCGCGGACACGCTGGCCGCGGCGCGCGAAGCCAAACGCAAGGGCGCGAAAGTTTTCGGCATTTGCAATGCGGTCGGCTCCAGCATTGCGCGCGAAACGGATGCGGGCGTTTTTCTTCATGCCGGTCCGGAGATCGGTGTGGCTTCGACGAAAGCATTCACTTCGCAGCTTACGGTGCTTTCGTTGATCACGCTTCTGCTCGCGCGTATGCGCAGCATGTCCGCGGCCAAAGGCGCGGAAGTAGTACAAGCGATGCAAACATTGCCGCGACAGATCGAAGCGATTTTAGCGCAGCGCGAGCAGGTGCGCAAAATCGCCGAGAGTTTCCACCAAGCCAATAACTTTCTCTATCTCGGGCGCGGGTATAACTTTCCGGTGGCGCTCGAAGGCGCGTTGAAGCTCAAGGAAATTTCTTATATCCATGCCGAAGGCTATCCCGCCGCGGAAATGAAACACGGCCCGATCGCGTTGATCGATGCCAATATGCCCGTCGTGTTCATTGCCACGCAAGATTCCACCTATGACAAAATCATGAGCAACATCGAAGAAGTGCGAGCACGCCGCGGCCGCGTCATTGCGATTGCGACCGAGGGCGACGAGGACATTCGCAAAGTCAGCGATCACGTGCTGTATGTGCCGCGCACCATCGAAATGCTCACCCCGATTTTGACCATCATCCCGCTGCAACTCTTGGCGTATTATATCGCCATCATGCGCGGCTGCGATGTGGATCAACCTCGTAACCTCGCAAAGAGTGTAACCGTCGAATGAGCCATTCCCTACACGCTGTGAAGTATCTCGCTCTCGCTGCCGGCTTCTTCGTGAGTACAGCAGCCAATAGTTTTGCGCAAGAGCGCACCGCGGTTTCGCCCACGCTCGAACCTAAGAGGTACTTCCAACGGGGACTCGCCGCCTATCAAGATTCCCGTTTGCAAGACGCTGAACAAATTTTTTCCAAACTAAGCGCACAAGGCCGCGAGCATGCTTTCTACACCGCGGCCTTGTTCATGCAAGCGCGTTGTCACGTGCAACTGGAGCGCTTTGCCGAAGCGAGCGAAGCCTTGCATCAATTGTTGGAGGCGCAGCCGCGTAGCCGCTACGCGGAGCACGCGCATTATTTGTTGGGTGTGCTTGCTTTTAAAGACGAAAACCATATCGAGGCGGCCAGTGAATTTGCCTGGGTGTTGGATCGCGCCACCAATCTCGAACTGAAGAACAAAGCCGCAGAGCACCTACAAATTTTATTTGAAGATTATCTGCAACTCTCCGAAATCCGCCGGCGCTTACGCCGCGATTACCTAGGGCCCGAAGGCACAGGCTTGCTTGCTCTCAAAATGGCGCAGGCCGAACTCGCTCAAGGACGTCGCGCCGAAGGCCAAAAACTGATTGACGAATTTTTACGTCTCAATCCCAATTCGCGCTTTCGCCCAGCTTTGGAGCAGTGGGAAGGCCAGGGCAACACCTCGCGCACAATTCGCATCGGCGTGATTTTGCCTTTAAGCGGAGTAGATGCCGAAGCCGGTCGCGCGCTTTATCGCGGCGTTCGTTTCGCGCAAATGAATGAATCGAACGCGCTCGCCGCGCAAAACGGCGCCGCCGGGACCGCAACGGAATTTGTCGTGCGCGATTCTGAAAGCAGTATGGTGGGCGCACTAAAGGCCGCGCAAATGCTGCTAGAAGATCCAAGCATTGTTGCGCTGCTCGGTGAGTTTGACGATCAAGCCAGCAGTGCGATCGCCGCTTTGGCGCAAGAGAAAAATATTCCCATGCTCATTCCCGTTGCCACGCAACACGGCATCACAGAATTGGGCGAGAATATTTTTCAAATGAATGCCGACCGCGAACGTAAAGGCCAAGCCCTCGCGGAATATGCATATCGTTATCTTAACTGTCGCTCTTTTGTTTCGATTGCGCCGCAAGACGGTTATGGGCAAGAAATGACGGACGGCTTTAGCGCCGCGGTTGATAGCTTGGGTGGAGAAATTTGGGCGCAAAAATGGTATTATGGCGAGCCGCAAGATTTGAGTCGTCATCTCAAAGCCGTGCGCGCCGCGGCTTTTGCGCGCAAAATGGAAGACTCGCTCAAAGTCATGGGCTACTCCGGCGTAGATCTGGCGCAAAACCTCGCACGCAGTGCGCGCTCGAGAGAAAACATGGCGGAACTGCTTTCCACGCCGGTGCAAAACGTTTCGGCAATTTTTCTTCCGCTTTACGCCGAAGACGTGCGCCTCGTCGTCTATCAATTGACCTCCTACAATTTGCAAGGCCTGCGCCTCGGCGGAGAGTATTGGCAACTTCTCGATTTAGAAGCGCGCAAAGAAATTCAGCGCTATTTGGAAGGCGTCATTTTCGTGAGCGATGTGTATGTGGATTGGGAAAGCGAACGCGGTCGCAATTTTCGCAACACGTTTCGCCGGCAAATGGGAACCACGCCGGAGCGCTACGATGTGCTCGGTTATGACGCCGCCTCTCTGCTTTTACACTGTGTTAAAAACGGCGCGAAGCGCTCCGAAGAAATTCGCCGCGCATTGGCGCGCGTCTCCGGCTTTATCGGAATGAAAGGCGAAATCTCGCTGGACAATCCTTCGCGCTCGAACAGCCGCGTCAACGTTTTGCAATTTGCCGGTGCGGGCATCAAACGCATCAAGTAGCTGTGCCTGCCGCCGTCCCCCTTTTGGTGCACTCATTATTTTACCCGAGAAAGGAGCGAATAGAGTAATGATTACTCGTCGTGTGCTGATTTTGCTTTCTGCATTGTGCGTGTCACTCAGCTTCGCGCAAGAAAAGACCGACAATGTCAACCTCGTACAAACCTTTTTTCAAGATGCGACCATTGCGCCTTCGGCCTATGGCGAAGGCTTTCTGCAATTTTCTGATTATGATGGCGGCTTTTCCAGCGTCGATATTGCCGTGCAAACCGCGTTTCCCCTTTCGCCCAAGTTCCAACTCGGCGGCGGCATCGGCTTTCGTAACCTCTCCAACGGCACGAGCCAATCCGGCATTTCCGATCTCGCCGCCTCGGGCCGTTATCTCGTCGTCTCCGGCCCCACTTCGGTTGCAGTCGGCGGCTTAGTGACTTTGCCGATCGGCAGCGAAGATATTGGCGAGGGCGATTTGGATTTCAGCATTTTCGGCGCCTTGCGTCATCCATTGCGCAGCGGCATCGTGATTACGGGCGGCGTGTCGTTGGAGTTTTATGAAACCAAAACTTTTTCATTCAACACGCGCACCAATCAAATCGAAGAAAGCTCGGATTATGAAAACGGCTTGTTGCTCGCCGGCGGTTTTATTTATCCCATGAGCCGCAGCTTGAATTTGGTGACGGAATTGAATATCCGCACTGAAGGCGATTATATTCTACTCTCCGGCGGCCTCGATCACCCGCTAAAATCCGGCGGCAGATTGCGCGGCGCGCTCGGCCTCGGCTTGGATGACGGCGCCCCCAATTTCGTTCTGCGCGGCGGGTATTATCTTGGGTTTTGAAAAAAGATCATCTCGTGTGTGAGCATACGAGCATATTCTGAAGGAGATACTGACATGACCATCACTTTGGAATTATCGCGGGAAGTGCAAACGATATTACGCATGAATATCGCACGCCAGGATAATATGGGCATACGTCAGTTATTGGCAGAAGTGTTTGCGCCAACGGTTGAAACGTTGTTGCAAAAAACTCCCGTGCATACACATGAGATGAGCGAAGAAGAGTTTGAAACGCTAGCGGATCAACTAGCAGAAGAGTTCACGGCCAGCATCAAACCCGGTACTCCGCCTTTATCAGATTATGCTGTAAGTCGTGCAGGCATTTATGAGGAACATCCGTAACTGTGATCTATCTGGCTGACACGAATATTCTTTTACGTTTTTCAGATCGCTCACATACTCTGCATGGAGTTGTGCGTAACGCTATTCGTAAGCTGCGTCGCAATAGCAATCGGATCGTCACCGCGCCACAGAACTGCGTCGAGTTTTGGAATGTTGCAACGCGGCCAGCGGCAAAAAACGGCTTTGGCTTTTCTCCGAGTGATGCTGACCGCAAGTTGCGACTAGTCGAGCGAATTTTTCCGCTGCTTAACGAAACGCCATTGATATATCCCGAATGGCGGCGACTCGTAGTGGCTTTCGGCGTGTCAGGTGTGCAGGTACATGATGCCCGCATCGTGGCTGCCATGATCGCCAATAGCGTTACTCATGTTTTGACTTTTAATACGAGCGACTTCGTGCGTTATGCGAGTGAAGGAATTGTCGCAATAGACCCGGCGAGTGTTTGAAGCAATGGCTTGATATGAAGTATCTCGAGTTTACAACATCCATGCGTTCTGGGAAATTCGCTCCGGTCTATTTTTTCAGCGGAGAAGAAGCCGGGTTGATCGATGAAGGCGTGCAGCTTTTGTTGGATAAGCTCGTTACGCCGGAGATGCGCGACTTCAATTTCGATTTGTTTTATGCAAATGAAGTCACAGCCAAGCGCGTGTTGGATATTGTGCGCAGCTATCCGATGATGACAGCGCATCGCGTCGTGTTGCTGCGCGAAGTCCATAAAATGTCGCCGAACGACCTTAATGCGCTGGCAGAATATGTGAAGAAGCCTTCTGCGACAACGTATTTAATCCTCACGCAACGCGACAAAAGCTCGACCAAAAAAGGTCTGGAGGCCATTCGCAAAGCCGCGGTTTATGTGGAATGTCGCTCGCTGTACGACAATCAAGTGGCGCCGTGGATCCAAGACTATGTGAAGCGTTTGGGCCAGCACATTGCACCCGACGCCGCGCAATTCTTGGCAACCGAGGTCGGCGGCTCGATTCACGCGCTCAAAAGCGAGTTGGAAAAAATTCAGATCTATCTCGGCGCGGCCACAGCCATCACTTTGGAGCATGCGCAACACGTGGCCGGCACGCGCCGCGAGTTTTCGGTTTTTTCGCTGCAAGAAGCTTTCGCCGAGAAAAATTTGGAGAGCGCGCTCCGCATCGCGGAAGAGTTGGTGGTGAATACCAACCTCACGGCCGTGCTCAGTTCGCTCACGCGCTATTTCAACCATCTTTATCTCGCTAAAGCACTGGCGCGTCGTCAAGAATTGAACACGCTCGCTGAAAAAACGGGTGTGCATGCTTTTTTTGCCGAGCGTTTGCAAAAGGCCGCGCATGGGTATGAAGTCGAAACGATTTTAAACGCGTTTGAAGTGTTGCATCATGTCGAAGTGCTGGCCAAGAGCCAAAACCTATCGCAGCTCTTGTTGTTGCGTTTGGTCGCCGTTGCAATTTTGAAACGTATCCCGCCGCGTTTTTTGCCGTTGCCCCGCGAAAGCGCGGAATCAGAGGTAGTTTAAGGTGCAGGACGATCTTCCGAAAAATGAGTCCCGAAACCAACGAGGAGCGGTTGATGCAGCTTGATACTTTGGCGGCATAATCGAGGGCGCAAGCCACACTACGCCTCGAGCATGACGCGCGTTATGAGCAAAACAAAACACGGGATTCATTTTGGAAGGAACCGGGATGGAGGATGCTGCAAAGAAAGCGTACGCGCATGTGAGCGATGAGGATCTCATCGAACGCTTTCAACAAGGCGAGGCATATGCGTATGATCAGATCGTTCGGCGTTACAAAGATCAATTGCTGAATTTTGTTTTTCGCTTTCTCGGCAATGCCGAGGAAGCCGAAGACATAGTGCAGGAAACCTTTCTGCGGGTTTATCGCAACCGTTACGCCTATACGCGTGTGGCGAAATTTTCCACGTGGATTTATACGATTGCCGGCAATCTCGCGCGCACGGAACTCCGGCGGCGGAAACGGCGACGGTTGTTTTCCATTTCGACGGATATGGGCCTGGAAGATCGCGATTTTGAAATCTCCGACGAGGTTTTTAATCCCGAAATTCACGTTGATAGCGCCATGCAGGAAGAGTTGATACAACGCGAAATCAGCAAACTGTCTCCGAAATTTCGCGAAGTGATTATTTTACGGGACGTACAGGAACTTTCGTATGAAGAGATCAGTAAGATCATCCGGGTTCCGATAGGCACGGTCAAATCACGCGTGAATCGCGCCCGCCTGCGCCTGCAAGCGCGTCTCAAAACATTTTTAGAACAACGCAAGTAAGCGTATCAGACAAATTCATCAAAGGAGTACACTGTACCAATTGCTACAGTAGAAGGTTGCATATGAATACCTGTGAAAGTTTTTCTGAATCCTTTTCGGATTATGTGGAAAATACCGTCCACACCGAGCAAAGGCAATCTTTAGACACCCATCTATCCCAATGCCCAAGCTGCCACGCTGCTGTTGATCGTCTGCAGAATCTCCGTTCGCGCATGCGCGCACTCCCGCGTTTAAAGACCTCACCTGATTTTGATACCATGTTGCGCACGCGTTTGATGCTCGAGCGCAAACGCGCGGCTCGGTTCCACTTTTTCCCCGAGTTCGCACGAATCCCACGTTCCTTGGCCTATGCACTCGCCGGCGTTGCAGTATTTCTGCTGGTCGGCGTCTTTGCGCGGAATGGACAATCGTCGCATGCGTTCGCTCCGCGTCTCGGCAATGAAGAGTTAAGAATTTCATCCGTCACTACACCTGCCAGTAACACCTCGCATCCACTTCCCAAAGTTTATGCTCTCGACAAAATAAGCCCGGCTTCGTTGCTTGCGCCGCGCGCAAGCACCACGGAAACGCAACACTCGCCCACTTCCGATTCTTTGGCAGAACGCCAAACAACTCCCCCAGGACGGATAACCGAAGCTTCCACATTTTGACTTGGTGCTGACGCGTGGAACTATTTTCTGCAACTATAGCCGCTCCTTTCTTCCGCGCCGATTCTAAATTGCGCCGGTCGCGCGTTGCTGCATTATCGCTCGCCTCGGCCCAAACGCCACGTGAAAAAACTCGTCCGTTTAGCCCCCCACAGGACAACGCACTTCCTCAAACACATAATGCGCTTTTCCACGGCTCATGGTTAATTCTATTTTTGAGCATAACGACGAATTTAGCCGCACAAAGTCTGCTCACGGCTTTTGAGTCAGAAATTGCAACATTGGTTCAGACGGCACAACCATCCGTGGTCACTGTGCTTGCTCAAAAAAAGGGAAGTGAGAACCAGGGTCTGTTCAACCTATTCGGCGAGCGTTCAGCACTGGAGAATGAGTTGACGGTGGGTACGGGACTGATTATCAGCAGCGACGGTTTTTTATTAACGAAAGACTCAATCATCCGCAACGCGGGAACAATCGAAGTTGCGCTTGACAACAGCACCAGCCATCAAGTAGAATGGATGGCGCGGGATTCGACACGCGGCATTGCGTTGTTAAAAATTTCTGCCGGAAACTTGCGTCCGGTACGTTTCAATATGGCCGACGCCCTGCAAGCCGGTTCATTGGTAACCGTTATTGGCAACGCGCTGGGCATGCCGCACGCCGTATCAGTCGGCTTTGTCAGCGCCATTCAGCCCGATGGGCTTATACAAATTTCTGCGAATGTCGATCCCGGCAGCAACGGCTCGCCGGTTTTCGATGCGCACGCGCACGCGATCGGCATTGTGCTGGGGCGCGTAGGCATGGACGCACGCGGCATAAATGCAAACGCATACTTCAGCAATACTGCGCTCGTTCATCCCTTTGCCGATTTGCTCCCGTTTGTGCGCGCTTCGCTGGAACAATATTATGCGCAACGCGGATGGATCGGCGTCACCGTCATAATGGATGCGACTGCGCCGGGGCATCCACGCATCTTGCGCTTAAATGAAAACGGTCCCGGTCACCGGAGCGGTCTGCAAGTGGGCGATACGATCACACATTTCGACGGTAAAGAAGTCGATGCGCCAAACACACTTGGGCTTTACGTCAATCAAATAAAACCGGGAAGCACGGTGCCCGTAAAAGTGAAACGATTGACGCAGGAGTTGACGCTCGAGGTTCGTCTCGCAGCTAGAACGCCAATCGCTTTGCAAGAATTGAATCTGGCTTCGCCTTCAAATTCCGGAGTTACTCAAGATCATGTGCCGGAGCCGAGGAAAACAAATGCTCCTTCGCCGGAAGTTTTGCAAAGCCGCATCGATCGTTTAGAAAAACAAGTACAAGCCCTCCAAAACTCTTTTAAAAGAAACTAAAGGCACTCTTGTGATCATTGCTCGCGTCATTGGAACCGTTTGGGCGACTCGAAAAGACGAACGCCTCAACGGGCTTAAGTTTCAAATTGTGCGTCCAGTAGATTTGAATTACAAGGATCGTGAAGGCTATCTCGTCGCGATCGACGCAGTGGGCGCAGGTGTCGGTGAAGTGGTGATGGTCGTGCAAGGCAGCTCCGCGCGACAAACTAAAACGACGGAAAACAAACCGGTCGATGCGACGATCATGGCGATCATCGACAAACTCGATGTGGTGTGAGTGCGCGCTCCCAACGGCTTGGTTTATCAATAAATTTTGAATGATTACAATCGCAAGACGAAACGACCACCTAACTTGCTCTCGAAACGAAGCATGGCAGAATTAAAAACGAAAAAGAACGAGCACAGCGTGGGAGAATTTCTCGCGCGCATCAAAGACGAGAAGACGCGGCAAGATTGCGAAACGATTCTGAGCCTAATGAAACAAGCCACGAAGGCCGAGCCTAAGATGTGGGGCAGCAGCATCATCGGTTTTGGCGATTATCATTTTAAATACGAAAGCGGCCGCGAAGGCGAGTGGTTTTTGACGGGCTTCTCGCCGCGCAAACAAAATCTCACGCTCTATATTATGCCGGGTTTCGCGCAATACGAGGACTTGATGCAGCAGCTCGGCAAATTTAAAACCGGTAAGAGTTGTTTGTATATCAAAAGTCTGGCGGATATTCATTTGCCGACGCTGAAGAAATTAGTGCACGCTTCGGTAAAACAAATGGCGAAAAAGAAGTAGCGCTTGTGCTGACAGTTGAGTACGAGCTGGTAGAAATTAAAAAGGACAGGTGAAACCTGTCCTTTTTGTTGGTACACATTCATGTATTACGCATAGCGAATCCATTTCAACAACTCCGGCAAGGTGGGGCGCTTGCCATACATCAACACGCCGACACGATAGATTCTGCCCACCAGCCAAATCAATCCGACAATCGTTCCCGCCAAGAGCACGAGGCATAAAATAATTTGCCACGCCGGCGGCGTTTCCACCACGATGCGCGCGAGCATGAGGATCGGCGCGAAGAACGGCACCAACGAAAGAATCACCGACGCTTGGCTGCTCGGATTGCCGATGACATACATGATCAACAAAATCGGCGCGATGATGAACATGCTGATCGGCAACATCATTTGCTGCGCCTCTTGCTCTGAGTTGACCATCGCGCCCACGCCCGCATAGATCGTCGCGTAGAGAAAATAACCCAACACGAAAAAGAGCACGAAGAAAAACAAAATGCCGAGTGAGATCGAAGGCATGGTGAAATCCGGCGCGGTCGCCGCTTTCGGTGCGAAGAGACTTGCGACTTGCACGCCATAAAACGAGAGCAGACCCATCACGAGCGCCCAAATCATAAACTGCGTCAAGCCCACTGCGCCCACGCCGAAAATTTTTGCAGCCATCAAATTAAACGGCTTGATTGCGGAAATGACCGATTCGATCACACGCGAAGTTTTTTCTTCAATCACGCTGCGCTGCACCAACGCGCCGTAAATGAACATCGCCATGTAGATGAAAAAGCCGAGAAAATATGCGATGATGAAAGTCGCGCCTTCATCTTTTTCTTCGCCCCCGGCGCTCACGCGGAAGGTTTGCAGATCCACGCGCCGCACCATCTGCCGCACTTTCTCCGACTCTAGTCCGCTGCGCTGAATGCGCTTCTCCGTCACCACGCGGCTGATCGCATCTTGCATGCTGCGATTCTCGCCAAAGTTTGTGACGCTCTTGCCGTAATATTCCGCGACGCCTTGATCAAAAATTGCCGCGGGAATGATGATATAACCATCGAGTCCACCCGCTTCTACAGTGGCGGAGAGTGTGTTCTTCGTCGCCTCCAAGTCCTGCGCGTCATAAGGCACGAGATTATACAAACGCTCTCCGGCTTCGTTCTTATCGCTCAACGCCACGTTGAGGGAATCCATCATTTCGCCGGTTTGATCGATGACGGCGATCTGTTTGGGTTTGTCGGATTTCAAGCGGGCCATCAGCGCCGGAACGACGAACATCACGCCTAAAAAAACGGGAAACAGAATCGTGCCGATAATGAAGCCTTTGGTTTTCACGCGCGAAAGATATTCGCGCCGCATGGCCGTCCACATTTTATTCATAAGTGTGTTCCTTTCTCTCTCAGTGTTCTTTCACGGTCGCAATGAAAATCTCGTGCAGCGAAGGCTCGACGATTTCGAAGCGCAGCACTTCAACGTTTTGCACCGCAGTTTTGAGCAGTTTCTGTGCACTCGCACCGGCGCGCAGTTGAATTTCAACGTGGTTGCCGGAGTCATTATAGCTTTCGATCACGCCGTCATTTTTAAGCCCAACGAGAAAATCCGGCGCACCCTCGTAACTAAGTGCAACGTGATTGCCGCCAAATTTGCGCTTCACCGCGCGCACTTCGCCGTCCAAAACTTTTTTGCCTTTGTTGATCAAACAAATTGCGTCGCACAAACGCTCGGCCGATTCCATCAAGTGCGTGGAAAATACGATGGCGGTGCCGCGCGCTTTTTGTTCAAGAATGACGTTCTTCACCAAATCGGCATTGAGCGGATCGAGGCCCATAAACGGCTCGTCGAGAATGATTAAATCCGGCTCATGAATCACCGTGGTGAGAAACTGAATTTTTTGTTGGTTGCCCTTCGATAGCTCTTCGAGTTTTTTATCGCGCACACCGTTCATTTCGAAGCGCTCCATCCACGCGTCGATTTTCGGGCCGTGCTCGCGGCGCTTCATGCCTTTTAGCTCGGCAAAAAACTCGAGCGCTTCGCGCACTTTCATTTTGCGATACACGCCGCGCTCTTCCGGCAAATAACCGACGCGGTCGAGCGCATCGGACGTCGTGTTGCGCTTGCCGTTGATGAGAATTTGTCCTGTGTCCGGCAGAATGATTTCCATGATCATGCGAATTGTGGTGGTTTTGCCCGCACCGTTTGGTCCGAGAAAACCATACACTGTGCCGGCCGGCACGGACAAACTCAAGTCCTTCACCGCGGCAAGCTCGCCAAAGGTCTTGTTCACGCTTTCGAGTCGTAACGTTTCCATCCTTCTCCTCACATTTTCTTATAATTGATTAGAGCACACGCAATCACAAAAAAGCATTTCGCCACTTTAAGACTGGCTCAATTTTCCTCTCGTCAGTTAATGATCCCTCCTTGCGGCACACAGCCTGTCAAGATTTGAAAGCGATACTCGCAAGAGAAAAGCTCTTTCAAGACGAGACAACTTCAAGAGTTTCGCATATTAACTTTGTTTATCTCACAGCTTTTCCACTTCGATTCGTGCATCATTAAAACAAGCCGCGCCGATGGCGCTGATCGTATCCGGCGAGAGCGCATTCGAGGTTTTGCCGTTCAAAGAAGATTTGCGCCACGCCCCCTTGGGCATGAGCACAACGCCCGCGCGAATGTCTGCGCTCACTTTGAGGCGGCAATGCACTTCGCCATAGGTGTTGCGCACTTTGATCGTGTCGCCATTTTGCAGTTTGCGCACAGCGGCGTCGCGCGGATTCATGATAAGATAAAGCTCGGGCAAATTGTATTCGGCCATCATGCTGTTGATGGATTTGTCCGTTGCCGGGCTGATCAACGCGAGCGGATAGCGCGGATCGTTATCCACGCCGTCAAGAAACTCGTAGGCATGCTCGCGCAAATTTTCCGGCGCGAGGTGCACTTTGGCCTCATGCGTATTGGGAAACACGTTTTGAAATTGAATCGGCGCTGCGCCGGGAAAATCGAAGAAAGCGATTTTGTTTTCCTGCAACGCCGGCCACGAAAGTTTTTCGCCCATACCGCGCACCGCTTGCGTTACGCGAGGCAACAGGTCGGCAGTGCTCATTGCAAACACCGCATCGTTCCAGCCCATGGTGCGGCCCAACATGGCAAATACTTCTTCGTTGGGCTTCGACTCGCCCACTGCAGGAATCACAGCGTCATTGTATTGCAAAGCGAAACTGCCGTATGCTTTTTTAATTTCGCGCTGTTCGAGAAATGTGACGGCGGGCAAGAGCACGTCGGCATACACGGCAGTGTCGGTCATGACTTGATCGAACACCACGGTGAATAAGTCTTCGCGCGCGAGTCCAGCGAGTACGGCATTTTGATGCGGCGTGATCGCAACCGGATTGCAATTATAAACAAAAAGCATTTTAACCGGCGGCGTTTGCTCTTCCAACAAAACTTTGCCGAGCAGATTCATGTTGATCACGCGCGTATTCCACGGCTCGGATTCGACCGCGAGTGCATCATCATATCGAAACGCGCCGCTGTTGCTCAAAGTATATCCGCCGCCGCGCTTGCCGAACTTGCCGAGGAGCGCAGGCATGGCGAGCACTGCGGCAATAGCCTGCGCGCCGTTGCGATTGCGCTCCATGCCCCAACCCACGCGAATGAGCGCAGGATCGGCCTCGACATACATGCGCGCAAGCTGCTCGATGAGCGAGGCCTCAATGCGCGCGAGCGTTGCGGCGTGTTGTAGCGTGAACGGCTCGGCTTTCTTTAGTAAAAATTCTGCGCCTGCGGTATGCTGTTCGATAAAATTCCAATCGAGCAAATTGTGCTCGTGCCAATAGCGAATCAGAGCAAGCGCGACGGCCACGTCAGTGCCGGGATAGATCGGCACGTGCAAATCAATTTCTCGTTTGGAAAAATTGCACACGGGATCGACCACCGCGATTTTCGCGCCCGCGGCTTTGGCTTGTTTGAGATAAGGCACGAGATGAATGTTCGAAGCTTTGGGATTCGCGCCCCAAATGATGATGCCGCGCGCATGCGCATAATCTTCGAAGGCAACGCCGGCCATCTTGCCATACATACCCATGGCCGCGGCGCTCGCGGGTACGGCGCACACCGCGCGATCCAAACGTGAAGCGCCGAGTTTGGCAAAGAAAGCTTTGTCGATGGTGTCTTGCCCAAGCAATGCGCTGGAGCCGCCATAGCTATAAGGCAAAATCGCTTCGCCGCCGTATTGCTGCGCAATCGTCTTGGCATTTGCACAAATCAACGCCAGCGCCTCGTCCCACGAGATGCGTTCGAATTTGCCTTCGCCTTTTTTGCCGATGCGTCGCATCGGGTAATGCAAACGGTCAGCGCTATAAACACGCTTGGAAAATTGCGCGACTTTTGAGCAAATAAAATCCGCGGTCACAGGATTGCGTGAGGAACCGGTGATGCGCGCGACGCGACCATCGGTCACTTCCACTTCGAGGCTACATGTATCGGGACAATCCAATGGGCAAACGGAGGGGAGAGTGTGCGTAGACATAGGCTAGCTCGGTTGTAAATGAATTGTGAAAACGGGGCAACAGCAGCGAGAACTTTAACGGGATTTTTGTGACGCAAGATGCGCAAACGTCGCAGAAAAGTCAAGAAATGGGCAAATTTATTCTTGCTTTTCGGAGCTTCGTGCTTTATCTTGTCCGGCCTTTTTAAGAAAGATCGGGGCATGGCGCAGTCCGGCTAGCGCGCCTGCTTTGGGAGCAGGAGGTCGCAGGTTCAATTCCTGCTGCCCCGACAGAACGAGAAGCCAACGCAAAGCATATATGCTGCGCCAGTAGCTCAATCGGATAGAGCAACAGCCTTCTAAGCTGTGGGTTGTGGGTTCGATTCCCGCCTGGCGCACCGGTGCGCTTCATCTTCTCCCAAGTTGCAACGGTGGGTGTAGCTCAGTTGGTAGAGCGCCAGGTTGTGGTCCTGGTGGCCGCGGGTTCGAATCCCGTCACTCACCCTGAAAAATTCGTCCCCTTCGTCTAGTGGTCAGGACACAGGACTTTCATTCCTGTAACACGGGTTCGAACCCCGTAGGGGACGCTACTTTTTAGCGTTATTCCTCTTCTCTCCCTCCAAATCTTCTTCACACTTTTATGCGTTCTACTCTGCGAGAAACCGCCGTCATAACAGTCGCGGCAATATTCTTATCCGTGCTTTATCGCCAACTCTTCAAGCCCGATTTTGCATGGATTCGCACAACAACGAACCTAACTTATACCGCAGACACTTCTCGCGTGGAAGATTTTGCGCTCGATGCAATTAGCGTAGTTGATAGCTCGCAAACGCCTTTGTTGATGACAATGGAACAAGCGGCGCAAACACAGCGCACGCAGAGTGTGACATTCATTGACGCGCGTGAAGCCGAGCGTTTTGCGGCCGGGCATATTGCCGGTGCAATCAATATTTCATACTATGCCCCGGAATCTTGGGATGCTGCTCTCTCGAAATTTCAGCACGAAACTCTTCTTATCGTTTATTGCGATGATGATTGCGATTCTGCTCGACGTTTGGCGGAAGCGTTGGTCGCGCTCGGTTTTAAAAAGATCTATGTGATGGATAAAGGCTTCGAGAGTTGGAAGAATGCCGGTCACCCAATCGCGCAAATGAAACGTTGAGCCTGCAAAAGCTTTTTTCCGCATGATTCGTGGGCAAAAGAGCAGGGCATCCAAAATGAAAAAACTGATCACTCTTTTAGAAAATCCCGTCTTGACACTCGTGCTGCGCGTGCTTCTCGGTTGCCTTTTCTTATACAGCGGCGTGAGCAAGCTGAACGACCTGAAAAGCTTCGCCGTGGCCATCGAGAATTATCAACTCCTGCCTAATGGCGCAATCAATTTCTTTGCGCTCCTCGTGCCCTGGTTGGAAGTTTTAGCCGGCATCGCAGTCGTGACCGGCATATTTCTTCGCGGCGGCGCTTTCATCCTCACGCTGCTTTTGCTCATTTTCACAACGGCGATTGCAATCAGTATTGCGAACGGCGTTGACATTACGTGCGGCTGCTCGTTGCCTTTCGCCGAGGCTGCGCGTGTCGGCTGGAAAAAACTTGTAGAGAATCTGGTTTTGCTCATCGCGACGTGGAGCGTTTTCAAATATGGCCGGCCTGCAATCAATCTTTGATGAAAAACGAAACGCCTTGCTCTTCGACGGTGAGTGCGGCCTTTGCCGCGTCGCCGCGCGTTTTGCCGAACGCCTCGACCGCGCGCGGCGTTTTTCCCTCCTGCCTTACCAACAAATTTCCGAATCGGAATTAATACGGCACGGCGCATCCGGCGAAAAATGTTCTCGCCGCGTGTATGTGCTCACCGCACGCGGGAAAGTTTTCACCGGCGCATTTGCAGTGAATTATTTCTTGTGGCACTATTATCCCTGGAAAATTTTCGTCGCGCTGATTTACATTTTTCCGATATTGCTGTTGCTCGAAATAGTTGGCTATGCGATCATCGCGCGCTTTCGCCGCCGACTTTCACAATGGCTCGGCCTCACTGCCTGCACGCTGCCGTTTCACCCGCAAACGATTCGAACGACACCATAATGCCCTCGCATAATTTTCCTCCCGCACTAAAGGCCGACCGCCCCTTCGGGTCACCTGCGTGGTTTGCGTCGCGATCTGCTTGCGTATCTGCAACGCGTCGCAGACGCTTGTGGCGAGCTGGGCTATTTCAAAGCCGGCCCATTGCATGTTTATCTGCTCAATCATCCTGATCACATTAAAGACCTGCTCGTCACGCATCATAAAAATTTCACCAAGAGTCGCGGCTTGCAATTGGCAAAGCGCATTCTCGGCGAAGGCTTGCTTACGAGCGAAGGCGAGTTTCATTTGCGCCAGCGCCGTTTGGTGCAGCCTGCGTTTCATCGCGAACGTCTTGAAGGTTACGGCGCAGTGATGTGCGAAGAAGCCGCGCGCTTGTGCGTCCATTGGGAAAACAAAAACGGAGCAGAAGTAGACGTCGCAGAAGAGATGATGCGCTTGACGCTCGCCATCGTCGGCAAAACCTTGTTCGGGGTTAATGTCGAAAACGAGGCGGAAGAAATCGGCGCTGCGCTCACCACTGCCATGAGCTTGTTTTCGCGCTTGACCAATCCACTCGCCACGTTTTTGGAAAAGCTGCCGCTGCCGAGCAACTTTCGCTTCTTCCGCGCCAAGCGCCGTCTGGATGAAACCATTTATCGCATCATTGCCACGCGGCGGCAAAGCAACGAAGATCATGGCGATTTATTGTCCATGCTGCTCATGGCGCAAGACGAAGAAGGCGACGGCGGCCGCATGACCGACTTGCAAGTGCGCGACGAAGCCATGACGCTCTTTCTCGCCGGGCATGAAACCACGGCCATCGCGCTCACGTGGACGTGGTATTTGCTTTCGCAACATCCCGAAATCGAAGCGAAGTTGCATGATGAGTTGCAACACGTGTTGGGAAATCGTTTGCCCTCCGCACATGATTATTCTCAACTCAATTACACGCGCATGGTGCTGGCCGAATCGATGCGGCTTTATCCTCCGGCCTATGTGTTTGGCCGTATGGCCATTCATGATTATCGCATTGGCGAGTACGATGTTCCCGCGGGCGCGACGTTGTTGGTGAGTCCGTATATCTTGCATCGCCTCGAAAAATTTTATCCCGAGCCGCTGCGCTTCCTGCCCGAGCGTTGGACACAAGCTGCGGAAGCCGAGCGCCACAAATTTGCGTATGTTCCCTTCGGCGGCGGCCCGCGCGTGTGCATTGGCGAAGGCTTTGCGTGGATGGAAGGCGTGCTCGTGCTCGCAACGATTGCACAACGTTGGAAACTGCGTCACGTTCCCAATCATCCGGTGGCGTTGCAGCCGCTCATCACGCTACGGCCCAAGTTTGGTATGAAAATGAAATTGGAGCACAGAGATGTTGCTTCGTCCCGCGCAACGCGATGACGCCGCACTCTGGGAGCGCATGCGCCAATCGCTTTGGCCCTCTCCTGCCGGCGAACATGCCGCTGAGATCGCCGCTTTTTTTGAAGAAAAAGAAAACGCCGCGACGGAAACGTTGCTCGCGTTTGATGATGAAAATAAACCGCTCGGTTTCGTAGAGCTTTCAATTCGGAATTATGCGGAAGGATGTGTCACCAATCGCGTGGTGTATTTGGAAGGATGGTACGTGGAGCCGCGCGCGCGCAGGCAAGGTGTGGGCAAAGCGCTCGTGAAGGCCGCGGAAGAGTGGGGCCGCAAGCAAGGCTGCACCGAGTTCGCTTCGGAGACAGAATGGCACAACGAAATCAGCGCCGCGGCGCATCGCGCGTTGGGCTTCGTGGAAACGGATCGCATCATTTGTTTTAAGAAAAATTTGTGAACGGAAGGAGGTCTGGCATGATTATCACCGACCTGGTTCAAATCGAAAAACTGTCGGCGCGGAGAGAAGACGAGAATTGGGAGTATCGGGCTTATTTGAAAGGTGCGCCGTTCTCGTCTAAAAAAGTCGATGCAATTGTGCAGCGCTTGCACGCGAACGTCTCCGCGCAAATTGATTGCACGGCCTGCGCGAATTGCTGCAAAACCATCCTGCCGATTTTAGATCAAGAAGACATCGACAACTTTGCAAAGGGTTTGGGTGTTTCGGGGAAGGAGTTTGCTGAACAATACTTGATCGCAGCCGAAGGCGAAACCGGAATGACGTTCAAAAGCACGCCCTGCCCCTTCCTCGTGGATAACAAATGCTCGAACTATGAGCATCGCCCGAAAGACTGTTCTTCTTTTCCGCACTTGCACAAGCCCGACTTCCTGCGTCGCACCATTGGCGTGTTTAGCAATTGCTCGACGTGTCCGATCATCTTCAATGTGATTGAGGGTTTGAAAGAAGAGTTGCCGCAGAATGGCGCACGTTAAGAAGTCAAGGCGACGAAGGAGATTGAAATTATTTTTTGTTCGCTGCGCCTTTTAGCAATTTTGTTTTGGGCGGCGGTAAAAAATTGTCCCCGCTGATCACACTTTTGCCGGTTTTCTCTTCAAGTTCGAGCCGAGCTTTCTTCGCGATGCCGCCACCCTTTTTGCTAGCGACTTTGTTTTCTTCCATGCCGGTGGCGTTCACGCTTTCGGCGATCTGCCGCGTGGAAAGCTCGGCCAGCGCGGTAAAGATCAACTCGGCCTCGGTCATGTGGTCGCGCAGGTTTTGCGTTTGCAGGCCCTTGAGATTCTTGTGCTCCTTCACCGTTACGCCCGACCATTCTTGATGAATGAGGTTCGTCAAGATCGCAAACTCTTCGCCTTCTTTAATCTCGTGATTCTTCCAATAGTCGGTGAGCTTGTTGCGCGTCTCCTGCCCCATCATGCGCTGCTGAATCCACTTTTCACTGCGGCCGTGCTTCTGCCAATTCTCTCGCGCCCGCGCTAAAGATTTTTCCGGCTCTGCGATTTCCTGCATGCGTTCATAACCGACTTTCGCCAGCCAGAGTTTGATCGGCTCGGCCTTGGGGCTGGGCACGGATTGCACCAAGCGCAAAAGCGTTTCGGCACTCGCGACGTCGGTGAGATATTTTTTGCCGTCGGCCGCTTCCAGTTTCAGTCGGTGACAATTTGTCACCGACTCACTTCCTTCCTTGCGCAAACGTTCCTTTAACTTGTTCCAATACTTTCGCGCGGTTTGAAAATCCGGCTGCTGCAGCAAGACTTGAATAATATCCACCACCGAAAAAAACCATGTTTCCGTTTTGTCGTCATAGACGCGACGAATTTTGTAGCTCTCAAAAATTGCCGGATCGGTTTTCATAAGACGCCTCCATGAGTTGAACCGCGTTAGGTGATTTCGCACGCTCACGTGCGATGATTGATGTCGATCGGCTTCGGCTCTTGCTCGGGCAAATGCGGCCACTCCCCGCGCTCGTGATAAAACGCCACGATCTTGTCCCACGCTTCCTGCGCCGTCTCCACATAATCGAGCAATTCCAAATCTTTGTGTGCGATCATTCCCCGCTCCGCAAGAAACGGCAGATTGATCGCGCGCTGCCAAAATTTTTTGCCGAACAAGAGAATGGGCACGCGCTCCATCTTGTGCGTTTGAATCAGCGTCAGCGTCTCGAACAACTCGTCGCACGTGCCGAAGCCGCCGGGGAAAGCGACGAGCGCTTTCGCGCGCAAACGAAAGTGCATTTTGCGCAGCGCGAAGTATTTAAACTGAAAACACAACTCCGGCGTGATGTAAGGATTCGGCTGCTGCTCGTGCGGCAACGTGATGTTCAAACCGATGGATTTTGCGCCCGCTTCAAACGCCCCGCGATTCGCCGCTTCCATAATGCCCGGCCCGCCGCCCGTGACCACTACAAAATCGCAATGCCCGTCGATTTGACACGCGGAAGAAACCAAGCGGCTGAACTCGCGCGCTTCTTCGTAGTAATGTGCATTCTCCAACATGAGACGAGCGCGCGCGAGCCGTTGCTGCGCCTGGCGCTCTTGCGGATGCTGCGCTGCCTCTCTCTCCGCCGCGCGAAAATTTTTCTCTGCGTCTTCCTGGCATTGCAAACGCGCGCTGCCAAACACGACGATGGTCGATTGCACGTTGTGCTCGGTGATAATGATCTCCGGCTTGAGCAGTTCCAGCTCCAACCGCACCGGACGCAAATCACTCCGCTTCAAAAACTCCACGTCTTCAAACGCCAAACGATAAGACGGTGAATTGATGATACGGCGCAGATTTTCTTCGCGATTCATGGCTTCCTTTTTTGAACGAAGTTATTTCTTGCGCGACCATTCACCGGAGGGCAGTTGTAGCCACTCACCCGGTTTCGCGCCGTCGCGTTGCAGTTGCGCGAATGCCGTTTCAACCTCGCTCGCGCTCGCAGATTGCACCGCGGGATTGATGGCAGAGATTCTTTTCAAAATGATTTGACGATCACGATTTTCCTCCGCGACGATTTGCTCCACCAGCTTGCGATAGGCCGCGTCTTTTTGCAAACGTTCGAGCGGCCGCAGTTCGAGCAAGCCCTTGTTGTTCTCGCCAAGCGCGCCGTCGCGTTTGAACTCTTCGATATCGTCTTTGTTGAACTCGCGATTCTGCATCGCCGCGAGCACGGCGCGCTTCTCTTCCGAGAGCGTCACCTGGCTGTCGGGGTTCGCAGCGCGCACAGAGGCGACCATCCACATATCCTCTTTCACCTGGCTATACGTGCCGAGAATTTGATTCTCCAACGCCGTTTTCTCGCCGGTGAATTTCACTTCGGGGGTGTGAATAGAGCAGGAAAATAAAAGGAGTGCGAAGAGTGCGACGACTCTCACAGGCGTGAAGCACTGAAGCGGAGCGCTCGTGCATAATGTAAAGCTTGATTTCCGGCGGCGCGAAAAATTAAAACGTCTCTTCATAAACCACCTCACAAATTTTTCTCAATGAACGCTTCGTTGATCATGATAACCAGCGCGCGTGTGCGATGCAAGAATTTTCATTTGTATCGCCGCGCTTATTTAGCTATTTTCATCCACTCACCAACGCGAGAGCAATAATGCAACCCCACGCCATTCTCGAAGCCGCGCTCTACGTGAGCGATATTGAACGCGCCGACGCTTTTTATGCGTGCGTGCTCGGCTTGCAACACGTCACGAAAGACCCGGCGCGGCACGTGTTTTATTACTGCGGCGCGAGCGTATTTTTGGTGTTCAATGCCCATGCAACGCGCGCGGCAACGGCGGGGATGCCGACTCACGGCGCGGATGGCGCAGGCCATATCGCTTTTCATGTCTATGCCCATGAACTTGAGGCGTGGCGCAATCATCTCCTCGCGTGCGCGGTGGCGATCGAAAAAGAAATCGTCTGGCCCGAAGGCGGCTATTCGATTTACTTTCGCGACCCGGACGGCAATTCGCTCGAACTTGCCACGCGCGAAGTTTGGCCCGGCTTGCCTCTGAGCAATGCCTCATCTTTTCCCAACAACCCAATTTCCCAATAGCCCCATATTCCATGCCCTCGCCTCTTCACACCGTTTCGCTCTTCATCCCCTGTCTCGTCGATCAAGTATATCCCGAGATGGGCCTCGCGATGGCAAACGTACTGCGTCGTGCCGGCGTGCACGTGGAATATGATGAACGCCAAACATGCTGCGGCCAGCCCGCATTTAACGCGGGCTATCGCAACGAAGCGCTGCAAGTTGCGGAGCATTTTCTCGAGGTGTTCGCGAACAAGTCCATCATCGTTACGCCCTCCGGCTCCTGCGCGGCGATGGTGCGAAAATTCTATGCGCACTTGTTTGCCGCGCATGCGCATCGCGAAGAAGCGTTGGCAATCGGCTCGCGTGTGTTTGAGTTTTCGGAGTTCATGGTGCTGCAACTGGAGCGCATCGAGGTCGGCGCAAAGTATTCGCGCAAGGTCGGATTTCATAATTCATGTCACAGCTATCGCGAGTTGGGAATTGTTGCTGAACCGTTGGCTTTGCTGCGCAAAGTGCAAGGCCTCGAACTCGTCGAACTGCCCGGCGAGCCGGTCTGCTGCGGCTTTGGCGGACTCTTCTCATATAAGTTCGCGCCGATTGCCTCCGCGATGACCAACAGCCGCATCGAGACTTTTGAAAAACTCGGCGTCGAGGCGATTGTTTCGAATGACCCCGGCTGCATCATGCAAATGCGCAAAGAAGCGCAGACGCGCGGGAGCAAGCTGGAGGTTTTGCACGTGGCCGAAGTGTTGAATAAAGTCTGAGCACAGTGTTCCAATCTCGGCTGCGCCGAGGTTTTGGTTTGAAGTAAATTGTGTTGAATGCAACGGCCAAGCCGTTGCAGGAACAGATTTCCAAAATTTGTTCGATGCCCTCTCCTATGACCGAGCCTCAACACTTCCACAAACTCTCCGCACAAAAAGCCGGCGACGATGGGCATCGCTATAAAATTGCAAAAGCGATTGCGACGTACGATACGGCCGTCACCAATACGAAGAGGAATCAATTCAAAAATTGGGAAGAGGCGCGCTCGCTCGCGGCGCAGGTCAAAAATTATACGCTCGCGCACTTGGCGGAGTTGTTGGAGCAGTTTGAAGAGAACTTCACGCGTGCGGGCGGCAACGTGTTTTGGGCGGAGACCGGCGAGCAAGCTGCGGCATATATTGTCAAGCTCGCGCAAAAACACGGCGTGCGCAAAGTCGTCAAATCCAAATCCATGACCACCGAAGAAATTCATCTCAATGAAGCATTGGAGAGCGACGGCGTCGAAGTGTGGGAGAGCGATCTTGGCGAATTGATCGTGCAGCTTGCGCATGAGAAGCCTTACCACATCGTCACGCCCGCCATGCACAAAACCAAAGAAGAGATCGGTGCACTCTTTCACGAGCAACTGCACGCGCCGCTGACCACCAATGCCGAAGAGCTGACGATGATTGCGCGCCGCCATTTGCGCGAGGCTTATATCACGAGCGGCATGGGCGTCACCGGCGCAAATTTTTTGATTGCCGACTCCGGCGCAATCGTTGTCACTGAAAACGAAGGCAATGCGCGCCTCACGATGTCGTGCCCGCCGGTGCATGTTGCCGTCGTTGGCATCGAGAAAATCATTCCGCGACTTTCTGATCTGAGTTTGTTTCTCCCTCTGCTCGCCACGAGCGGCACGGGCCAAGAGATCACGTGCTACAACTCCATCGTCTTCGGCCCGCGGAGCAATGATGAGCACGACGGCCCGGCCGAGATGCATGTCGTGTTGCTCGACAACGGCCGCTCGCAGCTTTATCAACGCGAGCGTTTCCACGAGATTTTGCGCTGCATTCGCTGCGGCGCGTGCCTCAATGCATGCCCAGTGTATCGCACGGTGGGCGGCCATAGTTATCGCACCACGTATCAAGGCCCGATCGGCTCGGTCATCACGCCGCATTACAACGGCTTCGAAAAATTTCAGCACCTTGCTTCGGCCTCGTCGCTGTGCGGTGCGTGCAGCTCGGTTTGTCCGGTGCATATCGATATTCATGAGCTTCTACTTGAGAATCGCGCGCTCGCCGTTGAGCAACACTCGCCCTCGCTTTTTTGGAAAATGGCGATGCGCACCTACGCGTGGATGATGTCGAAGCCACGGCGTTTGCAAAATCTGCGGCGCTTCGTGCGATTGCTGCAGCCTCTTCTTCCACAAAAAGCTCGCGGCCCGCGCTTGAGCAAAAAATCTTTTCGTGAAATGTGGAGGGCAAATGAACACGAATCGTGAGCACATCTTGCAGCGATTGCGCGGCGCGATGCAGACGAATGCGAGCACGTTCTTGCCCGCGGCCAATGACGCTGCACTCTTCGCGAATCATCCGGCGCAGGAAAATTTGCTCGAACGCTTCGGCGCAAAACTCGCTGCCCTTAGAGGAGAATTTTATCACGTGCGCGATTTACGCGAAGCGGCGTTGCGCGTGAAGGAGTTGCTCTCCGCGACTGTATCAGAAAAAAAATGTTTGCGACAACGCCACGCTTTGCTCGACGAACTCCTTGCGCAAGAGCCGTGGCTGCAAATGCACACGACGCCGTTGCCGGATGATTTGGCAAACGAAAACTTCGCACAATATGAAGCGGGTTTGACCGTCGCGGATTTTTTGATTGCGCGCACGGGCAGCGTTGTGCTCAATGCCGCGAGCGCAGGCGGGCGCAGGCTTTCGGTGTTGTCGCCGCTGCACATCGTCCTCGCAACTGCCGGGCAAGTGGTCGCTTCTTTAGACGAAGCTTTTGCGCAAAGTAAAAATGCAGCGACGAGTTATATGACTATCATCAGCGGCCCGAGCCGCACTTCCGATATTGAAAAGATTCTCGTGCTCGGCGCGCACGGTCCCAAGCGACTCGCGGTGATTGTGATCGAGCAAGCATAAATGTTCAGCCGCGACTCGGCTGTGGCTTTATTGCAATCGCTCAACTAGAGCTTCGCCATAATTTTGATCGCCCCCTTTCCTTTTTAGAAGGAAAGAACGGGCTGAATCTTTCCTGTTAAATAAGGAAAGGCGGAAGCATGATTTTTACTGCGTTTGCTGACAATAGACCTTATAACAGGTTAAGTTTTTAGTTTTGAATAGATTTTGTACCTTGGGCAAAAAAGGTGCTTTATGGCCCTTGTGGATAGCCCGCATTCTAGTGTGAAACTCCGAGAAAAACCTGAGCGCTTTTTGACTTTACTCGGTGTCACCGTCGAACAATTTGATACGATTTATACAAAGTTGCGTCACTATGAAGTTCTTCAGCAGCAACGTTCCCATCCCCTCCGGCGTCGAGCGCGTGTTGAAAAGATGATTGCCCGGAACACAGAGACGTTGCGTGAGTACCTGTGTATCACGCTGCTTTATCTTCGGCAGTACAACATTCAAGAAGTCTTGGCAGCTAGTTTTGATCTCAGTCAAGCACAGGTTTCCAAGATCGTCAATCGCATTTCGAAAACCTTAGAAGAGATTCTTCCCGTTCCGAAAAACGCCGTTTCCGCTTTATCTGAACGAATCGAACAAATTGATCCAGCCATTCGAAACGACTATTCGGCCACACTGATTATTGATGCTAGCGAACAACGAATCGAACGCAGCCAGAATCAAGAACAACAGCGCCAAGAGTTCTCAGGTAAAAAAAACACCATAGCCGAAAGTTTCAGATCATCATTACACAAAGCGAATTGATTTTGGATATCAGCACAGCCATTCATGGTTCCGCACATGATTTCAAAATCTTCAAAGAGCGTTTGATCAGCAACAATCAAAACGAATGGTCAACCTGATGAGGAGTGTTATCGTTTGGGCCGATAGCGCTTATGAAGCGATCGGGCAATATTGCCCCCAATGGCAGTGTCGAGTGAATGAAAAAGCCAAACGCAATCACCCCTTGACGCAACGACAGAAAGACAGCAACACGCGGAAAAGTAAAACCCGAATCTTCGTTGAGCACACGATCAGCCGGATCAAAAAATATCGAACCTGCTCGGATCGGACTCGAAACATGACCCCAGAACTAGCTACCTGACAGTTTTAAAATTCAGCCCGATAAAACGAAGCTAATCGAAAAGGCATGTCCATTCATAAGGCAGCGTTCGACCATACGGTAGCCAATACGGAAAATGCTCAAGTCGCGTCGATCCACGCGATCCACC
>JAYRWE010000071.1:0-7627 GCA_041918175.1 bacterium
CAGCCACCATCTGGGTGTCCTTTCGCGGTTAAGGGGCAGAGCGGCTAGTCGTGATTTTGTCCTGTAAAGAAAGGGGTTTTATCACACTTTCGCAAGCGCGTTTGTCAAGGAACGAAAAAGAAGTGCAAAATTCAGGTACTAGACTTCGAAAGTTTAGTAAAGCTTTTCGATTTCTAAGAAAAGCATTTGAAGACAGAAAGATGGAAGACAGAAAAATTTCGGACATTTTTAGGCGCCGGAATCAATCTCACGAGTGCGGGTAGTGTCTCAGTTTGAAATCCCGTTTTCCGGTCGCCCTCTTGCGTCCCTCCGCGAAATTGCGTATCTTTCGCCCCATGAAGAAACCACAACGACCCCGTGACACGAACGCGCTTGCCAAGTTCATCGTAGACCTTGCGACGGGCGAACAAATTGAGAAACTACCCGAATCGGATAGCTCCAAGAATCCGCATGCGGTTGCGCTCGGACGTATGGGTGGGCTAAAGGGCGGGAAGGCGCGCGCGGAAAGCCTTTCGAAGGCCGAACGTTCGAAGATCGCCAAGCAAGGGGCAAAGGCGAGGTGGAAAAAGAAGTGATGTTTTGAAGCCCACAACATTTTGCTTTGCACGTCCTGTCGTTTGTTCCCATTCCTTCGTTTAAAACTTCTCCCCAAATAAATGCGGGTTGGGTGCGCTAACACCCAAGCCCGCGAAGTGGGCAGATGAGTTGAGCATCCACCCACCGACGCGCAAAAGTAACATTCCGCACAAGCCTTTCCAATAGTTTTCTTCGGATGCTCGTTTCATCTGCCGGAACCTCGTATCATTCGGAGCGTGGATCATGGCAGAGCAAGACAAACCGAAACGCAAGGGCTATCAATGGCCGTGCAGTTGTCTCACAACGGAGGAAATGGCGATTCTCCACCGGCTGCGCGAGCAAACGGGAAGACCGATTGCGCGGCTGTTGTGCGAGGCCGTGCGGAGGTTGGAAGGGAAAGATACCATGAATGAAATGCAGAAAAACGATAGCAAACAATAGCCGCTATTACTCACCAAATCATCCTTCTATACCCGCGCTGCATTACTTCTTTCCAATATCTCACTCCCGTCTATTAAAAATTGCTATTGATTTGAATTTTATAGCAAGCTATCGCTGCATTACCGCGATACAGCGATGCAAAAGAAATCGCTTGCATCTTTTTCGCATTTTCATATATTCCCGCGAAAAATGATGGTTCTTTATTTGCTATTACCAAAGGAGAGCGCATGAAAACTGACGCTATTGAAAGCCGCCTTCAAGAGATTGAAGAGTTGGAAAAAATATTGGCCGAAGAAAAGCATGGATTAAAGCTTTCTCTACGCGCTAGAGAAAAACTTGGCAAGACCATGGGTAGGAGATTGCCTGAAAGAAAATTATCAAAAAAACCAAAAAAGAAGAAATCGGATAAGGCGTCGCAGCGTCGCGAAGAAATGTTGAATGCCGTGGTAAAATTTATTGACAAGCATGGTGTGAGTAAAAACCGCGATATTCAGGAACATCTCGAAAGCGTCGGCCTTTTGAAGGTAGGCGCGCCAGGGAATCAGCCAACGCTCTCGCGTTTTCTTTCAAAAGAATACGAAGATTCTAAAAGTCCACTCATGAAAGATGAAAACGGTTTTGTATCGCTGCGAAAATAAAAAACGGCAATTCAATTGCGAGTTGAATTACCGTCTGAAAAACCAAACACCAATGAACCATCAGCTACGGGAGTTTTCAATGTTGGAGTTTTTGCTTCACAAATAAATTCCCGCTTGTGGTGAAATAAAAAAAGCCAATGAGTGACAGCTCATTGGCCTGTGGCACTTTTGTTTCGCCCTTTTTCGCACCTTCACTAAAAGGAGAATGCCATGATCAATTGGCAGCAAGGGCTTGGAATAGCCATAAAGTATTCCGCAGTGCTATTCTATCTTCACCAAACAAATCAACTGGGCTTGTTTCCGGTTATTTTGTTGGTTGATAGAATACTTTCTTTGAATGAAAGATCAATCAATATAATTGAAAAATCTTTCGACAAAGACTAAAAACACAAGGCATGTAAAATATAAGGTCTTGACTGTGACACCAAAAAAAGCGTCCAACACTCTTCTTGTCGGGCAAGACTTTATAGCGCGAGACATCCAACACCTCGCGCCATGCCTTTTTTATTGCTGAGAATATAGCGGAAAATTCCGTTTAAGTCAAGCTCAAAATGCTGTTTCTGTTAATTTTAACAAAGCAAAAACAGTCAAGAAATTCAAGCACTTAAACCGTAAAGAAAACATGTTGAAATTGAACTTTATACTTGACTGTTTAAGTATTATTTCACATATTAGCGGCAGTTAAAAATAAGGAGAAACGTCATGAATCGCCTGCCGCTTGAAAAGAGAATCCAGATCATTAGCCTGCTCACCGAAGGCACGAGCCTCCGCGCCACTTCCCGCCTTGCAGATGTTTCCATTAACACGGTCACAAAACTTTTGGTTGAAGTGGGCACGGCTTGCCAAGCGTATCATGATGAACACGTGAAGAACGTAACGGCGAAGCGCGTGCAGTGCGATGAAGTGTGGTCGTTTGTGTATGCGAAGGACAAAAACATTCCAGAAGAGAAGCAGGGCTTGCACGGCATCGGCAGCGTGTGGACGTGGGTTGCGCTTGATTCGGAATCGAAGCTGGCGATTTCTTGGCTTGTCGGCAATCGCGATGCGGAGTTTGCGAACATGTTCATGCAAGACGTGAAGGCGCGGCTTGCGCATCGCGTGCAACTTACGACCGACGGACTCAAGGCATACTTGGAAGCCGTCGAAGATAATTTCGGCGCGGACATCGACTATGCGCAGTTGATCAAACTCTATGGCGAGTCATTGGATAAAGAGCGCACGTATAGCCCCGTCAAATGCACGGGCACGGAAAAGAAAGTGATCACCGGCAATCCGCAAGCAAAGCACGTTTCGACTTCGCACGTTGAACGCCAGAACTTGACCATGCGCATGAGCATGCGGAGATTCACGCGCTTGACGAATGCGTTTTCGAAGAAGGTGGAAAACCACGCGCACGCGGTTGCGTTGCATTTTATGTTCTACAACTTCGTGCGCATCCACAAGACGCTGCGTGTGACTCCGGCGATGCAGGCAGGTTTATCTAAGAAACTTTGGGAGGTGGAAGACCTTGTAAGGTTGGCGGAGTAAAAAACCTCCATTGCTTTTCATTGAATAGCTCTATAATAATCTCTTTTGCGTTTAAAGTCTTTCCACAATATCATTATCATGGCGATGCCGCAACCCAAAAGAACACATACAGCAACGAGAACTAACCAAAAAGGCAGGGGTCTTCTAATGCTAGAAACAGCATCATTCTGGTTTAACATAGCTACTGTTATTCTTGGTCTTTTTGCGGCGGCAGCAGCGGTATTTGCTTTGTATTTTTCAACACGCTTAAATGCTATTAAGGATGAAAACTTGGAGCGGTTTAAACGTGAATCTAATGAAAGGATTGCTTTTGCTAATTCCGAATCAGCACAAGCCAATGAACGGGCGGCAGAAGCGAACAAACAAGCGGCAGATGCAAATGAGCGTGCTGCTGAAGCGAACAAAAAAGCCGAAGAAGAAAAACTCGCTCGCGTTAAGATAGAAAAGCAACTCGCGCCGAGAACACTCAAAGAATCAGACATTGACGAAATCAGCATCAACTTGCGCGCGTTCGCATCAAATTTCTCTGGGAGAAAAGTAATAATCTCTTCGTATATAATTGATGCCGAGGGCAATGTTTTTGCATTGCTGATAAACGATATTCTGTTTCTTGCTGGTATAGAGACAGATGTACAAATAGGGCGCGCCATGCCCATAGGATTAGTTGATATTGGCGTAAAGATTACTGCACCGACAAAGGATGGAGATTTTGTTTTTAAGTTATCAGATGAAATATTTGCTCGGCTGAAAACTAAACTATTAGTAGAAACTAACGACAAATACAAAGAAGTATCCATTCTTGTAGGTGTTAAGCCAGTAGCAGGACTTCCCATTTTAATACCAAAGCCAGGCAACCAGCCAAAGCCATAACATATGGCGACAATGATAACCATTCGAGAAGTGCTATTCATGTTGTTTTTTCGATTTGAAATTCATTCCTGCGACGTTACATTCCTTCGCTTCTTATCTTTCCAGCAATCAAATTTCGTGCAGATTTTCACAACTCAACCCGCGCAAAAACGGCGGGAATTTCAAACTGAGACACTACCCGAGTGCGAACTCAGGCTTTATGTTTCTGTCCTTCATTTTTCTGTCTTGAGCTTTTGCTTTAGAGTCAATAAGCGACTGTAGCAGAATTTAAAGCTATCATCTTAATTGTAGGTCCCGCCCTTGTGGGCGGTTTTGGGAAGAATAAGCGATGAGCCTGGATCGCATTTTCAACGCCATTGCATCGAACAAATGCCTCGCCTTTCTCGGCGCGGGCGCGAGCATGAGCTACGCGCGCGGGCAGGACTTTGTCGAAGGCTTGCCCTCCGGCGGCGTGCTCGCGGAGATGCTCGCGCAAAAATGCGGCTATGTCAACGGCAAAGCGCCCGGCCTCGCCGAGGTCGCGGAGTATTTCATCTTCAAAGAAAACGGCCATCGCGATCTCCTCGAAAAATTTCTGCAGACCGAATTTTCTCGCATCACCCAGCCGCGGCCGATTCACACCGCCATCGCCCAATTGCGGCAAATCAAGATCATCCTTACCTCGAATTACGATCTGCTACTCGAAACAGAATTGGCCGCACACCGGCGCATCATCAACAAGAGCGTTTATAATCGCACCGACACCCGCAATGCGCATTTCATCGGCCCGGTCGATTTTGACGCCAACGACGTTGTGCTTCATAAAATGCACGGCAGCATCGACCAGCCGAACAGCATGGTCATCACCCGCTCGGATTACGTGCGCTATCTCGCCACGCTCATCCATCCCGATGTGGGCATGCCGGAATATTTTTGGAAGATGATGATCCCGCAACGCACGCTGCTCTTTCTCGGCTATAGTTTGACGGACTGGAATTTTCAAGTGATTTGGGAAGGCGTGCTCGCCGCGCTCAAAACCGCAGGCCGCGCGCCGACTTCATACGCCATTGTGAAAGAGGCGGATGACTTTCAAAAAGCTTATTGGATGACGCGCAACATCAACCTCATTGAGTGCGACTTGACCGAGTTTGCGATCGCGCTCGCCGACCGCTTCAACTTGGAAATTCCACAACTCGGCATCGCGAAGCAGAACGCAGGGGGGCAGCCATGAGCCGCGCGCCGTACAAATATCTCGACTACTATACTTTCGAAGACGCGGATCTCTTCTTTGGCCGCGAGTTTGAAGTGCAGCGCATGGTCGGCGAAATTCTCACCAGCCGTTTGCTCGTGCTGTTTTCGCCCTCCGGCTCCGGCAAAACCTCGCTCATCAATGCCGGCGTGCGGCCCGCGCTCGAACAACTCGGCCACGCCACAGCCTATGTGCGTTTTGACAAGCCGCCGATTCCCGCGGTGCTCGATGCTGTGGCGAAGCGGCTGAACGCGCCCCTCGGCGAAAACACCGAAGACTTGCACGCTTGGTTCAGCGACTACTATAGCCGCAACGAGCACAAGCCCACGGTGGTGATCTTTCTCGATCAGTTCGAAGAGTTTTTTATCATCTATCGCGACCAGCCCGAGGTGCGCGAAAAATTTATCGCGCAGCTTGCGCGTTTGAAATATGACGCTGCGCTGCCGGTTTATATCGTGCTCTCCCTGCGCGAAGATTATTTTGTGAACCTGCACGAGTTTCGCGCGGCCGTGCCCTCGATCTTTCAGAACAATGCCAACATTCGATTGCGGCCGTTTACGGAAAGCGAAGCCCGGCGCGCCATTTTGGAGCCGGCCAAAGCCGTGGGCCTGAGCTATGAAGCAGGCTTTGCCGATACGCTCATTGCCGATTTGCAAGAGCAGACCCCGGACAAAGAGGGCGTGGCCCCGATTATTTTGCAGATGGTCTGTCACACGCTGTGGCAAAAGCGCGGCCCCAACAACGGCGCCATCACCCGCAAGCTTTATGATCAGTGCGGTGGCGCGCAGACCATCATTGCCAACCGCCTGACCCAATCGCTCGACCACATTCCCACGCGCGAACACGGCTTGATGGTCAAACTCTTCCGCGCCTTGAAAACGCCGGACAATCTGAAACGCTATCGCTCGTTGCCGGATTTGCAAGAAGCCTTGCCCAACGTGGCAAGCGCCCGCTTGCAAAAACTGCTCGACCAGCTCACGCGCGAAGAAGTGTTGCGCCACGAAACCCGCAAAAGCGTTTCGTGGTACGAGTTCCGCCACGACTACCTGGTGCCGAAAATCGCACAGTGGATAACCAAGCGCGAGGAGCAGCAACAGCAAAAACGTTTGCGCTATGCGATTATGTCCGGTGTGGTGTTGGCAAGTATTCTTAGTATTCTTTTTATTTGGGCCTTCATCCGCTTCAACACGTTTGAAGCGCATTTTGAACCGCACGCGGAAGGCCAGCGCAGAGAACTCATCATTACGCGCGGGTTCAATCCGTTTGATTACAAGTTGGAGACTGGTTATTTTGAGGAAGATGTGCTAACAAATAGCCGTACCCGATATGCTCTGGAGGAGTGTGTCTTCATTTCTATGTGGCGCGTAACGGATTGGGAGAAACTGATTCCACTGCTGAAACCGGATCGTGCCGGTGAATTTTTGCACCACACCAGTCGTTTGATGGCTGCCAAAGATACGCTCATCGCCGCGCTCAACGATGAGAATTGGAATGTGCGGTTTAGCGCGGCGTATGCTTTGAGATCGCTGGAGAAAAGAGATGCGCCGGTGATTGCAGTATTGGTGGCGGCACTCGAAGATCGGAATGAGTCTGTGCGGTCTGACGCGGCGTCTGCTTTGGGATCGCTGGGGCAAAGCGATGCGACGGTGATTGCCGCATTGGTGGTGGCGCTTAAAGATCAGAGCTCAGATGTGCGGTCTCGCGCGGCGTCTGCTTTGGGATCGCTGGGCAAAAGCGATGCGACGGTGATTGCCGCATTGGTGGCGGCGCTCAAAGATCAGAGCTCAGATGTGCGGTTTCGCGCGGCGTCTGCTTTGGGATCGCTGGGGCAAAGCGATGCGACGGTGATTGCCGCATTGGTGGCGGCGCTCAATGATCAGGAAAGATATGTGCGGTTTCGCGCGGCGTCTGCTTTGGGATCGCTGGGGCAAAGCGATGCGACGGTGATTGCCGCATTGGTGGCGGCGCTCAAAGATCAGGATAGATATGTGCGGTCTCGCGCGGCGTCTGCTTTGGGATCGCTGGGGCAAAGCGATGCGACGGTGATTGCAGCATTGGTGGCGGCGCTCAAAGATCAGGATAGATATGTGCGGTCTCGCGCGGCGTATGCTTTGGGATCGCTAGAGCAAAGCGATGCGACGGTGATTGCCGCATTGGTGGCGGCGCTCAAAGATCAGAGCTCAGATGTGCGGTCTGACGCGGCGTATGCTTTGGGATCGCTGGGGCAAAGCGATGCGACGGTTATTGCCGCATAGGTGGCGCCGCTGAAAGAGGAGGATTGGGTGGAGCGGTGTAGCGCGGCGTCTGCGTTGGGATCGCTGGGGCAAAGCGATGCGACGGTGGTTGC
>JAYRWE010000072.1:0-51276 GCA_041918175.1 bacterium
CGCTTCGTGCTTATCGGCTCACAAACACGGTGGAGCAGAGCGCGTGGCAGCAGGAGCCATTCGCTTTGAAGTCAGCGCGCTCGAAGAGGCCACCGCGGTAAACAAGCGGAGAAGAACCCTCGATGCAGCAGCGACAAAACAAAAAAAGCTGCTTGGCCATGAATGACCAAGCAGCTTTCATGGAAATTTTCAACCGCTCATGCTGTAAGTGCGCGTCTGAGAATTACTTCCCGAAATCGCCGTAGTCCCGCCCCCTTGTGGGGCGTTGATGGAACACAGAAATTTCATTGTTCCACCATCCGCCCACAAGGGGCGGGGACTACGATGGCGCGGGAAGTTATTTTTAGATGAACCCTAAGGATTGCGTTGCCGCTTATTGCGCCGCCGAATCGCTGGGAGCAGAGGGTTGCGGCTGCGGCGCGGTGCTCGGCGCGATTGCGCGAAGCTGTTGCAGCATGCTCTGCGCGGTTTGGTCGCTCGGATTTTTCGTTAGCCACGGTTCGAGCAGCGCAATGCCTTTTGCCGACTCGCGGCGCTCCGCATAGAAACGGCCGAGCCAATGATAGGCTTGCGCAAAACTCGGCTTCTCTTTGATCAACGCGAGCGCCAACGATTCTGCCAGCGCGGGCTTGCCGCGATAATTAAACAGATCCGCGAAGCCGAGCTTCTCTTCATCGCCGAAATTTTCATACTCGCGCTTCAAATAATCTTGATAGCGTCGATCCAGTTCTTCCGGTTTGCCGGCTTGCAGGTACATGTAACCGATGGCCTCGCTCACGCGCAAATCGCTGGTGGGAATCACGGACTCGGGCATGACTTCGCCCATGCGATCCAGCGTGCGCAAGGCTTCGTTTTTTTCATTGCGTCCCAAATGAAACTGCGCGAGATGCAAAAATGCGGAGCGATAGTTTTGCAAGAGGCTGGTGACGTTGTCGTCGTAATAAACTTTGGGATTGTCGAGATTGCGATACAAAAATTTCTCGTTGATGTTGGTCCACATGATTTGCGGATCAAGACTGCGGCGTTCGTTGCGAATGGGCATCACGCGAAACGCGAGACCATCCATGCGCATGTAGGCATCCATGCCGATTTTATTTTCGGGCGAGACGGTGACGGCGAAATAAACCGGGCGGCGGAATTGATTATCCACCATGATGCGCAGGATCATCAAATCTTGCACGCGCAGCGCCGGACCATACGGCGTATTGAGCGTGGGTTTCAATTCGAAGCGCAGGGCCGGCTCCTCTTCGCGCGCGAGATTCGGATCGTATTTCAATGCGTCCGTGTATGCGGCGTCATACACCGGGCGCGGAATCGGAATCGCGAAAGCTTTTTTCTCCCACAAACGCGGCTGCACTTGCTCAATCTCCGCTTCCGACATGTTGATGGCGATCTTAGGCTCGTCGTCGCGCAATTGTTTGATGTACCAATTGGTATTGAGCAGGCTGAGATTGACCACGCGCACATCTTTGCGCACGCCTTTGACGTATTGCAAGAACCAGAGCGGGAACGTGTCGTTGTCACCATTGGTGAAGATGATGGCATTCGGCTCGCACGATTGCAGAATGTTGTAGGAGTAATCATACGCCACGTAATTGCCGCTGCGATTGTGCGAGTGATAGTTGAACGCGAACATATTCACCGGCACTGCGACCAAGAGCAGCAGCGTGACCGCGGCGGCCAACAACAAACCGGCGCTGCTCGCCGGCACGGCGCTCACTTCGCCCGTGGGTTTGACCACAGTTTTGCCTTTTTCATGCGCCGTGCTGCGGCTCAAACTCTCTTGCAGTGCTTCCAAAATCGCCGCGACACCGATACCGATCCAAAGTGCAAACGCGAAGAACGAGCCGGTATAAGCATAATCACGCTCGCGCGGCTGCGGATCGACTTGGTTGAGATAAACGATGATGGCAAAACCGGTCATGATGAAGAGCGTGAAAATCGGAAGCGCATGGCGCCAATCTTTGCGGAAGTGATAGAACATGCCGATCAACCCGAGCAGGAAAGGCAGGCCATACAAGCCACGCAGCGTCAACGTTTCGATGATGCGGCCTTGCTCATCGAGCGTCTCCCCTTTGCCGATGAATTGCCAGCCGAAGTAACGCACGTACATTTGTTTGATTTGATATTCCCACAAGGGTGCGTTGCGCGGAAAGAGCGCCCAATCGCCATATTGCTCGCGATTGAGATAACTCACCAAACGCTCCGGCGTGTCGGGATTGTTTTCGTCAATTTCGGGATTGAGCGTGGAGCGGATAAAAATCGCAGAATAGGTCGAGTAGCCGATGACGATGAGAACGGCAGACATGAACGTGAGCGCGAGATAACGTCGTTTGCTGCGCACCGCCCAAATCGCGAGGCCGAACAACGCCAGCACTGCAATCACGACGGCTTCGATGCCGAGGTCGTGCATCAAAGTTGGAATGCCGCGCACCACACCGGAATTGATCACGCCGAGCGTCACCACGCCCAAGCCGGCCATAACGAGCATCAAACCGAACTCAGAGAAGGCATCCGCTTTCTTGGCTTGATAACGCTTCGCAAAGATAATCATCGCGATGGTCGGCAGCGCGAGTAGATTCAACAAGTGCACGCCGATTGCCAATCCCATGATATAGAAAATGATGAGGACGTAGCGATCCGACTGCGAAGTTTCCGCGCGATCCATCCAGCGTAAGATGAGCCACACGACGATGGCGGTGAAGAACATCGAGCCGGCATAAACTTCCGCTTCCACGGAGTTGAACCATTGGCTGTCGGAGAAAGCAAACGCGAGGCTGCCGATCACGCCCGAACCGTATACGATGAGTTTGTCCATCCACGTTTGCGGCTTCTCGCGCCACACGAGAATGAGGCGCACGATGATGAGATAAGTGAGCATCGCGCTAAAGGCGCTGATGATCGGCGACATGATGTTGACGCGCAAGCCGATGTCTTCGGCGATGAACGAAGGCATCATCGTGAACAAGCGACCGAGGAGAATGTAGAGCGGCGCTCCGGGAGGATGGGGCACGCCGAGAATGTAGGAGCACGCGATGAACTCGCCGCAATCCCAGAACGAGGTCGTGGGCGCGAGCGTGCTCATGTAAGTGAGAAAGCTGACGACGAAGATCAGCGCGGCGAGGCCGTTGTTCATTTTACTATGCGACATGAGAAAAAACTCCTGAGGTTATGGGTTCGTAGTAATCCCTTCAGGGATCGTTTTGCAAGGCAGTTGCGCCTGAAGGCGCTACTACGAGCAGTTTTGTTTATGGCGAGGGCGGCGTAGGCGCGGCTGTTTCATCGGCATGAGCGCTTGATGCCGTCGCCGCATTTTTTTCTCGATCCAGTTCATCCACGTAATTAAGCTTCAACTCGCGGAGCACGTGTTCGAGCATGCGCGTTTCTTCTTCGTGCAAATTGCCCTTCGTGCGCGCGAGCAGCATGTCGAGCAAATCGATGGAGTAGCGCGCTTGGTTTAAATCGCGCTCGATCTTGTTGCTCTCGGGGTGGGGAATTTTGCCAAGCTGAAACCACGCGGCTTGTTGCATGCTCAACACGAGGTTCATGAACAAAGCTTGGTGCTTTTGTTCCGCAGTTAATTCGGACATGGTTGTATCCTTCTTTTAGAGAACTCTATTGACAGAAAAATGAGAGGACAGAAAAATAAAAGCCTTTGATTCAAATTGTACTGCTGCAACTTGTGCTATCTGTAAGATCTCATTTTCTGTCCTTCATTTTTCTGTCTTACGGCTTTTGTTCAAGTTGGTAAAACTATCTATCCAATCTGCACAAACTCCAAACGGTCGCGATAGTGGTGCAGCAAATGCGCGCGGATCGCGGCGTGCGTCGGCTTGCGCAAATGCGGGTCGTGCTTCACGAGCGCGAACGCTTCTTCGCGCGCGGCCACGAGCAGCTTGCTGTCGGTGAGAATGTTCGCGACTTTCAACTCCGGCAGGCCGTGTTGCTTCGTGCCGAAAAATTCGCCCGGCCCGCGCATTTCCAAATCCACCTCGGCGATGCGAAAGCCGTCGGTCGTGTCCACGAGCGTTTGCAAACGCTTGCGCGTGTCCTCGCCCACCGGCTCATCGGCAATAAGAATGCAATACGATTGTTTCGTGCCGCGCCCGACTCGTCCGCGCAGTTGGTGCAATTGCGTGAGACCGAAACGATCCGCGTGCTCGATCACCATCACCGTTGCGTTCGGCACGTCCACGCCCACTTCGATGACGGTGGTCGCGACCATCACTTTATGCTCGCCGGCTTTGAACGCGGCCATCGTCGCTTCTTTTTCCGCAGGCTTCATGCGCCCGTGCAAGAGCGCGGGGTTCAAATCGCGAAACACTTCCGCGCGCATGCGCTCGTAGCTTTCTTTCGCCGCGGCGAGATCGCTCTTCTCGGTTTCTTCTACTAAAGGAAAGACGACGTATGCTTGCGCGCCGTTGGCAACTTCGCTGCGAATGAAATCATAAATCTGTTTGCGCTTGGTCGAAGGCCGCCACGCGGTTTTGATCGGCGTGCGGCCCGCTGGCATTTCATCGAGCACCGAAACTTCGAGATCGCCGTAGAGCGTCATCGAAAGCGTGCGCGGAATCGGCGTGGCCGTCATCACGAGCACATCGGGCTGCGCGCCTTTTTCACGCAGCGCCGCGCGTTGCATCACGCCGAAGCGATGTTGCTCATCAATCACCACAAAGCCGAGCTTTTGAAATTGCACTGCGCCTTGAATCACCGCGTGCGTGCCGATCACAATATGCGCACGGCCGTCGGCAACGTCCGCAAGAATTTCTTCACGCACGCTCTTTCTTTGCCCGCCCATGAGCAACACGACTTTCACACCAAGTTGTTCGAGAAAAGCATGGCTCGTGAGATAGTGCTGCTCCGCGAGAATTTCCGTAGGGGCCATGAGCGCGGCTTGATAACCATTCTCCACGGCCATCAACATTGCGATCAGCGCCACGACCGTTTTGCCGGAGCCGACATCGCCTTGCAAGAGTCGGTGCATGGGCCGCGGCGATTTCATATCCGCGCGAATCTCGCGCAGCACGCGACGCTGCGCATTGGTGAGCGCGAACGGCAGTTTCTCCACCAACTCCCACGTGCGCTCGCCCACGCTCGTGAACTCGATGCCGCCTTGCTCAGTTTCGAGCGCATGCTTGCGGCACGCCAAAAACAATTCGAGAAAGAACAGCTCGTCAAACTTTAAGCGCCCGCGCGCAGTATTGAGCAGTGTTTCGCTTTCAGGAAAATGCACGTGCGTGAGCGCATCCGCCAGCGGCATGAGCTGATGCTTCTGCCGCAAGGTTTCGGGCATGGGATCAATCAACGTGCTCGCGAAATCATCCACGGCCACGCGCATCAAGCGTCGAATACCGCGACTATCCAAGCCCGCTTTGCTCAACGCTTCGGAAGAGCGATACAGCGGAATGATCGCGCCCGTGTGCAAGAAGCGCGGCTCGCCCTCTTCGCCCAACTTATCGAAGTCGGGATGCGTCATGCTGAAGCCATCAAAGAACGTGACTTTGCCGTGAAAGGCTACGTGCTCGCCGCGGCTAAAAATTTTCGGCCACAAATCCGCGCGATGAAACCACACGCATTTTAAAAAGCCTGTGCCGTCGGCGAGCGTCAATTCATAACGCGGCCTTCTGCCCACCGGAACCACGCGGCCCGCCATCACCGTTCCCACCACCGTGGCTTCAAGTCCTTCACGCAGATCGCGGCACTTCACAATCGTGGAGCGATCCAAATAACGTCGCGGCAGATAAAACAAAAGATCGGAGATTTTCTTCACGCCGATCTTTTCAAACTCTACCGCGCGCACATTGCCGATGCCGCGCAGTTGGCGGATGGCGGCGGTGGCCGCGTCTTTGAGGGATGGGGATGCCGCCATCTTAGTTGAACCTATCGAGCGCTTCGGTATCTGGTAACGAGAGTTCCGTCACCCTCGCAATGAATCGCGTGTCTAAACTTTTTCGAAACGTCGCGAGCATACGGTTCCGTTCGATTTCAGCGCGCGCCTCGATCAGCCCAATCTCACGGCCCTGCTTATAGGCCGCTGTGATCGCACCGCGTTTGTCCTGCACCCACATGCATGTTCTAAAGTATGCTTCCCATTCCTCGCTCGTCATATTGGCGCGATCAATCAGCGCGAAAGCTCTGCGAAAAAGTCCGGAGTCGAGTTTCGTCGGAATCGCTTCGAGCTTGCCCGCATGTTTGAGGAAGAAGTACCATTTTTCTAAATCAGTTTGTAGCTCGCCTTCCTTCACATTGAACTTGGGCGTTTCGATAAAGCAATGCACGATCTCGTCGTCATAATGCTCGTGCGCTTCGCGATAATCATAATGCCCCCAATAAGGCTTGAAGCCGCGAAACATCACGAAGTCAAGAAGGCTGAGACCAAAAATTTGTTGAGGCTTGGGAAGATTCAACGCGGAAACGCTAGGCTCGACGTCAACCTCGGTCGCCGGGTTGTAAGTTCCCTTCCTTTGGAACGCTTGCGTGTATGAGATTTGAATCTCAACAAGAAACTCCACACCGCGACGATTGCGGCACACGGCATCCATGACGTTGAATCTGAGCGTAGCAATTTTAGGCGCTTCAAATGGCGGGAGCAGTTTGATCCTTTCGATTTCATGCTCGCTCTCCAAGCCGAGCACGGCGTTGAGAAAGCTAATCAAAAGCTCCGGCTCGTTTTCATTGCCGAAAACTTTGAGGAAGCCAAAATCAGTGAGTGGGCTAGCGAATTCCATGAGAAGCACTTCCGATAATCTTTTTGACGTATTGGAGCGTGGGGTGAGGTCTTTGACCAATACTCCATCACTCCAAAACTCCATTACTCCAATAGAGCCTTTCACCACGTGCGAAACACCGTGTACTGCACTTCCGCTTTGCCGTTGGCGGGAACATTCACGCGCCACTCCGCGGTGGTCGCATCTTTCTTCACGTGCGCGAGCGATTGTTTGCGCATGGACCAATCGCCCCAAAGGTTTTCGATGACGTTCACGACCACGGCTTCGCTTTTGTGATTGCGAATCTCGATCTTCACGCTCTCTTCGCTCGAACGCTCGCCGAGTTGCCGCGTTTCGAGCGGCGTGCGCTCGCCGATAATGTCGAACGCGTCGCCGACGTTGAGGCGAACTTCTTCATCGCGCGGCGTGTGCTCGAGATTGTCTTCGCCTACGAGCACTTGCGCCTCACCTTCGGGTTTATATAAACGCACTTTGCCGCCGGGCAGCGCGAGGCCGAGGCCATTCTCTTTGCTATTTTTGAACGCGACCGTGACTTTGACTTTCTTGGGATCAAGCGAGCCATCGTAAGTGAACTCTTTCTTCACCGGCGTGCTCGCCGCGGGAATCAACTCAATCTGTTTCACTTGGCGATCTTTGAGCGTGGCCGAGCGAGTGAGCGTGTAGAGATGATATTCGAAAAATTCTTTCTCTTCGAATTGCGGCTCGGACATCATAACCGCAGCCACCTCTTGCATTCGATCATAAATCGGCTGCGGTGCTTGTGCGCGATGAATGTCGCCCGCAACGAGCAGCAACTTTGCTTCGGGAAAAGTTGCGCCGCATTGGTTGTCAATCGACACCCAGCCCGTGAGGCTCATGTTGCGATCGTTTGCGTCCAACACGCCCACGTATTCCGCGTGCCAACTCATGCCCGTGGTGAGATAGGAAACTTCCACGCGTTGTTTGGCTGCGCCGTTGTTCTCCACGCTCCAAACCAGAGTCGGGCGCGTGATCAAGCCCGCGGGCAGTTTGGGCAAATCCGTCGCAACGATCTCGCTGTGGTTGAGAATTTTAATGCTCCCGTCATCGGCCTGCAAAACGACATTGCCCATCGAGTTGAGCAACCTGCCGCTCACCGCGCTGCCTTGTTTGGTGGAAAGAGAAATTTTCTGATCGAGATAGCGCTCTAAAATCTTCTCCGCGCTCACAAGATCGTATTCATAATTCTGTTCGAGCACGCGCACGGCAGTATGAGCAGAGAGCGATTTGAAATGCACGGAAGTCGGATCGATCTGCGCGGCCACATCGCGGAACGAAACGAGTCCCGAGGGCTTGGGCAAATCAATCTCGCGCATTTCATGCACCAGCGCGAGGTTGTCGTTGTAGACCGTGACGCGCACGGCGTTGGTTTGGGCGATTGCTGCGACTGTGTTCATGAGCATGAAGCACGCAAGGAAAGTTGTTGTTTTAGTGATAAGCATAATCAAATCTCGATAATGATGTGAAAGCCAACTGTAACGAGCTTACTTCGCTACGCCTCCTGAAATTTGTCATTCAGCAGGAATTCTTTTGAGTTCTGCACATTCACTCCAGTGCTTAAAAAGATTCCTGCTGAATGACACTTTTGGGGAAGGCGTAATAACTCTAAATAAGACGCGAGCTTAAAAATAAACCGACAAACCAAGCTTCACTGAACTCGCACGGAACGAAAAAGAATCGGCGTTGCTCCACGACTCGCCCGTGACAATAAAACCGCCATTACCGTCCAGTTGCTCATTTATGCGCTTTTGGTGGTAGGAGGAATATATCAAAAAAGATGAGTATTCAGCTAACAGGCTGATGTGCGCGTTGGCAAACCACTCGACACCGAGCACGCCGATTACGCCAGCAGACCAAATTCGGGTTACGTTTTTTCCTCGGAACTGAGATTGAATGCTCGGAATCGATTTTGTCTCAGATGAACGTGAGAAACCGAGCGATGGCCCAACGCCGAGAAACAGCTTTGCGGACTTCTCGGAAGAAGGATAAAACACATATTCGCTTACAAGCCCAATGCTTTGATTGTTGTAATCACTCTCTGCCTGAGTTTCGTTTGGGTTTTTATCTTCGCTAGTTGAAAAATTTCCGCCAAGGCTCAAGCCAAACCGCAGCGCTTTGTTCGCTGAATAGTGCCGCTTGAGCGAGAGCGTTGCGCCCGAAAAAGGTAACAACCTGAAATTATCCGTGATGCTAAACTGCATGGCCCACGCGCCTTTAGTCATAGCGCTGCCGGCGGTAGAGGCCTCTTGTGTTTGTGCTTTGACTTCTGCGGCAAGAAGCCAGGCAGCAAGAATTAAAGTAGAGGACAAAACCGGCGGCCGATTAAAAAACGAGAAATGATACATAACGCCTCCACATCTGAAAAATGTTCCACCACTATTTTGAATTAGAAAGCAAACTCACTTCCCCTGCCCGCTCGAAAGCGAAAGTCCGATCACAAAATTTCTCGGCAAGCCAGGCTCAAGATAAAGCGGCACGCCGCCCACGAGGTCGGGGTTAATGAACGCAGATGAAATATACTTCTCGTCGGTTAAATTATAAATGCCAACGAACCCGCTCAACGAAAGATTCTCCGCCAAGCGCAGCGGCTTCTCCAAGCCGAGCGTGAGATTGAGCAGATTGTATGCGGGCACGGAGGTTGTGTTGGCATCATCGACAAAATAATTGCCCACGCCTTGCAGGCTCAATTCCGCAAACGCGCTGCCCAACTGCTCCGGCGCAAAACGCAGCGCGGCATTGTAATAAACATTCGGAATGCCCGCGACTTTGTTATTATCATAAACCGCGAAGCGGCCGGCTTTGCCATAATGCACGGAGTCCACGCTATAGTTCACGTAGCGACTATTCAGATATGTGAACGCAGCTTGCAGCGAGAGATCGCTGGCGAACTGCGCATTCAGGCCGGCCTCCGCGCCAATGCGTCGCGTCTTGCCCGCGGTGAAATAAAATCGGCCTGCGCGATACGGCACGATGTCATTGCTGATGCTGATGTAATACGCGGCGAGATCATACGAAAGTCCGCGCAGCAAACTTTGCGCAGAGACAAGCACCTGCTTCATGCCCAATTCAAACGTGTTCGATTGAATCGGTTCGAGCAGCGGATTGAGCGCGTAAACCGTGTCTTGCCCGAACGTGCTCGCGGGATCGGTTTCGTTTCCCGCGGGCACTTCCACGCCGCTGCCCCAATTCGCATACACGCTGTGCATGGGCGTGAGTTGATACGTCGCGCCGATCTTCGGCGTCCACCGGCGAAATGACTTTTTGCCTTCGAGATTGTCGTTGATGAAACTCTCGTTGTGATAGGTCACGTCGTTATAGCGCAAGCCCAACACGAAATTCAGCGCGGACGAAACAGCCAAGTCTTCCTGCACATAAGCGCCAAAGCTGTTCGCGCCTTCGCGTTTGTTGTCGCGCAATTCGGCGCCGCGCTCTTGCGTGGGCGAGAGCGAGTAAAACAAAATCGCGCCGTCTTGATAAGCCTCATCGAGGCCGATCTGAAATTTACTCTTCACGCTCGGCGAGAAATCATGCGCGAAACGATAGCTCGCATTGCCGCCCACGTGATAGCGCGTGAAATCGCGAAACGTGCCGCGCTCGGAGCGTTGCAAAAATTTCGGTTCCATGAACACTTGGCCGGAGAAGCCGTGGCGATCATCGACTTCGTGATCCAATGTTACGCCGGTGCGGCCCACGCGATTCATGCGGCGCTCGCGACGCGCGAGATACGTTGCGTTCGCTTGTTTGGGATCAGCTTCATATTGCGCCAAAGAGAGCGGGCCGGGCACGAAAAATTTATTGTAGGTGCCGATGAGAAAAACCCCGAGCCGCGTTTGCGCGCTGGGATGTGAGATGAAATCAACATCAACGAGCGTGCGTTCGCTCGCAGAGTTTTGGCGCCAGCCCGAGAAGTCATTGCGCAAAAGCGCCATCGACAATTTCGCGGTGCCGAGCTTCATGCCGCTTTGCAAAACGTATTTATTAAAACCAAAACTGCCTTGCAAGGTGCGCGCAGTGAGAAAGTTCGATTCGAACAACGGCGTGGAACTGATGTTGATCACGCCGCCCGCGGCATTGCCCCAAATGGCCGAAGCATTCGAACGAATCACTTCCAAGCCTTCGGCAGTGGTGAGATCAATGAGATCGAAAGAGGTGCGGCCATCGGGTTCGGTGGTGGGCATGCCGTCGATCAACACGCGAATGCCGCGCGAGGTGCCGGCATTGGAGCGATCGCCCGCGCCGCGCGCGCCAAAGCCGCGAATGGTGATGCGAATGTCTTGATTGCCCGAGCGCGTTTGCGCGAGCACGCCGGGCACGGCTTGCAATGCTTCTTCCATGCCGTAGCCGCGACGAGTTTGTAGCTCTTCCGCATTCAGCGTATTGACGGCCATCGGCACTTTGAGGATCGGTTGCGCATAACGCAGCGCAGTGACGGTCACGGGTGCAATTTGATAGCGAACGGAATCACTAGCAAGGGAATCGGGCGCGGGAGTTTGCGCGGTGGCGAGAGAGGAGAAAGCGAATGCGGCGAGCGCCAGAAACAAAACGAGGCGCGCGATCTCATGCACAAATTTTAGATGACGACGCATTGCTTCTCCGAGGGTGCCGGGGTTCTTTTTGTTTTGATGAAGAAGCGCCTCCTCATATTGTCATTCTGGAAGAACCTTCCCTCGTGCTCGGCACACAACTCAAAACAGGATGCACCTCAAGCGCTAGGGAAGGTTCTTACAGAATGACCAGGCGAGGGGTAAATACAAAATAAAACCTCGGCACAGCCGAGGTTGAAACATCAACTGCATCTCACCACGTGCGGAACACGGTGTAAGTCACCTCGGCTTTGCCATTGGCCGGAACCGCGACGCGCCATTCTGCAGTGCTCGCGTCTTTCTTCGCGGATTCGAGCGATTGTTGGCGAATGGTCCAATCGCCGCCAAAGTGTTCGAGCACTTTCACGGTGACGGCTTCGCTTTTGTGATTGCGAATTTCGATCTTCACTTGCTCTTCGTTGGAGCGGTCGCCCATTTGACGGAAGTTCACGCGCGTGCGCTCGCCGACAATGTCGAACGCATCGCCGACATTGAGGCGAATCTCTTCGTCGCGCGGCGTGTGCTCGAGATTGTCTTCGCCCACGAGAATTTGCGCTTCGCCTTCGGGTTTATACAAACGCACTTTGCCGCCGGGGAGCGCCATACCGAGGCCGTTTGCTTGGCTGTTTTTGAAACTGATCGTCACTTTAATTTTCTTCGCATCGCGGCTGCTGTCATACACATAATCTTTTTGCACCGCGGTTTTGCTCGCGGGCAGAAGCTCGATCTGTTTGACTTGGCGATCTTTCAACGTGCAGGGACGCGGCAGCGTGTAAAGATGATATTCGAAAAATTCTTTCTCTTCAAAACTGCCGGCCGCGGCCATTTCCATCACTTGCCGCGCTTGTTTATAAACCCGCTGCGGCGGTTGCGCGCGATTGATCGAACCGGCCACGAGCAACAACTGCGCGTCCGGAAAAGTCGCGCCAGATTGATTATCGAGCGAGACCCAGCCGGTGAGTTGAAGATTCTTATCCGTCGCATCCAACACGCCGACATACTCGGTGTGCCAGCGCATGCCCGTGGTGAGATATGAGACTTCGACTTTCTGTTTCGCCGGCCCGTTGTTCGCGACGTGCCACACGAGCGTCGGTCGCGTGATCAAACCTTCGGGCAGCTTGGGAAGATCGGTGGCGACGATCTCGCTCGCGCTCAGAATTTTGATCGCGCCTTCGTCCGTTTGCAAGACCACGTTGCCCAATGAGGTCAGCAGCTTACCGGTGATGGTATTGCCCTGCTTCGTGACGAGTGAAATTTTTTGATCCACATAACGCGCGAGAATTTTTTCCGCGCTCACGAGATCGTACTCATAATTTTGTTCGAGCACGCGCACCGCAGTCGCATTCGAAAGCGATTTGAAATGCACAGAGGTCGGATCGATCTGCGTGGCCACATCGCGGAACGAACAAATGCCGGTGGGCTTGGGCAGATCGAGTTCGCGCATCTCATGCACGAGCGCGAGGTTATCATTATAGACGGTGACGCGAACTTGAGAGTTTTGGGCGTTCATGGCGGTTGCGCTCATTAAAAAAGAAAGAACGGCGACACAAGTAATGAAACGGCGTTGCATCATGCGAATACTGCTCCTTTCCTGGTTGCCTCCTCTTCGTGTTTGTCATTCAGAAGGAATCCTTTTGCTCGCCGGAGATTCATTCCAGTGTTCAAAAAGATCCCCACGAAATAACACGCTTGGAGGCGCGATTATCGAATTGGGATATCAACACTCATGAGGCTTCAAAAGGGCAAAGTGTTCTTGTATGGTTTGAATGCCATTCACAGCAGTTTCCCACGCTCGCGCATCGGATTCCACCTCCCAAGTATAACCCATTTGCTTGGTCATTTGCCTCTTTTCGAAACCGACAAAATCCATGTTATACTTGTCGGTCATCTGCCGATCGGTCAAGCGATAGCGCAATAACCTGCGCTGATACTCTCCGTTCAGCAATTTTTGGAGCTTCACGTCGAGGTTGGCAGGTTGGTCAAATGACAAGCCCTCAAGCTGCCGCGCGATTTCGTTGGAGACCGTGATCGTCACACTCATGTTGTGCTCGTTAGATTATGCGCTCAACTGCTTCAAGTTATTTTCGAGCTTGGCGAGATTGCTTTCGAACTCCGCCTTCTTTTGGCGCTCTTTATCCACCACGTCCTTCGGCGCTTTGGCGGTGAAAGCTTCGCTCTGCAAACGTTGATTGAGGCCTTCGAGCAATTTTTCCAAACGTGCGTGCTCTTTCTGCAAGCGCTCGCGCTCGACCTCGATATCGATCAAGCCCGCGAGCGGCACGTACACTTCGAAATTTTTCACCACTGCGGAAGCGGAGAGTTTGGGGCGCGCGGTCTCGCGGCTGTAAGTAAGCTGCTGCACGCGCGCCAAATGCGCGAAGTAACTTTCGTAGCGCGCGAGCAGTGCGGCGTCGCTTTCGTTGCCGCCGGCAATCAGCACCTCCACGGTTTTGCCGCTCGGGATATTCATCTCGCCGCGAATGTTGCGCACAGCCACGATCAACTCTTGCAGCAAGCCGAACTCGTTCTCGCTCTGCGAACTTTCAAACGCGGCGAGCGGTTCCGGCCAGGCAGCGAGCATGATGCTCTCTGCTTCATCGCGACCGAGTTCTTGCCAAATGTGTTCGGCAATAAACGGCGCGATAGGGTGCAGCAATTTGATCGTAGCTTTCATCGCATATAGCGCCACGCGCAACGCCAAACGTTTGGCGGCTTGATCTTCGCCATGCAAGCGCGTTTTAATCAATTCCAAATACCAATCGCAGTACTCTTTCCAAAAGAAATTGTACAGCGTGTCCATGGCCTCGTGGAAATGAAATTGCTCGAGCGCCGAAGTGATCTTGCGAATGGCAAAGCTCAAGCGCGCGAGCACCCAGCGATCGGCCAATTCCAAATTGCCGCTCGCATTTTGAATGTTTGCGAGTGTCGCTTGCGCAATGTCTTCTTTATCAAAATGCAGCGCAAGAAAGCGAAACGAATTCCACACTTTGTTCGTGAAATTGCGGCCCAACTCGCAGGCCGTCTTGGCGAAGTTGATGTCCGCGCCCTCGCTGCTCAACATCACCACGGTGATGCGCATCGCGTCCGCGGAATACTTGTCGATGAGTTCGAGCGGGTCAATGCCATTGCCGAGCGACTTGCTCATCTTGCGGCCTTTTTCATCGCGCACGATGCCGTTGAGATACACCTCGCGAAAAGGCAAATCGCCCATAAATTCATAGCCCGCCATAACCATGCGCGCGACCCAGAAAAAGATAATGTCCGGGCCGGTCACGAGCGCATCGCCGGGATAAAAGCGTTTGAGTTCGGGCGTTTGTTCGGGCCAACCAAAAGTTGAGAACGGCCAGAGCCAGGAACTGAACCACGTATCTAAGACGTCGGAATCGCGCTGCCAGTTTTGTGGATCGGCGGGGCCGTTCACTGAGCAATGCATTTCGCCCGTGGTTTTGTGATACCATACGGGAATTTGATGTCCCCACCATAGTTGCCGCGAGATGCACCAATCGCGAATGTTCTCGAGCCAATGGCAATACACTTTCGTCCAACGCTCGGGATGAAAACGCAGCTTGCCCTCTTGCGCGGCTTTGAGCGCAGGCTCGGCGAGCGGCTTCATTTTCACAAACCATTGGTTGGAGAGATACGGCTCCACCACGGTATCGCAACGTTGGCAACGGCCCACGGCGTGATGATGCGTTTCCACGCGCTCGATCAAGCCTTCGCTTTCGAGACGTTCGAGCACGCGCTTGCGCGCTTCATAGCGGTCGAGGCCTTGATACTCGCCCGCGCTCTCGTTCATCGTCGCGTTTTCGTTGAGCACATTGATCGCTTCGAGATTGTGGCGCTGGCCGAGCAGGAAGTCGTTGGGGTCGTGCGCGGGCGTGATCTTCACTGCGCCGGTGCCGAATTCGCGATCCACCATTTCGTCCGCGACAATCGGAATCTTGCGATTCATGATGGGCAGCACGAGTGTCTTGCCGATGAGTTTGGCGTAGCGCTCGTCTTCGGGATGCACGGCCACGGCCACGTCGCCGAGCATCGTTTCCGGTCGCGTGGTGGCCACGGTCACAAACCTTTTCGTGCGGAAGATCGGATATTTAATGTACCAAATTTTGCCTTCGGTATCGTGCTTCTCAGCTTCTTCATCAGAGAGCGCGGTGAGGCAGCGCGGACACCAGTTGATGATGTATTTGCCGCGATAGATGAGGCCTTTGTCATACATGCGCACGAACACTTCGGTCACCGCAGCCGAAAGGCCTTCGTCCATCGTAAAGCGCGTGCGCTCCCAGTCGCATGCGCAGCCCATTTTCTTCAACTGATTGATGATGGCCGAGCCGTGCTTTTCTTTCCATTGCCACACGCGGCGCACAAACTCTTCGCGACCGAGATCGTGGCGCGTCTTCTTCTCTTCTTTTAATAAAGCTTTCTCCACGACGTTTTGCGTGGCAATACCGGCGTGATCCGTGCCCGGCATCCATTCGGTTTCATAGCCGCGGGTTTTATAAAAGCGAATGAGAATGTCTTGCAGTGTGTTGTTGTAAGCATGGCCCATGTGCAACTGCGAGGTCACATTGGGCGGAGGAATGACGATGGTGTAGGGGCGCTTGGTAGAGTCGGCGTCGGCGTGGAAGAGATTTTTATCAAGCCAAAATTTGTAAGTGCGATCTTCAATCTCTTTGGGGTTGTAGATCTTTTCCAAACTAGGCCGGCCAGCTTCGGTGGAATGTTCGGACATCTTCTTGTTTCCCTGAAAATTTTCGAGTAGTTGAAAACTGAGCGCGAAATATAGACAATCACTGCAGGTAAGTCAACGAATTTGTCCGCGTAGAGGAAGGCAAACAGGCAGGGATAAAATAAAAAGCGCGTAGTTAATAACATCTACGACAACCCGGTTCAAACTTATGAGACTGGGGGGGGATCTCATAGTTTGTATCGCAGAGTATCAACCACGCGCTATTTTTTTCTTTCGAAGCGGGCACAATATAATATCAAGTCCTAGCGAATGCAAGAGCTTTTTTGAAAATTTTGTCTGCGCATTGCATCAAAATAAATACCGCCGAGATTTTTGTGTGCATGTTGTGGGTTGTGCATCTCTTCTCGGCCACAGATATGGGCATAATTCTTAAGACCACGATGCCGAGCATGACGTGAAAGTGATTTTTCGAAAATTTCATCTTGACACGGCAACAAGAAAGCATTAGCTTGCTCGAAATAACAGTTTCACCAAATTTTGGCCGAGAACTCGTTATTGCCATGGCGCTCCCCACGCTTTCCCCTATTCGTTTGCAAGAATTATTCATGCGTTTCGTCCAAAGGAATGGCGTCTCGCTGGCGGAAAGAGCGATTGCCGATGAAGTGCATGCGCTTTTGAGCGCGGCAGGCATGCGTGTACGCGAAGATCATGCGGGGCGCAGATTGAATGGCAATACCGGCAATCTGATTTGCCTTCCTTCCGATTACGATCCTCACGCGCCGGCAATCGTGCTTTCGGCGCATCTTGATACCGTTCAACCCACAGCCGGATTGCGGCCACAAATTGGCGCAACGCGTATCTGCTCTGCGGGCGACACGATTCTCGGCGCGGATAATCGCCTCGGCGTCACCGTGCTCGTTTATCTGCTGCTCACGCTCGCGCAAGAGCGATTCGCGCATAAAAATTTTTTAATCGTCTTCACTGTCGCCGAAGAGATCGGCATGCTCGGCGCGAATTGTCTCGAACTCGCGGAATACAGCATTCGCAGCGGTTTCGTGTTCGATTGCTCCCGCCGGCCCGGCGTTTATATTCGCGAGTGCGCCGGTGCCGCGACGTTTCAAGCGAAATTTCTCGGCAAAGCCGCGCATGCTGGCATTGCACCCGAGCACGGCGTGAACGCCATCGCCCTCGCGAGCAAGGCATTGGCTCGCATTCCAACTGGTCGCATTGACGCCGACACGACCGCCAATTTCGGAAAAATTTTCGGCGGCGGCCCGACCAATGTCGTGCCCGATCTCGTCACGCTCGACGGCGAAGTGCGCTCGTTCCATCCTCAACGCTTGCAACAGCACCTCGCTTTGATTGAGAGAAACAGTGCCGAAGCCGTTGCGCCGCACGGCCGTTTCGAATTTACGAGTCAAAACGATTTCGCGCCCTATGTGCTCGCTCCCGATTCGCCTGCAGTTGTTGCGTTAGAAAAAGCCCTCCGCGCGGTGGGATTAAAGCCCGAGCCGATTCGCTACATGGGCGGCAGCGACGCGAACGTGTGGAACGCGAAAGGCATTCCCACGGTGAATATCGGCATCGGCGCACAGAGGCCGCACACGTTCGAAGAGTTTGTGCTTATCGAAGATCTCGTTAAGTCCGCTGAAATTGCATTCGCTCTTATCCAACCGGATTGATCTCATGCGACGACGCATTTATTTTTTCATCTGCCCTCTCTTCTTTGCCCTCAGCGCCTTCGCCCAACCCAAAGGCCATCTCGTCATCATCGGCGGCGGCGAGCGCGGTGATGAGTTGATGAAAACCATCGTGCAGCTCGCTGGCGGCGCGAACGCGAAAATAATCGTCTTCACAATGGCCACGAGCTATCCCCAAGAAGTCGGGCCGGAGTTGGTGGCGGAGATCAAGCAACTCGGCGTGACGGACGTGCGCGCGATGCACCTCAAACGCGAGCATGCGGATTTGGATTCCGTGCTGCAACTCTTGCAAGGCGTGACCGGCGTGTATTTCTCTGGCGGCGATCAAAGCCGCGTCACTGCCGCGCTCAAAGGCTCGAAAGTGGAAGCGCGCTTGCACGAGCTTTATAACAATGGCGCAGTGCTCGGCGGCACAAGCGCGGGCGCGGCGATAATGAGCGAGGTGATGATCACAGGCGATCTGCGTCGGCCCGTGGGCGACTCTTCTTTTAATACGATTGAAGCGGAGAACGTTATCACCACGCCCGGTTTGGGGTTCATGAAAAACGCGATCATCGATCAACATTTCGTGCGCCGCCGCCGCATGAATCGTTTGCTCGCCGTTGTGTTCGAGCATCCGCAACTCGTCGGCATTGGCATTGACGAAGGCACCGCAATCTGGGTGAAGCCGAATCAAACTTTCGAAGTGCTCGGTGTGAGCGCCGTGCTCGTGTTTGACGCGACACGCGCACACGTATCACGCACGCCAAGCGAGTATGCCTTGCAAGCCAACGACGTGCGCCTCCACGTTCTGCGGCGCGGCGCGATTTACGATCTGCGCAGTCGCAAAGTCAAGCGCATGCACGCCGCAAAAGAATAAGTGCAACTCATTTTAAAAGCATTTAGAAGACAGAAAGATGACGGACAGAAAAATATTCATTGTTCTCTTTCGAGTGGTGACACCAATTTTTCTCGTCTGAAACCAGGCTTTATTTTTCTGTCCTACATTTTTCTGTCTTAAGCTTTTGCTTAAAAGCTATGGAGACGACTCAAGCCGAGCTTGACGTTGTCGCATTCATCCAGCAAAACCATTTTCAAAATCGTTTTGCCGGAAATAGTTTTGCTTACCGTTTTTATCCGCCGCATATATGACGAAAATCAAACTCCCGCATTCTCTCGTGCTCGTGTTCGGCATCGTCGTCGCGATGGCGGCGCTCACGTGGCTCGTGCCCGCGGGCGAGTTTGAGCGTGTAGAAAAAGACGGCCGCACCATGGTCGTGCCGAACACGTATCATCGTGTCGCGCCGGAGCCGCAAGGGTTTGCCGCGATTTTGAGCGCGCCATCGCGCGGCTTCGTAAATGCCGCGAGCGTGGTCGCGTGCATCTTCATTGTCGGCGGCGCATTCGGCATCGTGAACGCCACGGGCGCAGTGGATGCGGCGATTAAAGCCTTCATGCGCAAGGTCGAAGCCACGCCCGCGTTGCGCACGCTCACGATTCCGCTGTTGACCACAATCTTCTCGCTGTGCGGCGCGACGTTCGGCATGAGCGAGGAAGTCGTCGCGTTCGTGTTGATCTTCATTCCGTTCGCGCGTGCATTGGGCTATGACTCGCTCATCGGCGTGGCGATTCCGCTCGTCGGTTCAGGCGCGGGCGTGGCCGCGGCCTTCATCAATCCTTTTAATGTCGGCATCGCCCAAGGCATTGCCGAGTTGCCGCCGTTCTCCGGGCTCGAATATCGTTTGATCGTTTGGGTTGTCGTGACTGCGCTCACGATTTTCTTTCTCATGCGCTATGCGCAAAAAGTGCGGCGCAATCCGCAAGCGAGTTTGGTTTTCGAGCTTGATCAAACCAGAGCAAAAGAAGCGCAGCAGCATAAAGACGCCACGGATTTTTCCAAGCCGCGACAGTTCGTGATTGCCGCGGTGCTGCTCAGTTTCGTGGCCCTCATCTTTGGCGCGATCAAGTATGATTGGTACATCACGGAAATCAACGCGCTCTTTTTGTGCATGGGCCTCGTGGCCGGACTCGCAGCGCGTTTGCGTGTGGGCGAGATTGCCGAGGCGTTCGTGAGCGGCGCGAAAGACATGATGACCGCCGGGCTGATGGTCGCGTTCTCGCGCGGCATTCTGCTCATCGCCACGGACGGCAAGATCATCGACACGATTCTCGCGAGCCTTGCGACATGGGCGCAGCAGGCGCATCCGCTGGCTTCCGCGTATTTCATGTTCCTCGTGCAATCGTGCATTCATTTCTTTGTTTCATCGACCAGCGCGCAGGCGGCGTTAACCATGCCCATCATGGCGCCGCTCAGCGATCTGCTCGGGTTCTCGCGCCAGACCGCGGTGCTCATTTATCAACTCGGCGCGGGCTTTGACAATATGATCATTCCCACTTCGGGCGCGACCATGGGCGTGCTCGGCATCGCGAAGATTCCGTTTGAAAAATGGCTGCGCTGGATGCTGCCGCTCGAAGCCATGTATTTCGTGCTCGCTTTCATTCTTATTGCGATTCCCGTGCTCTTCGGCTGGGGACCGCATTAGTTCACACATTCTCCAACTCACATTCACGACGGAGGCTTTATGAAAAGATTTGCTACCGTTCTATTCACCGTGCTCGCGAGCTTGGCCGCAACCGCCGGAGCGCAAAATGATATCAACATCATCACCGCGAACAGCGATGTGTTTATCTCTGAAGGCGGCCGCTTGGTGCTTTCCAGCCCGACCACGAATCGCGGCATGAATCGTTGGGCGCATCTTAATCTGGCCGTCGAAAAATCGAATGTCTACAACTTTGACGACTCCAGCACTGTGCTCGGTCCGCCCACTGTGGATTCCACTTCTGCCGCGCGTAAAGCGGACTATGTTCTGCGTCACGTCATTAGTCCTGCAATGGGAACGGCAGGAACCTCACGCGCCGGCTCCACTTTGCAACACGTGATGACCGTGTACATTTGGAAAGACTTGAAAGGCGTGGTCGTGGCATATCGGTTGAAAAACACCGGTGCCTCATCGGTTTCGGGCAAAGTTTCTTTCGAGCTTTATCCGCGCATCGATCAAAGCTACACCGACCACAAGCTGCGCTGGTCCGCGGCGGAGAACATTGCCTATTTTTTTCGCGGGACGCTTGCGCACTATATGGGCGGAAAATTTTTGAGCGGCACGCCGACCAGCGCGCGCTTGAGCGCGGGCACGGCATTTTATGTCAGCGGTAGCTTCGCCGAAACGCAGCCGGACAGTGTTCGTTTCAACGCGGCCAACTACACCGGATTTGACGCGAGCGTCGACTCACCGGCGGGCACACGCGCCATGATTCACCTCAACGCATCGCAAATCACCATTGCGCCCAACGATTCTTCCGCCGCGTATTATTACGCGCTAGCCTACGACGTGAGCGAAGCCGGAATGATTCAAGCAATCAAAGGCGCAGAAACACGCTATCGCGAGCGCTTTCCGGTCTCCGTTGCCGAACGTGACGGCGAAGTGCCTGCAGGCTTTGCGCTCCATCAAAATTATCCCAACCCGTTCAATCCGTCCACGGACATTCGCTTGCAATTGCCGCAACGCGACCATGTGAGCTTGAAGATTTATGACGCCGCGGGCCGCGAAGTGCAAACGCTCGTGAATCGCACCATGAACGCGGGCAGCCATGCGTTTACGTTCGACGCAACGCGCTTACCGAGCGGCGTTTATTTTTACACCGTGCGCACGAACAACTTCACAGCCACGCGCAAGATGTTGCTCATGAAATAGCTCAAAGCTGAAGTTTGCAACAAGCGATTTAGATTCGTGCCCACGAAATACGTGAAAATTTTTCGTGTGACTCGCGTGCTTCGTGGGCAGCACAAAAGCTGTTGCAGTATTATCTGTCTATGGCAGTTGCGTGCCCATCCCCCGGCGCTTTGATACAAACGGCGATTCGTCATGACCAACTCAACCCCTTCGAAGACAACGCGCGCGCAAGAGACGCTGAATGAAAAAATTCTGCGGCTCTATCAAAGCCTGCCGTTGCATCAAAAAAAAGTGGCGGATTATTTTCTTCATCATCAGCCGAACGATTTCAATTTTCTCTCGACTGATGCGATGGCGGAAGCGCTGAGCGTGAGCAAGGCCACCGTCGTGCGTTTCGCGCAGAGCCTGGGTTATGAAGGCTTCACGGAGCTGCGCGGCGAAGTGCTCGAAGTTTTGCAGGCGAATCTCGCGCCCGCCGATCGCGTGCGGCTCGCGCTCGCGCAACACGAGCCGGAGGAAGCGCTCACGCTCGTGGCCGAGCACGAGGTGCGCAACATCAATCAAACGTTGCAGCATTTGGATCGCAAAGTTTTTAACGACGTGGTGCAAATGCTCGTCGGCGCCGAGCGCATTTACACCATCGGCCTCGGCATTTCTTCTCTGCTCGCGGAAGTGCTCGCGTATGAGTTGAACCAAGTCGCGCTCGACGCGCGTGCGCTTTCGAGTACGACGATGCGCTTTGTGGAGCATTTGATTCCCGCGCGAAAGAACGATCTCGTGGTCGGCTTTTCGTTTCCGCCTTTTTCCCGCGAGACGATTGAGGCCGCGACGTATGCGCAAGAACGCGGCTTGCAAGTGATTGCGCTCACGGACAAACTCAGCTCGCCGATTACGTTCCATGCGAATAAAGTGCTCGCGGTGCGCACGCAAAACATGCTCTACACCAATTCGATCTCTGCCATTTCCGTGGTGCTCAATGCGCTGGTCACGGAGATCGCGTTGCTCAACAAACGCAAAGTCGAAAATGTTTTCACCGAGTCCTCGCGCATTTTGCAAAAGACCGGCGAGTATGTGGATGAGCACGGCGCGTGAGCGATTCTCAATACTTGTCATTCAGAAGGAATCTTTTTAAGGACTGGAGAAAAACTTCAAATCAAGAATCTTCCCAGCGCTAAAGAAGATTCTTGCAGAATGACAAGTTGAGGGGAAAGCTTTTCCTCTCGTTCCCAAACTCCGTTTGGGAACGCAATTGCAGTTGAAACTCCGTTTCGCTTTTTCGATAGATGAACAAGAAACAGAGTTTCTTGATCACGTGTGTTCCCAAACAGAGTTTGGGAACAAGAAGCAACCAGCAACCAGTGACTCACCTTCACTCACAACCTCTCATGTCCCTCACCCGACGCGAATTTCTCGCACTCTCCGCGGCTACGGCTGCGGGCGCGGCATTGCCGCAATTGGCTTCCGCGGAAAACGGCTCTGCAAATTTTCAAACCAAGCCCGCACGCGGGCCGATTGCAGTCTCTTCGGGCAACGGCCTCAAAGCCGTGGCATTGGCGTATCAATTGATGACGGAGAAAAAAGAGGACCCGCTTGATGCCGCCATTGCCGGCGTCAATCTCGTGGAGTTGGATCCGAACGATCAATCGGTCGGTCTCGGCGGCTTGCCCAATGAAGAAGGCGTGGTGCAGCTCGATGCTTCGTGCATGCACGGCGCAACGCGGCGCGCGGGCGCAGTTGGTTGTCTTGAAGGCATTGCCACGCCTTCGCTCGTTGCGAAAGCCGTGTTGGATTACACCAATCACGTGCTGCTCGTCGGCGCCGGCGCGAAGAAGTTTGCGCTCGCCATGGGTTTTAAAGAACAAAATCTGCTCACGGAAAAGAGCCGGCAAGATTGGCTGCGTTGGAAAGCGCGCTTGCACAAAACGGATAATTGGTTGGATCACGATGACGACGTGCGCATCAAATGGACGCACGGCACGATCAATCTCTGCGCGTTGGATGCGAACGGCAATCTCGGCTCGGTCACGACCACGAGCGGCCTCTCGTGGAAATTGGATGGCCGTCTCGGCGACAGCCCGATCATCGGCGCGGGGCAATATTGCGACAATCGCGTGGGCGCTGCCGGCTCCACCGGTCGCGGCGAATCGAACATCAAAGTGTGCGGCGCGTTTTTAACGGTTGAGCTGATGCGACAAGGCGTTGCGCCGGAAGAGGCCTGTTTGCGCGCATTGCAACGCGCGGTGGAAATGTCGGAAGATCGTTTGTTGGATGAAAAAGGCCGGCCGCGTTTTGATTTGCAATTTTACGCGCTCACCAAAGACGGCCGCTTCGGCGCGGCTTCGATGTATCAACCGCCGCCGGAGTATGGCGATTGGGCCAAGTTTGCCGTTGCGGATGCGAACGGCGCGCGACACATGAACATGGCGCACGTGTACAAAACCAGCGAGATGCCCAAGCAGATGTGGTAAATGAAACAAACCTCGCGCTTGAAACAGAAACCAAAGACAGAAAAATGAAGGGCAGAAACATAGAGCATCGTAGCATTGCAAGAATGCTCGCAGAAGGAGCAACGTGAAACGGCAAAAATTTTTCTGCCCGCCATTTTTCTGTCTGCGCTTTTCTAAAAAATATGGAAACTCGCTATGAAAAAAATCTCCATCAACTTTCTCTCCGCTTTCATGCTCCTCGCAATTACGGCGCACGCGGGCACGACCGGAAAAATCTCCGGGCGTGTGATTGATAAAGCCACTCGCGAAGCTTTGCCCGGCGCGAGCGTGCAACTCGAAGGCACAACGCTCGGCGCGGCCGCGGATCGCAATGGCGCGTTCGTCATTCTCAATGTGCCGCCCGGCACGTTCAACGTGCGCGTGAGCTTCATCGGCTATGGCCTAGTCGCGATTTTGAACGTGAAAGTTTTTGTCAATCAAACCACGAGCTTGAACATCGAACTCGCGCAAACCACGGTTGAAGGCGAAGAAGTCACGGTTGTGGCGGAGCGGCCGCTCGTGAGCAAAGATGCGACGAGCACGGTCGCGGTGGTGAGCCGCGAAGAGATTCAGGCCTTGCCCGTGCGCGATTTCATCGAAGTGCTGCAACTGCGCGCGGGCGTGGTGGGCGAAGGCACGACGCTGAACATTCGCGGCGGACGCGGCAATGAAGTTGCGTATCTCGTGGACGGTGTGTATGTCGAAGATCCGCTCTTCGGCGGCTTGGGCACGCGTCTGCACAACGATGCGATTGAGCAGCTTGAATTTCTCACGGGCACGTTTAGCGCGGAGTATGGCGATGCGCTCTCCGGTGTGGTCAATATTGTCACGCGCGAAGGCGCGGAGAAATTTTCCGCGAAGCTCGATGGCCGCACCAGCGAGTTCGCGAGCCCTTATAAAGGCTATGATGAGAATCGCGCGATTGCCACGATCAGCGGTCCGCTCGTGCGCAATCTCAGTTATCTCCTCACCGGCGAGCGTGATCGTCGCGGCAGTTGGCTGCCCTTTGGTTATAATTACGATCTCTCCACGCTCGGCAAGTTGACGTATAAAATTTCTCCCGCGCTGAAAGCCTCGGTGAGTTATCGCTTCGCCGACGGCGAGCGCCAGAACTATAGCCACTCGTGGCAATTCATTCCCGAGCAATACTATCAATCGCGCACGCGCAGCAATCAAACCACGCTCGCGTTCAAACACGTGCTCGCCAAATCGGCGTTCTATGATCTCAAGCTTTCGTATTTCGATCAACGCTATCGCCTTGGCATTTTGGATGAGAATGAAAGTTTTCTCGCGCCCTCCAATTACTTGCCCACGGCCGAGCGCGCGTTTCTTTCCAGTCTCGGCAACGGTTTTGAGTTTTATGCGAAAGCGCATCCGGTGGAATATGTGGACAGCCGCACGAAGACGATCAATGCGAAGGCCGATCTCGTGTGGCAGTTTGATAATCACCACGAGTTGAAAACCGGCTTCGATTTTAAGCGCCACGATTTGGATTTGTACAACATCTTCGATCCCAAACGCAATTTTCCTTATCTCAACGATTATAAGCGCGAGCCGGTTGAAGCCGCGGTTTACGTGCAAGACAAGATGGAATTTGCTTCGCTGGTCGTGAACGCCGGCTTGCGCCTTGACTATGCGGATCAACGCGCGCCGTTTCGCAACGATCCGCTGCGTCCCACGGCGCTTGTCGCTTCCGAAGCGAAATGGCAAGTGAGTCCGCGGTTGGGCATCGCGCATCCGATCACGGAGCGCACGAATCTGCATTTTTCTTACGGCCACTTTTTTCAAAACCCCGGCTATCAATTTTTATATGAGAACAGCCAATACGATCTCAACGTGCGCGAGCCGATCTTTGGTCAGCCTGATCTCAACGCGCAGCGCACGGTGGCGTATGAAGTGGGACTCGCGCATCAACTCGCAACGAACGTGGCCGCGAGTTTCACCGCTTACTATAAAGACGTGACCGACCTCATCGGCACGCACTATTACTTTCCGTTCGTCGATGGCCGTTTCGTCGGCTACACGCTGTATGTGAATGAAGATTACGCGAACATCAAAGGCTTTGAAATCGATCTTACCTTGCGGCGCGCGAAGCATATTGCCGGCGGATTGACCTACACTTTTTCCACGGCCAAAGGCAGCGCCTCTTCCGAGGCAGAGCAATATCCCGGCACGGAAGAATCAACGCTGCTCTACTATCTTGATTTCGACAAGACGCATTCGCTCAATGCGAACGTGAGCGTGACTTTTAATGACAACGAAGGCCCGGCTTTATTCGGCGCGCAGCCGCTCGCGAACACGTATTGGAATTTCGTAGCGCGCAGCAGCAGCGGCTATCCTTACACGCCTGGCGGTCGCGATGTGGGTTTTGTGATTCGCAACTCCGAGCGCATGCCGTGGACGTTTTCGCTCGATGCGGAAATCGGCAAAGAGTGGAAGATGGGTGCCGTGCAATTCACCACGTTTCTCGAAGCGCTCAATCTCACGGATTTTAAAAACGTGTTGTTTGTTTATCCCGACACGGGCCTGCCCGATGCGACGCTCACGGGCAACAATTCGGAGGAATATATTCGCGACCCGTCTAATTACGGCCCGCCGCGCAGAATGCGCTTGGGCTTGCGGGTGAGGTTGTAATGAATGATTCCCCCCTTGAGGGGGGTGTTGGTAGCATGAGCAATCTTGTTCGCCTGTATTGCAATTGATCAGTTTTGACGCAATCAAGAACACCCCCTAACCCCCCTCAAGGGGGGAATTACTGGTTGCCCTTCAACACAAAATCGTGTCCGAAAAAACTTACTCACTCGAATGCCTATGAAAAAAATTCTAACTCTCCTCTGCGCCGCTCTTCCGCTCTTCGCGTTCGCGCAAGACCGCGAGCGCGGTACGCTTGACGACTTCTTCAAATCGCCCGGGAGCCTTGCGGGCATTAAAGATCGCGCGGGCGGCACGCATAACAAAAGTAACATCGGACTCTTCTTTGAAAATCGCGCCAAGCTTTATCCGCGGCGATTGAGTCAAGGCCCTTCGGGCGAATATCCCATTGGCAGCGGCCGGCATTACATCTATCGCATCAATCCGTGGGTCGGCGTGCCGAACAATGTTGTGCAAGGCCGTTTCACCACGAATGAAGAATGGGAAGCGCTCGGCGGCTATCACAACACGGCGCTCGCGCAAATCGCGTTCAGCGACAAGCCGGAGACGTGGCCGGCAACCGGCTGGCCTGTGAAAGACGCGAGCGGCAATCCCATCTTTCGCTCCGATCAAGACAGCTATTGCGCGTATAGCGATTCGAACAACACACGCAGCATACTCGGGCTTGAGATGCATCAAACCGGCTATGCTTACGGCGTGAAGTTCGCGGCGGACATGATCTTCTTCAAATTCGACCTCGTCAACAAAGGCACGAAAAGACTCGACGATCTTTACTTCGCGATGTACCTCGATATCGACGCGGGCAATGTTTCCGGCGGCGATCCCGAGTGGGCGGACGAGAAGATCGGCTTCGATAAAGATTTGCAGCTCATGTATGATTACGACTCCGATAATTTTACCAGCGAATGGCCCGGCAACATTCCCGGCGAAATGGGCATCGCGTTTTTGCGCACGCCAAAAGTGAATGGCAAAGAGTTGGGCGTTACGGATCTGCATTGGTTCTATTATGATGATTTGGTCGACGTCGATTCCGTGCAATACGGCATCATGGCGAGCACGCCAGGTTTGTTTAATTCCGTCGATGGTTCGAAATTTTTCCATCCCGGCGCGAACGCGCCGAACATTCGCTTCGATGATCTTTCCACGCAAGACCCCGGCGGCAATGACACGGATGCGGTTGCCGGTTCCGGCCCATATTCGCTCGCAGTCGGCGACACGCTTACGTTCATCACCGCGCTCGTGGCCGGCCCGAATCGCGAGCAGCTTTTTGCGAACACGCGTATTGCGAAAAATATCGTTGATCTCAATTTCGAAGTCGCGCGCCCGCCGGATTTGCCCAAGCTCACCGCGGTGCCCGGCAATCGGCGCGTGACATTGTATTGGGATGATCGCTCCGAGCGCACCCGCGATAAATTTTCGAATGCATTTGATTTCGAAGGCTATCGTCTCTATCGCAGTCTCGACAAAGGCGCGACGTGGGATCAAATTGATCGCAACGCCGTGCCCACTGCCGGCCCCGATCCTGTGCCACTCGTCACATTTGATCGCGCGAACGGCCTCGGCAAAGACACGGGCTTGCAATATAGTTTTGTCGATACCAGCGTCGTGAACGGTTTTGAATATTGGTACTCGCTCACGGCGTATGATCGCGGCGATGCGAGCATCGAAAGTTTGGAATCGCCGCGCGGCTCGAATTTGGAAGTGCCCAACATCGCTTCGGTCACGCCGCGGCAAGATGCGATTGGCCGCACGCCGCCGTTGCCCTCCTCGGCGCGACAAACCGGCTCGGGCAATTCGAACTATCAAATCGTATTGAACGCGAGCGATCAAACCAGCGTGGCCGGCAAAACATATGTTGTCGAGTTCGCGCCGCACGCCGCGATTCAGCGCGGCAATCTGGCTTCGAGTATCAGCGTCGCGCTCGCGGATGCGAATGCAGCCACGAGCAACAGTTATGTGATGCGCTTTGATACCTCCGCAACTTTTTATATGATCAATCTCGCCACGAACGATACGTTGTTGCGCAAAGAGAAATACACGTCCGGCGCGGAGATAAAATTTGCGGGGCTCTCTTTGACGATGAGCGATGCTCCTGGCGTGTCGCTTGATTTTCTGCCGGAGAAAGGCGATGAAGTTTGGATCGGTCGCGGCGTGCGCGCATTAAGCGGCGCGGAAACCGTATTACCGTTGCGTGCATTTGAGGCCGGAAGGCCATATGCCGCGAGCAATGGTTTGATCTTCGCGCTCATGCCGCCGCCGCAAAATCCGCAGCCCATCACTTACAAAGATCGTTTCGAGTTTTCTGTAAGCACGGCGAGTGTGAGTGCCGAAGCGATTAAGAATGAATTGCAGCGCATTCGCGTGGTGCCGAATCCATATGTTGTCGCTTCACGTTTTGAAGAAGAGTTCGGCCAGTTGCGCCGCGAACCGTTGCGCGTGTTGAAATTCACCAACCTTCCGCCCACCTGTGAGATCAACATCTTCACGATTGACGGCGATTTGGTGAAGACGCTGCACCACGACAACGGCACCGGCGTGGAAAGCTGGGACCTGCGCTCTGAATCCGGCCGCGAGATTGCTTCCGGCATTTATCTCTATCTCGTGCGCACGGAAGGCGCGGAGAAGTTGGATCGCTTTGCGGTGATTAAATGAAGCGATAAGCAAAATGATTTGAAACGAAGGCAGAAAGATGCAGGGCAGAAAAATGATTTTATGAGCCTCAACTGCTTTGCACAGCCTAAGCTTTATTTTTCTGCCCTCTATTTTTCTGTCTGAGCTTTTTTTTAAATTGAAAACAATAAGGTGCTTTATGATAAAAAGACTCTCTTTCTGTATCACGCTTTGCGCGGCCACACTGGCTTCCGCGCAGAACGCCAATCTCGGCACCTCCGGCGCGCAGTTTTTGCAAATCGGTGTGGGCGCAAAATCCGCCGCGCTCGGCGGCGCATACGTAGCGCTCGCGCACGATGCCGCCGCGCTCTTTTGGAATCCCGCGGGCATTGCGAACTTGCCGCATCAGTCCGTTTATTTCGCGCACACGCCGTGGCGCGCTTCGATTCAACTCAACTCCGCGGCGTATGCGCTGCGCGTGAAAGATTTCGGCAGCTTCGGCGCCGCGGTCACCGTGCTTTCGATGGATCGCATGGAAGTCACCACGGAGTACGAACCCGAGGGCACCGGCGAATTTTTCGACGCGCAAGATTTGATGATGAGCCTCAGCTTCGCGCGCCCGCTCAATGATCGTTTCAACGTCGGTCTCACCGCAAAATACATTCAACAAAAAATTTGGAACGAATCCGCTTCGGGCGTGGCGTTCGACGTGGGCACGCAATATCGCCTCTGGTTCAACAATGCCGTAATCGGCATGAGCCTCACCAACTTCGGCGGCGATATTCGTTTCGACGGTCGCGATCTTTCGTATCGCTTCGACACGGACACCGGCTTGCCGCGCAATCGTCTCGCGCCGAGCAAGTTGGAAACGGAAGCGTATCCCTTGCCGCTGCATTTCCAAGTCGGGCTCGCGCTCGATGTAATGCGCTCCGGCAACTTCGCATGGCGACTCGCCGCGGACGTGACGCATCCGAATGATAACAGCGAGCGCGTGAATTTCGGCAGTGAAGTCGCGTTGTTTGAGCGCGCGTTTCTGCGCGGCGGCTATCGCTACAACTACGATGACGAAGACGTGAGTCTCGGCTTCGGCCTCGCCTGGCCCGTGACCAACGGCAATCTCGCCATTGACTACGCCTACTCGCGCCACGACCTCTTGGCCGATGTGCATCGCTTCGCCGTGGGCGTGAGTTTTTGAAATGAACGTTCGTAGTAACGCGTTCAGGCGTTGTGGCTTTCAAAATCGAAAATCGCACGATCATCCCATTTCGTGTCATTCAGAAGGAATCTTTTTAAGCGCTGGGAGTCTTGCCAGCGAGTAAAAAGATTCTTTCTGAATGACAATTCGAAGAGACGATTTTCGAATTCATTAAAGCCCTCATCATTTCGAGCAAGCCGGTTTCATCTGTTTACTCAAAACCTAGCCGCCCAACTTGGTCGCAAACGTATCTTTGCTCTTCGAAATGAGGCTCTGAGGCAGATTGGAAGATAGAACAATAGCCACGCCTCGAGGAAACCCATTTGCTCATTGCAAGATTGAAAACTGAACTCACGAGTTGGCTGCGATCTAAAAGGCGAATCGTGAATATGGCGATTGGCATAAGTGCGATCCTGCTTTATGAGCTTGCAAGAACATACTATCGCCCATTCATCTACGCGCGCGATCAACGATTTTCATATCGCAGATACGCTTGGAAATTCTCTTGGCACAGTGGCAAACGTGTTCGTCTTGGTATCACTCTTCGGTCGTAACCTTGCCAAGACTACTTTCTCATACGCGCGGTGACGATCGGCGTGTTGGTGTATGAAGTGGCGCATCCATTATTGGGAAAGCCCATCGATCTGTGGGACATATGCGCGACAGTTATCGCGGGCGGCTTTTGTAAGGGCTTTTATCGTTTGCTTCACGGACGACCGGAGAGTGCAACGAACAAAGTTGACACGACCGTATGATGTGATTCCGTCATTGCGCTCATGAAAAAGAATCTCATCTTCTCGCTCTTGTTATTGGCCTCGCTCGCCTTTGCGCAAGGCTCCGTGCTCCTCGTCGGCGGTGGTTCGGAAAATTATAATGACTGGTCCGACGAGCCGTATCGTTGGCTCGTAGAGCACGCGCCGAATCGCAACATACTCATTCTCGATTATATCTCGCCTTCGTCTTTTCTCCCAAATTATTTTAAATCCCTCGGTGCAATCACCGCCACGAATTTGGTCATCAACAGTCGCACAATGGCGAACGACTCCGCGACGTATCGGGCATTGCTTGCGGTCGACGGGTTCTTTTTGCGCGGCGGAGATCAGTGGCAATATGTCTCTTTGTGGAAAGGCACGCTCGCGGAGCAGGCCTTGCGGCAAGCGTTTCAACGCGGTGCGGTCATCGGCGGCACGAGCGCGGGCGCGATGGCGTTGAGTGAAGTCGTGTTCGACGCGCGCACCACCTCCGTTGATCCGCGCCAAGCCTTGCGCGCGCCGCTCAATGCGGGCATTACACTCACGGATGATTTTCTCCGCCTCGTACCGAACGCATTGGTTGATACACATTTCCATGAGCGCGGCCGCCTCGGGCGTTTGCTCGCCATGCTCGCGGTTTATCACAATGCGAGCAATCGTTGGGTCAGCGGCCTCGGCGTGGATGACCGCACGGCGCTCGGCATTTCCAGCGACGGCAGCGCCGAAGTGTTCGGCTCGGGTGTCGTCGCTTTGCTGCGCGCGACGGAGCAAACGCAAGTCACGGTGCAATCATCAAAGCCGTTGTCGCTTTCGCATGTGGCATATTCGCAAATGACCAAAGGCTTTCGCTTTGATTTGCAAACGGGACGAATTTTATTCGTGCCGCCTTCGGCGAGGGAGCACACACCAGGGCTTTTCATTGCATTTGATAACACGCTCATTCACGACGGCAGCGATCAACCTACAGATTGGTTGGCTAGTTCCGGCAGCGTGAATAAATTTCTAACGACGCTCGCGCCCACGGATACCGTTGGTATTGTCTCTTCGCCCGCGACGCCGAATGCGGCGCAAACACTCGCGACGCATTTGAGCCAACGCAACGTGCCAAGCCAATTGCTTTGGCTCGATACCAACACGAAGAACAGCGCGACGTTGGTGCAACAGATCACTGCCTGCGATGGCTTCGTGTTCGTCGGCAATCAATTGGACAGCCTCGGCGTTTTTCTGTTTCAATCATTGGCGGGATACACTTTGCAAACGCAAATGCACAACAACATTCCGCTCTTGTTTTTGGGAGATGAAGCAAAGTTTGCAGGCAAGATGATGGTCGGGCAAACGGAGATTTCAACAACCGCGGCATATCGTGGTCGTCTTATACTTTCACAAGCGATGGGGCGTCTTCCCGCTATCATCATTCCGCGCGCATGGCAAAACTCCGACTATCATGAAAACCGCATGTGCGGCCTGTTTTGGGGCATTGCGAAAACCGACACGCATTACGGTATTTTGCTCGACGCGGGCGCACACTTGCAAGGCACCGCAATGCGCACGCAAGTCTTCGGCAACACACCCGCAATCTTCGTGAACGCCACAAGCGCAGAATGGCTTGACTTCTCCACGTATCGCGCGTCGAACAGCGTCGGGCCGCGCCAATCCGCGGCACTCACCAATGTGATGCTACACGTCGTCGCGCCTGAGCAGCAGTTTGATTTTTTCAAAGGCGAGCCGGTGAAAGTCGAAACGCGCGCAGAACATGCGCCGACGGAGTTCTCTCTTCATCAAAACTTTCCCAATCCTTTCAACCCGACGACAACAATTTCATATGAACTGCCGCGCCGCGAGCGAGTTACACTCGAAGTTTTTGATCTCATGGGAAAACGTGTAGCGCAATTAGTGGAAGGCATTCAACGCGAGGGCAGGCATGAGGTAACATGGAAGGCAACAGCGCACGTGAGTGGAATCTATTGGTATCGTTTGCGCCGCGGCGGGGAAGTGCTGACGAAGAAGATGTTGTTGCTCAGGTAGGATTTTTTTGATTGAAACTTTGCAGCAGAATCTCACACAATTTCCCCCGCATCCTCGCGCGCTTGCGCCAGCAAATCCGCGAGGCCAAAGCGCTGCGCTTGTCCGCGGAGATAAGCAAAATCCAGCCGCGCGCCTTGCACCTTTAGCACGCCGAGCACATCGCGCCATTGCTTTTCCGAAACCTCGCCACCTTTTCGAAACCACTTGAGCTTTGCGAGAATCAAATCTTCCGGGCTTGCCATCCACACCTCGCCCGCGCCGCTTTCTTTGCGCAGTCGCCGCGCGAAGCTGTCAATCTCCAAATCGTCGTCATCGGAAATTGGATAAAAGTCAAAACGAAAAGCTGTGGCAAGGTGAATGAGATTGAAAGCATAATGCCGCGCCAGCGCATCTTGCACGGTATCAGCGCTTATCAAAAAATCCGCTTCAAAGGCTTTGACCAAACGCGGCACCGCAAAGGGAAACAGCCGAATCACCAAGTCCGCATCGTCGGTAAGCCGCGGCTCGCCATAAGAAATGCTCGCAATGCCGCCACCGATAAAATAAGGAATGTTCAAAGCCTCAAGTCGCTGTGTTACGAGTACAATCACTTCAATCTCGTTCATCTCTTCCTCCCGCATTGAGGGCGAATAGTCTTTGGAAAAAATCTGCGCGCTCTTTTCTTGCCCGAGGCGGCGAAGCAAAAATTGGCGCGCAAGCTCGCGCTGCGAAGCCTGCGGAAAATGCGAACGGATATCGCTCCACATGAGCTGCTTGGCAAGCTCCCACAATCCGGTCATGCGCTTGAGCTTTTTCGCGGGCGAATGCGTCCGCAGCAACCGAATGAGTTGTGTTTCCATTTCAGGCGAAAGATCCTGGGCCAAAGTGCGCATAAGTAATTTCTTCAAGTCGAGCGAAGCCGGGCTTTGCTGCAATGAATTTGTCCGCTCCGTTCCTGAGGCTGCCAACATTTAGGCTGATGCTTCTGCTTCAGCGAAAAGGTGAAAACCCCGCAAGCGGGGTTCTTATCAATTGGGTGTCAGCCCCGTTCACGGGGCTTGCATTTCCTAGCCTGATGCTTCAGCATCAGGCGAAAGCCAGCGCGAGCACCGAGCAAAATTCAGGTAGAAAGTGTGACGCCTGGTTGTGACTCTGTCAAGAGCTTTTTCCTCGGCGCTCGGCTTGACTTTCTACTCTGGCCCAACTACTTTTGCGCATCATGTCGAACGCACCCACAGCACCATCGCGCAATCGCGCGAGCCGCAGATTAGATCTCAACTATCCCTTCGACTTCTCTCCCACCGGCGAGTTTGAAATTTATCCGCGCGATGGCCGTGGTGTTCCGCAGGTTTATTATCCGCATCTAAAGCGCCTCGTTTATAATCCTATCACGGTGGCGCAATATGGCCTGCAGCAACTCACCGAATTTGCACGCGCGCACGAAGCGCACGCGCAAGCCGAGGCGCTGCTCATGGCCGATTGGCTCGTGGAAAATTTGCGCGCTTGGCGCGGCGATATTCAAGCGTGGGTGTTTGAATTCGATCTGCCCTTCTACGGCCCACGCGCACCGTGGATTTCCGCGCTCGCGCAAGGCCAAGCCCTCTCGCTGTTGCTGCGCGCCGGTGGAATCGCGCCGCGCTCTGCTTATGAAGATGCTTGCCATCGGGCCGTGCGTGCGTTTTATCATCGCGTGGAAGACGGCGGCGTTGCGGCACATTTTCCCGACGGCGCTTTGGCGTTTGAGGAATATCCCACAAGTGAGCCGTCGCTTGTGCTCAACGGTATTCTCTTCGCTTTGCTCGGCCTGCACGATTACGCGACGCACTTCTCTGACGCGCGGGCGCAAGCATGCTTCGAAGCCGGTGTGCTCGGTGTAAAAAAAAATCTCTTTCGCTATGATACAGGCTATTGGAATTTTTACGACCTGCATCGCAGCCGGCGTTTGGCTTCGGCAATGTATGTCGCTATTCACGTGCGCTTATTACGCGCCTTTGCCGCGCTGCTCGGCGAGGAAGAATTTGCGCGCGCGGCGGAACATTGGAACAGCTATTTACAAAGCCCGTTTTGCCGCGCGCGATTTTATGGCGGAAAATTCGTTGAGAAAGTACGACTGGGCTTCACGGATTATTCTGCTTCGCACTAGCGCATCAATTTAGATTGTCATCCTAAAAAGACCATCTCTCGTGCGCGATATGAGCAGCAAAATCGCAGAGCGTAATCGCAGCTTCTCTCCTCTCGGGAAAATTACAACTTCCTCCACGCGCTACTCCACACGCCAACGACTGCCTTCGGCGCTGTCTTCGATGATGATGCCGCTCGCTTTGAGCTGATCGCGCAATTGATCCGCGAGCTTGAAATTTTTCTCCGCGCGCAACGCTTGGCGCATGTCAAGCACGATTTTCATCACCGCGTCGAAGCGGCCGTGCTCAATCGCAGCGCCGCTCGGTTCCATCACGCCTAAAACGTCATTCCACTCGTCGAACAGCTTCTTCGCTTCCGTGAGCACGACCAACTCCTCCGCGCCCAACTTCGCGCGCTCGGTGAAGCGATTCACTTCGCGCACGAAATCGAAGATCACGGCCATGGCCTGCGAGCTGTTGAAATCATCATCCATCGCTTCGATGAAGCCTTGGCGCGAAGCAGCAATGTTTTCATAAAACTTTTGCAACTCCTCGTTCGCAAACTTTGCCGGAATGCTCGCGAGTGTCGCGTTGTCGAGGCGGCGTTGCAATTGTTGATAAGCCAGGCTCAAACGCTCGCGCGCCTTCATCGCGCTTTGCAGCGATTCGAGCGAGAAGTCAATTGGGCCGCGATAGTGTTTCATCAAAAAGAAGAGCCGAATCGCGGTCGTGGGAAACTTCTGCAAGATCGCGCGCGCGGTTTTGAAGTTGCCGAGCGACTTCGACATCTTCTCGCCGTCGATATCGAGAAAGCCGTTGTGCATCCAATAGCGCACGAACGGTTTGCCGGTCGCGCCCTCGCTTTGCGCAATCTCGTTTTCATGATGCGGAAAGATAAGATCAAGCCCGCCCGCGTGAATATCAAAACTCTCGCCGAGATACGTGGTCGACATGGCCGAGCACTCGATATGCCAGCCAGGCCGGCCTTTGCCCCATGGGCTTTCCCACCACGGCTCGCCGGGCTTCGCGCTCTTCCATAAAACAAAATCGAGCGGACTGTGCTTGCTTTCGCCCACGGCTACGCGATGTCCAGCTTCCAATTCATCGAGCTTCTTGCCGGAGAGTTTGGCGTAGTCCGGAAATTTTGCAATATCGAACACGACGTCGCCGTTGGCTTCATACGCAATGCCTTTGGCTATGAGCGCGCTGATCAACGCAATGATGTGCGGAATGTGCTCCGTGGCTTTGGGATAAACATCCGCCGGATGCACGCCGAGCTTTTGAATGTCTTCATAAAACGCGTGCGTGTATTTCAGCGCCACCTCGCGCGAGTCAACGCCCAACTCGTGCCCGCGTTTGATAATCTTATCGTCGATGTCGGTGAGGTTCATCACATAGCGCACTTGATAGCCGCGATATTGTAAATAGCGGCGAAACGCATCGAACATGATGAAAGGCCGGGCATTGCCGATGTGAAAGTAATCATACACCGTGGGGCCGCAAACATAGAAGCCCACTTTGCCGGCCTCGCGCGGAACGAACTCTTCCTTTTGACGCGTGAGCGTGTTGTAGATTTTGAGAGGCATGGTTGATCTCGTGAATGATGATCGTGGATAGTAGACTCATTGCAGGTTGGTTTGAAACTTCTCTTAAACTGTCATTCTGGAAGAACCTTCCCTAGCACTGGGATGACAGTCGAGCACTAGGGAAGTTCCTTCCAGGATGACACGCTAGGAGGAGATTGCAACCTATCTTATTCGCAGGGTCGCGCGCACGTAGCGAACTTCACGGTCGTTTTCTATTTCCAAATCGGTACCGTTGTAATCGCGCATCAGCTTGCGCACGCGCGGAATGCCGCGGCCGCGATTTTCAACGAAGCCCATGGCAATGAGAAAGTTCGCCATCTTTTCATTGCGCGAGCGAATGATGCCGCCGGAAAGTATTTTCGCGGGCGTGAGCGAATTGGGCAACTCACCGGGGCTGGTGACTTCAACACGATCGTGGAAAATGTCGATCAGAATTTTGCCGCCGGAGATGTTGTAGTCGCGATGCACGACGGCATTGGCAACGATCTCGCGCAATGCGCCGAGCGGCAACAGAAACTCGTCACGCCGCACGAGCGCGTCAAAATTTTCGAAGCGATAAAGCTCGCGCACCGCGGCCACGGCGCTCTCGATCTGCTCTTGTACCGTTCCGCCGCACGTGCGCGTGAAGAGAATATCATCCGCGCGCGTCACGCCGTTGTAGATGCTCAGTTCGACTGCGGCAAAAGGCAAATATTGCTGCGGCGCATAACCGAAGCACAGCAGGCCGTAGAGCGTGCAATGGGTTTCTTCGAATTGGTGATTGAGCACTTCGCGATTCAACAAGTCCTGCACGAGCGAAGGTTGCGGATCAGCCACGAAATCTATGTTAAAGCGACTGAGATAGTTTTTGAATTTCTCCGAATTGATATCGGCAGCGCCCGTGTTCGGAACGATTTGATCTTCGGTTAAAAAGAACCCGAACACGTTGAACAACTCTTGGCGCTCGTGCGGACTCGGCTCAACCGAAGAAGCGCCGCGACGAACATAAATGTGCTTTTGATAAGTCAACGGCTCCGGGCCGCGATATTTTCGCACATTGATTTCGTGTACCCATTGATCTCCCACTTGTATCCGGTGCAAATGCGCGGTGATCGGAAAATTGAATCCGGTATGCAAAATGTCTTTGAGCTTTTCTTCGAACAGCGAATGATCTTCGTCAATGCCTGTGACTACACCTTTATCTGACACGCCCACAAGCACGGAGCCGCCGTCGGTGTTCGCCATCGCGCAGATGGCAATGGCAAGTTTGGGCTTCAACTCTTTCCATTTACCGGCAAAGTGCTCTTTGAATTCGACGGCATCACTCTCGCCGGCGGCAATTATTTTGAGAAGTTCGGATGCGTTCATAAATATAGCTTGTCGTTATTGAACAAAGCCGATAAAGCTACCTCAGCGCCCGACACGCTTTCACCAACTCTTCGGCGCGCTTGCGATCAATCGGGTTTTGAATGCGGCCATCTTCTTTGATCGAAGAGCCGACGATGGCGCCGTCTGCAAGCGCGAGCAATTCCGACGCGTTCGATACATTCAAGCCGCTGCCGATGAGCACGGGACGTTGCGCTGCGGCTTGGCGCACTTCGCGCAGAAATTCAACGTCAACGGGTTTGCCGCTGCCTGTGCCGGAAACGATAATGGCGCTGCAACGTGCGCGGTCGAAATATTCTTCTACTTCTTGCGCGAGATCGCGTTCGACGAGCGGCGCGGCGTGCTTCACGCGAATGTCGGCGAGTATTGCAACGTGCTCGCCGCGCAAGCGTTGACGTTCGCGCAAGAGCACATGCGCTTGGCCTTGAATCAAACCTTGATCGGTCACCGCGGCGCCGGTGAGAATATTCACGCGAATGAACGCGAGCTGCGCTGCGACCGCGATTGACAAGGCCGCGAGCGCATCGTTGCGCAACACGTTCACGCCGACCGGGAGTTTGGTTTGGCTCTTGATGCGCGCGGCAATCACCGACATCGCCGCAATCGTTTCGTTCGGCACGCGTTCGGGGAAGAAAGGCGCATCGCCAAAGTTCTCAAACATGATCGCATGGAAGCCGGATTTGTAAATCGTCTTCGCTTCTTTTTCTGCGAAGCGAATGATGTTTTCAAAATCGCCGCGATAGTCCGGGCTACCGGGCAATGCGGGCAAATGCACCATGCCGATGAGCACGGGCTTGTTTGCTAAGAGCGATTTGAAATCGGAGCGCGCCATTTTGTTGAAGAAAGATTAATTCAGTAGCCCACGAAACACGCGAATCACGCGAAAGTTTTATTTCGTGTATTTCGCATGTTTCGTGGGCAACACAATCTACTCGACGATATGCAAAATCATTTGCCGCACGCGCTCTTTGCCGAGCAGCGCCGCGAGCTTGGGCAAATCCGGGCCGTGCAGCGCACCGGTGAGCGCGATGCGAATGGGCATCCACAGGTCTTTGCCCATCACGCCGGTTTCTTTGTTCACAGTTTTCATGATCTCGCGAAACACTTCGGGCGTAAAGTTTTCGATGTTCTCCAATTGCCGCAGAAAAGACCAATAAACTTTTTCCGAAGCTTCGGATTGGCTCATGGAGATGGCCGCGCCATCGGTGATGTGAATGCGCTCGGCAAAAAAGAACGCGGCCTTCTCCACAAACTGCGCGAGGTACTCGACGCTTTCATGCAAGAGCAGAAACAGTTCTTTGAGTGTGTCGCGGTCAGGCAGCTTATAACCGGCATGATTGAAAAATGGTGTCGTGCGCTCTGCCAATTGCTCCGGCGCAAGCTTGCGAATATAAACGCCGTTCATCCAATTCAACTTCGTGGTATCGAACACCGCGGCAGAGGCATTGATACGCTCAAAGGAAAACTCAGTGATCAAGCGCGCAATCGATAAAACTTCCTCGCCGCTTTCCGAAGACCAACTGAGCAGGCTGAGAAAGTTGATGATGGCTTCGGGCAAATAGCCCTTCTCCGCAAATTGATCGAGCGAGGTGGCGCCGTGCCGCTTCGAAAGGCGGCTGCGATCTTCACCCAAGATCATAGGGATGTGCGCAAACGCGGGCACGCGCCAGCCGAGCGCGTCGTACAAAACTTTTTGCTTGGGCGTGTTGGAAACATGATCATCGCCGCGAATGACGTGCGAAATGAGCATGAGATGATCGTCGATCACCGCGGCAAAGTTGTACGTGGGCAAACCGTTCGCGCGCAGGATCACGAAATCGCCGAACGTGCTTGCGGGAAAAGTCAGCTCGCCTTTGACGAGATCGGTGAAGCTCACGACTTGCTCGGGCACGTGAAAACGAATCGCGGGCGCAATGCCTTTGCCGCGCGCTTCGTCTTGCTGCGCCGGTGTGAGTGTGCGGCACTTGCCACTGTAGCGCACTTGTCCGGCGCCTTGCGCCATTGCACTCTCGCGTTCTGCTTCCAACTCAGAGCCGGAGCAAAAGCAGTAGTATGCTTTGCCGTCGGTGACGAGCTGTTGCGCGTATTGCTGATAAAGATGCAAGCGCTCGGATTGGCGATACGGGCCGAAATCGCCGCCATGTTCCGGGCCTTCATCCCAATTCAAGCCGAGCCAGCGCAGGTCTTCGAGTATCGAAGCTTCGGAGATTTTCGTGGAGCGCTCGAGGTCGGTATCTTCGATGCGCAGAATAAACGTGCCGCCCGTGTGGCGGGCATAGAGCCAATTCAAAATGGCAGTGCGGACATTGCCAATATGCAAATGCCCCGTAGGACTCGGGGCAAAGCGAACGCGAACGGAGTTGTTCATAAAAATTCTTTATGCGGAAGTTTCAATCGGCTCGTTGTAAGCTTCGTATTCGCCGGGGGTGTAGGCGAGGAAGCCGAGAATTTTGCGCTGCTCGGCTTTGGTCAAATTTTTTCGGAGCACTTTCCAAATTTGAGTTTGGCGGGCAAGATCGCCTTGCCCTTCAAACTTCGCGGAAGCAATGAAGCCGTGCAGACGAAATTCATCGTGCTGTTCCAATTCAAGCATAGTCGGCTGAAAATGCTCGGTCATGATGCTCTTAATTTTTCTCTTGAAAACCGTGCTGTCTTTGTTCCCATTGCCGCGAGCGCGGTGCCGAACTTGATCGTCGAGATCATCTTTGAATGCGAGCAATAAGCTAGGAGCACGATATGCGCGATACTCTTCGGGAGTAAACGGAAAGAAACCAAGTATCCTTTCTCGCTCTTGTTTGCTGATATTATTGCGCAATAAGCCGCTGATTAAAACTTGGCGCTTCAAATCATCCATGCCCAAAAATTTTTTCGAGACGATAAAACCGCTGACTCGACCGTTCGGCTCGTTGTCGAGTTTGATCTCGTCCTCGGCAAAATAATTTGTGAGGATGTTTTTCACTTTGTGCGCAATCGCGTCCATTTTTTCATTCCTATAAGAATTACTTCCGCAGCCGCTTGATAAAGTTTCTGACTATTATACTTGAGGAAATCCCCTTTGATCCCGCGATCCTTGCGCATTTTCTTTAAGTACGACTTCACTGCTTCGGTAGAACTGAAACGATAGTCGTTGCGCCATAAGACTGCCACTCGTGTGATCGCGGAGTACATGGCATCATGGACTGGTTCATCGGCGATCTTCGCCAACTCGGTGTGTTTCCATAGCAATAGAAGATCGTGGCGTTCATCAAAAACCGAATCGTCAAGCAAACGAAAAGCGCGAAGCATACACTCCACAGCCAAGCCCGACACATACATCGCGAGAACGAAGTATCCGTGCGCTTGCAAGTGTTGAGCTTCTTGAATTCGTGCTACTGCCGCTTTGTAATACAATTCGCTTTGCTGCCCCACAGCCATCCTCCGTGAAAGAGATTATTTCATCAAATCAAAGCCTCACGCCGATTCCCAATCCGCGCCGGCAAGAAGATTTGCAACGGACAAGTCTTCATCGAGTTCCGGCCAGTGCAGGCTCACACCGCCGCCGCCGATTTCATACTTTACGCGCTGCTCGGCGTTGGCTTCGTGCAAACGCGGAAACCATATTAAAGGCACGCTAATCGTTCGGCCATCCGTGAGAAAGACTTGCATCGCATCGTCGTCAAAGGCAAGCGCTTTTGCCAGAGCAGTTTGGGGCATGTATGCGCGGCGGAACGTGTGTGTGGACTCGATCATAGCCTTGCCGCATCTCAACGTGTTCAGATTGGAAGTTTGCGTTAGGTCGTTTCTTCAATCAACGTCACGGCCTGTGCGGCTGCGCCTTCTTTTCTGCCGATGAAGCCGAGCTTTTCGGAAGTTGTGGCTTTGATGGAAATTTGCTGTGGCGTGATACTCAACGCTTGCGCGATATTTTCCTTCATCTCCTCCGCGAAGCGCATCACTTTCGGCGCTTCGAGAATGAGCATGGAATCGATATTCACGATCTTAAATTTGTTTTGTGCGAGCAACGCGGCAATGTCTTTCAACAAGAGCAAGCTGGAGATGTTGGCGAAACGTTGGCTGCTATCGGGAAAGTGTTGGCCGAGATCGCCGAGATTCGCCGCGCCGAGGAGCGCATCGCCGATGGCGTGACAGAGCACGTCGGCGTCGGAGTGGCCCGCAAGCCCGAACTCATGCTCGATCTGCACGCCGCCGAGTATGAGTTTGCGCTCGCGCACGAGAGGATGTACGTCGTAACCGATTCCGATGCGCATGTTTGCTCATATCCCTAAAAGCGGAAGACAGAAAAATGGAGGACAGAAAGATAAAGGCTTATAAAAAAACTCGACGAACCGAAATAAAGCAAAAAACATTTTTCTGCCCTCCATCTTTCTGTCTATGCTTTTAAATCGTTTTGCTTACAAAAAAGCTTCGGCAATTTTTAAATCGCTCGGCGTGGTGATTTTCAAATTGCTTTCTTCGCCTTCGACCCAACAAATCTTTCCGCCGATTTTTTCCACGAGCGCGGCTTCATCGGTGCCCACCAGTTGCTCTTCTTGCGTTTGAACAAAAGCCCTTTGCAAAACTTTGCTACGAAACGCTTGCGGCGTTTGCGCGAGGCGAAGCGTCTCGCGCGGAATCGTGGCGAGTACTTCTTGCCCGCTAACTTGTTTGACTGTATCGCGCAGCGCGAGCGCCGGTATGCAGCCATCAAAGTTTTCACAACCGGCGAGCACTCTTTCCAACAACGCATGCGAGAAGAGCGGACGCACGGCATCATGCACGACGATGAGGCTGGTGCTCGTGAGCTTGAGCGTTTGCAATCCGGCCCATACCGAATCTTGACGACGTTCGCCGCCGGCAACGATCTCGCGGCATTTTTTGAATTGAAAACGCTCGACAATTTCGCGGTTGATATAACCATGCCACGCCTGCGCGGCAACAATCACCACTTGCGCAATGCTCTCCGCGGCTTCGAAGCGTTGCAGCGTGTGCGCGAGGATGGGGCGATCCTGCAGCAAAAGAAATTGTTTGGGCATTTCGCTGCCGAAACGTGTCCCTTGTCCGGCGGCGACGACGATTGCAAAGTTTGCCATGAGAGGTTGCCTGCGCGCTTCGAGTTGGCCGAAGCCTAATGCCTGGTACTAGAATCTGAAACCGAACGCTGCTCAAATGATGATCATCGCGTCGCCATAGCTGAAGAAGCGCCATTTCTCTTTCACAGCTCGGCGATACGCTTTGAACACGAAATCGCGGCCGCCAAAGGCCGTGGCGAGCATCAACATCGTGGAGCAGGGCATGTGAAAATTCGTGACAAGACGATCGACGATTTTAAAATCATAAGGCGGAAAAATAAATTTGTCCGTCCAGCCGCGCCCGGATTTCACCCAGCCTTCGCTGGTGACTTCGGTTTCGAGCGTGCGCACCGAGCTGGTGCCCACGGCGATGACGTTGCCGCCTTTTTTCATCGTGTCGTTGATCGCTTGCGCCGACTCCGCCGCAATTTCGAAATACTCCGAATCCATTTTGTGGCGGCCGAGGTCTTCAACAATCACCGGACGAAAACTCCCGAGGCCCAAATGCAAAACCACGGGAACGATCTTCGTGCCCTTCTTTTCAATCTTCTTCAAAAGATCTTTGGTGAAGTGCAAACCCGCGGTGGGCGCCGCAACCGCGCCGCGCACGCGCGCATACACGGTTTGATAGCGCTCTTTGTCCATCGTCTCCGGTTCGCGTTTCACATAAGGCGGCAGCGGCGATTGGCCGAGCTTTTCGACGATCTCAAAAAAATCGCCGTTGTAATTGAACCGCACCACGCGCCCGCCGGACACGGTGTTGTCGATCACGTCGCATGCTAAATCGCGGCCGACGGAGAGACGATTGCCGACGCGCACTTTGCGCGCGGGGCGCACGAGCACTTCCCACAAACCGTTCTCCAATTGCCGCAGCAAAAAGATTTCAACATGCGCTTCGGTTTTGTCTTTCGTGCCCATGAGGCGCGCGGGGAAAACTTTAGTCTCATTCAGCACGAGACAATCGTCCGGCCCGATGTAGTCCACAATATCGGAGAAGACGCGCTCTTCAATCGTTTGCTTCTGGCGATCTAAAACCATGAGCCGCGATTTTTCGCGCTTCTTTTCGGGATATTGCGCCACGAGCTTGTCGGGTATGTTGATTTTGAAATCAGATAGCTTCATCGTTCCACACTTTGTATTAAGTGTTCAAGTGCATCTCGCGCAAGGCGAGATGGGGAATTGAGATTACCACAACTCTTGTTGCTCGATCGCGGCAAAGCTGCGGCGCGCCAAGCCTAAATGTTGATAGGCGCGCGGCGTGGCCACGCGACCGCGCGGCGTGCGCGTGAGAAAGCCTTCTTGTATCAAGAACGGCTCGTAAATTTCTTCCAACGTGCCCGCTTCTTCGCCCACGGCAATTGCGAGCGTGTTCACGCCGACCGGGCCGCCGCTGAATTTTTCAATCAAACTCTGCAACAGCCTTTTGTCCATTTCATCGAGGCCGAGTTCATCGACATCGAGCCGCGCGAGTGAAGTTTTCGCCGTCTCCAAATCAATCGCGCCGTTACCGTTAATCTGCGCGAAGTCGCGCAGGCGTCGCAACAAACGATTCGCGACACGCGGTGTGCCCCGCGCACGGCGCGCAATTTCTAAAGCCGCGTCGGGTTTAATTTCAATCTGCAAAATTTTCGCGGAGCGGCCGACGATGGTGCAAAGATGCTCCGCAGTGTAATAATCCAAACGCGCGATGACGCCAAAACGTGCGCGCATCGGACTCGTGAGCAAACCCGCGCGCGTGGTTGCACCGACGAGCGTAAAGCGCGGGAGCTTGAGTTGAATCGAGCGCGCGTTCGCACCTTTGTCGATGATGATGTCGAGCTTGAAATCCTCCATCGCGGGATAGAGATATTCTTCGACCACGTGATTGAGGCGATGAATCTCGTCGATGAAGAGCACATCGCCCTCGCCGAGATTCGTGAGTATGCCCGCGAGGTCGCCGGCCTTTTCGAGCACCGGGCCGGACGTGGCTTTGATCTTCTTGCCCATCTCGCTTGCGATAATATTGGCGAGCGTGGTTTTGCCGAGACCGGGCGGGCCATAGAGCAACACATGATCGAGCGCTTCACCGCGACCGCGCGCGGCTTGAATGAAAACCTGCAAATTATCTTTGAGCTTGTCTTGCCCGATGAAATCCGCGAGCCGCAACGGACGCAAGCGCACGTCGAGATCGCGCTCGCCTTCCTGCGCTTCCGGAGCGGTCGCGCGTGTTTTGAGGGCGGCTTGCAGGTTATCAGTCATGGTTTCCGATTAGGTTCGAGGCAAAACTATTTTTTACTTTTTGCCCACGAAACACACGGAATACGCGAAAAAAATTTTCGCGTCATTCGCGTGTTTCGTGGGCAAAAAATTTGTTAAAGGAATCGTCTTGCCAGAAATAGTTTTGCTTTGATGCTTTCATTGCGAATGCGCCTACATATTCCTCAGCGCCAGCTTGAGCAATTCTTCCACCGGCAAGCTCTCATGCTCCGCGAGCACGCTGCGAATCGCTTTCTCGGCCTCGTTACGCGGATAACCGAGCGAGATCAATGCGAGCAACGCTTCTTCGCTCAATGCGGCCGGGCCTTTCGGCGTGCCGGCTTTCTCTTGCGCAATGTCCCATTTCTCTATGCGATCGCGCAGTTCGAGCACCAAGCGCTCCGCGGTCTTTTTGCCGATGCCGGGAATCTTCGTGAGCGCTGCGGTCGCGCTTTGCTTCACATAGTTGCAAAACATCTCCACGCTGCAACCGCTGAGGATGCCTTGCGCGAGCTTAGGCCCGACGCCGTTGACATTGAGCAAAAGTTGAAAGAGTTGCTTTTCATTGTGCGAGGCAAAGCCGTAGAGTTGCAATATATCTTCGCGGACGTGGAGATGCGTGAGCAAAGTTGCGTTTTCACCGACCAACCCGAGCTGCTCGAAAGTGGAGAGTGGAATCAATATTTCATACCCGACGCCGCTCACGTCGAGTAACACGCGGGTGGGAGATTTGTCGAGCAAGCGCCCGGAGAGTTGACCAATCATAAGTTGTATCAAGCATCAGAAGCGTTGCCAAACTTTCAGAGTTTAACCATGCGCTAGTTTCAAGCACAACGATGCGCATGACAAATCGCGAGCGCAAGTGCATCAGCAATGTCGTGCGGTTCGGGCAAGTTTTCCATTTCCAACACAGCTTGCACCATGCGCTGCATTTGCAGCTTCGAGGCCGCGCCATTGCCCGCTACGGCCAGCTTCACTTCGCGCGGCGCGTACTCAACCACTTCGATGCTGAGTTGCGCCGCAGCGAGCAACAACACGCCGCGTGCATGCCCGAGCTTGAGCGCGATTTGCGTATTGCGCGCGAAGATCAACTTTTCCACCACGACAATCGTGGGCTGATGCGCTTTCATGAAAGCCGTGGCTTGCGCAAAGATTTCTGCGAGACGTTGCTCCAGCGGGCGATCCACGCGCGGCGCAATGGTTTGCGATGCGACATAAAAACAATGACCGTCACGGGAGTGCACCAACCCGAGGCCGGTCATTTGAAGTCCGGGATCAATACCCAGAATGAGACTCTGCGCTTTAGCCTTCAACCTCGCATCACTGCAATTGATTCAACACTTCGTCGTCAATGTCGAAGTTCGAATAGACATGCTGCACGTCGTCGTGATCCTCGATGGCGTCCATGAAGCGCAGCAATTGCGCCGCATCTTTGCCTTCAATCTGGATCGTGTTCTTGGGATACATGCCAGTCTCGGCCTTCTCGATCTTCAAACCCTTGCTCTCCAACGCCGTTTTCACCGCGTCGAAATCTGAAGGCGCAGAAAGAATATCGGACGATTCGGGATCATACTTCAAATCCTCCGCGCCGCATTCCAACACGATTTCGAGCAAATCGTCTTCGCTCTTGCCTTCGGTCGTGACGGTGAAGATGCCTTTCTTTTCGAACATCCACGCAACTGAGCCGCTCTCGCCCATGTTGCCGCCGTGCTTCGAAAAGATGTGACGAATATCTGCGACCGTGCGATTCTTGTTGTCCGTCACAACATCGACGATCAACGCCGCGCCGCCGGGAGCATAGCCTTCATACGTGGCTTCTTCATAGTTCACGCCTTCCAACTCGCCCGTGCCTTTTTTAATCGCACGCTCGATGTTGTTTGCCGGCATATTCGCCGCCTTCGCGTCTTGAATCGCCTTGCGCAAACGCGGATTTGCCGCCTCATCGCCGCCGCCGTTGCGTGCGGCAATGGTTATTTCTTTGATGATTCTGGTAAACACACGCCCACGAATCGCGTCTTGTTTCGCTTTGACGTGTTTTACTTTAGCCCATTTATTATGGCCAGACATGAAAAACCTCCGAAAAATGACGGGCTAATTTAATACAAAAGCCCTCGTTTTCCAAAAGGATTTTCCGGCTTGTGCGTGAATGAAGCCTTTGAGTTTTATTTGGTTATTCTGTCGGGGGAAAAGAAGAAGCTATTGGGAGAGGTAGAAAAGGCAGCGCACGAGTGAGAATATGTTCTCTTGCGGCTGCGTTGAGGAATGTCGATCAAACTCCACGCGATTTTCAAACCGCGAATCAACGCGAATGAACGCTAATTCTTTTTATTCGCGCTCATTCGCGCCAATTCGCGGTTTGAATTATTTACTACCGCTGCTCCTGCAACTCAAAAGCGCGCACTTTGATCGGCGTGCGCACCACCCAGGAGTTCGCATAGCCTTTGGCATCGGCCACGCTCTGCAACAGCTCGGCATCGTAACGATTCAAAAACTTTCCTGCGCGCAGTTTGTAATACGGTGCGTCGTATACAATTTCAACCTCCGTATTGAGGTCGAGAATTGCAGTGCGCAAAGTCTCGCGTACTTGTGCGCCGTTTTCCGTTTGGAGCAATTGCAGTTGATAGCCTTGCACCGTCACCCACGAAGTATCCGAAGCCGTCGTGTCCACAGACACGGGCACCGCCGTTTGTGATTGCACCATTTTCTTTTCCGTCTTGCGCGGAATGGTAAAAGCAACATCCTTCACCGAGGTCGGATCAAACGATTCGTCATAGCCGCTCGATTTTTGCGAAGGAGGCGGAGTCGTTGTAGTGGTGGAAGTCGGGCGACGCGTGGTTTCCGGCGTTTTCTTTTCCACTTTCGTTTTCGAGGCGCAGCCGAAGACGAGAACGGCGAGCGTTGAAAGCAGCAATGTGTTTCTCAAAGTCATTTCCTTTGATAAGAATAAAACCGCACGGTTTGCGGCTTGAAATGGAAGGCTCGTAGTGATGCCTTATGAGTTTTGACTCTCAAAATCGGTAACCTCTTTCACGACCTGTCATTCAGAAGGAATCTTTTTACTCGCTGGCGATACTGCCCGATGCTTAAAAAGATTCCTTCTGAATGACAGGGTATTGGTGGCGCGAACTTGATCGTCAAATTTCATTAGGCTTTCTCAATTATTACGAATCAAACAATTCAAGACGTTGCTACGAGCGCATTTTTTTGTACGAGAGTATAACACAAATCCCAAAACATACAATCAGTTTTTTCATCCAAACACCAGCTTGCAAATGAACAGCGCCGCAAGCAAGCCTGCCGCATCCGCGATCAAGCCCACCGCGAGCGAGTGGCGAATCTTTTGAATACCGACTGAGCCGTAATACACCGCCAAAACATAGAACGTCGTTTCCGTGCTGCCATACATCGTCGAAACGAGTCGGCCCACGAAAGAATCCGGCCCATTGGTTTTCATCACCTCGGTCGCAATCGCCATGGTGCCGCTGCCGGTGAGCGGACGCATTAACGCCACGGGCAACGCTTCCGCGGGCATGCCGAGCAAATTCGTGAGCGGCGAAATCAACCCGAGAAAGAAATCCATTGCGCCCGAAGTGCGAAACATGCCGATGGCAAACAAGATCGCCACCAGAAACGGAATGATGCGAATCGCAACGTTGAAGCCTTCTTTCGCGCCTTCGACGAAGCATTCATACACCTTCACTTTGCGGATAATGCCGACCACCGGAATGATGAACAGCAAAATCGGAATCGCCCAAATCGAAATGGCCTGCACGACTTGACGAAAAATTTCTCCCATCTCACGCCTCCTTCTCGGTTGCGAGTGCGAAGCTCGGATCGTCCTTGCGGAACATGCGCAGACGGCCGAGCAACTTTGCCATCGTGATCGCCACAATCGTCGCGCACAAACTCGCAAAAATCGTCGTGCCGATAATCTCGAACGGATTGCTCGAATTGAGCGACACGCGCACGCCGATGATGGTTGCCGGAATCAGCGTGATGCTCGAAGTGTTCATGCCGAGGAACATCACCATGCCGTTCGTGGCCGTGTCTTTTTTCGGATTGAGTTGCTGCAATTCTTCCATCGCTTTCAAACCGAACGGCGTCGCGGCATTCGACAGTCCGAGCCAATTCGCCGCGATGTTCAGCAGCATCGCGCCCATGGCCGGATGATCCGGCGGCACTTCGGGAAACAAACGCCGCATAATGGGCGACATCGCGCGCGCGAGCATGCGAATCAACCCCGCGGCCTCGGCCACTTTCATAATGCCGAGCCACAGCGTCATAATGCTGATCAAGCCGAGTGCGATCTTCACTGCGGTTTCCGCCGAGTCGAACGCGCTCTTGGTCACGGCTTCGAGATTACCATTCCATGCGCCCGTGAGCAGCGCGGCCACGATCAGAACCAGCCAAACGTAATTGAGCATGCTCTCTCCTTTTGTAAGTTCGGCGATAAGCTTGGCGATATTTTTTTCGGCAAGCAAGAAATTTTTCAGCGCGCTCGTGCGCTTGCATTTCGTTGAAAATATCGGCACTTTCGTAGCAACACGGAAGCTCATCAAAACTGTCCTTCAGAAGGAATCCTTTTAAGCACTGGGATAAGTCTCCAACGAGTAAAAAGATTCTTTCTGAATGACCGTTTTTGAGGGCGACTACCGAATTTGAAAATCAAACAACGGAGCATACATGAAGCTTGGCTATATCGAATACATGGACTGCGCGCACTTTCTGCCCAATCATCCCAAGTGCGGCGTGATTCATGGTCACACGTACAAAGTCGAAGTCGTCATCACCGGCGAAAACAAAACCGGCATGATCCTCGACTTCGGCGAAATGAAGCACATCATCCGCAATGTGCTCGCGGAGTACGATCACAAATCGCTCAATGACTTCTTGGAATATCCTTCCGTGGAAAACATCTGCGAGTTGCTACACCAACGCTTTCGCGCGAGGTGGAGCTACCCGTTCACGATTCGCGTGTGGGAAGGCGAAGGCAAATGGGCGGAGTTGTAGCTTGGCGTTTTGGAGTAGAACGTGGCCTATTATCCGGCCCTGTGACATCGAGCAACCAGCATCAACCAGCAACCAACCATGAAATCCCTCACCGAATATCTCTGGTTCAACACGCCGCAGCGGCGCGGCTATATCAACATCACTGCGCAGATCGAAGCACACGTGCAGAAAAGCGGCGTGCAAGAAGGTCTTGTGCTCGTGGCCGCGCAGCACATCACGGCCTCGGTTTTCATCAACGACAACGAGTCTGGTCTCCTCCAAGATTTTGACGACTGGCTCGAAGGCCTCGCGCCGCACGCGCCGACCTCGCACTATCGCCACAATCGCACGGGCGAAGACAACGCCGACGCGCATCTCAAGCGCCAAATCATGGGCCGCGAAGTGGTCGTGCCCATCACTCAAGGCAAACTCGATTTCGGCCCGTGGGAGCAAATTTTCTACGGCGAGTTTGACGGGCGCAGAAAGAAGCGTGTGGTGGTGAAAATTATTGGGGAGTGAGGTTTGAAGATCGTAGAGGGAGGGTGGTGGATTGTTGATCGTAGGTCGTGGATTGTAAATCGTGAATGGTAGATGTACTCGTTATGAATTGTGTCGTAGCTTCACCTGCAATTGTCCTTCTATCTGAATTTTGTACTCATTCGCGCCGCCCTTCGCCTGATGATGAATCATCAGGCTAGGAGATGCAAGCCAACTAAAGTTGGCTATCACCCTACGGGTGATCAGCGATCTTTAGATCGCTTCCACCTTTTAGCCTGATGCTTCAGCATCAGGCGGAGGTTGGCGA
>JAYRWE010000073.1:0-173334 GCA_041918175.1 bacterium
CGAAGCTGTTTAAGCTTAAGAAGCCATTGCGCAAAAACTTGGCTGATCGACGTAGCGTGCTCCTTTCTGGTTGAGGGCTAATTTACTCACCCCAAACTTGTCGATCATCCATGAATTTCTAAAGTGTCAGGTAGCTAGACCCCAGAAAAACAAACCCGTTATTGGAATGTCGTCGCCGGACTATGTAACCTGCGAAGAGCAGCAGAACTAAACCTCCAAGACCTATTCGGTTATTCATACAATTTTCAAATGATTAACGATGAATAAGTTCTAATGATGATTGCTCGGCAAGCCCATTTACGTTGAATGAACTTTCAAGAAGGTGACGACATGAGCGAAACAAGTCTGACCGGCAAGCAACGCCGCTATTTGCGCGGCCTCGGCAATCAATTGCAGCCCGTGGTGTGGGTGGGATTAAAAGGCGTGAATGAAGGTGTGTTGACCGCGATTACGAGCGCATTCGAGAACGCAGACTTGCTCAAAATAAAATTGCAGGAAGGCTTTGCGGGCGACCGGCACGAGATTGCAGAACAACTTGCGCGCGCAACAAAGTCCGAATTGGTGCAAGTGCTCGGCAAAACGATTTTGCTCTATCGCTGCCATGTGGAGAAGCCGAAGATTGAGTTACCGCAATAAGCTTGTAGTAACGCCTTCAGGCGTGGCGTGCTGAATGGAGCAAAACGCCTGAAGGCGTTACTACGAACTTTGCTACGCACGAATTCTCCTCACAATCTCCTCCGCCATTTCTTGCGTGCCGCAAGTCGTGGCGCGATTCAAATCTGGTGTCACAAATTTTCCTTCGCGAATAACGTCTTTCACTGCAACGTCGATCTTGGCCGCGGCTTCGAACTCACCGAGGTGTTCGAGCATCATTACGCCGGCCATGATGACCGCGGTGGGGTTTGCGAGGTTTTTGCCCGCAATATCCGGCGCGCTGCCGTGCACAGCTTCGAAAATCGCTGCATGCTTGCCGATGTTCGCGCCCGCAGTCAAGCCCAAACCTCCCACCAAGCCGGCAGCTAGATCGGAAAGAATATCGCCGAACAAATTCGTGGTGACGATCACGTCGTAGGCCGAAGGGTTCATCACCATCTCCATCGCGCATGCGTCGATGATGCGATCTTTGAACTCGATTTCGGGATAGGCCTGCGCGACTTCTCTGCCGATTTCCAAAAACATGCCGGTGGTGCATTTCAAAATGTTTGCTTTATGCACGAGCGTGACGCGTTTGCGGCGATGATGTTTGGCGAACTCGAACGCATAGCGAATGATTTTTTCGGAGCCGCTGCGCGTGATGACGGCCACACTCTCTGCTGCGATGTTCACGCCTTCGGCTTTGATGAAATGCTCCACGCCGGAATACAAGCCCTCCGTGTTCTCGCGAATCATCACGAGGTTGACGTTTTTATAAACCGAGTCGACGCCGTCAAAGGACAGCGCGGGCCGCACGTTGGCGTAGAGATCGAACTCTTGTCGCAACGCGACATTGACGCTGCGAAAGCCGCCGCCGACGGGTGTGGTGAGCGGACCTTTGAGCGCGATTTTCGTTTTGCGAATCGAAGTGAGCGTTTCGGGGGGAATGGGATTGCCGCAGGCTTCGACTGCAGCCATGCCGGCGAGTTGACGTTCCCACGCAATGGCAACGCCGCTTGCGGCGATGACGTTGACGGTTGCTTCTATAATCGACGGGCCGATGCCGTCGCCGGGAATGAGCGTAATGTGGTGCATCGTTTTCCTTTCCGTGGAAGAGCGCAGTGCTTGCGGGTCATTTAAAAACGCGGGCAAGATACGATGCTCACCTTGCGAGGCGCAAGCAAATTCTCGCGCGCGCTGTGCTCTTGCTTTTGCTTTTTCCAATCTGCGAAGCGCTTTAAGTCAGCTAGGTCGACTAGCCACCGCGGTAAACAAGCGGAGAAGAAAAGCAATAACGCGCAGCGACAAGCCATAAAAAAAGTGAGTGCGCGGATGCGGTTCAAACGAGAAGCGCTCTTGCCTGGGTTAATCTCCGTCGTGATGATTTTTATCCGCGGCGCGCCGCTTTTCCGCCTTTGAGGTAAGCTGCGCGCCGATTTCGGGATGATGCCGCAGCACGTGTTCGAACACTTGTTTGTCGAGGCGATACAAATCGCAGAACGTGACGGTGCGCACGCTGGCGGTGCGCGGCTCGTTGAGCACGAGCGCGATCTCGCCGAAGAAATCGCCGTCGGTGAGCGTGGCGTAAATTTGCGCGCCGGTTTTCGAAACGATTTCGACGGTTCCTTTGTTGATGAAATACATGTCGCGCCCTTGCTCGCCGGCATGATAAACGTAATCCCCGGGCATGAAGACCAGCGGCTTCATCTCCAATGCAATTTCTTTGATGAACTCCTCGCTCGCGCCTTGAAACAGGGGCACCTTCGCAATGATGTCGCGTTTGAGAAAGAGCGAGACTTCGGTTTTCAAGCTGGGCGGCAGATCCGCAATGACGTTTGACTCGTCGAAGCTCAAACGCTTCTCCCACAGATAGTCGTAATAGTCGCGAATGCGTTTTTGAATCTCCGGCGGAATGCTGCGATAGTTCATGAACGCGGTGAGCTTTTCGAGGTTTTGCAGGTGATGCACTTTGGCGGGGTCGATGTTGGCGAGCAGACTCGCGACGTTGCCGATCAAATAGCCGTACACGCCGACGCCGATGAGCATGACCACGAGCGCGTAGAGCGTTTGCGCGTCGTTCGTCGCGGTGACGTCGCCATAGCCCACGGTGGAAAAAGTTTGAATGGCCCAGTACAACGCGCGCAGATAATTGCTCGCTTCTGCGCCGGGCGTGACGCCGCGCAAGGCGAGCCAGCCGCACGCAATCCAATGCACCGAAAGCAGAAGCCAGTAGAGAAAGAAAGCAAGCTGCAACACGTTCGATCTTTTTACCGTGCGCTTGCGCCACTGCCGCATGAGTTGGCCGACGCGCGCGAGTTTGAGCATGCGAAATATTTCCCACCAGGCGTTGTTGAGCAGCAGGCCAAACGGCAGGGCGGCGAGCAGGTCCACGACGAGCCACGTGGCTGAATAGCGCTCCGCTTTTGGCGAGGTGTTCGCCGGTATGGTTTCAGGCTTGGGCGCGCGGCTTTGCAGCAAGCGGAGCAAGAGATCGCAAGCGAAAATCAAGGTGAGCAGTTCATCCATGTAAAACGCCAAGCCGTACGCTTCAAGTTGCATGACTAGCAGCAAAGGCGTGATCAACGCGGCCGCGGAAACGCTCAACGTGAGAAGCACGTCCCAAATGCGGAGGAGCAAGGCGCGCTCGAAACGCATATCCACTCCAAGTGAATTTTGAATTTGAAATTACGACAGAAAAATGGAGACAGAAAAATATTTCTGGTTTATTGGCGTGTAACCAGATCTGTCTTTTATAAAACACAAGCCGGGCGAGCCGGAACCAAAAGGAAAACACAACCACGGATGACACTGAGTAACACGGACTTCTTCATCAAACGCGAAATTGACTCTTTAGCTACCAAGCCCCATATTTCTGCCCTACATTTTTCTGTCTTGGCTTTTAAATAGTTTTGCCCCTCATCGTTTTGCCTTTGAAAATCGTTTGGCAAATCGCGCAAGGAGATTGTATCTTGCGCGCCAAAATAACAAGTTTCCGGCAAACGACCAAACCCGCTCGCGAGGAAAATTGTGCATAATGAAACCGATCTGCCGTTGCGTTTTGTAACTGTGCGCGAACCGATGCTCGTTGCGCCGACTAGGCTCGCCGGCCGGCATGTGTGCATGCTGCCGTTGACGCTCGCTCATTGCGATGCGCTGTGCGCCATCGGATTGAACGAAGAACTTTGGCGCTGGACTACGATGCAAATTCAAACACGCGAACAGATGCGCGCGTATGTTGAGGCTGCGCTCCGCGAGCAAGCCGAGGGCAAGTCGCTCCCGTTTGCAACCACGGAGAAGAGCACGGGCCGCGTCGTAGGCTGCACGCGCTTCGGCAATATCGATGCGGCGAATCAGCGCGTTGAAATCGGCTGGACGTGGGTGGGCCGCGAATGGCAGCGCACCGCGGTGAATACCGAGGCGAAGCTGCTCATGCTGCAACATGCGTTTGAAACGTGGGGCTGCTTGCGGGTGGAATTTAAAACCGATTCGTGCAATGCACGTTCGCGCGCTGCGCTTTTGCGCCTCGGCGCGAAGGAGGAAGGCACGTTGCGTAATCATATGATTACGGACACGGGCCGCGTGCGCCATTCGGTTTATTATAGCATCATCGATTCCGAATGGCCGGAGGTGAAAGCGCGGTTGCAGCACAAGCTCGAAACGGCAAAAGCATAAGCTCTTCCGCGTGCCCACGAGATACACGAAACGCGCGAAAAGCCTATTTGTGTGTTTCGTGGGCACGAAAAAAAGTTTGCTGGAAAAATATGGCGCGTAAAAAATTACAGCGCTACGCCGAGTTGCCGCATCTGCCGAATGTGTTTCATCACCCCAAACAGATGAAGGGCAAGTGGCGCAGCGATTATTTTAACAACGACAACCCCATCACGCTGGAGCTCGCGTGCGGCCGCGGCGCATACACGATCGGCCTCGCGCAAAGATTTCCGGAGCGCAATCTCATTGGCGTGGATGCGAAGGGCGACCGCATTTGGAAAGGCGCGAAAGCCGCGCTCGCTTTGCAATTGCGCAACGTTGCATTTCTGCGCGGCCACATCGAATGGCTCGCTGACTTTTTCGAGGCCGGCGAAGTGGAGGAAATTTGGATCACGTTTCCGGAGCCGCATCCCAAGCGCAGCAAAGCGAAATGCCGGCTCACCTCGCCGCGCTTTTTGCAGGTGTATCGCAGTCTGCTCTCCCGCAGTGGCCTCGTGCATTTCAAAACCGATGATCAAGCTTTGCTCGACTATACGCTCGAAACTTTGCAAGCCGAACGCTGCGTGATTCGGCGCGTGATTGCCGATGTGCACCACATGGAAAGCGCGGACGAGCTGCTGCACATTCAAACGACGTATGAATCACGCTTTCTCGCCGAGGGCCGGACGATTAAATACGTTTGCTTTGGGATCAACCCATGATCATCACATTCAAGTGAAAATGTTTGACGATCGTTTGGAAGTCGAAAGCCCCGGGAAGCTTCCCGGTTTGGTGCGGCTCGACAACATGCGGCACATTCATTTCTCGCGCAATCCGCTCATTGCGCGCGTGATGACGGAGATGAAGTACATGCGCGACTTCGGTGAAGGCGTAGATCGTATGTATCGCGAAATGGAAGCGCGAGGCATGCAAACGCCGACATACGAGGAGTACGCGTTCATGCTGCGCGTGACGCTGCGCAATAATTCGGAGCAGAGGCAAGCGCGACAGATTGAAGACCCACAGTATGATGAGAGATTGCTTGGTATCAATGAACGTCAAAAGACCGCTTTAGAATACTTGAAACACCATGGCCGGATTACTCTACGGGAGTATTTAGAATTAAACCCCGCTGCTCCCGAACGCACAGCCCAACGCGATCTCAAGGTTTTATCTGATCTCAAGCTTATCGCACCAACCGGGGGAAGAAAAATGAGAGCATATATTCTAATGCCGACAGCGGCCACTTGAGAATTTGTGGCGGATAAGTGGCGGATAAATGGCGGATAAGTTGCCGATAAGCGCTCCTTCCAAAGCCAAGCTGTTGATTAAATGGCTTATTATAGATTTGGATAAGGCTGAATGGATGTCCGAATCATGGCGGATAAACCAAACGGCTCTTCCCTCTAAAACTGTGAGGAACTATGAACTGCTGCGCCAACAATGGCACCGACAAATTTTTCAGCAAGTACGCGCGCCAGTATGAAAAATACTTTCGCAAAAAAGGCCTGCGCCCGGAGCAGAAGCATCTCGTCGCAGGCATTCGCGCCCAAGGCGTGAGCAACGCTGACCTGCTCGAAATCGGCTGCGGCACGGGCGGCCTACATTTGAGTCTGCTACAAGAAGGAGCGAGCGCGGCAATCGGCTTCGATATTTCCGAGCGCATGATTGCAAGCGCACAAAAACTCGCCGCGGAAATGGGGCTGCAAGAACGTACGCAATATCGGCAGGGCGATTTTGTGGCGCTATACGAAACCGCGGCGAGCGCCGAGATCACGATTCTCGACAAAGTGCTCTGCTGCTATGAAAACGTGCGCGAGCTGATCGCAAGCTCGACCGCGAAGGCGCGCCGTGTTTATGCCGTAAGCTATCCGCGCGAGAGCGCGTGGGTGCGGCGTTTTTTTCAAACCGGCATATTTTTCTACAAACTGTTTCGCTCCTCTTTTCGTCCCTACTATCACTCCCCGCAAGAAATCATGCGGCACATCACGGCCGCGGGTTTTGAATTGGCCTATGAGCGGCGCACGTTCATTTGGGCCGTGCAAATTTTTCAACGAAAGCGAGATTGAACATGAAAGCGATTCGCATTTATCAAAACGGCGGCCCCGAGGTTTTAAAATTTGAAGACGTGCCCGTGCCCGCGCCCGGGCCGAAAGAAGCGCTTGTGCGTATTGCCGCCATCGGCGTGAATTTCGTCGAGGTGTATCATCGCATCGGATTGTATAAAGTCGCGCTGCCCTTCACGCCCGGCACCGAGGCTGCGGGCGTGGTCGAGGCCGTGGGCGCAGAGGTGAGCGATGTGCAAGTTGGTGATCGCGTCGCCTATGCGCTCGCGCTCGGTGCGTATGCGGAATATAGCCTCGTGCCTGCGTTCAAGCTGGTGAAGCTGCCTGAGACGATTTCGTTCGAAGAGAGCGCAGCCGCAATGGTGCAAGGCATGACGGCGCATTATCTCGCGCATTCCACGTATCCGCTCAAGGCGGGCGAGACGTGTCTCGTGCATGCCGCAGCCGGCGGCGTGGGATTGCTGCTCGTGCAAATGGCGAAGCGTTTAGGCGCGCGCGTGTTCGGCACGGTTTCCACCGAAGAGAAAGCCGCGCTCGCGCGCAATGCCGGCGCGGATGAAATCATCTTTTACACGAAGCAGGATTTTGAAACGGAAGTGAAGCGCCTCACCAACGGTCGCGGCGTGCAAGTGGTGTATGATTCCGTTGGGCAAACGACGTATGAAAAAAGTTTGAACTGCCTCGCACCGCGCGGCTTGCTCGCGCTGTTTGGCCAATCGAGTGGCGCCGTGCCACCGATAGATCCGCTCGTGCTCAGCGCCAAAGGCTCGGTCTATCTCACGCGCGCCGCGCTCGCCAATTATACGGCCACGCGCGAAGAATTGCTCTGGCGTGCGAACGACGTGCTGGGCTGGATTGCAAAGGGCGAGTTGAAACTGCGCATTCATCGCACGCTGCCATTAGAGCAAGCCGCAGAGGCGCATCGCTTGTTGGAGGGCCGCGGCACCGCGGGGAAGCTTTTGCTCAAACCGTGAAGCGCGCGGACACAAGATTCCTGCGGCGGCAAGGAGATTGAAAAATTCTAGATTGCTTTGCTGCGCCGATTTTCGTTATGTTGGATTAAATCAATTTAAGGAGTGATCGCCATGTCGCAACTTTTGCCGGCGGTTTATTCGGAAGGCGTGTTCAAGCCGCTGAAGCCGCTACATCTGCCCTTGGAAACCCAAACGTATTTCCTCATCGTATTTTCCGGCGAAGAAGTCAAAAAAGAATTGGCACCCGTTATGGCCTCTTCTCCCATTGGCCCAACCACGCAGCTTGCCGATCTCGTGGCCGAATTGAAATCCGACCTTGCCAAAGCCGCTCTCGTGGATTTTAACTTCGAGGAGGAAGATCAACGAATGTTTTTGGAAAACGCGGAAAGCTTAGCGCCGCTGATTCCAAGCATGAGCCGCGCAGAACCAAATTAGGGGGGCTAGGCCGTGCAAAATTTCCCCTTTCAACGTGGCAACGTTTATCTCGTGCATTTCCCCTTGCCGGATGCCACGGCGCAGATGATCACGAAATTTATGGTCAATTTGCAGGAGGGCAGCATCATCAGCTCCAGCCCGACGATGGTTGGAGTCATCATCACAACTCTCAAAGGCCCGACGTCTCCCAGATTATATCCCACCGACGTGTTGTTGTCCGCGCAAGAATCCCACACGCCCTTTGGCGCAAAAATCATTTGCAACCAAATCCACACGATCGCAAAACAGAATATCATCGACTTCAAATATAAGCTGTCGCCGATGACGATGCGAGAGATTGACAAAAGGCTTTTGCTCGGCGTCGGCATTATCAAAATCGAGGACTTTCAAAAATAGTGAGGCTTTTTCTTTTTGGCTCCGGCTCGTTCGCGTTGTGTTTTATCCATCAAAATTGACGTGAGGTGTTTTATGTCCGATGAAAAGAAAAGCAAAGACCTTCTTGTCTTCATCACGCGCCGCGAGGGTAATTGCGGCGAGTGCGGTGATGATCTGCCGCATGGCCGCTGGATTACTTTGGAAAAAGAAAAAGGCGCGCTCTGCCTCTCGTGCGCGGATTTGGATCATCTGCTCTATTTGCCCGCGGGCGACGCCGCGCTCACTCGGCGCGCAACGAAGTATTCGCAACTGCACGCGAAGGTTTTGGAATGGAGCCGCACGCGCAAACAATATGAGCGCCAAGGCGTCTTGGTCGAAGCTGAGGCGCTCGAAAAGGCCGAGGCCGAATGTTTGGCCGATGAAGAAGTGCGCAAACGCCGCCGCGAGCGTGAGGCCGTGCGGCGCGAAGAACGCGACGAAGAATTTGTTTATGCTTTTGGCGAACACATTCTGCGGCTCTTTCCTAAATGCCCGGCCGCGATTGCGGATCAAATCGCGGAGCACGCGTGCCTGAAACACAGCGGCCGCGTGGGCCGCAGCGCCGCGGCGAAAGAATTTGAGGAGAACGCGATTTATCTCGCCGTGCGTGCGCACGTGCGGCATGCGCGCACAAATTATGACGAGCTTTTACTGCGCGGACACGACCGCGGCGAGGCGCGTGCAGTTGTGGCGGAAAAGGTTGAAGCCGTGCTGGCGCAGTGGCGCGGGGAAGAGAAGATCGAAGAGAGAGGATAGATGATCGTAGAGTGTGTCGAGGCGCTTGGGGAGCGACCCGCGCAAGACAGCGATTGCGCGCGAGCGGCAAAAGCAATATATTGCTTTTGTTTGAAGAGAAATCCCTTGCGCCCAAAATTGATAACTGCGATTGCACGGAATGTTATGATGAAATTAGACAAAGAACTTTATCGCAAAGCCTACGCGTTGCACCAACAATCGAGCGAGGCCAAGCTGGTTGAACGCGCCCGTTTACATCAAGAGCTATCCCCGGCCGAAGCGTTCAAACAATACGCCGATCTGATGGCGCTGGTTTGGCGGCTTTGCCCGGAGCCGAGCGCATGGCAACGAGAAGAGAAATTGGAAAGCTTGGATCGTTATTACTCTGCGGTCCAACGATTGGAAGCATGGAGGCGCAGTCGTGGAAAAGCGGCTTGAAGGGCCTCTGCAGAAAGCCATCGGCTTTTTAGATGAACAAGGCTATCGTTACGCCGTCATTGACGGTGTTGCCGTAGCGCAATGGGGATTTCCCCGCGCCACCAATGACGTTGACCTCAAAGTTCTCGTTCCCAATACGGATTATGCCGGTGTGCGAGCCGCACTCTTGCGCCGGTTTCCCGAACGCGCCCGCACCAAGGCTCCCGAAAATCCATTGATTGTCGCCGTCACGATTGATAAAGTCATCGTGGATTTTTTGCTGACCTTGCCCGGCTATGAAGAGGAAATTATCGATCGCGCGGTTCGCCGCGATTTGGGCGGAATCTCGGCCTATGTCTGTTCGCTTGAGGATTTGATCATCCAAAAGGTCGTTGCCGATCGTGAAAAAGATTGGCTGGATTTAGAAGCCTTGTTGCTGGAACAGTATGACAAACTCGACGAAGCATTCGTCGAAGACTGGCTCGCGCAGTTCGCTGAAGCGCTAGAGAAGCCGGAGATTTTGACGAAGTATCGGCGGCTGCTTGAGAAAATCAAGCAGAGGAAAGCAATGGATTGATCATCAAACCGCGTAGCCCCGGCCCCTTGTGGGCCGCTGTTTGAATCCGTCAACTCAATCTCGCCACATTGCCCTACAAGTGGGCAGGACTATAAAAACGGAAAGCACATGACCGAGCTGATCTGGGAAGGCAAGTACAAAGACGGCAGGAAGACGTCACCCGTGCGCATTGCGCTGCCGTTTCAAACTATTGAAACCGTAAACGAAAGCGCCGCGGATCGCGTGCGCAATTTGGATTTGTTCGCCGGCGGCCGCGAGACGGATTGGCGCAACCGTTTGATTTGGGGCGATAAAAAATACGTGCTCCCTTCTCTCCTGCCCGAGTTTGCCGGCAAAGTCAATCTCATCTATATCGACCCGCCGTTCGACACCGGCGCGGATTTTTCTTTCACCGCCACGATCCCCGATCATCCCGATACCGAGGAAGACGAAACCACTTCGTTCGTGAAGCAGCCTTCGATCATCGAACAAAAAGCGTATCGCGACACGTGGGGACGCGGGCTGGATTCGTACTTGCAATGGTTTTATGAGACCGCAGTGCTCCTGCGCGATTTGCTCGCGGAGGATGGGAGTATTTATGTGCATTGTGATTGGCGTATGAATGCGCAAATCCGTTTGGTATTAAATGAAGTCTTCGGCCCTGACAGCTTTGTAAATGAGATTGTTTGGAAACGACGTACTGGAATCCTTAACCAGTCTCGTAAGTTGGGTTCATCGACTGACACGATTTTTTTATTATCGAAAAATGCGGAGCAGTATACCTTCAATCAACAATTCATCGCCTATTCAGATGACGATCCTTATATCAAAACCAAGTTTGTTTACAAAGATGAGAATGGTCGTCGTTATCGTCTTCATGCAATTACTAGCCCGTCTCTCAGCCCTAGCTTGATCTACGAATATAAAGGTTATAAACCCCCGGCTAACGGATGGTCGTTTTCACGAGAGACCATGGAAGATTGGGATCGGAGAGGGCTTTTGTATTTTCCTGAAGACAAGAGCCAACGCATTCAGCGTAAACAGTTTCTTGATGAAACAAGCGGCAAGCCTGTGCAAAGTCTTTGGGATGACATTCGCCCTATCAATTCGCAGGCGATAGAAGACACAAAGTACCCAACACAAAAACCGACTCAATTACTCGAGCGGATTATTAATACATCTTCCAACGAAGGCGACCTCGTGCTCGATTGCTTCTGCGGCAGCGGCACGACCGCGGCGGTGGCGGAGAAACTCAATCGCAAATGGATCACCTGCGATCTCGGCCGTTTTGCCATACACACGACGCGCAAAAGATTGCTCGCCATTCCGCACGTCAAGCCGTTCGTGGTGCAAAACCTCGGCAAGTATGAACGCCAAGCGTGGCAGGCCGCAGAGTTTCCCAGCCAGAATCAGGCCGAAGACCAGCGCGAGCGGGAGGTGCGCTATCGCAAATTCATTCTCGAACTGTATCATGCCGAGCCGGTGAGCGGCCACACGTGGCTGCACGGTTTGAAGAGCGGTCGCATGGTACACGTCGCCGCAGTGGATGCGCCGGTCACGCTCTCGGACGTGAAAGCCATGGCCGCGGAAATTTGGCGCGCCATCGGCGGTGGAAACGTTGCACGCAGTAGAGACGTTCCGGCGGAACGTCTCTACCCTACCGAGGCCGGCATCGACGTGCTCGGTTGGGAATTTGCGTTCGAGCTGAACGAACTGGCGCGGCAAATAGCGGCTGAGGCCCGAGTGGACGTTCGCTTCAAGAAGATTCCGTACACAGTTTTGGAAAAACGCGCAGTCGAACAAGGCGATATTCAATTTTTCGAATTGGCAGCATTAGCCGTCGATCTCAAAACGCTGAAGAAAGCGAACAACACGGTAGTCAAACTGAAACTCAAAGACTTCATCCCCCCGCACGACGACGTGCCGCAAGACGTACACAAAGCCATCACGCACTGGAGCCAATGGATCGATTATTGGGCCGTGGATTGGAACTATCAAGGCGACACGTTCCATAACGAATGGCAAACCTTCCGCACGCGCAAAGGCAACGACTTCGTGTTGGAGACTTCACACGTATATGAGAAGCCCGGCGCGTACAATATCGTCGTGAAGGTGATTGACATTTTGGGGAATGACACGACGAAGACGGTGCAAATAGAATTGTAGCCCCGCCCCCCTTGTGGGGCGCTACCGCGAGAACAATCGTAAGATCATCCGCCCACAAGGGGCGTGGACTACCGGAAATAATTTGAGGAAACCACCATGCCTCGCCGAAAGAAGGACTCGAATCCCGAACAAAAAGATTTGCTTAATGTCGCGGTGCAACTGCGCACTGCGGCGTGTGTGCCTGCGTTGCGCGAGGCTGTGCCGCAATGGCGCGCGCAAAACTATAAAGGCGCAACCGAAACCACGCGGCTCTTGCTCAATCACTGGTTCGAGCGCGATCATCGCGGTTTCAACGGGCGAACGTTTAGGTATCATGACTTCCAACGCGAGGCGATTGAAACGCTGATCTATGTTTGGGAAATTGCGCGCGTGCGCAGCCGCACCGCGTTGCTGGAAAATTACACGCAAAGTTTGGAAGGCGTGCGCTTGCCGCCGTATGATGCGTTTAGCCGCTACGCCATCAAAATGGCTACGGGCAGCGGCAAAACCAAAGTCATGTCGCTCGCGATTGTGTGGCAATTCATGAATGCGGTACGCGAGGCGGAGGAGATCGCGAAAGATTATGCGCGCACGTTCTTGGTGATTGCGCCAAACGTGATTGTGTACGAACGCTTGAAAACGGATTTCGAAGGCAGCCGCATTTTTCGCGTCGATCCGCTCATTCCCAAGCCGTTGGAGATCTTTTGGGATTTCGATTGCGTGCTGCGCGGCGCAGGCGAGCGGGCGCACAGCGAGGGCATGCTTTTTCTCACGAACATTCAACAATTTTACGAACGGCCGAGCCGCAACAGCGACGAGGAGCCGAGTGAAATAACGGAAATGCTCGGTCGCAAACCGCCGACGCAGAAATTGGAGATCACGGATTTTAGCGAGCGCATCGCCAAGCGCAGCGGGCATGTGCTCGTGATCAACGACGAGGCGCATCACACGCACGAAGAAGACAACGAGTGGAATCAAGTCATTCGCCGCTTGCACGAAAAGACGCCGCTCACGGCGCAGCTCGATTTCTCCGCGACGCCGCGCTTTCAAAAAGGCGCCATCTTTCCGTGGACGATCTTTGATTATCCGCTCAAGCAAGCCATCATCGACCGCGTGGTCAAGCGGCCGATGAAAGGCGTGGCGAAAATTTCGGAATCGAAATCCACGATTGCGAGTGTGCGCTATAAAGCCTATCTCACTGCCGGCGTCGAACGCTGGAAAGAGTATCGCGATTTGCTCCTGCCGTTGAAGAAGAAGCCCGTCTTGTTCGTGATGTTGAGTGACACCGCAGAGGCCGAAGACATCGGCCATTGGCTGCGCGATAAATATCCCGCGGAGTTTGGCGGCGAGAAGACGCTCATCATTCACACCAACAAAACCGGCGAGATTACCAAACCCGATTTGGACAAGGCCCGCAAAGCCGCGCGCGAAGTGGATGATGAAACCAATCCCATCAACGCAATCGTGAGCGTGCTCATGTTGCGCGAAGGCTGGGACGTGCAGAACGTCACGGTGGTAGTGGGCTTGCGGCCTTACAGCGCGAAGGCGAACATTCTGCCTGAACAGACCATTGGCCGCGGCTTGCGTTTGATGTTTCGCGGCGCGAACTCCGGCTACGACGAGCGCGTGGACATCATCGGCAACAAGGCCTTCCTTGAGTTTGTCGATGATTTAGAGAAGCTTGAAGACTTGACGTTGGACACGTTCGAGCTTGGCAAAGAGAAGCCGCGCATTCTCAGCATCATGCCGGTGGCGGAAAAGAAGGAGTTCGACATTGCCGTTCCGCAACTTGATCCGGTGCTCGTGCGCAAGAAAAGTTTGTCGGAAGAAATTGCTGCGCTCGACGTGATGCAATTCGATTGCGCGGTTTTGCCGATGAAAGAAGGCGACGCCGCAGAGCAGAGCTTCCGCTTCGAAGGCTACGACATTCTCTCTCTGAAGAAGATTCTTGAGCGCGAATACCGTATCCGCGAGCACCAAACCGCGCAGGAAGTGATCGGCTATTATGCGCGCATCATCGCTAAAGAAGTGAAGCTGCCCTCGCAATTCGCCGCGCTCGCGCCGAAGGTGCGCGAGTTTTTCGAGCGCAAAGCTTTCGGCAAAATTGTGAACGTGGAGGAGGCCGCGGTGATTCAAGCCATGAACTCCAACGTGGCGCAATACGTTTGCGTGCAGACTTTCAAGAAAGCTTTGTTGGATAAAACCATTGCCGAGCAGGAGCCGGTACTTCACACTACGGCGCGCCCGCTATCATCGATGGAGCTGATGCCGTGGTCGCGCAAAGTTTATGAAGCCCGCAAATGCGTTTTGAATCTCACGCCCTGCGGCAACGATTTCGAAAAGGCTTTCGCGAAATTTCTCGACCACGCCGAGGACGTGAAAGCCTTTAGCAAACTGCCGGAGCGTTTCGGCTTTGCCATTGAATATACTGACCCGGCAATGAATCTACGCTATTACTATCCGGATTTTGTTGCGGTGGATGAGCGTGGCGGGCATTGGCTGCTGGAAACGAAGGGTCAGCAAACGGAGGAAGTTTCCCACAAAGATCGCGCTGCGGAGCGATGGTGTGAGAACGCGACGCAGCTTGGCGGCGTGGAATGGCGCTACTTGAAAGTCATGCAGAAAAGTTTTGAGGAGCTCAAGGCGGAGAGCTTTGCCGAGCTTTTGGCGTTGAGATAGTTTCGAGAGACTTCTTCAGACAAAAGAAAACTCGCGTCGCAGCCATTCGCCTCGCGGGTTTTCTTTTTTATGGAGCGAAAATACGCGCTATTGTAACACCATCACCTTTGCGGTGCGCACGTGCGTGCCGGCTTGAATGCGATAAAAGTATATGCCCGCGGTGGCGAGCGCACCGCTTTCCTCGCGACCATTCCACTGCAACGTGTGACTCCCGGAACCATAAATTTGCCCATCACTCAAGCGTGCCACGATGCGCCCCAGCACGTCATAAACACTCGCCGTGACCGGTGCGGGCGAGGTCAACGCAAATGCCAGACGCAACGGTTCGTTAACACTGAGACGATAGGGATTGGGATAGTGCATGGCAAAATTCGCAGGCGCGGTGTCGTGCTCGACCAATTGTACGTCCGTCGCACCGCTGCCGGTTTTGATCATCGTGAAGTTATCCATACTCTGGCCGTTGTTTTTGATCCAACTGCCGCGTAGCGTGTCGCCGTTGATATAAATGCTCTCATAACCCGAAACCTTGCCCAACTGAAACGCCATGAGCGCGTGTTTGTTTTCAATCTCACCGTCTTTCCCGCCTGCGCCCGCCACAACATAAACGGCGCCGGCCTCAAAACCTCTTTTGGGATAATTCGAAAGGCTGTTGTTGAGGATTTGATGATTCGCGAGTAAATACGTGCGCTCGGCCACATGCGAATGGCCGTTGAGAATCAAATCTACGCCCTCCGCCTCCAAATTTGGAACAAAGACTTTTTGAATCTCCTCGTCGTCAGTGTGTGTGCCCGCGCTATACGGCGGTTTATGCCACATTGCAATCAACCAGCGCTGCCCACGCGCCTTGGCCGCTTGCAGATCTTGTTTCACCCACGCCATCTGCTTTTCCAAATCCGCGCCGGAGAACAATAACTCATCGTCGAGCGAGAGGAAGTGTGCATTGGCGTAATCAAACGAGTAGTAGTTTTCGACTTTGTCGGGATTATTTGCCGGCGTTTCAAAAAATTCGAAATAAGCCGCGCCTTGCAACGCTTTAATGTCATGATTACCCAAGGTCGGCCACCATGCACGATGACTGATGAGATCCTTGTATACCGGAAAATAGTCGCTCAAATAATTCTCACGCTCGCCGCTGCTGTAAATGATATCGCCCAACAACAATGCGAAATGATGCCGCGCCTCGTCTTTGAGCATTTGCGCCGCAGTCGCCTTTTGCAAATCCGAACCGTCGCCGAAATCGCCGAATGCCATGAAGCGGAACGGCACGCGCGCGCCGGGCCGGGGATGCGTGCGAAAGTAAAACTGCACGCCCGAAGCATACACGTTCGCGCCCGCCACTTCATAGAAGTATTTCGTATTTGCCGCCAGCCCGGAGATCACGGCCCGATGCACCGTGCCTGTGCCGCCGGCGATTGTGCCCTCCCATTGGCCGATTTGCTTGCCGTAGCGCAGCGTTCCGCCCTCCGAAGTTTTCGTGTACCAAATCACCACGGCCTGCTTTTCACTTGTGTTTTGCACATATGGTCCAAAATCCAACTGCGCCCACACTCTCGTTGCGAATAGCATAGCCCAGAACGTTGCAATCCTTAGCAATCGCGCTTGCATCAGTACTGCCCTTTCAAAAAAGTTGAGTGATTAACCGACTGTCCCTCCCTGGCTGCGCAATTTTAAGCAAGGCACATGCCTCGCCTGCAGGTGCGACTCTAGCTGGGTTGGCATTCGTATTTTCAAGCGGAAAACGCGCTTGCAGCATGCGCAATGCGCGAATCGGCGATCAGGGTTGGAAAAAATTTTCTTTGAGATTACGGATTTGTCGGGCTTGGGCGTTTTGCCGGGAAGGAGGAAAGCCGCGCCCCGCTGTTGCTAAGATCGGCGACACTGCCCGAAGTTGCCGGTGTTATAGTGCAACATGGGAACACTCCCACGGGGTTGCAGGATTTTGTTCGACGCCAAAAAAATCCTTTGCAACTTTGTCGCGTGTGCCGTATTATATCAGTAAATCTTGATATAGTCATTTACGAAAAAATATGCTGCTCGCCTTCAAAGCTCTCGCCGATGACAGCCGACAACGCCTCGTGGCCGTGCTGGCGCAAGGCGATTTCAACGTCAATGAGCTGCTCGAAATTCTTCGCATGGGGCAGTCGCGCATTTCTCGGCATCTCAAAATTCTCGCGGATTGTGGCATCGTTACCAATCGCCGCGAGGGCAATTGGATTTATTATGCGCTCGCGCCCACGCCGGAGCCGCCCGAGCTTGCCGAACTTGTGCGCATCGCCATACAAAGCGTGAAGGCGACGAAGGATTATGAAAAGGATTTGCAGCATCTCGAATCGCTCGTGCAGCGCCGCCGCGCGTTGAGCCAGAAATATTTCGACCGCGTTGGGCCGGAGTGGGAATGTTTGCAGCGCGAAGTGTTGGATAGCACGTCTTATCGTGAGCAAGCGCTCGCTTATTTGCCGCAGGACAAAGAGTGCGGGGTCGATCTCGGGTCCGGTGCGGGTTTGTTGCTGCCTTCTTTGTTGGTTAGATTTAAAAGCGTCATCGCGCTGGACTCTTCGCAAACCATGCTCAAAGTCGCCGCGGATTATGTGCTGAAACAAAACAGCGAGGCAGCCTCGCGCTGCGAGTTTCGCCTCGGCGAGTTGGAGCATTTGCCGATTCATGATCGCGCGGTGGATGCTGCCATCGCCAGCATGGTCTTGCACCACGTTTCCAATCCCGCGAATGCGATTGCCGAAGTGTATCGCGTGCTCAAACGCAGCGGCACGTTTGTCATCGCCGATTTGCTCGAACACAACATCGCCGAGATGCGCGAGAAGTACGCTGATCTTTGGCTCGGCTTCAAAAAATCTGATTTGAACAAATGGCTCCATGCGGCAGGCTTCGCTGTACAGAAAACCCAAGTGCTCGCTAAACACAAAACCATGAAAGTGCTCTTAATTCAAGCAACCAAAAATTAAACCGGCGTAGCGCAAGCCTCTTTGTTTGCAGACCAGAGGTTTGCGTTGCTTCTCTCTCAAACCAAAGGATATCACATGTACGAAACCGAAGTTATCACCACGCCTGCCACGCAAACTCACACGAACGGCAAGAGCGCCGCGAACGGCGCTGCTTTTCATGATTACAAAGTGGCTGATCTCAAACTGGCTGAGTGGGGCCGCAAAGAAATTGAATTGGCGGAAAAGGAAATGCCGGGCCTCATGGCGTTGCGGGAAGAGTTTCGCGTGCAGCAACCGCTCGCAGGCGCACGCATCGCCGGCTCGTTGCACATGACCATCGAAACTGCGGTGCTCATTGAAACGCTTGTAAAGCTCGGCGCGCAAGTGCGTTGGTCTTCGTGCAATATTTTTTCAACGCAGGATCAAGCCGCGGCCGCCATCGCCGCCACAGGCGTTCCCGTGTTCGCATGGAAGGGCGAGAGCGAAGAGGAGTATTGGTGGTGCATCGATCAAACGCTGAAGTTCGCGAACGGCGAAGGCCCGAACATGATTCTCGATGACGGCGGCGACCTCACGCATTGGGTGCATGAAAAGCGTCCGGACTTGCTGCCCGGCATCAAAGGCATTTCCGAAGAAACCACCACCGGCGTGCATGCGCTCTACAAACGCTTGAAAGACGGCAAGCTCAAAGTGCCGGCCTTCAACGTGAACGACTCCGTCACGAAGAGCAAGTTCGACAATCTCTACGGCTGCCGCGAGTCATTGGCCGACGGCATCAAACGCGCAACGGACGTGATGATTGCCGGCAAGATCGCGATTGTCGCGGGTTTCGGCGAGGTGGGCAAAGGCTCGGCGCAATCACTGCGCGGTTTTGGCGCGCGCGTGATCGTGACCGAGGTCGATCCCATTTGCGCGTTGCAAGCCGCGATGGAAGGCTATGAAGTCGCGACGATGGAAGATTACGTGGAACGTGCGGATATTTTCGTCACAGCCACCGGTTGCAAAGACGTCGTGACGATTGACCATTTGAAGAAGATGAAAGACGGCGCGATCGTGTGCAACATCGGCCATTTCGATATCGAGATTCAAGTCGCGCAACTCAATGCTTTCCCCGGCATCAAGAAAATCGAGATCAAGCCGCAAGTGGACAAGTACACGTTTCCGAGCGGCAACAGCATTTTGCTGCTCGCCGAGGGTCGTTTGGTAAATTTGGGCTGTGCTTCCGGCCATCCTTCGTTTGTGATGTCGAACTCATTCACCAACCAAGTGCTCGCCCAGATCGAGTTGTTCAACAATAAGTACGAGATCGGCGTTTACGTTCTGCCGAAACAGTTGGATGAAAAAGTCGCGCGACTGCATTTGGCCAAAATCGGCGTGAGGCTGACCACGCTTTCCAATGCACAAGCGGAGTACTTGGGCGTGTCGCTCGACGGCCCGTTCAAACCGGATTATTATCGGTACTAAGCTTTGCGGTTGAATTAAGTTCTGTTTATTCGCCCAAACCCAATCAGCCTCGGCTTGTTGGGTTTGGCGCGGATGAAGTTTGTTTTCGAATTGTTGTTGAATATCATCCCTCCAATTGCTCCCTCGCCGCCCGCATCCCCTGTTGCAGCGCAAGCTGCGTCCATGGACTTCCTCCTGCATCCGCGCCCGCGAATGAAATTCTACCCAGCCGCTCTCTTCCTTTTATATAAGGCGGATGTTTCTTGCTCGCATATGGCCCCGGGCCTTTGAAAAAATTATAGCCATGCCCCCAACGATTCACTGTGATTGCGAGAATGTCGTCCGCGGCGTTGAAGCCCCACGGGCCGAACATGAGATTCAACTCCGTGCGTATCTCGCGTTCGAACTCTTCAAAGGGTTTGTGTTCCAATTCCAAACGCCCCATGATCATTTGCTCTGTCGGGTCGTAGCCGGGCGAATAAAGATATTTGTACATGTTGAGCAAAATCGGCTTGTCGGGATGATACTCCGGGCGATACGCGCCGACGTGCAACGGGTCGGAGATATTCATCCACGAGCAATAGCCGCCGGGCAAATACATGTCGAACAAACCCAACTCGGCCATGGGTCGCCAATGGCGCAAGAGCACGTTGATATAAATCGCGGAGGTGTAGCGATATTGATCGAGCGCTTGCAATTGCTCTTGCGGCAATTCGGGAACGATGTGCTTGGCAACCATGCCCCATCCTGCCATGATTGCTCCGCTCGCAACGACGCGATGCACGCGACCATCGGGCTGCGTGTAATGCACGATGACACGCTGCCCATCTCCACTTCCTTCATGCGCAATGCGCACGGCCATTGAGCGCAAACGCACGCGCACGTTGTTCGACTCGCGATCAAACGCGGCGTAATTGACTTCGCTATTGAACACGCCTTCCATCGTATTCTCGCCGGGCACGGCCTCGGGCAAAATGGCTTTGAGCAAATGGCGCGCGATGGTATGATTGCCGTCGGGATAGCGCGTCGTGGGTTCGTAGCCGTAATGCAGCACGCCGTTCTTCTCATAAAAACCTTCGCCACCCATGCCAAAAAAACCGGGGCCGATATGATAGCCTTCGAGCGCGGACACGGCATCGCAGCCGAGACCAACGAGATCGGTCGCGTGGATATTCGCAAAGCGCACGGCATGATCGCCCAAGCCCATGACCTCGCGAATGAATTTTTCCCAACTCATCTCAGTTAGCATTTGCTCGCGCGTCGCTTCATTCGGCAAATAATTTTTTCGGGCAGAATAAAGCTCGGTGAGTTCACGCTGCGCGGATTCGGAGAGCGGAGCTTGCGCGAAAAATTTTTCATAAGGAATATCAAAGAAGCGATTGACCCATTGCGTCGCGCTATTACCGAACACGCGCGGGTCGAAGAACACGCCGGAGGAGAGTTTGAATTTCTCTTTGAACGAATTGTCGCGAAAACTTTCTAAGCGTGTGGGATCGATGCCAAGCTCGTTGAAAATTTCCACGGCCTCGGGCGGCGAGTTATCCGGGTCTTCGAGCGCGAACGTGCCGCCGGGCGCAATGAGCGTGGCGCCGTTCCATTCGAACGTATTGCGCCGCGCGTGGCCGCCGAAGTCGTCGTGATTATCCAAAATTAAAATACGGCCACGGCCTTTTCTTTCGCGTTGATAAACATACGCTGCGGAGAGACCCGCGAGTCCAGCACCGACAATGATGAGGTCGTATTCTTCATTCGTCGAAATAATTTGCTCGGGCAATTCACGAAATACGCCGTCGCGCACGCGATGCGCCAATTGCGTCGAAGCGAAATCCTGCCCGCGCATGCCGGTGAGGCGCATGACATTCATCGCGGCTTTGAGCTTCGTCGTCTGCTCTGAGCTACCTTTGCAACCGAGCGCAACGCCGGCGATTCCGAGAGCTGTGCCTTGCAAAAAATCGCGCCGTGTGATGGGGCGCTTCATACCTAAATGATCATCGAGAGTCTTCATCGCGCATATCCCTTGTATGAACATTTCATTGTGGCCCACGAAACACGCGAAGCACACGAAAGATTTCTTTCGCGTCATTCGCGTGTTTGGTGGGCAAGTAAAAACTTGTTCGAATATTACGCGGCAACACCCAAAAAGCAACGGGAACTTTTTCTAGCAGACCGAGTACGATAGCTACCCTCAAACGACATGAGGCGCACATGCCGGAACGGCGAAATAAAAAATACAGAGTTAGGAAGTTTATAAAATGTGACGAGAAAGCGCTTGACTTTTTGCAGTCATGGTCGTACAATGCCCGCGTCACATCAACCAATCTCGCTCTTTCTCAGGAAAAGTCGAACGTTATTTCGTTTCGACTTTTTTTGTCTTCACCCAAACAAAATACCTACTTCGTCATGCAGCATGTGAGAGGCAGCAGTTCAACTGTTCTTTGACTAACGACGTTGCGCCACACGAAGTAAGACATTTCCGAATCGACAATCACCTCTGCTCAACCCGCAGCCACCAACTCTGCGGCATTCAGCATCTTCCTAACCAACGAACCAACGCAGCATGCATGCGCGCTCGACGCCGTTTCATTGAAAGAAGGAATCTCATTTAGCCAGGGATTTTTTCTTTGAATGAAGCTTGGCACCCCTCGAGCTCTCGCATCCGACATTCTGCACCGTTGACCACCTCAAGCCGGCAAGCGGCCTGAGTCGTTCTCCTCCTTCCGCAAGCGTCGTTTAGTTCCGCAAATTACGATCACCAGGATAGCCGTAAGGCACTAGCCCTCGCACATCGTAATCGGGCCATTCGTGTATCTATACCGAGCGAAATCACTTCCGGTTACGCAGCGAGCGACTTAGAAACGGAGGCTCATACCCATGCAACCCCAAAACGCAACTTCCGAAAGCATCATCGACTCGTTGAGCAAGCTGCAAAACCCCGCCACGTATCGCGACTTGAATTGGCAGGGCAGCTTTGACGAGTATCTGCACACCGTTCGGCTCAATCCCAAAGTTACACGCACGGCGTTTCAGCGCATCTACGAAATGATTCTCGGCTTCGGCACGGAAGAGGTCGTGGAGTTTAAAGAGAAACTCGTGCGCTACAAATTTTTCGAAGACCCCATCGACCACGGCCGCGATGCGGTTTACGGTCTCGAACGCACGCTCATGCGCATCGTGAGTTTCTTCAAAGCCGCGGCCCAAGGTTACGGCACGGAGAAGCGTGTGCTCTTGCTGCATGGGCCGGTGGGCAGCGCGAAGAGCACGATTGTGCGCTTGCTGAAAAAAGGCGTGGAGCATTATTCGCGCACGCCCGAAGGCGCGTTGTATAGTTACTCGTGGCGACAAACGCATCCGAACGGTGAGGTCACGTGGGCGAAATGTCCGATGCACGAAGAGCCACTGCATTTGGTGCCCGAAGATTTGCGGACAAAATTGCTCGAGCATTTGAACGCGGACAAGCCCGCGGAGCAGCACATCGCCATCAGCGGCGAGTTGTGCCCCTTCTGCCGCCAAACGTTTCGCGAGTTCCTGCGCAAGTATGACGGCTCGTGGGCCGATCTGGTGAAGAACGAAGTGCGCGTGGAGCGTTTGCTGCTTTCGGAAAAAGATCGCATCGGCATCGGCACGTTCCAGCCGAAGGACGAGAAGAACCAAGACTCCACCGAATTGACCGGCGACATCAACTATCGCAAGATTGCGGAGTATGGCACGGAGTCGGACGCGCGCGCGTTCAATTTCGACGGCGAGTTTAATATCGCTAATCGCGGCGTGATTGAGTTTATCGAAGTGCTCAAGCTTGATGTCGCGTTCTTGTATGATTTGCTCGGCGCTTCACAGGAACACAAGATCAAGCCGAAGAAATTCGCGCAGACCGACATCGACGAAGTCATCATCGGCCACACCAACGAGCCGGAATATCGCAAGCTGCTTTCAAATGAATACATGGAAGCCTTGCGCGACCGCACCGTGAAGATCGACGTGCCTTACATCACCAAGCTCGAACACGAGATTCGCATTTACGAAAAGGATTACAATCCCAAGCGCATCAAGGGCAAACACATCGCGCCGCACACGATTCAGATCGCGGCCATGTGGGCGATCTTAACGCGCCTCGAAGATCCGAAGAAGGCCCAACTCACGCTGCTGCAAAAGCTCAAACTGTACAACGGCAAGACGTTGCCCGGCTTCACGGAGGACAACATCAAAGAGTTGCGCGGCGATGCAAATCGCGAAGGCATGGACGGCATTTCGCCGCGTTATATTCAAGACAAAATTTCCAACGCGCTCGTGAGCGAGAAGAGCGCGACGAGCATCAATCCGTTTATGGTGATGAACGAGTTGGAATCGGGCATCAAGCATCATTCTTTGATCAGCAACGACGAGCAAAAGAAGCGTTACAAAGAATTGCTTGCCGTGGTGAAAGAAGAGTACGAAGACATCGTGAAGAATGAAGTGCAGCGCGCGATTGCGGCTGATGAAGACGCGCTCAAGCGACTCTGCGGCAATTACATCGACAACGTGAAGGCATACACGCAGCGCGAGCGCGTGAAGAATAAATATACCGGCGCGGACGAAGAGCCGGATGAACGCTTGATGCGCGCGATTGAAGAGAAGATCGACATTCCCGAAAGCCGCAAGGACGATTTCCGCCGCGAGATTATGAACTACATCGGCGCGTTGGCTTTGGAAGGAAAGGTCTTCGATTACAAGAGCAACGAGCGTTTGCAAAAGGCGCTCGAGTTGAAACTCTTCGAAGATCAGAAAGACACGATCAAGCTCACGACGCTGATTTCAAGCGTGGTGGATAAAGAGACGCAAGAGAAGATCGACGTAGTGAAGTCGCGCATGATCAAATACTACGGCTACAACGACGAGAGCGCGACCGACGTGCTCAACTATGTGGCGAGCATCTTCGCGAGAGGGGATGTGAAGCACAGGTAGAACTTGGAGTGATGGATTGTTGGATTGTTGCGGTTTGAGCTTCCAACAATCCATGATCCCGTCACTCACCGAAGACCAGCGCTATCGCACGAGAATATCCCCATGAAAAAGAGTTTGGTCATCACTGCCGCCATTTTATTTGCTACCACAAATTCTCTAAAAGGTCAAGGGCAAGAAACTGACTATTTCCCCCTGCACCTCGGAGACAAATGGTTTTATGAACATCGCACCGGAGGGGTTCATGGAACACATTGGGCCAACAAAATTATTGAAGTCAAGGATACAACTTCAATAGAAGGCAACAGCTATTTTATCTTTGAAGATCGACTGTACGATATTTTTTACGAACCTGGACGGGTCTATCTCACAACACATTATTATAGAAAGGCAGATAACGGCGACGTGCTTAAGTTTAGTCCCTTGGCAAACCGTGAACAGCTTTACTATACGTTCCAAAAAGATTCTCTCTATCGGTCGTATCTATACGTGGGAGAGCCTGATCTCGTTTACAAGTGGAGGATAACGCTTGACGATACCAGCACCTTAATTCGTATACCCTCGGGGATTTTTCAAAATTGTTACGATTATTCTTTCGACCTTCTGATTGATGATATTCATATCGGGCTCTTTACTGAAAGGGTACTGGCGCCGGGTCTTGGATTTATATTCGAAGGAGCAGAAGGGGATTTTAATTTTCTTGTTGGTGCATATATCAACGGTAACTTGTTTGGTGATACCACGTTAACTTCAGTTGAAGAAATCTCTCAATCACAACTGCCAAATCAGCCAATCTTATATCAGAACTACCCCAATCCTTTCAAGCACGCCACACAGATACTTTTTTCTGTACCAAATTTTTGGACTCACCCCGTGCATGTTTCAATCTACGACATTCTAGGGCGTGAGATCGCCACATTTACATCTGAAAACCTGGGCGCTGGACTTCAAACGATCCCATGGAGTGGGAGAGCCAATTCAGGAAAAGAAGTTGGCAATGGGATCTATATAGTCAGATTAAATAGCGGCCGATTTTCGCGAAGCATCAAAATTCATTATCTCAAGTGAGGAGATTATCATGAAACATCTAATCAGCCTACTGACATTTTGTTGCGCCTGCAATGTCGCGTCAATTTGTTTTGCTGCCGACTGTGGAGGAGGCCAAATTGGATCTGGATTGGCTGCAAATAATACCGTTTTGATTGTTTGGGCCAAAACCGTCGATGATGCCAGCACATTTCCAGGCTGGGCAAATGGAATTCCGACCACACTTTCAAATTTCTATAGTGTGATGTCCTACAATCAGCATACGATCACCACAAAGGTTGCAACGAAAAACGGGGGCTTTTTTGTATCCGATGCAGGCCATACGGTCGCCTATTATAAAAGCATCTATCAGTCCGGTCAGGGTTACGTTGGGCCTTTCGCAATTTTTGTGGAAGAAATGCTGCAAAAAGTTGAAGCAGAATATGGTGCAGGCTATTTTGATAATGTCGATGCGATCATCATGTTGATTACAGATGGTAGTACCGGCTGGTATTACTCAACTGGAAACTATACCGGGGTTGGAATTCTAGGAGTAAGTTATACGACTGGAAATGGAAAGACCTTTGGAAATAACGATGGTATGAATTTAGAGTTTGGTGGTGAATATGATACCAAATGGAATATCTGTCATGAATATGGCCATTACATAGGCTTGCCAGATCTTCCGATAAAATATGGTGCATACTCATTGATGCAGCACTACAAAGTGAATGAAACAAACGAGGGTGCTGTGCCACTTGGAATAAAGGAAATCATCGATTTGAACTGGATTAACATGTCTGATCCAACGCGTGCAAAAATTGTGTCTTCAAACACGTCTGTAACTTTAAAACCCGTTAGAAGCACAACAGGCGCTATCGTCGCCAAAATAAACATACCTTCCACATCTCAATACTTTTTGGTCACGAATCACCAACGTTCCACCAATACGTATGATGGAACTTATCCCGCTGATGGGCTTCTTATTTGGCACGTAAACGGGGCATTGATTGACATTGAGTGCGCCGCCGCCTTGAACCCCACAAGCTATGGCTTCAATTTTGATCATTTGGACTTAAGCGGGCCGCCCAATGCACATCCCGATTATCATGGAGAAGGCCTGGCTACCGATTTTCACAATCCTACTAACAAAAAGCAATTCAGCCCATGGACCAATCCGAATACAGATAGATATGGCGGTACGACATACACGGGTATTGCAATTGATAACATTTCATATAATGGAACGGACATAACGTTCGATGTGAACTTTAATTTCAATTCTGGTACGATTTCAGAAAACTCATGGTGGAACGGCTCAGAAACCATTGGCGGCGATGTAACGCTCAATTCCGGCAAAACGCTAACTGTCACGCCCAACACGACGGTCTCGTTTGCCTCAGGCGCTAGACTAACCGTCAACGGCAGCCTGGTTGCCGAGAGCACCAACCCCGCGCAGCGCATCACCCTCACACGCAGCGGCGCTTCCGGTTATTGGGACGGCATCTACCTCAACTCCGGGAGCAGCACGAACACCAGCACCCTGCGTCGTTGCAATATTACGTATGCGGATGACGGAATTTGGATCACGTATACCGGCAACAGCAACAACGTGACCATCGACAAATGCCGCATCAGTGACAGCGGTTATGAAGGCATCCTGGTGAATGGCGACACTTATTCGGGCGCCACCGTGCATCCGATCATCAGCAATAATCACATTCATGACAATACCAATGGCTACGGCATATTTCTGATGAACTACGCCAAGCCGCTCATTACCGGCAACCGCATCGAAAACAATTATTGGGGCGGCATCTACGCGAGCAGCAGCGGATCAGCGACCGTCACATTCAACTACGTCACTGGCTCGGATGATGGCAGCGATTTTGGAATGCATTTCGAGGGCAACAGCCATGCGGCGGTTCATCGCAACACTATCACTGCAAATAATGGCGGCGGTATTTACGCCGGCGCCAGCAGTAATTTGGTGGCTTACGGAGCCGGTGACAATAACGGCCGCAACAAAATCACTTCCAACTCAGGTGACGGTATTTATTCTGTGGACAGTTCGCCAATCTTTGGCAAGGATGTGAGCAACCAATGGGGCAACAATCATCTTCAAGACCATGGAGGCTATCAAGCCCGACAGATCGGCACAGGCCAATTGCGCGCAGAACGGTGCTATTGGGGCGGTCAGCACGCGGACATCTCTGGAAATGTGGATAATGTTCCGTATCTAAGCACGGCTCCTTCTCCGGTTGGATGGGGACAAAGCGACGGGCATGATCCTTCCTTGCTTATGAGGCCAAAGTCAGATGATCAATCTTGGATTGCATCCGTTTCCAAAACGGGTGAGGTGCAAGCGAAGTTCGACCCAATAGAATGGTCGGCAAAATACGGGGCTGCAATGAAAGCGGGGCTGCAGTTGGGTGATTGGAGTGATGCCGCCGAAGTCATCACCCAATTGTGGCGAGAGTTGCAAGATGCCCGCATTCCAGTGGTAGATTTTTCGGTGCTTGCAGATGATGTGCAAAACTCAAAGGTGGAATCCTTCATTCGCAAATACCTGGCCCTGGTTTTGGTTGAAAAAAGCCTGGCCGTACGAGATGTTTCGCAAGCGTTAGCGGATTTGGAGAAATATCGCCAAAGCAACACCGAGTGCGACACCGAATTGTTGGCAAACACCGGCACCATTAAATTAATGTTCCTGAAAAATGTGGCAGCAACGGAAGAGGTTCTGGCGGAATTGCAGAGGCGCGCTTCAGAAAATGATTCGTCGGCTGTCGCTCATACGCGATCACTTACGATCCTGCTTGATAAGTATCGAAGAAATCCGAACGGTACGAATCTGCGGCGCGCAACGAGTTACTCAGCAAGCTTGGGAGCAAAAAACAAAACGAATTTGCAAATGGGAAATTATCCCAACCCGTTTAATCCGGAGACGCTTATACGCTTTTATTTGCCTGACCGCAAAAACGTTCGTCTGAGCATTTATGATGTAAGCGGCCGACTCATACAAACATTGGTGGACGGCGAACTTCCGGCTGGCGAGCAAACCCTCTTGTGGAATGGACACAACGAACACGGCAGGCCAGTAGCAAGCGGCATCTATTTTTATGAGTTGCGCTTAGGCAACAAAGTGGAACGCAAAAGAATGACGTTGGTGCGGTAGTTCAACGACCCTACTTAAAAATTGTATTCGTATAGAAAGCGCATGGTCAAACGCATCGAAAAAGATCGCAGCCGGTTTCGCCAAATCTTGCGCGGGCAGATCAAAAAAGAACTGCGCAAGTACATCACGCGCGGCGAAATGATCGGCAAGAAAGGCAAAGACCTCGTCAGCATTCCCGTGCCGCAAATCAATCTGCCGCGTTTTCGTTATGGCGGTAAAAACACCGGCGGCGTGGGACAAGGCGAGGGCGACGTCGGCACGCCCATTGGCCGCGACGGTGACGAACAAGGCACCGGACAAGCGGGCGAAGCGCCGGGCGAACATTTGCTCGAGGTTGATGTCTCACTTGAAGAGTTGGCGCAATTGCTTGGCGAGGAGTTGGAACTGCCCAACATCTCGCCCAAAGGCAAGAAGAACATTATTAGCGAGAAGGATCGCTACACCGGCATTGCGAAGAGCGGGCCCGAATCGTTGCGACATTTCAAACGCACGTACAAGCAAGCGTTGAAGCGGCAAATCATCAGTGGCACGTATGATCCCGAAGACCCGATCATCGTGCCGTTCCGCGAAGACCGACGCTATCGCACGTGGAAAACCGTGTCGCTGCCCGAAGCAAGCGCGGTCATCATTTACATGATGGATGTTTCCGGCTCGATGGGCGAGGAGCAAAAAGAAATCGTGCGCATCGAATCGTTTTGGATCGACACGTGGCTGCATTATCAATACAAGAATCTCGCAACGCGTTACATCATTCACGACGCGGTGGCGCGCGAGGTGGACGAGCAAACGTTTTATCACACGCGCGAAAGCGGCGGCACCATCATTTCCTCGGCGTATAAACTCGCCGGCAAGATGATCGACACGAGTTACAATCCCGAGGATTGGAACATCTATCTCATGCACTTTTCCGACGGCGACAATTGGGGCGAGATTGATACGGACGAGTGCATCAGCATACTCGAAAACAAATTGCTGCCACGCGCAAACCTGTTTTGCTACGGCCAAGTCGAAAGCCCGTATGGCAGCGGCCAGTTCATTCGCGACTTGGAAGATTATTTTGAAGACGAAAAGCTCGTGCTCTCGGAGATTCCCGATAAGGAAGCGATTTACAAATCGATTAAGGAATTTTTGGGCAAAGGCCGGTAATTGTGGATGGTGGATAGTGAATCGTAGATTGTAAAAGCATAGGGCAGGAAAACGGAGGGCAGAAAGATAAAGCCCATGAAGTTTACGCTGACAAAAACGTTTCTCCCATTTTTCTGCCCTACATCTTTCTGCCTTAAAGCTTTTGTTGTAGCATTTGTCACGATCAACACTCGACAAGCAACGGACGAAACATGAGCCTCACACCCGATCTTTCTTCCATCAACGATGAAATTCGCGGCTATGCGCGCGAGTATGGCCTCGATTTTTATGAGACCATCTTTGAGATGGTCGAATTTGACGAGCTGAATGAGATTGCGAGCCTCGGCGGCTTTCCCACGCGCTATCCGCATTGGCGCTTCGGCATGGAATACGAGGAGTTGTCGCGGAGTTATTCCTACGGGCTTTCGAAAATTTATGAGATGGTGATCAACAACGATCCGTGTTATGCCTATCTCATGCGCTGCAATAATCTCGTGGATCAAAAGCTCGTGATGGCGCACGTGTATGGGCACTGCGATTTTTTCAAGAACAACCTGTGGTTCTCCAAAACGAACCGCAAGATGATGGATGAGATGGCGAACCATGCCACGCGCGTGCGGCGCTATGTGGAGCAATACGGTGAAGACCGCGTGGAAAATTTCATCGACGTGTGCTTGACCATCGAAAACTTGATTGACCCGCATCTACCGTTTCGCGGGCAAGAAAACGGCAAGCACGAAGAAAAGCCGCCCGAAGAGGAAACCACGGCCACGCCCGTGCGTTTCAAGAGCGAGAAAGAGTATCTCGACAACTTCATCAATCCGCCGGAAGTGATCGAGCAGCAACGCCAGAAAGACGAGAAGAAGAGCAGCGAGCGGCGCAAATATCCGGAGGAGCCGAAGCGCGATGTGCTCTCATTTCTCATTGAGAACGCGCCGTTGGAAAAGTGGCAGCGCGATGTGCTCGACATCGTGCGCGAAGAGTCGTATTATTTTTCGCCGCAGGGGCAAACGAAGATCATGAACGAAGGCTGGGCTTCGTATTGGCATTCAAAAATTATGACTACGCGCGTACTCAACGACTCCGAAGTGATCGACTATGCGGATCATCATTCCGGCACGATGGCCACTGGGCCGGGGCGCTTAAATCCGTACAAGCTCGGCATTGAGCTGTTTCGCGACATCGAAGACCGGTGGAACAAAGGCAAGTTCGGCAAGGAATATGAAGAGTGCGACGACTATTCGGCAAAGAGAAGTTGGGATAAACAAGTTGGCTTGGGCCGCCAAAAGATTTTCGAAGTGCGGAAGATGTACAACGACGTCATGTTTATCGACGCGTTCTTGACGCCGGAATTCTGCCGCGAACATAAAATGTTCGTATATGATTACAACGAGCGCAACGGTTTGTATGAAATTTCCGATCGCGAGTTCAAAGCCATCAAACAAAAGTTGCTCTTCTTGCTCACGAATTTCGGGCAGCCTTTTATCTATGTGGAAGACAGCAACTATCGCAATCGCGGCGAGCTTTATTTGCGCCATCAACACGAGGGCATCGACCTCAAGCTCGACGAAGCGCGCGACACGCTCAAAGCCATTCACGCGATTTGGACGCGGCCGGTGAATTTGGAAACGCTTTTAGATGAGAACAAAGTCGTACTCGCATTTGACGGAACGGAGCACAAGGAGATAGCGGTGAAGTGAAGCAAAAGGTATCAGAGGCCTAACCCATCAACCCACGGAGGTGAAAAATGAACCTCGGACAGAAATTTGTGGTTGAGCTTTGCGCTCGACCCGCGGGACTTAACAAAGGCAGTCCCGATGGACGTTTTACGCATGAACAAAATTTAGACGGCATCCACCTCAAACTTGAAATCCAAGACGCCGACAAATACGGTTTCTTGGTGCGCAGTATTGCCGCGCGCAACGCCGCGCCGCTGCCGGCAATGAGCGACCTCAAAACTCTGCTAGCCAAGCAAGCCGCGGAACTGGAAAAACGCCTCACCTATCTCCTCGAACATTTTCGGCTCTTAGAGTTGGACGATTTGAACCACACCGCGCAAGTGCGCAGCCACGCGCCCTATCGGCAAGACGGCGCGATTCATTACTATGAAGCACTTTTGCGCGAAGGCAGCGAGTTGCTCTTTGCCCGCTATCATAACGAAAGCCCGCGGGGACCGCGCGAAATCGAGCCGACGTATGTCACCAAAGAGGCGTTGGTGCGTTTGGTGAATGACTTTGTCGGCGTGTTGCGGGCAGTGTGATTGCCGCGAAACATTATTTGTGCTTGCTGCTCATGGTTTTTGTGGCGTGAAGCAAAACGAGGGCAGTAAGTCAAGTTTGTAAAACAAAGCCCCGGCCTGGTGTCGGGGCTTTTGCTTTTTCCAGTCTGCGAAGCGCTTTAAGTCTGCTCGCTTGCAAAGGCCACCTCGGTAAACAAACGGAGATGACCCGCAAGAACGCGCAGCGACAAAACAAAAAAAGCTAGTGAACATGCATAAAATTACTTGCTAACCTTCGAAAGCGTCGCGCCGAGTCGCGGCTTATATAAGGAAGAGGGGTTACGCAACGAATAGAAGTTAAAGCCGAGACGACGAGGAAGCAGGCCTTGCAGAGAATTGCAAGATTTTATTGTCACCCCGCATGCAGTTTCACGTGAGTGCGCGTATATAGAAGCAGTTTTCAGGACAACACCTCAACTTTACTCCAGATGGATTGGCACATGAAAAAGCTTCTTGCACTCGCGGCGCTTGCGGCGACCGTGGTTTTGACGCCCACACGTTCACATAGCCAAGTTTTCCGTTTGAACGGCGGACGCGGTTTGCCGCACGTTCATACGGCGTGGACGCTGCCGCGCGGGCAGTTTACGTTGCACGCGTTCGGCTCTTCTTATTATCAAACTGTCATCGTGAAAAAAGCCGGCGCCTTGCCCGAGGCCACGACGTTTTGGGATGTGCAATCCGCGGTTGCGCTGTATTATGCGAGCGGTAAGCATCTCGAATGGGCGGCGAAGCAGGTGATCTATCAAGACACGCATCGCGGCAAGGGTTACAATGTGCCCGATGATTTGTATTTGAATATGAAGTTCGGCTCGTTTGGCAGCAAGGTGAGTCCGCTGAAGGTGGGTTTGATTTTCAACGGCAGGATTCCGCTCGGCCAAGATCACAATATTATTTTTGAGCCGTATAGCGGCGGCAGTGTGGAACTGGGCCTGATGGGCGCGGCGTCATATAGTCCGGATCTTTTGATTCCGGAGAATGCGTTTAATCTGCACGTGAACCTCGGCATTTGGCATCACAATGACACGGGCAAATTGCTCACGGGCGCGGCGGTGGATAGCCTGCCGGTCTTGTCGCCGTCGCAACAATTTTTGTGGGGCGCGGGTTTCGCGATTCCGACGCACCAATTTGATTTCAGCTTTGAATTGTACGGCCGTATGTTCATGACCAAGCCGCCGGTGACGGCGTATGGCCGCGAAGACGCGATCTATTTTTCGCCGAGCGTGAACTATCGACCGAAACACTGGGCCGCGTTGAATGTGGGTTTTGATTTTCGTTTAACGCAGAGCAAGGATTTGACGCAGTACGTTTCGGGCTTGCCGAGCGTCAATCGGGATTTGCCGAGTTATCCGCAATGGCAGGTGAATTTCGGCGCGACGTTTCATTTGAATCAAGCCGCGCCGCCGGATAATCGCCCGTTGTTTGTGAGCGCGAACGGTCGGCTGGTGCCGCGCCAAAAGTCGCTTGAGAATCAATTGAATGTCGAGCAGCGCAAAACCGAAAATGCCGAAGAGGAACTGACGAAGATTCGGGAAGAGCGCAAACGCATGGAAGCCATGCTCGCGCGCTTGCGCAATCTTTTGTATGACAACAAAGCGAACGAAGGCGCAAAACCCGAAGAGAACAAAAACGCCTCCGAGAACAAGCCCACGGAAAACAAAAACGAGTAGCGGTATTTCTCTCCTTTGGTTAGATCGCGGCGTCAATCATGACGCCGCGTTATTTTAAATATTGTCCCGCCTCTTCTCCTTCATTGAATAACAAATCCAAAACTGAAAGCCCCGCGACGAAGCCTTCGTATTGCTGGTGATGGGGCTGCGGCGCGTATTCGACATACTCTACGCTCACTCCCGCCTCGGCAAATTTTTCTTCTGATAAAAATTTTTGATTCGCGCGCTCAGTGAGATAACGCCCACAGCCGAGGCGTTGTGCCAGCGCAATAATTCTTTCTGAACCCTTCGCATTGATTTCCCACGCCGTGCTGCGGTGCATGCGACAGTTTAAGCGCAACGCCTGTTGCACCAATTCGATTGCGGCAAGGTTCAAATCGACAAGATAATGCCATTCGCGCGCGAGCAGCCGTTCGATGCGATCAGCGTACATATCAAAATACGGCGCGCGACCGTAATGGCAACGCAGCGTTTTCCAATGCTTCGTGCGCCAACCGAGCACGTTATCGATGCGCACTTCACGAAAGGATTGCCCGGCGCGGCCCTTGGTGAGCACGGGCACGGTGAGCCACACGATGCCCTCGTTGGTTTTGAGGCGCATGCGATTGCCGTCACCATGCGTGCTGAATTGCAAGTCGTCAGCGAGCACGAAAGTTTCTACACTGGCGAGTTTGCTCCAAAAAATGACATTGGGAAAATATAACGGCGCATGCGCCGCGAAGCGAAGAACAGCGTTTGTCATCTTAAGCTCGACTTGTTAAACTCCGAAAACTTTTTGCGGCATCGGCTTTGCGTTAAATGGGCGACGACCTGTGCGTGTGAAAGTGATAACACACACGCTTTCAATAAGGTTATCGTAGAAATGTGACAGGTTCAAGGCCAATTTTGAAATCGCCGAACTTACGGAATTGAAAGCGTGAGACACTCTTGCGCTGGGAACAACAACATGGCTTGGAGAAAACACCTCTCAGTGAAAGCACTCGTGAAAATTTTTAGCGGTGCGCGCCTCGGCTCATGGATCGATTCGCCTTCGTGGTTTCGCCGTTTTGTATTCGCAAGCATGTGCTGCGGCCTCGCGCTCGCGGTGAATGCGTTGGTGGCGGAGGTCCGGCCATACAATGTTTGGGGCTTGACCTATGGCACGCTCGCCGCGTTGTTCATGGTTGCCGCGGCATTGCTCGGCGTGCGTCGTCGCCTCACAAAGACCGCGTTGCAACGCCGCTTCGGCAAAGCGCAAACGTGGTTGCAATTTCATCTCTATGGCGGCATGCTCTGTTTGCTGCTCGTGCTCATGCACACCGGTTTTCGCGTGCCGCACGGCGTGCTCACCTGGTGGCTGTGGCTGTTGAGCATTGCGGTTTCAATCAGCGGTCTCTTCGGCGTGTTCCTACAAAAATGGATTCCCAAGCTGCTCTCTTCCGGCCTGGCCGTGGAAGTTTTGTATGAAAGAATTCCGGAGCTGGTGGTTGAGCTGCGCGAGCGCGCAAACAGCTTGATGCAAAATTGCACCGACACGCTGCAGGAGTTTTATCGCAAACATGTTGCCTATGCGCTCGCCACGCCGCAAGCGCGCTTGCTTTACTATGTCGATATCACCGGCGGCGTGCATGCGCGTTTGAAACATTTTGATTTTGTGCGCGGCCTGCTTACGCGCGACGAGCAGGAAAAGCTGAACCAACTCGAAGCTTGTTTCAAAGCGAAGTTTGAGATTGATGCGCACTACACGCTGCAACGCGCACTGCGTTGGTGGCTCTGGCTGCACGTGCCCGCCTCGCTCGTGCTTCTAATCTTGCTCGGGCTGCACGTGTTCGCGGTGCTGTATTACTGAAAGCACAGTATTGGAAATTTAAAATTGCAAATTTTCAATTTTGAATTTGCAATGCGGTTGGGTCAAATTAAAAAGACACCTCATGGCTGAAAGAGAGAATAATAAAAAACACAAAGGCGCATTCGGCAGGTTTTCGCTGGCCGTGACGAAGAAATATATTTATCCCGCTTCGCGGCGAAGAATGATCGCGTTCGGAGCGATTGCCGCACTCGGCATGCTCGCACTCTATCTCGCGGATTCGTTTTTCCTGCAAAGCAGTTTGACGACCAGCGGGCCGCTGTCTTCCTATCATGCGAAGTTTGAAAAAGACTGCAGCTCTTGTCATGAAAAATTTCAATCGGTCACGAACGCGAACTGCTCCGTGTGTCATGAAAAAGCCGGCGACAAACTCGGCATTTACACGCTCGCCTCGCATGAAGTTTATCGCTCGGGTGATTTGAAGCGCGTCAAATCGCCGCAAACCGAGCATGCCTGTTCGCTCTGTCATCAAGAGCATTTGGGCCGTGAAGCGCAAATCACAAACGTAACCGACGCGCAATGTCTCGTTTGTCACGAGTTCGGCTCGTTCAATCAAAAGCATCCGCAGTTCGAGTTCGCCGCGAAGCACGTGGCCGATGACTCCACTTTGAAATTCACGCACATTCGCCACGTGCAGGAAGTGGTGAAGCGCGAGAAGCTGGTCGACGTTGAGCGCGCGTGTTTGTATTGCCATAATCCGCAGCCCGAGGGTAAACGCTTCGCGCCGATTGCGTTCGAGACGCATTGCCAAACCTGCCATCTCACCACGAATGTCGAAACGCCTGCGCTGCGCATGTTCAACAATGATGAGCCGAACACGCCCGGCGTCATCACGCTCGAAGCAATGAAAAGTAATGGCTCGCCGCGCGCGCTGGCCGCGACTTTTATCAGCCCGAATAATTTTGTGATAAAGCCCGGCAATCGCATGGTGAAAACGCGCGTGCAGCATGAAGACCCGTGGATTATGGAAAACCTGCGGCGCTTGCGCGAGAAGTTTTATCCGGCCGGCGAGTTTGACGAGTTGTTGAAAACTTCCGGCGGCCTTTCTTCTTCCAACAAAATGCTTTTCACGCGGCAAGTTTACGAAGAAGCATTGGAGACTTTGCAAACTTATGCCGCGGGCTTGCGCAGCCGCCCGGAGCCGGAAGTGCAACTCGAACTCGTGCGCGTGGACTCGCTCATTAAGGCCACGCGCAATAAACTCCAACGCGGCGGCGCGGAGTTACAACTTGCGATGCCGATGAGCAAAAAGAATGGCGCCGCCGCGCCGCGCGCTGAAGTTGATGACTTCGTCAATAACCTGACCAAGCCTTGCCAGGAATGCCACATGGTTTCCGAAGCGAGCATTCGGCGCGTGCAAAAAGATCAAACCGTTTTCGCGCGCGCGGAATTCAACCATCGCGCGCACATTCTGCAAAGCCGCTGTTTGGATTGCCACACCGAGATTCCGATTCTCGCGGCGAAAAGTGACAGCGCCGCGAACGGCACAACGGTTTTGGCAAAGGCCAAAGATCGTGCGGCGATTCAAAACTTGCCGCGCATTGAAAATTGTCAAACCTGCCACTCCGCAACGGAGACTTCGAACCGCTGCGTGACGTGTCACGTGTTTCATCCGAACAAAACGCAGCGCACGAGTATGCTGTTGTATTTGGAATGAACGAACGCGAAAACTCTCTTTGTTGTCATTCAGAAGGAATCTTTTTGAGCACTTGGTTTTCCGCCCAGAGCTAAAAAAGATTCCTTCTGAATGACAGTATTGGAGTGGGTGAAGTATTTTGGAGAAGAAGAGATGAAAGCCAAGCTTTTTTGCACCACCGGTATCCTCGCCGGCAAAAAATATGAGTTCACGCAGCAAGCCACGCTCGGCAGCAGCAATGCCTGTGCAATCGTGATCGACGCGCCCGGCATTGCGCCGGTGCATGCACGCATTTTTTATGATCAAGCCGAAGGCTGTTATTTCGTTGAAGAAGGCAAGGTGCAAATCACCACGCGCGTGGACGGTGTGCCCATCAAGCGGAAAGAAAGGCTGGGCGCATTGCACGTACTCACGTTTGCGCGGCAATTCGATTTCGTGTTTCAAACACTCTCTGCGCCGCAGCCGTTGGTGCAGGAAATCGGAAACGGCTCGCCGTTTCCCCCCAAAAAAATGTGGGCGCCTTCGCCGATTCGTAAACGCGAGCCGATCATCGCCGAACCTGCGCTCGCGACCAACGGCAAAACGCTAATTGAAGATCTGTTGCAACCGAAGACCGCGCGCAAAAAGAAAAAGTCGGAAGCCGCAACCATGATCGAATCCGTTGGCGTGCCGCGCGAGACGCAACCGCAAATCCCGAGTTGGCAATTGGAGGCAATACGCGGCGGCAAACCACTCGGCACGTTTGCATTGAAGGACGGCGAGAACGTGATCGGTCGCTCGCCGGAATGCGAAATCTACATCGACGATCCTTCGATCTCGCGCAAGCACGCAAGCTTGATCGTGGCCGCCAATGGCGTCCGCGTGCGCGATTTGGGCAGTCGCAATCACACGTTTTTAGATAAAGCCACAGTGGTTTCGGAAATCGAGATTCCGGTTGAGTCGAAGCTACGCTTTGGGATGATCGAGGCGAGGTTGGTGGGTTAGTGGCTGGTTGCTGGATGCTGGTTGTTCGTTCATGCAAGAATTTTTAGTTGAACACAAAACCTAAATTGTCATTCTGGAAGAAACTTCCCTAGTGCTTGATACATCTTCAATTTTGAGAGGCCTGCCGAGTACGAGGGAAGGTTCCTGCAGAATGACAGAGTTAAAAAGTGATTGCTGAAAGTGAATACAATCATCTCATACAATCCCGACGGTACGTTGCAACTCAAACGTGCAGTGTCATTGCCGCAAGTGCTCGACGTGCTCATTGTCGGCGGCGGGCCGGCTGGAACTGCGGCCGCATTTCGCGCGAAGGAATTGGGCCTCAACGCGCTCGTCATTGACTTCGATGATTTAATGAAGCGCATCCGCGATTACGCGAAAGAGAAACTCATTCTGCCCGATTACGGCGGCGGCGATAAAATGCCTTTCCCCAACGGCGGCGAGTTGATTGCGAAGCTGCACTTTGCGCCAATGGATAAAGACGAGATGTGCCGCGAGTGGAAAAATTTTTATCGCGCGCACAACGTGCCCGCGCAAGTCGGCGTGGAGTTGACGGGCGTGCAAGCGCGGCCCGACGGCGTTTGGCAAGTGCGTACGTACAATCACAACACCAAAGCCGAGCAAAATTTTCTCGCGAAGCACGTTGTCATTGCCATGGGCCGAGGCGTGCCGCGCCGCTTCGATATTCCCGGCAAAACCGAGGGCATTGCGTATCGTTTGAGCGATGCCGAACTATACGTCGGCGCGCCCGTGCTCGTGATTGGCGGCGGCACCTCCGCGGCGGAGGCGGTGATTGCAGTTTCGCATGCGAAAATCAAGGCAAACGACGCCACCGCGGTTTACTGGTCATATCGCGGCGACAAGCTGCCGAAAGTTTCGAAAGCGCTCGCCGAGAGTTTTTTCGAAGCCTACATGGGCAACGGCAACATTCGTCATTATCCGTACAGCGAGCCGGTGGCCATCGTGAATGGCGCGGATCAAAAAGAATATCTTGCATTGCGCATCGACCGCCGCGAGATGAGCAATCGTCCGCATGAAACTTCGCAACTCGAATTTGCCAAAGACAAGTGCATCGCCTGCATCGGCGAAGATGTGCCCACCGCGTTGTTGCGCACGCTCGGCATCGAGATGGCGAACGGCGGCGCGGATAATAAAAAACGTTTTCTCGTCACGCCGTTGCTAGAAACGCAGCAGCCGAATGTGTATCTCGTCGGCGATCTGTTGAGTCCGATTTATTATGAGACCGAGGATTTCAATGCGGCTTCTTCTTCCTACAAAGAAATAAAGCGCCGCGGCAACATCAAGGCGGCCTTGCGTGACGGCGTGCTCGTGGTTGAAGCGATTGCGCAAAAACTCGCGGGCAAAAAAAATATCCGCGTCGATCTCGATTTTGCGCCCGCGACGTTGCCTTCGAAAGCGAAAGCATTGGTGACCTCTGCGACTGCGATTGGTCCGTTGCAAGAAAGCTTGCCGCAAGAGCGCAATGCGGAAGAGTCGCAAGCCTATCTCGTGCGCGTGCTCGCGGGCAATGTGGAGGAAGAAGAATTTCCCGTGCGGCTCAATCGCGTGACGACGATCGGCAAAAAAAATTGCGATCTCAATTTTCCGGACGACGCGCTCATGTCCGAGCGCCACGCTTCGATTGCGCACAGCGCCGCGGAGTCGGCGTATTTTCTGCGCGATGACGGCGGCGCGAGCGGCGTGTTCATGCGTTTGAAAGAAAGCAAACCCTGCGAAGTCACGCCCGGCAACATGGTTCGCCTCGGCAAACAATTTTTGGTTTTTGGAATTGAAGCGGGCCGCTATCATGTTGAGCATTGCGATGCGGAAGGCAAGGTTGTACAGCGTTATGATTTGTCGGAAAAGACGCTCGTGCTGGGACGCATGGCGCCGGACATCACACTCGATGCAAGCGACTTGCTGCTCTCGCGCCGGCATTTGTCGATTGCGTTAAAAGATCGCCGCGTTTTGGTGAAAGATTTGGGCAGTGCGAACGGCAGCTTTCTGAAAGTGCGCAGCGCCATCGCCCTCGAAACGAATGACCAATTTCGAATTGGTCAGCAGATATTCAAATTTTGTTTGAAGGAAGAGCCGTTGCGGCGCTCGGTGGAGTATAACACCGAAGTGCGGGAGCAAGCAACGATGGTGGTGCCGGCAGTCAAAACGCCGCCGGCGGCTGAAAAGAAAGCCGCCGCGCCTTCACCTGCGAAGAAGGAAGAAGTTCGCCCGGCGCAACGTGAAGCGCCGCAAGCCGCGAAGCCGGAAGGCATGATGATTGTATTCCAAAACTCCGGCAAGAGCTGTCCTTTCAAGCCCGGCCAAACGATTTGCGACGTTGCGGAAAAGAACGGCGTGAAGATCAAAGCCGATTGCCACATTGGAAGCTGCGGCATGGATCCCATTCGCATCATTTCCGGCGCGGAAAATTTGAATGCGATGAGCGATGAGGAGAAGGGCACGCTCGAAGATATCAATCGACTCAAGCCCGGCCCGTATCGTTTGGCGTGCATGGCCAAGCCCAAAGGCCCGGTGGTGGTGGAGATGGTTTAGGGGGGGAGTGATGGAGTAATGGAGTTTTGGATTGTTGGATTTGTGGATTGATGGATTATGAAAATGTCATTCTGGAAGAACCTTCCCTCGTGCTCGGCACACAGTCAGGATTGATTGTGTCTCAAGCGCTAGAGAAGATTTTTCCAGAATGACAATATGGGTGACAGTGATTAGCGCTCTTCAAAACTGTCATTCAGAAGGAATCCTTTTGAGCGCTGGGCATCAACTCCAGTGCTTAAAAAGATTCCTTCTGAATGACAATAATAGGTGTGCTCGATGCACCATGACCGCTGTGCAATCGCATCGTCCCATTACTCCACCAATCCATCACTCCAATACTCCATCGCTCCACCTCCGGTTCGTTTCAACGTTCATGTGTCAAAGTTAAATCAAGGAGTGATTTAAAATGTTGTCGCGTTTAAGGACGTTCCCGCTATTTGACCGCGATCACCTCAAACTGAATTTGCTGCATGCGTTTTTCATTTGCCTCGGCGCGTTGCTGCTCTTGAGCCTCGGCTGTAATTCCGCGGGCATTCCTACTGCGCCGCCTCCCACCGGCACCTCGACTCTTACCACGCAAGACGTGCAAACGCTCATGGCGCAAGCCGTGGAGCAGGCTGTGCGTTTGAATGAGCGCGTCAACGTTGCGGTCGTTGATCGCGAAGGCAACGTGCTCGGCGTGTATAACATGAACAACGCGCAAGTTATTATTCCCGCCTCGCAAGCGTTGTTCGGCGAAATTGCCAAAGCACGCACTGCGGCTTATGCGAGCAGCAATCAAAACGCATTTACGACGCTCACCGGTTGCTTCATCACGCGCAGCCATTTTCCTCCCGGACAAAACAACACGCCCGCGGGACCGTTGTTCGGCGTGCCGTTTTCGAATCGCAGCGACAGCGACATTCAGCCGAACGGCGGGCCTCGGCCTCCGCTCGGACCGCCGCAACCGCCCGCGCCCGGCCAGCCCGGCTTGACGAACATTCCTGGCGGCGTGCCGATTTACAAAAACGGGTTGCTTGCCGGCGGCCTCGGCATTAGCGGCGGCTCGGATACTTTTCTGCAACTCAACACCATCAATGATCGCTGCGTCGGCGTCGCGCGTGATGAGATGATTGCGCTCGGCGCATTGGGCAATTATGCCGCGCCCGCGAATATTCGCGGCGATAATGTTTTTCTCGACGGCATTCAGTTGTTGTATTCCAATCAACCCGCGCCGCCGGCGAATTTTACTTTCACGTTCGACAGCCTCACCGTGCGCGGCAGCGTGAATCCGAGTTTTCCAATTCGCGCCACGCCGCCGCCGAATTTTCCGCAGCAAGGTTATGTGACTTTTGCCGACGGCTCGCGCAACTACAGCCCGATCGGCGGACAAGTATTGAGCGCCGCGGACGTGCAACAAATTTTGACGAACGCCGCGAATCGCGCAAGCAATACGCGCGCAGCGATTCGCCGCCCCATTGGCAGCGCGGCGCAAGTGTTCATTTGCGTGGCTGATCTTGACGGCACGATTCTCGGCATGTGGCGCACGCCTGATGCGCCTTCGTTTAGCTATGATGTTTCCGCACAAAAAGCGCGCACCGTCATTGCGTTCAGCAATCCGAACGACGGCATGGGAATTATTCTGCGCACGATTTTGAATGTGCCCAACGGCGCACCGCTCGCGGCTTCCACCCGCGCGATTGGATTTTTGAGCCAGCGTTTTTTTCCGCCCGGCATCGATCAAGGCACCGGCCCGCGCACACAGCCGCCGGAGATGGGGCCGCTTTACACGTATGTCGACGGCCAATTCGATTTTCAATACATGCGTTTATTGCCCACGCGCCCGCCGTTTCAAAACGGCATCCAAATTTTTGCCGGCGGCATTCCGCTTTATAAAAACGGCGTGCTCGCGGGCGGCATCGGCGTGAGCGGCGACGGAGTGGATCAAGACGATTACATTGCGGCCGGCGGTACCGCGGGCTTCGAAGCGCCCGCCAACATTCGCACGGATCAAATGCGTTACAACAACACCGTCTTGCCGTATGTGAAATTTCCGCGGCAGCCGAATTTGAAATGAAGCAGATGTGCGTGCAAAGAATTCATCATGAAGATATCAGGAAAGCACTCAAGATGAGCGCAGAAAATAGAAATGTCGAGCGAGAACGTGCTCACAACAATTCCCCCCTTGAGGAGGGTGTTTGTGGTGACGTTGCAGATGCAAAGCACACCCCCCTCAAGGGGGGAATGCCTAAGAGCTCTTCGCGCTATTGGGCATTTGCGCTCGTACTGTTCGTGCTTCTGCGTTCTTGCGCAATTTCATGGAGCCAAACCGCAAGCGATTCTTCCGCAGTTAAAAAGAGCAAGCCGGTTTTAAATAAAACAACAAAACAGAAGCGCAGCGCTCGCCCATCAGCGAAGAACGTCAAGCCCCGTGCAAAGCCGCAAAAAGAAGTTGCGAATGAAAGCAAGCGCAACCTCGAAGCAGAAGAAGATGAGGAAACGGAAGACGCTTCGGAGTCGGAGCAGACGACAGCAGCCGAGGACACGCCGCACTTCGTCCCGATCACCGATCGCTGGCGCGACATCACGCCGCCGCCGTATGAGTTAAACGTGAAGGGAAGATGGCACGATCCGTACAACCAAAACGTGCTCAAAGGCGATTACCCCATTCTCGGGCGCAATACGTTCCTGCTGCTCACCGCGACAACGGACAATTTGGTTGAAGCCGCGAATTTGCCCACACCGAGCGGCGTGAGCACCGCAGTGCCGCAGCAGCCCAACTTTTTCGGCACGGGCGATCGCATCGTATTGATCGAAAATTTGCGCTTCACCATGGAGCTTTATCACGGCAGCGCCGCGTATCGTCCGCGCGATTGGGAGTTTCGTGTCACGCCCGTGTTCAACGTGAACTTTGTCGATCTGCGCGAGCGCAACAATCTCAACATCAGCGCGCGGCGCACCACGAATCGCACCGACCGCCAATTCGCGCTGCAAGAGCTGTCGCTCGAAAAGAAGCTCTTCGATCTCAGCGACTATTATGATTTCGTTTCGCTGCGCGCGGGCATCCTGCGTTTCGGCAGCGATTTTCGCGGCTTCATTTTTAACGAGAACAATCTCGGCGTGCGTCTGTTCGGCAATCTCGCCTCGAATCGTTATCAATTCAACGCCGTGTATTTTGGTTTGTTGGAAAAAGACACGAACAGTGAGTTGAACACACTCTTTGAAGACCGCAATCAAGAAGTTTACGTCGCGAACTTGTATCGGCAGGATTTGTTCGTGCTCGGCTACACCGGCCAATTGAGTTTTCATTACAACAAAGACCGCGCGAGCACTTATTACGACACGAACGACTTTCCCGTGCGGCCTGCGCTCATCGGAGCTTCACGGCCGCATGAAGTGAATGCGTACTATCTCGGCTGGACCGGCGACGGGCATTTCGGGCGTTTGAATATCAATCACGCGCTCTATCAAGTGCTCGGCCGCGACGACTTCAATCAAATTGCAAACCGGCCGACCACGATCAACGCGCAAATGGCCGCGCTCGAATTGTCGGTTGACGTTGATTGGAAGCGTTATAAAGTTTCAGCGTTTTATGCCTCGGGCGATCCCAAACCGATGGACGGGGCAGCGAACGGCTTTGATACGATTGTCGATCAACCGCTTTTCGCGGGCGGGCCGTTCAGCTATTGGAATTTTCAGGGGATTAATTTACTCGGCGTGCGCTTGGTGAATCGCCAAAGCCTTGTGCCGAGTTTGCGGCCGAGCAAAACGGAGGGACAAGCAAACTTCGTGAATCCCGGCGTGTTGATCCTCAACGCAGCATTTGATGCGGAGTGGACGCCCAAACTGAAATCGGTGTTGAATGCGAACTATCTGCGCTTCGTGAACACGAGCACGCTGCAACAGTTCATCAATCAATCCAACGTGCGCAACGACATCGGCCTTGATTACGGCCTCGGCTTGATCTATCGGCCGTTCTTGAACAATCAAGCCATCATCACACTGTCCGCCACGGCATTGACGCCGCTCGGAGGCTTTCAAGATATTTATCAATCGCAGCGCACGCTGTATTCAGTGTTCGCGTCGATAGTGTTGACGTATTGAGCGATAAAAGCAAAGGCATTTTGTAGGCGGATAAACTTCGAAGATCTACCCGCTTACAGAAAGCTTTAGGGTAGCAACTCGGCTGCTATGAGGAAAGGCAATCAGAAGACAGTGAGACTGTCATTCTGGAGGAGTCTTTTTTCTCGCTGGAGTGTCGCTAAGAAGGATGATTAAAAACTGAGTGTGAAGCTATCATTGTGGCCGATGTAAATGAGAACGCCGTTCTGCAAAATATCTCTGCCGATGAGACACTGCACGTTTTGATTTTGCAACGGCGCTGCAATCACCACGTTTTCGAAGACAATGTCATGCGGCAAACACAATCTGGCAAAATACTCGCAACAGAAAACGTCGGTAGAAGAAGGCGTATTGATCAAAGTTGCGCCGACAAGCTCAAGCTTCAATTGTTGCGCAAGATCTTCGCGAACAACGGTTGCGCTCGATCCTATGTCAATCATTGCGCTGACCGTAATGGGTGAGGGAACACTCTGGCCTTGTGTTCGCAACATGGCTTCCCGAAACATGGTGGGCGCCAGTTGAACCGAAATAATCGGACCGACGGTAGCCATATCTGGGATCTGTGTTGTAAAAGAAGCCATCAGGCATTTATCAAGCGCGAAGTGAAATTCAGAGGAATATCCACTTCCAATATTTTTTTGGTGAAGAAAGGCTCCAGGCCGAATTGTTTGCCGCCTTGTCGAATGGCTTCAACTCTTGTATCAAAAGTGCCGACGATCTGATCGTTCTTGATCAAAACAAATTTGCCTCTGGCTTTGGCAAGCAACTCGCTTTTGTGCGCTTGATAAGTCAGCAGTTCTTGTTCGAGTGGTTTAGTCATGGCAAGCACCTCTGGAATAGCTTACAGAATGTGTCAGGTTAAACTCAACGCATTACCAATATATCTTTCCCTCAAAAATAATCAATTGAAATTTCTAAATGGCTTTGATCGCTCATGTTGAAAATAGACGCCACTAAGAACATCCCCCTGCCCCTCTCAAGGGGAGAATGGCGTGGATGCTTCTTCGGCTTAATGCTCGTCTCTTTGTTCGCCGCCACTGCCTTCGCCCAATCCGATTTGCTCCGCCAATCGCAGACCGAAGCCGATCGTAAGAGCAAAGGTTGCGTGAAGTGCCACGCGGGCGTGGAGAGCATGCACAAATCACCGGCAGTGAAGCTCGGTTGTATCGATTGCCATCTCGGCAATCCCGAGGGCACGACGCGTGAGGAGGCGCACGTGAAGCCGAAGTTTCCCGAGCGCTGGCCGACCTCCGCGAATCCCGAGCGCACGTATACTTTGTTGAATGAAGAGAATCCCGATTTCATTCAATTCATCAATCCGGGCGATTTGCGCGTGGCGCAGGAAGCGTGTGGCTCGTGTCACGCCGAGGAAGTTTTGCGCGTGAAGAAGAGCATGATGACCACGACGCCGCTCTTGTGGGGCGGCGCGGCTTATAACAACGGCATTCTTTCGACGAAGAATTATATCCTCGGTGAAAGTTACAGCCGCGACGGCACGCCGCAAATGATCAACACGGTGCCGCCTCCCACTGCCGATGAAATGTTGAAGAAGGGCGTGCTGAAATTCCTCGCGCCCTTACCGCGCTGGGAGATCACGCAGCCGGGTGACAATTTTCGCAGCTTCGAGCGCGGCGGCAAAGTGCAACGCATCAATCCTTCGGATATCGGCATTCCGAGTTTTCTCGAAGAGCCGGGCCGGCCGGATAACAAGCTCAGCGATCGCGGCCTCGGCACGCAGTTGCTCATTAGCTCGCCCGTGTTGAATCTGCAGAAGACGCGCTTGAATGATCCGCATCTTTCTTTTCTCGGCACGAACGACCATGCGGGCGATTATCGTTCGAGCGGCTGCACCGCGTGTCATGTGGTGTATGCGAATGATCGCTCGATCACGCACGCGGGCCCGTATGCGAAGTTCGGCAATCGCGGCTTCAGTTATTCCGCGGATGAAAAAATTTCGAAGCGCGAGTCCGGCCATCCGATCACGCATCAATTCACGCGCGTGATTCCCACGAGCCAGTGCATGTCGTGCCACATGCATCAGCCGAACGGTTTCATCAACACGTATCTCGGTTTTCAAATGTGGGATTATGAAACCGACGGCAAGTTTCTTTATCCCCCCAAAGAAAAAAAGCTTTCTTCACAAGAGCAGCTCGCGCGCTTGGATGCGAACCCCGAAGAGGCGGTGCTGCGTGGCAATTGGGGCGATCCGGATTTTCTGCGCACGGTGACGAAGCTCAATCCGAAATTGAAGAACACGCAGTTCGCGGATTATCACGGCCACGGCTGGATTTTTCGCGCGGTGTTTAACAAAGATCGTAAAGGCAATTTGTTGGATAAAGACGGCAAGATCATCCCGCCGGAAGCGAAGCACAAATTTCACGGCGTGGTGCCGCTTGAAAATCCTGAAGACGATATTTGCAACGAGCAATGCCGCGACGCGCAAAAGGCCGTGCATCTCAAAGACATTCACGCGGAGAAGGGGATGCACTGCATCGATTGCCATTTCGAGCAGGATAATCATGGTAACGGCAAGCTCTATGGCGAATTTCATAACGCGATTGAAGTGCGCTGCCAAGATTGTCACGGCTCGGTGACGCGGCGCGCGACGTTGCTCACTTCCGGCAATGCCGCGCCCGAGGGCGGCACGGCGCTGCTCGAAACGTTCACGCCGTTTAACGAGAAGCGCTTTGTAAAACGCGGCGAGAGAATTTTTCAGCGCTCGATGATGTATGATTCGCTGATGTGGGAGATTCCGCAAGTGACGGACGTGGTCAATCCCAACTCGCCCAAGTACAACGCGAAGGCGCGCGCGGCAAAGCTCGTCGCAAAGGGCGGCGCGGAGTGGGCGAGTCCCATGAGCACAACAATGCTCGCGCACTCTGAGGAGAAGATGGATTGCTACACCTGCCACACTTCATGGGTGACGAACTGTTTCGGTTGCCATTTGCCGCAACAGGCGAATTGGAAGAAAGATATGAATCATTACGAAGGCGAGACCTCGCGCAATTGGACGACGTACAATCCGCAAGTTTTGCGTGACGACGGTTTCATGCTTGGCATCAGCGGCTCCACGAAGGGCAACAAGATTTTGCCGGTGCGTTCTTCAAGCGCGGTGATGCTCAGCTCGCGCAACGCGAATCGCGAGCAGATTTATAATCAGCAAGCACCGGTTTCCGCGCCGGGTTTCAGCAGCCAGGCTTTCAACACGCACGCGCCGCACACGGTGCGCGCGAAGGAAACGAAGACGTGCAATGATTGCCATATTTCCGAACGCAACGACAACAACGCGTGGATGGCGCAAGTGCTGTTGCAGGGTACGAACTTCGTGAACTTCATGGGCAAGTATGTTTATGTCGCCACCGGCAAGGACGGTTTCGAAGCCGTGCAAGTAACCGAAGGCGATGAGCCGCAAGCCGTGATCGGAAGCTATTTGCACAAACTCGCGTTTCCGGAAAATTATAAGAAGCATTTGCAGAGCCGCAAGAAGCTTGAGACTTCGCACCATCACGGCGGTACGGAGATTTTGAGCGTGCAGCAACGCGGCGAGTATTTGTATACGGCGAACGGCAGCGACGGCTTTCGCGTGTATGATATCGCAAACGTGGATAACAAAGGTTTCTCCGAGCGCATCGTGTCCGCGCCGGTTTCGCCGCTTGGGCAAGACACGCAGGTGAAAACGAAGTATGCGACCGCGGTGGCGTTGCCCACGAACATGCCGGTTGACACCAATCGTGAGTATCGTCCGGAGAATCAGGAGCAAGGGCCGCTGCACCCCTCGTATGCTTATGCGTATATCACGGACAAGTTCGAAGGCCTCGTGCTTATTGATGTGATGACGCTCGTGGATAACAATCCGCGCAACAACTATCTCGAACGCGCGCTCACGTTCAATCCCAATGGCGCGTTGAACGGGGCGATGAGTTTGGCGATTGCGGGCAATTATGTTTATATCGGCTGCGATGCGGGTTTGGTGGTGGTGAAGATCAGCGATCCGCTCAAGCCGAAGATCGTCGCGAAGATTGATGCGCCGCAGCTCAAAAAGCCTAAGTCGATTGCGATTCAGTTTCGCTATGCGTTCGTGTGCGACGCGGAAGGTATGAAAGTGATCGACGTTACCAATCCTGAAAAGCCTGCGCTGGTGAAGAACAGCTTCGTGCCGTTAAAAGAGGCGCACGATATTTACGTGGCGCGCACCTATGCGTATGTTGCCGCGGGCAAGCAGGGCTTGGTGATCATTGATGTGGAGCGGCCCGAGGCGATCAAGATCGATCAAGTTTATACCGCGGGCAACAACATCAATGATGCGCGCGGCGTGAAAGTGGGCGCGAGTTACGCAAGTATTTATGCCTATGTCGCGGACGGCAGGCACGGCTTGCGCGTGATTCAGCTTGCTTCGCCCGCGGGAGATAATCCGCAATATCTCGGCTTCAGTCCGCGCCCCACGCCCAAGCTGATTGCCACACGCCACACGCACGGCGTTGCGCTCGCGGTTTCAAAAGGCATGGATCGCGACCGCGCGGTGGACGAGAGCGGCAATCAAGTAAGCGTGTTCGGTAGATTAGGCTCGCGGCCTTTTACTTTAGAAGAGCAGCAGCGTTTATATTTGCGCGATGGGAGGGTGTGGAAAGTTTCGGAGGAGGGAAAGGTAGAGGTGACGGAGAAATAGAAGCTAGCCTCTCGTAATTGTCATTCAGAAGGAATCTTTTTAAGCACTGGAGACAATTCCCAGCACTGAAAAAGATTCCTTCTGAATGACAGTTATTGGACTGTGTTAGTGATCTTCCTCCTCGCCAGCAACGCCAAAAATTCAAACGCCAAATTCGCGGCGAGTATCGCAGTGATGTCGCCGTGATCATACGGCGGTGAGACTTCGACGAGATCGAAGCCGACGAGGTCGAGTCCCGCGAGGCCGCGCACGAGTTGCAAGAGTTGATAACTCGTAAAGCCGCCCACTTCCGGCGTGCCGGTGCCGGGCGCATATGCGGGATCAGCGGCATCAATATCGAGCGAAATATAAACTCGCCGATTGCCGACGCGCTCGCGAATTTCTTTGATGACGGCGGGCATGCCGCGTTCGAAGGCTTCATCAATCGTGATCACACGCGCGCCGAGCACTTGCGCCTCGCTGCGATACGTTGCGCGACTGCTCGGTCCGCGAATGCCGATTTGCAGATACGCGCTTTTGTCGATCAGCCCTTCTTCGAGCGCATAGCGAAACGGCGTGCCGTGACTATAAGGCCGTCCGGCAAATTCCGGTGAGCCGGTATCGCAGTGCGAATCAAAATGCACAACAGCGAGCGGGCCGTGATGTGCGGCGTGCGCGCGCAAGAGCGGCAGTGCAATGGAATGATCGCCGCCGAGCGAGATCACGCGCGCGCCGGTTTTGAGCACGCTCGAAACTTCGTTCGTGATGGCACTATTGTTTGCTTCAATATCAACCGGCGAAACGTTGACGTCGCCATAATCAACCACGCGCAAAACTTCCAACGGCGCGACCTGCTGCGCATGATGATAGCCCCACAACATGAGCGAGGCCTCGCGAATTTTGCGCGGCCCGAAGCGCGTGCCGCTGCGATGGCTCGTGCCGCCGTCGTAGGGAATGCCGATGACGGCAACGTCGACTCCCTCAAGTTCACGTGTAGCGGGTTGGCGCATGAAAGAGGGAATGCCGGCAAAGGGTTGGAGGTGTGCGCCGAAAGCGGGGTTGGTCGTCATAAACTTCAACTCGTTTTTTTGAGCCTTGCCCATCTCAATGTCATTCTGGAAGAAACTTCCCTAGTGCTTGAGAGAAATCATATTTCTAAGCGGTGTCGCAAGTGCGAGGGAAGGTTCTTCCAGAATGACAGTTTTAGAGGGTATTCATTCATAGAAAAAAAAAGAGTCACAGCGGGCCGAAGTAGAAAACGTTTTCGGAAGGATCGATGGCGTAGCGAATGCGATTGAGAAAACCGTCGAGGCCGAGGAAATTGGGGTAGTTCCAAATCTCGAACGATTGAATTGCGGGGATGAAGAAGGTTGCTGTGACGATCAAGCTTTCGCCGTCATCGGCTTTGAGAATGAGATTGGTTCGCGTCAATTGCCCGAGCCATCTCATCCCGCGAATCCACATGGCGTGGGTCGGCTCATAGTCTTTTTCAAACTCCAGTCCCCAGGCATCATAGAACTCCGGATTGAGCAAGCACCACGGCGCGCCGCTATCAACGATCATTTCGACGTCGGCATCGATTCTGATTTCCGGCGCGACGCTGAGGACCATACGATTTTGCCGATCATCACCGAGATAATGATCGGCGTAATGCATCACGCCGACCGCAAAGCCGGTTTGCAAAAGAGATGAGCCATATCTAGCCATTAGCGCAAGGCCTTTACGACAATCGTGCCTGGAGTTCTATTCTCCAGCCCGATCATTTCGTTAAGTTCTTTTAGCGTGGGCGCCGTGCCCAGCAATTTTCCTTCACGCACGGCGACCCATACGCCATGAAAATTGCCGGCATTTTCGCGGAGCCATTTTCGCGAAGGCTCCAACTTGATTGGATCTGCCGGCCGCGTGCCCACAACTTGCGCCGGCGCGATAACGTAGGCGGCGCGCGCGAAAATTTGGTTTTCGGGAAAAATCTGCACGCCGAGATTGGCCAGTTCGCGCGCGAGCGGCACCATGTCGAGCGACAAGCTGAGATCGAGCGCTTCGCGCAACTCTTCGGGCGTGCGGGTTTGCCAAGCGGTCTTTTCGACGAGATCGACAAATGTTGAGCGCGCGTTGTTCTCGGCCGCGGCCAGCATATCCGCAACGAGAGTATCGCGTTGCGCAATTTGGCGTGGAAGCGTCGCTTGCGCGTGATCGGACGTTGTGATGGTCATGATATTTCTCCTAAAGAGAAGGTTCGCGCGATTGGAAGAAGCAACATGAAATCACAGCGGACCGAAGTAGAAAACGTTTTCGGAAGGATCGATGGCGTAGCGAATGCGATTGAGAAAACCGTCGAGGCCGAGGAAGTTGGGATAGTTCCAAATCTCGAACGATTGAATTGCGGGGATGAAGAAGGTTGCGGCGATAACCACGTTTTCGCCATAGTCGGCATTGAGAATGAGATTCGCTCGCGTCAAGTGTCCGAGCCACCTCCTCCCTCGAATCCAAACGGCGAGTTTAGGCTCTTGCTCCGCTTCTAATTCTAATCCCCAAGCTTTATACAACTCGGGATTGAGCAGACACCACGGCGCGCCGGTATCAACGATCATTTCGGTCGTGGCATCGCTTCTGATTTGTGGCGTGACGCTCAATACGATGCGGTTTTGCTCCTCATCTTTCAGATAGTGATCGTCGTAATCGAGTGCGCCGACCGCAAAGCCAATATCAAAAAGGGAAGGATCGAAACTGGCCATTATAGCGAAACCTTCACGACTAAGGTGTTGGGAGTTCTATTTTCCGGCCCAATCAACTGATGAAGTTTTTTGAGCGTGGGCGCCGAGTTCAAAAAGTTGCCTTCGCGCACCGCCACCCATTGGCCTCGATAATTTGAAGCATTCTCAACAAGCCATTTTTTCGAGGCTTTTAATTTGAGGTCTTGTGCGGGCCGTGTGCCGATGACTTGCGGCGACGCTATAACATAATCTATGCGTTCAATCTTTTTATCATCCGGAAAGAGCCGCCTTCCGAGTGCAGCGAGTTCTCTGGCCAAGCGCACCATCTCTAGCGACAAGCTGAGCTCGATGACGCGCCGCAATTCCTCGGCATTGCGTTCTTGCCAGTCGATTTTTTTTACCAGGTCTGCGAGTGCTCCGCGATGCTCTTTTTCAGCGGCTTCTTCACATGCCTTTAAAAGCACGTCCGGAGAAAGCTCGGGCTTGGTTTGCACGCGGACTTCTTCGCTTCTAAGCAGCATGGTTGACATTTTTTTCTCCCGATAAGAAGAATGTACTGAGTTGACTTTCGTATGAATCTATCGAACTTTTTCCAAAAGACAAGCTGTTTTTTAGCGGTAATAATTGTGAGCGCACTGGTTTCAACGGTGCATGCGCAACACCAAACCCTCGGCCCGGGCAGTTGCGGACTCGCGCAGAACAATTGCCATGCGAAAGAGAATACGTGGTGGAAAGACGATCCGCACAAAGTCACGGTTGATGCGTTTTATGACGACCCCGCGGCTTATGAAAAAATCGCGAAGCTCGCCGGCGTTCCTACGGACGCGATGCTCAAAGGCAATCAAACGTGCATGACGTGTCACGGCACGATTGTCTCCGGCAAAGAGAGCCGCGAAGTGGAAGACGGCGTGAGCTGCGAGAGTTGTCACGGCCCGGGCAGCGGTTATAAAGATCCACACACTGAAGGCGATCCCAAACTCGGCATGCAACGTCCGGGTTATATCAAAGGCTTGCAACTCGGCATGGTCGAGCTGAAGAACGTTGATAAACGCGGCGTGGCGTGCGTGAAGTGCCATTACATCACGGATCAAAAACTCATTTCCGCGGGACATCCGAGCGGCGCGAATTTTAGTTATGTGTCGGGCATCAAAAAAGTCGCGAAGCATTGGCGGCGTGCGCCGGCTGATGCTGACTTAAACAAAGCGCCGTTTGAAAAAGCGATGAGCGCGAAAGGGCCGGTCGCGCAAATCGTCAAGGTCGAGCCGCCGCCGCCCGCGCCGATACCCACTGCAACGCCGACTCCCGCTCCCGTTGTGGCGGAGAGTACGCCAACAGCAACAACGAATGAAATGCCTCCGCCTGTGGCTGCACCAGTGACTACGCGGCCGCAAGCGCAACGCGCAAGCAAGCCGAAAGTGCTCGTGCAAGCGGAGCCTGAGGAAGCAACACAAATCGTCATGCCGCTCCTGTTGCCGCCGTTTCCGCAAGTGAGCGACACGGCTTCGGTGCCGCAGCTTTTGCTTTTGCTCAAACAACGGCTCGAATTGATTTATGGCCGCGTGCGAGAGTCAAACGTGAAATGACAGGTTGAGGTATTATGAGAAGCACTCCTTTAGGCTGTCATTCAGAAAGAATCTTTTTACTCGCTGACAAGAAATTTATGAGCGAAGATTTCTCTCCAGCGCTAAAAAGGAACCCTTCTGGATGACAGATATGAGGCGTGTCGCAATTGCTTAAAAAGATTCCTTCTGAATGACAGGTAATGAAGGAGGTGAATCGCAATCTGTTTGTACTTGGAGCACGAATAAGGCAAGACGCAGACTGGAAGTCTGCGCTACGAATAGATTAAAGGACGATGAATGTACAACAATGGCAGCGCAGAGAATAAACGCGCGGAGCAGCATCAAGATCGCTGGAACGCATTTGGTCGCAGCGCGGGACTCTTAGGCCTTTCAGAAAAACTTTCGCCGCAGGAATTGCGCAAGCTCGAACTCTTCCGCGAATTTGACGAAGACTTTCTCGAAGAACTCAGCCCGGACATCGCGCTTGCGAAGTGGCGCAACAATGCGATCTTGTTTGAAGAAGGCGCTTATCTCGATCTCGCTTTCTTCATCGTCAAAGGCAGCGTGGAAGTTTATTTGAATCATGTACAGAGATCCGCCCAGCGGCAAAAACCGCAAAAGACCGAGATCGCCTTTTTGTCGAGCGTTGATTTTGATTTGCCGGCCAGCGGTGGATTGCAACTCGGCGCGGGCGAAATTCTCGGCGAGATTGGCGCAATGAATGGCTGGCCGCAATCAGTGACGGCGCGCACAGCCACGGAGTGCGTGCTCTTGCAAATTCGCGTGCCGGCGTTGCGCAAGTTGAAGCGCCGCTCCGAGGCGTTTCAAGCGCGGTTGGATAAAGTCTATCGCGAGCGCGCGTTGTTTTCGCAACTGCAAACTTCGCCGCTGCTCAAACAATGCGAGGAAAAATTTCTCACGGCGCTCGCGCAGCGCGTGGAATTGGTTTCATGCGAACCGGGCGACGTGATCGCGTACGAAGGTGAGCCGGCGGATGCGTTGTATCTTGTGCGCGCGGGCTTCATCAAACTCGCGCAGCGTCTAGGCGAAGGCGAGGTCGTGGTTTCCTATCTCTCCAAAGGTAAGACCATGGGCGAGATTGAATTGCTCATCGAAGACGTGCCCGGCTGGACTTGCACGGCAACCTCGGTGGAGTTTTCCGATCTCGTAAAAATTTCGCGCGCCGATTTTCAAGCGCTGCTCAAGCGCTATCCACAAGCCGGAAAAACGCTCATGGAAACCGCGGTGGCGCGCATCAAAGCGCGCGGGGCAAATAAAAAAAATCTCCGCGCTTCGGAATTTCTGGAGACCGCGTTGGAAAAAGGTTTAGTCGAAGGCAACAGCATTTTGGTGATTGATCTCGATCGCTGCACGCGCTGCGATGATTGCGTGCGCGGCTGCGCCGACGTGCACGAAGGTCGGCCGCGTTTCGTGCGCGAGGGTGACAAGTATCAAAACTTGCTCATTGCGAAGTCTTGTTATCATTGCCACGATCCCGTGTGTTTGGTCGGCTGCCCCACGGGTGCGATTCATCGCGCGGCTGTGGGCGACGTGGTGGAAATCGTGGATGATTTGTGCATCGGCTGCAAAGCGTGCGCGAACAATTGTCCGTATGATGCCATCGTCATGCACGAAACCGGCGCGATTTGGCCGCAAGACATGCTTCCTGAAATGCTACGCGGCCGACCGCAATTGCTGGCGAGCAAGTGCGATCTTTGTTATAAAACGAATCACGGCCCGGCGTGCGTTTCAAATTGTCCGCACGGTTGCGCCGTGCGCGTCGGAAATCTGGATGAGTTTCAAAAACTCTTGCGTAAGGCCGGTTGAACAGTGATACGATTTTGCAAGTCGGCGGAACAGGTTTGTAAGCCTTAAAAATTTTTTAGTACGGAAGTGCTGACATTTGGAGCGGCATGCGGCAGTTGTCACGCCTTGCGAGCACGTGTTTGCCGTTTCGCCCTAACAACTTTACGTGTGGTTATGATAAAAGCCTCGGTTTGAGCCTTTGGCAATGCGTTTGCCAGTCATGCTGGGTATTCCATTTTATTCAATGCCGCTGCACATGAATTAAGTACATTGAAGCAGGCGCTCACATCTGTTGCATATGAATCCTAGAACTCGATTGGTTTGGTTGGCTGCGCTCTTGCTGTTCGCGTTGCCGCTGATGGTTTTTTCTCAAACGACGATTAAAGTGCTGCGTTTCGACAAAAGCACGGGCGTGATTGATCACGGCAAAGACGCAGACATTCAAGTCGGCGATATCTTTGAAGTGAATCGTTACTCCGGCGAGTTTGTGTATTGGGTCGGCCGGGTCGAAGTCTATCTCGTGCGTCCGAAGATCGCCGGCATCAAGTTGCTCGCCAAAGCGGATAATGCCATGATTCAAGCGGGCGATGTTTTGGAAGTGCAACACAATGACTCTGATCCATTGCAAGACAAGCTCGGCGTTGCAGCCGCGAACAATGCGGAAATGATTTTGTCTCCCCCGCGTGCGCCAATCGTGAATAATAAAAAGCCGGCTTTGAAAAATGCAACGCTGCAACAAGGCAAACCACTCTGGGTGAATTTTGCCACGGGCGGAATTTACGCTTATCCGGGAGCGTCGCGCTCAATGGGCATGGACATTTCGTTGGAAATCACGAACAGCTCCAATCGTGTGATCGCTGCCATCGACATGTCGCGCGCTTATGCCAGCGGCTTCGCGCTGCAAGCCGGGTTGACTTTGCCGCTGTCGCATAAAATTGCCGTGGATTTGAATTATGCCTATTTGCCGTTGCGGGTGCGCAACTCTACTGAGGCGCAATTGCTGCGCTATGGTTTGAAAGCAACCGCTTCGCTGGCGCAAATCAGCGGCAGCGTGAACTATCGCTTCGCGCAAAATTGGCAAGCGGGCTTGGGCACGGGACTTTATCTGCCGCAAGTCAAAGTCGAAGGCAATCGCGCCAGCGCTGCGCTTTCCGAAAGGCAATGGGGTTGGTTGACGTCGCTTTCGCATTTGTTGCCGTTAAGCGAAAAACTCATGTTGAAATCCACTTTGGCATACAATGTCTTTCTTGATAACGGACCGGCGATTCATTTCTTCGCGCTGCAAACCGGATTGAGTTTCGCTTTTGGAAGATGATGAAGACGACGATTAAAACTTGCACCCAATGCTCTGCCGTCTACGACGCCGCCTCGCCGCACATGTGCTCAACGCCGCGCGCGAAAGGAAGATTTGAAACGGCATCCTTGCCGAAGATCGGCATGGTGATCGATAAAAAATATCGTTTGATCAGCAAGCTGGGCGAAGGCGGCATGGGCAGCGTGTTTCGCGCGCGGCGCATGTTCATCAATGATTTTGTCGCGCTCAAATTCATGCGACCCGAAGTGGTGGCGAGCGAAGATTTGCGCCAGCGTTTTTATCATGAAGCGCAAGTGTTGGCGCGCATCAAACATCCCAACGTCGTCGCGGTTTATGATTTCGGCGAGAGCGTAGAAGGCTTGCCCTATCTCGTGATGGAGTTTCTTGCGGGGCAATCACTCGGCGAATTGCTGCAGAAGAACGGCCCGCTGGAATTGGAGCAAGTGTTGGACGTGGGCATTCAAGTGTGTGAAGCGCTCACGTGCATGTTGGAGCACAACGTCATTCACCGCGATCTCAAGCCGGATAACATCATGCTCGTTCGCGCCGGGCGTGAAGGCTGGGCCGTGAAGATCGTTGATTTCGGCGTGGCCAAAACTTTGGAATCCGATCAACAATTAACGCGCGTGCAATCGCGCATCGGCTCGCCGGCCTATTCTTCGCCGGAGCAATACTTGGGGCAATACGTCGATCATCGCACGGACTTGTACGGCCTCGGCGTGATGTTTTATGAATTGCTCACCGGCCACGTGCCGTTCGAAGCGCTCACGCAAAACGATTTGCTCGCGGCCATCGTGCATAAAATGCCGCCGCGGTTGGATGAAAAAATCGACGGTCTCACCAGCTTGATGGCGGATCTGGTGCAATGGCTGCTGGCGAAAGATCCGAACGATCGCCCGCGCGACGCAACGGAGGTGCGGCACTGTTTGCAAACGCTGCGCGACGGCAAGAAGACGTTGATGCTGTATGAAGACCAACGCCGCGCCCAGCCCGCGCGTGAAGCGTCCGGGTTGAAAAGCAATCAAGCAGTACGAACACCGAGTCAGCGCAAAAGCGAACCGGCGGTGCGCGCGAAAAGCAATGGCAACAAGCCCGTTGTTAAAAAATCCTCCGACTCGCCGGTGTTTCGTCCGCGCTCGATTCGGCGGCGCCTCAAACGCAAGCTGAAACGTTGGGCGAAACCGATTCTGATTTCTTCCACGTTGGCGGCGCCGGCTTTGGTCATTTGGTGGATCATGGCAGGTCGGCCCGCTTTGCAAAATCGTTGGCCGATTGCGCCGCTCACGCAATGGGTAAATCGTGAAGTGAAACAATCCGCGCAAGCGGTGCCGCGGCCGCGCGTGCCCGCGCAACCTACGCGCATTGATTCCGCGAGCAATTTGGCTGCAAGCGCGCAAGCTGCAAACGGCAATGGTATTCCAGCCACTGCAGATTCTGTTAAGCAAAAGAACTTGCTTGCGTCAGCAGCGGGCGAGCGCAGTGGCAGCGCGCTGCCGGCCATTAAAACGGAAACGCCGCGCGAAACCGTGAAGCCGGTGGTGCGTCCCGCGGCGCTCAAACGCAACGCAATGAATGCGAAGCAATTGCCGCCGGATATGATTTTCATCAAAGACACGACTTATCAACGCGGCGATATTTTTGGTGACGGCGCGCCAAACGAAAAACCCGTGCACACCGTGCGCATCAAAGGTTTTTATATCAGCGCGCATGAAGTGACGAACGAAGAGTATCTCACGTTTGTCGAAGCCACGAAGGGCAACTTGCCGGAGTGGATGGATTCCGCGAGCAAGTATTACTACCTCGGCGGCACGGATAGTTTTTATAAAAAAATTGGGACCGCGCTGTATGATCCGAAACATCCGGTGATCGGCGTGTCGTGGACCGATGCAATGAAGTATTGTGAATGGCTTTCGTCGAAAGGGCCGCGGCGCTATCGTTTGCCCACCGAGGCCGAATGGGAATTGGCCGCGCGCGGCGGCAACATGCGCAACAAATTCAGTTGGGGTGAAGGCGCGCCGCAACGCAACCACGGCGGCAATGTTGCGGATGAAGCTTTGAAGCAAGTCTTGCCCAATCTGTCGATGATTTGGCGCGCGTTTAACGATGCGCACATTTACACTGCGCCTGTGGGCGCGTTCGGCACGAATGCGTTCGGGCTATATGATATGACGGGCAACGTGTGGGAGTGGTGTCTCGATTGGTATGCGGCCGACGCGTATCAAAAGCGCGAGAGCGTGAACCCACAAGGCCCGGCGAACGGCACGGAGAAAGCGATTCGCGGCGGTTCATGGAGCGACACGCCCGACAAGCTGCGCGTGACCTATCGTCGCGGCGTGCCGCTCACGTTTCGCAGCAACAATCTCGGGTTTCGCGTCGTCGCCGAAGCGCCAGCGGCTTTGGTGAATAACAATGTGCCGCGCAAGTAATCCTTCGTAAAAACCTCCCTTGCGTTTTCGCTTAACCACGGCTTGACCGTGGTTTTGTTTTTTTACCCTGTTCTGGCTTCTCCGCGAAAACGTACTCACCTCAACTCTCTTCCAAGTTTTTTATCAAAAAAAGTCGAGAGTATCTGCAGCAGTCTGTGCCTATTAACACAGAACCGCAAACTCGTACGAGTAAATAAAAGCGATTCGAAAAAACATTTTTCCTGCTGTCCTCGTTTTTGCAAAGGCATTGCTCAGGTTTCATTCCTACGCCGCCAGGGAATACCTCGTTGCGTGCTTGCCAAGAGACGAATTAAGCGGGAGTCTGCTTTTTATCTTTTTACTCACACGTGCGTGGAGATCACCCACATAAATGAGCCTCGCATTCAAATTTTTTCTCGCGGCCCTTGCCACGTGGCGCGTCACGCACCTCTTGGCGCAAGAGGACGGGCCGATGGATTTGATTGCACGTTTCCGGGCGCGCTTAGGAACGAGCGTGCTCGGAAAGTTGTTGGATTGCTTTTATTGCCTCAGCTTATGGACTGCCGCGCCGTTTGCGCTGCTGGTAACCGATCAACGTGGAGATCGGCTGCTCGCATGGTTGGCGCTCTCCGGTGCGGCGTGTTTGTTGGAAAGAATTACGGAGAAGCCGGCCCTCATCACGCCGTTGCCTCAAATCCACGAAGGAGAAAATAATCATGTCGTGTTGCGGCCAGAAACGCGAGCAGATTCGGAGCCCTCAGCGCACAACGAATCCGCAAGCTAATCAACCAACGATTATATCTGCGCAAACCTCCGCGCGCATAACGACGCCGGCGCCAGCCAATTCCTCCGAGCCTCACAGCAGCGTGAGGCTGCGCTATCTGTCCAGCGCTGCAATTCGCGTAACCGGCGGTGCCACCGGGCGAGCGTATCAATTTTCAAGCAAGCAACCGTTGCAAAACGTGGATGCGCGCGACGCCGAACTGCTGTTGCGCACGCGCTTCTTTCGCCGTGAACAGCAACAATCATTGTAACGCTGCAACCTTTTTCGATCTTGCTATTCAAGGTGAATAGTCAGGATGAATTTTCACAATACTATCAGGAGAACCGTTATGAAATCCGAAAAAAAATTCCAACCTGCGGACGCCAGCGCAAACCGCGCCGGCGAATTTCGCATTGAAGGCCTGGTGCAGTTGGAGCAAAAGGATTGCGCTCCCAATATTCCCAAGCTCAGAGCCTTTGCGTTTAATCAAGTCGGCGTTTTGCTGGGCAGCGATGACGTGAGCGAAAAAGGCGGCTTCAACATTCGTTTTGCGATGCGCCAACCCACGGACATCGAATTGTTCATCGGCCCGGACGATGAGCCGCAAACGATCAGAAAATCTTCCGCCTTTAGCCGGCATTATTCCGCCAAAGAATGGCAATTGGAAAACGACACCTTTGTGATTCGGCCCGAATTGGCTTTGCCCTTCGAAATCTGGCGGTTGTGGTGGCCGCTGCATCTTTGCATTTCCGGCCACGTGCGCAAGGTGGAAACCAACGAGGGCAGCCCTACGGCTTGTCCCGTGCCTTTCGTGAAGGTGGAAATTTTCGACGTGGATCGCGAAGGTTGTTGGTGGCCCCCACTGCTTGAGCGGCTTCCGGATTTGTTCGATCGTCCCGTCTTGCGCATTCCCGATTTGCTGCGCAACGTGCCGATTCCCCCTCTTCCACCGATTCCGCCCGGCCCGTTTCCGCCTCGTCCTCCGTTCGGCGAATTTTCCGCGAATATCGCAGAGCGTGTCGGTTTGAATCCGCAACCATTGCCGCCGCGAAGCGAAGCTGGAGCGACGCCGTATCGTTTGAGCAGCGAAGCCTTCACTTTGGCGCAACGTTTTACCGGCCGCGTCGGTGAGGTCGCCGCGTTGCCAGAAGCCACTGCCGCGCGCCTCGAAAAGCTTACGCTGACTTCGCGGATCGCGCCGTGGCTCATCTTTCCGTTCTGTTTCTATAGCCGGCAGTTGATCTGCGAAACCACGACGGATTGCAACGGGTTCTTTCGCTGCTGCTTTAACTGGTGGCCGTTTCATTTCCGCAACGGTCGTTTGCGTTTTGATTCCCGCCCGGACATTATTATCCGCGTGACGCAAATCATCAACGGCGTGGAAACCGTGATTTATTTGGATCCTTACACCAGCACGCGCTGGAACGTTTCCAGCGCGCATATCGATCTCTTTCTCGATGATGAAGATGTGCGCTGCGGCAACGTCTGTACGCCGCAACCCGAGGGCACGACCACGTTTTATACTTTGGTCGGCCACGATCAAGTTTACAAGATCGATCAGGGCACGGGCAAGTTCTCCAACATCGCTTTTGGCGGCAGCTTGAGCAATTGGGCCTACGGCGGCGGGCTGCGTATTTACGGCGTGTTCGGAGAAGCTTTGAGCGCAGGCGCGCCAAAACGCTACTATCGCCTGACTCATATCAAGGGCGCCGAAGCCAAACCGATTCAAGCTGTGTTGCAAGACACGCGTGTGGATCAAAACACTTTGTTGAGCGAGTTGTATACGCTCGGCCCGGTAACTGTCAACGGCGTTCCCAATCTTTATGAGATTCGCGATACGGACAAGTATTATTGGTATGATCTCGGTCTTCTCGGGCATTGGAATACGCTCGCCACGGAGTCGGACACGGGCCTTTATACTTTGCGTCTCGAAGTGTTCGACGAGAACGGCAGCAAGCTTGACTCGAACGTGGTTGATTATCGCGACGGTACTGTTGCTCCGCCGAACGCTTTGCCGCCGATGGTCGACGCGTGCGACCTGAACATTTTGCTCGACAATAAGAAGCCGGAGATCGATATCGAAGTGCCGGCAGCGATCAATGAGTGCGGTGTCGTGCCTTTTGCCTCAGCTTCGACATTGAGTCTCATTGCCAAAGTTAACCAAGAAAACGGCCGGTTGTATCACTGGGACTTGAGTTACAGAAAAGGTCTCTCGGGCACGCCGATCGCGCTGGCTTCGGACGTCAACGACGCCGGACTCGCAGTGCCGGTCAATCAAGCAGTTTCCGGCGCGCCTTTGGTCTCCGGTTTGACGAGCACATGTGCCTTTGCGCTGAAGCTGTATGCCTATCCTCTTATTCGCAACGGCATCAGCGTGATTCATTACGAAGAGATCATCAAGGCCATCGCCATAGAGAAATGCGCGTGAGTTCTTCGCATGGTCGCGAACAATGTTTTGTACGGTAGTTGGCCTTTGCTCCCGAGGGTGTGACGCTGAAGCGTCGCACCCTTTTTATTTTTCTGAGATTAAAAATCGAATTCATGCAGTGCTAATTGAACGAACAATCTGCGCCAAAAAGCATTTGCGCTTGCTACCTCAAAATCTTATGTTCAAGGGCGTTCCATACGCGGCGCTATTCCAGCCATCCTCTCTGCTTTCAACCGGAATCGTTCCTCATGTCGAGCTACCTTTTTCAAAACGCCCTGCTCGTTACTATGAACCCGAGCCGCGAGGTGCTGCGGGGAAATTTGCTCGTCGTGGAAGATCGCATCGCCGCCATACAAGGTATGCGCGCACACGATTCGAGCGCTCTCGCTACGACTCGTCCTCCCAATACTGTCGCTATCGACGCCTCAAACTATCTCCTCCTCCCCGGCTTCATTCACACGCACCTTCATCTTTGCCAAACCCTCTTTCGCAATCGCGCGGAGGATTTGACGCTGCTCGATTGGTTGCGCAAAAAAATCTGGCCATTCGAAGCCGCGCACAATGAGCACTCGATGCGGATCTCTGCGCGTTTGGGCATTGCGGAATTGCTCGCGAGCGGCGCCACGACGATTTTAGACATGGGCAGCGTGCATCATTATCATGCTGTGTTCGAAGAGGCGGAGGCGCTCGGCATTCGCATGGCCGGCGGCAAGTGCATGATGGATTCGGAAGAAAACAATCACCCCGGCTTGCGCGAGAGCACGCACGATTCTTTGCAAGAGAGCTTGGCATTAAAAACGCAATGGCACAACGCGGCAAACGGGCGACTGCGCTATGCTTATGCGCCGCGCTTTTCCCTCTCCTGCTCGGAAAATTTGTTGCGCGAAGTTGCAGCGCGCGCCCAGGAAGACGGATGCATGATTCATACGCATGCCGCGGAAACTTTTCAAGAAGAGGAGCTTTTGCTCAAAGCCAAACACAAACGCAGCGTAGATTTTTTTAAAGGCTTGGGCATTGCCGGCGCACATTGCTGCTTTGCGCACGGCGTACAAGTGAACGCGCAAGAGCGGCAAACGTTGGCGCACGACGGCACGAGTATCGCGCACTGCCCTGGCTCGAATGCAAAATTAGCCAGCGGCATCGCGCCCGTGCTTGAACTGCGCCGCGCGGGCGTCAAAGTCGGATTGGGCGCGGACGGCGCGCCGTGCAACAACAATCTCGACATGTTTCATGAGATGCGCCTCGCGGGTTATCTGCAGAAACTGCGGCACGGCGCGAACGCATTGCCTGCGCAGCAGATCGTAGAAATGGCAACCATCATCGGCGCCGCATGTTTGGGTTTGGAAAATGAAATCGGAAGTTTGGAGGCCGGCAAAAAAGCGGATCTGGTTTTATTGCAACGCGGCCGGCTTCACGCTGCGCCTCATTCGGAAGAAGAAATCTACGCGCAGATCGTTTACGCCATGCAAGCGCGCGACGTGTATTTAACGATGGTCGAGGGGCGAATGTGTTATCGCGCGGGCGAAGTGCTCGGCCTCGATCACGAACAACTGCTCGCGCACGCCGACGAAGCTTTGCGCGAACTCTTGCCGCGAGTCGTTTGATGAAATCACTAAGCCTCAATGTTGCGATCGGATCGATTCGGCCGCCCAAAGTGGAGGCCGTGCGCGCCGTGCTCGCGCAAATTGCGCCGCTGTTGGAAATCAAACCCAGCAACGTGAACTTCATTGCGCGCGAAGTGCCAAGCGGCGTGGCCATGGTGCCGCTCTCCATTCATGAAATTCGGCGCGGCGCCTTTAATCGCGCGCAAGAGGTGCGGCGTTTGATTGAAGAAGAATATGGGCCGGTGGATTTTGCGATTGGCCTCGAAGGCGGGCTGTTCATTCTCAGCGAAGAAAACGGCGAGCGCGTGCATCTGCAAAGCTGGGTCTACGTCGAACGTTTGGGCGAAGGCTTTTACGGCAGTTCCATGAGCATGCCGATTCCGAAACACATGGCGCATGCCGTCATCGAACAGAAACAAGATTTGAGCAATGTGATCGATCAATTCGCGGGCCGCCAAAACGTGCGCAGCCACGATGGCGCTTTCGGTTTCTTGAGCCGCGGCTTTCTTGATCGCCAGCAAGCCTTCGAGCTGGCATTGCTTGGCGCGTTTGCTCCGTTTTATCACCCCAAAATTTACCAACCCGCATGAGCCTCTGGGCGTGGAAAGCGCCGCTGTATTCCTGCATTCGTGCTCTTCCTCTTTTATCTCTCATTCTGCGCGCCGAGAAAAATCAGCTTGCGCGTTTGTTGGAAATGACGCCGTCTCCCACGTTGCATCTCGATATCGGCAGCGGCTCCGGCGATTCGTTGCCGCTCTTTCATGCGAGCACGCGTTTGCTGTGCATGGATTCCTCGCTTGCGATGTTGCGGCGCTTGCCACATGCGCTGAAACTCGCGGCGCGCGCGGAGCAATTGCCGTTTGCGGCGACAACGTTTGACTTGATCTCGGCCGTCGGCGTGTTGGAGTATGTGAAAGACGATGCGCGTTTTTTTGAAGAGGCGCATCGCGTCTTGCAGCCGCAAGGATTTTTTCTCTTCACTTCCTCGCCGCGTGCGCCCGCAAATTATTTGCGCATGCTCTCCGGCGAGCGGCTTTATTTGCGCAGCACGGCGCAAGTACGCGCCGCGCTCTTGGCGGAATCTTGGCGCGTTGTTGCGCACGCACGCACTTTCATGCAAGAACAGTGGCTCGTGCAGCGCATGTGAGCAAGCGAGTTTTCAACGTGCGACACGAGCAGAGCAAAACCTGTCGTGCGCGATCAGCGCGCCGCTGTTTCCTGCCGGCAATATGGGCACACTTGCCAATCCGTTTCCAGCGCGCGGTTGCAATGCGAACACAATGTTTGCAAAGTCGTGCGGCAATATGGGCAAACCGTGAAATCTTCACGCCGCGGCTTTTGGCAATGGGGACACTTCGCCGCGCCGTTTGAGTTCAGCTTGAACGTGGCGTTGCGCATCAACAAATAGACGATGAAACCAAGCACTTGGCCGAAGAATACAAACAAGGCCCACAACACGGCGTTGCTGCCGCGCCGTTGCGCATCGAAGTACACATAAAAAGTCATCAGAATCCAGGCGGACCAACCAACGATAATAAAGCCGGCGACTAGATAATCCGCGCCGTGCAGTTCAATGGGCCAATTGAAAAACGCCACAAAGAGCGGGAGCAGTATCATCGCAATAAAGAGTGCGAGCATGCTTTTGGGAATCGATGAAGCGGGGGAAGATGAGTTCATGTGCGAATGGCTCCAAGTATGAGTGGTTCATGTTCCAGGTGACGAACGATATGCGCGCGGGTGAAGAGCAGCGGCGCCAAACATGCGGCGATTAAATTTTGAAGAAGGAACGCGGCGACGAAAATCTGATCGAGGTTTTCTCGTGTGAATAGCGCAGCAATAAGGCCCAAGCCGACGCAATAGACCAGCAATGCGGCCGCAAACACGAGACGGCCGACTGAAGATGAGCGGAGCCGAGGTGTGCGGGATGCGCGCGCGGCATGCGCACGCAAGAGCGTCGCGCTTTGCAACAAAATTTTATCATGCACGGTCTGCGGCAACGGCGGCGGCGCGATGGACTTCTTGAAAACGCGCAGCGCGCGCGCGAATGCGCGGCAGCTTGCGCAGCTTGCGAGATGCGCTTCTAGTTCCGCGCCGTGCCGTGCATCTAGAAGAAGCGATTGAACGGTATCGCAGTTCATAGGCTTGCTCTTATCGCAAAGATTCCACTGTTTAAATGTCTAATGAGTTTTGACTTTCAAAATCGGTAATTCCTCCACGCCCTGTCATTCAGAAGGAATCTTTTTACTCGCTGGCGATACTTACCCATTGCGTAAAAAGATTCCTCCTGAATAACAGGATACGGGGGCACGTGCTTGATTACCGATTTTGATCGTCAATTTTCATTAGGCAACCAAAGCCTGAAGGCGTTACTACAAGCGCGAGATCCTGCGCCGCAACTTTGCATGCTTTTACTCGCGCAATTCTTGCAAAGCACGCTGCAAACTTTTCACGGCGTGATGCAACCGCGATTTCACCGTACCCACGGGAATCTCGAGCAGCGCGGCAATTTCCGTCAAGCTAAAACCCTCCCATTCTTTCAGCAAGAACACCTGCCGTTGCGCTTCCGATAATCCCGCGAGCGCGGTTGCCATGCGCGCTTCCAATTCGAAGTGCTCGGCATTTTCCCGCGCGGTGAGCGTGTGCGCCGGCGCGAAAGGCTCGGACGTTTTTGCGGGCGCAATTTGAGGCAAAAAGAACAACCGGCGCACGCGTTTGCGGCGCAGATGATCGCGCCGGCAATTCGCCGCGATTTGAAACAGCAGCGCGCGCGGATTTTGAATCGGCGTTTCCGTCGTGAGCAGCTTGGTCCAGCGCAGCCAGACCTCTTGCAACAAGTCGCGCGCTTCGGCCTCGTTGTGTTCGAGATGATACACAAAACGCCAAAGCGCGGCATGATGCCGTTGATAAAAAGAATTAAACGACGCAATATCGCCGCCTCGAATGCGCGCGATCAGTTCAAGGTCCGTCAAGTGGCCGCTCTCGGGTTAATTGCAATGCACGGGGTATGACGCATGAGGCGGGAAAAGGTTCATGTGGGAATGAAGCGCGGGAAAGCAATTTAGGAGCGTGCAGGCACGCAGCGATCACATGCGCCGCAATGCGCTTCGCTGGGTAGGCCAAAATATTCGTGGATGAAAGCCTTGCGGCAATGCTCGGTCTTCACGTATTGCACGAGCGCATAAAGTTTTTTCTGCTCGCGCAGCAACTTCTCGTTGAGAAATTCTTCGTCCATCAAATGCTCCGGCAACGGATTGAGCACGGCGAGATTTTTTTCTTCCAAGCTACCTTCGGTTACGCCATAGCGATCCAAAATGCCGAGCGCGGTTTCCAAGCGGTAGTCGTGTCTGTTTTTGAAGTGCAGCTTCTCTTTCAAACCTTCGATGCCGAAGGCATTGACTTGCTCGATATCCTCGCGGAGAAAATCATACAGCCTTTCATAAAACGCGGCTTGCGGATTATTCCAGCGAATGAACTCCATTTGAATCAGCAAATCCTGCTCGTCGTACAGCAGCGTGCAATCGGCGCGTTCGCCGTCGCGGCCCGCGCGGCCGATCTCTTGATAATAAGATTCGAGCGAGCCGGGCGTTTCCGCGTGCAGCACGAAACGAATGTTGTCTTTGTCGATGCCCATGCCGAACGCGTTGGTGGCGAGCACGAGATTGCCCTCGCCGTGCATGAAACGATTCTGCACGCGCTTGCGTTCGTTCGTGTCGAGGTCGCCGTGATAGCGCAGATGCGGCATCTTTTGAGCAAAGAGCGACTCGCTCATCGTTTGCAAAGATTTGATCAGCGCAAAATACACGACGCCGTTGCCGGGCTGCGCTTGGCGCGCGGCCATAATGTGTTCGCGCTTTTTCTGCTCGCCAAAAATTTCCGCGACGCCGAGATGCAAATTCGGCCGCGCGATGCCTTCGTGAAAGATCTGCATCTGCGCGCGCGTCAAACCGAGTTGCGCGATGATGTCGGCTTGCACTTCGGGTGTGGCGGTCGCGGTCAATGCGATAGTCGTGGGATTGCCGAGCATTTGGCGAAACTCGCGCAGCCGCGTGTAATCGGGACGGAAGTCGTGGCCCCACGCGCTGATGCAATGCGCTTCATCCACGGCGAGCAATGCGATGCGACGTTGCGCGATCAACTCCACAAACTCGGGTTTGCGAAAGCGCTCAGGCGTGACATAGAGCAAACGATACTTGCCCGCGGCCACCGCGGCATATCGCGCTTCGCGTTCGCTCCGGTTTAGAGAGGAATTGATATACGCCGCGTCGATGCCGCGTGCGATCAAACCGTCAACTTGATCTTTCATCAACGCAATGAGCGGCGAGATGACGAGCGTCAAACCCTCTTGCGCGAGCGCGGGAATTTGATAGCACAGCGATTTGCCCATGCCCGTGGGCATGATCACGAGCGCGTGTTGGCGCGCGAGCACGCGACGGATGGTGGTCTCTTGCTGGCCGCGAAAGGAAGTATGGCCGAAGTATCGCGCTAAAATTTCGTGCAGGTTGGAGGACATTTGCTTTTGCAAAAGGAGGGCGTTATAATTTGGCTATGAAGCGAAGCGTTAGCTTTACGCAAGGCAGTGCAGTGATACTTGAAAGATACCGAGGCTAGTCCAAGAATGAGCGCGAGTCATGTCACATCAGTTTCTTTTCGGCGAAAGGCCGTTGCCTTATTTTAAATTACCCGACGCCCGCGGCCGCGAAATCGTGAGTTGGGATTTTCGCCAGCGCAGGCCATTGGTGATTGCGCTGGTGCATGACGACTCTTGCGCGATTTGCCGAACGTGGTTGGAACAGGCAGAGCGTCGCGCCGAGAGCATTCGACAATGCGACGGCGAATTGCTCGTGGTCGCGCCGAGCCTACCGGAGCGTTTCACGCAAACGCGCATGACATTTTATTGGCTCGTTGATGCGCAACATGTTTTGCTGGAAAAATTGCGTGCGCAGGCGATTGCGCATACGCATACGCCGGTGCTCATTGTCGATCGCTACGGCGAGATCGCAGAAGTGTTTGAAGCGTCGCCGCACGTTTTTCCGCCGGAGGAGAAGCTGCTCGAAGCCTTGGAGTTTGTCGAGCGCCAATGCCCGGAGTGAGGCGTATGAAGCAGCCGCCGTGCGCGGCTAAAAAACATTCTCCGACAACTCGCGACGCATGTCGCTTATTGAAAGCGCAAATGCTTTTTTCAAACTGCATCTGCGCTTTCACATTTAGCAAGCACCCATGCGCGAATTAATGTTTGCTCTTTTTCACGACGCGCAATGTAGTGATTTTGATTTCCGGTTTGGGTTGGTCGCCGGGGCCGACGGGCGCGTTGCAAATTTTATCGACGATGTCCATGCCTTTAACGACGTGACCAAACACAGTGTGCTTGCCGTCCAAGTGCGGCGTGTCCACTTGATTGATGAAAAATTGTGAGCCGTTCGTATTGGGGCCGGAGTTGGCCATGGCAATAACGCCGCGCACGGCTTTGTGCGATTTGAGCGCGGCATCATAGTTATAACCAGTCGCCGCATACAAATCCGCGACATTCATCTGCGAGACGGTCGTCCATTCCGCTTGAATTTCCGTCATTCGTGCCTGCGCGTCTTCTTGCGAAGAGATGTTTAATTTGCGGCCAATGTACATTTGCATGTCACGCCCGGCATAGGGCGCATCGGCAACTTTCACTTGCGCTAAACCGAGCGCCGCGGCATTGATCTCGTCTTTGAATTTATAGCCCGGATCGCCGGTGCCCGTGCCTAGCGGACAACCGCCTTGCATCATAAAGTTGTTGATGACGCGATGAAACTTCAGCCCATCATAAAACGGGCGCTTGACTTTGGCTTTGGTTTTGGGATCCGTAAATTCTTTGGCGCCTTCCGCTAAACCGATGAAGTTCGCAACCGTTTCCGGCGCGTCTTTTTCAAACAGCTCGATATAAATATCGCCCGCAGTGGTTTGCATGCGCACCACGGGATTTTTTTCATCGTCGGGCTGGCGTTCATATTTGATTTGTTCTTCGCAACCGACCGCCACGAGCACAACGAGCAACAACAAACTCAACGTCGTCATTAGCCACTCCAAAATGAGATAGGAATTAGGAGAATTATCACAACGGGCGCGAACATACGCATCTTTCGGGAGTCGTGCAAACGAATCTTCTGCGCGGATTTGACCTGCGCGCGATTACGCACACCGCCGCGCTTGCGAGTACGTGAAGGTGATCAAGGACTTTCAAACAGGAGTGTTTATGTCAAAGGATTTGTTGGCGCGGACGCGCAAACTTCGGCTGTTAGGGGCAATGCTCATTTCTCTCTTCGCTGTAAGCTGCACCACTCCCACCTCCAGTGTGATCAATCCCGCGATTATCAAAGGCAATGTGGTCGATCAAAAAACGCTCACGCCGCTCGCGAGCGCGCTCGTGCAAGCGTTGCCCTTTGCCGAAACCGCGCAAACCAACGAGAAGGGCGAGTTTGTGCTCTCCGTGCAAATGGCCGACTCCACGGCAAAGCTCATTTCGATTGTGATTTCGAAAACGGGTTTTGTGCGCGACACCGTGGGCATGTATGCCATTCAAGCCAACAAAACCGTGACGCTGCCCGAGGTGCGCATGTCGCGCACGGAAGGCAGTTCCGGCGGCGGCACTTCCGGCCCGGCGAGCAACGTTGTGCTCATTGAAATCGAGAACAGCAAAATTTTCGTGGCCGGGTCCGGCGGCGATGCGACTTCGGTGCTTACTTTCGAAGTGCGCGATGCGACCGGCGCGCCAATCGATCTTGCGCATCAAGCCACAGTGAATTTCCGCATTGCGAGCGGCCCGGGCGGCGGCGAAACGATTACGCCCGCTTCGGCCAACACCAATGCGTTGGGTCAAGTCTCAGCCACAGTGCAAAGCGGTACGATTGCCGGACCGATTCAATTGGTCGCGAGCATTACGCTGCCCGCGGTTTCTTCCGCGCCCGTGCCGCTTTCGATACACGGCGGCTTGCCGCACGCAGGACATTTCTCGGTGGTTGCCCAGCGCCAGAATTTTGCAGGCTATAATATTTTTGGGTTGGAAAATCCCGTCACCGCATTTGTGGGCGATCGCTATTCGAACCCGGTGCCGCCAGCAACTTCGGTGCAATTCCAAAGCACGGGCGGTATCATTGGCGGCTCTTCCGGCACGGATTTGTTAGGCCGCGCGACCGTGCCTCTGCTCTCTTCCGCGCCGAAGCCGCAAGGCATCATCGGTGCGCCCTCGCCTTTCAACGAGCCGGGCTTCGCGCGCATCACCGCGGAAACGATTGACGAAAACAAGTTGAAGATCACCGCGAGCACCGTGGTGTTGTTCTCCGGCGTCACACAAATTTCCGCGGCGCCGCTTACGTTCAATCTTCCGCCGCTGCAATCGCAGTTGTTCAATTATACGGTGAGTGATCAAAACAAAAATCCGCTCGTGGCCGGCACAAATATCACGGTGAGTACGGATGTGGGGACGTTGGTGGGAGATAAAAACATCGTGCTCGAAGACACGCAGTCGCGCGCATACACGCAATTTTCTTTCGTACTCACGAATGCCAATCCCGACAGCGTGAAACCGAAAGACGCAACCGTGGAGTTGAAAGTCTCCAGCCAAAATGGCAATGCGAATTTGATCATTCGCGGCACGATGCAGCCGTTGAAATGACAATAAACCAAAAAAGATATGCGTCAAAGAGCCAAGCCCGCCGGATAAATTATCCGTCGGGCTTGTTCGTTTGCAGCTTCATATCGTGCCTTGAGTTCCCGCAACGCCTCGTCCACGTTATCGTAAGCCTTGCTCACTCGGCCTTCGTCAATGTCCCGTTGCGCGCGGCGTTCGCCCTTCTGCCAGGCTTCGGTCCACCACCAGCGTTGCTCCTCATCTATCAACCCCGCCTTTGCTGCGACTTTCGTTTCCGCCTTCGTCAGCCCTTTTGCCGTGCGCATATTCCGGTTGATCGCGGCAATCTTTTTCTTCGCGGAAGCGAGCAACGTTTTCTCTTTCGCATTGGGCGCGCGCCGAATCGCGTCTTGATTTTTTGAGTAAAGCTGCTTATGCTTGCGCGTCATACAAATCGCCGATTAAATTTTTCGAGAGCCCTTCATCGCCATGAACGCCATCACGCTCAATTTATCCGACACCGCCTATGTGCGCGCGCAACGTGCAGCGCTGCTGTTGAATCGTTCCGTCGAAGCATTTTTAGAATCCATGCTCGATACGGCGCTGCCCGTGTTGGAACATGCTCCGCCCAATTTAGCCGCAGAGCTTGCCGCGCTCGCCGCGTTTTCCGACGCCGATCTCTGGCGCGTGGCGCGCTGCCCCATGCCCGTCGAAGACGAAATCCGCTTGCACGGCTTGCTCGACGCGCAATCCGAGCGCGCGCTTACGGATGACGAGGAACGCCAACTAGAAAATTTATATCATCACGCTGGACGCCTCACGCTGCTCAAATCGCAAGCGTATGCTTTGTTACACCAACGCGGTTACTCCGTGCCGAAGCCTTGATTATGAGCCGGCCACACATTCCTCCATCTCTACGTCAAGCCGTTTCTGAAAAAGCCGGACACCGCTGTGGGTATTGTCAAACCGCGCAGGCTTATAGCGGCGTGCAGCTTCACGTTGAACATCTCCTCCCTTTGGCGCGCGATGGGCAAACCGTTGAATCAAATCTCTGGTTAGCTTGCGCACTTTGCAATCGGCACAAAGGGGCGCAAACCCACGCGCGCGATCCCATCACGAATGAGACCGTACTTCTCTTCAATCCACGTGTTCAAATTTGGCGGGAGCATTTTAAATGGAGTGATGACGGCGCGTATATCATCGGGCAGACCCCATGCGGCCGCGCTACGGTTGTCGCGCTGCAACTCAACAATGATTATATCGTTCCCGCGCGCAAGAATTGGGTGAGTGTGGGTTGGCATCCGCCCCGAGAATAGATTTCCTTTGCGTTAATCCTCTTTGGCCTGTAGTGAATTTCAACGCGCGACGGCCTGCAGCGCAGCAAGGCAAATTGCTAAAGGCGCGGTCTCTGCCCTCACCCAATCCTTCCACTCGCCCAACTCATAGCAACTCGAAACGCCCCAATAGCCCTCTTCCCCGCTTCCCAAGTGCTCGAGGTGAATGTCCTGATTTTCCGTCATGGCCAAGAGCTTCTCAAGCACTTGCCAAGCTGCGGTGATGTCGGTGGAATAGTGCGGGCAAACGTCGTATGCAATCGGATCCTCCGGATCGGGAATCATGAAATCATCATGCACTAGCTCATAGCGTACACCAAAGATCTTTTCGCCGATCAGCGCATCAAGCGCGCGGCCGGCTTTGAATGAAGCGAGGTTCATGGTGGAATTGTCGCGATTGATTGCGGTTTGACGAACCCCGCTAGGGTCATGCGCGTCAACCGAAGCGAATGATTCCCCCCTTGAGGGGGGCAGGGGGGTGTTGGTCGATTGAAAAACACCACTTAAAGTTATTCGCGCGACCAACATCCCCCTGAATCCCCCTTCAAAGGGGGACTTTCTCTCGCGCTGCGCGCGTTCGGTTTGACGAACCCCGATAGGGGTGGAATGTTTATAGAATTCCGCGCGGGACTCTCTCAAACTCCGTAGGAGTGACATGACGCATTTTGTTGATACGGGCCTTTGGTTCATTTGAAGAGATGCATATTTCACTCCTACGGAGTTTTCAACGCGGAAAGGAGGCTTTGCTATAAACCTCCCACCCTACGGAGTTCAGAGCAAATCCAACTGGTTCAAAAAAATTTTCGAGGCCGCTCGCTCTGCTAAAAGCCAAAACAAAAACCAAAGCAAAGCTCAGAGTAAAAGATGGTCAAAGTATCAGAGTCTCAAAAACGGGGCTGGGCGTGTGCCACGCGTCTTCTCCGCCCGTAAACTTGCGCGAGGCGTTCGCGCAACAGCCGATCATCAAGCTCTCGGCTTTAGGACGCAAACCCGCGGCCGCGAGCTTCTTAGCATCCTTTTGCGCTTGCTTGGTAAAGACGACTTGCCAGCTCACCACTCCAACTCCGTCGAGCACTCGGCCAACGGCGTGGCTTTGCCGACGCGAATAGACTCACGCATGCCGGGTAGCGACAATAAGTGCAACGTCTCCTGAATGGCGTGCCAATCTTCTTCGGCCACCAAAACGGCGTTGGCGTTTTTGCCGGTGATATGAACCGGCTCATGGGAAATCGCCATGTCAAGCAAGAGCTGTGGCAAGCGCCCGCGCGCTTGTCCCGCGGTAAGGGTCTTCATGATCGTGCCTTTCCGTGAAGCAGCTAAAAGTTAAACACATGCGTCATTTCATTCTTACGAATGTACGAATGCCGAGAGAGTATATCAAAGTCAAATTTGTTTGCCGAGTCGCTGGGCAAGGTTCAAAAAATTTTTCGAGGCCGCTCGCTAGCGCTCGCTCTGCTAAAAGCAAAATCAAAAGCCAAAGCAAAGCTCAGAGTAACAGAGGGACAGAGTATCAGAGTCTCAAAAAAGAGACTGGCCGGCAACCAAGCGAAAACCATAGACGCCCCATGGACTGACGGGATGGACGTCGAAGCGAGCGGCACAGCGCAGAACGACTGAGGGAACGTCCCACGAACCGCCACGCACAGCGCGCGCCTCCGAAACTTCCGCATCGAAATCCTCACGACCATCACTTGGATCATAAGGATACTTGCGATACAAACTCCGCGTCCATTGCCACACATTGCCGCTCATCTCTTCGCAGCCATACGGTGATTGCCCGCCCGGAAAACACCCCACCGCACTCGTGCTGCTGATGCCCGTTTCCCATGAGTTTGCCAAGTTCGCATCAAAATCAAATTGCTCGCCCCACGGATAACGCCGTTTGGGTAGCGGGTTTTGCCGCAAGGTTATCTGCGAGCCTTGCTCGAACGCAATTGCTGCAATACTCCGAATGTGCGTACTCGCCGGAATCTCCACGCAGCCGCGCGCGGCTTTTTCCCATTCCGCTTCCGAAGGCAGCCGGATCTCCCAATCCTGCGGCAACCGGCCGGCTTTGCGCCATTTCTGGGTGAGCCATATACAAAAGCGCTGCGCGTCCCACCAGCTCACATTAACCACCGGAAGATTGCCGGGCGTATCCACGCTGCTCGGGTTTCTCGCTTGTGCGCTCGTGTCGCTTGCAAAAATTTCAAACTGCGCCACGGTAATTGGAAAGCGTGAAATCCAATAGCCGTAGTTCAGATGCTTATTCAAATCCGGAGGCCATTCGTTCTTACGAGAGAGTGAGTCCGTAGTATCGCTTCCCATCCAAAATGGGCCGGGCGGCACATAGCAGAATTGCATGCTGTCCAAAGTCATTACTTCCGGTCGCGGGTCGCCGTATTGTTTAGTAAACGCATGCACTTGTTTGACACGTTCACGCGCGTCAATATCCGTGCGTTGCAAAAGCGTTGCAAATTCTTGCCTTTGCTTTATCAGTTCACGTTGTTGCCGCGCTTTTTCTAACATAGGCCAACTCAGGCCCAATGCCATGAGCAGAACAGCCACGAGCGCAACGGCTCCGGCTCGCACACTGAGTCGGCGTTTGCTGCGCGCTAGCAAGGCCTGCTTCTCTTCCGCGCGTTGGCCCCAGGTCAAATACGCGCGTTGCTTATGCACGCGCCGCAGCTCACGCCAATTGAGCAAATAACGCGCGTCGCGGTTGTTGCCCAGCCATTCGTTCGCGCGGCGTTCGAGCAGGAGATTGGCTTGGTCAACTTCGGAAAGTTCTTTATTGGTGAGACGGCGCAGCGGTTGAATCAGACGCTCATGCGCTAATTCATAGCCGAAAGTGTCGTCGCGGCTCACGGGTGTGATGAGGCGCACTTTGTTGCTCGCGAGCCATGCGATCGCGCGTTCGAGGTCTTCGGGCCGCACGCTTGCGTCCGCAGCGAGCTTTTCTTTTATGCGTTCGACGCTCAACGCGCCGGCGCGCAGGTTGTGCTCCAAATCAATGAGCGCGAGCAGAACTTTCAGCGCGGTTTGCTGCTCCGCTTTCGTGGCCAGCGCCTCCAAACTGCGCTTCACGTAATTTTCGAGCAAGCCTTCCACGCCGCCCATTTTTTGAAACGAGGTACGATTGAGCCCCGCGTCTTCTTGCGCCGAGGCCATCCACGTGAGAATTTGAATATCCACGGGCGAGATCAAGCCGTCTTCTTTCGCGGCCAAATCGCGGCTCGTCATTTCTTCGACAAAGCCGCGGTCAAAAGCGAGGCTCACGGTTTCAGCGAGCACGTGAAAAATTTCCACGGCCTGCTTGGGCGAAAACTTGCGCAAGGGGATGCTGTCCTGCGGCCCGAGCGAGTAGCGCAGGGCTTGTTGCAGCTCATAATGATGGCCGTAATAATCCTGCCGCAGGCTGAGGAGAATTTTCACGGGCACGCGCGGCGTGTGGTCATACCACTCTTTGAGCGCGGCAATAAACGGCGCGCGCTGCTCCGCTTTGGGAAAGTGCAAAAAGAATTGTTCGAATTGATCGAAACAGAGCACGAGGGTTTTATTGAGGCCGCGTGCTGCATGCGCAAGTAGCGCAACGATCTCGTTGTGAAAATTCCCCCCTTGAGGGGGGTTCGGGGGGTGTTGCTCGTCATCACGCAATGACACCCCCCTGGCCCCCCTCAAGGGGGGAATTGCAGAGCGCTCGGATTCTTCATTCTCCCCTTGAGGGGGGTGTTGCTCGTCATCATGCAATGACACCCCCCTGGCCCCCCTCAAGGGGGGAATAATCTCTGCGGGCAATTGCTCGCGCAGCGCGTGCTGCACACTCACGAGCGGATCGAGTTCGCTGAATTTCACATACACGGGAAAGTGCGTGGCGTTGAACGCGGGCAAGTTGGGCAGGAGCGCCGCTTGCACAAAAGAAGTTTTGCCGCAGCCCGATTCACCGAAGAGAATGCCGAGACGAAAGTCGGAGTGCGTGATCGCGCTGAGGCAATCGTCCAGTTCGCGATTGCGTTGCAGACGTTGAAAAATTTCCGCGTCTTCTTTATCAAACGGCCGCAAGCCTTTGAGCGCGGTGCGCCCGGGAAACGCAGGCGTGGCGTTGCGCTCTTGTGGGGCATTGATGCGTGCGCGATCATCGGCCCACAAGGGGCCGGGGCTACGGGGAAAACTTGGCGCGTGCGCGGGTTTGATGCGCTTGGCCTTCACGTTTTCGAGCAGCTTGGCTTTGGCAACATGCTCTTCCAAACCCACGAGGTCGAGATAAACAATCGTGCGGAGTAATCCCTCCGGTGCGCACTCACGCACACGCACAGGCAACAATCGGCGCTCTCGGCCTTGCGGGTCTTGTCCGAACGCCGCGGCCCATTCCGGCGCGGCAAACTTGCTCGCCAGAAAATCCGGCGAGAGCACGAGAATGGTGCAGCGCGTTTCGGCCGCGGCTTCGTGCATGCCGAGCACGAAATTTTCGCCGGGCAAAAAATCCCACTCTTGAATCACGGTTTCGTGGCCCTCGGCCTCAAGCTGCCACGCGATCCATTCGGCCCAGCGTTGGTCCGCACTGTTGTAGCTGATGAAGAAGTCTTTCATGGTGAGCGTTCATTGCATAGGTTTAGTCGGAAACACGATCACGATTTCCGCCATAAGACGCCGAAAGCAAGGTGAAATTCACGTTTTGTTTTCTTCGTGTTCTGCGACCACCGGCGTTTTGCGTCTGGCGCGCTGCGGCAAGGGCGGCACGACGCGCTTTTGCCATTCCGCGAGCTTTGCTTCGGCAAAGAGCCGCACATACTCCTCGTAAAATTCTCGCCGCGCGTGCAGCAGATGTTGGAAGATTTTTTCATAGCCCTCGCGCAGCGTCGCGCTGAATGCGCGCTGTTGCAGCGTATCGTATCGCGCCTTTACTTCCGCAATGAACACGTCGCGATCATGAATTTCGCCCAACGCGGTTTGGAGCTTTTTAAAAAATTTGAGATTCGCTTCCACTTCACTGCCTGCGGCAAAATGCAAGATCTCGAGCGCGTAGCGCAGCTTCTTCACGGCAATGCGGAGATTGTGCAACCCGTTGACGTCGTCTTCTCCGGTAATGGCTTGACGGAGCGCGAAGACCGTGCGCAAACGTTGCAACAGCAGCGTGCGCGTCAAACGCAAAGCCGTGCGCGGCCCGCGCTGCCGTGAGATGGGTTGGCCCGCGATTTTATCAAATGCGAGCACAAATGTTTCGGGCAATGCGCTCGGCTGCACTTTGCGATCAAGCTTGCTTTGCATGCGGCTCCGCTCGTGCGTTTGCGTTTCCACGAGACGGCTGAGCAAATCTTCCAAGGCGAAACGCTCGATCATGTCTTGCGCGGCGTGATAAAGCTGCGTGAAAAATTCCACAGCCACATCGGCCTCGCGTGCTTTGCCGAGGGTTTTGGTTACTTGTCGCACACGGTCATAAAGTCTGTTATAAATCTTTTCGGGAAAGCAAAGCGCGAAAATTTCGAACGCTTCGCGCAGACGCCGCGACCACACGCGCATATCGTGCAGCGCTTCGAGGTCTTCGCCTTTGCGCGTGCCTTCTTCGAACTTTACCATTTCCTGCACGCGTTCGAGAATCAGTTGGCGCGCGCAGAGGAGCGGCGGCGTTTCCGGCGTGAGCGCAACGGGCGTGAATGCGGGATTGGCGGTGCTGAGGGAAGAGAGCGTGCTCATGTTTTCCGATGACGTGCTGAAGAATTGAAGGTTTTAGATTTGCAATGGTCTTGTTAGTGATTAACTCGGATTTTCAGGCAAACTGAAAAACAAAGCCCTTGGGGTAGCACACGGATCAAAAACGCACGCGAAAAAAGCTTCTGATTTTTCAGTGTGTGCTTTTGATCCGTGTGTTGCTCAAAAAAGGCTTTCAGAATTTTATTCTGAGTTTGAAGCGCGAATATGACTGCTTATGCCGCCCATTTCTCGATCACACTACCGTCTTTCTTGCCGACGATAACCAAATCCGCCATGCCGATAAACAAACCGACTTCGACCACGCCGACGATGGATTTGATTTGTTCCGCCAAAGTCGCAGCAGCATCGATGCGGCGAAAATTGCAATCGAGAATGAAATTGCCGTTGTCGGTGCGCACGGGCTTGCCGCCGTTTTCACGCAGGGCCACGCGCGCGCCGAGGGCTTTGAGGATTGCCGCGGTAGAATGCCAACCGAACGGCAACACTTCCACGGGCAGATGAAATTTGCCGAGTTGCGAGACGAGTTTGCTTTCATCGACTATGATGATGAAACGGTCGCTGCGGCTCGCGACGATCTTCTCGCGCGTGAGCGCGCCGCCGCCGCCTTTGATGAGGTTGAGTTGCGGGTCCACTTCATCCGCGCCGTCAATGGTCACGTCGATTTTTTTGAATGCGGCGTCGTCGCTGACGAGCGGAATTTTCAAGCGCCGCGCGAGTTTGGCCGTCGCAAGCGAGCTGGGCACGCCGGTTATGCGCAAGCCCTGTTTGATGCGCGCGCTCAAAAAATGCAGCGCATGCTCCGCGGTGCTGCCCGTGCCGAGGCCTACGAGCATTTTGTTTTGCACATATTCCACGGCAACGGCCGCGGCATTGCGTTTTTGATCGTCGAGGGAGAGTTGGGACATGGGATTGATCTTTCTTTTGATTTGCGCTGGTAGTAGCGCCTTGAGGCGCTACAGGCCTATTTTATGAAAATGCCTAAAGGCATTACTACAAACTTCTGTTCTCACTCACGGTTTAACGCGAGCCGTCCGAGATGATCATCGTGCAGCGTGCCGAAATAGAGCCGGTCGTTGTGTTCGCGCGCGGAGGTGATCTCGCGCAGATGTTTGCCCGAAGGATCGTGCAAGCTGCGCGTGATGCGGCCTTGCGCATCGAGCGCCAAAACGAGACCGTAATACGAAGGCTTGGGCCAAAGGAACTTCGGCAAACGCGCGAGCAATTTTTTTGCGAAGGGATGCGGGTGAAGCGCGTCGGCAATTGGTTTGCGAATCGTAAAAAGCGCGAGCCAAAACGAGCCGTCGGCGTTCGTGGAAATGTTGTCGGGAAATCCGGGAAGGTTGTCGATAAAAATATCGGAAGTGCCGGCGCGCTCGCCTTTGAGCCAATAGCGCGTGGTGCGATAGCGATAGGTTTCATTCACCAGCACGAAATCTTCCTCACGCGAAAGCGCGACGCCGTTGGCGAAATAAAGATCGCGCAAAAGCACGGTCGTGTTTTGCGTTGCGGGATCGTAGCAGAGCAAACGACCATATGGCTTCGCTTCGAGGATTTCGAAAATTTCATTCTCGCCCAACGCAGAGGAAGTCGCGTCGGAAAAATAGATGCGACCGTCGCTCGCAACATCGAGCGCGTCGGCAAGTTTGAAGGGCTGGCCTTCCGCGGAAGTGGCGAGCGTGGTGATTGCGCCGTCGCGTGCAATGGACAACAATCCCTTCGCGACATCAACGACGATGAGATTGCCGTGCGGATCGAAGCGCATGCCGAGCGGACGTCCGCCGGTGAGCGCGAAAGTTTCGACACGTTGATCGGGATGAATGCGCGCGATCTTGCCGTCGCTTGTGCCGGTGTAAATTACGCCCGCACTGTCGAAATCAAAATCTTCCGGGCCGTGGATTTGCCCTTTGGCTAAAAGCTCGGCGCGTGTTAAAGCTTCGTTGGGTGCGAGCACGCCCAACATGGCGGGCGCGTTGGGCGGCGCAAAAGCAAGCGGTGAAATCGGCGCGTCGGTGAGGGCAAGATAAAGCGCGAAGAGCACAACGAGGGCGAGCAAACTCGACAGGACTTTTTTCATGGCAGCCTTTTTAAATAAAAGCCGAGACAGCAAGATTGAGCCGCAGGATGTTGCCAATACGAGAGTAATTTAATCGCAATTGGGGAAAATGGTAGATTTTTTTGCAGCGGAAAGCGGGTGGGTAAAAACAAGGAGCGTCGCAACACGACTCAAAGGGCGGCGGCTTTTGTTTAATTAAATTAAAAGCTTCAAACCTGAGCTTGTTGCGACTGGCCGGAGGTGTGAATGAGCAGCAAACCAGTGAGAGCAATCAACGCATCGTCGCGATGACCGGCGCGATATTGCAATTGCCGGCCGCGCGCAAACGCGAGAAAGTTGCGCAGTTGTTCGTTGAGCGCATAGTCGTCGATGCCTGCGCGCACAAATTCTTTGCGATGCACCAAACGCGGCGCAATTTCTTGCAGCAAGTCTGCGAGCTTTTTGCCGCTCTTTACTTTGCCAAAAGTGCTGAGCAACGCGCTGGACACGGGCAACAAATCTTCCGCGCTCTCGCGGATGCGTTCGAGCACGTCGCGATTGGTGAGCGGCAGCGCGTTCTTCGCATATTCCAACGCCTTCTTGCGATGCGGGCGCACGGAGATCGCATAATAACTGCCGACTTCACTGGCGCGATCAAATCCCCACCAACGTCGCATGAGCGCAGAACCGGAAATGCTCGAAGCCGTGGCGCGATTGCGATTGCCGCGCGGATCGAGAATGAAATACGAACGCTGCGTCGAACCCGCGGCCAAAATCCAATGCTCAAATTGATCCACGCACAAAATTACCGGATGGCCCTGCTGATGCTCTTCGCGCAGCCACGCGAGCGCTTTGCGACCATGTGTCTTGCGGTTGAAATTCGCCTCCACGCCCTCGTAGCCGAGCCGGCGCAAACCGCGCTGCAAACCATTCTCGTCGGTGCCTGTGCTCGGGCGCGTGCCGCAAACTTTTTTAATGCGGTTCAGCGCGATATTGCCATTGCCTAAAAGTCGAAGCGCATTGTGAACACAGGTGGGACCGCAGCTATATTCATCGGGTTGGATGGCGAAAGCCATGTGGAAAATCTCCGTTATGGGTGAACTTGTGAAACGCCGTTCGACCTAACGTTGTCGTTTTGGAGGGTAAAGCACTCAATAAGGTTAGGGAAATCAGTTACTTAATTTTTATCCCCGACCTCGCTTTTTTGAGTGGGCGCAATATAATACGCGACTTTGAGAGAAGCAATTCATTAGTTTGGTGTGGCGCGGAGGTGGGAAGGTATCTCTCGGCTTTTCAGTGGTTTAATCGGCGGAAAAATTTTTATAACACGCGCGCACTGCTCGGCAGGCGAGCACATGGCAAGAAGTTGAGATTACATATGCTATTGAGGACACTTGATACTGCACAAAGGAGCGCCGTTCGAATTTTCGAATTATAGGAGCATTTTTCCAAACCGCTAATCAACGCGAATGAACGCGAATGCTTTTCAATTCAAGTTTATTGGCATCCATTCGCGCTTTAGAACGGGGGAAATTATTTGAGCGCCGCTCCTACGCTTTAAAGATCGGCTCCAAATGTCGCACGGTGCAGGGATGCCCGCCGTTTTGATATTCGCAATCGCCCCAATAAAAGCAACGGATCGAGCACATCGGCGCTTGTTGGTGCAAAGCAATTTCCGGATACTCCGCGCGTTGCTCCATGAGTTGTTTGCGCAAACGGCGTTGCTCGAAAAAGTTTTTGATGATCGACTTCTGCCCGAGCAACTTCACGCTCACCAGCTTCGCCAAATCTTGCGAGGCCGGCGAATGCGGATCGTTGAGCATGAACGGTTTGAGATCGCGCACGGCATTGCGCACGCTGGGATCATGCGCGACATAGCCGAGAAATTCGATGTCGATCGACAACAACTCCGAAGCCGCGGCCTGAATCGCGACGCCCTCTTTGATGTCGTCCTTCTCCATCACCATATTCAAGATCAGCTTGGGCCGATGCGATTCCAACAACGCTTCCATCATGTTGCCCGCGGTCATATCCTGCTCGCGCACCTTCGCCACCACTTGCGCCATGGTCACCGTGATTTTGCCGGGGCGATTCAAATCTTCCATTTCCAAAATCGCCATCACCGCCGGATGCTCGCGAAACGCGAGACGCAAACGCCGCAGCAAACAAATCTTAATGAAGTTGAAACACTCTTGCACGGCCATTGGCTCGGGATTCGTGACCACGATGCCTTCATCCGCAGCGAGAAAGAAATCGATAACATTATAAGACGATCCCGCGCCGAGATCGAGCAGAATGAAATCCGCCTCGATATTGCGCAGCTCGCGAATGAAACGCAGTTTCTGTTGATATTTCGGATTGGCGAGGCCGAGCGTGCCGCATGCGCCGCTGATCAAGCGCAGGCCGTCGACATGCGTGGAGAGAATGATGTCGTTGATGCTTTCGACATTGAGCGTGTAGAAATCGAAGAACGTGCGCTCCGGTTCGAGGATGCCCATGACCGTGTGGAGATTCGCGCCGCCCAAGTCCGCATCGACCATCACGACTTCGTGGCCCAGCGTCGCGAGCGTCACGCCGATGGAAGCGCTCATCACGGTTTTGCCCACGCCGCCTTTGCCGCCGCCCACGGCGAGGATGCGTTTCGTCGGCGCCGGGTTGGTTATCGTCTTCGCTTCAAAGATTTCGCGCAACTCGTTTAGCTCCGAAGCGCGCACCCAATCGTTCTCCGTCTCATTCCATACCAAATCATGCGGCTTGAAGCCTCCTTTCGTGGCGAGCGTATGAAACTCTTGCCGCGAAAACGGGCCGTATTGCTTTTCCTCAACGCGAACCAATATGTCGTTCATTGCAGCCTTGCAATTTTGAATGTCCTATGAAAAACTTCGTGTAACAGTTTTGTTGCTCAATTAGAAGGTATACGAGCAAGTGTGAGAGAGTGCGGAAAACGAAAGGGGCACAACTTGTTTGGGCGAGCTTTCAAAACACCGCGCCTTCGTGCAATAAACGATTTTCCGCGAAGCGCGAGAAAGCGAGCGGCGCGAGATCGATACTGCGCGCTTGGCCGAACACAATCATCTCCGCGAGCGCAAGCCCGGCCGCGGGCGCGTGCATCACGCCGTGGCCGCTGAAGCCGTTGCACAACAGAAAACCGGGCGCGTTCGATGCGCCGATAATCGCATGATGATCGGGCGAGACTTCATAGCAGCCCGCATAGCAGCGCGAGTGATTGAAGCCCGCATCTTCCAAGCTCGGCGCGCGTCGCAACATTTTCTCCGCCACGATTTCGATTTGCGCGGGATCAAATTTTAGATTCATGCCCGGCGGCTCTTCGGGATTCGAATAGATGAGCGCAATGGCCTCGCCGTCGCGGCGCATGACAAGGCCGGTGTCATTGTCGATGAGCATGGGAAACACGCGCGGCCAACTCTGCTCCGGCCCAGTGATCACCACTTGTCGCCGAATCGCTTGCACGGGCAAATCAACTTCAGCCAACTGCGCCAAGTCTCGCGCATATGGCCCGCAGCAGTTCACGATGAAGTCCGCGTGGAAATCCCCGGCCGTGGTTTTAATGCCAACCACTCTTTTATTTTGTTTAATAAAAGCCCACGCTTCGACACGTTTCAGGAATTGCACGCCCATTGCGCGTGCGCGGGTGAAATAAGCGTGCGTCAAACCATTCGCGTCAATAAAGCCGTCGCGACTGCCGAACGTTCCGCCGATCAAATCTTCTGTTCTAATGAACGGCGCACGCGCGGCAATGTCTTCACGGGAGAGCACTTCGACATGCACGCCCAGCTCTTGCTGAAAACGCGCAGCTTTCTGCATGTGTTCGAAGCGTTGCTGCTCCGCGGTCATGAATAAGTAGCCGGCCTGCACATATCCTGCTTGCGCACGCATGTCCTCATCCATCTCGTTCAACAGTTTCATCGAGAGCAATGACATCTGCACGTTAATCGCAGTCGTGAATTGCGCGCGAATGCCGCCGAGCGCTTTGCTCGTCGAGCCGGTGCCGGGAAAATCTTCACGCTCGAGCAGCAATACATTGGTGCAGCCGAGTCGCGCGAGATGATAGGCGAGACTGCATCCAATCACGCCCGCGCCGACGATGATCACGTCGAATTTGGGATTCATCTTTTCATCTCTTAGGTTCGCTTTGTCGCGCGTGAGACCGGTAGCATGCGCGTGAAACGGTGAAGTTGCGCTTGCGTTTTGAACACATTCCTTGCACTTTGTTTTATCAAACTTCGGATAAAGAAGCAATCGTCGTTTTGCTCTTCCGTCTCGAATCAACTTCCGCGCGCACATGAAAAAATTTGGCTCTCTTGTTCGTCCCCATAAGCTTGTCATGTTTGGGCTAATGCTTGCGAGCTGCGCGACCTCCACGCTCGTGCGCGACGTGCTTGATCTTCCTCCTCCCGAAAACGTGCGCGGCGTGCGTAATGATGGCCTCGTCACGATCACGTGGGAAGCGAGCACCAACAAGCCGCCGGATTTTTCCGGCTACTTGTTGTATTACGCCGAACGCAGCTTGGCAAATGTTCCGCTCGCGGCCATGCCCAAAGTCGTCGAGCTTCCCGACCTCGCCACGCAATATAGCTTTGCTTTTGCAGACTCGCTTCCCGTGTTCGTGCATTTGCGCAGCCGCGCCGGCAATGGCTATGTGAGTCTGCCCTCATTACCCGAGGTTGCGTTGCCGCCGCCCGGGGCAGACGAAGAATGAGAGAAGTTTTTGGTAGAAGATTTGTTCGACGAAAGCCTTGGAGATCATCCGGCCTTTTGTTATGTTGCGAATGAAACACAGTAGCGCACTTGTGCGTGCAGGCAAGGGATGCTCATGAACTCCGGTAAATTGTGGCCGCAGCGTGATCGCTATGGCAACGACATCTATCTCACGCTAGAGCGTTGGGAGCATATCACCAAAGTTTGTTGTGACTGCGTACCTGCAATTTTTCTGAGCCTTCTCATGCAACCCTTCAATTACTCCTACGACCGTGAAGCTGATGTGCTTTACATTTCCTTCGGGCAAAGCGAGTATACTTTTGCCGCGGAGTTGAGCGAGCATTTGATTCTCAGACTCGACTTGGGCAAAGAAAGCAACACACGCCCACGCGCTATTGGCATGACGGTGCTGTTTCCCGCGACGCTGCTCAAGCAGGGTCACAATCCGCTCGTGCTGCAATTCGAGCGTTTGCGGCATTTGCCGGCAGAGACGAAGAGCGCGATTTGGGAAATATTATCCACTTCGCCGGTGAGCGACGTGCTCTCTGCGCAATTACAATTCACCTCCCCTGCACCGACTTTGCCCGAACTTTTGGCCGCATAAAATGTTCATCGACACCGCAAAAATATTCGTTGAAGCCGGACGCGGCGGTAGCGGCTGCGTCAGCTTTCGCCGTGAGAAGTTCGTTCCTAAAGGCGGCCCCGACGGCGGCAATGGCGGCCACGGTGGCAGCGTCACGCTCAAAGTCGACGGCAATCTCCGCACGCTGCTTGACTTTCAACATCGCAAACACTTTCGCGCCACGCGCGGCGAGCACGGCAAAGGCGCAAACAAAACCGGTCACGACGGCGAAGACATTACCATTCTCATTCCGCCCGGAACCGTGGTGCGCGAAGAAGGCAGCGAGAAGATTTTGGCCGATATGGTCAATGTCGGCGAAACGTTTGTGATTGCGCACGGCGGGCGCGGCGGACGCGGCAACGCCACGTATGTGACTTCCACCAACCAAGCCCCGCGCGATTGGGAGCCGGGCGAATTGGGCGAGTCGCGCTGGCTCATGCTCGAATTGAAACTCATCGCAGAGGTCGGCTTGGTCGGTTTGCCGAACGCAGGCAAATCAACTTTGCTCTCGCGCATTTCCGCTGCTCGCCCGAAGATCGCCGATTATCCTTTCACCACACTCACGCCCAATCTCGGGGTCGTGCGTTATGGCGATTATAATAGTTTCGTCGTGGCCGACATTCCGGGCTTGATTGAAGGCGCGCACGAAGGCCGTGGCTTGGGCATGGAGTTCTTGCGCCACATCGAACGCACGCGCGTGCTTGCCATTCTCATTGAGGCAACCTCGGAGGATTGGGACGCGACGTATCAAACCTTGCTCGCGGAATTGCAGGGCTATGATGCGAGCCTGTTGGAGAAACCGCGCGTCATCGCACTTTCGAAGATGGATCTCTGCGAAGATAAAACGGTCGGAGAAAAATTTCTACGCAAGCTGCAACATCCTTCGTGCCGCATTTCAGCAGCCACCGGCGAAGGCATGCGCGAGCTGTTGGATTTGATGTGGCAAGCGGTGACGGCTCGAAGATCGTAGATTGTGGATGGTGGATTGTAAATTGTAGATCGTTGGAAGACGTGAGTATGGCAATCTACAATCAACGATTCACGATCAACGATCCACGATCCTCAAGTCACCATCCCGAACAACACAAACCCCAAGGGGCGAACTTGAATCTCGACGAACTCCGCGCGTTATTACAACTCACCACTGTGCCGGGCATTGGGCCAACGCGTATTCGTGCGCTGGTTGGGCATTTTCACTCGGCGCAAGCCGCGCTTTCGGCCTCCGTTTCCGCGCTCAGTCAAGTCTCGGGTATTGATCGCACACTTGCTGAAAACATTTTGCAGCATGGCGACGCAGACTTTGCGGCGCGACAGTTGGAAATTCTCGCACAACGCAACGCGCGTTTGCTTACCTATTGGGACGAGGATTATCCCACCCTACTCAAAAAGATTCCCGACCCTCCGGCATTGCTTTATATGGCAGGAGAGCTTCCTTCTTCTGAGCAGAGTCTGCTTGCAGTTGTCGGCACGCGCGCGCCCACGCAATACGGCAAATTGGTCGTGGAGAAATTGACCGCGGAATTGGCGGCGCGCGGCTTCACTATTGTGAGCGGCCTCGCACGCGGTATCGATACGATTGCGCATCGCACGGCGCTGAAAAGCGGCGGACGCACGCTCGCGGTTTTGGGCAGCGGCCTCGATGTCATGTATCCAGCGGAGAACGAAAAGCTCGCGCAAGAGATTGTCACGAGCGGCGCAGTGCTTTCGGAATATCCATTCGGCGCGAAACCCGATGCCGTAAATTTTCCGCGGCGCAATCGCATCATCAGTGGATTGTCGCTCGGCGTACTCGTCATCGAAGCTGGCCTCGAAAGCGGCGCGATGATCACCGCCAACCTCGCGCTCGAACACAATCGCGAAGTCTTTGCCGTGCCGGGCAGCATTATGAGCATGAAAAGCGCCGGACCGCATCAACTCATTCGCGAAGGCGCCAAGCTCGTGCACAGCGTCGACGACGTGTTGGAAGAGTTGCTGGGCCAGCTTGATTTCTTCGGACGGCAACGCACCGAAGAAAAGCCCGCGCCGGAGTTGGAGGAAAAGAGCAAACGCATTTATGATTTGCTCTCACACGAGGGGCTGCACATCGACGAACTGATTCGCAAGACCGGTTTGTCTTCTGCAGAGATGATGACGCTGCTGCTGGAGTTGGAGTTTAAAAATCTGGTGAAGCAATTGCCCGGGAAATTTTTTGTGAAAAGTTAGCGCGGCCAATCCCCGCTTGACATTCTGCCCAAACCGATTAGATTGTTGCCAGGAATTTCGCACGGCAAACCGGATCCTGCCTCTTTCACCCTCCTGAAAACCTTGTCTCGTGCGCGGCAAAGCATGAGAATTTTGCAAGCCTAGAGCAAGCGGTGCAACTCACTCATCACTCTTTCGAGAGGAGGAATCAAGATGGCTCAAAACTTCTCCAAGTATGCCGGTATCATTCAATTGCTGGTCGGCGCGCTGAGTCAATTCGCGCCCAGCATCGGCGCTATGCTCGGTTCGGCGCAAGGCGGCAATATTTTGAACATACTCATGGGCCTCGCGCTGAGTTACTTCGGCTTCAAAGGTTCCGACAGCCAACAACGCATGGGCGCGCAAGTCGTTGGCGGCTTGAGCGGACTCGTTGGTTTGTTGGGCGGCTTCGGCGTCAATCTGCAATCCATGGGATTAGATCTCTCGCAAGGTTGGAGCGGCGCGAATATCGTGAACCTGCTCATCGGCGCGTGGGGCCTTTATTCCGGCTTTGCGAAAAAGCCCGCGGGAGCAGCCGCACATTAAACCCAACTTGGCGCAAATGTTTTTACGCTCCGCTTGCAACGCAAGTTTTAGGCACCAGGCAAACTTGTGAAGGTATGCGAGAAAACTTTTGCGAACGTGCGAGTGCGAAACGTAGTCGTTCGCCTCGTTTATTGATCGCTCTCCGCTTGCTCAAAAATAAAATCGGCCGGCGCTGACTCAAATCAGCCCGGCCGATTTTGTTTTTGCATAAATCACGTGCGATGCGGACCTCGCCCAATCAATGCAATACATATCCTCGCGCCAAATCCTCATAAGCGCTCACTTGTTGCTCTTCCCATTTTGAATCTCGCCCCAACTCTTTCGCCATGAGCGCTGCGACTTTCGGCACACTCGCAATGCTGGCGCGGGCATCGAGCAGCAACGCGCGCGTACGACGCGCGAGCACGTCTTCGACAGTGCGCGCCATTTCATGGCGCACGGCCCAAATCACTTCGCCGCAACGATAGGGCAAATTCTCGTGCAATGGTTGCGTGAGCATCGGAGCCTCTTGCGCGAGCTTCTTTACTGCCTCATAGTCACTGCCATAAACTTCAAACGGCCCGGCGAGTTCTTGTTTTGTTTGCGCACCGTGCAGCAGCAAATGCTCCGTGCGACATTGCCGCTCTTCCAAACCCGCGAGCATTGCCGCGTGATGCACCGCGTCTTCCGCCATTTTGCGATAGGTCGTCCACTTGCCGCCCGTAATCGTGAGCAAGCCGGATTGCGAAATGAGAATCGTGTGATCGCGCGCGAGCGCTGCGGTGGTTTTGTCATCGCCCGTTTTCACCAATGGTCGAATGCCGGCGAAAATGCTTTTCACGTCACGCGCGTTGGGATCTTTTGTGAGATAACGCCCAGCATGTCGTAATAGAAAATCGATTTCATCCGGCAATGCGCGCGGTTCCAGCGGCAGCGCGTGAATCGGCGTATCGGTTGTGCCCACGAGCGCGCGCTCATGCCACGGCACGACGAAGAGCACGCGACCATCATCCGTATGCGGCACCATGATCGCGCTCTCGCCTGGCAGAAAGGATTTATCGAGCACGAGATGCACGCCCTGACTCGGCGCGATCATCGGTGCGGCATGCGGTTCATCGAGTTGCCGAAGCGCATCGACGTACGCGCCGGTCGCATTCACCACGACGTGCGCGCGCAACTCATATTCTTTGCCGGATTCCATATCGCGCGCAGCCACGCCCGCGATCATCTCGCGCGCTTTGAGCAGCGCGGTGACTTGCATATAATTGAGCACGCAGCCGCCATGCGCGGCGCATGTTTGCGCGAGATTGATCGCGAGCCGCGCATCGTCGAATTGGCCGTCGTGATAAATCACGCCGCCGCGCAAACCCTCCGGCTCGAGCGTGGGAATGTGGCCGAGCGTTTCCTCGCGCGAGAGAATGCGCGAAGGCCCAAGCCCGAGTTTGCCCGCGAGCACGTCATACACTTTCATCCCAATGCCGTAAAACGGGCCTTCCCACCAATCATAACTCGGCACAATGAAAGATTGATTGCGCACCAAATGCGGCGCGTTGCGAATGAGCAAGCCGCGCTCGCGCAAGGCTTCGAGCACCAATGACACATTGCCTTGCGCGAGATAACGCACGCCGCCGTGAATCAATTTGGTGCTCCGGCTCGAAGTGCCTTTGGCAAAATCGTGTTGTTCGAGCAACAGCGTTTTATAGCCTCGACTCGCAGCATCGACCGCAACGCCCAAGCCGGTTGCGCCGCCGCCGATGATGATCATGTCCCACGTTTGCGTTGTGGGCACGAGCCGTTGCAACATCTCTTCTCGTTTCATAAAAGAACCTCGCTTGCAATGATGAACGGCATGGATTATCTTGCGTTCGTAGTAGCTTCTTTAGGAGCCAAACGGTCTGCGAAGTGAGCGCCTGAAGGCGCTACTACGAACGTTATCTTGATCAAAAAAGGAAACCGCAATGCAGGTTGCCGTTTTTAGCACAAAGCCCTATGACCGCCAGTTCCTCGAAGCCGCGAATGAAGCGCATCAACACACGCTCACATTTTTTGAGCCGCGTCTCACTTTAGAAACGTGCTCGCTCGCACAGCAGTTCCCGGCGATCTGTGCGTTTGTAAATGATCAACTCTCTCGCCCGGTATTGATGAAGCTGGCGGAAGGCAGCACACGGTTGCTCGCGTTGCGTTGCGCCGGTTTCAATAATGTCGATCTCGTCGCGGCGGGAGAGTTGGGTTTCACTATCGTGCGCGTGCCCGCATATTCGCCCTATGCCGTGGCCGAGCACACCGTCGCGCTCATCCTTGCGCTCAATCGCAAAATTTATCGTGCGTATAGCCGCGTGCGCGAAGGCAATTTCGCGCTCGAAGGTTTGCTCGGTTTTGATTTGCATGGCCGCACCGTGGGCATTATCGGCACGGGCAAAATCGGCGCGGTGACGGCAAAAATTTTAAACGGCTTCGGTTGTCGTTTGCTCGCGCATGATCCTTTTCCCAATCCTGAAGTGCTCGGCCTCGGCGCACAGTACGTAGCGTTGAGTGAACTCTTGCGCGACGCCGATATCGTAACGCTGCATTGCCCGCTCTTGCCCGAGACGCATCATCTCATCAACGCCGAAACCTTGCAGCAGCTCAAGCCCGGTGCGATGCTCATCAACACGAGTCGCGGCGCGTTGATCGACACCAGCGCGGTGATTCGCGCGCTGAAGTCGGGCGCGATCAGCGCGCTTGGTTTGGATGTTTATGAGGAAGAGGCCGACATGTTCTTCGAAGACCTTTCGAATCACATGCTACAAGACGACGTGTTCGCGCGCTTGCTCACTTTTCCGAACGTGATTATCACCGGCCATCAAGCCTTTTTCACGCGCGAAGCACTCACGGCCATTGCGGAAACCACGCTCGCCAACATTTCGGATTTTGCGCAAGGCCGAGTTTGTGCCAATATCGTGAAAGCGCCGCGCACCAAAAAATAATTTTGCGCGCAGGTCTGGCAACCACACATTGCGGCAGACGTATTGGGGCGTGACGGCGCTCTCTGCATCAAATAAACCCGACGAGTTTTTTTCAACTTCAAAGCGAAGCTGCGGTTTGGCCGTAGCGAAAAGTCCTCATGTTTATCGGACATTACGCGATTGCATTCGCCGCAAAAAAAGCGGCGCCGAAAACTTCGTTGGGCACGTTGGTGCTCGCGGCGCAATTTCTCGACTTGCTCTGGCCCATCTTTTTGCTGCTCGGATGGGAGCACGTGCGCATCGCTCCCGGCAACACCGTGTTCACGCCGCTCGATTTTTATGATTATCCGATCTCGCACAGTTTGCTCGCCGTTCTCGGTTGGGCTATCGGTTTAGGAGCAATTTATTATTTCATGCGCCGCGACACGCGCAGCGCGATCCTTCTCGGCGCTTGCGTGTTGAGCCATTGGGTGCTCGATGCGCTCACGCATCGCCCTGATTTGCCGCTCGTTCCCGGCGGCACAAGGCATGTCGGCTTGGGTTTGTGGAATCATTTCGGAGCGACCGTGTTCGTGGAAGCGCTCTTGTTTGCGATTGGAGTTTTTATCTATGCTCGTGCGACCATTGCCGTCGATCGCATCGGTCGCTTTGCTTTTCTCGGGTTCGTCATGTTTCTCGGCGGTATTTGGCTCGCAAATATTTTTGGCCCGCCGCCGCCGAATGTGAATGCTGTCGCCGGCGCGGGTTTGTCGTTGTGGTTAACCGTGCTGTGGGCGCATTGGTGTGATCAACATCGTCACGTGAGGTGAAGTATGCTAAAATTTTTGCTGTGGTGCATTCTGTTTGTGTTGTGCTGGCCGCTCGCATTGCTCGCTTTGATTCTCTATCCGATCATTTGGCTCATTCTGCTCCCGTTTCGTTTGGTCGGCTTGGTCTTCGACGGTTTGTTTGAATCGCTGCGCGCGTTGATCATGCTGCCCGCGCGTTTGCTGGGCGGGCCGAATCGCAGCCCCGCGCGATGAAGTTCCTCTGAACACAAATCTGAAAAGCATTAAGGCAGAAAGAGGGATGACAGAAAAATGTGTATCGCTTTAGTTTGGCAGCATCAACTGCACATGAATAATTTTCGCTTTCATTTTTCTGTCTTAGTTTTTCTCACCTCAAAGCAAACCACGGCTAAGCCGTGGTTGAGCGATATTCATTATGATCAATGAAATTTTCCTGCGCGAACAAATCTGTGAAGTCGGGCGGCGCATGTATGAGCGCGGCTTTGTTGCGGCGAATGACGGCAACATCAGCGTGCGACTTTCCGCGGAGCGCGTTTTAACCACACCCACGGGAGTGAGCAAAGGCTTTATGTCGCCGGAGCGCATGGCCGTGGTTGATATGTCAGGCGCGGCGCTCGATGCGAACAAGCCTTCAAGCGAGATTCGCATGCACTTGTTCGTATATCGCGAGCGGCCGGAGGTGCAGGCCGTGGTGCATGCGCATCCGATTCACGCGACCGGTTTCGCGACTGCTGGGCTTGCGTTGGAAGAATGTGTGGCCGCGGAGATTATTGCCACGCTCGGCTCGATTCCGCTCGCGCGTTACGGTACGCCTTCCACCGAAGACCTTGCGGAATCGTTGCGGCCGCATGTGCATCGCAACGACGCTTTTTTGTTGGCGAATCACGGCGTGGTGGCAGTGGGCAAGGATTTATGGGAAGCGTACTATCGTTTGGAGCGCGTGGAGCATTATGCGAACATCATTCTCGTATCGCGCCAGCTCGGTGGAGAAAAGACTTTGCCGAAAGTTGAAGCGGACAAACTTTTCGCGCTGCGGGGGAAGTACGGCCAAACCGGACTCAATCCCGGCTGCGCGACGTGTGAAGAAGAATGTCTCGGTGCGACGTGTTTGAATTATGCTGACAAGTACGACTCGAACAGCGCAGATCGCATCAAAGAAGTCGTGGAACGCATTCTCGCGCGGCTATGAAATGCGAGGAGCATTGCGGCTTTGGTCATGGTGTTGCGGTGCTCCCTCCGCAAATGTGCGCGGTGCCGGTAAATAATATGCCGAATAGGAAACGACGTCCCGGCAACGGGATGACAAAGGATTTGTACTTCGGATTATTATCGCGCCGTGGTTCTCGCATCACGTTATTTGCTCGTGCTCGCCGGCATCGGCTTGAGCTTTATTTTTGCCCGTGAAATTTTCGGAACGGATGAAATTCAACAAGCGCCGGGCGTGCTGGCCGCGGAAGCGCCGCGGCAAAAGCCGATTGCGCGCGCTGCGGCATGGGAGCACAAAGGGTATCTGCTCACGCCGCTCGCCTCATATGAAATTCGCGCGCGGGTGTTGGGCAAAGAAAAATATCGTTTCGGGCGCGAAAGCGAACTCTCGCCGTATGACTTCGCCTTGGGTTGGGGCCCGATGTCGGATCAAGTTATCGTTGAACAATTGGAAATTTCCCAAAGCGGGCGTTGGTATTATTGGCAAGCGCGGCAATTGCCTTTGCCCAAACAAACTTTGATCACTTCGAGCGCCAATACGCATCTCATTCCCGCTCAAGCCGAGATCGCGGAGTTGCTCGGCCTCGTGCGTGTTGGAGAAGTGATTACATTACGCGGCAAGTTAGTCGCGGTCAACGCCAACGACGGTTGGCAATGGCGCAGCTCACTGCGACGCGATGACACCGGGCAGGGCGCGTGCGAAGTATTTTGGGTGGAAGCCGTGGAATGGCAATAAGCCCGGCAAAACGATTTGCGCTCATTTCTCTCCCCATTTTCTTCCCTCGTTTTTGTTTCCCCAACGAATGGTAACGTTTCTACCTGAATTTTGCACGCGTGATGCCGCCAACCTCCGCCTGATGCTGTAAGCATCAGGCTAAAAGGTGGAAACCCCGCAAGTGGGGTTTCCACCAATTGGGTGACAGCCCCGTTTACGGGGCTTGCATCTCCTAGCCTGATGCTTCAGCATCAGGCGATGGCGGGCAAAATTGTTAATGCAAAATTCAGGTTCCACGCTGCGCGCAAGGCCAAGGCGCGGCGTCCTTGAACAAGAAGCGGCATTAGATTTTCACCTTCACGATCACGGCGGTTCCTTTTTCAAGCGCCAGTATCTCGAACGTACCGTTGAGTTGTTCGGCGCGCACTTTCATCGTATGCAGGCCTTTGCCGGAAAATCTGCTTTCGTTGCGTGCGCCGTTCAAGCCGGCGCCGTTATCAATAACATTGAACGTGAAATGAGTGGTTTGCTGCGCGATATGAATCGCCAACTCGCTGCCGCCGGAGTGTTTGACCGCATTGAGAATCGCTTCTTTTAAAAGCAGCCACAGATGCTTGCGTTGCTCCGGCAAAAGATTCTTTGTCGGAAGCGCGGCCTGCGAGGGCGCTTCGAATTTGAATTGCATGTTTTGCGCCCGGCAAGCATTCGCGGCGAAATCGCGAACGCGCAAGAGCAAATCGAAAAAGGTCTCCGGTTTGGGATCGATGGCCCAAATGATTTCACGAATGGCAGTGACAGACTCCTGCGCGAGCACGACCATGCGTTGCAGCAACTCCGACTCTGCGGATTTTTTTTCGCCCGCAGCCGCGGCTTCGTCTTGCACAATTTTGCCAAACAGCGCAATACTGCTGAGGTTGCCGGCAATATCGTCATGCAAATCGGCCGAGAGCCGCGTGCGCAATCTTTCCATTTCCAAAAGCCGATTGACGCGATAGCGATACACGCCATAGCCCAGCAGCGCCGCCAGCACTGCGGCGCTCACGCGAAACCACCACGTTTGCCAAACCGGCGGCGTGATGACCATGCGCACGGCTACGCCTTCTTCATTCCACACGCCGTCGCTGTTTGAACCTTTGACCCGAAAAGTATATTCGCCGGGCGGCACGTTGGTATAGCTCGCATAGCGCCGCGTACCGGCTTGCACCCACTCAGCGTCAAAACCTTCCAACCGGTATGCATATTGATTGTTCGGCGGGTCAGTAAAATCCAGTGCGACAAACTCAAACGAGAAGAAATTATCGCGATATGAAAAATGAATGCGCGCTGCGAGGTTTTGTCCCTGTTGCGCGCGCTCACCCGGTGGAAGCGCTTGCGGCAAGGGCGGCAAAACCCGATCAAACACTTTGAAGCGCGTAATCACAATCGGCGGAACATAGGTATTGTCGCGCAGGCTATCAGGATGAAAAGAGATTGCGCCGCCCTCGCCGCCGAAGAACATGCGCCCCTCTGCGTTTTTGAAATATGCACCGGAAAGAAATTGATTCGTAAGCAAACCGTCTTTCTGCGTGAAATGTTTGACGGCCAAGGTTTGCGGATGAAAACGCGCGAGGCCGTTGTCCGTGCTCAACCAAAAATTGCCGTGCGCATCCGGCAAAATACTTTTCACAAAATTATTGGGCAAGCCTTCGCGTTCGGTGAAGTGTGTGACTTGCCCAGTGCGCGGATCGAGCTTGTTCAACCCGCCGCCAAATGTGCCGGCCCAAATCGCGTCGTTGGTGTCGGCATAGACCACGTAGATGCCGCTATTGCTCAAGCTGTGGGGATTGCGGGGATCGCGGCGATAGCTTGTGAACAGATTCCGTTTGCGATCAAAACGAATCAAGCCGCCGCCAAAGCTTCCCAGCCAAAGATCGCCGTGCCGATCTTGAGCAATATGCCAAATCTCATGATGCGGAATGTTTGCGGCCGTGCTGGCGCCGGTTTCAGCAAGCACGATCTTTTGCAACGCGCGATCCCATTTGCCCAAGCCACGACCTCGCGTGCCGAACCAGATTTCGCCGTCGCGATCCGCGAAAATATTTTTTACTTCATAATGATCCGCGCCGATCGTCGTGCGAGGTCCGAATTGATGATAGGTAAAACGTTCGGAGGCGAGGTGCATGCGATTGACGCCGGCGCCGGTGGCAAGCCACATCTCGCCTTGCGCATCCTCGTAGAGCGCCTGCACATTGTCATTGCTCAGGCTTTGCGGATTGTGGGATTCGTGGCGATGTTGTTTGAGGAGCGTGCCGTCCGCGGCAAAACGCCACAAACCTTTGTTCAAGCTTCCGATCCAAACCGCGCCATGATGGTCTTGCAAGATCGCATGCACGGGCGAATTGGTCCAATAGCGCGTGAAAGCATCTTGCCGGCGCACATAGCGATGCAGTCCGCTGCGATACGTTGCCACCCAAAGCACGTGCGAACGATCTTCATAAATAAGATCAACACGATTCGAAGGCAAACCATGCGGCTTATTGGCATCATGCTGATACTGGATGAGATGGCCGGTTGCAGCATTGTAGCGCCACAACCCGCGATGAAAGAAGCCGATCCATAAAGTATGCTGACGATCTTCGTGCAGCGAGACAACGAAGTTGGGCCGATAGAAGTTTTCCGGCTGGCGTGTTTCCGGACGGAAGGGGAGGACTTGATCGCGTGCGGCATCGTAATAATACAAACCGCTGGAAGCGCCGATCCAAATGACGCCGCGATGATCGCGCAAGAGACACTGCGTGAGATCAATGCCTGCAATTGGCGAATAATCGTATTGTCGAAAACGGTTTTCTTTTCGCAAAAAGCGCATGAGGCCGCGCGCTGAAGTGGCAAGCCACAGGTCGCCGGAGTCATCTTCCACCATGCGCGTGACGGAGTTGTGGTTGAGCGAAGCGGCTTCGGAAGGGTCGTGACGATAGAGCACGAAGGTGTTGCGCGTTCGATGGTGGCGAAACAAACCGTGCGTTGTCGCGATCCAAAACTCTCCCGCGCGATCTTCCAAAACTATGGTAACATAAAAAACTTCTGCGTCCGGGATTTTGAACTCCGGGTGGTGCAAGCGCTCAAAGGATTCTCGTGCGGGATCATAGCGACATAGTATGCCGTCAGCAATGACCCATAACGTGCCGGCGCGATCAATATACAAATACGGGACGGTTTGTCCGGGTAGCGAGCTGCTATCTGCGGGATGGTTTTTAAAAACGGTAAACGTATAACCGTCGAATCTATTCAGGCCGTCTTCAGTGCCGATCCAAAGAAAGCCGTGACGGTCTTGCACGATAGAATAGATCGTGAAATTCGAAAGTCCCTGCTCCACGGAAAAGTGCTCAAAGCGAAGGTCGCGCGGTTGGCCGAGCAATGTCGAGGCGACAAGGAGCGTCGTAAGCAGCGAAGTGCGCGGGAAGAAATTCATGCGAATAACATACGAGACTTTTAAAAAAAGGCAAGAGGCGATTGGCAAACCTTTCAAATTGGGAGAGAAAATTCGTTCTAGGTCGCGATCAAACGGTTTTTCGCGCCGACCTTTCGCTTGACAATCGTTCAAATTTTCCATACCATGATCGCCATTTTTACGGGAAAGAAGCCTTTCTCTTCGAGCAACCAATTGCATGATCAACATCCGGATCACCTCCGGATTGACCTGATGAAAGTCTTCCCCTCAAAATTTTATAGCCATGCCATTGGACGCGCAGCAGATGCGCAAGGCGAAGTTCGGCATCCGAAAGCGGAGAATGAGCGCATGAACCAGCTTCGACGAGACCCGATCACCGGCATTTGGACCATCATTGTGCAAAACGGCAAGGAGTTGGCGGAGTTGCAAGCCAGCTCGATTGCACGCAAGAATGAAAGCGATGCGTGCATGTTTTGCCAAGGACGCGAGAATGAAACGCCCTCGGAAATTTTTGCGATTCGGACCGGCGGCTCTAAACGCAATGAGCCGGGCTGGCGCGTGCGCGTGGTTCCGGAAAAATATCCCGTGTTGCAAATTCATGGCGATCTAAACAATCGCGGCTATGGCATGTATGATATGTACGACGGCATCGGCGCGCATGAGTTGGTGATTGAATCGCCGGAGCATCACAAAAGTTTGGCCGATCTCAACGAAACCGACTTGGGCGAAGTGCTCACGGCGTATCGCGAGCGCATTCTCGATCTCAAGCGCGACCCGCGCTTTCGCTATGTGCTCGTGCATAAAAATATCAGCGACAGCCCGGAGCCCCATGCGCGGCACGCAGTCACGCATGTGTTGGCCAGTCCCATCACGCCGCAACGTGTGCGCGAAGAGTTTTTGAATGCGCAGCAATTTTTCACCATGAAGGAGCGCTGTCTGATTTGCGATGTGATTCGGCAAGAAAGTGACGACGCCCAAAGAGTGGTGGCTGAAAACGAAAACTTCATCGCGCTCTGTCCGTTTGCGGCGCGCACGCCGTTTGAAACGTGGATTTTGCCCAAACGCCATGAGACGTTTTTTGAATGGAACAATGAATTACCCGCGCTTGCGCGTTTGATGCACACGGTGTTGGCGAAATTGCACGAATTGCTTGGCGATCCCAACTACGTCATGGAAATCCATTCCGGCCCGAACCTCAACGCGGGCAAGCAACGCGGCTATTGGAAAACGGTTGAGAAAGATTTTCATTGGCATATTGAAATCGCGCCGCGTTTGCGCGGCTATGCTTCTTATGAATCCGGCTTGGGCTTTCACGTCAACTGGGTGCCGCCGGAACGCGCCGCGGAAATGATGCGCGCCAACGCGTAAACACAAGTTGATGTCATTGACCAATTAACATATGTTGAATTAAGCTGAAGGAAGGGAGATGCGACTCATTACCTCGTTATGTGCAGCCGTTTTATTTTTTTCCTGCCAAGATCAGAAACCCGCTTCGCAAGCGGCCTCGCCCCTCGTTTTCCCCAATGAAACCCACTTTGCCAACGTCAAGCAGTTGACGCGAGAAGGCGCGAACTCTGCGGAAGCGTATTTTAGCTTCGACGATCAGCGTATTATCTTTCAGTCCACGCGGCCGCCGTATGCCTGCGATCAGATTTTTATGATGAATAGCGACGGCACCAACAAGCAACTCGTGAGCACCGGTAAAGGGAGAACCACATGCGCCTACTTTTTTGCGAATGGTGAGCGCATTCTCTATGCTTCCACGCACACGGGGGGAGATTCGTGCCCGCCGTCACCTTCGTATGAGCGCGGCTATGTGTGGTCGCTTTATCCCTCCTACGACATTTATACCGCAAAAGCCGACGGCTCGGATTTACGAGCGCTCACGGATACGCCGGGCTACGATGCCGAAGCCACAATCTCACCCGATGGGCAACGCGTCGTGTTTACTTCCATGCGCGATGGCGATCTTGATCTTTATGTGATGGATCTCAACGGTGCCAATGTGCAGCGCTTGACGAATTCCATCGGCTATGATGGCGGCGCGTTTTTCTCTCCCGATGGCAAACAAATCGTGTATCGTGCGTATCACCCACAAGCGCCGGAAGAAATTGCGGACTATCAGGCATTGATTAAAGAAAATCTAGTGCGTCCGAGCAAGGTCGAGCTTTTCATTATGAATGCCGACGGCTCCAATCAACGCCAAATCACTGACAACGGCGCGGCGAACTTTGCGCCCTTTTTTCATCCCAGCGGCGAGAAAATCATTTTCGCCTCCAATGTCAACGACAACACTCCCCATCGCCGCAACTTTGATTTGTTCCTTATCAATCCCGATGGCAGCGGTTTGGAGCAGGTGACGCACTTCGAAGCGTTTGACAGTTTCCCCATGTTCAACAAAGATGGCACCAAGCTCGTCTTTTGCTCCAACCGAAACGGGGAAGAGCCGCGACAAACGAATATCTTCATTGCGGATTGGGTGGATTGATTTTGAAAAAGTTTGCACAGGCGGTCATCCTAATGTTCAGCCACGGCTCGTCCGTGGCTTTTTTTTTGAATAAAACAGCCTCCGGCAGCTCAGGCACGCAAGCAAGCTTCGTTCGTGAGTCGGGAAGCGCACTGCAAACGAACGTTCTCTACGCGCAAACCGGCCAAAGCCAGCGTTGACTTTTGAGCATGAGTTTGCTATTATCATCGCCCTAAAATTGTTCGTGGCGTATCTTAAATGAGGAAGAATATTGCCTCCGACTTTTCAAAACTATATTACCGGTCAATGGCGCGCTTCGGCCTCCGGCCAGTATTTCGATAATCACAATCCTGCGCATTGGGATGAAATCGTCGGACGATTTCCTTCTTCCAATTTAAGCGACCTCAACCAAGCCGTGGCCTCGGCGCGCGCGGCATATGATAGTTGGCGTTTGACCCCCGCGCCCAAACGCGGCGAGATTATCAAACGCGCCGGCGATCTGCTCACGAAACATAAAGAAGAAATCGCGCAACTCATGACGCGCGAAATGGGCAAAGTGCTTTTGGAAACGCGCGGCGATGTGCAAGAAGGCATTGACACCGCGTATTACGCTGCAACCGAAGGCCGCCGGCTCTTCGGCTACACCGCGCCTTCGGAATTGCCCAACAAGTTTTGCATGTCCGTGCGCACGCCCATCGGCGTTGCGGGCATCATCACCCCCTGGAACTTTCCTCTCGCCATTCCCACGTGGAAAATTTTTCCGGCTCTCGTTTGCGGCAACACGGTCGTGTTCAAACCCGCGAGCGACACGCCCGCAACCGCAACGCGCTTTGTTGAAATTTTGCTCGAAGCCGGTTTGCCGTCGGAGGTGATTCAGCTTGTGCATGGCGGCGGGGCTTCGGTGGGCATGCCGCTCGTCGAGCACGATGAAGTCAATTTGATTTCTTTCACCGGCTCAACGAATGTTGGAAAGCAAATTTCCTCGGCGGCTTCGAAAAACTTAAAGCGCGTGTCGCTTGAGCTTGGCGGCAAGAACGCGCAGATCGTCATGCCCGACGCCGATCTCGAGCTCGCATTGAACGGTGTGCTCTGGGGCGCGTTCGGCACCACGGGCCAACGTTGCACCGCGACGAGCCGTTTGATTTTGCACGAAGCGATTCATGATAAATTTTTGAGCATGCTCATCAAACGCGCGGAGCAGTTGCGCCTCGGCAACGGCCTCGATCCCAACACCGAAGTCGGGCCTTTGGTCAATCCTCAACAAAAAGAGACTGTGGCGAGCTACGTGAAGATCGCGCGCGATGAAGGTGCGAAACTCGAAACCGGCGGCGAGGCTTACACGCAAGGCGAGTGTCGCAATGGCAATTTCTTTTTGCCAACGATTTTCAGCAATGTGAAGCCGGAGATGCGCCTCGCATGCGAAGAAGTGTTTGGTCCCGTGCTCGCCGTGTTGAAGGTGCGCGATCTCTCCGAAGCAATTCGTGTTTTGAATAATACCAAATACGGTTTGAGTTCTTCTATTTACACGAGCGAAGTGAATGGGGCTTTTACTGCGATGCGCGATATCGAAGCGGGGATTACATATGTGAATGGCCCGACCATCGGCGCGGAAGCGCACATGCCCTTCGGCGGCGTGAAAGAAACCGGCAACGGCCACCGCGAAGGCGGCTGGCCCGTGTATGAATTTTTCAGCGAGACGAAAACGATATACGTGGACTACTCGGGGAAACTGCAGCGGGCGCAGATTGATAATCAGTGACAACCTTACACGAAGAATGTTATGAGCCGCACCAGAATAATCGGCAAAAGCCTTCTTTTGAGTTTGATGCTGATATTTGTTATTCGGTTCTCCGCGGACTTGCTCTACGTATCTACCACCGGAAGTTTGCTGGAGCGGCTGCTACTCACAACACCGGTTATAATAGCTCTGCGTTTAGCATTCATATTTGCGGCGTTTGGCCTTGCGGGCTGGGTGGTCGTCGTTTTTTGGAAGCAAATCGGGGTTATCAAAATCAGCAGCACTGGAATCGAATTTGGAAAGCTTGACGACATTTCGGCACAAACCACTGCGGAGCTTGCCGCCAATAAAGAGAAGATTCGAATCCTCGAAGCCGAAATCAAAGCGTTGAGGAAAGAAAAAGAAAAGCTGCAAAAGCTCGTAACAATCCTTGAAGTCAAAGAAAAAGGACAAGAGCTATGAACGAAGAAAAAGACATTGTCGAGTTGTTCGACCGGAAACTGGCTCGCGCATATATGGAGAAGGCCTTGCGTGAAGGGCGCACAGAAGATGATGGTTTTGGTGATTATCTGGAAACACTTGGAATTCGTCGTCCGGAAGCCACGGACGCAGTGCTGGAAAAATTTAATAAAGAGAATGACGAGTCCAACGCACGCATTATGGCTAATCTTGCAGAAATACGCCGTATCGCTCGCGCCGCGCAGCAAAGATACGCCGGTCTCTAACCGTGGCCGGCAAACTCTACCTCGTGCCGACGCCCATCGGCAACCTGCAAGACATTACGCTGCGCGCGCTCGAAACTTTGCGCAACGTGGACGTGATCGCCGCGGAGGACACGCGCCGTTCTGCGATTTTACTGCGGCATTTCGAGATTCACAAACCGACGGTCAGTTATCACGACTTTAACGAAAGAGAGATGACGCCGCGGTTGATCGCGAGGCTCGTGGCGGGGGAGAATGTCGCGTTGATCACGGACGCCGGCTCGCCCGGAATTTCTGATCCCGCGTTTTATCTCGTGCGCGAAGCGATCAATCACGATCTCGCCGTTGAAGCCTTGCCCGGTCCTACGGCCTTGATTCCAGCGCTTGTGCTCTCGGGGTTGCCCTGCCATCGCTTCGTTTTCGAAGGTTTTCCGCCGGCAAAAAAAGGCCGCCAAACCTTTTTTCAGGCGCTCGCGCACGAACCGCGCACGATCGTGCTCTATGAAGCACCGCATCGCATCGTCGCGACGTTGGAAGCGATGCAAACGTGGTGGGGCAATCGGCGCCTCGCGCTCGCACGCGAATTGACGAAGATGCACGAAGAAGTATGGCGCGGTCGCGTTGCCGAGTTGCTAGAGAATTTAAAGCAGCGCACGCTCAAGGGCGAATGTGTGCTGGTGATTGAAGGCGAGCAATCCGAAAAAGAGAAGAAACGTCAGGAGCGAGACGACGAGAACGCTGCGTCGGCGTTCCCGCAGCAACAGGATTTCGAATAAAGGCATATGCAAGTGAGCGATCAATTGGCACTCAAAGTCGATATTCTGCCGGAAGGCGTGAAGAACTGGTATTTGAATTTGATCACGCCGGTGGTGAATTTTTTCATCGCGCATTCGTTGAACCCGAATTGGTTCACGACCGCGGGCTTCATTCTCAGCGTGATCACCGCTTTCGTGTTCGCATTGGGCAAGCTGCCGCTCGCGGGCGCGCTGATACTTTTGGCGGGCACGTTCGATATCGTCGATGGCCGCGTCGCGCGCGCGACGAATCGCGTCACGAAATTCGGCGCGCTCTATGATTCCGCGCTCGATCGTTATGCCGAGGTGTTCATCTTCTTCGGCGTGGCTTATCACTTCGTCGATCTCGAATATCTCTGGCGCTCCGTGGCCGTGTGCATCGCGCTCGGCGGTTCGATGATGGTGAGCTACATTCGCGCGCGCGCGGAGGGGCTGGATCTCGAATGCAAAGTTGGCATCATGCAACGCCCGGAGCGTATCCTGCTGCTTGCTCTCGGCTCGCTCGCCACAGTGTTTTATGAATACGCCTTGGACGTGGCGATTTGGATCATCGCCGTGCTCGCGAATTTCACCGCGATTCAACGGCTCCATCATGTGTGGGCCGTGGAGAACGGTAAAAAGAGCGCATCTTTGAATCCGTAAGCTAGCCTTGGAAACTTAAGAGTGCCTCTTAAATTTTACCCCAAAATCCAACTCGACGCAGCTTTGATGGACGTGCGAGGCGATGCTTCGCAGAAGTTAGCCCTGTTTGCGCTTTTAAATTTGGGTCTCGTGCAGTCGCTCGCGAGCGGCATTATCAGCGCTGACGAAGCGATTCAATTTTTTTATAACGCCGATAATTGTCTCTATGTTCGCAAACATCTGCGGAATAAACGCGCTGATGCAATAATGAGTCATGGCGTGCAATTGTCCGACCTGTTTGAATACTTGCCGGCGGGAAAGGCGTATCGCGAGTTTACGCGCGAGTTGGAAGCCATGCGTTCGCATTGTCTCGTTCTTTTGAGCAAAGCACAGCCAACAACGCGCCGAATGAAAAGCGTGATAGTTTGATTTGGCAAATGTAACGTCTCACTCCATTTTGGAAACGCAACTGCTTAAACAAGTTCGAAAATAAAATTCACTACACCCTTAGATTCAGGAAAGAGAGGAGAAGTAACTTGTCCAATCCCGTCAACATCAAAGCCCCGAAAGGGAAGCTTGGCATTCTCACCCCCGGCATGGGAGCCGTCACTACGACGTTCATCGCCGGCGTCGAATCGGTGCGGCGCGGCTTTACCCACCCCGTCGGCTCGCTCACGCAAATGGGCGCGATCCGCCTCGGCAAGCGCACGGAAAAACGCAATCCCTTGATCAAAGATTTCGTGCCACTCGCCGGCATGGATGATCTCGTCTTCGGCGGCTGGGACTTGTTCGAAGACGATTGCTATGCTGCGGCGAAAAAAGCCGGCGTGCTCGAAACCGCGCATCTCGATCAAGTGAAAGACGCGCTGCAAGCCGTGAAACCGTGGAAAGCGGTTTTCGATCAACACTACGTAAAAAAACTTTCCGGCACGCACGTGAAGAACGGCAAGACCAAATGGGACCTTGCCCAAATGGTGCGTGAAGACATCAATGAGTTCAAGGTCAAGAACAGCCTCGACCGCATGGTGATGATTTGGTGCGGCAGCACGGAAATTTTTTTGCAACCCGAAGCCGTGCATCAAACCGTCGAATCGTTTGAGAAGGGTTTGAAGGAAAATCATCCCGGCATCGCGCCGAGCATGATCTACGCCTATGCCGCTTTGAAAGAAGGCATTCCGTTCGCGAACGGCGCGCCCAACCTCACGGTCGATATTCCCGCGATGCTGGAATTGGCGAAGCAAACGCAATCGCCGCTTGCGGGCAAAGATTATAAAACCGGCCAAACGTGGATGAAAACCGTGGTTGCGCCCGGCCTCAAAGCGCGCATGCTCGGCCTCTCCGGCTGGTTCTCGACGAACATTCTCGGCAATCGTGACGGCGAAGTGCTTGACGATCCCGAGTCGTTCAAAACCAAAGAAGAGAGCAAGCTCTCCGTGCTCGAATACATCTTGCAGCCGGAGCTTTATCCGCAGCTCTATCAAGGCTTCCATCACAAGGTGCGCATCAATTATTATCCGCCGCGCGGCGACAACAAAGAAGGTTGGGACAACATCGACATCTTCGGTTGGATGGGCTATCCCATGCAGATCAAGATCGACTTCCTCTGCCGCGACAGCATCTTGGCCGCGCCTATCGTGCTTGACGTTGTGCTCTTCCTCGATCTCGCCAAACGCGCCGAGATGAAGGGCATTCAAGAGTGGCTGTCGTTTTATTTCAAAAGCCCGATGGCCGCGCCCGGTTTGTATCCCGAGCACGACCTCTTCATTCAATTGATGAAGCTCAAAAACACGTTGCGCCATCTCAAGGGCGAAGAGTTGATCACGCACTTGGGCTTGGAGTACTACGATTAATTTCGTTTCCCGCCTTGCGTCCCGCGTTCAGCATGCGGGACGCAAGTGTTTCGTTTTCTTCCGCGCCGAAATATTTTCTACCAGCGAGATGCACCTACAAACAAGTCGTCCATCCGGCGAGAGCCAAGCTACTCCGCTCAAAAATTTATTGAAGACTTCCCTGCCTGCGGTGGTGGATCTCTCCTCCCAAACGATTATGTGGACGATTGAAGCCATCCTCATTGGACGCCTCAGCGCCGCGGCCTTTGGCGGCGTGGGCATGGCGATTCAAGTCATCCTCGTGACTATGACCGTGTTGCTTACGTTCGTGGTCGGCGCCTCGCTCATCATCAATCGCAGCTTGGGCGCGAACGAGCAGGAAGAGGCAAATCACATTTTTGCGCAAGTCGTGTTGCTCGGTCTGGCGTTTTCATTCTTCTTTGGATTGCTGTGGTACTTCGGCGCGACGCAAATTTTTAAGCTCATCAAAGAAGGCGGCGCGGACGATGCCGAACGCGCCGGCGTGGTTTATCTCAAAACGCTCGCGCTCTTTGCTCCGCTCTTTGTCACCAATTTCATCGCGCTCGGCGTGATTCGCGGCGTGGGCGACACGAAATATTCGATGATGGTCAATGTTGGCCTCAATTTGTTGAACCTCGTTTTAGCGCCAAACCTCATCTTTGGTCATTTCTTCTTTCCGCGTTTGGAAGTGCAAGGCGCGGCTTTGGCGGCCGGAATCGCGCACACGTGCGGCTTTGTCGCTACGTTGCTTTTGCTGCGCCGCCGCAAAACGACTTTGCATCTTTCGTTTCGCGAATTTGCACAGCCCAATTGGACCACGATCAAGCGCCTCTTCAAAACCGGCTTGCCCACCACGGTTGAACAATTGGTGTGGGCCTTTGGTCAATTGGTAGTGACGAGTTATGTCGCGCTGCTCGGCGTCTCGCTGCTCGCCGCGCATCAAGTGTTCATGCGCATTCAAGCCATTCTCTCGATGTTGTACATGGGCTTCGGCATGGGCGCAATGACGCTGATGGGCAAGAACCTCGGCGCGGACAAACACTCGCTCGCGCAACGCACTGCGGAAGTTTCGAGCAACATCATGTATGCGTTGGTGATGATGATCTTGGCGATGCTCTTTATCTTTTCGGAAACGATTATGCGCGTGTTCACGACCGACGCGCAAGTGATCGCCATCGGCAAGTTTGCACTGTATGCCTTCGCTATCACCCAAGTGCCGAAAGCGCTCAACAACGTGCTCTCCGGCAACTTGCGCGGCGCGGGTGATTTGAAATGGCTCATGTGGTCGGTCGTCGCCGGAGTTTTTCTTTTGGAAATCGGTTTGAATTTCATCATCGCTTTTGGCGTCCATTGGCCAAAGCTGTGGTGGGCATTGATCGGCATCTGGGCCGTGCAAACGCTTGATGAAGCGCTGCGCATGTCCGCGAATTATTGGCGCTTCCGCGGCGGCAAATGGAAGTTTTTGGAGATTTGACCTCAACACCTCCTCGCCCTGTCATTCAGCAGGAATCCTTTTACTCGCTGGAGAGAATCTTCATACAGATGATCTTTCCCAGAACTCGAAAAGATTCCTACTGAATGACAATTTGCAGGAGGAAAGCTTTGCCTCATGGATATTGACGACAAATTTTTCAAATGGGCGTGAGCAACGCAGGCATTTTCATCTCTTTCGAAGGCATCGACTTCTCCGGCAAATCCGAGCAGTGTCGCCGTTTGCTCGCGCGGCTGCACGAAGCCGGATATGCGCATGCCGAACTGCTGCGTGAACCCGGCGGCGTTGAGATTGCCGAGGCCATTCGTCAAATCGTTTTGGATGCTCGGCACGCGGGACTCAACGAGCGTACGGAGATTTTGCTCTACTCCGCGGCGCGCGCGCAAATCACCAGCGAGCGCATTTTGCCTGCTCTAGCCGCGGGCAAAATTATCATCGCCGACCGCTTTGTCGATTCCACCACCGCCTTTCAAGGCCATGGCCGCCAAATCGATCTCGAGTTCGTGCAGGCGGTGAATCATTTCGCTACGCGCGGCGTTTTGCCGCAGCTCACGCTCTTGTTGGATATTTCATTGGAAGAAGCCGAGGCGCGTCAACGTCGCGCAGGCATCGCCAAAGATCGTTTGGAAAATGAAGGCCGCGAATTTCACGAGCGCGTGCGCGCGGCCTATTTGGCCATGGCGCAAGCCGAACCGCAGCGCTTTGTCGTCTTAAACGGTGCGCAATCGTTTGACGCGCTCGCGGAACAAATCAGTGCCACGGTGCGTCAACGGTTGGGGTTGAAGATGTGAGAGGGCGTGATAATCGTTCGAGTTTAATCTAATTTGTAGTGCTGCTCCTTCTAGCTGTCATTCAGAAAGAACGTTTGTAGTAGTGCCTTTAGGCACAGGCCTTGCCGAACATCCGGCTCCTAAAGGAGCTACTACGAGCTTTCCTTCTGAATGACACGTTTTGCGGGAGCGGCTTCGTTGTGGGAACTCCAAACAGGAGATCAACATGTCGATGAAAAAGAAAACGACCGCCATGATTGTGTTTGCCGCCGCGGCGCTCACCCTCGTAGGCTGGGCTTTCAATTGGGGCGTGAGTGTCAGCGCGGATTACGTGCATGAGATTCGCAAGAACATCGAAGTCTTCGGCCTCGTGTATCAAGAGATTTCGAAGAAGTACGTGCAGCCGGTCGATCCCGACAAGTTTATGAAGGCGGGCATCAACGGCATGCTCAACACGCTTGATCCCTACACCGTGTTGATCGAGCAGGAAGCGAACTCGCATTTGCAAATCATCACCACGGGCAAATACGGCGGCCTCGGCATGCGCATCGGCGCGCGCGATGGTTGGCCCACGGTGGTTGATCAACCTTTTGAAGACGACCCCGCGGGCAAAGCCGGCATTCGTGAAGGTGATCGCATCGTCGAAGTCAACGGCGAAAGCACGAAGAGCATTTCGATCAACGAAGTCGCGAATCGTTTGCGCGGCGAAATCGGCACGCCGGTGACGATTAAGATCGGCCGCGAAGGCGAGCCTGAGCCGCTGGAGTTTCGCCTCATTCGCGCGGAAATCACGGTGCTCGATGTTTCGTATTCGGGCATTATCAATAAAAATGACGGTGTGGGTTATATCAAGCTGGCGGGCTTTTCTAAAAACGCGGGTTATGAAATTCAACAAGCTGCGATGGAGTTGAAGAAGCAAGGCGCGAAGAGTTTGATTCTCGATTTGCGCAACAACCCCGGCGGCTTGCTCGACGCCGCGGTTGCGGTCTCGGAAAATTTTGTGAAGAACGGCGACGTCGTCGTTTCCACGAAGGGCCGCATGGAAGGCAGCGCGAAAGAATATCGTTCCGACAAAGAGCCGGTGTGGGCCAATGAGCCGCTCGTCGTGTTGGTGAATCAAGCCAGCGCTTCGGCTTCGGAAATTGTCGCGGGCGCGATTCAAGATTTGGATCGCGGCGTGGTGCTCGGCGCGCCCACGTTCGGCAAGGGTTTGGTGCAAACCGTCGTGCCGATCACACGTGAGGCCGCGCTCAAAATCACCACCGCGAAGTATTACATTCCCAGCGGCCGACTCATTCAAAAGTCCGAGCAGCTTGCGCACAACCGCGAGCAATCGGTGATTGCAGAGGGTGAAGAAGAAGGCGAAGTTGATGACACCGCCCCTCACACCACGGCGGAAACGAGTTTGAGCGAAGACAGTACAAAGACCTATCGCACGAAGAACGGGCGCGAGATGCACGGCGGCGGCGGCATCAAGCCGGACATTCGCGTGGATAGCCCGCTCCTTTCCAACTATGAAGCGCAGTTGATTCGCAAATCCATGATGTTTCACTTCGCGCTCACGTATGCGAATCAACATCGCGATCTGCCGCGCGATTTTAAAGTTGAGGAAAACATTCTCGCCGAATTTCGCAAATTTATCGCCGATAAAAATTTCAACTATACTTCTGAAAGCGAAGAAGTGCTGGCGCAATTGAAAAAAGTCACGAAAGAGGAGGGCTATCTCACCACGCTTTCCACGGAAATCGCAAGCTTGGAGAAAGCATTGGCGAGCGGCAAAACCGACGACTTCACGCGCAGCCGCGAGTTCATCACGCGCGAATTGAAAAAAGAAATTGCCGCGAAGGTCTTCGGCACACGCGCCCGAGTTGAGATCGGCCTGCAAGACGATCCGGTGTTGCAAGAAGCCGTAAAAGTATTGCGCGATCAAACGCGCTATGCGACGACACTGGGTCTCAACAAGAAGGGTTGAGCTACCTCGCGCTCCCAAACTCCGTTTGGGAACGCGCTTGTTTCTGAAACTCTGTTTCAATGCTCAATGCGTTTGCAATCGAAACAGAGTTTCTCTCGCAAGTGTGTTCCCAAACTCCGTTTGGGAACAAGGAGCAAGGCTGATGTGCCTCAAGTTTGTCATTCAGAAGGAATCCTTTTAAGTGCTGGAGAGCATTGCCAGCGAGTAAAAAGATTCCTGCTGAATGACAAGTTCATTTTATGGGAGTCATACGCATGACGGAGATGACAACTCAATTCCCCAAACGGCAACGCCGGTCGTTTGAAAATATCACCTCGGCGGCGGGATGCCATCGCTTTGAAGTCAGCTAACTTGAAAAGATAAAAGTCAGGTAAACAAGCAAAGATGAAACGTAGGCGGAGCAGCGACGCGCCATAAAAAAGCCCTTTGTAGCTGAACGCCCCTCTCTGGCTATCATTTGTAAGAGCCTTCCCTCGAACTCGGCATGATCCCCATCCTGTTTTATACCGAGCACTAGAAAAGATTCTTCCAGAATGACATTTGAGAGAGTGTTACACAAAGCTCTGCAAAACTCAATAGCAACCAGCATTAAACAACCAGTAACCCAATAACCAATCCATATATTCAGGAGAAAGAAAACGATGGCAGTAGTGAAAGCCAAGAAAGCAGTTTCGAAAAAAACTCTTTCCAACAAAAAACTCGCGACGAGTGCGAACGGTCGCGCCAAAGCCAAATACGTTTACACGTTCGGTGGCGGCACCGCGGACGGCGCGGCGGGCATGAAGAATTTGCTCGGCGGCAAAGGCGCGAATTTAGGCGAGATGGCGCGCCTCGGTTTGCCGGTGCCTGCGGGCTTTACGATTACGACGGAAGTGTGTACGGCTTATTATGAGAATCATCGCAAGTATCCGTCGGAGCTCGTGGCACAAGTAGACCGCGCTTTGCGTCAGATTGAGAACATCATGGGCGCAGCATTTGGCGACAAACAAAATCCGCTGCTCCTGTCCGTGCGTTCCGGCGCGCGCGTTTCCATGCCCGGCATGATGGACACGGTGCTCAATCTCGGTTTGAATGATCAAACCGTGCAAGGCTTGATTGCGAAGACCGGCAACGCACGCTTTGCGTATGATTGCTATCGCCGCTTCGTGCAAATGTACGGCGACGTCGTGCTCGGTTTAAAACCAGTGCATAAAGACGAGATCGATCCTTTCGAAGAAATTTTGGAAAAGAAGAAACACGCCGCAGGCGTGGAGTTTGACAACGAACTTTCCGCGGAGCAATTGCAAGAGCTGGTCGCGGAGTTTAAAGCTGCGATCAAAGAACGCACGGGCCACAACTTTCCCGAAGATCCGATGAAGCAGCTTTGGGGCGCGGTCGGCTCCGTGTTCGGCTCGTGGATGAACGAGCGCGCGATTGCGTATCGCAAGCTCTACGACATTCCCGAAAGTTGGGGCACCGCGGTGAATGTGCAGGCCATGGTGTTTGGCAACATGGGCAATGATTGCGGCACGGGCGTGGCGTTCACGCGCGACCCTTCGACGGGCGAGAATGTGTTCTATGGCGAATACCTCATCAACGCGCAAGGTGAAGACGTGGTCGCGGGCACGCGCACGCCGGAGCCGATCTCGCGTCTTGAGCAGGACATGCCGAAAGTGTTCGCGCAATTGATGGCCATTCGCAAGAAGCTCGAGAAGCATTACAAAGACATGCAAGACGTCGAGTTCACTGTGCAGAACGGCAAGTTGTGGATGCTACAAACGCGCAACGGCAAACGCACCGGATTTGCGGCGTTCAAAATTGCGTATGACATGGTGAAAGAGAAGTTGATTAAGAAAGACGAAGCGCTGCGCCGTCTTGATCCGAAAGCGCTCAATCAACTTTTGCGTCCGGTGTTTGATGCCAAAGAAAAGCAAGGCGCGCTTGATAGCGGCAAAGTGTTGACGAAGGGTTTGAATGCCGGCCCCGGCGCCGCGAGCGGTCGCATCGTGTTTAACGCGCCCGATGCTGTGGATTGGAAAAAGAACGGCGAGCAAATCATTCTCGTGCGCATTGAAACTTCGCCGGAAGACATCAAAGGCATGGATGCTTCGGAAGGAATTCTCACGGCGCGCGGCGGCATGACTTCGCACGCGGCGTTGGTTGCGCGGCAAATGGGCAAAGTATGCGTCGCGGGTTGCAGCGCGTTGGAGATCGATTATCGCAATCGCACGATGACGGTGAAAGGCCAAACGTTGCGTGAAGGCGATTGGATTTCCATCGACGGCAGCACGGGCGAAGTGATTAGCGGAAAGATCCAAACGAAACCTTCGGAAATTTTGCAGGTGTTGATTGACAAAACCATGCAGCCCGAAGAGTCGGACACGTATCAAATTTACGCGACGATCATGAGTTGGGCGGATAGCTATCGCACGCTCAACATTCGCACGAACGCGGATCAACCCGACCAATCTGCAAACGCGATTGCATTCGGCGCGGAAGGCATCGGCCTGTGCCGCACGGAGCACATGTTCTTCGGCGGCGACCGCATCGACGCGGTGCGCGAAATGATTCTCGCGGATGATGAAGCGGGCCGCCGGCGCGCGCTCGACAAGCTCTTGCCGATGCAGCGTCAAGATTTCATCGGCATCTTCGAAGTGATGGACGGCTATCCCGTGACGATTCGCACGCTTGATCCGCCGTTGCACGAGTTCTTGCCGCACACGGAGCACGAGCAAGCGGATCTCGCCGCGAAGATCGGCTCAACCGTTGAGAAGGTCAAAGCGAAGGTCGAGGCGTTGCACGAGTTCAATCCCATGCTCGGCCATCGCGGTTGCCGTCTCGGCGTGGTTTATCCCGAAATCACCGAGATGCAGGCGCGCGCGATTCTCGAAGCCGCTTGCGAAGTCGCAAAGAGCGGAAAGAAAGTTTTACCGGAGATCATGATTCCGCTCGTGGCCGTGATCAAGGAGCTGCAATTGCAAGCGAAGGTCGTGCGTGAGACCGCGGCGAAAGTGTTCGCGGAAAAAGGCATGAAGGTGAATTACCTCGTGGGCACGATGATCGAATTGCCGCGCGCCGCGGTGGTTGCAGATCAAATCGCGAAGGAGGCCGAGTTCTTCAGCTTTGGCACGAACGATTTGACGCAAACCACGTTCGGCCTTTCGCGCGACGACGCCGGCCGCTTCTTGCCGCATTATGTTGAAAAAGAGATCATTGACGACGATCCGTTTGAAACGGTTGATCAAGACGGTGTGGGCCAACTCATGAAATGGGGCGTGGAGCGTGGTCGCGCGACGCGTCCAAAGTTGAAGGTTGGTATCTGCGGCGAACACGGCGGCGATCCCGCGACCGTGAAGTTCTGCCACAAGATCGGCTTGAACTATGTGAGTTGCTCGCCGTTCCGCGTTCCGATTGCGAGACTTGCGGCAGCGCAAGCCGCGTTGGAAGAGAGCGATAAAGACTGAGGATCGTGGGTAGTAGATAGTGAATCGTGACTCGTGCTGTTACGATCAACGATCCACGAACGACGATCTACAATTTTAGAAAACCACTCGCCCATCGTTGTGAGACAAACAGCGGTGGGCGATTTTGTTTGCGAGATTATTTTAGCAATGCACCTCATTGGGCTATCACACATATGATCATCTTCACCGACTTCGACGGCACGATGGCGCAAAACGATGTGGGCGATGCGTTCTTTCGCACCTTCAGCGCTTGGCCGGAGTGTGCCGAGGCGATTGCACGTTGGGAGCGCAACGAAACCTCCTCACGTGAAGTGTATGAAATCGCTGCAAAGAGCACGCGTGTCACACGCGAACAATTTGCCGCGTTTTGTGCCGCACAGCCGCTTGCGCCCGGCTTTCTTGAATTTGCAGCTTATTGCCGCGAGCGCAACTGGCCGCTGATTGTGTTGAGTGATGGTTTGGATGCTTATATTCAAGCCGTGCTGCAGCGCCATAATTTGTCGTTGCCAATCTATAGCAACTGCCTGGAATTCATTGCGCTGAATCGGGTGCAAGTGAGTTTTCCGTATTGGGGAAAAAGCTGTGGCCGCTGCGCAAATTGCAAACGGCAGCATGTCTTGCGGCTCGCTGAAGCTGGAAAACGCAGCGTCTATATCGGGGACGGCTATTCGGATCGTTGCGGCGCGCAAGCCGCAGACGTTATTTTTGCGAAGGATAGTTTGGCGCGTTGGTGCGAAACGGAGCAGCGCAGTTTTTATCACTTTGAAGATTTCCTAGCGGTGCGCGCAATTCTGCATGAGCTAACCACGCAAAACAAATGAGAGCGAAAAGCTCAACTCGCGGCTACGAACATTGCGTTCTACTTGTTTAAGCTTTGCAATCGGCGCAGTACGGTTGCAATGCCGCCGCGAACTCTGGCGGCACCGGAATAGGTTGAAATGTCTTGCGAGCAATGGCGACAACGACTTCATAGCCGTCCGCCGTAATCTCGCCGTCGACTTTGTGTATGCTGAACTCCAAGCGCAACGAAGTTTTGCCAATGCGGCCAATCCACATTTCGACTTCGAGCAAGTCATCGAGGAAAGCGGGACGGCGAAAGTCGAAATGCAATTGCACGCGCGGCAGCCAAAAATCAAACCGGTCGAACAGTTTGGAATACGGAAAGCCAACAGCGCGGAAAAATTCCGTTTCGGCAATTTCAAAAAAGCGCACATACGCGCCGTAACAAATGATTCCGGCTTGATCAATATCACCCCAGCGCACGAACTCGCGCACGCGAAAGCGTAGTGGAGCCTCAATTATTTTCTCAGTCATGATTATCCTTCCTTTGTCAGCTAGTCAAATTCGCCGTTTTCTCTTTTGTAAATAAATCGCGCTCCGGCGAGCGTCTTATGCAACAAGTACCGCTGCGAAAAAATCGCGCACGAGCAATTGCGTTTTTGCTTATTGGCGAAACCAGAATTGGCAAATTGGGAACGAATGTCAAGCAGGAATGACCGCACTCGAGGAAAATCTTCAAACGCGCTGCGATTTATTGCTGAAATAAAATTTGAGTTCCAATCATGCTGCTTGACTGGGCTGAACAAAGAGCCTATATTCACAGCAGTACCGAAAGCAATGCCAAGTTTTCTTAACAAAGCGTTGGCGGCGGAACACTTCTGCGAGAGCGGCATGTAAACAGAGCAGGAGCGTTTCAAGTATTGGTCACGAAGATCAGGAATGAGCATCACGGCGAGGCAACGATGGATCCCAAGGATAGCAAATTTTCTAGCTGGCTGGAAGTGAGCCAGAAGACTCTGGATTTTATTCGGAGCTTCATTCAATTTGTGCCGTTCATCAGCACGGTCGCAGGCATTATCTTCGCCTATTTTAGCCGCAACGAATGGGCGATTGTGTTTATCGGTATGGCGATTTTGTTCATCGGCGTTTTTTATCTCACGCGCAACGCGTTCTCTGAGCGCCAGCGGGTGTTGATCAACCCCGGGCTGTGGATCGAGCGCGATGAATTGAAAGTGCAAGTGTATGCCAACAAACGCGTCGTCGAACGCCGCTATTCTTTTAAGGCAAAGAAGAAAACGGAGCGCTATCGCTTTAAGTTGCGTTGGTCCGGTTCGGAATATGTGAAGGTGAATTTGGAAGCTACGGACGATACGCTGATTCGCATCACGAGTCCGAAAGTGCAAAAGAGCTGGCATCGGTATGAAGTGCGTTTTCAAAACACGCTGCGGCCCGGCGACAAAAAAGACGTGGTGCTGCATTATGAATTGCCTGATCGCGCCAACGAATCCGAGCCGTATCATTTGATTTCGTATGGTCACGTCGCCGGTTGCAGCAAGCTTGTCGCGCGTTTGTCGTTTCCCGATAACGATGTGGCGCGCGACGTGTTCTTGATTCATTATGACGCGGATTGGGAAGTGAAGAAGGGCTTGCCCATTGGCATTGATGCGGATGACCGCGAGTATCGCATCGAAATCACGCCCGAAGTGGGCATGCGCTACTCATTGGAATGGCAGGAAAAGTGAAAGCCGTGCAAAATGCTCGAAGAATCTTTTCCGCATTTGACGAAGATTTCACATACATATTGGGCAAATTCCTTTGGGCCATGTGAACTTAACACGGCGGTAGGATCATGTTTGAGGAATAAGCACTAACGGTTGACCTCAAGTGTTTACCGGCGCCTTTGATAGCAACCTTAGCGGCGCTGATGACAAAAAGAAAGCGGTGACTTTATGCCGAAAGACATGAAGCCGCCGCTTTTTTGTTGCCAAACTTTAACAGTGCTAAACGTGTGACCGAGGCGAACTGCATTTGGACGCATGCAGGGAATGAACAAAGCATACCGGCAAGCCGGTGCAACGAGGTTTTCACGACAAAGAAAGCGCAGGCTTATTCTTCGTCCATGTTTTCACCATTCGGCTGAAAATTCCGCTAACCCATGCGGTCACACTGCGCGGCGCCGACAATTTCAATTGTGAAGCGAAACTTGTGAACTGTGGCACGTTGCTGGCGACCGAGATTGATCTTCTGAGGCATGCGCGCGTTGGAAGGTGGCGCAAAGTATAACACGAGAGAGAGATTGTCAAGCATGGATTCCATTTTTAACCAAATTTTTCTTGCATGTGGAAGAAGAGATTTGCATAATGTCGCGCCAATTAGCAAAGCTGCAAGCTGTTACCGGCAAAAGCTTGGTAGTGAGGACGGGAACTGCTCCCACACACGACAACTCGCCGAAATCCCCGTTGCAAAATTAGGATTGCGAATGACTTCATTGTTATGCGCTGCACGTGATACACGCAAGGAAGCGCGACTATCCAGCCCCAATGCCCAACAGGAACACCATCAAAATAACATTCACACGAGGATGGCCCTATGAAACGTCCGGTCGAAATTCTGCTCGCCGTGCTTTGCATGGTCAGCATTTATCGCCCCTTCACCGGTGATGCGAATCTTTTGGAATACGTCGGATACTTTGCCATGGCCGCGCTCTCCGCGCTGCTTATACTCGTGCTTCATCTGCGCCCGAATGATCACGCGCAATGGGGCTTCTCCGAAGAAGAAACGCTGCGCGTGCAGCCGCAAGTCGGCGCGTTAGCGAAGAAAAAGTAGCGTGGCGTGTCAACCTTCCATGTGACGCGGATTTGCTCTTGTCGGCATGACGGAGTTTGTGCTCTGTGAGGCCTAGCCCTCCGCTATTTCATTTTTATTTCCCGCGTCTTTCTCGAACCCTCCATTCTGCATTCCCCCTCCCGTCTAAAAACTTCAGGCAAAAAATTGGATGCGATAGCGAACGCTTCGCATTTCTCCTCGGCGAGTAATGCTACTTCGGCTGATGCCATTTTTTCCCACGAAACACGCTAATCACGCGAAAAAGTTTTTCGCGTTTTTCGTGGGCAGAAATTCGAATGTGACGAAGTGGTAGTAGAATCCTCCCTCTTGCTTCGACAACACGCGGCGACTTCAGCGCATTTCGGCTCGAAGGGTTTTATTATCGCCAAAGATCGCCTTGCAATTCAAAACGGTTTTTATATCTTGCTCTCCGTTTATCACGCCCTCATCCCCCACCATATTCACAGCGAGGAAGGAATGAACTTCGGTTTCATTATCGACAACCGCAAATGCATCGGCTGTCATGCCTGCACTGTTGCCTGCAAAGCCGAGCATGACGTGCCCATTGGTGTTAATCGCACGTGGGTGAAGTACATCGAAAAAGGTGAATTTCCATATACGCGCCGCCTCTTCTCCGTCATGCGTTGCAATCATTGCGATGATGCGCCGTGCGTGGAAATTTGTCCTGTGACCGCGCTCTATAAACGCAGCGACGGGATTGTGGATTTTGATTCGCGTCGGTGCATCGGCTGTAAAAGCTGCATGCAAGCGTGTCCCTATGATGCGCTTTATATCGATCCCGAAACGCACACCGCGGCGAAGTGCAACTACTGCGCGCATCGCGTCGATATTGGCCTCGAACCCGCGTGCGTGAATGTGTGTCCGGAGCACGCCATCATCTCCGGCAATCTCGATAATCCGCTTTCGGAAATTTCGCAACTGCTCGCACGTGAACAAGTCACCGCGCGCAAAGTGGAAAAAGGCACGCGCCCGAAATTGTTTTACATCGAAGGCGATGAAGCCTCGCTCAAGCCGATCGCGACTGAAACCGAGAGCCAATACATGTGGAGTTCGCAAGCAACGGGCGTCGGCCACTTCGCGCATTATGCCGAAGCGCGCATGAGCCAGGCCGATCCTGCGAAACTTGCGGAGCAATTGGCAAAGGGTGAGTGGCTGAAAGGTGAAAAAGAAAATGGCGATGAAGTATTCGTGCCGCGCGGCGGCGATGCAAAGAAGATGAATGAGAAAGCGCACGAGGTCATTCGCGAAAAAGCGCGGCGCGTGTATGATGCGCCCGGCAAGGGCATGCTCTGGGGCTGGGAAGTCTCCGCGTATGTGTGGACCAAAGCCATTGCCACGGGCGCGTTTCTCGTTCCCTTTGTTGCGCTCGTTGGAAATTTTGTCGAAGTCACGCCCGCGATGCAATGGTTGAGTTGGGGCGTGAGTCTTTTCTTTTTAATCGCCACCACGGCTCTGCTCGTGAAAGATTTGGATCAAGCCAAACGCTTTGTGTATGTCTTGCTGCGGCCGCAATGGAAATCGTGGCTCGTTAAAGGCGGCTATGCGCTAACGATCTACGGCGGCTTGCTCACACTTTGGGCCGCGAGTAAATTTTTTGATTGGCCCAATCTCGCCGCGTTCGCATTGTGGAGCGGCGCGATCTTCGCGATTATCACGGCCGTATACACGGCTTTCCTCTTCGCGCAAGCAAAGGGCCGCGATTTTTGGCAAAGCCCGACGTTGCCGTTGCACATGCTTGTGCATGCGTGCATGGCCGGCGCCGCGAGCCTTGGCGTGTGCTCGCTCTTTTTAGAATTGCCGGAGCCATGGCAGGCGTATCTGCAAACCACGCTTTATACGAGCATCGTGCTCAATTTGCTCGTGCTCACCGCAGAGTTAATGACGCCGCATCCCACTGCCGATGCGAAAGCCGCGCTGCACATGATTATCTCCGGCCGCTTCGCGAAAACGTTTTGGCTCGGCGCGCTGTTTTGCGGCAACGCGCTGCCGCTCATTTTGATCGGCTTCGGCGGCCCGCTGCTCTTCGCGCTCGCCGGCGGCCTCGTGCTGCTCGGCATCTATCTCACCGAGCACATTTGGGTGCGCGCGCCGCAGATGATTCCGTTGAGTTGAGGTAGAAACGACCTTCGAAGAAGGAAATTTTAATATGAACGTCATAGAATTGCACTTGGCCATTCGAGAGGAACGAATAGAGTGGCGGAAACATTCCTTGCAGCGGCTTGCAGAAAGAAAGATTCTTCAAAGCCAGGTGTTGGAAGTACTGTTGTCTGGCGAGTTGATCGAAGATTATCCTGAAGACCAGCCTTATCCCAGCGCCTTGTTTTTGGCATTCGTAGAAGGCGAACCATTGCACGTGGTCGCCGCGCTTGACGAAGATGATTGCCGTGCGTACATTATCACTGCCTATCAACCTTCTTTGGATTATTTTGAAGCGGACTATAAAACTAGGAGAGCAAGATGAACAAGTTGAAGACTGAGAGTTTGTGTCCGATTTGTGGCGGACGAAAACAAGCGGGGACGACCACATACACCGTCGATCTCGGCACCGGTGTGGTTGTCGTGCGCAATGTGCAAGCGCAAATCTGCACGCAATGCGGTGAGGAATGGATTGCCAATGCGACTGCGCAAAGATTGGAAGCCATTGTGCAAGAGGCGCGCGTCAAGTCGCGGCAGGTCGAAGTGCTGGCGTTCTGAGATTTTTTTGGCAGCAAATTGAACGAAAGTCGTTTTGAGTTTTTTCAAAGGGTTGCACATGCCGAAAACCCTCTTTATCAGCTACAGCCACAAGCAAGGCGAGTGGGTGTGGAAAAATTTGGTGCCGTGCCTGCGCGCGGGCGGCGCGGAGGTGCGCATTGACGTCGAGCGCATGCGAGCGGGTGGAAACGTTACTGCACAGATGGATGCTGAACAAGATGCGTGTGACTTGAGCTTGCTTGTGCTCTCCCGTGAATATCTCGCCAGTCCTTACTGTACACACGAAATGCAGCGCGCAATTGCCAGCAATAAGTTCGTGGGCGTTGTGCGCGCCGATTGCACGGTGCCCGATGAAATAAAGAAAACTTTGTATGTTGATTTGCGCGACGACAAAGCTGCGGGCGAGTGGGATAAGCTCATGGCCGCGTGCGAAGCGGACTTGGGTACATCAGTTCCAATATGGTTACAAGTACAGAGAGAAGTAGTTCGTTATCTAGAACGCGGTATCTCAGTAAATTTGTTGGCCGGACGTAAAACCAAGTGGCTTGAGCTTATCAATCAAATTAAGAAAGACTATTTGCCGAATTTAGGCATTGTTGATCTGCAAGACGGTGCCACCTCTTCCCGACGTGGATTAGTTTATGAGATTGTCAATGCCAATGGCACAACAAAAGAGATTCCTCCTAAGCCGGAAGATTTAGTTGTGCTTTCTAAAACTGTGAGCAGGCGTAGCACACCTTCACAAGTAGCATTAGTTCAGTTCGATTTTATCACCGTGCATAAGGATTACAATAATGATGTAGAATTATTTCTTGCTCTACGAGATCTCATTACAGAGAAGCGGAAACTAGTGTTGCTTATTCACTCTAGTGCACCATGTATAGAATTGCTGCCTCAGAATGATCTTTTAACTTCGCTAGCCGATCTTAAACTGATTGAATTAAGCAAAAAATGTTCTTCGTGAAAAGTCATATCAGGAACTGAATTCATAAGAAACGGAACTCTCATGAATAACAGAATTTTTATCAGCTATTCCCATAAACAAGCGGAATGGGTTTTTAATAAATTAGTACCCAGTTTACGAGCTGGTGGGGCCAATTTAGCCATTGATGTTAAAAGAGCTGATTCCGGGAAAGCGTTAATTCTTCAAATAGACGATATTCAGGATGCATCAGACTTGATACTGCTTGTTCTTACACCAGACTATCTTGCTTCTGAATACTGTTTGCACGAAATGAATCGCGCCATAGCTAGGGACCCAAGCTTCAAGAAGGGAAAAATCATCCCAGTCTTAAGGATAGATTGTACAATACCGAATGAGTTGAAAAAGATTCTATATGTTGACTTACGTGATGATCAAGATGCACAAAAATGGGATTTCTTACTAAGCGCATGCGACGCAAACATAGGCGCTTCGGTACCGCATTGGCTTGGTATACGTGATGAGATTGTTAGTTGCCTAAATCGAGGCGAATCGGTCGACCTGGTGGTTTCAGGAAAATTGAATTGGCGTGCGTTAATAGAAAATACACGTGGCGATTTTCTACCATCTATGAGGACTATCGACTTACATAGCGGAGTCACGGTATCCCAAAGAGGCTTCATTGAAGAGCTGCTAATAGCATGTGATGCGCTAAATGTGCATGTGCCTCGCGAGCCGATGGACCTTGTTACTCTATCAACAAAATTGGCCGAACGTGAAGTTCCAGCGTTGATAGCAATGCTGCATTTTGAGATGGTCGCATTACGACGCTCTTATTCGATAGGCCTTTTTACAACATTAAGAGATTTAGTTCAACGAAAAAAACTGATTTTACTTATTCAATCAAGAATTCCATTGAGTGACCTGCCACCTAATGCACGTCATCTTGTTTCAATAAGTAATTTTAAAGTCCTTGAACTAAGAGCCTATGATCGCTCTCTTTCATCTCAAGGGGAAGGCGATTTAAGGTTGCAAATAATTTCCCTAGCACATGATGCTGCAAATGTCAAAAAACTGGAAGACTTGGATAATATTGTTATGCAATTGCCAGAGGGGAAGACAGGGTTTCTTACGCAAACCGCGCAACTACGCAGCATGGTACTTGAAATCACCAAAACACAAGCTCAATTAGACATTGCGAATCGCCCCATTTTACGTGCTCCATATGCCCGTCTGCTGTGTAAAGAAATTGAAAATTTTCAGCATAGAATTTCCGGTTTTGACGAGCCGCTGTCAATTGAGTTTTATAAGGCGGCAAATCATTGGCACGAGATTGCGAAAAGGGAATTAGATCAAATACAAATGTTTCTCTCAAAAGGAATCAATCCGCAAGTCTTTCGCGCAGGCGATCCGGTCAATCGCCAACAAGAAGCATTTGTGCCGCGTTATGGTGTGGTGGGAGATTTGGAGAAGCAAGTTATGCTCGCAACCGGTTGCCCGGGGTTGGTGCTCTATGGCCGGCGGCGCATGGGGAAGTCTACGATACTAAACAATCTCAATGGCTTTCTGCCCGATACGGTTGTGCCCGTTTTTGTTTCCATGCAAGACCCGCAAGCGTTTACTTCGTTGATGGATTGGATGAGCCATCTCGCGCAAAAGCTTGCTGCGGTATTGCCAAAGTCATCTGTTGCAGCAAACGCGGTGACTGATCTTTCCAGCTTCATGCGCGTGCTTTCAGATTACAATGCCCATTTGCACGAAACCAACAAGCGCATTCTCCTCGCCATTGACGAATACGAAAACCTCGATCGCAAGCTCGGCGAGAAAGTTTTTCCAGAAGACTTGCTCGCCACCATTCGCGAATCCATTCAAACGCATCGCAATATCACGTGGATTTTTGCCGGGAGCCATGAGATCACGGAACTCAAACATGCGGAGTGGCCTTCGTATCTCGTGAGCACGCGCACGATTGAAGTGCCGATGTTCACAATGGCGGAAACGCGGCTGTTGCTCACCGAGCCGCTCAAGTTTTCGCCGTTGTTCAAAGACGAGTCCAAGCGGCCGCGGTTTGAGCCGGGGTTTTGGGGAGAGAAGGGCATCGAGCGCATTCAGCGCGAGGCGGGCGGCTGGCCGCATTTGGTGCAGCTCATCGCCGAAACAATTATCGATGTGATCAACGATGCAGACCAACGCCAAGTAGACGACGAGCTATTCGAAACCGCGTTGAACAAAGCCATTATCAGCGGTCATAACGTGCTCTATCAACTCCTGCGCGGCGAATGCACGTTGCCGGGCGAGTGGGAATATCTCTCCGCATTTCGCGCGCGAGAGACGCAGCCTTTGCCGGGCGAGGAGGCGTTGTACGTTTCGCTGCGCCGGCGTTTGCTCATGGAAGAAGTGAACGGCGAGTGGCGCTTGCGCGTGCCGCTCATGGCGAGGTGGTTGAAGCAAAGAGGATAGCAAAACCATTTTCGGCAAGAAAATTTTCTAAGAGGGAATTTGTAAATGCCCTCTCACTCAAATTTCTCCACTTCAAAAGTTTCGATTCACGCGAAAGCTGATGACCACGTCTTCGCCGCCTTTGTCCGTGCGTTTCGCAAAGTTGAGGCGCACTTGCCCGTCCGTATCCGTGAGGCCGAGGCCGATGTCGGTTTTGAGTTTGTTGAGCGTGAAATAATCGAACGAGGCAGTGAGATCGGATTTATCTTCCGCAAACCAAGCGAGACCAGCATCGGCAAAGAGAATGAGATTCAATTCTCCGAGCAGGGGAATATCGCCGAGGCGGCTGCGTCCGGCGTCGATGCGATACTCGATATTGCCGAGCAGCATGCGGTCGCCGGTCAATTCTTTGAAGCGCAGACCTGGCAAGGTTGAAACGCCGCCGAGATCGAATAGAAATTGCTCCGGCACTTGACCGCGCGCCGAACCCGCGCGCAAACGCAGGTCAAAATTTCTGCCATCGCCCAAGGGCTGATAGCGGCGCAGATCAATAAGCACGCGGTCAAAATCATACGCGCTCTTCAAGCTCGGCCGGCTCGACGCAGCCTCGATTTGAATGCGCCAGCCGCGGTCCGGATGCGTGCGATGGTTGCGCGTGTCCCACACGCCTTGCGCGAAATAGCTCGCCAAGCGGCCTTCGGCAATCAACGGATTCACGCGAAATTGTTTACGATTGACGAACAGCGACCAATCGGTTTCATTGGGCAGTGAGAACAAATTTTCGCGACGATAACCCGCGGTGAGTTTGGCATTTTCGGAAAGTTGCTGGCTCACATATGCGCTGTAACCCTCGCGGCGAAAATAGTCACGAAAATCTTCGTTGATAAAAAACGCCGCGGCGTTGTTCTCATCTTCCGGCATGACCCACTCATCTTCGGTGGCGGTGTGATCATGCGCTTCAAGTCCAAAGCTGGTGCGCCAATCTTCGCCGAAATATATTTCCCCGCCGATTTGATATTGCCATTTTTTGCTCGCAAAGGCATGGCCGCCGAAGCCGTAAATTTCAAGCCCGGAGTTGTCGGTATAACGCGGCGGCAAAGAGATGCCTAAAAACACGCCGTCCACGCGATTGTAATGCGCCAGGCCTTCAAACGCAGGCGCATAACGGCGACGATAACTTTTCCAACTGCGCGACCAATCACGGCGCGCGCGCGGCGTTTGCAAAAGCGAGCGCGGCGAGGCTTCGATTTGATCGCCGAAAACTTGGCTCGCGCGATTGCGATCAATGTGGCCGCCGATGCAAACCACATCGCCTTCCACCACTGCGGTCTCGCGCAGCTTTACGTTGCCGCACAGCACGAGCACCGTGCCCACCACCTTGCCGGAGATTTCAGCGTCGCCCTCTGAAACCACGAGATGCCCGTCTTGCACTTCACCTTCTGTCAGCGTAAAATCGCCAGTGAGGCGCGAGCAACTTAGCGTATCGCGTTTCTTGAGGTACATTCGCTCCGCGCGTTCTTGCAAACGTTGATCGCAGTCACGATCGGCGTTCACGTCTTCATGAAGTTCGCGGCGATCATCACGCCACGTCACTTGCGCGGACGCATGTGAAGCAAAAAGAAAGCTCATGATGAACAACAGCGCGACGATGATGACAGTATAAAAGAGAAGCTGTTTGAGCAGCGTGCGGTTGGTAGCATCTTGCAACATAACTTCCTCCGTTTTTCGAATTTCGCGATTTGATAATTCAAGCTGCCGCTGTCATTCACAAGCCATGTGCCATTGCATGGCAAGGTGTTCTGATATTTAAGTGGCTCAAAATAAAAAGGCCGTGCTACGGCAGTTTTGCACACGCAAAGGCATTGGTTTGCGTGTAAATGCGACACCTGTGCGAGGCGGCTGTTGCTAAAACACACAACCGTCTTGGGGCCGAACGAAAAGCGCAGAAAGCTCGCGTGTGGCGATCATGTTGCCGCGGACTGCTTGCGAGAATCATTGCCCAAAACTGCGGCAGGTAAAATCCGCGCGACGGGTTGTTTTGAGCTGATGAAGTAAACTCGCGTTGTGAAGGTTTGAGACAATCGGCCACGAGATTTTGAGAGATGAATTCAGGGTAAAGTTATTTTTATTTCTGCTTAAAGTTTTAGTGTAGGCAGCGACATAGCCCACCTCATTGCTTCGTTGCGTGCAAATGCACGCGCGCTTCGCACAGCTCTTGCAGAGCTTATCGTTTTTCATGCTCACGCGTCACTCATCTCCATTCCCCCAAATGATCGATTTGTTGCACGAATGCGCAGTTCGGGCCAAGGATAGCTTTGGTTGCAAAAAAACGTATGACAGGAGATTTGCCTTTATGGGCCGGCGGTTGTTGTTTGGAGTGTTGAACACTTTATTGACGGTCACAGCAGTTTTTGCTTCATCACCTTCCAAAACCGCGCGCGATCAAAACGCGGCACACGTAGATTCATTGCGGCATACTTTGGGCCTGTCCGCGGACGTGACTTTGCAATGGCAAACGAGCACGAATGGCGTCGACACGCTCAAGCTCGTGGATAATTTCAATCGCAGTTATGTCGGCGATATGTGGAACTATGATGCGCGCTATTGGGAAATCAAAGACGGCGAGTTGGTGTTAAACACGAACGCCACGCAAGAATGGCGCTATCTTGCGACGTTTGTGCCGATCTTCAACAGCGGCGATCGCCAAATCGTTTCGGTGTCGTATCGTTGGGGCAAGAAAGCCGATGCCGTGGGCATTGGCGAGGGCGCGCATGCGTTAATGTTGGATAAAGCCACGAAGGACGCGAGCGGCTATTGGCTTTGGCGGCGCACCAATCAAGAGCGCGTGTTTCTGTATGCGATCAAAGACGGCAATTGGGAGTATTGGCCCGACAGCTCGAAAGCATATGAGATCAAACAATCGCACACGCCTTTGCCCAAAGCCGGCGATGTGATCAATGCCGTGATTCGTAACGAGCTAACCGCGGTTTATTTTGATTATTACATCAGCGGCCGTTGGGATGCAACGCTGCAAGACACCTCGCGCGAGTTCGGCAAGAACGTGCAATGGTACACCGGCGTATTCATTCACGGTGACAGTCTCAACAATCAAGTCGATGACTTCACCGTGCAGTGGATTCAGCGCGACGCGGTGGAACCCGGCCGCGTGACGGATTTGCGCGCGATTGACAGCACGAAGAACAGCGTGAAGTTAGAATGGACCATGACCGGCGACAATCAATTGCAGGGCAAAGCCGATCATCTGGAAATTCGTTATTCAACCGCACCGATCACGCAGACCAATTTTGCCGCGGCCACACTTGCCGCGAATTTGCCTGTGCCCGCGCTTCCGGGAGTAAAGCAACAATTCGTTGTCACCGGTTTGCAATTAAGCACGAAGTATTATTTTGCGATGCGCGTCCATGATGAAGCCGACAACGCGAGCCTCGTGTCCAATGTTGCCAAAGCCAACACCAAAGCCGAGAGCATTGCGCAAGAGTTGAAGCTGGTGGGCGGCTGTGAGCAAACGGGCAGTGTCGGACAAGCCTTGCCCAACAAGATTGTCGCGCAGGTGTTGGATCAATATGGCCTCGGCTTGCGAGGCAAAGCCGTGAAGTTCGTTGTCACGCTTGGCAGCGGCAAAGTGCAAGACAAAGACAGCGTTTCCGTCAACACCGATGTGAATGGGCAAGCCGCGGTCATTTGGAAGCTTGGCTCTGCGCCCGGCACAAATAAAATCGCGATTCGCAGCACCGTTGTTTCCGGTTCGCCGTTGCAATGTCAAGCGCAGGCCTCGAATGGCAATGCCGCAAAGCTTGAACTCGCGCCGTGGTCGAACAACCTCTATCCGATCAATACGACGACGAACCTTCCCGCGGTCAAAGTGATGGACGCGTTCGGCAACGGTGTGCCCAATCTTGACGTGCAATATCAAGTTGCCGTGGGCGGCGGAACGTTTGTAAATGGTCAACCGCCCGATCTGAAATCGCTCACCGGAAAAACAGATGCGAACGGCGTCATACACGCCAGCTTCAACACCAGCGCGGCATACGGCGACACCTCGAAAATCATGATTCAGTTGCCCGCGAATGCCAACTTGCAAACTTCGTTGCGCGTGATTGCCGCAGCGCCGGAATCATTGCTCGCGGTGAGCGGCAATCAACAAAGCGCGCGGGTGGGAGAAACCTTGCCGCAGCCGTTGCGCGTGCGCATTCTCGACGCCACCGGCGCGCCCGCGAAGCAATATGCCGTCACGTTCAACGTCATTGCCGGCGGCGGAAAGATCGGCAACGACGTCACTCAGCTTGAAGCGAAAACCAATGACGACGGCTACGCGCAAACGACGTTGAAACTCGGTGCGAACGCAGGTTTGAATCAAGTTCGCGTCGTGGCCAAGTTTAAAAATGTCGCGTTGAAAAATGCGCCGTTCACATTCAACGCCACGGCTTTTGTCATCAAACCGAGCGCAACGCTTTCGAGCATCAGCATCTCGCCCGCCTCCGGCGTGCCCGCGGATAGCGTGAGCGCCGCAACCGTGCTGCTCACGATTCGCGACGAGCAAGATGCGCTCATGCCCGGAAAAACCGTGCGCCTGCAAATTTCCGGCAGCGAGAATTATATTGAGCAACCGATTTTGCCCACGGATGCGCACGGCGAAACGATGATCAAGCTGCGTTCCACATTCGCGGAGTGGAAAACGATCAAAGCCTTCATCATGCCGGAGAATATCGCGCTGAAAGATTCCGTCAAAATTCGCTTTCTACAATTGGCGGCCACTCGCATGCGCAAAGCCGGCGGCGATGCGCAAATCGCGGAAATCAACACGCGCTTGAAAGATTCCGTGAGCGTGCAACTGCTCGACAAACTCGGCAATGTGCCCAAAGCCACGAGCGTCATTTTCAAAGTGATTGACGGTGATGGAAAAATTCTCGGGCCGTTTGTGGTCACGACGAACAGCAAAGGTCTCGCACGCGTCGCGTGGCAACTCGGCCCGCGCATTGGCAGCAACAAGCTCGAAGCGAGCGTCGCCGGTTTGCAAGGCTCGCCGTTGATCTTCACGGCTACCGGGACCCCGGTCTCCAGCGTTGAAGAAAACACCGCAGGACAACCGCAAACTTTTGCGTTGTATCAAAACACACCCAACCCGTTTAACCCGGAAACCGACATTCATTTCGAATTGGCCGAGCCTGCGGACGTGACCATTGCATTGTTTGATTTGACCGGCAGAGCCGTCGGAACGATTCTGCAAACGAGCCTCCGTGCGGGCAAACATGCCGTGCGTTGGAACGGCAAAGACGAGCACGGCCGCGCTTTGGATTCCGGCGTGTATCTTTATCGCATGCACGCGCGTTATGGCCGCTCGCAAAAAGAGTTTGTCGCTTCTAAAAAGCTCACGCTGTTGAAATGATTTTGAAAATAGCTGTACCTTTACATATATCGTAGTAGCATGCGCGAAACTCGAAGCTCGTCTTCGAGTTTCGTGTTTTAAGCCCGGCTTTTTTTGTCTTGTCGCTGCTTCACCGAGGGTTCTTCTTCGCTTGTTTCTCTAGGTGGCCTTTTCAAAGCAGAGTGGCTTCAAAGCGACGGCATCCCACCGCCACGCAATGTGCTCCAGCATACTTTCGCAGCCTCGTCATAGCATTTGCCTTTCGATTTTTGATTGAGTATGTTTCGCCCGCGAAAATCACCCGGCGTGATCTCCCCTAGGTTGTAATTTCCTTTCTGCTTTCATCAGGCGGCAGAGTCGCAACCAAAAGATTTTCTGGATGCGGATTCCACTCTATTCATAAAATCCGCTTACAGAAAAGTTTTTGCTTTTCAGTGTGAGCTTTTGATCCGAGTGCGACCCCCAAAAAACTCTTAGAATTTTATTCTAACTTTGAGCACTGCTCTGCTGCAACGCAGTTGCTCGTTTTGCCACGTGTTCAATTAGCATGCGCCTCCGGCGCGGAAACGAACAAACCTCTTACTTCGGAGGAAGTCGCCATGTCTACTCGTCGTGAATTTCTCGGCGCCCTCGGCCGCACTACTTTTGCCGCCGCAGCGCTTGATCCCATGCGAGCCGTGCGCGCGCTCGAAGCGTTTGCACAAACGCCCGGCTCGCCCGAAGAAGTCGCGAGCAATGAAGAATTGTGGTTCGAAGTGCAGCAAGCTTTCACGGTCGATCGCAGCTTGATCAACCTCAACAACGGCGGCGTCAGCCCCTCGCCCGCAATTGTGCAAAACGCGATGAAGCGCCATCTTGATTTCTCCAACACCGCGCCGGTTTATACCATGTGGCAAATTCTTGAGCCGCAGCGCGAAGGCGTGCGCCGCGAGTTGGCGAAAACGTTTGGTTGCTCGCCCGAAGAAATGGCGCTCACGCGCAACGCTTCGGAGAGTTTGCAGATTTGCCAACTCGGCTTCGATCTCAAACCCGGCGACGAAGTCTTGACCACCACGCAAGATTATCCGCGCATGATCACCACCTGGCAACAACGCGAGCGTCGCGACGGCATTAAGCTCAAACAATTTTCCATACCCGTGCCGTGCGAAGATCCCGGCCAGGTCGTTTCTTTGTTTGAAAAAAATATCACGCCGAAGACCAAACTCATTCTCATGTGCCACATGATCAATCTCACCGGACAAATCTTGCCGGTGAAACAAGTCGTGCACATGGCACGCGCGAAAGGAATTCCTGTGATCGTCGATGGCGCGCATGCGTTCGCGCATTTCGATTTCACGCACGCGGATTTGGATTGCGACTATTACGCGACGAGCTTGCACAAATGGCTGTTCGCGCCGCACGGCACGGGCATGCTCTATGTGCGCCAAGACAAGATCGCAAAGCTTTGGCCCATGATGGCCGCGCCCGAGCCGATGGACAACAATATCCGCAAGTTCGAAGAGATCGGCACGCACCCCGCGGCTAACTATCTCGCCATTGCCGAAGCGCTCACGTTTCATCACGGCATCGGCGCAAAACGCAAAACCGCGCGCATGACCTATTTGCGCGATCGCTGGGCCACGCGCCTCATGCAAAACGACCGCATCAAACTCAACACGAGCCTCAAGCCGGGCCTTGCGTGCGGCCTCGCGAATGTGCAAATGCAAGGCATCGACTCCGTTGCGTTGGGGAGCCACTTGTGGAGCAAACATCGCATCATCGTGACGCCGATCAAACATGCAGAGTTCGAAGGCCTGCGCATCACGCCGAATGTTTATACGACATTGGAAGAGATTGACCGCTTCGCCGAGGTGATGGAAGACGTGCTGAAGAACGGCTTGCCGAAGACGTGAGGTATCTTACCTTCTCGAAAACCATCATAAGCAGTACCGTGTTCGAAAAGCTATAGAAGCGAACTTTGAATAGAAGGTCCCATGCGTAATCAATACGACATTATAGTGGAGTTGACCTCCCAGACGATTTCTGATCTTGATCGTGTCAGAAGGCTAAATGACTTCGCGTATGAATTGGGATGGCAACCGAGTGATCGAGTCGTGGTTCCAGCTGTAGAAAATTTCGCTAATGCGCATCTCTTGATTGAGCATGGCTTGGAAAATACGGCTGTCATCACCTTTTTTAGAAGTCCAAGGCGTTTCACCGATTTGGATTATGCCGAAAAGAAGCGCCTTCTAAATATTTCATACAACAATCTGGTCGACTGGCACATTCAAATTCAAGTTGACGAGGTTGTTTTTGTTTTCAACCGCACGGATCCCCCCCGTATCGTCGAAAAATTCAACATTTCGCGAGACAATTTTGACCGGCTACGCAGCCAAGCATTCGAACAGGTTACAGGAAAGAGGCCCAACCCCAATTTACCTGCGTTGGACGAAGCGCTCATCGAGACGATCTCCTATTGGAAACGAAACCTGTCCGTAGAAATGGGATATGAAATTACAAATGAAAAGCTCTCGGCTCTTTTCAACGCCATTATTTTCGTTCGAGCAGCCGAAGATCATCATCGACGTTTTCACCCTAGTGCTTCGCGGGCATTGTTGGAATCCTGGCAAAGCACTGGCAGTTCTTCCTTGCCTCTGCGTGAAATAATTTTGCAGAATTTGGAACGCTTTACCGAGGAGAAACCGCCCGAATATCTGATTAACGCCGAGCTGCTGCGTCATTTCGACGACCTGGAGAGACAAACCACTTATGCGCTCCTTTCCGACTTTTATCTCAACAAATACGCGCCCTACGAATACGATTTTTCACTCATGTCTAAACATGCTTTGAGCCGTATTTATGAGCATTATGTTTCTATTCTGCGCTTGGAAAAAACTCCAGGAGAAACTCTGTCTCTTTTTCCAAAGCTCCCCGAAGAAGAACGGGAGAAAGCATATGGAAGCGTATATACTCCGCAATTTATCGCGCGCTTCTTTGCGAGGTACTTACGCGAGCAAATGCCGCCCATGGCTTATAAACGTTTACGAGCCACAGACCCGGCATGTGGCTCGGGGATTTTTTTGAGAACCTTGATAGAGCTTCAATGCGATCCAACACAGGAGGGGTTAACAACCGAAATGATAAAAACAGCCTTTACAAATGTTGATGGGATTGATGTTGATGAGAATGCTTGCCAAGCCACACGCCTTTCACTTTCACTTCTGCATCTGGTGCTAACCAATCACCTCCCAAAAACTTTGAATGTGCTTTCCACGGAAGCCCTCACATATTTTCAGGATCATCCTGAGCTTAAAGATTCATACGATGCCGTTATCGCTAATCCGCCATTTGTTGCTTGGGATGCGCAGAGTGCGATAATGCGAGAGCGCGTCACAAATTTTATGCGTGGAATTGCTCAAGGTAGAATCGACCTCTATCTGGCATTTCTTCGCATCGGCTTGGAGATGCTAAAGCCAGGAGGTTATGGTTTATTCGTGCTGCCTCACAGCTTTTTGTTGGGAGAAAACGCCCGCGGCTTACGCCGCCTCATCGCGCAAACAAGCTGGATTCGTTGCCTAGCGGATGTCTCTGCAATTCGAATTTTTGGGGAGAGTGGCTCATATGTCATTCTTTTGATCTTTCAAAAGAAACCCTTCGAAATCCAGAAAGCTCCTCCGGCAATGATCATAAAGTGTCAAGATTCGGTGGGCGAGGCTCTACAACAAGCATTACTGGGCCGTCGTATGGAAACAAATTACTATAGCATATACGATGTGGCACAAGAGGTGTTTGATGAAACGAACTGGTTAATACTACCTCCTATGACATCGGCGATTAAGCGTAAATTGAAACTGCTACCAACGATCGGTGATTTTTTACACATTCACCAGGGTCTCATTACGGGTGCAGATCCAATCTTCATTGTTTCGGAGAAACAAATTCCAAAAGGCGAGGAAGCTCTTTATGTTCCCTTTTTACATGATAGGGAGATGAAAGCTTACATTGTTCCAGAGAAAACGTCGCGTTATGTTTTTTATCCTTTTGTGAACGGCCACAAAATAGAAGAGAGCGCGTTAAGCAAAAAGTTTAAAAAAACTTGGGAATATCTGCTCATGCACAAGAAAAAACTCGCGGCAAGAAAGCCGGTGCTTCAAGGTCAAATTCCTTGGTGGCAACCCGTGCGTCCACGACAGCCAGAGCATATGATGCGTTCCAAAATTATCAGCCCACATTTGGTCTTGGTCCCGCGCTTCTCACTTGATCGCAAAGGTCAATATGCTATCTCTCGTTCTCCGTTGCTTTACTCTAAACAAACTGGCGTCGAAGATGACCTCTTACGCTATTTTATCGCAATCCTTAATTCGAGTGTTTGTTATTGGTACATTGCTTCGCATTCACATGCCTATCGTGGTGGATACGTTATGCTAGAACCAAAGTCTCTCAAGCTCACACCGGTCCCTGACCCAACCCAAATTCCGCATCGAACAATGCGTCGATTACTGGGGCTGGTCGATAAACGGTTATCCGGCTCAAACAAGGACTCTTTGGCGATTGAAAAACAGATTGACAACCTTGTTGCCGAACTATATGGATTGACACACGAAGAACGTCTCGCATTGGGAATGGAGGTTTAATCATGTATGTAATTTTGTCGCCTATTAGGAAACTGCCTTCACGAGGAGACGAAATCAGAAAGCTTTTGCAACCGATAGCAAAACATGAAGACGGCCCAGCGTGGCAACCCATTGCGAGTTCGCGAGAATATATTATCGGAACTCACGACGGCTCGCCCTCGCAGAGCAATTATCGCGATTGGCGGTTTTCTACCTATGTACCTCAAATTCATGCGAGCTATTTTGAGTTTTGGAAAAAAACTTTTGTCGACAAAAAAGAGATTTGGTACCTGGACAGAGCCTATCTCCACATTTATCGAATAAATCTTCTTACGCGGGGAGAAGAAGAGTTCCTGGCGCTCCACTGCGATCCCAACGAATCGCAAGAAGCTGAACATGTTTTATATAAAAGGGGTCCACATTTGCATATCAAAGTTGCACAAAAGCCGATACCTCATGCTCACATTGCGCTTAATCTAGGCCATCTGAAAGAAGTGCTCGGCTCTGTCGAAGCACTATCAAAAGCCATGAAAATGGGAGTTCAGATGTTGCGGGAGGAAATACTCGATGCCATGTCACGCGAAATGAATCAGCAGTAATTGCGGGGCATCTTTTCTATATGATAGCGGCAAAATTGAGAAGCAATGAGTTTGATATTCGTCATAAACATGTCCTTCAAAGATCACTTCTCCACGCAAGCCACGGACTACGCGAAGTATCGCCCCACTTATCCCGCAGCACTCTTTACTTATCTTGCCGAGCAAGTTCCCGAGCATCAACTCGCATGGGATTGCGGCACGGGCAATGGCCAAGCGGCGTTGAGTCTCACGCCGCACTTTGAAAAAGTGATCGCGACTGATCCGAGCGCAAAGCAGATTGCGCAAGCAACGCCACATGCGAAGATCGAGTATCGTGTCGCCTCCGCGGAGCATACCGACCTCGTTTCGCATGCGATCGATCTCATCACCGTCGCGCAAGCTCTGCATTGGTTTGATTTTGAAAAATTTTATACGGAAGTACGGCGCGTGCTCAAGCCGCATGGCGTGCTCGCGGTGTGGTGTTATACTTTGTTTGAAAGCGAGCCGCGCGTTGATGTGATTCTCAACGAATTTTATTTCGACATCGTTGGCCCATATTGGCCGCCGGAAAGAAAGCTGCTCGAAAACAATTACGCCGACATTCCTTTTCCATTGCGGCAAATCAACGCGCCGCGTTTTTATATGGAAAAGGAGTGGAGCTTAGAGGAATTGCTCGGCTATCTCGGAACGTGGTCTGCGGTGCAACGGTTCATCGCGCAACACGGCGAAGATCCGCGGGAGTTAATTCGTGCGCGCCTGGCTGAAGCCTGGGGTGAGGCTTCAAAAACGAAGCTAATCAAATGGCCGCTGCATTTGAAGGTGGGCACCATTCGCGTTTGATTTCCTATGCTGATGGCAATTCCGGTTTTATGTTGTTTGGTGTGGGTCATTGCAAGACAATGACACTATGGTGGCAACCATACGCCGAAGGCGTTACAGACCTCAGCCCAGGGTGCCCAGCTTCTGGGCACCCTGGGTCCAACAACGCCCAACCCAACGAACACCGAAGGTGTTCAACAAAAATGGCTTGTAGACAAAAATGCGTAGCGAAAATGAACGATTGACCGGCGGCCGCGCCCTCTTTTGTTGAACTCTTTCAGAGTTCTGTTGAGCATGGTTGTTTCCCGAGGGTGCGCTGCGCGACCCTCGGCTTTGCTGTTGAACGCCTTCGGCGTATTCATGCTGCCCACACTGAACAACATAGAACCGCAATTCCCTTTTCGCGGGAGTATTTCTTATGACCCAACCCTATCATCCCATCGCGTGTTCTCTGCATGACGAATTGGAGGCGCTCGCGACGTTGCGTCGCCCGTGCCGCATCGTATTTCGCGACGACCACGATCAAGTCGGCGTCATCACCGAAGTCATCGCGGATATTTTTGCGCGCGACCGCGAGGAATTTATTCAGCTAAAAAACGGCATGCGCATACGGCTCGATCATATTGTGAGCATTGATGACAAACGCTTTGATGAAACCTGTGACTAAAGCTGAGATGCATTCCACGCCAGTCGAGTCCATGCCCGGCTTCCCCGCAAATCTCTTGTATCACTGGCTCGGCGTTTTGCAATGCCCACAATGCGGTGGGCATTTTGTCGTTTCCGGCCATGGCGCAGAGCGCGCGTTGCAATGCGTGAACTGTGCGGCATCATTCGCGCTCACACACGGCATTCCGCAATTGCTCAAGCCGGAACGCGCGGAACGACTCCAAGGTTTTTGCGCAAAGTATGATCGCTTGCGTTTGCAGGAAGGTTGGGCGAGTGCGGAGCCGGAGTTTTATGAACGACTCCCGTTTGCGGATCGCACGGGCAGGCACGTGCGTGAATGGCAATTGCGCGCGCAATCGTTTCGGCAATTGCAGGCGTGGTTAAAAAAGACCTTCGGCGAAAAAGCGCTGCGTATTTTGGATGCGGGCGCGGGCAGCGGATGGATGAGTCGTTTGTTCGCGGAGTCGCACGAGGTGCTGGCAACCGACGTGAACGCCGGAGCGCACGGGCTGAATGCGCAAACACAACGCCGCTTCATGGCCGTGCAAGCGGAACTGGAGCAATTGCCGTTGGTCGCAAACAGCTTTGATCTCGTGATTGCAAACGCGAGTGCGCATTATGCGGAGAACGTGCGAGACTTCTTTGATGAAGCGGCTCGTGTGCTGCGACCGGGCGGCAAGTTGATTGTGATGGACTCGCCGGTTTATCGCGATCAAGCCGCGGTGGTTGCGGCGCATGAACGCACCCGCGCGTATTATGCGAAGAACGGCGTGCCCGAGTTGGCGCAAAACTACGGCGGGCTCGCAGCCGGGCTTTTCATCAAACCAAATGCTTTTGCTTTTACTTGCCTGCGCCGCGATTTCGACAATCGCGACTTCCTCAAAAAATGGCTGCGCGAAAAAATGGGGAAAGATCCTGCTGCGCGCTTTCCGATTTGGATCGGCGAACGCTTGCCTTTGCCCGAAGACAATTGGCAACTTGATCGCTCGCGTGCGGGCGCCTTAATCATTCATGAAAATAATCTGCTCACATATTTTTTCAACGGCGCGAAAGACCGCTATTGGCGCATTCCCGGCGGCGGCATGGAAGACGGCGAAACACCGGAGCTGACCGCAGTGCGCGAGCTGCGCGAAGAGTTGGGTTTGCATATTACTTTGCAACACGCGCTCGGGCCGTATCATGTGGCCAATAAGAGCCACTGGTATTTTTTTGTCGAAGCCGATAACGCGCACTTGCCGAAAGAAAATGCCGCCGGCGTTGAAGCAGATTGCGTGGTCCATTGGCTGCCGCTCGAACGGCTCGCCGAGTTTGATATTCGGCCTGCGGCGTTGAAGTGGGAGCTAGTGGAGCACTTTCATGCGCACTAAGAGTTCATCTAAAAATAACTTTCTGCGTCATCGTAGTCCCCGCCCCTTGTGGGCGTATGGTGGAACAATGAAATTTCTGTGTTCCATCAACGCCCCACAAGGGGGCAGGACTACGGCGATTTCGGGAAGTAATTTTCAGACGCGCACTAAAACAGCTAGGTCAAATCAGCCGCACTCTCTTCTTGTCATTCTGGAAGAACCTTTCCTCGCGCTCGGAAAAATTCTCGGCGCAGAAGTATGTCACAAGTTTCGGGGAAGTTCCTTCCAGGATGACAATGAAGGAACGGCCGGAAAAATTTTTCGAATCCGAAAACACTTTGTTTCGAGCAGTAAAAAGCCTTTGCTTATATGGGCCCTGCTCACTCTCCTCGCATGCGCGCAATCGAATTTTCCTCCCAACCATCTCTTCCGCCCTACTTCCGCCGAAACCGTTTCATCTCCTCTTGTTTTTGATTGCAATCGCGACGGCCGCAAGGAAATTGTCATTGGCTCATTCGACGGCAATTGCTTTGTACTTGATGACTCGCTGCGCGATTTTCCAGGCTGGCCGCAATCTGCTCGTGGCGGTTTCTTTTCTTCGCCAACTTTGTGGGACATTGATCGCGATAACGTGCCTGAAATTTTTATTGGCAGCAACGAGGGCATGCTTCACGGTTGGCGCTTCGATGGCTCGAACGCAAACGGCTTTCCCATTCGTTTGGAAAAACAAATTTGGTCTTCACCCGTGATCATCGCGGACTCGCTCATTGCGATCGGCGGCGAAGAAAAGATGTTTGTGTTTGAGCGCAACGGCAATGCGGCAACAGGTTGGCCGCAAGAAATTCGCGGCTGGGCTGCGGCGAGCGCGGCGTGGTCGCAAGAGGTGATTGCCATTACCACGCTCACGCGCGGCGAAACGAGTCGCGGCTATTTGTATGCGTGGCATCTCGACGGCAGGCTTTACGAAGGCTTTCCGCTTCATCTTAAAATGGACTCGGACTCTTCGCCGAGCCTTGCGGATTTGGATAAGGACGGCGCGGTTGAAATCATTCTCGGCGATGATGCCGGCTTGCTCCACGCCTTTCGCTTGGAGGGCAATGAGCTTCCCAATTTTCCGCGTTTGATCGGCGAGGCCGTGCAAGCGAGCCCGGCGATTGCAGACATAAATGACGACGGCGTGCTCGACATTGTCATTGGCACCACCGACGGCGCGCTGCACGTATGGAATGCGCTCGGTGATTGTGTGCTCGGCTGGCCCGTGCGTCTCGGCGGCGGTGAAATCAACGGCTCTGCGGCAATCGTGCGCATTGCGAATGGCGAAACGCGCATCGTGATCGGCGGCGGCAATGAAAAACTGTATGCCTTTGATGCGGCAGGAAAATTGGCGGAAGGTTTTCCGTTTGCGTGCGAGGATGCGATTTTTTCCTCGCCGTTGGTTGAGGACCTTGACAACAGCGGGATGCTCGATATCGTGTTCGGCGCGAACAACGGCATTCATGTGATCAAAGATCAATGGTCGGCGTATCGCGGCGAACGCAAAAGCGCGTGGCCCATGTTTCGACAAAACGCGCAGCGCACCGGCGTGTTCGAATAACGAAACAATCAAACCGCCGAGAGTTAAAACCATTACAATCGACTTGTGCAAGAGGCTTTTATCTCGTATGCTGTTGTGTCGCGTTGCGACTTTGCAACGATTGCAATTCGGGTTAGGAAGTCATTAAACTTTTCAGGAGAAAACTCATGCGCTATACCAGAGCTCTCGTCGCGAGTATATCCATTCTCGCGCTGTTGTGGTTGGGATGTCAAACCACGCCCACGCCGGTCAACTTACCCGAGGTTGGAAAAAATCTCGTGACTTGGGGCGATAATCACAGCGGCCAGTTGGGCGAAGGGAGCAACGTGTCGCATCGGCCTTATATCGCGGCGCTACAGACTGCCGGTCCGTGGCATGCGATCGCCGCAGGCGGCGCGCATTCTTTGGCGCTCAAAATTGACGGAACGGTTTGGGCGTGGGGTGAAAACGGCAAAGGCCAACTTGGCATCGGCACCAACACCAACGCCAATCAACCGTACACGACTCAGATCGATCATGTCGTTGTGATTGCCGCGGGCGGGGCGCATAGCTTGGCGTTGAAGAGCGACGGCACGGTTTGGGTGTGGGGTGAAAATGATGACGGACAACTCGGCGAGGGCACGAACAACGATGCCGCAAGCCCGGTACAAGTGAATGCGTTTCGCTTGGTGCGCGCAGTCGGCATTGCCGCGGGTGATCAACACAGCTTGGCCGTTGACGGCAACGGCGACGTGTGGGCTTGGGGCAGAAATGATTTTGGTCAGCTCGGCGATAGCAGCATTATCAGTCGCACCACGCCGGTGAAAGTGAAACAGTTGACGGGCGTCGTGCAAGTCGCCGCGGGAGCAACGCACAGCTTGGCGCGCAAAAGTGACGGCTCGGTGTGGGCGTGGGGCGACCGTCGTCATTTGCAATTGGGTGAGGCCGCGCTTGCGCCCTACACTGCGACACCGGTCCGTGTTCAATTTGGTTTGCCCACAACGCCGCCCAATTATATCAGCGATATTGTTGCGATTGCGGCCGGCGGCGAGCACAACTTCGCATTGAACACGAGCAATCAAATTCTCGCTTGGGGCAGTGATCGTTATCGTGAATCCTCGGCCGGCAACGGCGGTTTAAACGTCACTGCGCCCGACGGCACGGAGCTTACGTTCTCGCACGTTTTCCAAGGCCTCCTCGGAACGCCGCGCGCGATGAGTGCGGGCGCGCATCACAGTTTGGCGCTCACGGATGACGGGCGCGTGTGGGCTTGGGGGCGCAATGATAAAGGGCAACTGGGCGATTCGACTTTGCACAATCCCCCCAGCGTGTTGGTTGTCAAAACACTGCGCGGCGCAAAAGCCATTGCCGCGGGCGGCGCACACAGTCTTGCGCTCGTTGCGCCTGTGCTCACGCTCGACAAAGCCGCGCTCAATTTTGGCAACGTGCAAATCAACAACAGTGTGACGTTGACCGTCATCGCAAGCAATGCGGGCGTGATTCCGGTCAATATCAACAGCGCAGTCATTAGCGGCCCAGCAGATTTTTCCGTGGCACCAAGCTGCGTCATTCCACAACAGCTTGCCGTCGCCGCGAGTTGCACGTTCCAAGTGACTTTTCGCCCGACGAGCGTGGGCAATCGCACGGCAAAACTGTTGCTCAACAACGACTCGCCGATCACTGATCTCGAAGTGACATTGACGGGAAGCGGCGTGCAGTGAGCGTTGCGTGATCGCTTTCATGCGGAGCCATATCAAAAACTCTTCTCCGAATTTCACCGCAGCCACTGAGTGTCGCCGAACAAAAACTCTTTTCGCCGGAAACAGTTTTTTCTGCAAGAATTGCATTTCAAAGAAACCAAAAACACTGGAGCCTCTCATGCACAGCTTTATTTGCTACCTTTTCGTGCTATTCTTTGCAGCGCAGTGCATTGCGCAAACTTCAGCAACTCTCACGTGGCAAACCCAAACGAGCGGATTGAGTTCTTCAATACGCGGATGCAGCGCAGTCGATGCGAATATCGCATGGATCAGCGGCACAAACGGCAAATACGCGCGCACCAACGACGGCGGCAAAACTTGGCAAGCCGATTCGATTGCCGGTGCGAGCATGCTCGACTTTCGCGACGTGCATGCCTTCGATGCGAACACGATCTATCTCATGAGCGCCGGCCCCGGTGATCGTTCGCGCATTTACAAAACGACGAACCGCGGAAAAGATTGGACGCTGCAATACACGATGCAAGACTCCGCAGGCTTTCTCGACGGTTTTGCTTTTTGGGATAAAGACCACGGCATTGCTTTCGGCGATCCACTTGCGGGTCGCATTTTTATTTTAACCACCAATGACGGCGGAAAGAATTGGCAACGCCTCGCGACGGAAAATTCGCCGCAAGTGCTCGAAGGCGAATATGCCTTTGCTGCAAGCGGAACGAGCATTGTCGCGCACGGGAAGAGTCACGTGTGGATCGGCACGGGCGGCAATGCCGCGCGTGTGTTTCATTCTTCCGATCGCGGCAAAACGTGGAGCGTGGCGAACACACCGATCGTAAGCGGCACGCAATCCGCGGGCGTGTTCTCGCTGGCGTTTCGCGATGAGCAGCACGGCATTGCTGTGGGCGGAGATTATCGCAAAGAGAAAGAAGTGCTCGCCAACGTTGCGACGACGAACGACGGCGGCAAAACCTGGACACTCGTGCCGAATCAAACCGTGGCATACCGCTCGTGCGTGGCGTATGTGCCGCACAACGGAAAGTTTTTGCTCGTGGCCGTCGGCCCTTCGGGCGCAGATTATTCGCTTGATGAGGGCTTGACGTGGATGAAGCTCGGCGACGTGGGTTATCACACGATGAGCACCGGTGGGAATATCGCGTCAATCTATGCCGCCGGCGCGGAGGGCAGAGTGGCGAAACTTGAGTTCAAGCACTAGCTTTATTCTCCCATGAAAGGAATGTTTTCACTTTCGTGGCAGTTTCATTTTTGTGGGAAAAAGAAAGAGCGCGTGTGCGCAAGTGAGCCGTTCAGGAGCGTCCCACTTTATCATGTCATCCTGTAATGACCTTCCCTAGTGCTCGCGACAAAACTTTTTTTGAGTGTGTGCCGAGAACGAGGGAAGGTTTTTCCAGAATGACAGTTTGATGAAGGGAACGATCATTTCAAAACCAGCGATCGAGCACGCGATAATACGCGCCGGCGAGCGGCAAAAACCACGGGCGCTTGCGATAAAAAAAGCGGGCGGGCATGGGCAATTCAAAAAACGGAAACGCGCTTGTATTCGCGCCGGCGAGTTTTTGCGCGAGCCAATAGCCAAAGTACACGCTCATCACCACGCCGTGGCCGCCGTAGCCCATCGCATAGTGCAAACCGTTTTGCTCGCCAAGATGCGGCATTTGGTCAAATGTGAAGCCGACATTGCCATGCCACGCGTAATCAATTTTCGTTGCAGCGAGTTGCGGAAACACGGAGAGCATGTCCGCGCGCAAGATCTTCGCAGCCTTGCGATCGCTCATGGGCGTGAAGCTCGTTCGTCCGCCGAAGAGCAAGCGGTCGTCGGGTGTGCGGCGAAAATAGAACAGAAAATTTTTCGTGTCATACACCATGCGATTGGTGGGCAATAGTTCTTCTGCGAGGCCGCGCCCCAACACCTCGGTCACGATGATATAACTTCCCACTGGAATAATGCGGCGACGCAAATTGCGTAATGCCGAGGGCGTGTAGCCATTCGTCGCGACCACGACTTCTTTTGCATGCACGTCGCCGCGTGTTGTTCGCAGCACGAAACCGCTTGCTTCGCGGCGACACTCATCCACAGGCGTGCCTTCGAGTAAATGCGCACCTGCCTCATGCGCGCAACGCGCCAATCCCGCCACCAGCTTCGCCGGATTTAAACCCGCGCTGAGGGGATCGATCAACCCACCGTGATAGACTGCTGTGCCCAACTCATGTTTGAGTTCCGCTGCGGGAACCAACTCAGTGTGATGCTCAAACTCTTCTTGTAGAAACTTTTGCGAAGCGATCAGGCCCGCGTAATGCGCAGGTCGATACGCCGCGCACAAATCGCCGCAGCGATGGAAGTCGCACGCAATCTTTTCTTGCTCAATCAAGTTCTGTACAAACGCGAGCGCGTCGAGCGACGCGCGATAAAATTTCCGCGCACGTTCGCGGCCATAGCGTTTGACCAGTTGCTCCGGCGAGAGCTTCAAACCCGTGAGCGCCATGCCCGCATTGCGCGTGCTCGCGCCCCAGCCGATCTTTTCTTGTTCCAATAGAACAACGGACGCGCCGCTACGCGCAGCATGCAACGCCGTCGAGAGACCAGTCAAGCCGCCGCCGATGATGGCGAGGTCGCAGTGCGCGGGCAGCGTGTTCGGTGACGGTGCGTCGAACGGGAAGGTATCGCGCCAATAGGAGAGTTCTTTCATACGCCAAGAAAGCGAAATTTGTCTAGACGGGCAAGCTGGAAATCACGCGTTGAAATTGAAGCTTGTTAATTTCAAAAGCGCGTCGCATTTTCCGCTTGTGCAATGGTGCCGTGTTGAGGCGGCTAGAATTTATCACAAAAGGCTCGAGCAAGTCATGAATCGCGAGGAAGTTTTACTTCAACTGCGCCGCTTTCGAGAGCAACATCATGCCCAATATCATATCGTAAGAATCGGAATCTTCGGCTCCGTCGCGCGCGGGGAAATGACCGAGCACAGCGATCTCGATGTCGTTGTGGATTTGAGCCGTCCGGATTTCTTCGCGCTCTCAGGCATTCAGCAGTCGTTGGAAGAACGACTCCACCGCCCCGTGGATATTGTGCGCTACCGCCCCAATATGAATCAATATCTCAAGCGGCGGATCGACAAAGAGGCCGTTTATGTATGATCGAGATTTGGTTTTGGAGATTTTGACTCAATTATCTCAGGCCGTAGTCATTATCAACAAGCGGTTTGAACCGATAAAATCCGCCAATGATTTTACCGATTCCGAATGGGGCATGGAGAAGCTGGATGCGATTTGCATGCAGTTAATTACCATTGGTGAGAGCCTGAAGAATCTTGACAAGATTACGGCAAAGACGCTTTTGTCTCAATATCCGCAAATTGAATGGGACAAGATTAAGGGCATGAGAGACATCATCACCCACCACTATTTTGATATCGACGTGGAAGTCATTTTTGATGTGTGCAAAAATCATATCGATGACCTGGAGAGGACGATTCAAAAAATTATTCACGACTTGGCGCAATCACACGCATAAAAGCGCTGCTACCTTCGAAAGCCTCAAACTCGTGAGCGCCATGCCCGCATTGCGCGTGCTCGCGCCCCTGCCGATTTTTTCTTTCTCCAACAAAACGACGACAGCGCCGCTGCGCGCACCATGCAACGCCGTCGAGAGCCCGGTCAAACCGCCGCCGATGATGGCAAGATCGCAGCGCGTGGGCAGCGCATGCGTCGTTGCCGCTGCGAAGGGGAAGTTGTCGCGCCAATAGGAGAGTTCTTTCATGCGCGCAAGAAAGCGATATTTGTTTAGCTTGGCAAGCCCAATTTCCGCTTGATTGTCAAAACCCCTCATGGTATCTTGCGCGCACTGCAACGCACAAAACTTGACTCCCAATGAAACCTCTGCTTGATACTTATGGCCGCGTCGCCAGCAATCTGCGCATCTCCATCACCGACCGCTGCAATTTTCGCTGCCGCTATTGCATGCCCGAAGAAGGTATGCAATGGCTCAAACGCAATCAGGTTTTGACCTTCGAAGAAATCGTGCGGCTGGCAAAATTGTTCGTCGGTTTGGGCGTCGAAAAAATCCGGCTCACCGGCGGCGAGCCGACTTTGCGCAAAGACCTGCCCGAACTAATCAGCATGCTCGCACCCTTGCCGGGTCTGAAAGATCTCGGCCTCACCACGAACGGATATTTTCTCAAAGAACTTGCCGGCGATTTGTATCGCGCGGGGTTGCGCCGCATCAATGTGAGCTTGGATTCACTCGCGCCGCAACGCGTGCGCGACATGGCGCGCCGTGAGGCTTATCACAAAATCATGGTCGGCTTGGAAGAGCTGGCGAAATATCCCATTCGCCCGGTGAAAATCAACACCGTCATTATGCGCGGCTTCAACGATGATGAAGTGCTTCCGCTCGTCGATTTTGCGCGCGAGCGGCGCTATCAAGTGCGCTTCATCGAGTTTATGCCGCTCGACGGCGAAGGCGTGTGGAGCCGCGATAAAGTGATGACCACCGCGGAGATTTTGGAATTGGTGCGCTCGCGTTATGAGGTTTATCCCAAAGAAACGCGTGCGGACGGCGTGCCTGCGGACACGTATTGTTTCAACGACGGCCGCGGCGAGATCGGCTTCATCAGTTCGGTGAGCGAGCCGTTTTGTTATGCGTGCAATCGCGTGCGCATCACCGCGGACGGGCATTTTCTTACGTGCCTTTTTTCGCTCAAGGGTACCGATCTCAAAACGCCGATGCGCGCCGGAGCGACGGACGCGGAGCTGGCGAAAATGATTCGCGAGGCGGTGTGGCACAAAGAGGAAGGTCATGAAATCAACCTCGCGACGTTCGTGAAGCCACAGAGGAACATGTCACAAATCGGCGGATGAGTTCCGGAGCGATTGAAGCGCACGACCAATATCTCCGCAGCAGAAAAGATTTCTGAAGAATTAGAACTCAAAGATTGGAACCAGAACTAACGACACGAGGAAAAGGCAAGAACAGTGATGAACGAAGTTCGTAATGTCATCATTATCGGCACCGGCCCTTCGGGTTATACGGCTGCCATTTACACGGCGCGCGCGAATCTCAAGCCGCTCGTGTTTGCCGGCGCGCAACCCGGCGGGCAACTCACGCTCACCACGCACGTGGAAAATTTTCCCGGCTTTCCCGAAGGCGTGCTCGGGCCGGAGCTCATGGAGAATATGCGCATGCAAAGCGAGCGCTTCGGCACAGAGTTCGTTTATGATGCGGTGACGCGCGTGGATTTCAGCAAACGTCCGTTTGAAATTTTTGTGGGCGAACAAAAGTATCTTTCGCAAACCGTCATCATCTCTTCCGGTGCTTCGGCAAAGCTGCTCGGTTTGGAATCAGAGCGCAAGCTCATTGGCCGCGGTGTATCGACATGCGCGACATGCGACGGCGCGTTCTTCCGGAATCAGGAAGTCATCGTTGCCGGCGGCGGCGATACTGCAATGGAAGATTCGAGCTTCATCACGAAGTTCGCGAGCAAGGTTTATCTCGTGCATCGCCGCGACAAGCTGCGCGCATCGAAGATCATGCAAGAGCGCGCGTTCAAAAATCCCAAGATCAGTTTCATTTGGGACACGGCGATCACGGAGATTCATGACGTGCAACAAAACAACGTCACGGGCGTGACGCTGCAAAACCTCAAAACCGGCGCGAAGACGGAGATGCCGATCAGCGGCGTGTTCGTCGCCATCGGTCATCAACCCAACACGGCCTTTCTTGGCGGGCAAATTGACACGGATGAAGTGGGTTATATCAAACTCAAGCAGCGCACGATGACCAACGTGGAAGGCGTGTTTGCCGCGGGCGACGTAGTGGATCATTACTATCGTCAAGCCATCACCGCGGCGGGCATGGGCTGCCAAGCTGCGATGGATGTGGAAAAGTATTTGGAAGCAAAGGGACACTAAAAAGCAGAGAGCAGAGGGCGCAGGGGGAAAGCGCGCTCTATGCACTCCGCACGAGGCGCACTTTATGATCAAACTCAACCTTCGTTGGTTCATTCAAGCGCTGGCTTTGGCGAGCAGCATTTATTGCTTCATGACGGTTTTTAATTCGAGCAAGGCGCTGTTCACAAAATTTTCCTTCAGCGCAGCGGCGCCGATTATGCTTTGGGCGGCGTTGTTCTGCTGCAGTTTTTTTGTGTTAATGTTCACAAGCTATCTCAAACAACGCGGCAACCAAACCCTCCGCAATCGCATCGCTGCTTTCGAAGCGCTCGTGCGTCTGCTGCGCCTAGAGAATTATAGCGAACGCAAAACTCCTGCGCCTCTTCCTCCCGCATAATCTTGTTTCTCACTCCTGCGGTTTTTGTTTTTCCAATTCCTTCTTGCTCAACCACCATGCGATCGCCTCCTCGGTCGCTGTGCGCGAGAGTTTGATCAACGCTTCGACCGAACCGAGCATGGAAATCTGCCCGCCGACGAGCAAGCGTTTGGTCTCGACGTTCTCCGCGTCTTCGCCATAATTTATTGCAGCCAATTTCTGTTGAAACGGCCCATAAAGCGCATTGCCTCGAAAGATTTCTTCCGGCCAATGTTTGAGCAAAGCTTGCAAGTAAGCCTCTTCCACGGCAAGATGCCGATCCGCAGCCGCGAGCTTTAGCGCATATTCCGCTTTCAATTCTGGCAGTCTGCCGGCTTCGCCATAACTCACGAGCGGGATTTTTTTATGCTGCGTCGTATACCAGTCATTGACCTCCTTATGCTGGTGTTCACGCGCAAGCGTCAAATCCGTTTGCTTGCGATAGCGCGTCGCATGGTCCTGCATTTCCAAAGCAAGTGTTTCACTCATGCGCGCATGCTCCTCTTGCGCGGCGATCACTTCCTCCGATTCGGGCGTCAGAGCGCGTGCGCCCAAACCCATTTGCTGGGTCATGGCCATCGCGAACTGTACCTTCTCCGCGTCACTCATCTTCTCCATCTTCTGGCGGAGCTCTTCCGCATCCATTTGCTGGAGCGAAGCAGAAACCGGTACATTCAAAACGAAATTCAGCTTTTGGCACTGCTCTCCGAGCGCGTTGAGTTCGCTCTCGATCTGCCTATAAAACTTTTCTGCGGTGCAGCGCAGGATGATATTCTCCTCTTTGCACTCATGCCGCGCAACGGCTTCTTGCACGCTAGCCGGAGGCACAGGCACACGTCCATAGAGTTCCAGCATATTCACTTTAATCATCTTCTGCCCGAAAGCGCAAACCGCAAGCAGCAAGGACAGCACGAGAGTCATGTTGCGTTTCATTCAAAGCTCCTTTTCAAAAATAAAAGATGTAAGATGAATTCACCTGCACGCTGTTTCGTATCAATGCGCTACACGCACAGAATAACCAACCTGATCCATGCGACCGCGGTGTAAACGCCAAACACAGAGGCGCCGACAGCACGCCCCCAGATCGCATTGCAAACAAACCCGGTAGTGCCAAATCGCAAAATAGCGGCGCGAATTTTTGTCAGTTGTTTCAAGCCTTGGCGCATCATCGGCGTTGCGCTTCATTTTACCAAAGCCATCCGTTTCATTTGCTCCACGCCTCCGACTTTTAAACGATAGAGATAGATTCCGCTTGCGAGGCTATTGCCCTGCTCATCGCGGCCGTTCCAGGTGACGGTGTGCGAACCGGCGCTCATGGGCGCGGAGAGCAGCGTGCGCACTTTTTCGCCGAGCAAATTGTAAATCGTCATTTCCACCAAACCGCTGCTTTGCAATTGAAACGCAATTTGCGTCGCAGGATTAAACGGGTTCGGGTAATTTTGTTCAAGCGTAAACATTGCAGGCATGATGCTCGCGTCACGTTCCGCCACACCGGTCGTCGTCGACACCAAGCGTCCAAACGAGGCGGCATCTGTGAAGTTTAGATTCGTTTCCTCGTCTTGGCTGGTAATTTCGGCGACCACGAAATCGTTTTTAGAAATCCAGCTATAGCTGAGATTCGAGCTGGAGTCGGTCAGAAATAGTTGTCCGCCCAAATAGGTTTTGGTGATGATGGCGTTCGCGCTGCGCAAACGGAGACAGCCATAATCACCGCCGGGCAAGCGCACCGTGCCCCACGCATCAACCACATTGCTCGCTTTGACTATGTTGATAACAGCGAAGCTCGCGAAGTCGCCAATCGTATCCGTTTGCAGGGTACTCCATGAGCGGTTGAATTGCATCGGCAAAGGCGTGATCGCATCGTTGCCAAAGTCTGAGGTCAAAGAAGTGTCCGGCGCAACCACGCCCGCGCCGAGCAAACGAAAGTTGCCGCTTGTGATTTGCAGATACAAATAATTCTCGCTCAGATCGCCGTCGAGGATGATGCGCTGCGCTAGATTCGCGAGTGGGAATTGCGCTGCGAACGGCGTCCCGCTCGGCGCGAGAAATTGGTGCGTACGTTTCTCTGTGCTCAACGGCACGTTGCGAAAGTCCCACGTTTGGTTCGCACCCGCGGCGCCGACATTCACCGTAATGCTGCCGCTTTGATCTTCTTCATACACTTGTGCTTTTCCTCTCAAACCGAGAAGGTCATTTGCTGTCACCGTGATTTGTGCGGTAGCCAACATGGGAATGCAGAACAAGAGCGCCGCGAGGTTGAAAAAATGGAAACGAGCTTTCATGATAAAATCCTGTGTTTGATGAGGTGAGTTGAACCGGCTTCTTCCTTCCTGGCGAAAAGGAAGAAGCATTATTTGGCGCGACTGCGTCAGGTTTTCGCTCTGCCCGCGAAAAACGCGGTGACCCAAAAACTTTCGCGCCTTTCGTGGGCAAGAATCTTACTCCGCTTTCGCATTGTGCATGTGCAAAAAGATACGCCGGGATCGCCTCAAGGTTGTTAGATCAAATGGACTAATCTGAAGTAGGCAGGAGGAATTGCAAAACGGAGAATAAGCTTATGAAAGTTTTGAAGGTGAATCGAACTTGGAAGGAAAAGGAGGTGGACTATTGTCGGTTTTGTTTCTCGTGGGAATGTAATGCCTCACCCTGAACTTTTTCTTGACAAAACAAAAGGCTTTCTTCATTTTGAAGGGATACCATTGTCCCATGGTAAACGGCAAACCAGCGCCACCGTTGTTTATTTCTTTAATGCCACATGTGAGCCACCATGTCAAGTCATCGCATACTTTTCATCCTTTGCTTTTGCCTTGCCGCCTTTTGTCGCGCACAGGTTCTTCCCTTCGAGCATTATTCCGTCAAAGACGGCCTGTCCTCCAATTGGGTCACTTCGGTTTTTCAAGACACCCGCGGCTATCTGTGGATCAGCGGCGACGAAGGGATTTCGGTGTATGACGGCGTCAATTTCAAAAACTATGGCGTGGCCGACGGCCTGCCGGTGAGCCACATTTGGCGCGTTTACGAAGGCCCGCGCTCGCCCGGCACGATTTGGATCGGCACCAATAACAATCGCGTGTGGAAATTTGCCGAAGGAAAATTTTCCCGGATCAAATCTGACCCGCGTTTAAATTCGGCAACTTATTTTTTGGAGGACCACACCGGCACGATTTGGTGCGGCACGGGGCGCGGCGCGTATCAGGTGCAAAACGATAGTCTCGTCTTTTTTCCAACCGGAAGCGATTCCCTCTGGATTCCTTTTATCGCACAAACGCGCGACAGCTTGATTTGGATCAGCACCGCCAAGCATCTCTATCGCTACTCGCCGCGCACGCGGGAAACCACGCGACTGAATGTCGCGCCGACGGGCTTCACCTCCATGCTGGAGGACAATGAGGGCAACGTTTGGCTTGGCGATTACAAAGGCATGCTGCATCTCTGGCGCAACGATCGCCTCGTGGCCTCGCGCCAAGTCAATTTCAAAGAAATGCATGAAGCGCGCTCATTGCACGAAATCGCCGATGACGGCGAAGGTAATCTTTGGCTCGCCACTTCCAATGGCATTCTAAAAATTGCCAAGCAAAATTTTCCCGCGGACAACGAGATTCGATATTCTACTGCGAACGGCTTGCGCGACGAAGACCTCATCGCGTGCCGGCGCGACCGCGAGGGCAATCTTTGGTTCGGCTCGCGGTCCGAAGGTTTGGTAAAATTATCCGACCGCCAGGTTTTTCGCTTTCCGCTCACGGGCTTGCGGCCGGACCTGATGAACCGCGCCGCCGTGACGGATCAACGCGGCCGCATTTTCGTTTCCGTGGAAGATGGCGTGTGGGAAGTTTGGCGCAAGGCTGGCGGCGAGTGGAACACCCATTTGCATCACTTGGATAAAGAAAATTTGTCGGGACGTTATTGGCAAACGTTCATTGATCATGATAGCACGTTTTGGGTTTCATTTGTCCGCGGCGGGTTGGCTGGTTTCCGCATCAAGCCGGCAGGTGAAGGCCACTCGCTGCTGCAACGAACGCACTTGCTGCGGCCGGGCCGAGAAATCATGGAAGGATTTCCCATTGCCTTTTTCATTGACGCGCAGCGACAGCTTTGGTGCAGTATGCGTGATCGCGGCGTGGCGCATGTTGATCTCAACACCATGACGCAACGCGCCTTTTATGACAACCACAGCGGCATGCTGTCGGGCACGATTCGCGCGATTTTGCGCGGGCCGGACAAGCGTTATTGGTTTGGCGAATTTGCCGACGGCATTGCGCTATTCGAGCGCGAGAGCGACACGCTGCGTTTTGTGCGCAAACTGAACAAGCCCGATGGCCTTTCCGACAGTCAAATTCGCTTCATCGATCAACGCCGCAACGGCGAAATTTGGATCGGCACACGCTTCGGCGGCGTGACGATTTATGACGGCGAAAAATTCGAAACGCTTTCCACCAAACAGGGCTTGTTCAGCGACGCGGTGTGGGGCTTTGCAGAAGACGATTCCAGCCGAATGTGGATCGCGACTTCCGTCGGCATTCAACGGACGGCCTCGGCGCAATCGCGCGAATTGGTGGCTATTCCGGAGTTGCGCGGCGAATACTTCGGTTCGGTCGGCATTGCGCCGGACAATTTGGTTTGGGGCGTGAGCTACAAACAATTGGTGGTTTATGATTACGGGCGCGCGCGCGAGGCCGCGCCGCCGCTCATTCATCTCACCGAATTTTACGTGAAAGGTGAGAAGCGTTCGTTCAATGCTGCCGCGAAATATGCGCACGACGAAAATTCCTGCGCGGTGAGTTTCATCGGGCTTAGTTTTAAAAATGAAAAAGCCGTGCGCTATCGCTATCGCTTGCGCGGCCTCGAGGACGATTGGCAAGGCCCGACGAGCGAGCAGACCGCGCGCTTTGCCGCGCTGCCCGCAGGCGAATATATATTTGAAGTCGTGGCGATCAGCGCCGAAGGCGTGGCCAGCACGCCTACCTCGTTTACTTTTACGATTCTGCCGCCATACTGGCAACGCTGGTGGTTCATCGCGTTTGGCCTGATCGTTCTCGGCGGCGTATTGTACGCGGTTCACATCGTGCGCTTGGATCGCGTATTGGAGATTGAAAAAATCCGCTCGCGCATCGCCACGGATTTGCACGACGACATCGGCGCGGGTTTGACGCATATCGGGTTGTTGTCGCAAGTCGCGTTGCAAAAACAAAATGCCGCGCGCGAGGGAGGCGCGAACGATCTCGGTGCGGCGATGGAGCGCGTCGGCAACATTGCGCGCGAGCTTTCCGCGGCCATGAGCGACGTCGTGTGGTCGGTCAATCCGCAGCATGATTCCATGAACGCGCTGCAGCGCCGGTTGCACACTTTTGCCGGCGAAGTTTGCGAGGCCAAAGGCATTAAGCTGAATATCGAAGTTGCGAAAGCGCTTGCTGCGGTTAAGCTGCATCCGGAAATCCGCCGCAGCTTATTGCTTATCGGAAAAGAAGCGCTGCACAACACCGTGAAATATTCCGGCAGCTCGAGTTTCTCCGTGAAATTTGCCTTGCAGCACGACAATATTTCAATGAACATCGTTGATGCGGGCAACGGCTTTGACATGGCGCAGACCAAAAACGGCAACGGCTTGGCCAACATGCGCATGCGCGCGGAAAAGCTGGGCGGGAAGTTTGAGGTGGTTTCGGAAATGGGGAAAGGGACGCGCATTGAAGTCATCGCGCCGTTAAAAACTTAAATCCGATGATTGTGAAAAGTAAAAAGCTTTTGAACACGGATGACGCGGATTTTTGTTTTTTGCTTTATCCGCGCCAATCCGTTCAATCTGCGTTCAAAAAAACGATTGGAATGCTTTCGCAACTACTCAGGTGAGCAAAGTGGTAAATCAAAATTCAATCATCACTGTCGCTATTGTGGACGACGACGCCAATGTGCGCGACATGATTCAAATGTTGATTGCGAACTCGGCGGATTTGAAATTTGTCGGTGCGTATTCGAGCTGCGACGACGTATTGGAGCGCATGATCGACGACATTCCGGATGTGGTGCTGATGGACATCAACATGCCGGGCCGCTCGGGCATTGAATGCGTCGAAGCCCTACGGCTGGAAATTCCGGACATGAAAATTCTCATGCTCACCAACTACAGCGACGACGAGCGCGTGTTCGAGTCGCTGCGCGCCGGCGCCGTGGGTTATCTACTCAAAAATTCCTCGATTGAAAAAATCTCGGAGTCGATCAAAGAAGCCTATAACGGCGGCGCGCCCATGTCCGGCGAGATCGCGCAGAAAGTCCTGGCGTATTTTCAAGGCCAAAAGAAAAACGTGAAATACACCAGCGAACTTTCCGAGCGCGAGCTTGACGTGCTGCGCGCGCTCACCGACGGTCTGAGCAACAAAGAGATCGCCGCGAAACTGTTTGTGAGCTTGCCGACGGTGCGCTTTCATCTCAAAAACATCTACGCCAAATTGCACGTCACCTCGCGCACTGAGGCGGTGATCAAAGCCATGCAGGAGAAGCTGGCGTGATGCGTGGCGTAGACTTCCAACCTGCAAGCAAAAGTAAGCAGGAAGCTTGCGCTACGAAGCATCATGCAATTAACGGATAATGCCATGAAACCCATTTTAAAAGAAAACTCTGCCTCCTCTGAGTTAATCATCTACCAAACCGAAGACGGCAAAACTCGGCTACAAGTGCGGATGGAGCAGGAAACCGTCTGGCTGACGCAAAATCAAATGGCCGACCTGTTTCAGACGACGAAGCAGAACGTGAGTCTGCACATTAAAAACATTTTTTCCGAGGGCGAATTGAATGAGGATGCAGTTGTCAAGGATTTCTTGACAACTGCCAGCGACGGGAAAAACTATCAAACCCGTTACTACAACCTCGACGTCATCATCTCCGTCGGCTATCGCGTGAAGTCGCATCGCGGCACGCAGTTTCGCATTTGGGCCACGCAGCGGCTGCGCGAGTATATTGTGAAAGGCTTCACGCTGGACGATGAACGGCTGAAGAAAGTCGGCGGCGGTAATTATTTCGACGAACTGTTGGAGCGTATTCGGGACATTCGCTCCTCGGAAAAAATTTTCTGGCGTAAGGCGCTCGATATTTACGCCACCAGCATCGATTACGAACCCAACGCCGAGATGTCGCAAAAATTTTTTGCGACGGTGCAAAACAAGATGCATTGGGCCGCGCACGGCCACACCGCCGCGGAGATCATTGCAGCACGAGCCGATGCGACGCAGCCCAATATGGGCTTGACGAGCTGGAGCGGGAGCAAACCGCGCAAAGCCGACGTGACAATCGCAAAGAATTATTTGCAGCATGAGGAGATGGACGCGCTCAATCGCATTGTGACAGCCTACCTCGAATTTGCCGAATTGCAGGCGAAGAGCCGCAAGCCGATGTACATGCGAGATTGGATTGCCAAGCTCGATGATTTTTTAAAACTGAGTGATCGCGAAATTCTCACGCACGCGGGTCGCATCAGCCACGAGCTTGCCGTGTCGAAGGCGGAAGCGGAATATGCGCAATATCATCAGCAACAATTATCGCAACCGAGCGCGGTTGAAAAGCATTTCGAAGCGGCGGTAGAAAAAATCAAACATTTGGAATCCGGCCCACCGAAGAAAAAACCTCGCGACAAAATAAAATGATCGCGCCGTTAACGACGCGATCATTTGCAGTTGTGCAGAAAGAAAACCCCGTAGCGGACTCATGCAAAACGAATCCGCCGCGGGGTTTTTATTTTCAGGCTAAAAAACGGCGTGACAAGCTTGAGCTTGTCACGCCACAAGCATTAGAAATGTCCCAGTGTTCAAAAACTATCGCAACCGATAGGGAAAAGCTATCCCAAAATCCGTTGAATAAAACACGCGAGAAAGGTGGCGCAATGAAACCATCGCAAGCGATAGCAGAAATCGCCACGTTTCTTGCGTAGATTATGACAACAGCAAATACGAGACGTTTCAAACACATCTTCAGTCAGGAGAATTTTATGACCGCAGAAATGCAAACTTTGAAAGCGCGCCTCAAAACCGTGTGGATGGCGGGCGATTACGGGCACTTTGCCAAGTACATGGAGCCGAGCGCGTTGGAATTTTTGGCGCGCCTGCCGCTGAAGCCAGAAACGCGCATGCTCGATGTGGCGTGCGGTGCGGGGCAAATTGCAATTCCAGCAGCGCGCGCGGGCGTGCAAGTGACGGGCATTGACCTCGCAACGAATTTGGTCGAACAAGCGCGCGCGCGTGCGCAGGCTGAGTTGCTCGACGTGCGCTTCGATGAAGGCGATGCGGAAGCGTTGCCATATGAAGACGCTTCCTTTGATTTGGTCACTTCGCTCATCGGCGCGATGTTCGCGCCGCAGCCGGAGCGCGTTGCCGCGGAACTCAAGCGCGTGTGCAAGCCGAATGGCCGCATCGTCATGGGCAATTGGACGCCGAGTGGTTTCGTCGGCCAGATGTTTAAAACGATGGGCAAACACGTGCCGCCGCCGGCGATCATGGCGCCGCCGGTGCAATGGGGCGATGAAACGATTGTGCGCGAGCGCTTGAGCGACGGCGTGGCGGAGTTGCACACGACCAAACGTACGTACCTCTTCGATTATCCTTTTTCGCCTGCGGAAGTGGTGGAATTTTTCCGCGTGTATTACGGCCCGACCAATCGCGCGTTTGCCTCATTACCGGAAGAAGGCCAAGCCGCGCTCCGCCGCGATCTCGAAAATTTGTGGACGCAACACAATCGCTCTGCCAACGGCAAGACCGAAGTGGAATCCGAATATCTCGAAGTAGTCGCGACACGAGCATAAGGTTGAATGAGGGCAAGCTTTAATTTGACGCACTCCGGTTTGTCAATTGCCCGTCGGCTCTCGTCCAGCTCATGCGCGTCGCAGGATTGAGCCGGCAGGTTTTGGATTAAACTTTCAAAGCTTCCGTTCAACCAACATCAACCACAGAAAAGGAAACTCTCATGAAACGAGTTCTCATCTTCACGTATGGCGTGATTTGCTATGCGCTCTTTTTCGGCACGTTTCTTTACGCCGCGGGTTTCATCGGCAACCTCTTCGTGCCTAAGTCGATTGACTCCGGCCCGACCGTGCCGTTGTGGACCGCGCTGCTCGTCAACGCCGCGCTGCTCGGATTATTCGCCGTGCAACACAGCGTGATGGCGCGACCGGCCTTCAAGAAACTGTTGACGAAAATTATTCCAACCGCGGCGGAACGCAGCACGTACGTTTTGCTTTCGAGCGTGTGCCTCATTCTTTTGTTCGCCTATTGGCAACCCATGGGCGGCATGATTTGGGACGTGCAGGATATCGTGGGCCGCGCCGTGCTTTACGGACTCTTCGCGTTCGGTTGGTTGCTCGTCTTAGTGACCACGTTCTTGATTAACCATTTCGACCTCTTCGGTCTGCGGCAAGTGTGGTTTTATTTGCGCGGCAAAGAGTATCAACCACTCCGCTTCGTCACGCCGGGGCCTTACAAGTACGTGCGACATCCGCTTTACGTTGGCTGGTTGTTCGCGTTTTGGGCCACGCCGACCATGACCATCGCGCATCTCGTGTTTGCCATTGCAACCACCGCGTACATTCTCATCGCCATTCAACTCGAAGAGCGCGATTTGATCACGGTCCATGGCGAGTCGTATAGAAATTATCGCCGGCAGGTGCCGATGCTCATTCCCGCCGGCTCGAAAGAAGTGGCGCTGCAAGAGTCGTAAACCGAAAGTTCGTGCTTCAGGCTTGCGTTGGGCTGCTGCCGACGCAAGCCTGCTTCAATCAAAAAGGACAAACCATGAAAATCTTGCAAAAGCTTTGGCGCATGCTGGCAAACCGCAACACCGGCCCGATGCAACGCGCTCCGCTTTCGTCTGCCGCAAATTTCAATGAAGAAAGCCCAAACGAATCGAACTGCAAACGGATCCTTGAAGCCTTGAACTGGTTGAGCATGTATTGAAAGACTTTGGCGCAACATGAGCACAATCACGATCATCACCCAAACGCTGCGACAAAACATAATCATCAAGCTGTATAAGCATTATGTGATCGACAGCATCATCCTCGTAAAACGCTTCGGCTTGAAAGAGCTGCTGCGCCGCAGAGGCGCGAAATTTTTCGGCATTATTATCGGCTACTATCTCGTGCGCGATACGTTGCTTTACGTGCTTCTTCCCTATGCGGTCGCGCGCGGATTGTTTTGATTTTTGAAAAGCTCAATCCGCTCACATTTTTTATGGCCCGTCGCTGCTCCACCGAGGGTTCATCTTTGCTTGTTTACCTGACTTTTATCTTTTCAAGCTAGGTGACTTCAAAGCGACGGCATCCCGTTACCTGAAATATATTTTCAAGCGCCTTTCGTAGCGCAGACTTCTAAGCTGACAAACGAAGGCAAGCAAGAAGCTTTGGCTACAACATCTGCGGAGCTATACCAGTTTTTGCCAGAGTAATACTATCGTAACCTTGCAGCAGTATAAAACCACTTTATCGGAGACTTCAATGCAAACCACCGAACACATCAAAGCCGCATTCGAGCGCAACGAAAGAGCATTGACGCGTCGCCCCATGCTCGGACAGAAAACCGCGACCACGGTTGTGCGCGTCATTGCCGGCCTCAAATGTGAAGTTGAAGAAGGGCCGTGGAAACTCATTGTTGATATGGGCGAAAATCGTGGCGGCAGCGGCGCCGGGCCAAATCCCGGCGTGCTCGGTCGCGGCGCATTGGGAAGTTGTCTTGCAATGGGCTATATTATGTGGGCCGCGAAACTTGACGTGACGATTGACGATCTTGAAGTCACAGTGCATGCGGATATGGATGTGCGCGGTGAGTTTGGCCTGGCCGAGGTTCCCGCGGGCTATCTCGAAGTGCGCTACAACGTGAAAGTGAGCAGCCCGGCAAGCAGCGAAGAGATTATGCGCGTGCTCGATCTTGCAGATCAACACAGCTCGTATTTTGACATCTTCGGGCGCGCGCAAAAGCTGGTGCGCTCAGTTTCGCTAACGCGGCCTTTAAAATCGTAGCGTAGGCTTCCCGACGACCAACATGGAACTAGAATAAACATGCAACCACAATTACAACGCCGCATCCAACGTTATGGTTGGGATCGCGCGGCCGCGCTTTATGAGCAACACTGGCAAGAGCAGCTCGAACCGGCGCAAGCGCGGCTGCTCGCGCTTGCGAATTTGCAGCGCAATGAACGTGTACTTGATGTCGCATGCGGAACGGGTCTCGTTACTTTTCGCGCGGCGGAACAAGTCGGACGAGAAGGCGAAGTGGTGGGCACGGATATTTCGGAAAAGATGATTGCGCTCGCGCAGCAAATCGCAGCAGACAATAATTTTTCACAAACAACGTTTGCGCGCATGGACGCCGAGCGATTGTCTCTGCCCATGAATTATTTTAACGCCGCATTGTGCGCGCTGGGTTTGATGTACGTGCCTGATCCCAAGCAGGCACTCGCACAAATGCATCGTGCGTTACAGCCTGCAGGTCGCGCCGTGGCCGCAGTGTGGGGAAAGCGCACTCATTGCGGCTGGGCGGAGATTTTTCCCATTGTCGAAACGCGCGTCAAATCCGAAGTTTGTCCGCTCTTCTTTCAATTGGGCACAGGCGAAATGTTGCAGCAATCGTTCGAAGCCGCGGGTTATCATGAGGTGAGGAGCGAGCGCATTTCGACCACGCTGCATTACGACTCTGCCGAGAGCGCACTGCTCGCGGCGTTCGCCGGCGGGCCGGTGGCATTGGCGTATTCGCATTTTGATGCTGCAACGCGTGAGACCGCACACGCCGAATATCTCGCTTCCATTGCGCCGTATCGCAGCAATCGTGGCTATGAAATTCCCGGAGAGTTTGTGATTGTGCGCGGTGAAAAAGCGCGCGCTTAGAAATCGCCTAGCCGCCGAATACACTATCGCAGCCCGGCCGAGAATCAATCCCCGCCAACTTTGCGACCGGAGTATAACAGCGAATAATAACCCAGATGCGTCTTGATTCAAAAAAAAGGAGAAGCATGGAGACTTTTCATTTAGAACAACGCGGTGAGTTGGGTATCCTGCATCTGCATGCCGGCGGCGCGAATGCACTAAATGCCCGCGTGATTGCTGCGATCTCTGAAGGTTTGCGCCAAGCAAGCGCAGCCCACTTGAAAGGATTGGTGCTCACGGGCTATGAGCGCTTCTTCTCCGCCGGGTTGGATTTGATCGAAGTTTATGAATATGACCGCGAGCGGATGGCGCGCTTCATCGCTGAGTTTGATCAAGAGTTTCAAAGCTTCTTCGCATATTCCAAACCAATTGTTGCGGCGATCAACGGCGCGGCCACCGCGGGCGGGTGTATTCTCGCGCTCGCGTGTGATTATCGCGTGATGGCCGAAGGTGCGATTATCGGCCTGAGCGAGATTCAATTGGGATTGCCGCTGCCCGCTTCGGCGTTGGAAATCGCGCGCCATGCGATTCCCATACAACAACAGCCGTATGTGTTTTACAGCGGCAAATCGTTTAGCGCGGAGGAGGCGCTGCGCGTCGGTTTGGTGCATGAAGTCGTTCCGCCCGCGCAAGTGCTCGATGCCGCGCTCACGCGTTTGCGTTCTTTCACCGAGCATCCGGGCGAGGCCTGCGGCACGCTGAAAATGATGCTGCGCCAGCCTACGCGCGATAACATACGACGCAATGCCGAGAGCTTTGGCGCACTGTTTTTGGAGGCATGGTTCAGCCCGCCGGCGCGCGCCACGATTGGCGCGATTCGGCAAAAACTTTTAGCGCGCAAAAAATGAAACGCTGCAACCATAAAAAAGAAACCCCGCTCACCTTTCCAGGTTGAGCGGGGTTTTTCAGCTTAAAGCGGTTGCGGCTTAATTGCCTTCTTTCTCCAACTCTTTTGCTTTCGCAAACGCGGCTTCAGCTTTCGCATTCGCGCCGGTGCGCGCATAGCCAACGCCGAGATTTACCCAGGCCGGTGCTTGCTCCGGTTTGAGCTGCGTGGCTTTCTCCAAAAACGGAATCGCCGCGGCAAAATGTTCTTTGCCTTTATTGCGCAGTTCCATCACTTTCGCATCATCCACTTTCGCCTTCTTCTTTTTGGCGTTGTCTTCCATTGCGCTGATCTGCTTTTCAAAATCTTCGCCGATCTTCAAATGGCTAAAGCCGGAGTGATAGTTGGAATCAAAGTCTTCCGGATCCACGTCTAGCACTTTCGTGAATTGTTCGATGGCGCCGCTGTAAGCGGCGGCGAGCGCCGCGTGATCCAACGGCTCGGCTTTGCCCGCGGCTTCGGCGCGCAGCAAATACAAGCGCCCATAGTTGTAGCGTAAATCTTTGTCATTTGGTTTGGCGCTCAAAGCCTTTTCGTAGGTTTTGAACGCTTCGTCGGATTTGCCCATGTAATCATACGCCAATGCCATCTCGCTCAACACGTGCGCATTGTTGGGAAATTTTTCATTGGCGACCGCAAGCACGGCGAGATTTTTTTCCGTCTGACTCTTCACGCGATAATGCTCGGCCAACATGAGGTGATGCGTCACACTATCGGGTTGCATCGCCATCAAATCTTGATACGTTTTGACGATAGCCGCATCGAGTTGCTCTTTCGCCTCGGGGCAACAGCAAAATTTCATCGCTGCGCCGGTGGCTTTATCACGGCAGAGCTTGGCGGCTGCGTCCCATTCGCGCTCGGCCGCGCAATCGTCGCACGGCAACCCCGCGCCGAGATCGCGATCGACTTGGCGATAAGCAATCACCAAATTTTGAAACGCGGCGGTTTGCGCCGGGTCAATCATTCCGGCGAGCGAAAATTTTTCCGCGGCTTGATCGAAATTTTGATTATTAAAAGCCGCGACACCGGCATTAAAATTTTCGGCAAAATATTTCTGCCGAAAGTTGGCAATATCTTTGGCGTGCTTGTTCTTTTTATCATACTGCTTCACCGCATTAAACTCTGCGACCATTTCGGCGAGCTTGCCTCTCATGCCGTAACCTTGCGCCAAAAGAAAATGCGCCTCGGCATTGTCGGGCTTCTTCTTCAGCGCTTCTTGCAACCACGTAATCGCTTTGTCCCATTCGTTCTGTTGAATGTAAAGCTTTGCGGAGGTCATTTCCATGGACTGCGCGGATAACATGGCCGGCGCAAGCAAGAGCAACGCTAGTGCCGGAAGGAAACACATTGCAAACCTCTTCATCTAACCTCTCCTTCACGCTGTGTACGGGTGTGATTGTAAAACACGCGAACTATACTGAAAAAATATAGTCGAAAACCGATGGAGTTGCAAGCGGATTTTCAGGGGTGAAAACGAGGCGGGGAGGTTGCGGACGGAACAAAAAAAGCTTTACTAGACTGCACCGGTTTAGGAAGGTCGATTAAATTATCTGCTCGTTTTTCGAATCGCGAAGCAACGCCAATTCATTTAAATGTGCGTTCATTCGCGCCTATTCGCGGTTTAGAAATGAGCAAGTTATTTAATCGACGATCCTAGTAAAGGTCTGCGATCGGCTTATTCAAAATCAAGCAGGGTGTGGGAATAGGAGCGCAGCGTGGCGCCGGTTTCGGCGAGATAACGTTTCCAAAAATCTTGCACGGCGAAAAATTGCTCCGTGTCTTTGGCGTATGCGCCCGCCACCCAAACCTCGACGCCCGGCAATCTGGGAATGCGGTTCTTGAGTTTGAGCGTGGCCAGCATGTTGTCCAAATATGCCGGAGTGATGTGATCCGTATCGAAATTAAATTCGGACGAGCTTTCCTGCATATCGGAAATGATGACGATAGATTTCTTGCCGGGCCAGTTGCGCATCACTTGGTCGCAAATGAGAAACGAGTTGACGATCTCGCTCTTCTGCACCTTGGAGCGCATGTCGAGCACGGAATCCACGGTCGCGGCAATCGCGCCGCTCATTTCGCGAATCGTCTTGTTGTAGCGCGTGCTGTTATCGCTAAACATGTTGAACGAGGGAAACTTCGCGTCGTAAATCGGCGCGAACTCGGCGATGGTGAGATCGAGAATTTTCGCCACCATCATGCGGTCGCCCGCTTGCAAGCGCGAGACGATCAACTCGATGTACTTTTTATAATTCTCCCGGTCGGGGAGTGTGCTAAGCGAGACGTCGATGAACACCATGACGAGCCGCGGCTCTTGGGGAGCGCCGGAATCGCAGCCCGAGGTGCAGAGAGCAATCAAAATGCTCGCGGCCAAAACCGCAGAAGTGAAAAGGTGCGTGCGCTGCAGTTTCATGTATCTACGTTTCATTCCATGAATACGGTTGAAGTGAAATTTTAGTCAAATGAAAAGCGGGTGCTGACCAATGCGGTGGAAGGCTTGCTCTGCCCGTTGTTGTTGGCAAAAGTTTCTTCCTGGAAATCCGGAATCAAAATATCCGGCAACATATCAAAGGCCTTGGGCCGGCGATCATCTTTGCGATGGAGCAAGTTGTGTTGGCGATAAAGACTGATCATTTGATGCGCACGGTCGCGAATTTCATAGATCTGGTTGTGGCAGGTCGATTTCAACGCGTTGCGCAAACCTTCGAGCTGATGAATCCGCCCTAGGCTTTTGATGTAATCTTGTTTGAATTTGAACAGTTTGAAATCCCGCTCATGCGCATACCACGAAGCATACACCGATATCACGAAAATCAAAAAGTTCAGCGACAGAAAAAAGAGCCAGGCATTAAACACTGTTTCTTCGGTGCTCTGCACTGAAGTTTTGAAATAGCTATTGCGCACCGCGGCCAACGCATAGAGTGAAAAAATAATCACACCCAAGCAGCCGACGGAGAGCAGCACCAGCGTGCGGTCCTTCTCGTCTTCGCGCAGAAAGCGGCCCCAAAAGTGCCCCGCCACCGGAATGGCGAACGACAGAATCAAAGCCATGATGATGGTTTCAAACCGCGGCGAGCCGAAGATGTCGAACACTTGCGCGTTCATCGCCAGCTCCGCCACGCCGAACACGAAGATCATGGGAAAATACCACCACGGCGTGTTGTCGAACATGGTGTCGCGATCCAACTCTTGCTTGCGCGTGAGATAATTCTCTTCCGATTGCCGCAGCTTGTGTTCCCACGTTTTATGCTGGCCGATGAGTTTGGCGTCGCGCGATTGCCAGTGCTGATACACACGCCGAATCGCGCGATCCGCTTTCTTGCAGATCGTTTGCTCGTAATCTGTTGCGCTTCGTACTTCGTGCCAATTGCCATTGTCGATATGGCCGGCGCGCTGGTTTTTGTTTAAATAGTATGAAATACTCTCGTCGTTCAACGGGGGCAGATCTTTTCTCCCGTCGGACCGGCCATTGACGCGTGCCTGCCAACCGGTCCCTACAATCCATGGGCGCATAGTCTCTCCTTGAAAGTCTAACAGCGGGGAATACCTCCTCTCACCATTCGATGCGGAAGGATGAAAAGGTCATGTTCTTTTATACCGACAACTGTCGCCATGTGGGAAAAGTTTTCGCGCAGAAAATGCAAGTTTTTGCTTCCCTTTTCAGAGACGAATAGTTATCTTTTTTCAATATTCATAAATAACCTGTCACGATTATAAACCCAGCCTAACGGGAGCCCAGATGAAAATCGGAATTCTACGCGGCGAAGAAAATTCCTTCCCCGAAGCCCTCATTGAGCGCATCAATCAAAAAAGCGCGGCACGCAAGCTTGATATTACCGCGGAGTTCATCAAAATCGAAGCCGTGCAAATGGCCGAGCCGTGCGAATACAATCTAATCCTTGACCGTATTTCGCATGACGTGCCGTTCTATCGCGCCTTTTTAAAGAACGCCGCGCTCGCCGGCACGCAGATTATCAACAATCCGTTTTGGTGGAGTGCGGACGACAAGTTTTTCAACTATTCCATTGCGCACAAAATCGGCGTGCCCATTCCCAAAACCGTGATGCTGCCGCACAATTCCCATCCGCCCTCCACTTCCTCGCAAAGCATGCGTAACCTGGTCTATCCCATTAACTGGTACAACGTCTTCAACTATGTCGGCTTTCCTTCTTTCTTGAAACCGCACGCGGGCGGCGGCTGGAAACACGTTTACAAAATTCATAACGAAGAGGAATTCTTTCATTGCTACAATCAAACCGGCACGCTTTGCATGGTGCTGCAAGAGGGCATCGAGTTCACGGAATATTATCGTTGCTACACCGTGGGCCGCAAACACGTTCACATCATGCGTTATGATCCCAAGCAAGCATTCTATTCGCAATATGTGCCGGGCAATCCGCCGCCGGAACCGGAGATGGGCGAGAAGATCAAAGAATATTGTTTGTTGATCAACAATGCGCTCGGCTATGACTTGAACACGTGTGAATTCGCCGTGCGCGATGGCATTCCGTACGCTATCGACTTCGGCAATCCCGCGCCGGACTGCGACCTCAAATCCGTCACGCCCGAAAATTTCGAATGGGTCGTGGAGCACATGTCCGAGCTTGCGATTGAGCGCACGCTCTTGCCCAAGCAGCCGCCCAGCGAATACACATGGTCGCAATTTCTCGGCAGCACTGCCGGCTCTGCTTCCAGTGAAAAAAAAAGTCCACGTAAAACCGCAACGCGACGCTCTTCTAAAAAGAGCGAGTGAGTTTTGATTCTATTCAGCCACGGCTTGCCGTGGCTTTTTTGTTCATTTGCAAAAAAGAACAAGCCACGGGCAAAACGTGGCGGAACAAAACATCAAGGAGGATCAGCGTGAATCCCCAATTCACCATTGGCATCGAGGAAGAATTTCAAGTCGTCGATCCGAAGACGCGCGAACTCAAGTCGCATGTTTCGGAGATGCTCGCCGAAGGGCAAATGCTGCTGCAAGAACATCTCAAGCCGGAGATGCACAAAGCCGTGGTTGAGATCGGCACCGGCATTTGCAAAAACGTGGACGAAGCGCGCACGAGCGTGATCGGCCTACGCCGCGCGATTATCGAACTCGCGCACAAGAACGGTTTGCGCCTCGTGGCCGCGGGCACGCATCCGTTTTCCGATTGGCGCACGCAAGAAATCACCGAGAACGAGCGCTACAAAAACATCATCGACGAAATGGGCGACGTCGCGCGCGGCAATCTCATCTTCGGCTTGCACGTGCATATCGGCATCGAAGACCGTGAAATCGCCATCGCGCTCTGCAATCAAATGCGCTACTTCCTGCCGCACATTCTCGCGCTCTCGACGAGTTCGCCGTTTTGGCTCGGCCGCAAAACCGGCTTGAAATCCACTCGCGCCGAGATCTTCAAAAAATTTCCGCGCACCGGCATTCCCGACGTGTTCTCTTCCTGGGCCGAGTTCGAGTTGTTCATGCAAACGCTCATCAAAACGAACTGCATCGACAACGGCAAAAAAATTTGGTGGGATATTCGGCCGCACGCGTTTTTCAACACGCTCGAAATACGCATTTGCGACATTCCCAGCAGCGTTGAAACCACGATTGCGCTCGCTGGGTTGATTCAAGCCACAATTGCGAAGCTCTGGCTCTTGCACAAAAACAACATGAGCTTCCGCATCTATCGCTCTTCGTTGATAGAAGAAAACAAATGGCGCGCAGCGCGCTACGGCATCGAAGGCAAACTCATCGACTTCGGCAAACAGCGCGAAGTCCCGTTTCGCGATTTGCTCTATGAATACATTCGCTTCGTCGACGATGTCGTCGATGATCTCGAATGCCGCTCTGCGATCAATCATCTCTATCGCATTTTGGAACTCGGCACGAGCGCCGATCGCCAACTGCGCGTTTACGAAGAAACCAACGGCGACCTCACTGCCGTAGTCGATCATTTGATTCACGAAACGATGGAAGGCTGTCATGTTGCGAACCCTCCGGCTCCGTGAGATAAACCCCGGCTATTTGCACGGCGCATATAACGCCGTGCGCAATTGCCTGCGCATTCAGCCGCACGAGCAGGTGACGTTGATCACCGATTATGACACGCTCGACATTGCCAAATGTTTGTATGATGAAGTGCAACAAGTCGGCAGTCGCGTCACTTCATTTGTGCTCGAAAATCTCACTGCGCGTCCGATGCGCAAAATGCCGAACGAAGTGCTCGAAGCCATGTCGCGCTCGCATGTCGGCATCATGTGCGTGAAGTCGCAAGTGGGCGAATCCAAAGTGCGCGGTGATCTCATTAAAGTGGTGGAGCAAGCGGGCGTGCGTTACGCGCATATGATCGGCATCACGGAAGAAATCATGCTGCAAAGCATGCGCGCGGATTTTGAAAAAGTCTATGCGCTCGGCGACCGTTTGCTTGCAGTCGCGCGTTCGGCGCGCAAGGCATATGTGAAGAGTGCGTTGGGCACGGACTTGGTCGTGACGTTAAGCCCGAAGTTGCGCTGGCAAAATACCGGCGGAAAGATTACGCCGGAGGTTTGGTCCAACTTACCCGCGGGAGAAATTTTCACCTGCCCGGAAAGTGTGGACGGCGTAATGATCGTGGACGGCACGGTGGGCGATTATCTCTGTTGGAAATACGGCTGCGTGGAAAACACGCCACTGCGTTTGGAACTTGCGCAGGGTTATTTGCAATCCGCCACGTGTGCACATGAGGAATTGGAGCGCGAGTTTTTGGAGTATTGCAGTAGCGCGCCGAACAGCAATCGCGTGGGCGAGTTTGCGCTCGGCACCAATTTATGGGTGGAAGGCATCATCGGCAATTTGCTGCAAGATGAAAAGATGCCCGGCGTGCATATCGCCTTCGGAAATCCCGCGCCCGGCCAAACCGGCGCAGATTGGACCTGCCCCACGCATATCGACCTCATCACCATGAAGCCCGACATCTGGTTCGACGACGTGCAAGTGATGAAAAGCGGGGAGTATTTGGTTTGAGGTTGAGGTTTGATTTGAAATGAAAAAGGACAGGCAGGGCTTGTCCTTTTTTTGTTTTGGGGGAACATGAGAACGAGTATTTGGCTAACGGTTTGCGTTACCTGCGCTGGGGCGGGGACGGCGAAGCCGTCCAGCCAGAAAAAAGCTAAGGCGTAGGAAACTGCCTGAAGTGTGCACAGAATCCGCAGCGTCAGATGCACGCTTTTTTAGCTACCTGTTCTTGTTCAAATAAAATAAAAACTAAATTACTTAAGAGGAGCCGCAACTTCCATTGGATTTAAACCATTTGCTGCCCAGGCTATAGCTTGGTTTTGATTGAGCCGATCTAAGCGCTCTACGTCACTCTTAGAGATTTCAAAGCCGAATATATCCAGATTTTCCCGAATACGCTCCGGTTTACTGCTTTTTGTTAGTACACAATATCCGTGCTGTATGCCCCACCTTAAAAGCAATTGGGCTTCTGATACACCAATCTTAGTGGCAATATCATTGATAACGGTTTGACCTTCTTGCTTTATCTCAGCAAGCACTTCGCCTCCTTGCCCTTCTTCAACACGCCAAGTCGACAAGGGTGCAAGAGAGCTATAAGCAATGGGAGCGATAGAGTGTTTTTTCATAAATTCGGTCAGTTCAACTTGGGCGCACAGCGGATGAAATTCAATTTGGTTTGCTTCTGGGATATCTAAGCCTGCATCCAGAATTTCCTGAATTCTCATGGCATTATAGTTGGCAACACCGATATGCTTTGTTAGACCTGATTTTTTGAGGTCTATGCAAGCTCTCCATTGTTCCAGTCTCAGTTCAGAGAAAGGCGCATGAATCAAATACAGGTCAATATAATCAAGCTGGAGTTGCTTGAGCTGCCTTTTCAATGTTTCAATAGTATCTTCATAACTTTTTTCGCCTAATCCCCATGGCTTATATCCAGGGAACATTTTTGTGGTGACGAACAATTCATCTCTTGAAATACCAGCGGATTGTATGCCTCTACCTGTACCTTCTTCATTGTTATAGCCCTCAGCAGAATCTATATGCCGAAAGCCAGCACTCAGGGCATCACGCACACATGCCTCAGATTGATCATTCGAGAGCTGATAGGTGCCGAATCCTACCAGAGGCATTCCTAATTCATTACGGGATAATTGTGATATTCTCATGTTGTCCTCAATTCGTTAAACTGTGTGGCTAACTAGGATTATGCGACACGGCCATAGCGGAGCGGTGATTTCAGAAAATTTCTACATGTAGCCATTTGTGTCTATATGTAGAACCTGGATTTTGCACACAAAAATCAGTGTTTCGCATTTGACCTGCGAATTTATTGGGCGAGATCGAAGTGCAAGATTTTTTTGACCCACCCATTGGGTGGGTCGCCATTATGATGAAACCCGCATCAAATAAGGGTTCTAATCAATGATGTGCAAAATTCAGGTAGAAACATTCTGCAAGACATGTCCAATATTAGACATTTTTCAATGGCCCATTTCAAGCAACGAGTTGGAATCACCTTCAAGATCAGCAAGCCGGTATCGGCGCATTGAGAGCAAGGTGCAGATCGGAGCAGGAAGCTGATCTCGCGGCGGCTATTTGCAAAAAAAAGTTTTCAGTGTCAAGAACGAAATTCTAAGCCAACGAAACACAAGCGACTCAAACGAAAAACGCGCGACCTCATCAGCCGCGCGCTTTCTATTTTCACCACAAAAGAAATCAGCCAGCCTCAATTCACGGGATTGCGGTCTTTATCCAACACAATCGCCTCGCCGAGGGCGAACTGCTTCAAACCCGTAAGCTGCGTGGCCGCGTCGTCAACTCTCTCATAAAACACCACGCCCACACGCGCAATATGCGCAAGCAACTCCACATTGGCGATGCGCGAAAAGATGGCGAGGTCAATGTGATACGGCAGCAGCAAATCATCAAGCGCGTCTTCGATGCGATGCAGCGTCGCCAAGTTCAAGCCGCTGCCATAGAGCGCCAAATCAATATCGGAGCCGGCCTTGAAATTTCCTTTCGCGCGCGAGCCGTAGAGCACAGCCTTTTCCACCTCGGGGAAGGCGCGCAGGGCTTCGCATATTTGCGCTCGCGTGTTTTCTTGCAGCCCAAACTTCATGTAGCGTCATCTTCTTTCTGCAAGCGCTCAAACGTTGTCACGAGTGTTTCAAATTCCACGTTCTTCCAGCTTGGAAAGCTCGCGCTGCGCAGCTAACCGGATGGCGTCGCGCAATTGACCGAAAGCCTTCTTCAAATTGTCGAAACGTTGTCGCCAACGAATGTCTATCGCACTCATGGGGATTGCCCTTGCTTGTCGGTTTGCATTTCTACTCAAGCAAAGTTGCAAAGAACATTTAAATAGTCAAGCGCGAGTTTGTGGCGCATTTGCTCCCAAACAAAAAAGCGCGCGACCTCAGCAGCCGCGCGCTTTTTATTTTTACGAGAGAAGAAAACAACAACCTCAATTCACCGGATTGCCGTCCTTATCCAAAACGATCGGATCGCCGAGGCCAAGTTGCTTCAAGCCCGCGAGCTGCGTGGCCGCATCGCCCACGACGAGATACACCATCTTGTTCGGATCGAGATATTGCTGCGCGAGTTGTTGATGGCGCGCTTTGGTCATATCCGCAATGATGCGCTCCTGTTGTTTCACGTAATCGAACGGCAAGTTGTACGTCGCGATTTGCCCGAGCAGGCCCGCGAGCGCGCCCAACGTTTCGAAACGCCGCGCGTTCGATTGCGTCAACGCGCTTTTCGTGAAGGCAAAATCCTCGTCACTCAAACCATTGCGATACTTCGCAATCTCGTCTTTGAAAATCTGCGCGGATTCATACGTCGCGTTCGAGCGCACGCCCGCGAAAGCCACGAACGGTCCGGGATAAATTCCCGCAAAGAAGTTCGAACGCGCGCCATACGTGTAGCCCTTCTCCTCGCGCAGAATCAAATTCAAAATGCCGTTGAAACTGCCGCCGAGTTTGTAGTTCATCACCGTCACCGGAAAATAATCCGGATGCGCATAGGGCAGCGCCATGTAGCCAATGCGAATCTGCGATTGCTTCGCGCCGGGCACATCAATGAAATAGAGCAGCGGCTTGTCGGTCGAGGGCGCTACGGCATATTCTTGAAATTTGACTTCCTTCGCCGGCCACTTCTGTTCCAAAGGCGCAAACAGTTTCAGCGCTTGCTCCTTTGACACATTGCCGGCAATGGTGATAAACGAGACGCTCGGCGAGTAATTTTTCGCGTAGAAATTTTTCAGGTCTGCAATCGTAATTTGCTCCACGGAAGCCGGCGTGCCGTAGGTGTTGTTCGCGAGAATGTGCGCATTGCCGTAGAGCAATTTGCGATGCGCTTTCTCCGCAATGGCCGCAGGATCGACGCTGCGACGATTGATGGTTTCAATGGTCTCTTGCTTGATGCGCGCAAATTCTTTTTCATCCCAACGCGGTTCGAGCAAAATTTCTTGGAAGAGCGCATACGTCGCATCAAGCTTGGTCGAAAGCGCGTTCGCCGAAATCGTAATGGCTTCGTCGCTCGTGGACATGCGAATGCTCGAACCCAATTCATCAATCGCTTCTTCGAGTTCGAGCGGTGTTTTGCTCTTCGTGCCCTCCATCATGATGTCGGTCATCAAATTCGCCACGCCGACTTTGGCTGCATCATCGAGCAGCAGGCCGCCTTTGAGCGTGAGCGCCATTTCCACGAGCGGCAATTCTTTGTGCTCGATGCCATACACGCGCAAACCGTTCTTCAACGTGTGCGTCCAAATCTGCGGCACAGTGCTTTGTGGCGAAGGGCCTTTAGCTGGCTCAATCGAGCGATCAAAATTTGAAGGCAATTTTTCGCGTGGCGCGCTCGCTGCGGTTTGCGCGGTTTTGTTTTCCGCATTCGGAGTGATCGCTTCTTCTACAACCGGGAAGCGTTCGGAGTTTTCCGCGACGAGATCGGTCTTGCCTTTGGGCACGAAACTCGTGAGCACATAATGCTTGCCCTTGAGATATTGATTGTACACGCGCCATACGTCTTCTTTCGTGACGGCGAGCGTGTTTTGAATATCCTGCGAAATAAAATCCGGCGAACCGGCATACTCGTTATAATAGGCAAGCTGAAAGCCTTTGCCGAGCACGCTGGAAATGCCGTTATAAAAATTCGTTTCTGTCTTCGCTTTAATGCGCGCGAGGTCGCGATCGGTGAAGCCTTCTTTTTCAAAGCGCGCCAATGCTTCGTGAATCGCCTTTTCCACCTCCGTCAAATTTTTGTCGGGAAACGCGCGCACGCGGAATTGAAAATAGCCGGCGACTTCCAAGCTTTGTTGGAACGCCGCAGCCGAGGGCGCGAGCTTCTTCTCTTCCACAATCACTTTGTAGAGCGGTGCCTTCTTGCCGTCGGAAAGCAAGTCCGCGAGCAGATCGAGCGCGTACGCATCTTTGCTGAAATTTTGCACCGTCGGAAATGAAAGCGTGGCTTCGGGCGAACGCGCGAAGTTGTCTTCATGAAAAGCGCGTTTGGTTTGCGCGAGCGCAACGGGCACGGGCTTGGGGTCGGGCACGGGCGCGGCGGATTTCAATTCGCCAAAATATTTTTCCACCCATTGCTTGGTTTGCGCGTTATCATAATCGCCGGCAATGACGAGTGTCGCGTTGTTCGGACCGTACCATTTCACGAAGAATTGGCGCACGTCGGCGAGTGTCGCGTTCTTCAAATCTTCGAACGAGCCGATGACTTGCCAATTGTACGGATGCGTTTCGGGAAAGAGTGATTTGTGGATCACATAATTGGTGTGGCCATACGGCACGTTATCCACGCGCTGGCGTTTTTCATTTTGCACCACGTCTTGTTGATTGGCGAACGCCTCTTGCGTGACTGTGGGCAGCAAGTAGCCCATGCGATCCGCTTCAAGCCACAAACACATTTCGAGCGCATTCTTGGGCACGACCTCGTAGTAAATGGTTTGATCGAAGTTCGTGCCGCCGTTCAATTCGCCGCCCGCGCCTTGAATCTTGCGGAAGAATTGATCCTGGCCCACATGCTGCGATTCTTGAAACAGCATGTGCTCGAACAAATGCGCGAAGCCCGTGCGGCCTTTTTCTTCACGGCCGGAGCCGACATGATAAAGAATCGCGACGGACACGATGGGATCGGATTTGTCTTCGTGGAGAATGACTTCCAAACCGTTTTTGAGTTTGTACTTTTCATACGCGATTTTGAGCGCGGGTTTTTCCGCGGCAAACAAGCCGCTCATCAAGCCGAGCGCGGCAACACTTGAAGCAATGATTTTTTTGAGACGCATTGTGCTCCTCACAGAGATGGTGAAATGGGATGGGATTTGTTTTCTAAATCGAAAAAAAATGCTTCAACTTTAAATTGACAATGCCGTGAGAACCTTCGCAATTGCGCTGGTTTTTCCGGAGTAATATTATGCTGAACTTGGTTGCTGCATTCGCTCAAACCGCCGACGCGGCGTTGCCATTCACAGCTTTGGGCGGATACGTGGGCATCACCAAAATTTGATAACCATAGTCGAGCAGAATGTCCGAAGATTTGTCGCTGGCGAAATGCACAAGTTCGAGCAGGCGGTCGTCATCCGCTGGCGAAGTGACATTGACCCATAAATCTGCCGGGTCCTCCGGGCTTTCGGTGATCTGCACCAATTCAATCTCCGGAAATTTTTCTTTCACCGCGTCGAGCAGGTCGTCAATCAACTCTTGCTGTTTGAAGTTTATCATGGTTGCTCCAACTCCTTTCGAATGTTTAGGACAAAATCTTCTGCACGAATAAGTTGCTCTCCTGCAATCTTCTTGCTGAGGTTATTCGCGGAATAATCCGCCAGATTACGGAAGGTCAGCATATCGCCCAAATATGATTTGAGATGGCTCGGGTAAACTTTTCGCCTTTTAATCAAGCCGCTATTAAAATTTGCCTGCACCCATTTGTGATCGTTCTTCGCGTTCGTGATTCCCGCGTGTGCCAACGCCGCGATTGCGGCTTGAAACGCGGCATAATAAGCGCGATTCACCGCTGCGTCGTTGAAGCCGTGCTCGAAACAATAACGCGCCACGCTCAAGTTGTCGAGCGCTTTCTGCAAGAACGCTGCTTTCATACTCCGCCTCCATTTTAAGCGGAATTTAGCAGGATTTGCTTCCGGCACAATTGAAAATTCCGTTGCAACAGGGAGCGGAAATATTATCTTGCGGAAGGACGTTCGAACCGGCGCTTTGTTTAATTGTAATTGTTCGGCCACGGCTTGGCCGGGGCTTGTATCTGGCTTTTTAAATTGATGCGGTGCTACGGCTTGGCCGTAGCATTACTTCTTTATCGCGAGGTCGTGCATGAAACGTATCGCCGCAGGTTTAGTCTGTGCCCTTCTTTTTTTGTTTTTATATCAAAGCGTGAGCTTGGCACAAGCCGACAAAAGCCACACGAGAGAGAAGAAGGACGCAAAGCTTGAAGCAAAGTTGTTGGCAGCGCTGAAAGATTTTCGCGGCGAGGTGGGCGTCTATGTTCGCCATTTGCCCTCCGGCCGCAGCGTGGCAATCCGCGCCGAGGAATTGTTTCCCACGGCGAGCTTGATCAAAGTGCCCATCATGCTCGGCTTGTTCGATAAATTTCACCAGGGCGAGTTGGATTATCACGGCTCGCTCATTTACAAAGACTCATTGCTCTATGCCGGAGAAGATCTTTTGGGTTCATTCAAAGACGGCGAGAAAGTGGCGTTCAGCAAGGTTGCGATGCTGATGATCACGACGAGCGACAACACCGCGAGCTTGTGGTGCCAAGCGTTAGCGGGCACGGGCGTGGCAATCAACAATTGGCTGGAAGCGCACGGCTTTCAGCAAACGCGCGTGAACTCGCGCACGGAGGGGAGAGAAGAGGCGCGTAAGGAATTTGGTTGGGGGCAAACCACGCCGCGCGAGATGGCGGAACTGCTCGTGATGATTCGCGAGCGCCGGGCCGTGAGCGCTGCGGCGAGCGACGAGATGTACCGCATGCTCACGCGCATTTATTGGAATGACGAAGCGCTCTCGCAAGTACCGCCGCAGGTGCAAGCGGCTTCGAAGCAGGGCGCGGTGAATCGCTCGCGCTCGGAGGTTGTGCTCGTCAATGCGCCGAGCGGCGATTATGTGTTTTGCGTGATCACGAAAAATCAGCAGGACGAGAGTTGGGAGTATAACAATGAAGGTTATGTGTTGCTGCGCAAGGTCTCTCGTTTATTGTGGCAACACTTCGAGCCAAAGTCGAAGTGGGCGCCGGCCGAGGGGTTTGAAAAGTGGTAGCGTTGCTTTGTTTTTGACTCCAAGCCACCTCGCTTGCAAAGGCCACTGCGGTAAACAAGCGGAGAAGACACGCAATAACGCGCAGCGACAAGACAAAAAAAGAAGCTATGGGGGAATGCGGGCACGCAAACAACTTGCCTTGCTGTCCTATATTCGCAACCTGCTTCCCAAGGGGAGCGCGGTGCTTTTGGTTGGCGATAGCGAATTTGGCAGTGTGGATGTGCTCAAAACCCTGAAACGCTGGCGCTGGACTTATGTTTTACGTCAGAAGGGAAACCACCAAATCAAATTGCTCGGCC
>JAYRWE010000074.1:0-76386 GCA_041918175.1 bacterium
CGGGCAACAGACAATGCGGAACAGATCGCAACAATTTTTCAGCGCCTGTTGGTGCGATTACGCCAATGCAAGCTGCCGCAGCGCAAAGTTCCGCGATTGGAGCCACGCGCGGTGCGCACGCGCCCACGAACATATCCGTATTTTGTCGGTGATCGCAAGAAAGCGCGGAAGAAATATCGCCAACAACTCAAAGCCCCGATCGCAAAAAGTTAGTGACATTGGGCAGGGTGCCTGCGCTACTCCACACCTAGCTGAGGCATTAAGAGAGCAAAAAAACGTGGAGATTCTTATGGATTTTGACTTTCAAAATCGGAAATCACCTCCACGAATTGTCATTCCGAAGGAATCTTTTTACTCGCTGGAGACTCGTTCCAGTGCTCAAAAAGATTCCTTCTGAATGACAGGATACGGGCGGTGTACCTCGTTTCCGAACTTGATCGTCAAAATTCTTTAGAGCGGCGTGCATTGCCGCAAACGATCAGACGATAGCAGTCGGTTGTTGGGACGAGGTGAATTCCGAAGAACCCTGGAAGGGCTTCATACATGTTTCATCAATATTTTTTGTAACGGATTAGCATGCTTTAACGCAAACTCAAGTTCTGACCCGAAACACCGAGTCGAGCACGGTGCCATCCACCCATTTGACAACGGCAATCGGTTGCTCATAATCTAGCGCGGGCCGAGCCGGAGGGCCGCCGCAGATTTCATAAACCTCTTTTTGCAAATCGTGCAACGAACGCAGCGGCAATGAAGAATGCGCCACAGCTTGCCGCAAATCTTCGCGCCGCGGGTTGATAGCAATGCCGCGCTCGGTGATGACGACGTCGATCATTTCACCAAGCCCGCACAATGTCGTCACGCGATCGACAATGATAGGCACGCGATCACGAAACGAAGGCACAGCGAGAATCACACACTTTGCAAACAAACAATCCTGCCAGCCGCCGAGGCCGTGCAGCAGATAACCATCCGAATGCGTCACCACGTTGGCGTTGAAGTCGAGATCGACTTCCGTTGCGCCGAGCACCACCACGTCTAGCAGGGAAGCGAAATTGCCTTTGCCGTGAAAGTTGTAACTCGTGAACGGGCTCGTGTTCACATGCCGCGCATGCTCGCGTAACGAACGCACGCCTGCTTGATCGAACGCTTGCCCATCTAAAATATAATCTGTCAATCCTTCTTCTAGTAACTGCACCAATGTTTGCGTGCTTCCGCCGCGCACGAAACGCGCCTTCACGCCTTGCGCTTTCATCCGCGCGCGCAGAAAATGAATGAACGCCAAACTCGTTCCGCCCGCGCCGGCTTGAAACGAAAAACCGTCTTGCATAATGCCGGCTTCTTCCACGAAGCGCGCAATGTATTCCGCGATTAACAAACGATCCGGACTCTTTGTGATCTCCGTTGTGCCGGAAATAATTTGGGCGGAATCGCCGAGGCTTTCAACTTCAACCACGAAGTCTACGTGATTGCCTTGCATGTGCCACGGCACGCAAGGGAAGGGCACGAGATTGTCCGTCACTGCGATTACGCGCGCGGCGTATTCCGAATCTACCAATGCGAAACCCAGCGGCCCGCACGCTGATTTGCCCTGCACGCCATTCGCGTTGCCGAACGCATCAGCCGCCGGCGCAGCGAGCACCGCAATGTCGATGTGCACTTCGCCATCTTGCACCGCTTGATAACGCGTGCCGTGCGAACGCAACACGCCAAACCCGCGCATCTTGCCGTGCGAAGCAAAACGTCCGAGCGGGCCGTTCATGCTGCCTTCGATGTGATGCAACGTGCCGTCTTCCAAATACGGAATCAAATGCTCATGACACGGAAACGACGCGCTCGGAAACCAGCGCAGATTTTTAACGCCCATGCGTTTGATTGTATCAAACAAAAGATTGGTGAGCGCATCGCCGTTACGCAAATGATGATGCGTTGAAATCGTCATGCCGTCTTTGAGCCCCGCGCGCGCCAACGCTTCTTGCAAACTCGCCACGAGTTTATTGCCGTCCGCCGGATAATCCGCGCACGAACGAATGAACGGCTTCGCTTTGCGGCCGTGCGGGCGATGGCGATTGAGGCCTTGAAACGGAACGTGCTCTTCGCCGTTGATGAATCGGGATACCAATCTGCCGGCTGCGTTTTGAACGAGTTGGTCATTCATGAAAATTTGTTTCGCATAATACGTTCGGCAACAGCAACACATGTAATTGTCATTCTGTAAGAAGCTTCCCTCGTGCTCGCGATGCAATCCGTTTTGAGAGTTGTTCCGAGTGCGAGGGAAGTTTCTTCCAGAATGACATTTTAAAGCTTGAACACCGATTTAAAATCATGCTGCTAAACAAAGCCGTTTCGCCGCGCATTCTCGATAACCCGCTGCGCGCGTTTCACCACCGGCGCATCAATCATCTTTGTTCCAATCGCAATCACTCCGAGGCCTTGTTGCTGCGCCGTCTCGAACGCCGCAACGATGCGCGTCGCCTCTTCGATCTCATGCTGCGATGGTGCAAACGCTTCATGAATGACGCGAATCTGCCGCGGATGAATGCAGCCCTTGCCTTCGAAGCCGAGCGCCTTTGCTGCACGCGTGCTCGCTTGCAACCCTTCACTATCGTTCACGTCCGCGAATACCGAATCCAATGCTTGCAAGCCCGCGGCTTTGGCCGCGTTCACAATCATGCTGCGCGCGAACAAGCTTTCCGTGCCCATTGCAGTTTTGCTCACACCGAGATCGGCGACGTAATCTTCCAAGCCAAATGCGAGCGCGCAATTCATTTCGCTCGCTTGCGCAATTTCGAGAGCATGCAGCACGCCAGCCGCGTTTTCAATAATTGGAATCAAAAAAATCTCGTGCGTCAATCCGTGTTGCCGGCGGAGAGCGTCCACTTCCTCGGCGATTACGCGCACGTGCTCTGCCGCTTCGCATTTGGGAATGAGAATTGTTTGCGCGCCGTGCGGAATCACTTCGCGCAAATCTGCTTTGCCCATTTCTCCAACATTGATGCGCACCATGCGTTCCGCGTCACGAAAATTTACGTGCTGCAGCGCGTGGCGCACGAGAATGCGCGCCGCGTCTTTTTCGCTTGGCGCGACACTATCTTCCAAATCGAGAATGATCGCGTCGGGTTGATGCAGCCCGGCATTCACAAAAAACTTCGGCTCATTGCCCGGCAAATACAAACGTGTGCGCCGCAGCCGTTCTTTTTTTGATGAAGAAAAATCTCGGGGCGTATGAGGTAATTGAAAGCTCGTGAGACGATCCGGCCACACGCGTTTGATCGCAGCTTCGAGTCGCGCGGCCAACGTGAACGGCAAAGCCCCGCCGTCTTCAATATGCAGCGTCGCATGTTCGATCTCATAAGAGCCGCACGCTTCACGCGCAAGCTGCTCTATCGCTCCGCCATACAATGCGGCAACTTTGCTTTGCAATGCTACTGCAATGCCGCCGCTCTCACGCACAGCGATTTCAATATAACAATCCGAGCGCACGCCTTCGCCTCTTTTGCCGGCGCTTGCGTGCGCATCTTGTGTCGGAGTTTTCATTTGATCAACTCAACGAGTTGTTGCGCCACGCGCTGCACTTCCATGCCTTTGGTAAAAGGCAGACACGTGCCCGCGGCGACGCGCACTTTTTCAATCCAATGCTCGGGAATTGCGCTCGCGCCATGCAACGCGCCGCTCAACGCGCCGACGATGGCGGCAATCGTGTCGGCATCGCGTCCAAAATTTCCTCCCAACAAAATGCCTTGTTTAAAATTTCCGTTCGTCAATTTAAAAACTGCGAACGCCGAAGCCACGGCCTCGGGCACTGCGGCTTTGTACTCCGTCCACAACGCGTCGTGCAGCGGCATCCACGCTTCTTCCCAAGAAGCGTGCGCCGAGGTGATCTGCAACGCTTTGGTCATGTTGTGATGAAGCCACGAATCGTTCGGAATGCTGCGCAGCGCGGCTTCGATCATCTCCTCACACGTGCCGCCGGCCATGGCCGCAGCAACTGCGACAGCCACGGCTTGCGCGCCCCAAATACCGTCGCGCCAATGGCTGAGGCTTGCATCTGTTTCCGCCAAACGCGCGGCGCGCTCGCAATCACCCGCGCACACGATGCCGATGGGAGCAGCACGCATTGCCGCGCCGTCGCTCATGTAATGCGAATTGAATTGCCCGGACAACGGCGGCAAGATTCCTCTTCGAATATTTGCCGCAGCCTCGCGCTCGCTTGCGCCGCCGCGCGGCATGTTCGTGAGCGCGAGCACGTGCGCGCGCCAAGCTTCGAGCACGTGGCCGGAGGTGAGTTCGCCGCGTGCTTGAATGAGAGCATGCGCGGTGAGCAACGCGAACTCCGTGTCATCCGTGCCCGGCGCAGGCACACCGGCGCGAAAGTCCGTGGTGATGCCGTACAAAAAATGATTGTCCGCGGTGCGCGCCGCATCGCCGAAAGAATCGCCAATGGCCAAGCCGATGAGACAGCCGTACGCGCGGTCGTGCAAGAGTTGGGGATTGGAAAGCAATTGTGGAATGGACTGCATGAAATTTTTCCGTATAAGTTTGTCATTCAGTAGGAATCTTTTTACTCGCTAGAGTTGTTGCCGAGCGCTTAAAAAGATTCCTGCTGAATGACAGTTTTAGAAGCGCGAGCTAAAACCTAGTGGAGTGTCAAGCTTCAGCTTGACAATTGAGCGGTTTCAAATATTGCTAGATAACGCCGTTTAAATGTCAAACTAAAGTTTGACACTCCACTAGTTTGTGTTCGAATTCGTGATTCGCAGCTTGCTGCAAAGTGCGTCGCGCCAAGTCCTCGAACGTGGAATGATCAAAGCCCATCATGCTGCTGCGAATTTTGTTCTGCAGTGGCGCGATCCATTTTGAGGGAAGTTTGTGCGCGCCGTGCATGGTGCCGAGTATCGCGCCGGCAGTAGCGCCATTGCTGTCCGTGTCCCAACCGGCCATGACGATATTGCAAATCGTCTTTTCATAGTCGCCTTCGCCATAGAGCAACGCTGCCACCACAAGCGCTGCGTTGTTGAGAACATGCACCCAATGATACTCTTCAAACTTTTCATAGAGTCGATCCACGGCGCGTTCCCATTGCGGCTCTTGCTCGTGCAATGAAAGAACGAATGCAATCGCGTGCGCGAGCCGCGAGTGTTGTGGAATTTGCGCCAAACCTTGCGCAATAATTTGAGTGAGACTGTCTGTATGAAATGCCGAAGCGAGCGCTGCGGCGAAAAACATCTCGCCATAGATGCCGTTGCGCACGTGGCTCAAACGCGCATCGCGCCATGCGCGCGCTGCCGCGAGTTGCGGATTGCCCGGCGCAGTCCAGCCCCAAACGTCCGCGCGAATTTGTGCGCCAATCCATTCGCGATAGGGATTGCGGTGCGTTGCGGTTTGCGGCGGACGATGACCCACGAGTAAGTTCAAGTACGCGACGCGCTCCGCTGTGAAAGTTGCAAGCCCGGGCATGAGGCTCAACCACGTCTCTGCAATATTCTCCGTCGAGAAATCTTGCCCGAACTTTTCGAGCACGTGCAAATTGAGCATGGCGTAATTCATGTCATCGTCTTCGGTCATGCACGCAATATTTTCTTTCAAGCTCTCTTTGCCGCTGTGCCGATTCCACGGATACTTTTGGAGAATTTCCTCGGGCATGCCGGCCGCGGTGATGTAATCCGAAAGCGGCCATGTGCCGTTGGATTGCAGAATTTCTTTGATCACTGCGCGCGAATATTTTTCCACGGGCTTGCCCAAGAGGCAACCCGCGGCGCGCCCGAGCCAGCCGCCCAAGATGCGATCATATAGTTCTTCCTTCGTGAGCGAATGTTGCTGCAATGCTGGTGGCGCATTCGGGCGCTGTGCATGAATCGCATCGAGTTCGGAAGGTTCGTTGCGCGTTAATTCATCGGAAGGCGAGGAAGCAATCAACGCATCGACAAGCTGCAATGCTTGGTGTTGCAAATCCGATTCATCTTTGGCCTCGCGCTGAATCTTCTCCCAACGCGCATGCGACGACGCAACGTCTTTGCCTTCCTCTTTTTGTTGAAGAAGCTCGTAGCGCAACAAATCTTCGGGGTTGATCCAACTGATCTTCATGATGGAGTCGCAGTGAATGGTCGATGGCATTTTCTTGCGCTGCATCGCGCGGTTCTAAAGCTCGTTGCGTCTTTTCGCGCTGTCATTCAGGAGGAATCTTTTTACTCGCTGGAGATTCCGCCGAGCACTTAAAAGGATTCCTTCTGAATGACAGGCTATGAGGTCGGCTGCGGGAGCAAACTATTCATTCTCGCAAGCCAACGTCGCGAGTTGCTCCGCCAACGCCAAATAATCCACGCCGGCCAATGCGGGAATGCAAATGCCGCGCAGGTGTTTGAGCTGACTCTGCCATGCCGGGAAGAAATTTCCCTCGTCACTCATGGCGCCGCACAGCGCGCCCACAAAGGCTGGAACAGAGTCGGCGTTCTTCGCGAAACTATTTGCCATAAAAACGGCCGCTTCGAAATCTCCGTGCGTGAGTTTGAACACGGCAAGTGCGAGCGCAAAAGTTTCGGGCGCGGCCGTGCCGTAACTATAAACGCGATTGCTCACGGCTTCATGCAGGCGAGGCAAATTTTCGAGCAGAGATTTTTTTTCGTCACACAACGCGAGCGCTTCGTGTACGGTGCGCTCGATCCAGGAATCATGCGGCAAATAAGATTGTGCTGTACTGATTATCGCTTCCACATTTTTTCCGGCGCATGCACAACTGATGGCCGCTGCCATGGCTTGCGCAGCCCACACGCCGTCTTCGGAGTTGGTGAGCTGGGCCTCGCTTGCAGCGAGCGCCGCGGCGGCGTGCGGTTGACCGGCGTAGGCCGCGCCGATGGGAACCGCACGCGCAACCGCAGCATCATCGAAATAGTGCGGATGATCATGGCCTGTGTGCGGCGGCATTTTTCCGCGACGCAGATTGTGCAACGCGGCTTGCACGCTCAAACTGCCGCGCACGGGTTGCTCGGATTTTGCCAATGCTTGCCACGCTTGGACGAGTTGGCTCGCTTCAAGTTTGCCTCGTTGCTGCACGAGTTGTTGCGCCGTGAACGCGGCCCATTCGGTGTCATCGGCTCCGCAAAGCGCGAACGTTGCAGCGGAACGGTTGAGCGAGAACGGCAGGGCAGGGCGAATGGCGTGCGTGGTTTCCTCCGCTGCGTCAATCTCGCGGCGAATTCTGCGTGTCCAAAAGGGCAATGCGTAGCTGCGCTGAAACATTGCGGGCCAACTCATGGCGTCGCCGAGGGCCAAGCCGAGCAGCGCGTTGCGCGCGCGTGTGCGAAGTGCGGATGACATAGCGTTCGTCAAATCAACTATACTCGTCATGTTCATTAATTAACGGATAAGAACCCAAAGCGAACGAAGTCGGACTTTGCGGTACTGATTTGACTGAAAGCTTTTGTAGCGAATAGGATCCCTGTTGCATTCACATTTGCAAAGTCCGACTTCCCCGTTACTACAGCGGCTTTTGCTTTTTGAAATCCGCGAAGCGCTGTAAGTCAGCTCGCTTGAAAAGATCACCTCGGTAAACAAGCGAAGAAGGCACGCAATAACGCGCAGCGACAAAACAAAAAAAGCGCGGCGGAGAAATCGCGTTGCAACGCATCAAGTTCTCTGTGCGAGTTGCGCGAGCGCATCCGCGGTTTGCCGAAGATCCATGCCCGCGACGGTGTTGATGCAGTTGCCTTTCACGGTGCTCATGCGCGCCGCCCATTTTTGCGGAAGCACAGTACTGCCGCAACGCGCGCCCGCAATCGCGCCGGCAATGGCCGCAATGGTATCGGTGTCGCGGCCAATGTTCACGCCGCCGAGCACGGCAGAAGTGAAATCGCCACGCGCTGCGGCTAAAATGCCGAAGGCCAATCCCACGGCTTCGGGCGCAATGTCGGCCCAATGATAATACGAGCACACGAGCGCATCGTGTAACGGCTGCAATGCGCTCCACACGTCGTCGCTGTTTTGTCCAATGGCAATGCCTTCGTGCAACGCGCGCGCGCTCCATGAATCAACGGGAATGACTTGCAGCGCGGCGCGAAAAATTTCTTCAAGCGCTGCGTCGTGCATGGCCATGGCAACGGCGGCGGCAACGGCGCGACCGCAATGAATGCCTTCGCCCGCGTGACTCACCACGCCGTCGATCTCTGCAAGCTGCGCGGCCAAGTGCGGATCGCCGGCAGCGACGATGCCATACGGCGCAACGCGCATCGCGAGACCGTCGCTCCAACTGTGCAGATGCTTCCCCGAATGCGGCGGCTGCAAACCTTTGCGCAAGTTTTCAATCGTCAACATTTCACTGAAGCCTGCACCTTTGAATTCGTTCTTTGCGCCGATGATTTCTTCGCGCCACGCTTGCGCCACCAATGCGGAGGTCAATGCACGGCCGTGTTGGAGCAACAAGCGCGCGGCGAAGAGCGCATACTCCGTGTCATCCGTGCCCGCGGGTTGCGCCGAAATAAAATCCGTGACGCGGCCCCACGTTTGTTGAATGACTGCGAGGCTTTTGCCTTCGGTGGGACTGCCCAACGCATCGCCGATTGCAAGTCCGAGCAATGCGCCGCGACTGTGATCGTTCAAAACTTTCACCATGCTTCATCACGCATTTGATACCGCGAGAGCACGACGTTGCTTTCGATTTCGAGGCGTTGCGCGGCTTCTTCGACCGAAAGTCGCTGTGCAAACATTTCTTGCAAAATAGGATTGGCGACGCGCGTTTTCCATTCGACGTAACCGGGCGCGCCGAGCCACGGGCCGGTGGTGAGAAATTGCGCGCTCGCGGAAACAACATCCCAGCCGTCGGCGCGCGTTTGAAATTGCGGCATGCGCAAACACGATTGCCGTGTGGGAATCATCCAATCGCTGTGCGCGAGCTTCGCGAGGTTTTCAGAGTTGAGCATGAACTTGATGAATTGCATGGCTTGTTGTTGCTTCACGGATTTTTTCGGAATGCTCAAGGTTTGTGTACTCACGCCGGTGTTTTGCGTGCGCGCGCGCAACGGCGGCATTACGCCCCAGCGAAAATTTTTCGGCGCGTTTTCGACGAGTTGTTGCCGCGCCCATGCGCCGATGCCGACGAGCATGGCGTATTTGCCGTTCATGAAACCGGGAATCATGCCGGTGCCGGATTGCCCGACACTCGCGGGCGAGGCGGAGCGGTCTTCGTAAAGCATCGCATGAATGGTGCGCAGCAATTCTCTTTCTGCTGCGCCTGCGGTGACGACATACTTGCCGTGCTCTTTGCGAAAGAACGAACCGCCAAAGCTGATCGAAAGATTCATTACAATGTTGGCGGAGTTGCGCAAGCCGAACGCCGCGCCCCAGTGATCGATTTCACCGTCGCCATTGGTGTCTTGGGTTAATTGCAATGCGGCGCGGCGCAAGTCTTCCCACGTCCACGGTTGCGCGAGCGTGGGCGGCGTAATCTGCGCTTGTTCAAAAAGCTCTTGGTTGAACAAAACCACGAGCGACTCCATCACGAACGGCACGCCGGTTACTTCTCCGTTCGGGCGCGTGACCGATGCCCATGCCGCTGGCAGAATATCTTGTTTCATCTTTTCGTCAATCATGGGCGCGAGATCAGCGAGATAGCCGCGCATGGCGAAGTCCACGATGATGGAAGACTCGTAATGAAAAACGTCGGGCACTTCGCCGGTTTCAAAGGAAGTGATGAGATAATCGTGAATCGAGTTCCACGTGCCTTGCACATATTCCACGGGCATGTCGGAATGCGCCGCGTTCCATTGCGCCACCAACTCGCGATTCGAGCGCAATGCCTGCTCTTGCCACGCGAGACTGACGAAGCGCAGCGTGTTTGAAGATGACGAGTCCGGCGGCTTTAAAAATTTCCAGAAGCCGAAGAGCGCTGCCGCGAGAATGACCAATGCAATGAAGTTTCGCACTGCGAATCGCTACTTTTAAAATGCTTTCTTTGAAGTGTCAAGCAGTAGGAATCATTTTACTCGCTGGAGATTATGCCCAGTGCTTAAAAGGATTCCTTCTGAATGACATCGTTAGAGGGAGAAGCGCAACCTATTTTTTCGATCCGAGAAATCAACTTCGGCTCAGCCGAGGTTGGAACATTTTCGGAAGCCGCACGGGTTTCATGCACGTGCTAATTCTTCACCGCGCCGGCGAGCAAGCCTGAGGCGAACCATTTGCGCATGAGGCCGAAGAGAATCACTGAGGGAATCGTGGCGAGGAAACTCGCCGCGGCCAAGGGTCCGGTGCGCGCTTGGCCTTCCATGCCGGTGAAGCGCGCAAGTTCGACCGGCAGCGTGATCGCGCTCGGGCTTTTTATCAACACCAACGCGAAAAAAAATTCATTCCACGCGGAGATGAATGCGAAGAGCACGGCCGCGGCGAGGCTCGGCAAGAGCAGCGGCATGAGCACGTGAAAAATAATTTGCGGCCGTGAAGCGCCGTCGAGCGCCGCAGCCTCCTCCAAATCCACAGGAATGCTTTTGAAATAGCCGTGCATCATCCACATGACAAACGGCAACGCCCAGACAACATACACCAACGTCAAGCCGGTCAACGAATCCGTGAGGTGCATGCGGCGCAGCACCATGTACAACGGAATCATCATGAGAATCGCGGGGAAAATTTGAGAGGTGACCATCCAGCCTAGAACCATTTTGTTGATTGCGGATTTGAAGCGCGTGAGCGCATACGCCGCGGGCGTGGCGATAAGCACGGCGATGAGCGCGGAGCACATGCCTGTGATCAAACTGTTCGCCATGCTGCGCCAGAGATTTTGATTTTGGCTCACGCTGCGATAGTGCTCGAGTGAAATCGTGCTCGGCCAAAAATCCGCGCGTCCCGAATAAATCTCGGCCGTGGGTTTGAAGGAAGTCGCCAGCATCCACAGCAGCGGGAAGAGGAGGAATGCGATGAACGCGAACAGCGCGACGTGCGTCGCGAGAGTTGCGAAGTGAGGTTTTAGTAGTCTGCGTTTGATAACAGCATTCCTTTTTGGGTTTTATGTTGTTTGGTGTGGGTCATTGCAAGACAATGACACTATGGTGGCAACCATACGCCGAAGGCGTTACAGACCTCAGCCCAGGGTGCCCAGCTTCTGGGCACCCTGGGTCTAACAACGCCCAACCCAATGAACACCGAAGGTGTTCAACAAAAATGGCCTTGTAGACAAAAATGCGTAGCGAAAATGTACGATTGGCCGGCGGCCGCGCCCTCTTTTGTTGAACTCTTTCAGAGTTCTTTTGAGCATGGTTCTTTCCCCGAGGGTGCGCTGCGCGACCCTCGGCTTTGCTGTTGAACGCCTTCGGCGTATTCATGCTGCCCACACAGAACAACATAGAACCCCTTTTTGTTTGATTGTCATTCTGGAAGAATCTCCCCTAGTGCTCGAGACTCAGCCTAGTTTGAGAATCGTGTCGAGCACGAGGAAAGGTTCTTCCAGAATGACAGCATTAGATTTCAGGAAAGCATTGGCTGAAATACTAGCCCGCCGTCAAACGCTCGCGCAGTTGCACGCGCAGATAGAAAAACAAAATGAGCGAGATGACGATGACCATGACGTTGCCAATCGCCGCGGCATAGCCGACATAGCCGTAACGAAACGCTTCTTCATAAGCCGCGAGCATGGGCAAGCGCGTCATGCCGCCGGGGCCGCCTTCGGTCAACACCCAAATCAAGCCGAAGGTGTTGAAGTTCCACATAAACGTGAGCGAGACGATAGCGGCCAGCACGGGCGCGAGCATGGGCAGTGTGATGTGAAAGAACTCGCGCATGCGATTCGCGCCGTCGATGCGGCCGGCTTCATACAGTTCTTTGGAAATGGATTGCAAGCCAGCGAGCAGAAACACCGCGGCTTTGGGAATCTCGCCCCACACACCGGCGACGATCACCGCGGGGATGGCATATTCAAAACTGGAGAGCCAGTTGATCGGTCGCGCGATGACGCCGAGATCGAGCAACGCGGCATTGAGCCAGCCAGAATCCATGTCATAAATTTGCCGCCACACGATGCCGCGAATAATCGGCGGCATGGCCCAGGGAATCAACATCAGCATGCTATAAACAGAAGTGAAGCGCACGCGCGCGTTGAGCAACATTGCTAACGCGAGGCCTAAAACGATTTGCCCCGCGGTCACGACCAGCGTCCAAAGAAATCCGATTTGAAAAGATTTCCAGAAGTAGGTATCGCGCGCGAGTTGCGCGTAATTGTCGAGACCGTTGAAACGAATTGCATCGCCGAGTCGGTAATCCGTGAAGCCGAGGTAGATGCCGCGCACAAGAGGAATGATCGAAAACAGCAGCACCGGCACGAGCACGGGCCAGAGCAGCTTGAGCGTTTCTTGCGATTGGCGTTGAGGAGGCATATTCTCTGAGGCTGTCATTCAGGAGGAATCTTTTTACTCGCTGGAAATTCCGCCGAGTACTCAAAAAGATTCCTGCTGAATGACAGTTTAAATTTTGAGACGAGCGCTCGAATTCATATCAGTTTTTTCCCTTGCGCTGCACCGGCGCGGTGCAGGCTTCCAACAAGCGCGCGGCATAGTCTTCGTAGTTCGGGCCGGTGTGATCGCGGCCCACAACGATGATCAATTCCTGCGCGGGATCGATGCGAAAAATTGCGCCTGAGGCCGCTTCATGTCCGAAAGTTTGTTCGCTCAAACCGTGGCCCGCGAGCGGCGCAGTGCCGAGGCCCCAACGTTTTTCCAATTTCGGATTGATGCGTTTCAACTCGTTCGGCAAGAGCTTGGGAAAATTTTCTGCAGAAAAAAAATGATGCTCGCCATAGCTGCCGCGTTGCAAAAGCATTTGCCCGAGCTTGGCTAAATCAAGCGTGGTTGCATACAAACTGCCGTAGGTGTTATCTGCAATCGCATGCTTCATGCCCAACGGTTGGAACAAGCATGCGTCGAAGAGATACGGCACGGCGCGACCACTCAAACGCTCTATCACTTTTCCGGCGAGGGCATAGCCGAGACGATTGTATTGAAACGTTGCGCCGACATTTAAATACGGCGCAGCTTGCGCGAGATAATTTTCCAACGCGGGATTCCAATCCGAGCCCCATTCGCCGTGCCACGCGCCGCCGTGTGTGTGCGTAAAAAGATGGCGCAGCGTCAATTGCGAGAGAGACGCAGACTGCAACTCGAGCAAATAATTTTGCAGCGGCGCATCGAGATCAACCAAACCTTGCTCGACGAATTGCAGCATGAGCACGCCGGTGAGCAGTTTCGTGATCGAGGCCATCCACGTCGGCGTGTCGCGCGTCATCGGCTTGCCATCACGTTGCGTCCCGAATGCTTCATGAAAAACGATTTGCCCGCGATGCGCCACGAGTGTGACGAGCGGCTCGTTGGCGGCGCGCGCCCACTCCGCGCAGATTTCGCGAATGCGTTGTTGCTCCGCAGCAGTGAACGTTGCGGTCGCAACGGGCGTTGTCTTCAACTCCGGTGCTTTGCCGGCATTGCGTTTCGCGGGCGGCATGAAGAGGGCGCGTTCATGCAGCCCTTCTTGTTTGCGTTTGAAGGTGATCCACCATTGCCGATCACGCAAGCGCGGCGTGTCAAAGCTTTTGTTGATAGAATCGATTTCAGCCAAGCCTGCGAGAAAGATCGCGGCATCCGCGCTGTTGGCAGGATGATGAATCAAATCGCCAAAAGAGAAACGCCTAAATTCTTGTTCGTATCTTTGCCAGCGTGACGGCGTGATGCCATAACGCGCAAGCGGATTGATCGTGAGGCCAACCTCTGCGCCGTAATCGTCAAACTCCACGGGCGCGCAATAGAGTGTGACATAGCGTTTGAGCTTGAAGCCTGCGGGCGTGGTTGCTTCGATTACCGCGCCATAGCGGCCGGGCGCAGCGGCGTTTTCCACCCGTTGCAGGTTGTGATCATAATAAGTCACGCGCAGCGGAAACTTGCCCAACTCATTATCAACCATGCCGGGCCTGCGCCATTGCACTGCCGGCAGTTTGCCGGGCGGAAACACGAATCGTTCGACAATGAGTTCTTCTTCTAAAAAAGCTTTGAGGCGCTTTTCATTAATCGCATGCAATGCAATCGTATCAACGGGTTGATCCGCGAGAGCGAGGACGATCTCATCGAAACTCTGCGTTTGGCGCTCGCGCGGCAAAGAGATTTCGGCAACGGCAAGTCCGTCGCGCGCCAATAGAGTGCTCGCGCCGAGGCTTTCCTCCTTGCGACGCAACGCAACGTTTTTGCCCGCGTGCTGCGGAGCAGCAAACGCATGCACCATTGCCTCGCCGAGATTCCAATATTCTAGTGCCGAAAAAACTTCTTTATGCTCTTCTTTTAAAAAAAAAGAGAGTGCATCGCGATACTCAAACGTGCGATACCACGTTTCTTTCTGCGCTTGCCCGCCGGAGACTTGAACAAGCACGGGCTTGCCGCGAGCGAGCTTTTCCGAAGGCAGCGTGAGCGTCATGTAACCGAAATACGCACCGTTGTGATTCACATGAACCGCGGTGAATGACAACGCGCCTTCGGGCTTGCCCAATACTTGCCAAGCCGGAGCAGAGGAAGTTGAAAAAGTGAAAACGTATTTGCCGTTCGCGGTGAGTTGAAATTTTTCATCGCCCAAATTATTGCCGAAGCCGCAGGCCCACATAAAATTTGCCGACTCGTTGCCGCGAGTCGCAGCGAGTGCAGCCGTTCGCCACTCGATCACAGCTTCGCTGCTATTCGTGCGCGCCACCAATGCCGGCACGGCCGCGCCGTTGCTGCGATGGGAAGCATACGGCGCGAGCGTGCCGCTCACCCGCTCGGCAAAGCCTTCGCGCCACTGCGCGGAATCTTCCGCCACGCGGAAATGTAAGCGCGCGACCGCAGCCATATCGATCTGCGCAAACAGAGGCGAAGAAGCGCAGAGCAGAATGAAGGCGAGCAATGAGAAGCTTTGAAGCAAAGAGATCGTGCATCGTTGAATTCGGTTTGCAGAGGCTAACCGCCTTTTGAACTCATCCCCCGACCCCTTCTCTTGGGAAGAGAAGGGGAGAAAAGCTAGTTCATGCACGAAAAGTCCCCATCTCTTTTTAAGAGAAGGGGATTTAGGGGATGAGTTCCGTAACATAAAATATACTCGCAGTCAAAGGTTTCATTCGCTCATCGAGCAACCAGCTTTACTTCATCAACAAAAATTTCCTCACCTGCTCCAACCCGTTCGCGCGCAGACGATAGAGATATACGCCGTTGGTCAAATTCGAAGCATCGAACACCACAGTGTGCGCGCCAGCGGGTTTGATCTCATCAACCAACGTCGCGACGACTTGCCCAAGCAGGTTTTGCACTTCGAGCGTCACGCGCGAAGCTTTGCTCAACTCGAATTTGATTTTCGTGCCGGGATTAAATGGGTTCGGATAGTTTTGATAAAGCGCGAAAGATTGCGGCACGTCCGCGGGATTTTCCGCAACTGCGGTCACCAAGTCATTGCGATAGATCGAAAGGCCGTCCGCGCGCTCAGTCACATACGCATACGCACCCACAGCTACGACGCCGCGCGCATCCGCCGGGCCGTCGTAAAAACCCACTGCTTGCGGACTCGCCGGATTGCTCACATCAATCACACGCACGCCCGCGCCTTCCGCGGCCACATACGCATAGTTGCCACTGACCGAGGCGATATAACCATAACCGCCATGCACCACGCTGCCCACTTCCGCGGGCGCGGACAAATTCGCAATGTTATAAATGCGTAGCCGGTCGCCGTCGGGAATGTAAGCGTAATTGCCGGAGATCGCGAAGCCTTCATTGCCCACACTAAAGCTCGCGGTTTGCCCGCCGCTTGTTGGATTGGTGGGATTGCTGATATCATAAAAACGAATCTTGCCATAATCCGTGATCGCCGCAACGTTGCCGGAGGCCGCGACGTTCTCGCCGTAAAGCGCAGGCAGCGACTTCACCCATTTCGGACTCGCGGGCGTCGAGATGTCGAGCACAACGATGCCGCTGTCACTCGCCGCGACATAAACATAATTGCCGCTAATTGCCACACCGCGCGCACGCGGCGTCGCGACGTTTGCAACTTCCGTCGGTGCGCTCGCATTCGAAACATTGATCACGCGCACGCCGCCATCGCGATCGGCAACATACGCATGATTGTTTCCCACCACCACCGCGCGCGCATCGCCTGGCGTATCAATCGTACTGAGCAACGTCGGGTTCGAGGGATTCGCAACATCGATGATGCGCAAGCCCGCGGTGCCATACGCCACATATGCTTTGTTATCAAGCAGGAACGAAGTAAACGCCGTGCCCGAGGCCGGCGCAAGAATGTTGATCGCACCGGATTCAGTGGGCGCGGTTGGCGTTGAAACATTCACTGCGCGCAAACCCGCGGTGCGGTCCGCAACGTAAATATGGCCCGTGGGCGAGCCGTTGATCGTGATCGCCCCAAAATAGACCGAAGCCGCGCGGCCCGGCGTGTCAAAGAGTTTCACTTCCGTCGGCGAAGCGATGTTTGAGACATTGATAATGCGCATGCCGGAATCACCGTTCGCGACGTAGCCGAAATTGCCGTCAAACACGATGCGCGCGGTGCGAAAGCCCGTGGGCATGCTCGCGACTTTTTGCGGATTCGAAGGCGTCGTCACGTTGACCACTTGCAGGCCCAAATTAAAATCGCAAACATATAAATGGCCCGAGCGAATATGCGCGTATTGATGATAGCCATCGTTCTCCGCGCGATACTGCCCCTCCACCACCGGCGCTGCGGGATTCGAAATGTTCACGATGTGGCTGCGGCTGCCCGCGGCCACGTACGCATACGGCGCGGAGATGACGACGCTCTCGCAATATTCGAGCGAGTCAATGCCCGCAACGAAACTAGGATTCGCCGGATTGCTGATGCTATAAATTTGAAACCCGCGACCGCCCGCTGCAACATACGCATTCGTGCCGCTCGTGGCCAAGCCTTCGCACGTGCTGCCAATATTCACCGTCGAAACCAAACTCGGCGTCGTGGGATTTTGCACGTTGATGAGCCACATCTTGGGGCCACCAGTGACGACGAGATATTGCGTGCCCGAGATCGAGGTGCGCACGATGTCCTCGATAACATCCGACAGCGTCACGCTCGCCACTTTCAGCGGCGCGGCAGGATTGGAAAAGCTCGCGATTTGCAATTTATTGCCGATCGCATAATACACCAATGAACCCGCGGCAAACACGGCTTTGGATTCGCCCTCGCCCTTACCGAAATTGCCCGCGAGCGAAACGTTCGAAGCATCCTGGGCGTGCGACAACGACGTTGCGGCAAAGCACAACGCGACAGCGACGCACAAAAACTTTAGCACTCGTTGCATGTTCAACCTCCGTGGGTTGGGGATGAAGTGATATAGATGAGGAATTGATGACGACAATCGCTATTCAAACGCGCCTTCCATACCGTGTCATGCAGCAGGAATCTTTTTACTCGCTGGAGATTCTGTTGAGCGCATAAAAAGATTCCTTGCACACAAACAAACTTTTCGCGAGCAGAAAAAATCATAAGCACGGCTTTTTTTGTCTTGTCGCTGCGCGTTGTTGCGTGTCTTCTCCGCTTGTTTACCGCGGTGGCCTTTGCAAGCAAGCTGACTTAAAGCGCTTCGCAGACTTCAAAAAGCAAAAGCAAAGCCCGCTATACTCGCATTATTGCATCTCTTGCACTGTGTAGATCACATGAATACGCCGAAGGCGTTACACACCTCAGCCCAGGGTGCCCAGTTTCTGGGCACCCTGGGTAACGGCACATCCAATCCAAAGAACACCGAAGGTGTTCAACCCAAAGGCATCATGACAAAACTCGTAAAAAAATTTACGCAATGGGCGGGCAACCATACCATCTTTTGTTGAACTCTTTCAGAGTTTTATTGGTCATGGCTGTTTACCGAGGGTGCGCTGCGCGACCCTCGGCTCTGTTGTTGAACGCCTTCGGCGTATTCGTCGCCCACACAGAACAGCATAGACCTGTTTTTGCTAATCGCTTTGCCTTTCTGACAAGAATTTTTGAATCTCCACCCAACGCGGCGCGGAGTTCAGTGCGCCGGCTTTCGTTACGGAAAGCGCTGCGGCTGCCGCGGCATGGGCCACGGCTTCTCGCAGAGAAAAATTCGTTTGCAGAAAAGCGCACAACGCCCCGCTGAAAACATCACCCGCGGCCGTGCTGTCCTCCGCCTTCACTTTGAAAGCCGGAATAAAAAACTCCTCGCGCGCATTTGCCGCGAACACACCGCGCGCGCCCAGCGTGATCAACACCGTATCAACGCCCTTTGCCAACAATGCCCGCGCAGCATGGCTCAAATCCGCGTCGCCGCGAATCGTAATGCCGGTCAGCATTTCAGCTTCAAGCGCATTCGGCGTCATCACCGCGAGCTTGCGCAGCAAATCTTTTTCAAGCACGCGCGCCGGCGCGGGATTCAACACAACTTTACAGCCGTGCGCATGCGCCAATTGCGCCGCCGCGGCCACGGTCTCCATCGGCGACTCAAGTTGCAGCAATAAAACCTCGGCAGAAGCGATGGCCTCGGCTGCGGCTTCTACATCGCGCGGCTGCAAACACATGTTCGCGCCCGAAGCCACCACGATGCAATTCTCGCCATGCTCGTCAACGATGATGAATGCCGTGCCCGTTGGCTCGTGTGCATCACGCACCACGAAATCGCAATTCACCCCCTCGGCCTGCAAAACTTTGATCGCACCGCGTCCGAGATCATCGTCGCCCACGCGCGCAATAAACCAAACCTCTGCACCCGCGCGCGCCGCGGCCACCGCTTGATTCGCGCCCTTGCCGCCCGCGTGCATCGCAAAGCGGCCGCCGAGAATCGTTTCTCCCGGCTGCGGCATGCGCGAGATTTTAATGGTCAGGTCAGTGTTATAACTGCCGACGACCACAACTTTGTTCGGCATAAACTTCCAAGTGGAATGATGGATTCTTGGAGTGATGGATTTGTGGATTGTTGGATTTCTGGATTGTTGGAGTTGTGGAGTTATGCGGCGCTGGTTTTCCCATCAATCCATTGCTCCAACAATCCAACAATCCACCAATCCATAAATCCAATCGACTTCACCTGATCTTGCTCAACAGCCATTGGTACAATTGCGGATTGCCATACGCGCGCGTCCACGCGTCGTGCCCGACGTTCGGATAAATCGTGAGCATCACTTCACCGCCGCAGTTTATGAAACGCTGCACCAGCGTTTGCGCTGCAGAGAGCGGCACGGTGGTATCGTTCGCACCATGAAATGCCCACACCGGCACTTCGGCCATCGAGCAAACATTCCAACTATCTTCGCCGCGCGACGCAATCGGCGCAATCGCCGCGAAGCGATTGGGATAGCGAATCCCCAAATCCCACGCACCGATCCCGCCCATGCTGAAACCCGTGACATAAATGCGGCGGCGATCAATCGGGTAGCGCACGAGCGCTTCATCAAGCAGTTTGCGAAGCAGCGTGTCGGTGCGATGGTAATACCATTCCGTGGTCGCCGGGCATTGCGGCGAAATCACGATGAAGGGAAAACTGTTGTTGCCGTCGAGCATGCGCGGCAGGCCGTCGCGCTTCACGCGCTGCAAATCGCTGCCGCGTTCGCCAATGCCATGCAATGAAAGAATGAGCGGAAACTTGCCCTCGATGCGCGCCGTGGTGTCGCGCGGCATGAAGAGCAGATAGTTCAACGAACTCGGGTTGTAAATTTCTTCCTGCTCAATCGGCGGAGGCGGTGGAGTAGCCGTTGGCACGAACCACAATGAAGCCGCGCTGCCTGGCGTATTAAACGTGCTCACAATGCGCGGCGCCTCCGGCTTGGAAATATCGACGAGATGAATGCCCGCCTCGCCGTTCGCGACATATGCAAACGAACCGGCGAACGTGAGGCGCGTTGCTTGTGGTCCCGTCGCGATTGCTGTGATGAATTGCGGCTGCTGTGGATTGGAGATGCGATAAACGAGCACACCGAGATTGTAATCACAAACATAAGCATGCTCATCTTGCACGCCGACAAATTGATGATAGCCATTTTGCTGCGCCGCGATACTGCCCATGACAAACGGCCGCGGTGGATCGCTCACGTCGATGATATGAGAACTCTTTCCCGCGGCCACATAACAGCGCGCAGAATCAAGCGCAACGCTTTCGCAATAGCCCAATGAGTCGAGCACGGCAATCGTTTGCATTGCAGAGGGAGTGGCGCAATCATAAACATGCAAACCCTTGTCACCCGCAGCAACGTACACCAGCGTGCCTCGCGCCGCGAGGCTTTCACAATTGCCGCCAACTTCGAGACGAGCGGACAGCGTTGGATCAAATGGATTATCGACATTCACGAGCGCAAGCTGAGAGCCGCTTGCAATCGCGAGGAATTGTTGCGCAGAAATTTCGAGGCCTGCAATGTCGGTCACGTTATCCGATAGAGTGAGTCGTGCGAGCGTTTGCGGCGCGGAGGAATCCGCGAAGCTTGCGATGCGCAATTCATTGCCGACGCTGAAATAAACCAGCGAACCCGTTGCGAACACCGCCTCGACTTCCCCCTCGCCCTTTCCAAAATTGCCGAGCGGCGCGAGATGCTGCGCCGCTTGCGCGAAAAGCAACGCAGGGAGAGCAAAAAGCAAAAGCGGCAGTATGTGATCAAAGCGCAAACCTGCTCCGAACTTGAAATGCCAACCTTTCCGCTGTCATTCAGAAGGAATCTTTTTACGTACTGGAGATGTCGCCCAATGCTTAAAAGGATTCCTTCTGAATGACATGAGGCGGAGGCTGTGCCGACTCAAACTTGTAGTATCAAAACGAAAACCCGAACGAGAACATATGCACTTGTTCGAGCGCGCCGAAATCGAGGAACGCATAGTGCGCGCCGCCGTGTAATCCGGAGAACGCGAAGTTGAAACCCGTGCCCAATGTGAGGCTCTGCTCATCATAGTTGAAACGATAGCCGCCGCGCAGCGACAACTTCCGCGCATAAACATACTCCGCTCCGAGGTGCAATTTCTCCGAGCCGTCGTTGGGATGATCGCCTTCCAACGCCACGGTCAACAAATGCGCGCTGTCATTCTCCTGCAAAAAGTCCATGGCCACGCCCACGCGAAAATCAATGGGCATGCGAATGTTATCCGGCTCGGCTTGATATTCCTCGCTCCATCCCGTGAGGCGCGAATCCGGGCCGAAGTTGCGCGCGCTCATTGCCAAACGCAGACTCTTGAAACCGGTGTAATACATCGTGCCGAAATCAAGCGCCCAGTTGGACATGCTCAACTCGGCAATGTTTTGTCGCAGCCAACGCACGCTGCCGCCGAGCGCGAGCTTGTCGGAAATTTTTCGGCTATAGGTCAAACCCACGGCGAGATCGCGCGCGGAAAAATAATTGCCCGTGACCACGGCCTCGGTGCGCGCTTCGCCGGGGATCGCGCTGTTCATGGTTTCGGCAATGTCGCCGTAATCCAAAGTCACGAAGCTCACAGCGAGCACGCCGAGACCGTCAAAATTTTTCGCGAACGCCGCGGATTGATGGCTAATGTCGGCAATCCACGACATGGTGTTGAGCTGCAAATCATGTTGCTCGACCTCCGCCAACGACGCGGGATTGCCGAGCACCGCATTGGCGTTGCCGCGGCCGAGCGCAGTGAATGCGCCGCCCATCGCAGCCTGGCGCGGGTCGGGATTAATCTTCAAAAATTGCCAGCCCGATTGCCCCACGCGTTCGATGTCATTCGGCGCAATGCCGATTTGGGCAAACGCTGCTGGAGCAAAGGCAGCGACAAAGAGGAGTGAGGTGCAAACGTACTGGTGTAATTTATTTTTCATGTTTTTTTCTCCGACCGAGTTGTACGAAGGCTCCAACCTCGGCTGTGCCGAGGTTTAAAAGCGCGACGAACGTGCGTCGTTTTGAATGCAACGGCCAAGCCGTTGCAGAGCGTTTATCATTACTTCACAATTGCAAACTTGCCGATTACTACAACGTTAAGTTGCTCCGCATCCTAAAAGCGTTTAGAAGGCAGAAAAATGTTGATTGTTTTCCTTCGTGTGGCGACAGCAACTTCACTCTTCTGAACTCAGGCTTTATTTTCTGCCCTACATTTTTCTGCCTTAAGCTTTTGCTTTAAAGCCATTGATGCCACTCGTGCAGAACATAACGTTGTAATACGATGTCGGCATCGCCATGTTTTTTTCTCCGACAATTTGAATGCAACGGCCAAGCCGTTGCAGAGCATCGAAGCATCACTTCACAATCGCAAACTTGCCGATATACGCTTCGCCTTTATGCTCCGCTACGCGCGACTCCACGCGATAGATGTAAACGCCGGGCGCAACGCCCAACATCCACTTGTTAAGTTGATAATCCAACAATGCGAGGCTGCCCCATGAAGTGGAGCCGCTGCCGTCGTCATGCACAATCTCTTGTACGACCTCGCCGGTGAGCGTATAAATTTTAATCACGCATTGCGCGGGAATGCCGATGAACTCCATGCGAAAACGCTCGCCTTGTCCCACCAAACCGCTGTGCTGCCGAAACGGATTGGGCACCACATAAACCTTGCGCGGAAACTCCGCGTTCGGGCCGCGAAAGGGATAAACCGGAAAACGATTGTTGTTCACTTTGCCGCTTTCATTACCCTCAGTGTCGTAAGTGGTCACGCAATAATAGTTGCCCACGCCGAAGGGCAAGTCTTTATCAAGGTATTCCACTTTGCCGTCAACGAGAGTGACGGCGTCTTTGGGGAGATCGACGATCAACTTCCATGGGCCGATGGTGAAGTAGGTTGAACGATAGATGCGATAACCGGCAAAGTCATTCACGCCTTTGAGGGGATCGCGATAGGTTTCGGGCAGCGGCGGCCATGCGATGGTAACTTCACCGGGGCCGGCAATGAGCGTCAAACTATTCTCGCCGTTTGTGGGCGTCATGGGCGGATGATGCGAAGGCATGTAAAAATTTTTGTGCAATGCGCGCGCGGCAGCCACGTTCGCGAGCAGTGAATCGCGCGAGGCTGTGGCGACGAGGTCGAGGTTCGGCACGCCGCCTTCGACGATTTTCTCGCGCGCCATTTCGCCCATGACTTCGGCGAACACGATTTGAACGGAAGCAAACGGTGTGAGCGTGATCGGCCCGACAGTGAGCAGAAACTCCGGGCGACGCTCATATTTCTTTCCGCCTTCGCCACCTGCAGCGCGCGCGTCGTCCCATGAGAGTCGCGGCTGTTGATGCGTCATCACGTCTTTCACGCGCGGCGGATCATCCACGTCTTGAATGAACATGAGATCTTCGCGCGCCGCGCCCTCGCTCACGCCTTGCCCCGTGTGCTCGAGAATATTCTGGAAAACGTTTGCATTGGCGGAGTCCAAAACAATGGCGGTGAAGTAGCCCGCGGCATCCAACTCGGTTTCGCGCGTGCCCGAAGCGCGAATGCTGCGCGAGTCGCCGATGTCGCCGCGCTCCGGCCCGACGCCGAGACTCCAGCGTATCGGCGTCTCGTCTTGAAAGTTGAAGCTTTGATGATCGTAGAAATAAAAAAGCTGCTGCTCGGCATTCCAACCATACTTCTCGTCGCCGCGCGTGCCGGAACGTTGCGTGAGCCGAACACCATAACGCATGCTGAAATACAAATCGCTGATGGTTGCGAACTCGGTGTTCGTAATGGTGACTTGATGAATGATGAAGTCGTCGTACTTTGGATAACTCCACACCATGCTGCGGCGATAGATGTCAACTTCCAAGCCGTTGACGTGATGGCCGCCGGTGACGATTTCTTCGCCGGCTGTGTTGAGATCGACGAGATTGTAGTTTTTGGTGAGCGTGGCTTCTTCAATCGGAAAAACATTTTCGCCGGAAGGAAAGAAACGCGAGTTGATGGTGTAGGAATACGCGCGGCCGTCGCGCACGCCGTAGATGGCGTAGCCCGCGGCTTCGGCGTAATTGAGCGCATCGTTGATGTTTGTGCCTTTGGAATAGCCGGGATAATCCAATGTATGAAACGCATTCTCGGTTTCCGTGGGATCGCCGTATTGCAGCGAGTTCCAAACTGTTGCCCAGAGCTTGCCGCGCGTGAGCGTTTGTTTGCCCCATGTGACTTGCGCGAATGAGGGTGAGGAAAGGATGAGGGAGCAAAAAACGATGAACACAATTACGAGTCGCCGCGCAAAAAATTCCCCCGCGAACATTCCCCCCTTGAGGGGGGTTAGGGGGGTGTTGTTCAAAACATTCGCGGGCGACACTCCCCTGGCCCCCCTCAAGGGGGGAATATTTAAGAGTTCGTATTGCATAAAAATTTCTCCGAGAGAAGAAGGCTCTATTTCACAGCATGCGGTTGCTTGAGTGTTGGCTTTTGCTTTTTGAAGTCTGCGAAGCGCTGTAAGTCAGCTCGCTTGCAAAGGCCACCTCGGTAAACAAGCGGAGAGGAACCCTAGGTGAAGCAGCGACAGAACAAAAAAACTTTTGGTGGAAGACCAGAACAACTGCACACGTAAAGGCAGAAAGATACTCGTTACGGTTAGCTTTGTAATTCATGCCCGCGAAAGCGCATGCACGTCAACCGAACGCGCGCAGCGCGAGAGAAGTCCCCCTTTGAAGGGGGATTCAGGGGGATGTTGGTCACGTGAACAATTTTAAAAGGCAATTTTTAATCGGCCAACACCCCCTGGCCCCCCTCAAGGGGGGAATCATTCGCTTCTTTAACCAGCCTTGCTGCGCCTGAAGGCGCTACTACGAACTAAAACTCCGCTTTGAATTGAAAATTGATTTGACGCGGCGCGACTTCGTAGGAATACCATTCCCACTCGTCGTATTCATTCGAGAACCAATTCTTGGGCAATCGCTCGCGCTCCGATAAGTTCGGATTTTCATGCCAGCGAATGAGGTCGTCGCCATAGAGCAAGCGCAGAAATTTTTGATTGAACACGTTGCGCACATCCATACTCAACTCGGCGCGCGCGCCGGCGAGGCGAAAGCCTTTGGACATTTTGAGATTGGTTTGATAATAACTGAACCAACGGCGATTGTTGGGCAACGTGGAAATATCGCCGGGGCCGTGATACGTGTACGGCTCGCCGCTGCGCCACCACAAGTAGAGATTCACATTGAAATCGCTGAACGGTTTCATGCCGAGCAGCTTTGGCCCGCGACCGGGTTCGAGATTAAAATCAAACCACGCTTTGACGCGATGAAAATTGCTCCACACGCCTTGTCCTTGCCGCAAACCTTTGGGCACGTCCACGCGCGGTGAGCCGGGTTCGTGCAATTGCCGATAACCGACCTCGCCGTCGAAAGACCAATATACGTCGTGACTCGCGCCGAGATTGAACGGCCCGCGCCAACGCGTATCGAGTTTGGTTTCCACACCGCGCACGTCGGAATAGCCGGAGTTGCTGAGCATCAAGGCTTTGGTGGTGCTGTATTGCGCGGCATATACGCCGGTGATCACCGTGGCCTCGCGGCTCGCATCTTTGTAATAGCCGGTGAGATCGAGCTTCACGCGGCTGGCGATGTTGTAATCCACGCCCAACTCATATTGCACGGTGCGTTCGAAACCCATTTCCGGATTGCCATACCAGCCTTGCCATTCTTCCATGTAGGTGGTTTGCTGCGCATAGGGATCGAGCACGGTGGTCATGTCTTCGGTGTAATTCACAAACGGGAAGCCAAACATTTTTGTCCACGAAGGACGCTGATAGAAATGGCCATAGACAAAATGCAGCACGGAGTTTTCGCTGATGGGATGCGAGATGCCCAAGCGGGGCGCAAACGCGAGTTGTAGCTTGGTGCGCTCACGCAAAGGATTGCCGGGGATGCCGAGCGGTTTGGTGGGATCGTGTCCGGGCGTGGTGGGTTGCATGGCGAGCGGGTCGTAACGATTCGAAGGCACGGAACGATTTTGATGAAAGAAATCCACGCGCACGCCGGCATTCACGACGAGGCCGGGGTATTCGATTTTGTCTTGCACGAAGATATTGCCTTCATAGGGCCGGCCGGAGAACACGTTTACGAGATTCCAGCGATTGCCGCCTTCATAGACGCCCATGAAGTGGCGATAGTTGAAATCAAATTGACGAAAGCCCAAGCCGGATTTTAAAAGATGATGCGGCGTGAGTTGATTGTTGTAATCGGCTTTGAGCTGATAGATTTCGCTGCGATTGTTGGTGAAGGTGTGGAAGTAGCCTTCTTCTAAAAAACGATTGACCATTTTCTGCGTGTCATCACGCCGCGACCACAAACTGTCGGGAATGACGCCATCGCGGTCAGAGCGGTCCATCGTATCGCGCAGATAGCTCACGTTGATTTCATAATAGGATTTGGGATTGAGCATGTGGGTGAGGCGCACGTAACTTTGCGACCACCGCCGCAGCTCCGGCCATTGGCGATAGATTGCGCCTTCGGGATTGTACTTCGCGCGCGCGTATTGTTCGTCGATGCGCATGGGCGCGAGCCACGCGGATTCTTGCGCGGATTCGATGGAGTTGAAATTCACCGCGGGATAATCCGCGGTCTCATAGCCGCCGAAAAATCCGCCCACGCGCAGCTTGAGCGCGTTGTTCAATTTGTAATTCAAGTAGCCTTGAAAATTAAATTCGGGATTGTGCGGCATGGCTTGCGGGAAAATGCTCACCCCGTTTTTGAAGCGGCCGGAAGCGAGAAAGGTGAGATCGTTCGTGAGGCCGCCGTACAGCGTGGCTTCAAATTCCGGTTCGGCGCGATCGGCATATTTTGCGAGCGTGGCATTGGGCGTAATTGTCGCGCGCCACGCGGCAAGCAGCGAGTCCGGATTTTGACCAAAATACGGCCCGCTATTCGGATCGCGCGATTGTTGCGCCCAATAATTCAAATCGAAAAATTTGTAGTCGTAGTTTTCTTTATCATAAAAATTGCGGCCGAAATGATACTGGCCCGCGGGCCGCAACCGCGAAAGGAACGTGCCGTGAATACCGGTGGTCGCTTCTTTCGTGATGATGTTGACGATCGCGGATCGGCCTTCGCCATACTCGGCGTTGTAGCCGCCGGTGAGCAAAGAAATTTGTTCAATGGTGGAAGTATTGAAACCCGTGTAATTGTCGGAGAGCAATCCGCTATTCACGCTGAGGTTGTCGAGCATGTACACGGCTTGGACGATGGAACTGCCGCGAATATAGGTTTGTGTTTCGCCGCGCGTCCACGCCAGCGAGGGCGGAGTAGAGATGACGCCGGCTTGCGTGTCTAAAACTTCTTTCACCGTGCGCGTCCAGGATCTCTCAATCGCTTTCGCCGTGACGAGTTGTTCGCTCGAAGTGAGATCCGGCTCGATGACGGGCCGCTCTGCGATTACGGTCACGGCTTCGCCTTCGATGAGGGTCGGTTTCAAAGAGGCATTTAAATACGTGGTGCGATCGGCATGCACGGCCACTTGCGTCTGCGTAAGATTCTCATAGCCAATATATGAGATGACGACGGCATATGTGCCGGGATGCACGTTCAAAATGTAATACTCGCCTTTGGCATTCGTGGATGCGCCCAGATTCGTCCCTTGAATGACAACGTTTGCACCAAAGAGCGGCTCTTTGGTTTGTTGATCGAGCACTTTGCCGGAAATTTTACCGGTGGTGCCGGCGCTTAAAAAATCGGCGAGCAGAAGGCAGGCGAAACCGAGGCAGCACGAGAAGCGGAGAATGTGCTTCATGACAGCTCCTGGGTGAGGGTGGAATAGCTATGCGAGAGCGCAATGCGTTCGCATAGTCAACTACGACGCTTGTCGAATCAAAGTCATATTCGAAACGCGCGCGACCGAGTTGCGCACGATGAGTTGCGGCTCCAGTAGAATTTTTTGGGGCTCGCCTTCCGCGGCGCGCATGCGACGAAAGAGCAACTTAACGGCAATCTCACCCATCTTATCAATGGGCTGGGCCACGGCCGTCAAAGCGGGAGACAGGTATGTGGCAAAGCTGGGGTCGTCAAAAGTGACGAGAGAAATATCGTGCGGCACGCTGCATTGTTCTTCGCGCAAAGCTTCGAGCGCGCCCATCGCAATCAAATCTCCGGCAGTAAAAATAGCCGTGGGCGGAGTCGGCAGTTTCAGCAGCAGTTTCGTTTCGAGATAGCCGTTATAATTGCGAAAGTCATCGCCTGCGATCAACTTTTCATCAATCGGAATTTTGGCGTCGAGCAAAGCGCGTTTGTAGCCTTGCAGGCGGCCTTCATTCACGTAGGTGCCGGGCAGGCCTTGAATGAAGGCGATGTGTTTGTGGCCTTCACGAATGAGATGTTGCACGGCGAGATAAGCGCCGCGAAAATTATCGACGCTAACGCTATCGACGGCAAGCTCCTCGAAGCAACGATCAACAAGAATGACGGGAATACTGCTCTGCGCCGCTTTTTTGAGATGGCCGGACTCCAAACCCACCGGCGCGAGAATCAAGCCGTCGACTTTTTTTTCTAAAAGAATTTGCAGCGACTCGGCTTCAAGCTTCGTGTTCTCATCCGCATCACACACAAAAATGCTATAACCGGTTTTGCGCAGTTCGCCCGCCATGCTCTTCACCAACGTGGCAAAGAAGGGATTGGAAATATCCGGCACGACCACGCCGACTTCGTGCGTTTGATTGAGCCGCAATCCACGCGCAAGCATATTGGGTCGATAACCAAGTTCATCCGCGGCTTTGCGCACGGCCTGCTTCGTGTCTTCGCTGATCTTGTACTTGTTGGATTGATCGTGCAGAACGCGTGACACGGTCGAAACGGAATAGCCGGTTTTTTGGGCAATTTCTAATAGTCGGGCCGACATTGCGACTTGGGTTCTGATGTTTTGATAAAGTGCGAACGCACGAGGCCTTTGGTCACCCAGCTTCATGCAAACGATTGCATTATTTGCGCGCCATGTTACTAGCTGCGCCCTCGTTTGTCAAGAACTTTTTTTAAAAGAAATTTTGCGGCGGGCTTGTGGGAGAGTGTGAAATGCGGAAGCGTGCGTTTTTAAAAAATCAATGCGTGGAGGATTGTTTTGGTCAATGGGAGGGTTACGACTTGAATTTTGCACCGCGCTCGCGCCGGCTTTCGCCTGATGCAGAAACATCCGGCGGAGGTTGGAGGCATTCGCAGTGCAAAATTCAGGTGCGAAATTCTAATTTTGAGACATCGCGTCGCAGCGTGCAAGCGGGAACTCTACATACCTCCAGCGGCGCCTTTCCACAGCGCGAGATAATACGGCACATACTGAAACAATGCACGCGAACGGTCGAGATACAGCACCAATGTGGTAAGCAAGCCGCCGAATACAAAGATAAAAACCACAAAGGCGCGGAAGTAACTCACCATGTACAGCACATGAAACGCGCGAAACATGCGCCCCCATTGCCACAGCACGACGAGCGAGATCACAATCGTCAATGGGCCAAAAAGACTGTCATTCAAGAGCAAGCGGTGAAAGACCGGCGTGAGCAATCCTAAAAACAAAACGTTTGCCCAAGCCCAATACACGGCCGTGACGTATTGTGAAATCGGCACGCCGCTCCCAAAGAAGAGGCCGAGAAGGCGGAAGAACAGCGCGAGCAGCAACCCGGCGCAAAACGTGAAGAGCGTGCCCCAAAAGATAAACCAACCCGGATTCCATATGAGCCAGATCGCGATTGCTTTCCACGCAGCGTCGTCAAAAAGTAAATTGAGCAATTGATCGAAAATCAAACTTTGGCGAAAGGCGTAACCGAATTGCGCCAGGAGCACGGCGAGCACGCAGCTTTCCGTCAAGCCGAGCATGAACGTGAGAAAGGGCGCGACTTTGCGGTTTTCATAAAGGTCGAGAAAGAATCCGTGTGGATGTGCGAGCACGCGCTTGAGATTGCTCAAGAGTCGGCGATCGCGCTGCAAAAAGAAAAGAAAGACGAGAATGAGCGCGATGCCGACAATTTGAAATGTGCCCGGCGGAGAACCCACGGTTCGGCGTGCAATGAGCGTGGAATTGCTTTCGCCGCGATTGACGGCTTGCACGATTTGAAAGGCCAAGCGCCGTTGCCCGTTTGCTTCCAACAGGCCATACGTGTGTAGCCGCGAACCCGGAGTCCAATAAAATTTCCCCCAATCTTTAGAGTGCGGCGCGCCGAGCGTATGCGGAATATCTTCGGCGGGCGGGCCAAGCGCGAGCAGAGGCATGGGAGCTTGCCAATCTTGCAAAGCGTGAATCATGTAACCCGCGTGCGCGAAGGTGCTCTTTAACGAGGGCAAAACGCGATTGAAGTATTCCGCTTGCAACTCTTCCGCACGCGCCGGCTCCAAGCGCGCGCCGCTGCCGGCTTCAAGCGTGCTAACGTAATGTGAAAGGATCGGGACAACAAGTTGATTCGCGCCGGAGAGCACAGCCGTCAGCGCTTCCATATTTACCGCAAAGCGCCACTCCATGAGCATGAAATCAACGTGGGGATGCCACAAGTGTTGCCCTGCGGGCGTCGTCACCACGTAGAGCGGGCGTTCATCATTTTGCCGCATCGCCGCCACGAGCGCGGCAATTTCTTGCTGTGCGTCCGCGCTCAACGGTGTGCTATTTACGCCCAAGCCCCAAGCCAGCACACTGGGATGATGGCGATCACGTTGTTGCATCTCGCGCGCGAGCAATTGCGCAATCTGCGCAAAACGTGCATGTTGAAAATGCGCGTCCGTCAAATAATAAAGCGGCATTTCTTCCAACAGGAAAATGCCGGCGCGATCACACAACTTCGGCAAAAGGGGGTGCGGCTGGTGCCCGATGACGCGCAGCGCATTCGCGCCGAGTTGTTGCAGTGTCGTTAGCAGTTGCCGCAGTGCGGCTGTGTCCAGCACGGCAGATTGCTGATTGTAGTCTTCATACCAATCCACGCCGCGCAAGACGAACGGCGCACCGTTAAGGCGCAACTCTTTCCCCGTCAATTCGATCTGGCGAAAGCCGGTCTCTTGCCAAATTTCATCGACCACACTTTTGTTGCGCGTGAGCACGAGGCGCAATTGATACAGCACAGGGTTCGCGGGCGACCATAAACTTGCGTTGAGCACGTTACAATTCAATGTCAACGCATGGCGATGCTCCTGCCAATTGGAAAGCATGATGGGCGTCGAAGCCGCGACTTTGGTTTGACGCGCAAAATCCCACACTTCCAACTCAGCCATCAGACCGCTCAGGCTTTCCGGCGGGAGAGTGCGGCTGCTGCGTAACTGCGCTTGTAATGCGATTTGCACTGCGCCATTGGCAATCGTGGTGCGTGTCGAGAAATGATCAATCGCAGCCAACGGCAAAACTTCGATATAAATTTCACGCAGCACACCGCCGGCGTTGGGCCAACCCATGGGGCGATGTTTGGGCGGAAAGGAGTGCAACGGTGTGAGGCGATTGTCAACCGTAATGCTAATCGAGTTCTCTTGCGCATAGCGCACGATTTCATTGTTCAAATCAACGGAAAAATGCGTATAGCCGCCGAGGTGCGCGGCTGCGATTTCATTATTGATCGCAATGCGCGCTTCATGATTGATCCCCAAGGCATGCAAACGCAACGTGCGTTCGCGCAGCGAATCCGCAAGGTGAAACTTGCGTTCGAATTTTACTTCGCCTTCGAAATAGTATGCGCCGGGAAGCTTCACTTCAGTCGCGATTTTCGCCTGTGGCGAACTGGCCTGCCAAACGCCGTCGAGTGGAACCAAGATGCGGGTCTGCGAAGCGGTCGTGCTCCAATCGGCCACCGCATTCGCGCTGCGGAAATTTTGAGCGCCATCAGTTTGGCCCCACAGCGTAGTCGCCAGCGCCAACACCAAAACGCCATGCGCAAAAGATAAATGCCGTTGCAACCGTGTTCTCCTTGAGGTCAAATCATTCAGTTGTCGTGCCGCCGAGCGGCGAGGTTAAGGCACCGAGCCAACATTACATCACTTCACGGCAAACCTACGTGAGCGGCCAAATACGTGTTCTTGTAGCGCACATATCTCTGCGCTGAAGCCGTGAGATTCGCAATTTCTTCTTCCCGCAGTGCGCGCTTCACGACCGCGGGGTTGCCCGCCACGAGCGTTTTTTCAGGCACAATAAATCCTTCACGCACAACCGCGCCCGCGGCCACTAATGCGTATGGCCCGACTTGCGCGCCGTCAAGAATGCGCGCGCCCATGCCGATCAAACAATAATCTTTGATCACACAACCATGCAACACCGCGCTATGTCCCACGGTCACGCCCTCGCCGATGATGAGCGGCCAGCGTTCAAACGTGACGTGACACATGCACAAATCTTGAATGTTTGTGCGCGGCCCGATGCGGATATAATTCACGTCTCCACGAATCACGGTATTGAACCACACACTGCACTCATCGCCGAGGTGCACGTCGCCGATAATCGTTGCGTTTGGAGCGATAAAAAGATTTTGGCCGAGTGTCGGGGAAATGTTTTGATAGGGTAGGATCATTTTCAGATCTTTTTCAACAAATCTTTGATGCGCACCCACGCTTCGTCGCGCGCTTTCTTATTTGCTTCGTTTGCGTTCGGCTCCTCGCCCGCACGCATGAAACCGTGGCCCGCGCCCTCATAGGTCGCGGGTTCATATTTTTTCCCCGCAGACTTCATCAGCTCCTCGGATTGCGGAATCGTGGCGTTGACGCGCGCATCATTGCCGCCATAAAAACCATACACGGGGCATGTGATGCGTGCGCTCTCTTCTTTGGTTTCCGGTCCGTTGCCGTAAAACACCATAGCTGCTGACAAACTCGCACGATTCGTGGCAAAGCGAAACGATTGTCTTCCTCCCCAACAAAAGCCGGCGCTCACAACTTTGCCATTGGCCGCGGGCAGCTTGGCAACATAATCCGCGACTGCGTTGAGGTCTGCCGTCACTTGCTCCGGTTTGAGGTTGGAGATCGCTTCGCGCGCGGCATCACCATCGGCAAAATCACTGGTCTTGCCGCCGTTGGGCGCCATGCCCGAAAGCAAATCCGGCGCGATCGCGATATAGCCCGCTTCGGCAAATTGATCTGCCACGTTGCGCACCCAATCGGTGAGACCGCGATTCTCATGAATAACTAAGACCGCAAGCGTCTTGTTCTTTACTTCGGGATAAACTACATACGCATGCACGGTGCGCGCACCATGTTTGATCGCCACCCACTCTTGATGACGCGAAGACTTTTCCAAGCGCTGCTTGGCAAAGTCTTGGGCAGAGAGGGAGCAAGCAAGCGCCAAGCTCACGGCCAAGACGCCGAGTATGGTGTGACTCCGATGCATGAGTGCGCCTCGAATTTATGATTAAGCGTGCAATGCCGTTGGTGAATTTGATCGGCGCTAATATAGAAAGCAAAAGCCTTTCTTCAAAATTGAATCTCATCGAAAAAACGCGCTTGGATAATTTTCTTTCCGTTTGCACATTCGCGTTGCGCCCGGCGCTAGGCCGATAAATCACACCGGCTTTTCATTTAACCAGAAAGCACGCCGCCATGAAAAAACAAAACCTCCTCTTCTTGTTGAGCTGCATGCTCGTGATGTTCATCGGCAAAGTTTTATCGCAACCCACCAACCAAGCGCTCGCTTCCGTGGTGCTCTCTGCCAAACAAGCGAAAACCGAGCATGCGGCTTGGGGCGATTTTACGACTTACTTCACCGGCGAAACCTATGGCACGCGCGACGTGCTCGCCGGCGTTGCGGTGATCAAGCCCGGCCAGCAAATTCATCCGCCGCATCAACATGCCGAAGAAGAGTATTTAATGGTAACGGAAGGCAAGGGAGCGTGGCATCTCAATGGAAAAGACTTCACGGCGCAAGCAGGCGACATGCTCTATGCCGCGCCGTGGGACATACATGGTATCGCAAATAGCGGTACAACCCCGCTCAAATTTGTCGTGTGGAAATGGAACAACAAAGGCAGTGCATTGCCGCTCACGCCCATGAATAGCACGGAATGGCTCTCTTTGTTTGACGGCAAAACTTTGAACGGTTGGCAGGCGAATGAAAACGCGAGCACGTGGCGCGTGGAAGAGGGCGCGCTCGTCTGTCGCGGACCGCGCTCACATTTATTTTATAGCGGCGAAATTGCCAAGCATGATTTCAAAAATTTCGAGTTCAGCGCGGAAGTAAAAACCACGCCCGGTTCCAATTCAGGCATTTATTTTCACACGGCATTTCAACCAAGCGGCTGGCCGGCCAAAGGCTATGAATGCCAGGTTATCAATAGCAATGCGCCTGCAAAGCCCGGCGAGTACGTCGAGCACAAAATGACCGGCAGCTTATACGCGATTCGCAACATATGGAAAGCGCCGGTGCCTGACAATGTTTGGTTCAATTACCGCATCGTGGTGCAAGGCAAGACGATTCGCACGTACCTCAACGACGAGTTGATGGTGGATTACACCGAGCCTTCGTCTCCGTTTCGCCCCGAAGACAAAAAAGGCCGCTTGCTCTCTTCGGGCACGTTTGCGCTGCAAGGCCACGATCCCAACAGCGTGGTTTATTATCGTAACCTGCGCGTGCGACCTTTGCCCGACGATCTCGCCACACCGGGGGTGCCGCTGGAAGACCCCGACTTTGATCGCAGATTGACGCAACTGGCCAACGACAATTTTCCTCTGCTTGATTTGCACGTGCATCTCAAAGGCGGTTTGTTGATGGAACCCGCGCTCGCCAATGCGCGCAAGTATGGCTACACCTATGGCCTCGCCGTGAATTGCGGATTGAAAATGGGTTTTGAAAGCGATGCTGAGGTGGAGCAATACATTGCCAACTATCGCAAACCCGCGCACACATTTTTCGCGATGCAGGCCGAAGGCCGCGAATGGTTGAACATGTTCTCGCCGAAAATCATAACGCAGTTCGATTATATTTTTACCGACGCGATGACATGGACGAATGCCAATGGCAAGCGCATGCGTTTGTGGATGAAGGAAGAGTTGGAGCTTGGTGATCCGCAGGATTTCATGGAGCAACTCGTGAGTAACATCGAAAAAATTTTCAGCACGGAGCCGGTGCATCTCTATGCGAATGCGAGCTACATTCCCGACGAATTAAATTCACGCTATGATGAACTGTGGACACCCGGCCGCATGGATCGCGTCATCAAAGTGCTGGTCGATAAAAAGATTGCGATGGAAATCAACGACCGTCGCAAAATTCCGAACGCGACTTTCATTAAGCGTGCGAAAGCTGCGGGTGTGAAATTCACTTTCGGCACGAACAACGCAGGCGGCGACGACTTGGGCAAGCTTGCATATTGTCTCGCCATGATCGAGCAATGCGGCCTTACGCCAAACGACATGTGGTTGCCGCACAAACGAAACTAGGCTCTTCTTCAATGAGAAGAGAGTTTTGAACTGAAGCAGCAACAAGCTTTACTAAACTTTTCAAGCCGACTAAAACTTGTTGCCTACTTGTCCTGTTGAATGCCATGGCACCGAGTTTGTCGAAGCCAATGAAGCTCTTTCGGTGGACATGCATGCGAAGGCTATTTCATACGGTGACCAAGGAACCAGCCCGTCTCGATTCCTTCCTTTCGAATGCCGATGTACTTCAAAAAGGCTCACTTTGCTCCAGCAGATATTTAGGCTTTGCTTTATGTTTTACAAAGACCAAGCAGAGAAAAGCACGAGGCTTGCTTTCAAAAACCACGGCTTGGGTGAATAAGATGTGGATAACTTCTTCTGCTTGAAATTCCTCACGTAGAGCAAAATTTCTTTACAGTCTTTTCAAATTTAGCGTCTTGCATTTTCGGCTCCGGAACCGGCTCCAATTACAACTGTAATTTGGATTTGCTTTCTTTGCGGTAATTCTAATTTTTCAATGCCTTGCCTGAAGAAAATCTCGCCACAACCACAGGTAGTGGCTACCATTTCATGACCTACAATTGGCTGTTTTTCATTGAAAATTTTCAAATGAAAAAGTTTACGCATTTCATGAATGTAATCCTGTGAGCAAATACTCATATAAATCGAATGTGGATAACTTGTGCGCAAATCTATAGCGGATGAATACTTCCATACTTTTACTGCCGAACTTTTACTTGGACTCCTTCAGCATTTTCTCTATATTTGAAACGGAACAATTGCAGCTTGAGCTTTGTTATCCCTACTACAATCCGCTTTGAACAAGCAGCACCCCAAGCGCAGCAGTATCCAGCACGAACCTTGCAAAAGCAAAGGGCCGCTTTGAATAAGTCCGACATTTTTCGCCGTGGGATCTACCTGGCGTTGAGTCTGGGCGGGATCGTATACGAGCTGTCTGCAAGAGACGAAATCCGATGGTTTTTGCTTGGCGGCTATGGCTTCATTATTGTAGCTACAGTTTACTCTCTTTATATTCAGGGATCGAAACGCAATGAAGAAACTTTGTAATCTCAGTATTGTTTTGATTTGCTCGCTGCCTTTGCTACTTGCCGCAGACGCGGCCTCGCAATCTGCTTTACACTTGCAACAAGCTACTACACAACAAACGAGTGCTCGTTTTGCTTTAGTCGATTTTAAATTTGACACATTGCGCGTCGCTGGTTTGGGCCAGACGCTCCGAGTTTCACCACGTTTCAAATCCGGTTTGAGTTTGGAGCAAGCCGGTGCGCCGAATTTGCCGAGGCAGGTTTTCATTCTCGGCGTGCCGCGCAATGCCATCGTCACAGCAATTGCGCAACCGCTCCGCGTCGAGGAGTTTAGAGATATTGACCTCGCACCGGTTGCGACATATAAGGATAGTTCGATCACTTACCCTCGCGATGAGAAAATTTACTCCCAAGATCGCTTCTACCCGCAAGAACTAGCCGTCGTCGATGCGCCTTCCCAATTTCGAGATCAAACCATTGTCCGCGTCGAAATCTCTCCTTTGCAATACAATCCGGTCACGCGCATCTTGCGCGTTATTCATGAAATGCAAATCGTCGTGAATCATGCAGGTGCGGCTGTAAACGAGCGCTTGCTTGCGCAGACTTCGCTAGTGGAAGAGAGCTTGTATCGCGATCTGCTGTTGAATTATGAACAAGCCAAACCGCTGCGCACGCCGCGCGAAGTGACGCTCAATAAAACCGCTTCGCCCCTTGCCGAGGGGCCGCTTTATAAATTCGCCGTGAGCAAAGAAGGTATTTATCGCATCACCGGCCAAACGCTCGAAGGCAAAGGCATATCGCTCGGCAACATCAATCCCGCGAATATCAAACTTTACAACAACGGCGGCCGCGAATTGCCGCGCCTTGTGAGCGCCCCGCGCCCCGCTGACATTTTGGAAAGCGCGATTTATGTTGCCGACGGCGGCGACGGCAAATTTGACCGAAACGATTTTATTCTCTTTTATGGCCGCGGCGTGAACGGCTTCGCATATGACTCCACCACTGGCAACTCCGCGCATTACATCAACCATTTCGGCTTTGACAATTTTTATTTTCTCACCGTCAATCCCGCCAACGCGACAACGCCCGGCAAGCGCATGGCCGTGCGCGCAACGTTGCCCGTTGCCAATGCTACAACGGCCACTTCAACTTTTCGCGAAAAGCTTTTTGTCGAAGAAGATCTAAATGTGTGGCTGGAATCGGATCAAACATGGTTCGGCTATTTGTTCTCCAATTCCCCGGGCAGCAATAAACGCACATACACAGTGACGATGACCGATCCCGTCGTGGAGAGTATTGCTTCCTTCAAATTCCAGGTATACGCGCCTACAGAGAGCGGTATCTTTGGCACAGCACATACCGTGCGGCTTAATTTTAATGATCAGCCCAAAGGCGAGTTTGCGATCTTCGGGAATGATTTTGACACGCAATCTTATGAAGACAACTTCGCCGGCGCGCTGAAAAACGGCGACAACAAGATCGTCGTGGAATATGAAGGCGCAAGCGCATTGGTGAGCATGTTCATGGACTTCTTCGAACTGCGTTATGAGCGCACTCTCAAACTTGCCAACAACATTCTGCTCTTTGATGGCTTGAAGGGCACAGGCCCCGCGGCATATACGCTCGCCGATGCCGCCGCGCAAAATCTCTGGCTTTTCGATGTTTCAGATTTCAGCAATGTGGCGCAACTCTCCTCGCAGAATTGGCAGAGCACGGGCGCGCAAACTATTTTTGCCGAGGCGACGCACCCGACCGTGCCCAAGCGCTATCTCGCGGCCACGAGCGCGACGTTCACGGATATCGAAGCGAGCAAAATCGAACTCGATGCGCCCTCGAACTTGCGCGCGACGACCAATGAAGCCGATATGGTCATTATCACCCACAGTGATTTTCTCGCGCAAGCGCAGCGCATCAAAAGCCTGCGCGAAAATTGGCGCCCCGCCGGCGCAACGCAAACCATGAAAGTGGAAGTCGTCAACATTCAAGATGTGTTCGACGAGTTTTCTTCGGGCATGTACGATCCCGTTGCCATTCGCGACTTTCTGAAATATGCCTACGAAAATTGGACGCGCCGGCCTTCATTTGCTTTGCTTTTCGGTGACGGCGATTATGATCCGAAGAACATCATTGTGAAGACCGACAAGAATTGGATTCCAAGTTATCATACCGACGATTTACACTCTGTGGAAGTACACGACAGCCGCGTCACCGATAGTTGGTTTACGTATCTCGTGGGCGGCGACAATGATATTCGCATGGACATGGCCATTGGCCGCATTCCCGCGCGCAGTCTCACCGACGCCGAAGCTTATGTCGACAAGCTGGTCAAATATGAAACCGCGCCGACATTTGGAACGTGGCGTAACACTGTCATCATGGTCGCCGATGATGAACTTGGCCCCGGCGGAACCTCTTCGGGCGAAACCATTCACACCGCGGACACGGAAAGATTGGCGGAGAATTTCACGCCGCGCTATTTCGATGTAAAAAAACTTTATCTCATGGAATATGCCGCGGTGCAAAGCGCTTCGGTCTCCGGCGTAAAAAAGCCGACCGCGAACGAAGCCTTGCTGCGTTTGCTAAATAACGGTTCGGCCATTGTCAATTACACCGGCCACGGCAACCCGACGGTATGGTCGCACGAACGCGTGCTTGAGCTTTCCGAGGACTTTGATCGCATTCAAAACGGCGACCGGCAAGCGGTCTGGATTGCGGCCACGTGTACGTTCGGCAAATTCGACGATCCCGATCGCCAAAGCTTTGCCGAACAACTCGTGCTTGTGCCCAAACGCGGCGCGATCGCCGCGCTTGCCACGGTACGCGATGTGTATTCCACCAGCAATGCCGCGCTCAATCAAGCCTATTATCAAAATCTGTTTTTGTCGGATCAAAGCTCGCAATATTTGGGCACGGCCATGGTCAATGCGCGCGCGCGTACAAACAGCCGCGATAATGACGAAAAATTTCATCTCTATGGCGATCCGAGTTTGCGCCTCGGCATGCCGCGTTATTCCGCGCAAATCACTTCTTCAGATACGATCAAAGCCTTGACGCTCACGAAGGTCAAAGGCACGATTACGCGCAACGGTGTGCCCGCACCTCATATCAATGGCAAAGTGCGCGTCGAAGCGTTCGACACGAAACAGGATGTCGTCTATCGCGGAAACAACGTGAACGTGAATTACACACTTCCCGGCAATTCACTCTTTCGCGGCGAAGCGCCGGTGGTGAATGGGCAATTCGAAGTGCAATTCATTGCGCCGAAAGATCTCACCTATGGCGGTCGCGAAGGCCGCTTCTCCACTTATTTTTGGAATGATACCACAGACGGGAATGGCTATCGCGAACGCATTTCCATTAGCGGCTCGGCCACGAGCTTTGTCGATAAAGAAGGCCCGAAGATTGAAATCGGTTTTGCGAACGTGGAAGATTTTGTGACCGGCGGCTATGTCGGCGCAAAGCCCGTGCTGCATGTCGCGATGTTCGATAGTCTCTCCGGCATCAATCTCGCCGGCGAGATTGGCCACAAAATTACGCTCACGCTGGACGGCGACTCCGGCAACAAAATCGACGTGACGGAGTTCTTTGCATACAAATCCGGAAGCTACACGCGCGGCGAATTGTTTTATACGCTCGAAGAGCTTGCAGAAGGATTGCATACCGTGGAAGTGAAAGCGTGGGACAATTTCAACAACTCCGGTGCGGCCTCCGCGGAGTTTGTAATTGTTAGTGGCGACGATCTGCGCCTCAGCGCGGTGATGAACTATCCCAATCCACTGCGCAACGAAACCACCTTCACCTTTGCCGTGAATCAGCCTTCCGCAACAGTGACGATCAAGATATACACTTTAGCGGGCCGCCTTATTCGCACGCTCGAAGGCGGCGAAGCGAGCGCCGGTTTCAACATGGTGAAATGGGACGGCTACGATGCCGACGGCGACCGCCTGGCCAATGGCGTTTATCTTTACAAAGTCATCGTGCGGCGCACGCCGAACGAAGGCAACGGCGAAGCGCAAGCAGAGGAGATTGGGAAGTTGGTGGTGCAGAGGTGAGTGCAGGTCGAAAATGAATTCAAGCCATTGCCTGGTTTGGAGTAGTCCTATGAATTCTCCAAAAATAAAATCGGTAAAGCCGCTTAAAGAGAAGCAGTTGCTGGTTACATTTGTCAACGGAATCGAAAAAGTCTATGATTGCCACAAGATACTGCAGCACGAACGGTTTCACTTGTTGCGCCAAGAAGCCTTCTTCAAGGCAGTCCAAGTTGACCCCGGCGGTTATGGCATATCATGGAACGATGAAATGGATTTAAGCGAATATGAGTTGTGGCAGAATGGCGTTGAGGTTGATCAGAAAAAAACGCGCTACCCGCATCATCTAGCGGCGTAACCTCGTTTCATCGTTTGAGCTGAAATTAACCGTATCACATAAAACCCAACAAACTTGCTGTTGGAGATCATCATGAAAAATTCCTCCTGGTTGAATAGGCTGCGCCCTCGCTCCGTGCTTGGCGTCGTGTTGGCCGGCCTTTTCGTGGGCGCCGTGGCTTTCACTTCCTTTGCAACGTCCGGAGAACAGGGCAAGTCTTCAGGTATTGAATGGCAGGAGTTCAGCAAAGCATTGGAGCTTGCCAAAAAAGAAAAGAAGATGGTGGTGGTGGATTTTTACGCGGACTGGTGTGGCTGGTGCAAGCGCATGGACAAAGACACCTATGGCAACGTCGAAGTGATCAAATATGCCAAAGCCAAGCTCATCATGACCAAAGTTGATACTGAATCGAAAGCGACGACGCGTTTCAAAGATCAAGAGTTGACCTATCAACAACTCGCCGCGGGCATGGGCGTGCGCGGTTTGCCGACCACGGCCTTTTTCGATAGCAACGGCGATCCGATCACTTCGATCTCCAGCTATTTGACGCCCGAGCAGTTTTTGCCGATTTTGGAATTTCTCTCCGATGGTCATTACAAAACCATGAAGTTTGAAGACTTCATGAAACAAAGAAAAAGTTGAGTAATGTTCCGTCGGCTCAGGGATTTCTTTCGGCCTGCGAAATTTGGCGACGGAGTTTTGGTTGAAATCTATGGCAAGCCCGATTGCCATCTTTGCGAAGTCGCCAAAGAGCAATTGGAGAATCTGCGGCAATCCTGGGGCTTCGTATTGCGTGAAGTGAATATCGCGCAAGATGAAAAACTGCTGCGCGAATTTGGCGAGCGCATTCCGCTGATTTGGGTCGAAGGAAAATTGGCGTGCAAGTTTCGAGTTGAAGCAGAGCCGTTGCGGCAAAAAATAACGCACGCCGCGCTGGCCAAACGGCAAAGCAGGGAGAGCACAGTTTCAAACGTAGTATGACAAAACCACTTTTTATGAGTCACACCTCGGACAAAAGGCGAATCAACACTATGAGGACAACCCTTCGAAATTTTCAAACGCGAATCGTTTTGGCGTTCATACTTTGCTTGGGAACGTTGGTGCAAGCGGGAACGCCGAGGCCGACGGATCTCATTCCCAATAAGCAACACCCGATGGTGAGCAAGCTTGTGGCTGGATTGTTCTCACATTATCATTATGGCCGCAAAGAGATCGACGATTCCCTGTCCCTTGCGCTCTTCAATTTTTATCTGGATTCGCTCGACCCCTATCGGAGCATTTTTCTCGCTTCGGATATCGCCGCGCTGGAAAAGTATCGCTACACCTTTGATGACAATCTGAACAGCGGCGAGTTGGCGCCGGCGTTTGAGGTTTACAATACTTTTCTCCGCCGCTTTGATGAACGTATCGTCGGCGTGAACAAAGTGTTGGCGCAGGGTTTTGATTTTGCTCTCAATGAGTATTTCGAATATGAGCGTGAAAATGCGCCTTGGGCCAAGACGGCGTATGAGTTGGATGAGTTCTGGCGTAAACGCTTGAAGAACGAAGCACTGAATTTAAAACTAACGGGAAAAACGCCGGAAGAGATCACCACGCTCTTGTCGAAGCGCTACACCAACTATCACAAGCGCGTGAAGCAGAACACCGCGGAAGACGTGGTGCAAGTTTATTTGAACGCGTTCGCGGAAGTCTATGATCCGCATTCGAATTATCTTTCGCCGCATGCTTCGCAGAATTTCAATATCGACATGAGTCTCTCGCTCGAAGGTATCGGCGCGCAATTGGAAACCGACGGCGATTACACGCAAGTCGCGCGCATCATTGCCGGCGGGCCTGCGGACATCAGCAAGCAGCTCTGGCCGAACGATAAAATTGTCGCCGTGGGCCAAGGCGACAGCGGCGAAATGGTGGATGTGATCGGCTGGCGCATCGACGATGTGGTGCAACTCATTCGCGGCACACGCGGCACAAAGGTGCGCTTGGACATCATCCCGGCCAATGCGAGCATTAGCTCCGCGCCCAAACGCCTGACGCTCGTGCGTGAAAAAGTCATTCTGCATGAAAGTGAAGCGAAGAGCGATACCATCGAGCTGGTGCAGGACGGACAGAAGTACAAAATCGGCGTGATCATGTTGCCCTCGTTTTATTCCAATCTGGCGGCGCAACAACGCGGCGAGAAGGATTATAAAAGCACCACGCGCGACGTGCGGCGCTTGTTGCAAGAATTGAAGAGTGCGAACGTTGACGGAATCGTGATGGATTTGCGCGGCAATAGCGGCGGCTCATTGCAAGAAGCGATTGAGTTGACCGGCTTGTTCTTCGATGAAGGCCCGGTGGTGCAGGTGCGCAACAGCGACGGCTCGGTCAAAGTGATGCGCGACCCTGATCGCGGCGTGGAATATGACGGTCCGCTCGGCGTGTTGGTCGATCGTCGCAGCGCTTCGGCTTCCGAAATTTTTGCCGCTGCGATTCAAGATTACAGTCGCGGCGTGGTGCTCGGCAGCACAACGTTCGGCAAAGGCACGGTGCAAAACCTCATCGAGTTGGAGCGCTACATGCGCAACAGCGACGCGCGCCTCGGCGAGTTGAAATTGACCGTGGCAAAGTTTTATCGCATTGACGGCGGCACCACGCAATATCGCGGCGTCGTGCCCGACATCAAGTTGCCTTCGATCTTTGAAGATCGCGGCTTCGGCGAGAGCACGGAGAAAAACGCGCTGCCGTGGGATCAAATTCAAGCTTCGAGTTTTTCCAACAAAGGCGCAGTGAAAAAATATTTGGCGCAGTTGCAAACGCGCTCGCAAAAACGCACGGCATTGAATTTAGAATTTCGTTTTCTCAACGAAGACATCTTGGCGCTCAAAGCCGAGTCCGACCGCAAGAAAATTTCCTTGCAAGAAAGTGTGCGCAAGCAAGAGCGCGATAAGCAAGAAGAAGATCGTTTTGCCAAAAACAACGAGCGCCGTGTCGCGCGCGGGCTCAAGCTTCTAAAGAAAGGCGAGAAAACGCCGGAGACCGAAAAAGCGCCGGACGCCCTGCTTGATGAAACCACGCGCGTGCTCGCGGATTTTATCGCCATTTCGAACGCGACTTTGCAAGCCCGCGAACGATAACCTTGAAAAGGTAGCGCGGTTGGTTATTGGATTGAAGGAGTCCAGGATTGATGGAGTCCTGGGCTCCTTCAATCCACAAATCCATCAATCCAATATTCCACGATTCCATCACACCCAACGTTTCCTCTCACCTCCTCACCTGAGGCTCGCTATGCGAAATCGAATCGCTAGTTGTATCCTGCTGCTCCTCGCCCCAACTTTGGTTTTGGCGCAAAGCTTCGGCAAAAACAAAGTCCAATACCAATCCAAGGAGTGGCGGTATATTCAAACCCAACACTTTGATATTTACTTTTATCAAGGCGGAGAGGCCGCGGCCAATTTCACGGCCGCGGTGGCAGAGTCGTCTCTCACTTCGCTCAATCGCACGTTCAAGTTCGAACTCATCGCGCGCATTCCGTTTTTGCTTTACAACTCGCACAATGACTTCGAAGAGACCAACGTGTCTCCGGACATTCAAGAAGAATCCGTGGGCGGCTTCACGGAATTTTTCAAAAGCCGCATCGTCGTGCCCTACGAAGGTTCGAACGAGCAATTTCGCCATGTGCTCCATCATGAGTTGACGCATGCCTTCATGCTGCAATTTTTTTACGGCGCCGGGCCGGGTGCGATTTTGCGCGGCATCACGACGTTTCAAACGCCCGGCTGGCTCACCGAAGGCTTGGCCGAATATGAATCGATGCACTGGGATGCAGATGCCGACAATCTCATACGCGACGCGGTGATCAACAATTATATCCCACCCATTGACCAACTCTACGGCTTCTTTGCCTACAAAGGCGGGCAGAATCTGCTTTATTGGATGGAACGCAGATATGGCCGCGCGAAGGTTACGGAGTTCTTGCAGGAGTTGCGCTCCAGTCGCAATCTCGGTGCAACGTTCCAACGCGCGCTCGGCGAAAACTCAGAAAAGATCTCCGAGCAATGGCATGATTGGCTCAAGAAATGGTATTGGCCGGAAATTTCGCGCCGCGATGCGCCCACGGCCTTTGCGACGGCGTTCACGGATCATCGCAAAACCTCCAACTTCATCAACAATAGCCCGGCGCTTTCGCCCGACGGCTCGCGACTCGCATATCTTTCGGATCGCTCCGGCTTGTTTGACATTTATCTCATGAACGCGGTAGATGGTCGTAGCCTTGGCCGACTCGTCAGCGGGCAAAAGCAATCCGGCTTGGAAGAATTGAAATGGCTCCGTCCCGGCATCAGTTGGGCGCCGGACAACAATCGTCTCGTGTTTGCTGCAAAAAGTGGTTGGCAGGACGTGTTGCATATTGTTGAGGTGAAGCGCCGCAAAATTGTCCGCACCTATCGCCCCGGCTTCGAAGGCATTTGGAATCCCGCTTGGTCGCCCGACGGCAAAAGCATTGTCTTCAGCGGCATGAAAAAAACGCAGACGGATTTGTACGTGCTCGATGTCGAGAGCGGCAACCTCACGCAACTTACGAATGATGCGTATTCGGATTTCGAACCGGCTTGGGCGCCCGACGGCGCGACGCTGGCTTTTGCTTCTGATCGCCAAGCGCAAGACACGCCAACGGAAACTCCGATTTGGCTCCGTGATTATCGCAACACCAGCATCTTTTTGATGAAACTCTCCGATCGCAGCATGCAGCAATTGACCGCAACACAAGACAACGCCAACACGCCGGAGTTTTATCATAGTCCGGACACGCTGCTTTTTCTTTCGGAGAAGAACGGTATTTCGAACATCTATCTGCATATCATCTCCTCCGGCGAAGAAATGCCGTTGACCAACTTGCTCGTGGGTGCGGTGCAACTTTCCATTTCCGAGGGCGGACAACGCCTCGCGTTCACTTCGTTCTATCGCGGCGGTTATGACGTTTATCTATGGCGCTCGCCGCTGTCGAATATCGGAAAGTACAAAGAGTTGGAACTGACGGACGCGAAGCAATACGAGAATCTGCCCACCGGGGAGTTTGATGCGCCTCAACTTGCGCGCATCGATGAGAGCCAAGGTGAAGGGCGACCCTATAGCGACTTCATTTTCGACCGTGACTTTTCACGCGGCACGCTGAATCTCGCTTCCGGTTCCGTGACCAACGGCATGGTGAATGGCCGCGCGATGCTGGCGCCGCAAAACAATCTCGCGGAAGACGGCAGCTACAAAGTGAAAAACTATCGTCCGCGGTTTAGCGTGGATTATGTCGGCGCGGTGAGCGGCTATGATCCCTTCTTCGGCTTGCAAGGCTTGGGACAAATCTACCTTTCCGATCTCACCGGCAACCATCAAATCGGCATCGGCGCGTATCTCAATCGCTCGCTGGCCAACAGCGACTTTTCGTTGAGCTATGCGTTTCAAGGTTGGCGCCCAACGTTTTTTCTCGCGGGCGGACAACAAGTCAATTTCTTCCTTTCGGACTTTGCCGATAGCATTGTGCGGCTGCGTTATTTGAATGCCGTGGCGGGCGTGCAATATCCGCTCTCCCGTTTCGCGCGTTTCGAAGGCTTGGCGATTTATCTGAAGACCACGCAGGATAATCTCACGTATGATTTTCCGAGCATCAGCAGCTCCGCGGCGATTTTATCTGTCGGACTCGTGCGCGACAATACGCGTTGGGGCTATTACGGCCCGGTTGATGCCAAACGCAGCGAAATAAAATTTGCATTCAGTCCCGGATTCGGCAGTATCCCACGCGAATTTCAAACGGCAACACTGGATTGGCGCACTTACAAATCGCTCTCGCGCGAATGGGACGTCGCGTTTCGTCTTGCCGGCGGCGCGAGTTTCGGAAAGCAGCCGCAAAGTTTCATTCTCGGCGGCATTCCCAACTGGATCAATCGCGAGTTCGCGCAGAACTTGAGCTTGGAAGACATCAACGATCTTACTTTCAGCGAGTTCGTTTATCCCTTGCGCGGCACCGATTATTACGAAAAAATCGGTACGCGCTACGCCTTGCTCAACGCCGAGATTCGCTTTCCCTTCATTCAGTTTCTCGTGCTCCAAGCGCCTTTGCCGCTGTTCTTTCAACAAGTGCGCGGCGCGGCGTTCGTTGATCTCGGCAGCGCGTGGAACGATACCAAAAGCTTCCGCGCGTTTAAAAAGAACGCCAACGATGAGGCCGTGTTCGACGATATTTTGGCGAGCATCGGTTGGGGCATTCGGTTCTACAGTCCCATCGGGCTCTTGCGCATTGACTCCGCGTGGGAAACCGATTTGCAAAACTATTCCAGCCCGCGCTATCTTTTCTCGCTCGGCGCTGATTTCTGAGGCTCCATTGCCGCAGTGCAAACCCGCCGAAGCTTTTATCTAAACAAAAAATTTCGGCGCATCACCTCACAACAATCGTCGGTTAATAAAGGCTGAATATGAAGATGAGAGTTTGGATTCTGTTGTGTTTGCTCGCCATGCTGCTCGGTTGCGCCGGCAATCAGCCTGCGCGCGGCGGCCGCGGGGGACAAATCGGCGTTGTGCGCTTTGGCGTGCAGGCGGCAAATGTTATCGACGCCAGCCAACGCAGTCGTCTCTGGGTGATTGTGGATGTCCCGCATCGCAGCTTGCAGTTTGAACGCAACCAAGCCACGAAAAAATTTTCGGCCAAATTCGAAGTGACGCTCGCTTTGCGCGATGAACGCGGACAAGCCGTGCAACTGCTCGATGCTGCGCGCAGCCTAGAATTGGACACCTATGAAGCGACGCAGCCCGAAACTTTGTTTGTACGTTATGCGCAATTTTTAGAAGCGCCGCCCGGAAAATACAACTTGGAAGTGACTCTGAGCGATTTTGTATCAAAGGGCCATGGCTTCTTCAACAGTATGGTTGAAATTCGCGACCTGCAGAGTTTGAATCTCAGCGTCAGCGATATCATTCTGTTGGAGAGCGCGCCGGATCACTCCTTCCCATCTGAAAGCCAAATCGTTCCCGCGTTTCGACAGCGCTTTAATAGCACGATCTTCGCTTTTGCGCAGGCGCGTCATGTGACCGTAGGCCAGCGCATGCGCGCCGTGTTGAAGATCGGAGGCTTGCAAGAGAACGCCGTCTCGCAAGCCGTGTTGGATACCATTGCCAATGCCGAAACCGTCAATCTTTTCTTTCCCATTCCTTCGGCGCAGCTCGCATTGGGCAGAGTTCAACTTAAACTAGAAGTCACTTCCGACAATCGCAGCGCGCACACCGAACGCGGCATGTGGGTGCGCTGGGCGCAGCGCCCGACCTCGCGCGTGGCCTTGAATGACTACATCGAACCGATGCGCTTAATCATGAGCTCCAAAGAATGGAAAGCGCTGAAAAATGCCGGGCCGGAAGAACAACGCCGGCTTTTGACCGAATTTTGGAGTCAGCGCAAACCTTCGGCAGACGCAGCCGCAAATTTATTGGAAGAAGAATTTTATTGGCGTGTCGGCGAGGCCAATGCGCGTTTTGCGTGGGGCAAAGGCGATGGCTGGGAATCGGATCGCGGTCGCGTTTACATCATTCACGGCCCGCCGGATAACGTTCAGCGCCGCTTCGATCAACGCTATGGCCGCAGTTTGGAAGCGTGGCGCTATGAAGCCCCGGTGCGTGAGTTTTTGTTTTACGACGAACACGGCGATGGGCGTTTTGTGTTGATTCGACAAACCCATCCCATCTAACTCAAAATCTCAGCCGCGTTATTTTTCCCGCCAAAGTTGTTATGCAAGATCGCTTCGCGAAACCTGCGCCGAGTTTGCATAACAACTTTTTCTCCCTCGTCTTCGCACTTGCGCGTGCTCAACCGAAATAATACTCCTCCCGGCTTGCGTTCCCTTCCTCGATTTGTTATCTTGCCCCACACAAATTTGCAAACGCTCAAGTAATAATTTGCACCGCTTTTTGATTTTATCAAAAGGAAGCCCATGCCTCAAAAGTATGATGCCATCGTCATCGGCGGCGGCCATAACGGTTTGGTGAATGCCGCGTATCTTGCACGCGCAGGCAAGAAAGTGTTGGTGCTCGAACGCCGCCATCTCGTCGGCGGTGCGACTGTGACCGAAGAAATTTTTCCGGGCTTCAAGTTCTCCGTGTTCTCGTATGTTGTGAGCCTCTTTCGTCCGGAGATCATTCGCGATCTCAATTTGCCGCAACACGGCTTGACGATTCTCCCGCTCGAAAGCACGCTCACGCCCATGCCGAACGGCAACTATCTCTATCGCGACGGCGATCACTTCCGCACGCTACGCGATATTGGCCGCCACTCGAAGCGCGATGCAGAGGCATACGATGATTACGGCCGCAGCATGTATTTCATGGCAAAGGCCGTGAAATACATGCTGGGCATCATACCGTTCGATCCCACTTCCATGCATCCGAAAGATTTGATGGGCCTCACCGGCCTCGCGAAGCACTTGCTCGGCTTGGGCGAGGAGAAACTTCATTTGCTCACCAAGCTCATGACCATGAGCTCCGGGGATTTTCTCGAAGAGTGGTTTGAAACCGAAGTGCTCAAAGCCACGCTCTCTTCGAGCGGCATCATCGGCACGTTTCTCGGGCCGCGCTCGCCCGGCACTGCGTATGTTTTGCTCCATCATTACATGGGCGAGATTGACGGCGCGTTTCGCGCATGGGGCTTTGCCAAAGGCGGCACTGGCGGCGTCGCGAATGCAATTGCCAATTCCGCCAAAGCGCTCGGCGTGGAAATTCGCACCGAAGCGCCAGTCGCAAATGTCATCGTGAAGAACGGCGCGGCTATTGGCGTCGCATTGCAAAACGGCGACGAGCTTTATGCCAACACGATTGTGTCGAGTCTCGATCCGAAACTCACGTTCCTCAAACTCGTCGAGCCGAAACACTTGCCCGATGATCTCGTGAGCGCGATTCGAAAGTTCAACATTCGCGGCTCTTCGGGTAAAGTGAATCTCGCGCTCGACGCACTGCCGAATTTTGCCTGCATGCCCGGCGAAGGCGTGCATCTCGCCGGCGCGTTTTCCATCAGCCCGAGCATCGATTATCTCGAACGCGCGTATGACGACGCGAAGTATGGCGACTTCTCGCGCAAGCCGTACATCGACATCATTCTCCCTTCCGTGATTGATCCCGACATGGCGCCGCCGGGCAAACACGTGATGTCGTGCTTCGTGCAATACGCGCCGTATCAATTGCGCGAAGGCACGTGGGAGCAAAAACGCGAAGCCTTCGGCGATGCGGTCGTGAACACGCTCGCGGAATATGTGCCCAATCTCAAAGACATTATTCTCCATCGGCAAGTGATGACGCCATGGGACATTGAGCAAACTACGGGGCTCACGCAGGGCAACATCTTTCAAGGTGAGCTTTCGCTCTCGCAGCTTTTCTTTTTACGGCCGGCAGCAGGTTGGGCAAAATATCGCACGCCGCTGCGCAACTACTATCAATGCGGCTCCGGCACGCACCCCGGCGGCGGCATCACCGGCGCGCCTGGAAGATTGGCCGCGCTGGAGATTTTGAAAGAGAGCAAGTGAATCATGCTGCGGTTTTTCGTTTTCATGCTCGTGCTCGCGGGCCTTGCGCTCGGCGTGTTTTATTTTTTGGTGATAAAGCCTTCGCAAGAAGCTTTAACCAATGCCGCCGCAAGCATTGCCCAAGGCATCGAAAACGTTTTCAACACCACGCCGAAAGTATCAGTCAACAGCACGGTCGTTATCGAGCAAGCGCGACCGATACTCGAAATTGCCGTGCTCTCGCAGCAAGTTTATCATGATTACTTTTCCACCAACACGTGGATGATGAGCACGAAAGAGCTGCATCTCAAAGGCTATTTCATCGCAAAGGCAGGCTTTGATTTGGCCGAGCGCGGCATAAGCATCGAACTGAATGAAGCCGGCGACAAACTTTATCGCGTGCGAGTGTTGCTTCCTGCTCCGCGATTGCTGTCGTTTGAAACCGAGAAGTATGAAGTGATAAAAACGGAGAGCGGGTGGTGGAATGAAATCACCGCAGAGGATTTGGAGAGCGCGGTGAATGAGATGAAAGAAGAAGCGCGTACGAAGACCGTGCGCCACGGCATTCGGGAAGAGGTCAAGCTTTCCGCGCAAGAGCGCATCAACCGCGTCGTGCAGGATGCGCGTCGAGGAAATTTTAAATTTGAGATTGAATATGTTTGGGCGGAGGAAAACCTCGTTGCCCCCACGCTGCGAGCAGATAGCCTCGCCCCTCTGCACTAGACCAAACCTTTCTTTCGCTTCAGCGCACAATCACCAGCTTGCGCACTTGTCGCGCATTGCCCATTTCCATTTTATAAAAATAAACTCCGGCTTGCAATCCCGCCGCGTCGAGATGAACGCGGTAGCTGCCCGGAGCGTGCGTTTCGTGCAGAATCGTTTTCAATTCCTGCCCGAGCACATCATAGAGTTTCATTCGCACGACTTGCGTGTTCGCTACACTATATTGAATCGTAGCGCTCTGGTTTAATAAAACCGGATTCGGAAAGTTTTGCGAGAGCGTGAAAGAAGTCGGAGCGTGTTGCTCTGGCCGCGCCACGGCCGTTGTGCTCGCAATGAATTCCAGCACCGCGTCGTATTTCGGCGCGGCAGCGGTTGCTTGCTCTTGCCACTCCAACAAACCCCAACTGCCCCACTTCGAATAAAGCCCAATCGAACTGAACATCGCGATCACGCCGCCGCCCATGCTATCCCATTGCCGCAAGTAATCGAGATAAAGCTGTTTCATTCGTGCGTGCCGATTCGCCGCGTGAAATAAATCCGTGATGGTTTGATTGTTCTCCACGCCGCCGTGCCCCACCAAATGCTGCCCGGCTTCATAGGCAAAGAGTTGCAAGCCGCGCGACTCTGCGTTTCTTTTGTTGTCGGCAACTTGCGCCATCGCACGCACAATATCCACCGCGCAACTGTCGAGAATTTGATTGACCGACATGCTTTGCACGCGCGTTTGCATTTGCGGCGAACCAAGATAGCCGCCGAAATACGGCGCAATCGCAAGCGCGTCGGCATGTTGAAACGCGTTCTTCCAATCCATAATCGTCGCGCCGGTCCACGAGTTCGCGCTTTGCGAGGCCAACACGCGCACGAGGCGAGCATTGCTTTGAAAAACTTCTTCGCAGATTGTCAAGACTTCCACTGCGCGCTGCGAATAGTAGCGCATTTGCGCTTCGTAAGCATTCGTGCTCAATCCCAATGCAAGGCCGCGCGCCTGCGCATAGCCCGCTTGCGCAAATTGTCCGTTCCACACTTCATTGGAGTATTCAATATATGCTTTCAAATTCGGCGCGAGCGTGTTCTTCACGAGCGTCGCAAATTGACGCACGTAATCATCCTCGGCTTGGTGTGGAATGCAAAACCACGGATCAATGCCGAGCGTGTTCGCGAGTTGAATTATGTATTCCAGCGCAACGCCGCGAGCATGACCTTGCGAAACATAACTCGTCGTGCTGCGTTGTTCCCACTTCACAATCGGCGAGTTATTCGTGTTGCCCCAATCCATGAAGCGCAGAACTTTGAAGCGTTTGATTTTTTCGAGAAAGGTGGGATGAAACGGCTGGCTTTGATACGTGCCCTCAAAGCCCGGCATGAGCACGCGAATGTTGCGCAGCGGATTCGCCGCGTTGGTCGCAGTGATTTTGAGATAAATGCCGCCATTGCCCGGCGTCACATTGAGCACGATGCGCCCGACTTGCCGACTCGCCACCGCGGCGTCGAAACCAAATTCGATTTGGCCTTCGCCTTCATAGAGGCAAACATATTGGCCGCCAGGATAGCGCCCCGCAAGATCACGCGTCATCAATGTGCCCGCGGCTTGTCCGCTCGCGAGTGAAGCGATCCAACCTTCGCTCGTCAAACTCAGCGGCTCGCCCGTGTCCCATGCGCCACCGCTCACGTGCTGCGGAATCCATGCGCGCGATTGTTTGAACACATCGACGAAGACGAGTTGCGTGCTCCAGTCCACCACGCCGGCGAGATTGAGGCCGACAGGAGCGTGAGACGTTTGTGCGTTCGTGAAATTTGTGGCGAGGAGAGAGCCAATGATGAGGCCGGGGAAAGTTTTCATGATGCTTCACTATACATGTTCAGCCACGGGTTGCACCGTGGCTTTTCATTATGACGCTGCCGGACTTTAAATAAAACTATGGCCAAGCCATAGTTGAGCATTCGCGCCATTCAAAACAAAGCCACGGCCAAGCCGTGGCTGAACGCGCTACTTTTCTTCTTCCAACTTCGCCTTCAACACCTCATTCGCCACTTTGGGGTTCGCCTTGCCCTTCATCGCGCGCATCAATTGTCCCACCAAAAAGCCGAACACTTTTGCGTCGCCGCTGCGATAGCGCTCCACTTCTTTCGGGTGCGCGGCAAGTATTTGCGCAACGGCTTGCTCGATGGCGCCGCTGTCTGAAACTTGTTCGAGGCCTTTTTCCGCCACGAGCACTTGCGCGGATTTGCAGGTCACGAGCATTTCTTCGAAAACGTCTTTCGCGATCTTCGCGGTGATCTTGTTGCTTTCGAGCAATTGCAAAATTTCCGCGAGGCTTTGCGGCGAAAGCTTGAATGCGGCGATCTCGATCTTCTGTTCGCGCAACACGCGCAGCACTTCGCCCATCACCCAATTCGCGGCAAGTTGCGGTTCTTTCACATGCTGCGTCACGGCTTCAAAATAATCCGCGACAGCTTTTTCTTCAGTGAGCACTTCGGCGTGTTGCTGCGAAAGTTTGAACTGCTCGACAAAACGATTGCGGCGCGCGCGGGGCAACTCCGGCATGGCGGCGCGCGCTTCGTTGAGCCACGTTGCATCCACGCGCACTGGCGTCAAATCCGGCTCCGGGAAATAACGATAGTCGTGCGCAAACTCTTTCGAGCGCATGCTCACCACTTGATTGCGATTCGCATCCCACAACAAAGTTTCCTGTACAATCTTGCCGCCGCTTTCGAGCACGCTGATTTGCCGCGCAATTTCAAACTCAATCGCGCGTTCGACATTGCGAAACGAGTTCATGTTTTTGATTTCGGTTTTCACGCCAAACTCTTTTTGCCCAACGGGCCGCACCGAAACATTCGCGTCGCAGCGCAGGCTGCCCTCTTCCATATTGCCGTCGCAAATGCCGAGATAGCGCACGAGCTGCCGCAGGTATTGCAGATAAAGATACGCCTCACGCGGCGTGGAAATATCCGGGCCGCTCACGATTTCGATGAGCGGCGTGCCGCAGCGATTGAGGTCAATGAGCGTTTCGTTCGCATCAACAAAAGCCTCGGCATGCACGGACTTGCCCGCGTCTTCTTCCAAATGAATGCGCACGAGGCTCACGCGCTTCTTCGCGCCGTCGGCTTGCTCGATTTCAACCCAACCGTGTTCGCAAATCGGCTCTTCGTATTGCGAGATTTGATAGCCTTTGGGCAGATCGGGATAGAAATAATGCTTGCGCGCGAAGATCGAAAGCGGCGCGATTTTGCAGTTCGTGGCGAGGCCCATCGTGATCGCGTACTCCACGGCTTTGCGATTGAGCACGGGCAACACGCCAGGCATCCCGGCGCAAATCGGCGAGACCTGCGCGTTGGCTGCGGCGCCGAACTTCGTGCTGATGGCTGAGAAAATTTTAGAGTCGGTGAGAAGCTGCGCGTGAACTTCGAGGCCGATGACGGGTTCGTAGGGCATAGCGTTGAAGAATTGAAAATTTTCAATTTCAAATTTTCAATTGAAAATTTGAAATGCTTTGTTGTTCGAGATAATGCGCGAGCTGCAGCATCGTGGTTTCATCAAAAGCTTTGGTCACGATTTGTATGCCGATGGGCAAATCGTTTTTATCGCGACCCGCGGGCAACGACAGCGCGGGCACGCCGGCGAGATTCATCGAGACCGTGAAAATATCGGAGAGATACATGGTCAACGGATCGGAAACTTTCTCGCCGAGCTTGAATGCCGTGGTCGGCGTGGTGGGCGTGAGCAGCGCATCGCATTGTTGAAACGCGTGCTCGAAATCGCGGCGGATGAGCGTGCGCACTTTCATGGCGCGGCGATAAAAAGCATCGTAATAACCCGAAGAGAGCACATACGTGCCGAGCATGATGCGACGCTTCACTTCTGCGCCAAAACCATCGCTGCGGCTTTTCACATAAAGCTCTTCGAGTGAATTCACATTCTGCGCGCGACGGCCGTAGTGCGCGCCATCGTAGCGCGCGAGATTGGAAGAAGCTTCCGCGGTGCCGATGATGTAATAAGTGGCAATGGCGTACTTCGTGTGCGGCAATGAAACTTCTTTGAGCGTCGCGCCACCGTTTTCGAGCAATGTTTTCGCATGTTCGATAGCCGCAAGAATTTCCGGCTGCACACCGGCGGAGAGATATTCTTTGGGCAAGCCGATGACTTTGCCTTTAATGGTGCCGTCGAGCAATTGCGCGTATTGCGGCACGGCAATCGGCGCGGAAGTCGCGTCGCGCGCATCGGCTCCGGCAATGACTTCGAGCACGCGGCCAGCGTCTTCAACCGAATTGGCAAACACGCCGACTTGATCGAGCGAAGACGCGAACGCGACGAGTCCCCACCGCGAGACGCGGCCATACGTCGGCTTCAATCCCACCACGCCGGTGAGCGCCGCGGGTTGGCGCACCGAGCCGCCGGTATCAGAGCCGAGTGCGACATGCGCCAATTGCGCCGCAACCGCAACCGCGGAGCCGCCCGAAGAGCCGCCGGGCACATACGCCTCGTTGCGCGGATTTTTCACCGGGCCAAACGCGGAGTTTTCGTTCGAACTGCCCATGGCAAATTCGTCCATGTTCGTTTTGCCGATGATGATCGCATCGGCCTGCTCCAAACGCACGAGCGCGGTGGCGTTATAGGGCGAAACAAAATTTTCCAAAATGCGCGAGCCGCAGGTGAGGCGCTCGTCTTTGAGCGCAAGAATATCTTTGACCGCAACGATGCAGCCCGCGAGCTTGCCTGCATGCCCGGATTTTATTTTGGCATCAATGCGCAGCGCGTGCGTGCGAGCGCGTTCTGCTAGAATTGTGATGAAAGCATTCAAGGAAGATTGCTGTGAGGCGCGGGCGAGGTGTTCTTCCACAAGCGCGAGGCAACTCGTTTCATTGCGCTGCACGCGTTCCTGCACGGCGCGAAGGCTGAGGGGATGATTCATTGTGAGCAAGAGAGAGGGGTTCTGTGCGGCAAAGGGCGCGAAGGGTTCGTGTAAATAAAAACGGCAGAATGATTTTGAAAATTATTCTGCCGATCAATCATTTTGCCCAAGAAACTTCACGCATGCGCTTGCGTTTTGGGCGGCTCGATTTTTTCCGGCTCGCTGGGATCGTTCACGGCTTTTTTAAATTCGCGAATACCCTGGCCGAGGCCGCGCGCAAGCTCGGGAATTTTTTTTGCGCCGTAGAGCACGACGAGCGCGACGATGGCGACAACAACCCATTCATTCATGACAACCTCCGCGTTTATGCGTTGCAGTGAAAAACTTCATCCATTGTTTGGTTGCGTGGGATTGCTCGGCGGCGCGACGCTGGGCGGCGCTTGCGGTCGCACGGGCCGATCATAATCGATTTGCAATTCCTGCTTCACGTCGTCCGCGGCGCGCTTAAATTCGTTCATGGCTTTGCCGATGCCGCGCGCCAATTCCGGCAATTTTTTGGGGCCGAACACGAGCAGTACGATGACGAGAATGACGAGCAATTCGCTCATTCCAATTTGGCCGAACATCTGTGACTCCACGATTCTAATCAAAAACCCAACGCAGCAAATACACGGCGACGAGGATGCCGATAATGCCCGCGCCGTTCACTTTCAAAGTCATGCCGAGCGTGAGACTGAAGAGCACGAGATCAAGCGTGCCGGGACCGAGTGTCGGCGTCCAGCTCTTGGTGAAAAATTCTTGCACCACGCCTTTGGGCAACGCCAACGCCATCAACTCGCCGAGCACCGTGCCGATGGCAGCGCCCACAAATATGATCAAAACGACAAAGCCAAACGTCCGGCGCGAACGCACGCGATCTCCTTTCTCTCTCTTCTAAATTGACGCGAGCATGGTAAGTAAAAATTGTTATAAAGTCAATCGTTCATACTAACGCGATGCGGTCTTCAAAGTCGGCCAAAAACAAAACATATCTGCCCTTTTCCAGATAGTTGTTTTGCGGGTCGGTGATCTCTTTAAACACGAGCGTGGGTTCTCTGCCAAAGAGCAAATCTAACCAACCATTCGGCTACAGCACGAGCGCAATTTTGAAAGCGTTGTCAATATCTTGCATAACGCTTCTCCCTCACTTCTTTATCGAGCCGGAGGCACGCGGAACTCGCACGAGTTAATTCAAACCATGCCCAGACGCACCGTTGCTCAACCAGGCTTGCAATTCGTCGATGCTATTGAGATGCAGGAATACCGTGCCGAGACGATCCAATTGCTCGTTGCTGCTAAGTTGGAGTTTGAGCAAAAGGTCGGACGAGAGCTTACCGAATTTCTGCGTTAGCAAGGTCTCGAGGAGCATACGCTTTCCTTCTATTTTTCCTTCGAGCTTTCCTTCGAGCTTTCCGCTCGATTTCCCATCGCGATACCTCTCATCCAACCAGGTTTGGACGATGCTCGTTTCCTTCAACATGTTAATCTCCTTTTTGAATTTTTCCAGTACGAGTTTATAACCAAAGACGACATTGCGTTCTTTGCCAAAGAGCAAATCCAACCAACAATTCGGCTGCAGCGTGAGCGCGGTTTTGAAAGCGTTGTCGAGGTCTTGCATCGCGCATCATCCTGCGCTTTCAGGTGAGAGGCGCCTTGATTTACCGGCGCCGGCGCGTTAGTTTACGCTGTGTTGCTCTGCGCCGTTGCTCAACCACGCCCGCAATTCTTCGATGCTGTTGAGGCGCAACACGACTGCGCCGAGGCGATCCAATTGTTCGTTGCTGCTGAGTTGCAGCCGAAGCAAAACCTCAGGTGAAAGTAGGCCGAACCTTTGCATTAAGACGTTTTGAAGAAGCAGGCGTTTGCCTTTGAGTTCTCCTTTGATTTCCCCTTTAAGCTCTCCGGCCTTATAGCTTTCGTCCAGCCACTCCTGCACGATGCTGGTTTCCTTCAACATGTTGACCTCCTTTTTGAACTTTTCAAGCACAACGTCATAGCCAAAAGTACGAGCATCAATTACTATTGCAACGGCGAGCAAGTCACTTTGCAATTTCGCGTCGTGAACTTGGCCCAGCAATTCTTTTTGCTTGTCGATGATCGCCGGGTCAGGCTGTTCTTGCAACAGCGCGAGAAACGGTGCAAGCTCTTTCAACTCGCCGCTGAGAATGCGGGCTTCATGTTCCCACAAGAGTACTCGCGCTAGTTGATAGTGATTGGCAAAGCCGCCAGCCCGATTTTCAAAACTCGCGGGGAAGGAAGCATAGCGGCCCTTTTCAAGATAAACAATAACGATCACTGTGGCGCGTTGCTGGAGATATTGTATGCCCAGCGCCTTCAAAGCAAAAGTGGCAAGCTTCTCCGGCTCGGGATGGACCATGGCTTCGAGCAAGAGGTAACGCTCTTCACCGTTTTCTTCCACCACCAAAGTCTTGTCGCCACGCAACTCCGGTAGATTGATTTGCGGATCGGAAATTTCCTTTAGTACAACATTGCGCTCTTTGCCAAAGAGCAAATCCAAAATACAATTGGGCTGCAACGCCACCACGGCTTTGAACGCGCGATCGATTTCGTGCATGGCATTCCCCTTTGAGCCAAGATAAAGAAAAGCATGGGAAACAATCAACAGTCTTGCACTCCGCTTTTTTAAACGGAGTGCAAGACTGTGTCATAAGACAAAAAGAGAACGAGCCGTTCAGTTGTGGCCTGGCGCTAGTTTCAAACACTTGTTGTTTGAATATCGCACGGAGTATTGCTACGGCCAAGCCGTAGCAGTACCAATTTGAAAAGCCAAAGGCAAGCCACGGCCCAGCCGTGGCTGAACAGCTCTAGGTTAAATCTTCTTCCGTGCGATGCGATAGAGCGTCAAGCCCATGACGGCAAAACACAATGCGCCGAACACTTCGTAGCCGCTCGCGCTCAACATGCCGGAAAGCCCGTGCTCCGCGCTGAGATTTTGGAGCGAATTATAGATATTGTCATTGACCGAGAGCAACGCGACGATGACGCCGGCCAAGGCACCGCCGGCAACCAAACCCGTGGCGAACAAACTGCCGCGCCCGAGTTCCGCATCTTCGGCCTCTTCATTTTTAGCACGCGCACGCCAATCAACAATGCCTTTGATCGCGCCGCCAATGAAAATCGGCAATGTGGTCGAAAGCGGAAGGTATGCACCGACTGCGAACGACAATGATCGCACACTGCACAACTCCATCGTGATCGCGAGAAATGCGCCGACCAGAACGAATTGCCAATCAAGATTGAATGAGAGCAAGCCTTTGATGAGCGTCGCCATGAGCGTGCCCTGCGGCGCGGGGAATTTGTCGCTGCCAATGGCGTGCGTGATGCCTTGCGCCACCATATCGGGATTCGGCTTGTCAAGCAGGATCACTGTTGCGCCGATGGCAATGGAAGACACGACCGCGCCGACGAACAAAGCCATTTGTTGATACTTGGGCGTGGCGCCGACGATGTAGCCGGTTTTCAAATCTTGCGAGGTCGCGCCGCCGTTCGCCGCGGCGATGCAAATCATGCTGCCGACCACGAGCGCCATAGGCTCATAAACCACGCCGGTCCATGAAACCGCAATGAAGATAAGCGCAGTGCCCATAAGCGTCGCGATGGTCATGCCCGAAATCGGATTTGAGCTGGAGCCGATGATGCCTACGATGCGGCTGGAAACCGTCACAAAGAAAAATCCGAACACGACAACCAAAACACCGAGCAGCAGTTTGTTGAAGATCGAATCGCCAGGAATTTGCGGCAACAAAGCCATCAACACCACCAAGCCGAGACTGCCGAAGATGACGGTCTTGAACGAAAGATCGCGCTCGGTGCGCGCGACTCCGCCTTCGCCGCGTTCTTTCATCGAAGCCACGCTGCCTTTGAAGGAAGCGACGATGGTGGGAATGGTTTTGATCAACGTAATAAAACCGGCCGCGGCAACCGCGCCCGCGCCGATTTGGCGAATGTATGCGCGATAGATTGCGCTCGCCGTGTTGGCAAACGTTTGCGTCGCGGGATCCCAATTACCCGGCCCACCCGCGGTGGCAAGGTCTTTCAAATAACCGAGCTTCACGAGTTGCGCTGCGATGACATCCGCGGGCACCAGCGAGGCGAGCAGCGGAATCAAGCCCATCCAACCGAGAATACCGCCTGCGACGAGCACACCCGCGATCTTCGGCCCGATGATATAACCCACGCCAAGATACTCCGGCGTGATTTCGGCGTTGAGTGTGGCCGAGGGAAAATATTTGTTCGTTTGCTTCGTCACCCACGCAGGCGTTTCCGCAATCACGTGAAAGATTTTTTGCAGAATCGCGTACACAATCGCGAAGCCGAGGCCTTGATATGCCGTCTTCGCAAAGTCGCCGCCTTTTTCTCCGGCAACGAGCACGCTCGCGCACGCGGTCCCTTCCGGATAAGGCAACACGCCATGCTCTTTGACGATGAGCGAGCGGCGCAGCGGAATCATCATCAACGTGCCGAGCACGCCGCCCAATGCCGCGAGCGTGAAGATCGTCCAATAATTAAAAAAAGGCGAGCCGACGCTCACGCCCGCTTCATTCAATGACATAAACAAAAACGCGGGCAGTGTAAACACCACGCCCGCGGCAATGGATTCGCCCGCGGAGCCTGCAGTTTGAATGATGTTGTTTTCGAGAATCGTGGTTTTGAGAAACTTGCGGCCGAGCGAGATGGCGAGCACCGCAATGGGGATGGAGGCGGAAACGGTGAGGCCGGCTTTCAAAGCGAGATAAACCGTGGCCGCGCCGAAGATGATGCCGAAGAGCGCGCCCATGACGACAGATTTGACCGTGAACTCGGGAATGATTTTGTCATCGGGAGTAAACGGTTTGAACTTTTCGGTGGTCGCTTTCGCGTCTACCATGCAGAAACCCTCCGTGATTGGGTTGCACAGCTAGGTGGTTTGGAAAAGGTTGATTATAAAAATTCTTTAGGCATCTTTATGGTGCTTGATCGTTATGCTAGGCGGGTCGAGCAGAAAAGCATGAGCTTGCCGATTTGCTCACAGCTTTTCCTGTCTGTGGCAGGTTTCGGGATGTATTTGTTGCGCGTTTAGTGCTTGCAAAATAATATCATGGCATGCCGCGAAAGTCAAGGGAAAATTTGGTTTGTATTTCTGCGAAGAATTTTTATATTGCTCCGCAAAAATTTTAACGCTATGCGGCTTTGGCAAAACCTCTCTCTTGGTAAATATTTCGCCGGTTCCTCGTGGTTGCATCGTCTCGATCCACGTCTCAAATTATGTCTTACGATGGCGCTCATGCTATTTTTGATGCTCGCAGAAACGTGGAGCGTACTCGGTTGGTGGACAGTCATCTTGAGCGCGACCATTGCATCAACGCACCTCCCTCCGAAAGTTTTTGTCAACAATTTGCGCGCCTTCTTGTGGCTCTTCGGATTGACGGTACTCCTGCACGGCTTCAGCGATTCCACTGCCCCTCATTTGCACATGTGGGGCATTTCCATTTCATGGCCTGGCCTGCTCACCGGCTGTAAATATGCCGTGCGCCTCGGTCTGCTCGTGCTCGTGGCAGCGCTGCTTTCGTTTACAACCATTCCTTTGGATCTGACGGAAGCCCTGGAACGATTGTTCGGCTTCATGAAACGATTCCGTCTGCCCGTGCATGAGTTCGCGTTGATGACCTCGCTCGCATTGCGGTTCGTGCCCACGATTGTGGAAGAGGCGCAACGCATCCAACGCGCGCAAGTTTCGCGCGGCGCAAATTTCAGCGGCGGTGTTTTGCAGCGCGTGCATGCGCTTGTGCCCATGCTCGTGCCACTCTTCGTCGCCACGTTCAATCGCGCGGATGAATTGGCGGTCGCGATGGAAGCGCGATGCTATCACGGCGGCGCAGACCGCGTCTCGTATCGTGCGATGAAGTTTGAAAAAAGCGATTGGCTGGCGCTGATCGGCATGAGCGCGGCGATGACGATCAGCTTTTTTCTGCGTTCATAATCGTTCGTAGTAGCGCCTTCAGGCGCTCTCTTTAGAATGAAACAAATGCCCCCGAAGGGGCTACTACCAGCATGTTCAATCTCAAGCTCACTTTGGAATATGACGGCAGCAAGTTTTACGGCTGGCAATATCAACCCAAGATGCGCACCGTGCAAGGCGAGCTAGAGCGCGCGCTCGAAATTTTATTGCGCGAGAAAGTGCATGTCAATGTCGCGGGTCGTACGGATGCCGGCGTGCATGCGCTCGGGCAAGTGAGCAACTTCAAAACGAATATCGAAGTTAATCCCGCAACGCTGCCGCGCTCTTTGAATGGCATCTTGCCGCACGATGTTGTCGTCAAACATGCCGAGCCGGTGCCGCTGGAATTTCATGCACGCTATGATGCTTTGAGCCGGCAATATTGTTATGTGATCAGCCGCTTTCCCGTCGCTGTCGGGCGCGGCTATGCGTTCTTTAGTAAGTTTCCGCTCGATCTCGTTGCGATCAAACAAGCTTCGCAACACTTGCTGGGCGAGCACAACTTTCGCGCGTTTTGCAGCGGCGCAACCGAAGACCCGCACTATCTCAGCTTCGTCGAAGAGATTGCGTGGGAAGATCACGGCGAAAAAATCATCATGCGCATCCGCGCGAATCGTTTTCTGCGCAGCATGGTGCGCGTCATCGTCGGCTCGCTGTTGCAAGTCGGTCGCGGCAAAATGCCGCCGGAGGAGATCGCAAAAATTTTAGCAACGCAAAATCGCGTCGCCGCGGGCGTGACCGCGCCGCCGCACGGCCTATTTCTCGAAAAAGTTTTTTACGCGCCCGACCACATCGCCCCGCGACGCAAAGCGCGCTTCGCCGAGCCGATGTTGGTGGAAGAAGAAGAGTAAGGTTCGTAGTAATGCCTTTAGGCATTCTCTGCGAATCAAACGCAAACGCCTAAAGGCGTCACTACGAGCGCCTCGTGGATTATGCGCAACAAGAAAACTCAACGGAGGTTTTATGAAGCTGTTCCTCGATACGGCAAACATCGAAGAGATTAAAAAGATTTCCGCCATGGGCTTGCTCGATGGCGTGACCACCAATCCTACACTCGTCTCGCGCGAGAAGGGCGCATTCAAAGATATCCTGCGAAACATTTGCGAAGTCGTGCCTGGCCCGGTGAATGCCGAGGTAGTTTCGCTCGACACCGAAGGCATGCTCAAAGAAGGCTACGATCTCGCCAAGATTCATCCCAACATCGTGGTGAAAATTCCGATGACGCGCGCCGGTCTCGTGGCCGTGAAAGAATTGTCGAGCAAAAAAATCCCGACCAACGTCACTTTGATTTTCAGCGCCACGCAAGCATTGCTCGCTGCCAAAGCCGGCGCTTCGTACGTCAGCCCCTTCATCGGCAGGTTGGATGACATCGCTCATGTGGGCATGGACCTCGTGCGCGACATCGTGGCCATTTACGACAACTATGAATTTGAAACCGAAGTGCTTGCCGCGAGCTTGCGCCATCCCGTGCACGTCGTCGAAGCCGCACTCGCAGGCGCGGACATTTCCACTTTGCCCGCAAAAGTCTTCGATCAAATGTTCGATCATCCGCTCACGGATATTGGCCTGCGCAAGTTTTTGGAAGATTGGGAGAAGGTGAAACAGGCGAGTTGAGAAATCATGCTCTATGAAAAAACTTCTACAAAGAAGAAGAGTATCGCCAGTGAAAATGGCGGTGTTTATTTTACAGCCGTCTTCCGCAAAGTCTCAAAGGGCTATATCGGCTTCGTCGAAGAACTGCCCGGCGCAAACACGCAAGGCAGAACGTTGAGAGAGACACGTGAGAATTTGCGTGAAGCGATAGCGCTGGTGTTGGAAGCCAATCGTATTCTTGCGGAAGAATCTCTTGTTGGGCAAGAAGTGATTCGTGAGCCGTTCGAGGTGGCGATTGCGTGAAACTTGGAAATGCCTGACCATGAATACACTTCCTTTCAATGATCAAAAACTGATCGAAATCTGCCGCCAAAATGACGTTGCTCAACTCGGCGTATTCGGCTCAGTGGCGAGAGGTGAGGCGAACGAGCAGAGCGACGTTGATTTGTTGGTAGAGTTTTCCAAACCGAAAAGCCTTTTGGGGTTGATCGACCTTGAGCAGCAGCTTGAAGACGCATTGGGCAGAAAAGTCGATTTGCTGACAAAAGCGGCGCTCAGTCCTTATTTGCGAGACCGCATTTTGAAAGAGCTCCGAATTGTGTATGAAGCATAACGTGACAAGCCGCATCTTGAAGCACTGAAACGGCTTCGACAGAATCGGAACGATGAATTTGGCGGGCATATGTACAAAATCGAGTATGCAAACAAATCAGTTCTTCAAGGCCTGAAGACTTTGCGTCAGTTCGACCGCAAACAAATCCTTGATCACATCGATGAACAGCTCACCTATGAACCAACGACTCGAACAAAGCATCGAAAGCCGATTATTGATCTTGTGCCGCCATGGGAGCATGTGCAGCCGATTTGGGAGTTGAGCGTAGGCATTTATCGTATTTTCTATGACGTCGATGAGATTGGCAGAGTGGTAAACATTCGCGCGATTCGGCGCAAACCGCCGCACAAAACCACGGAAGAAATATTATGAAGACCGTAAAACTCGAACAGGCCACCCTGGAACTCTGCATGCAGGATATCCAATTTGAGCGTGTGGTCATTACGCGCGCAGGCAAACCGATTGCACTGATTGTAAACATCGAAGGTATGGATGAAGAACAATTGCAGTTGGGCAGCAGCCGAAAATTTTGGAAACTAGTTGATGGTTGGCGCAAAGAGAAAACGATCACCCGCGCCGTGTTAGAGAAAAAGCTTGCACGCACAGATAAACTTCGTGCTAAAAAGCGAAGCGGGAGTTTAGCACAGAAACCCAAGCGCGCGACGCTGTTACATCGGTAGATGAAGCTCGCTTGTGTTTTCTAATGATCTAAAAAAATCGCAAAACGATGATCCCTCGCTACACCCGCCCCGAAATGGGCCGCATTTGGAGCGAAGAAAATAAATTCGCCGCGTGGCTGCAAGTGGAAGTGCTCGCTTGCGAAGCCCAAGCCCATCTCGGCATTGTGCCGCGCGAGGCGCTCGCGGCGATTAAAGAACGAGCGCAGTTTGATACGGCGCGCGTTTTAGAAATTGAAGAGACGGTGAAGCACGATGTCATCGCGTTTCTCACGAACGTGGCGGAACACGTCGGGGCGGAGAGCCGCTTCATTCATCTCGGCATGACCTCTTCGGATTTGCTCGACACTGCGCTCGCGCTGCAAATTAAACAAGCGAGCGCTTTGATCTTTGATAAACTCGCCAAGCTGCAAGCGGCAATTCGCACACAAGCGCTCGCGCATCGCAATACCATTTGCATCGGACGCTCGCACGGCGTGCATGCGGAGCCGACGACTTTCGGCTTGAAAATGGCAATGTGGTATGCGGAAATCGGTCGTCAAATCGAGCGCTTCGAGCACGCAGTGAAGTCTGTCGCGGTTGGGAAAATTTCCGGCGCGGTGGGAACGTTCGCGCATATCGATCCTCGGGTAGAAGAATATGTGTGCGAAAAACTCGGACTGACGCCCGCGCCGATTTCCACGCAAATTGTGCAGCGCGATCGCCATGCGGAATTTATGAACACGCTCGCGCTCATTGCGGCCTCGCTCGAAAAATTCGCGACCGAGATTCGCAGTTTGCAACGCACGGAGATTTTAGAAGTCGAAGAGCCGTTTAGCAAAGGACAAAAAGGCTCATCGGCCATGCCGCACAAACGCAATCCCATCACGTGCGAGCGCATCGCGGGTCTCGCGCGTGTGCTGCGCGGGCATGCAGTCGCAGCAATGGAAAACGTTGCGCTCTGGCATGAACGCGACATCTCGCACAGTTCGGTCGAACGCATTGTTTTGCCCGACAGTCTTATTCTTGTGGATTACATGCTCCACCAGTTCACGCGCGTGGTCGAAGGCATGCACGTGTATCCCGAAAACATGCGCCGCAATCTCGAGCGCACACGCGGTTTGATTTTCTCGCAACAAGTGTTGCTCACGCTCACGCAGAAAGGCATGGCGCGCGAGGAAGCTTATCGTCTGGTACAGGAGCACGCGATGGGCGTGTGGCAGGCGCTTGATGGTCAAATCAACGCGACGGCGTTTCAAACGCGTTTGCAGAACGACGAAGCGGTGCGGCGTCATCTCAATGAACGCGAGTTGGAGCAGTGCTTTGATCTGCAAAAAAACTTGCGGCACGTTGACACGATTTTCAATAGACTGCAATTGGAGTAAAGGTTGAATAGCATGGCTGTACGGTGGTGTTAAAAGGAAACGGCAATGGCTCTAAAGAAAAAAAAGAAGCTGTACGAAGGCAAAACCAAAACGTTGTTTGAAACCGAAGCGCCCGAGCAAATCATCATCACCTTCCGCGATGATATTCAAGGCAACGGCGCGAAAGCAATCACCGTCCTCGGCAAAGGCGCGATTAACGGACAGATCTCGGGTTTTCTCTTTCGCGTGCTGGAAAGTTTTTTTGTGCCCACACACTTTCTTTCGCCCGCGGGCAAAGACAGTATGCTCGTGCGCCAACTCGAAATGATTCCGCTGCAATTCCTCATGCACAACATCGCCAGCTCTTCATTTGCGCGGCGCACCGGCGCAAAAGAAGGCAAGCCCCTGGAAAAACCGGTGTTGGAATATTATCACAAAGCCGCGACGGCGCGCGACGCCGCCCTCAGTCGCAACGATACTCTATCGACCGGTTTCGTCAGTTCGAATGATTTGCGGCACATTGAACGCTGCGTGAGCAAAGCGAATGCGGTGTTGCGCGGCGTGTTTGATCGTCGCGGCCTCAAACTCGAAAGCTGCAAATTCGAATTTGGACGCGGCAAAAACCGCATCATGATCGGCGACGAGCTTTCGCTCGAAAACGTGCGCCTGCTCGATGCCAAAACGGGTGAGCGATTGTTGCCGAGCCGCGCCGCGAACGATCCTCGTGAAATGCAAAAACTTTATGATGAAGCCGCGCGTAAAATTCTAACCGAATTTGAAAAATAAAAAGGATCACCTGTGCATCGTGAGGGATACACCATCGTTTTGGCTTTAGTGATCGCAGCATTGATTCTCACCGTGGCTTATCGTTTAATGGACGGCGGGCCGTGGCTGCGCGCCGGAAGCGTCGTGCTGTGGCTGCTGGCGGCTTTCTCCGCTTTTTTCTTTCGCGATCCCGAACGCCAAACGCCGAGTGGTGAAGGCAAGGTGATCGCGCCTGCGGACGGTCGTGTGATTGCAATTGAAGAAATTGAGGAGCCGGAATTTTTTCGCGGTAAGGCCAAACGCATCAGCATTTTTCTTTCGGTGTTTAATGTTCACGTCAACCGCGCGCCGGTTTCGGGCGAGGTGAAACTTATGCGGTATCAACCCGGACGATTTCATGTCGCCTCGTTGCCGGAAGCTTCGGTGGAGAACGAGCAATCGATCATCGGCGTCGAATCGCCCTGGGGCAAGGTGTTGTTCAAACAAATCGCCGGACTCATTGCGCGACGCATTGTGTGCGATCTGCGAGAGGGCCATCGCGTGCAAAGCGGAGAACGGTTCGGCATCATCAAATTCGGCTCGCGCATGGAAGTGTATCTGCCGCTCAATGCGGAAATCAAAATTCGTTTGCGCGAGAAGGTTCGAGCCGGTGAAAGTATTATAGGAGAACTAAGAAATGCGAAATAAACGTGCGCTCGCTCCCAACCTGATGACGGTGCTCAATCTACTATGCGGCTTTCTCTCCGTGGTGTTTGCGTATAAAGGCAACTATCCGATGAGCGCGTGGCTCATCATCATGGCCGGCATCTTCGACGTGCTCGACGGCAAGATCGCGCGCTTCACCGCGGGCCATTCCGATTTCGGCATTCAATTCGATTCGCTCGCGGACGTGGTTTCGTTCGGCGTGGCGCCCGCGTTTTTGATTTACACGTCTCAAATGCGCAGACTCGAACCGGAGCCGCTCGGCCTGCTCTTCAGTTTTCTTCCGCTCGCGGCCGGCGCGATTCGCCTCGCGCGTTTCAACACCATGGCTTCGCCCGCGGAAAAACGCAACTTCACCGGCATGCCCATTCCTGCCTCTGCCGGCTTGCTTTGTTCCTACGTGCTCTTCTGTAATCATTTTTGGGGCGAGATGCGCTTCCCCGGTTTCAGCGCGTTATTGCTGATGCTCGCCGCGTTCTTGATGGTCTCCACCATTCCCTTCGAAGCCATGCCGAAATTTTCGCTGCAACGCGGCAAACAAAACACGCGCTTGATCGTGCTGCTCGTCATGGCCATCGGCTTGATCGTCGTCTTCCCCGAGTGGGCGCTCTTTCCGGTCGCGCTGATTTATATTTTGATGCAACTCAGTCGCGCCGCGTATCATTTCGTGCGCGATGAAGACGAAGTGCCGGATGTTTCGATGGGGAAGAGGTGAAAGTTTTCATCTAGGGGAGCCGTATGCTGTTCGCCGTTGACACCTCGACATTGATCGTATTGCGTGAACTTGATTGGATAGATTTGTGCATTCAGGCGGGCCACCAATTTATTTGGCCGTCAAGTGTCACGGAAGAGTTGGAGGGCCAGAGAAGCAAGAATCAAAAGCTCTTGCGCCTCCTTGCCACGCAGGAGGCGATAGAGCAAGCACCACAGCAACCTCTGCGCATTGAAGAAATCTCACAAGCCGATGCCGATGTTATTGCGGTGGCGCGTGAGCAGCAAGCAACGATTTTGTCGGAAGATATTCTCTTGCGCAAAAAAGCCGAACGCACTGGAGTGTCAGCTATCGCGTTAGCTTCGTTTTGCGTTTTGCTCTATCAAAGTGGCTTCTTTTCAAGGGATGAATGCTTTGCTCGTTTGAAAACTATGTTTGAAAAAAGATTCATTTCACAAACAACGTATCGACAGTTGTTATTGGGACTGAGATTATGAACCAAACTTTCACTTTACCGCAAAACCTCGCCTCCGATATAGAAAGGCTCAAAGGCGTTTTGGGGCTAGAAAACCTCGAAACGACCATAGAGTATTTGCTCAAGTCTGCGGTGTCGCGTGAAAGGGTGTTGGGCGTGGTGAAATCTTATCAAAACCAACAAAAGACTCTGCGCCAGTGCGCAGAAGCTTTGAATGTTGAATTGGATGAAATGATCGAAATTTTGCGGGAGCACGGCGTCGCGTTTCACCATGATGATCTCTCGCAACAATTGGAAGTCGTGAATCGGCTAACGCAACGGATGCAAACCGCGCAGGCGTGAGTTGGTGCGGCGAAGCGGCTCAAACGGCGAAATTTGAAACAGAGGACATCTCTTTCGTGAAAGCCCAAATCCACATCACCCTCAAGCCCGGCATTCTCGATCCGCAGGGCAAAACCATTCAGCACGCGCTCGGCACGCTCGGCTTCGAGGGCATTGCGGAGGTGCGCGTGGGCAAGCTCATTGAACTCTCACTCGACGGCATGCCGCTCGAACGCGCTCGCGTTGTAGTTGAAGAAGCCTGCCAAAAGCTTCTCGCCAATCCGGTGATCGAAAACTACAGCGTCAGCTTTGAATGATTACTGCGCGGAACATAAAACAGATTTCATTTCCGCCCTCTCGTGTTGTCATTCAGAAAGAATACTTTTAAGCGCTGGGCAGTATCTCCGGTGAGTAAAAAGATTCCTTCTGAATGACAGGGACGAGGGGCGACTTAAAAAACAGCGGACTCTTCATGCGCTTCGGCATCATTGTCTTTCCCGGCTCGAATTGCGATCATGATTGCTATCACGTGCTCAAACACGTGCTCGCGCAAGACACGCGTTTTATTTGGCACAAAGAACATACGCTCGGCGAGTTGGATGCGGTTGTTCTTCCCGGCGGCTTTTCTTACGGCGATTATCTCCGCACGGGCGCCCTCGCACGCTTCGCGCCCGTGATGGAAGAAGTGATTCACTTCGCGCACGCAGGCGGCATCGTCATCGGCATTTGCAACGGCTTTCAAATTCTCTGTGAAGCCGGCTTGCTCCCCGGCGTGCTCATGCGCAATGCGCATCTGCGTTTTGCTTCCCAGCAAGTTTACCTCAAAGTTGAAAACAACAACACGCGCTTCACGCGCGGCATTCGTCAGCCCGTGCTCAAAATGCCCATCGCGCACGGCGACGGCAATTACTTCGCGCCGCCGGAGGTCGTGCAGCAGCTTGAAGCAAATCATCAAATCTTGTTTCGTTATTGCACTGCGAACGGCGACATTGTAAACGCAGCCAATCCCAATGGTGCGACGGCAAACATCGCGGGCATCGTGAACGAACACGGCAATGTGATGGGCCTCATGCCGCATCCTGAGCGCGCCGCGGAGGCGCTGCTCGGCTCCGATGATGGCTTGCAGATTTTTCAAGCGGTGTTGTGTGCGCCCACTCAATCATAGCTTCGCTTAACTGGACTTTATCCATTTGAAGACAAACCGCCGTTTTTTTTCATGACTGGCGCTTTCTCTTCGTGGGAGTGCGTTGATGGTTTGCCAAACTGAGAGGGCAGGCATGAGTTTATCTTTCGCAGAAAGGCCACGCGCTACAACGACTACCTGAATCATTTCTCACACGCGCCATGACCATGCCCGCGCACAATTCAAAACACCTTCGCCTCCTCCCTCCACATTTTGCCGTCGGCGTTGTTCTCGTGGCGACCACGTGTTTAGCGCAAAGCTTCGAGCGCCACGTGAGCGGTGTCCCGTTTGAATATGGCGGCACGCCGCAAACGCCTCGCTTCGAACTCCGCACGCATTTCTATCACGGCCTCGACGTACACAATTGGTTTCAGTTTCTCGACATCGACGCGGACGGCGATTTCGATCTCTACCACGACAACGGCGCGAGCGGCATGACATTGCAGCGCAACCTCGGCACGCGCGCGCAGGCGCAACTTGCGCTCGCGGAAGCCACGGTTAAGGTTTTGTTTATGCCTTAGCAGCTTCAGCCGGATTTTTTCAAGCGCAACCTACGCGAGCGAAAAAAAATATGAGCATGCGCGCGCTTCGCGGTTTGATCAAATCACACGGCGTGTTTGTGTCATTCTTGCGCTTCGTGAAATTCGGCTTGCGCTTAAACGCAAAGTCTGTCATTTTAAAAATTATAATTCACGCCGGCATTGCCGGACTTGTGTTGCATCATCTCACTCACGGGAGAGATAGGATGAAGAAACACGTACTCGCGTTGTTTTTGGGCGTGCTTGCGTCATTGAGCCTAGCGCAGGAGAAGGTCGATTTAGCCATGATGGGCCGTATTCGCGGCGAAGGCTTTAATAACTCGCAAGCGATGGACATTGCATGGCAATTAACCGACGTGCATGGCCCGCGCCTCACCGGCTCGCCTTATTTGCGCGGTGCGCAAGAATGGGCGCGCGACAAATTCAAAGAGTGGGGCTTGGTCAATTCCCAGCTCGAACCATGGGGCACGTTCGGTCGCGGTTGGATGGTGGAAAAATTTTCGATGGAGTTGGTGGAGCCGAAGTATGCGCCGCTGTATGGCTATCCCAAAGCGTGGACCGGCAGCACGAACGGCGAGATCGTCGGCACGCCGGTTTATGTGAAAGCCACCACCGAGGCCGATCTCGAAAAATACAAAGGCAAACTCAAAGGCGCGATCGTGCTCACGCGCGTGCCCGAGGAGCCGAAGTTGAATGACGTGGCCGATGTCGATCGCTACGACGAAAAGAAATTGGCGGAGCTTGCAATGGCGCCGGACCCGGGCGCACGCAATGAATTTGCCGGACGCATGGAAGAATTTCGGCGCATGCGTGCGCTGGCAGAAAAGGCCGAGAAATTTTTCAAAGACGAAGGCGTCGCAGTGTTGCTCGAACCGAGTCGTGAGCATGACTATGGCACGTTCGATGTGCAAGGCGGTGGCTCGCGCAACGTCGGCGCGGCGATCCCCTTACCCGCGATCGCAATGTCGGGTGAGCATTATGCGCGGCTCGTGCGCATGACGGAAAAAGGTATTCCGATCAAAGTCGCGATCAACGTCAAGAATAAATTTTTCGAACAAGACTCGTTGGGTTATAATGTCGTCGCGGAGATTGCGGGCACGGACAAGAAGTTGAAAGATGAGATCGTGATGCTCGGCGGGCATTTGGATTCATGGCATGGCGGCACGGGCGCGACGGATAACGCTGCGGGTTGCACTGTCGCGATGGAAGCTGTGCGCATTCTCAAAGCGCTCAACGTACAACCGCGGCGCACCATCCGCGTTGCGCTTTGGAGCGGCGAAGAGCAGGGCTTGCTCGGCTCGCGTGGGTATGTGGAAAAACATTTTGCGGATCGCAAGAGCATGGCGCTCAAGCCGGAGCATGATCGTTTCGCGGCTTATTTCAACATGGATAACGGCACGGGCAAATTTCGCGGCGTGTATTTGCAAGAGAACCACGCCGTGCGCCCGATCTTCGAAGAATGGCTCAAGCCGTTTCATGATCTCGGCGCGACCACGCTGACGACGCGCAACACCGGCGGCACGGACCATCTCGCGTTCGACGCCGTCGGGCTGCCCGGCTTTCAATTCATCCAAGATGCCGTGGAATATCGTAGCCGCACGCATCATTCAAACTTCGACGTGTACGATCAACTTTCGAAGAGCGATTTGATGCAGGCTTCCGTGATCATGGCCGCGTTCGTTTACAATGCCGCTATGCGCGAAGAGAAGCTACCGCGCAAAGAACTGCCCAAACCGGAATCGCCCACGCAAACCACGATGCGGTTTTGAGTGAGAGCGTTTGTGGTGATGCCTTTAAGCATATATTGCGAATTAGCCTCGAACGCCTGAAGGCGTTACTACGAACGCATAGAGTGCTTTACAAATATTGCAAGCCGGCGTTTACGCAACGCCGGCTTTTTTTATTTTTAAAGAGAAAAAACTCAGGCGAGCGGCAAGGCGATTTGCCGGCGGAGAAGATCCTGGCGCAGAGCGTGTTTACCGCTGGCGGGCAAACGCTTGCGCACTTCGAAGGAGGAAAGATCGCGACGGTCGCGGGTGAGCGTGCGGCGCTTGACGAGCGTGAGAAAGCTTTTGATGCCGCGCGCTTCGCGTTGGTGATTCAACTCTTGAAAGAAGTCGTAGTATTCCGGGGTGATGATGGCCAAGCGCAACAATTCGCGCAGGCCGGGAGTGTCGAGAAAATCTTCGCGCAGGTCTTCCAAGCAGCGCAGCCGGCGGATTTGATAGCGCCGCGCTTCATAATTCTGCTGCAAATATTCCGTGAGCCTTTCCACGCGCGCTTCATAAGGCCGCACTGCGTATTTTTTATAGCCGTGCGCGAATTCGTCGGCGCTGACGTAGATGCGCACGTGCTCCGCGAAATCGAACGCGATGCGGATGTATTCTTTGTGACCGGCGTGTAACGTATCGAAGGTGCCGCCGATCGTGGCGATGCACTCCGAAGTTCTATTGAATGGCAGCACGCGAAAAATCCTGTTACGGTGTTATGCTCTACTTGCATATCGGGCTTCCTATCCTTGCAAGTTTCGTTTGCAATGCGCTGTAATATACGCGCGCTGCATGCCGGACGCAGAGAATGCCGAAAAAAAAAAACGCCCGTGCAACTTTGCGCTGCACGGGCGTTTTTTTTCTTCGAAAAAAATGGCGAGGAGCTTACTTCTTCCTTCGCCTCCGTAACAACGCCACCGGAATCAAAAAGAACGCGATATTCAAAGGCAACTCGACTGCGTATTTGGCCGGGCCTTGCATGCCGTCAAACGCCATTGCAGCTTGGCCGCAGCAACCATCGCCGTCGCCTGGATCTGGCTCGTTTGAAATTTTAAAACTATACGTCGGACCCAGCGTGCGATTGCCTTGATTGTCCGCAGCCAGTACCATGTAATTGATCGTCGTGTTCAACGCCTGGCCCGGAATATTCGCGGCATAAGTATTTGCCGCGCCCGCAGCCATGTTCAACGTATCGCTGCTCGCGCCGTTGAGTGTATAAATCAAACGCACGCTCGCAATGCTTTGATCATCCACGGCCTTCGTGCTCACCGCATAGGGCCCGGTCGTGTTGGTGGTGTTGCTCCAATCCGTGGTGAGCGCGATAAGCGGATTCGTGGACATCGCATTGCGCACGTTCAATCTGCCGCCGGAAACCATTTTGCCAATGAATTGCGATTTGCGATCCACGCCGCCGAGCAAGCGCACAATGACTTGATCGGAAGTCGCGCTCGGAAAACGCGACATCACGAGCGCGGCCGCGCCAGCCACATGCGGCGTCGCCATGCTCGTGCCGCTCAAACGTTGATAGCGACTCAACGGCCGCGTGCTATAAATGTTCGAGCCGGGCGCGGAAAGATCAACCGTGCGGCGGCCATAATTCGAAAAGCTCGAAACATTATCGCCGTTGTCGTTGCTCGCCACGGACACGACGTTGGGCACTTCATAGTTCGAAGGATAATTCGCGGAAGTATCCGTGTTCTTGCTGTCATTGCCCGCGGCTGCGATGAACAACACGCCGCGATCGTGCGCATATTGAATCGCATCCTTCAATACTTGCGACTCTCCGCCGCCGCCCCAACTGTTGCTTAAAACTTTCGCGCCGTTATCAGTGGCATAGACAATGGCCTCTGCTGCTTCCGCGGTGCCGCCCGAACCGTCGCTGCCCAAAAACTTCAGCGCCATGAGCTTCACGCTCCAATTCACGCCTACCACGCCTTTGCCGTTGTTGCCCACCGCGCCCACCGTGCCCGCGCAATGCGTGCCGTGATCGTTGTCATCATACGGATCATTGCTCTTGTAGATAAAATTCCAGCCGCGATAATCGTCTTTATAACCGTTGCCGTCGTCGTCGAGATTGTTATTCTCTTTGCCGCCGCCGCTCTCGCCGGGATTGAGCCAGATGTTCGCCTTCAAATCTTCATGATCATAATCGATGCCCGTGTCGATCACGCCGACGATGATATTGGCATTGCCCGTCGTGAGTTCCCACGCTTCGGGCGCATCAATGTCGTTGTCGTTGCTTTGATTCATGCCATAGAGTTGGTTGAAGTCGGGATCGTTGGGAAACACCGGCGGCGCGGCAATCGCATACAAACGATAATTCGGCTCGACGTATTCAACGTTCGCCTGCGCACGGCATTGCGCCACCACTTGATCAAAGTCGCGGCCCGGCGCAACCGTGCCTTTCACGCAGGACAAGTTGGGTGTCGCCGTGACATTCACGACGCCCGCGTCGCCCAGGCTGCCAAACATGTTCGCGACCACGACGCCGCTTTTGAATTTAATCACCAACTCGCCGGGAATCACCTTCGGCTTGTTCTTCAAAGAAACCTGCGCCAACGCCTGCGCAGCGAGAAACAAAATCAAACTCGCCATCAGCAGCATTTGCTTTTTCATCTGCATTGTACAACCTCCTTGTTAAAGTGATTCATCCGGAAAGTATGTTCGTAGTAATGCCTTTAGGCATTTTCCGCCAATTGGCTGCGATCGCCTGAAGGCGTCACTACAAACGATATGCGTTATTATGAAAGACACGCGCGCGGAGGAAAATTCTTAAACGATGGGATTATGCAATTCGCCGAAACCGGAAATGCTTGTCACCATGTGATCGCCCGGCTGCAAAGGCCCGACGCCCTCGGGCGTGCCCGTCGCAATGATATCGCCCGGCTGCAGCGTGCAAAAGCGCGAGAGATAACTGATCAACTCCGTCACCGGAAACGCCATATCCGCGGTCGAACCTTTTTGACGCACCGCGCCGTTGAGTGTGAGCGTCACTTCCAACTTTTGCGGATCAGTCACGCAGCCGCGCGGAATGAGATACGGTCCAAGCGGGCAAAACGTGTCGAAGTTTTTCGCGCGAAACCACGGCAAGCCTGTGGAAGTGTCTTTCTTCTGCAATTCGCGCGCAGTCACGTCGTTGAGTATTGTGTAGCCCGCAACATAATCGAGCGCATCCTTTGCGGGAATGTTCGTGCCGGTTTTGCCGATCACCAGCGCCAACTCCGCTTCGTGATCGATGCGGCCAAACTCGCGCGGCAAACGCACCGGCTCCTCGTGCGCAATCAACGTCGAGGGCGACTTGCCAAAAAAGATCGGCTCTTTCGGCAGCGGATTCTTCAACTCATCCGCATGACCGCGATAATTGCGCCCGATGCACAAAATCTTCTGCGGCCGCGCGATCGGCAATTGCAGCTTCACCTCCTGCGTGAGCATCAAATCCTTCAGTGGGCGCACTTCGGCAATCGCGTTGAAAACTTCATCAAACGATTCCGCATGAAAGAGATCAAGCTCCACCATGACTTGCAAAAAATGCAAATCCGGCGCCTTGTTATCCAGCTTCAATTGTTTGAAAACTTCCCACGCGCGCGTGAAATTATAGCGCGACGGACGACCGTTCGGTTTGTCGCTCCACTCTACACCGATTTGGGGCAATTGCTTTTGATTGAGGTAGGCAAAGACGCGGGTCAAATGAAATCCTTTCTGCACTTGACTTGAAGGCGAGCGTATTAAAAAAATGCGGGCAGATGGTAGCAACTAACGCCACCAAAGGCAAGGAAAAAGTCCGCGCCGAGAACGAACCGCATTGCCTCAAAATAAATGTTACCCAAGCATTTTGAGCACTGTGTCGTTGCCTCATAATTTATGTTACCCCAAACCGGAGGACATAAGTTATGAGCCAGCATTCCAAACGAGATTTTTTGCAAACGATGATCGTGCGTTATCGCAAAGCTTCTCGCCTCGAAAAACGCACGCTCTTAGACA